>NZ_SDWV01000010.1 GCF_004137345.1 Nocardioides zhouii
AGCTCGGCGACACAGAACTCCGCGACCAGCGGGCAGCCTTCGCCGGCGATGGGTTCCTCGTGCTCGCAGCCGGGGACCGTGAACGCCGCCGCAGAGTGGATCGACTCGGGCGGGTGGAGGTCGGCCCACCGGGCGGCGAGGTCGAGCTGATCGGCGGCTGCGCGGTTCTCGGTGGCGCGGCGCTCGCGCAGGGCTGACAGCAGCTCGGAGGCGGTGAGGTCCTCGACCTCACCTACCTCCTGAACCTGCTGCAGCGTGTCGATCATGTGTTCGATCTTACGGAAGCCCACCGACAGTCGGCCACGACCGGAACGGGACCTGTGGAGAGGTTCGCAGGCGCCGGGTGAGGCTGCTCACCGCACCGTCGTTGCGGGTCCGCACACGGCGAACCGGCATACTCACGGTGCGATGACCACCACCGAATCCGAGACCCCCGCCGTCGAGACTCCCGCGCCGCTCCAGGTCGCGGTCGTCACGCTCGGTTGCGCGCGCAACGAGGTCGACTCCGAGGAGCTGGCCGGGCGCCTGGAGGCGGGTGGCTTCGTGCTGGTCGCCGACGCCGAGGACGCCGACACCGTGGTGGTCAACACCTGCGGTTTCGTCGAGGCGGCCAAGAAGGACTCCGTCGACACCCTGCTCCAGGCTGCGGACCTGAAGGTGGAGCACGGTGGCCGGGCGAAGGCTGTCGTCGCAGTCGGCTGCCTCGCCGAGCGCTACGGCAAGGACCTCGCCGAGTCGCTGCCCGAGGCCGATGCTGTGCTCGGCTTCGACGACTACCCCGACATCGCGGCCAAGCTGCGCGCGATCGTCGGAGGCGAGGTGCACCACCCGCACACGCCGTCCGACCGGCGCCGGTTGCTCCCGATCACGCCGACCGAGCGCGACGCCTCCACCATCTCGGTGCCGGGCCACCAGGTCGAGGTCGCGGACGTGACCGACATCGGTGCCGGCGCACCGGCGACCGGACCCCGTGCCGTACGCCGTCGCCTCGACGCCGGCCCGATGGCACCGCTCAAGCTCGCCAGCGGCTGCGACCGCCGATGCTCGTTCTGTGCGATCCCGAGCTTCCGCGGCTCGTTCGTCAGCCGTCGGCCGAGCGACGTCCTCCAGGAGGGCCAGTGGCTGGCCACGCAGGGCGTCAAGGAGCTCTTCCTCGTCAGCGAGAACTCCACGTCCTACGGCAAGGACCTCGGCGACCTGCGGCTCCTCGAGACGCTGTTGCCCGAGCTGTCCGGCATCGACGGCATCGAGCGCGTACGCGTCTCCTACCTCCAGCCCGCCGAGACGCGTCCAGGCCTGATCGAGGCCATCGCCGACACCCCCGGCGTCGTGCCCTACTTCGACCTGTCCTTCCAGCACGCGAGCGCCACGGTGCTGCGCCGGATGCGGCGCTTCGGCGACCCCGAGAGCTTCCTCGACCTGCTCGAGCGGATCCGGTCGCAGGCCCCACTGGCCGGCGTACGGTCCAACGTCATCGTCGGCTTCCCCGGCGAGACCGACGAGGACCTGCAGACCCTGTGCGACTTCCTCGAGGCCGCCCGGATGGACGTCACCGGCGTCTTCGGCTACTCCGACGAGGACGGCACCGAGGCCGCCGCCTTCGCCGACGACCTCAAGCTCGACGAGGACGAGATCCGCGCCCGCACCGAGCACGTGACCGCGCTCGTCGAGGAGCTCAACGCCCAGCGGGCCGAGGAGCGCGTCGGCGAGCAGGTGGTCGTGCTCGTGGAGTCCGTCGAGGACGGCACCGTCGAGGGGCGCGCCGCACACCAGGGGCCTGAGGTCGACGGTACGACGTCGCTCACCGGCGCCGGTGACGCTCGCGTCGGCGACCTGCTGGCTGCCACCGTCGTCGGGACCGACGGCGTCGACCTGATCGCGCGAGTGGACGGAGCGACCGGATGACCGACCCGATCAGCGAGCCGACCAGCACGGAGCCGCGCCAGGTCTCGAACTGGAACATCGCCAACGTGCTGACGGTGCTGCGCATCGCGATGGTGCCGCTCTTCGGCTGGGCGCTGCTGCACGACGGCGGCGACGACCCGCTCTGGCGCTGGGTGGCGTTCGCCCTGTTCGCCGTCGCGATGATCACCGACAAGATCGACGGCGACCTCGCCCGCAAGCACGACCTCATCACGGACTTCGGCAAGATCGCCGACCCGATCGCGGACAAGGCGATTACCGGCATGGCCTTCATCGGCCTCTCGCTCGTGGGCGACATCTGGTGGTGGGTCACGATCGTCGTGCTGCTGCGCGAGTGGGGCGTGACCCTGCTGCGGCTGTCGGTCCTCAAGTCGGTCGTCATCCCGGCCGCGATGAGCGGCAAGATCAAGACCGTTCTCCAGGCCTTCGCGCTCGCCGGTCTGACCTGGCCGCTGCCGCACGGCGACGCCCACGGCGGGGCCTTCGACTTCTGGCCCGGCCCGCTCGGCGAGGTGCTGTTCTACATCAGCCAGGTCGCGCTCGCCGCCGCCGTCGTCATGACGATGTGGTCCGGCTGGGAGTTCGTCCGAGAGGTCCGCAAGCAGCGTCCGCGCGTGGGCTGACCCCACGGAGAGTTCGCGGAGCGGCCACGCCGGGTTCACGGGGCAGGGGTGGGCACAGCGCGAGCCGTGGGTGATGATGCCTCGGTCACGTCCCCTGAACCCTCGGAGTTCACATGCGCTCATCCGCGCTCGCCTCGCGGCGTCGCAGAGGCCTGGCCAGCACACTGGTCGCCGCCCTCGTCGCCACCCCGCTCGCTGCCACCCTGGCCTCGCCCGCTGCAGCTGCGGCAGCCATCCCCATCGCCCAGGTCCAGGGCACAGGACCGGCGTCACCTCTCGTCGGCACCACCGTCACGACCCGTGGGATCGTCACCGCCGCGTACCCGAGCGGGGGCTTCTTCGGGTTCAACATCCAGACGCCCGGCACGGGCGCGGCGAACATCGACCTGGGAACCCACACGGCATCGGACGGCCTGTTCGTGCGGCAGACGACCGGCAGCGTCGCGACGACCCCGGGCACCTACGTCGAGGTCACGGGCACCGTGTCGGAGTTCGCCGGCGCGACCCAGGTCAACGTCGCGCCCGCCGGCATCACGGTGCTGGGCGACACCGTCCCGCCGGTGGTCACGACCACCACGGCGACCTGGCCCCGGTCTGCCGCCGCGAAGGAGTCGCTCGAAGGCATGCGATATCGCCCGACCGGCGACTTCACCGTGTCCAACACGTTCTCCACGAACAACTTCGGCGAGGTAGGACTCGCGCAGGGTTCCCAGCCGCTCATCCAGCGCACCGAGGTCGAGCTGCCTGGCCCGGCCGCGTCGAGCCCGACCGAGGCGGACAACCTGGCCCGGGGAGTCGTCCTGGACGACGGCGCCTCGACCAACTTCCTGGCCACGTCGACGAACCCGTCGGTGTGCGGCAGCCGCCCCACGCCGTGCCTGTCGAACGGCGCCCTCACGCCGCCGTACATCTCCACCACGGCGCCGGTGATCGTCGGCGCAAAGGCAACCTTCACCAGCGACGTGATCTTCACGGAGGGCGGCGTGCCCGCCTCGCCGACGTACCGCTTCCAGCCGCTGACGACCGTGGTCGGCCCCGGCAACGCCGGCGCTCCTGCGACGTTCGAGAACACCCGCACGGCTGCGCCCGACGAGGCCCTGATCAACGAGGTCGGCCGGGCCGACCTCAAGGTCGCGTCGTTCAACGTGCTCAACTACTTCACCACGCTGGGTGACGCGAACGACGACAACGTCGGCGATGGCGGATGCACCCCGTTCCGCGACCGCGACGGCGACGGCAATTCCGTCAACAGCGGCTGCGACCAGCGCGGCGCCTGGGATCCCCGGGACCTCGAGCGCCAGCAGTCCAAGATCGTCTCGGCGATCAACGCGCTCGACGCGGACGTCCTCGGGCTGATGGAGATCGAGAACTCCAGGACGCTCGGCGAGACGCCCGACGAGGCGACCAACACCCTGGTGGCCGCGCTCAACGCGCAGGCGGGTGCCGGCACCTGGGCGGCGAACCCGTCCTCGACGGATCTTCCGGCCGGCGGCATGGACGTCATCACCAACGCAGTCATCTACCAGCCGGCCAGTGTCGACCGTGTCGGCCGATCGCGCGCACTCGGCAACCTGAGCGACGCGGGGGAGGCGTTCGACAACGCGCGCGAGCCGCTGGGACAGGTCTTCAAGCCCGACGAGGGTGGGAAGCCCTTCCTGTTCGTGGTCAACCACTTCAAGTCGAAGGGGTCCGCTGGTCCCAACCCGGGCGACGCCGACGCGGGTGACGGCCAGGGCGCGTCCAACGGCTCGCGCAAGCTGCAGGCCGCCGCCCTGCGTGACTGGGTCGCGTCGCTGCAGGCCGCGATGGAGGTCGACTCGGTGGTCCTGGCCGGTGACTTCAACTCGTACGCCATGGAGGACCCGCTGCGGATCCTGTACAGCGCCGGCTACACCAACGTCGAGCAGGAGTTCGGCAACGGCGAGTACTCCTACTCGTTCTCAGGCCTGTCCGGTTCGCTGGACCACATCCTCGTCAACAGGTCGGCGTTGCGGCGCTCGACGGGTACCGACATCTGGAACATCAATGGCGGGGAGTCACTGGCGCTGGAGTACAGCCGGTTCAACTACCACGGCACCGACTTCCACGCGGCCGGGCCGTACCGCTCGTCCGACCACGACCCGGTCCTCCTCGGCCTCAGCCGACAGGGGTCGATCCCAGGACCCCGGAACCGGTAGGACGTACATCTGATCCACCGCGGAGCACGACGGCCCGGTCACCCCGCACGGGGTGGCCGGGCCGTTCACCCGTGCGAGGCACTCCCTCTGCCGCGAGGTAAAGGCCAAGGGTTAGGGTGACCCGACTCACACCACCCCCCTGACGAAAGGCCACTCGTGCCAGCTTCACGATCCGGTCGCCGACTTGCCGTCGCGACCTCGCTGACGGGGCTCCTCGCAGCCCCCCTTGCCGTCGTAGCCGTGGCTGCACCGGCGCAGGCAGCGACGTCTGTCGACGTCCAGATCCTCGCGACCAACGACTTCCACGGGCGACTCGCAGACCGCCCGACCGGCTCGAACAACCCCGAGCCGATCGAGATCGCGTCGGTCATGGCCGGTGCGGTGAAGCAGCTGCGCGGCGCGAACCCCAACACGATCTTCGCCGCCGGCGGCGACATGATCGGCGCCTCGACCTTCGAGTCGTTCATCCAGCACGACAAGCCCACCCTCGACGTGCTCAACGAGGCCGGGCTCGCCGTCTCGGCGGCAGGCAACCACGAGTTCGACGCCGGCTACGCCGACCTGGTGAACCGGGTCATGAAGCCCTACGACGCGACCAGCAACCCCGAGGGCGGCGCCACCTGGCAGTACCTCGCGGCCAACGTGCGCAAGCGCTCCGACAACTCCTACGCCCTGCCCGACGTCGCGGCCTCACCCGGCACCTCGGACGGCGGCACCTGGATGACGACCACTACCGGTGGCGTGGACGTCGGGTTCATCGGTGCGGTCACCGAGGACCTGCCGTCGCTCGTCAGCCCCGCCGGCATCGCCGACATCAAGGTCTCGAGCATCATCGCGGAGACCAACGCCGCTGCTGACGCCCTCAAGGCGCAGGGTGCAGACCTCGTTGTCATGCTGGTGCACGAGGGCGCCGCCACGCGCGACATCTCTTCGGCCACGGACGACTCGGCCTTCGGTCGGATCGTCAAGGGGGTGGACTCCGACGTCAACGCGATCGTCTCTGGTCACACCCACCTGTCGTACAACCACACCATCGGTGGACGCCCTGTCGTCTCCGCCGGTCAGTACGGTGCGAACCTCAACCAGCTCGTCTTCACCGTCACCGACCCCGACGACAACAACACCACCAACAACTCGACGGTGGCGGTCAAGTCGCAGACGACCTTGGCGCTCTTCGGTCCCGACCCGGACCGCAACGCCGACGGCAGCGTCAATGGTCCCAAGGCGACCCCGCCGCTCTACCCGGTCGACGCCAACACCAAGGCCATCGTTGACGCCGCCTTCGCCAAGGCAGACGTCCTCGGCGCCCGGGTGCTCGGCAAGATCGCCGGTCCCTTCAACCGCGCCAAGGTCGCGGACGGCTCCGAGAACCGAGGTGGCGAGTCCACCCTCGGCAACCTCGTCGCGGAGGTCCAGCGCTGGGCGACGTCCACGCCGGAGGCCGGCACCGCGCAGATCGCCTTCATGAACCCCGGCGGCCTCCGCGCCGACATGGCTGGTGCGGCCGGCGGCTACCCCGCCAACCTGACCTACAAGCAGGCCGCGGTCGTCCAGCCGTTCGCCAACACGCTGGTCAACATGAAGCTGACCGGCGCGCAGATCAAGACGGTGCTCGAGCAGCAGTGGCAGCGTGACGACAAGGGCGTCGTCCCGACGCGTCCGTTCCTCCGCCTGGGTGTCTCGGAGGGCTTCTTCGCTACCTACGACCCCACGAAGGCCGAGGGCAGCCGCGTCACCAGCATGTGGCTCAACGGCAAGGCCATCGAGCCCGCCACGGCGTACTCCGTGACGGTCAACTCGTTCCTGGCCAGCGGCGGCGACAACTTCCGCGGCTTCAGCACCGGCACGGGCAAGCGCGACACCGGCAAGGTGGACCTGCAGGCCATGGTCGACTACATGGCGAGCAAGGCTGCGACGACCCCGCTCGCGGTGAACAAGGAGCAGCGCCAGGTCGGCATCACGTGGCCGGCCGACGCGCCGCGCTTCTACCGGATCGGCCAGGACGTCAAGCTCTCGCTGTCCTCGCTGGCGATGACCTCGCCCGCCGACGCGCGTGACTCCGTGCTGAACATCAAGGTCGGCGACCGCACTCTCAACCCGACCCCGGTCGACAACACGCTCACCACGACGCCGTTCGACGAGGCCGGCACGAGCGCGGTGTCGGTCAAGCTGAAGGGCAAGACCCGTACGGGCAAGCAGCTGCTCACGTTCACCGGTCCCACGACCGGCACGACGTTCTCGCTGCCGATCGACGTGCGCAAGGCCAAGGGTGTCCTCGACGTCACCACCAAGCCCGGTCGCATCGTCCGGGGCGAGACCCGCACCAAGGTCAAGATCAAGGCGTCCGCGCTCGGCATCTCGAAGGTGACGGGCAAGATCAAGGTCAAGGTCGCCGGGCAGGTCTACAAGCTCAAGCTCACGAAGGGCAAGGCGGTCCTGCGTCTCGACGCATTCGCCAAGACCGGCAAGAAGAAGATCGTGGTGTCCTACCTGGGCAACCGCAAGATCCGCGGCACGAAGCAGGTCGTGAAGATCATGGTGCGCCGCGGCTGAGGCACACCTGAACAGCACACCCGGAGGCCCGGTCATCGTCCGCGATGACCGGGCCTCCGGCCGTGCGGGGGGCGTGGCCGGTCAGCGCAGCGCGAGCGCCGCCTGCACCAGCGTCAGGTGGCTGAACGCCTGGGGGAAGTTGCCGACCATCCGCCCGTGCGCAGGGTCGTACTCCTCGGACAGCAGGCCGACGTCGTTGGCCAGCCCGCACAGCCGGTCCATCAGCTCGGCGGCCTCGTCGCGGCGACCGGCGGCGGCGAGGGCCGAGACCAGCCAGAACGAGCAGGCCAGGAACGGGTGCTCGTCGCCGGCCAGGCCGTCGACGCCCGTCTCGGTGCGGTAGCGCAGGAGCAGGCCGTCGGACATGAGGTCGCCGGTGATGGCGTCGATGGTGCCGAGCACCCGCGGGTCGTCGCCGGGGAGGAAGCCGACGAGCGAAATCGTGAGCAGCGAGGCGTCCACCTCGCGGGTGTCGTAGTGCTGGGTGAAGGTGCTGCGTTCGGAGTCGAAGCCCTTGTCGAGGACCTCCTCGCGGACCCGGTCGCGCAGCTCGCGCCAGCGGTCGACCGGTCCCTCCAGGCCGTGGTCCTCGACGGCCTTGACGGCCCGGTCGAAGGCGACCCACACCATGACGCGGGAATGGGTGAAGTGCCGCTGCGGGCCGCGGATCTCCCAGAGCCCGTTGTCGGGCTCGTCCCAGTGGTCGGCGAGCTCCTCGACGAGCGCCCGCTGCAGCGACCAGGAATTGCGGGTCTCGTCGAGGCCGGCCTGCCGGGCCAGCTCGAGCGCGATCATCACCTCGCCGAGGACGTCGTTCTGCCGCTGCGAGACCGCGCCGTTGCCGATGCGGACGGGGCGGCTGTCGGCGTACCCCGGCAGGTGCTCCACCACCAGCTCGGGCAGCTGGCGTCCGCCGTCGACGGTGTACATGATCTGCAGGTCCGCGGGGTCGCCGGCCACGGCACGGAGCAGCCACTGACGCCAGTGGAAGGCCTCGTCCTCGTACCCCGCGCTCAGCAGCGACTCGAGGGTGAGAGCAGCGTCGCGGAGCCAGCAGAAGCGGTAGTCCCAGTTGCGCTCGCCGCCGAAGTCCTCGGGCAGGGACGTCGTCGGCGCCGCGACGATTCCGCCGGTCTCCTCGTGGGTCATCAGCAGGAGGGTGAGCAGGCTGCGGCGGACCATGTCGGCGTGCGGCACGTCGTCGGGGGACTGCGCCGACCACTCACGCTGGGCGTCAATGGTGGCGGCGATGCGCTCGTCGAAGCCGAGCGGCTCGGGGATGTCGCGCCACGAGCGGACCCAGGTCGTGGAGAAGGTGACCTCGTCTCCCTCGCTCATCTCGAACTCGTCGGTGTGGTGACCGCCGACGGCGCGGGGGAGGCGCGGACCACGCAGGATCAGCTTGTCGGGTCCGGCGACCGCCACGATGAGGTCGTTGCCGTGGGCGTGCTCGCGGGTCACCCACGGCCGGATCCGGCCGTAGTCGGTGCGCACCACCCAGTCGTGGCGGATCCGCACCGTGCCGCGCATGCAGGTGAGGCGGCGTACGACGTCCGCGCGCCCGTCGCCGGTGGGCATCAGGTCGAGCAGCACGACCTCGCCCCCGGCCGTGGTGAACGTCGTCTCGAGCAGCGCCGTGCCGTCGACGTACCTCCGGTTCGTGGACTCGACCTCGTCGGCCGGTGCCAGCAGCCACCGGCCGTTGTCCTCGGTGCCGAGCAGTGCGGCGAAGCAGGCAGGGGAGTCGAAGCGGGGCAGGCACAACCAGTCGATCGAACCGTCCTTGCCGACCAGCGCCGCGGTGCCTCGGTCGCCGATGAGCGCGTAGTCCTCGATGGGGAGTGCCATGCGGTTAGTCTCGCCGACGTGTGGTCAGAGGTGTCCGCGGCGCGCGTGCTCGACGCACTGGTCGCGCGCGGCGAGACCGTCGCGACTGCCGAGTCGCTGACGGGCGGGCTGCTGTCCTCCCTGCTGACCGACGTGCCCGGTGCGTCGCGCAGCTTCGTGGGCGGCGTGGTGTCGTACGCGACGCGGGTGAAGGTGTCGGTGCTCGACGTGCCACCCGACCTCGTCGAGCGGCACGGCGTGGTGTCGGAGGAGTGCGCGGTCGCGATGGCACGCGGCGTACGCGGACGGCTCGACGCCACCTGGGGCGTGGCCACGACGGGTGTCGCTGGACCGGACATGCAGGACGGACAGCCCGTCGGGACCGTGTGGGTGGCCGTGGCCGAACCTGATCACGTGGCGGCGCGGTTGCTGGCCCTCACCGGCGATCGGCGGGCGATCCGCGAGGCCACCTGCGAGGCCGCGCTGTCCCTCCTGCAGGACCTCCTGCGGGAAGAACCGGGCCTCGGGTAGCGTTGGGGCAGACGACTTCCTCGACAGAGCCCTCTCCCAGAGCAAGGACCTCGCGCATGGTGATCTTCCGACGACTGCTCGGCGACGTGCTGCGCAGCGCCCGGATGCAGCGCGGGATGACCCTGCGAGAGCTCTCGGCCGAGGCCCGGGTCAGCCTGGGCTACATCTCGGAGATCGAGCGGGGACAGAAGGAAGCGTCCTCCGAGCTGCTCGCGTCGCTGTGCGAGGCGATGGACCTGCCGCTCTCCGACGTGCTCCGTGACGTCGCCGACGCGGTAGCGATCGAGGAGCTGGCCATCGGCATCGTGGCGACCACGCCCATCTCGGCGGGACGCCCCAGCGGCGACGTCGTGGCCTCCGCCGCCTGAGCTATCTCTCCGGCTGGCAGCTGGGGCACCAGTAGGCCGCGCGCTCGCGGCCCGGCTCGCCGAGCATGGTCACCAGGATCGGCGTGCCGCAGCGGCGGCACGGCGAGGTGTCGCGGCGGTAGACCCACATGCGCTCGCGCTCGCGCAGGTTGCCGGTGGTGGACTGGATCGCACGGTCCTTGTTGAGCTCGAGCATCTGCTTCGCCCGTCGTACGAGCCGGGTGAGGTCGGGCACGCGGCCCACGCCCGTCGCGGGGTTGACCCCGCTGGTGAAGCAGAGCTCGGCCATGTACATGTTGCCGACACCCGCCAGGTTGCGCTGGTCGAGCAGCGCCTGCCCGACCGGGCGCGCGGGCTCGTCGCGGAGGTTGGCCAGCGCGCGGGCCTCGTCCCAGTCCGGCCCGAGCAGGTCGGGGCCGAGGTGGGCGACCAGGTCGGCCTCCGCGTCGCGGGGGACCAGCTCGACGATGCCGAGCTGGAAGCCGACCGCCCGCCGGCCCTCGATGCCGAGCAGCAGCCGGACTTGGCTGTCGGGCCGCCGCCACCGCTCGCCGTCCGGGTAGACGTGCCACGAGCCCTCCATCTTGAGGTGGGTGTGGATCGTCCAGGCGCGCTCGTGGTCGATGCGGGTGAGGATGTGCTTGCCGCGCGAGAGCGTACGGATGACGGTGCCGCCGGTCAGGTCGACCGTCGCGAAGGACGGCACGCGGAAGTCGGTGACGGTGAGCCTGTGCCCGGTCAGGGCACGGTCGAGCTTGGCTGCGGCTCGGTAGACGGTGTCGCCCTCAGGCACGCAGCCTCAGTCCCTTCGGTGAAGCGATGAAGCCGGCCGCCGACAGCGCCAGCCGGATCGGGGTCTCGCCGCCGCTGCCGATGAGCGCCTGGCCGTCGGCCTTCTCGACGGTGAGCCGGCCGAGCGCACCCCGGCGGGCGGCGTCGGCGAGCGCCGACATCGCAGGCGTCAGCACGTCCTGGTCCTCGGTCCAGGTGAGCAGGGTGCGCCCACCGCGCTCGACGTAGACCGTCAGCGCACCGTCGACCGTCACCACCAGGGCGCCCGCCTTGCGCCCGGGGCGGTGCCCGGCACGCTCGGCATCGGCCGGCTCGGGCCACGGCAGTGCGGCGCCGAACACGTTGGCGGGGTCAGTCGCGGCGAGCGCGACGACTGTCGGCTTGCCGCCGGTGGTGCTCTCCGGCTCGGCGAACGTACGGAGCCGGTCGATGGCGCCCGCGCTGCCGAACTGCGCGGCACCGAGGCCGTCGATGAAGTAGCCGCGTCGGCAGCGACCGGTGTCCTCGAAGGCGCTCAGCACCTTGTAGACACCCGCGAACCCACCGGCCACCCGCTCGCTGACCACGGCGCCGCGGGTCACCACGCCGTGCCGCTCGAGCAGGTGCTCGGCGCGGGCGTGGGCGCGGCGGGTCGGGTCACCGTCGCGCTCGGGCAGGACCGCCCACCGTCCGGCCGTCTCGGGCGGGCCGGTGCGTACGGGCATCCGGCCGCCGGTTGACCTGCCGAGCCGTGGCGGCGTACGACGGGTGCGGTGCGACGGCGTCCCGCTGCGGACCAGGGCGCGGAGGGGAGCGAGGGTGTCGTTGGTGACGAGGCCGCGCCAGACCAGCTCCCACAGGGCGCTGCTGAGCTCGGCATCAGTGGTGGAGCCGACCCGGTCGGAGAGCTGGCGGAAGAACCAGGCGCCACCGGGTTCGAGGGCGTCGAGCACGGCGCGGTGGAGGCCGCTCGGCTCGTCTGACTCGACCTCGGGGAGGGTGAGGTGGGCCTGGTCGGCGAGGTGGAGGCTGACCCAGCCGTCGCTGCCGGGGAGCGGCGCGTGGCCGACCCAGATGACCTCGCCCGAGGCGGTGAGCTCGTCGAGCATCGAGGGCTCGTAGTCGCGGACGCGGGAGGCGAGCACCAGCGGCTCCAGGGCGCTGGCGGGCACGGGACACCCCGCGAGCTGGTCGATCGCGGCAATGACGCCGTCGAGGCCCCGCAGGGCGCCGCCGACCTTCTGCCAGGCCGGCAGGAAGCGGGCGACTGCGTCGTGGGTGACCGGCTCGATCTCTTGGCGCAGCCGCGCGAGCGAGCGACGACGGAGCTTGCGGAGCACCTCGGCGTCGCACCACTCGGTGCCGGAGCCCGACGGGCGGAACTCGCCGTCGAGCACGCGGCCGCGGTGCGCGAGCCGCTGCAGGGTCTGGCGGGCGACGGCTTCGCCGAGACCGAGGCGGCTCGCGACCTCGGCGGTGGTGAACGGGCCGTGGCTGCGGGCGTAGCGGGACACGAGGTCGCCGAGCGGGTCCTCGGGCAGCTCGAGGAAGGCGTCGGGGGTGCCGACCGGGACGGGTACGCCGAGCCCGTCACGCAGCCGACCGATGTCCTCGATGGCGGTCCAGCGGTCCTCGCCGGCCATCCGCACGGGGAGCACCCGCCGGTCGAGCAGCGACAACCACTCGGCGACATCCGCGCCGTCGACGCTGCGCTCGGCGATCTCGGCGACCGACAGCGGTCCGACGAGGCGCAGCAGGTCGGCGACGCCCTCGGCGTTGCGGGCACGCCGGTCGGGCGCGAGCCACTGCAGTTCGGCCTCGACCTCGGCGAGCACCTCGGGGTCGAGCAGCTCGCGGAGCTCGGCGCGACCGAGCAGCTCGGCGAGCAGGCCCTGGTCGAGCGACAGCGCAGCTGCGCGACGCTCGGCGATGGGGGAGTCGCCCTCGTAGACGAACTGGGCGACATAGCCGAAGAGCAGGCTGCGGGCGAACGGGCTGGGCGAGGTGGTGGCGACGTCGACGACGGTGACCTCGCGACGCTGGACGCGGCCGAGCAGGGCGACGAGCGCGGGGAGGTCGTACACGTCCTGGAGGCACTCGCGCACGGCCTCGAGGACGATGGGGAAGGAGGGGTACTGCGCGGCGACCTGGAGCAGCTGCGCGCTGCGCTGGCGCTGCTGCCACAGCGGACTGCGCCGGCCGGGGTCGCGACGAGGGAGCAGCAGCGCGCGGGCGGCGCACTCGCGGAAGCGGCTGGCGAAGAGCGCCGACCCGCCGACCTCCTGCGTGACGAGCTGCTCGATCTCGTCGGGCTCGAAGACGATGACCTCGCCCGTGGGCGGCTCGGCGTCGGTGTCGGGGATCCGGATGACGATGCCGTCGTCGGAGGCCACGGCCTGGCCGTCGATGTCGTAGCGCTCCCGCATCCGCGCGTTGATCGCGAGCGCCCAGGGGGCGTGGACGGGGGTGCCGTAGGGGGAGTGGACGACGAGGCGCCAGTCGCCGAGCTCGTCGCGGAACCGCTCGACGACGATCTGGGTGTCGTGCGGGACGACCTGCGTCGCCTCGCGCTGCTCGGTGATGTAGGTGACGAGGTTGGTGGCGGCGTTGGCGTCGAGCCCGCGCTCGCGCACGCTCGCAATGGCCTTCGCCGGTGAAACCGCGGCGAGCTCGCGGGTGAAGGCTCCGACGGCGGCGCCGAGCTCGGCGGGCCGGCCGAGGGCGTCGCCCTTCCAGAACGGCAGCCGGCCGGGGATGCCTGGCGCGGGCGTGACGAGCACGCGATCGTGGGTGATGTCCTCGATACGCCAGCTGGTGGCGCCGAGGGCGAAGATGTCGCCGACGCGCGACTCGTAGACCATCTCCTCGTCGAGCTCGCCGACCCGGCTGGCCTTCTCGCCGACGAGGAAGACGCCGAAGAGCCCACGGTCGGGGATGGTTCCACCGCTGGTGACGGCGAGCCGCTGGGCGCCCGGACGGCCGCTGAGGGTGCCGGTGACGCGGTCCCAGACGATGCGCGGGCGCAGCTCGGCGAACTCGTCGCTGGGGTAGCGCCCGCTCAGCAGGTCGAGGGTGGCGTCGTAGGCGCCGCGGGGGAGCTGGGCGTACGACGCCGCGCGGGTCATCAGCGCGAACATCTCGTCGACGTCCCACTCGTCCATGGCGAGCATCGCCACGACCTGCTGGGCCAGAACGTCGAGGGGGTTGGCCGGGACGGAGAGCTTCTCGATCGCGCCGCTGCGCATCCGCTCGACCGACACGGCCGTCTGCGCCAGGTCGCCGCGGTGCTTGGGGAAGAGGACGCCACGACTCACCTCGCCCACCTGGTGACCGGCGCGGCCCACGCGCTGCAGGGCGCTGGCGACGCTCGGCGGCGACTCGATCTGGATGACCAGGTCGACCGCGCCCATGTCGATGCCGAGCTCGAGGCTGCTCGTCGCGACCACGGCGGGCAGGCGGCCGCGCTTGAGGTCGTCCTCGATGATCGCGCGCTGCTCCTTGGAGACCGAGCCGTGGTGGGCCTTGGCGATGATCGTCCCGGCGCCGCTGCTCTGCCCCGACTGGGCCATGATCTGCGCGGGTGGCTGCTGGGACTTCGGCCCCGAGTCCTGTGCGTCGCGCTCCTCGGCCCGCGTCGTGGCGATCTCGTTGAGCCGGGCGGTGAGGCGCTCCGCCAGGCGGCGGGAGTTGGCGAAGACGATCGTCGAGCGGTGCCGCTCGACGAGGTCGACCACGTGCTCCTCGACGTGGGGCCAGATGCTCGTCGACCGGCCGGGATCGCCCGACGTCTCGTCGTACTCCTCCGGCATCGTCATGTCCTCGACCGGCACCACCACCCGGAGGTCCCACTCCTTGGTGCTGGGCGGCGACACGATCTCGACCGGCTGCGCGCCACCGAGGAATCGCGCCACCTCGTCGAGGGGACGCACGGTCGCGCTGAGCCCGATGCGCTGCGCAGGCTTGTCGAGGAGCGAGTCGAGGCGCTCGAGGCTGATCGCTAGGTGCGCGCCGCGCTTCGTGCCGGCGACGGCGTGGACCTCGTCGATGATGACGGTGTCGACGCTGCGCAGCGTCTCGCGCGCCTGGCTGGTCAGCATCAGGAAGAGCGACTCGGGCGTGGTGATGAGGATGTCGGGCGGCGTGGTGCCGAGCTTGCGCCGGTCGGCCGGGCTGGTGTCGCCGGACCGCAGTCCCACCGTCACCTCGGGGACCGTGGTCTCGAGCCGCTCCGCAGTGTGGCGGATGCCGGTGAGGGGAGCGCGCAGGTTGCGCTCGACGTCGACGCCGAGCGCCTTGAGCGGGGAGATGTAGAGGACGCGGGTGCGCCGTGACTTGTCCTCGGGCTTCTCACTGCTCATGAGTCGGTCGATCGCGTGGAGGAAGGCGCTCAGCGTCTTGCCGCTGCCGGTGGGTGCGACGACCAGCGCGTTCTTGCCCTCGGCGATGCTCGTCCACGCGCCCTCCTGGGCCGGCGTGGCCTGCGCGAACGACGCCGTGAACCACTCCCGCGTGGGCGCGCTGAAGCGGTCGAGGGCGGACATGCTGTGCAGTCTGTCACCGAGGTGCGACATCGGGGCTCGCCCTGAAGGACGTCCGGCGTTCAGCGGAGTCGGACAAGGACCGATCAGTTGATGATCTCGCCGCGCTCGTCCGCGCGGAGGACCGCGATCCGGTCGCGCCACGCCTGCAGCGCCTCGGGACTGAGGCGCGTCCAGTCCTCGACCTCGGCAACCACCCGGAGCGGCTCGGTGCTGCGGTAGGACCGCGTGGGATTGCCGGGGAACTTCTTGTCGGTCACGTTCGGGTCGTTCTCGTACGCGCCGACCGGCTGGACCTCGTACACGCGCGGCTCTCGCTCGCCTGCGGCGAGCTCGGCGGCGAGGCCGGCGCCGTCGGCCAGGGCCGTGAAGTAGATGTGGTTCATCACCACCTCGGGCCGGTAGTTGGACCGGAAGCCCGCGGTGAGCAGCTCGCCGACCAGCAGGTCGGCCTTGGTGCCGTGGAAGAACGGTCCGTTGTCGAGCGCGTCACTCACCGTCCCAGCCTAGGACGGGCTTTGTGCGGTGTCTGTGGTTCGGATGCTGCACCACGGACACCGCACTAGCCGTCGACCCCGGACGCGCGGCGGTGCAGCTCCCGGAGCTCGTCCGCAAGCGAGGATGCCGGGCCTGCAACAGGAACGCCCGGGGCCACCTCGTTGATCGACAGCGCCAGCACCGGGCCGGCGGGGAGGCCCCAGCCCGACCTCCATGCAGACAGCTGTGCGGTCGAGGCGGCGTACACGATCCGACCCAGCCCCACCCACGCGTGCCCGGCCGAGCACATCGGGCAGTGCTCGCCGGACGTGTAGACGGTGCACGTCGGGCGTACGTCCTCCGCGACGTGGCCGGCGGCCCACCGGGCCAGCTCGAGCTCGGGGTGTCGGGTCTGGTCGCCCGCGCCGGTGGTGTTGCGCTCCTCGCGCAGCACGACGCCGGTGGGATCGACCAGCAGTGACCCGAACGGTTCGTCGCCGCCGTCGAGCGCCTCGCGGGCGAGGTCCACACACCGGCGCAGGTGGGTGAGGTCGTCGGGGGTGAGGAGGTCCATCCGCCGACAGTAGGGCGGTCGGCGACAAACCGGGAGGCGGCTGTCGTCGTCGCCGCCTACGCTCGCCCGCATGACTGACACGGGGGACAGGCAGGACGACGAGCTCCGGGGTGCACTCGGACGACTGGTGAAGCAGCTGCTCAAGGAGGAGCACGACGAGCAGCGAGGGACGCCGATGCTCCCGGTCCTCGACGCCCACTTCGGGCAGCCGGCCGATGACCTGCCCGTCGTGCAGGAGTCGGTCGACGCCCACCGCGTCGTCGACGTCGACCTCGCGCTCGCCGAGATCGCGGGCCGCGACCCCGAGAGCCGGCTGCTCGGGATCGGTGGCGGCGACCAGCGGCACCACAGCTCGCTGAGCGACCTGATGGCCCAGGCCGGGTGGGGGCGTTTCCGGCAGGGGCAGGTCGACCGGCTCAACCTCGCGACGGGTCCCGACACCGACCGGGCGACCGTGGCCTTCGGCCTGCACCTCTTCGCGTACGACGGCGCGCCGGTCGCCGTGCTGCAGCGTGCCGCCAACCCGCAGTTCGGCGGCCAGCCGCGGCTCGAGCTGCTCGCGCCGACGCCCGAGGTGGCAACGGCGCTCCTGACCGAGGTGCGCGAGCTCTCGCTTTCGCTCAGCGTGCTGCGCGGCCAGGTGATCACGTTCGCCGGGAACCCCTACGAGCACTCGCTGAGCGGCATCACGTTCGCCCGCCGCCCGGACCTGCCTGCTGACCGCGTGATCCTGCCCGAGGGCACCCTCGACCAGGTGCGGGCGCACGTCGTCGGTCTCGCCGAGCACCGTGAGCAGCTGCGGAGCAAGGGGCAGCACCTCAAGCGCGGCGTGCTGCTCTACGGGCCGCCCGGCACCGGGAAGACCCACACCGTCCGGCACCTCATCAGCGCCGTGCCCGGCACCACCGTCGTGATCCTCACCGGGATGCAGATGGGGTTCGTGGCCGCCGCGGCCCAGATCGCGCGCGCCCACCAGCCGGCCATCGTCGTGCTGGAGGACTGCGACCTCATCGCCGAGGACCGCGACCACGGCCACTTCGGAGGCGGGCCGTCGCCGCTGCTGTTCACGCTGCTCGACGCGATGGACGGCCTCGACGCGGACGCCGACGTCGTGTTCCTGCTGACGACCAACCGCGCGGAGGCGCTCGAGCGTGCCCTCGCCCAGCGGCCCGGCCGGGTCGACCTCGCGGTGGAGATCCCGCTGCCGGACGAGCCGGCCCGTCAGTCGCTGATCGCCCTCTACGCCACCGAGGTCGGCTTCTCGACCTCGGCCATCGCGGAGGCCGCGGCTGCCGCGGCGGGCACCACGGCGTCGTACGCCAAGGAGCTGGTGCGGCGGGCTGTGCTGATCGCGGCGATGGATGGTCGTGAGCCGGGCGACGAGGACCTGGCCGCTGCCACCGCGCAGCTCCAGGCGGATGGAGCCTCGCTCACGCGGGCGCTGCTCGGCACGACAGCCACGGACCGCTCCTAGGTCACCGCGGCCGGCGGGCGTCCACCGGGAACCCGAAGTCCGTGTGGACCCCGGGGCTGAACCCGACGTGATCGGGTGGCCGGTCGGCCAGTCCGGGCAGCCCGACGGAGGCCATCAGGCCGTCGTCGAGCGCGAGCACCTCGGCGTCGTGGACGGGCCACGGCTCGTGCTGGTTGGGGACGTAGAGCGTGCGACCGCCCCACCGCGTGTGCAGGCCCCACCGAGCGCTCAGGAAGTGGTCGAGCTCGGTGCTCTCGCGCGCCGCCCCGGCACGTACGACGACGTGGCTGGAGGCGCGTACGCCGGGCCAGCGCAGCCGGGCGTCGTAGGTGTGCTCGTCGCCCTGCACGCGGTAGCGCATCCGCGCCCAGCGGTACGGGACGCCGAACCCGGCTCGGGCGCCGGCGACCACCGCGGCGCGGTCGGTGTCGAGGCTGAGGAACACGATCCCGCGCCGGCCGGTGTCGTCGACGGAGTAGAGCCGCACGTTGGTCTCGAGGAAGGTCCCCGCCCACGGCACGGGGTGGCTGCGGCCGAACCCGGCGCCGACCATGCGGAACGGGATCAGGCCGACGTAAGTGCGCCCCTCGAAGGTGTCGGGTCGCACGCCCGGTGGCATCCGGTGCGCGACCAGAGCCGGGTCGACCGCCCAGTGCAGGAACGTCAGGTCGCGCCAGCCCTGGCTCATCAGCACGCGGCCCGACAGCTCTGGCGCAACGGACGACACGGGTTCGATCACTCGGCCAGCCTAGGCACGGCCCACACGTCGGGACGACGGCGAGCGATCGCCCCACCCAACCTAGGCTCGAGCCATGACGGAGTTCCAGGTGACGCGGTGGCGCGAGCTGCCGTCGATGGTGGCAGCGAGGTCGGGCGACGAGACCGCGAAGGTCCAGCTCGCGGCGAGGTTCCAGGAGGCCATCGACGAGGCCGCGATGCGGCTCGGCGACACCGGGTCGACCGACTACCTCGAGGGCTGGGAGCGATCGCCCTGGACCGAGGCCGACGGCTCACCAGCGGAGGTGCTCGACCGCGTGGCCGCCGAGCTCGACCGCGAGTGGCCCGCGGACCGGATCGCCGGCTACCTCGACGGGCTGTCCGGATGAACCGCCTCGCAGGGCTGCTCGGCGATCACAGGCCCGTGCTCCTCGACGGCGGCATGGGCACGCTGCTGCAGGACAGCGGTCTCGAGGACGGTGCTCCGGGTGAGCTCTGGAATCTGGAGAACCAGGAGGCCGTCCGCGCGGCACACACGGCGTACGCCGAGGCGGGCGCACGCGTCCTGACCACCAACACGTTCGGCGGGACGCGACCGCGCCTCGACATGCATGGCCTCGGCGACCGCCTCGCCGAGGTGAACCGGTCGGCCGCGCAGGTCGCGCGGTCGGTCGCCGACGAGCACGGCCTGCTCGTCGCGGGCGACCTCGGGCCGACCGGCGAGCTGCTGGCGCCGCTGGGCGTGCTCACCGGCGAGGAGGCGCAGGCGCTGTTCGCCGAGCAGCTGACCGCGCTGGTCGACGGTGGCATCGACCTCGTCCTGGTCGAGACGCTGAGCGACCTTGCCGAGGCGGACGCCGCGCTTGCAGCCGCGCGTGAGGTCGCACCCGACCTGCCGGTCGTGGTGACCCTGAGCTTCGACACCAACCTCCGCTCGATGATGGGCGTCCGGCCCGGCGACGCCGTCACCCACCTCGCAGCGGCCGGCGCCGACGCGGTCGGGGCCAACTGCGGTCGCGGCCCGGAGGAGATGGAGCTCATCGCCGCCGAGATGGTGGCCGCGCGACCCGACGGCCTGCTCCTGGTCGCCCAGTCCAACGCCGGCCTCCCGCAGGTGGTCGGCGACCACTTCGAGTACGACGCCAGCGCCGAGGACATGGCGGCCCACGCCGGTCGCCTCACGGACCTCGGCATCGACGTGGTCGGCGGGTGCTGCGGTTCGACGCCGGTCCACATCGCGGCGATGGCCGCCCTCCTCGGACGGGCCGGCGCACGACGCTGACCTCCCGGAGGGCTCAGGCCCGGGGATCGTCCAGCACGTCGCGCCACGAGTGCTGCGGGTCGAACCCGACCAGCTCGCGTGCCTTGTCGATGGCGTAGAAGGTCTCGTCGCGCCCCATCTCCCGGCGCACCTCGACCCCGTCGTAGAAGTGGTCGATGACCTCGGACGTCGTCGCGGCCACCGACATGTCGGCGTTCGCGACGTTGAAGACCTCGTAGCCCAGGCCGTCGGTCTCGAGGCAGCGCTGCACCATCTGGCCGAGGTCGCGCACGTCGATGTAGGCGAACAGGTTGCGCCGCCGCAGCGACGGGTCCTCGAGGAACGGCGGGAACAGCTCGGCGTACTCGTGCGGCTCGATGACGTTGTTGATCCGCAGGCCGTAGATGTCGGCGCCCGACCGCGCATGGAACGACCTGGCCGTCACCTCGCCCGCGACCTTCGACATCGCGTACGAGTCCTCCGGGACCGTCGGGTGCTCCTCGTCGACGGGCACGTAGAGCGGCTTTCGCTCACCCTGGGCGAAGCAGACGCCGTACGTCGTCTCCGAGCTCGCGAAGATGACCTTGCGGATGCCGAGCCGGGTCGTGGCCTCGAGGACGTGGTAGGTGCTGAGCGTGTTGGTCGCGTAGGTCGCGGCGTCCGGCTGCCGGAGGATCGCCGGGATCGCGGCGAAGTGCACGACCGCGTCGTACGTCGGCTTCTGCGGCAGGTCGAGCTCCTCGAACGTCGCCAGGCCGGCGAGGGCGGAGTAGACCTCGCCGGCATCGGTGAGGTCCACCCGGAGGTCGGCCACGTCGGGGTGGTCGAGGGGCACCAGGTCGGCGTTGGTGACCTGGTGGCCCTGCTGGGCGAGGAAGGGAGCGACGTGCTTGCCGGCCTTGCCGCTGCCGCCGGTGAAGAAGATGCGCATGGTCCCTTCCTACCGGGCCGGTCCTCATCCGGTGTTGGCGACGGCGCGCACGATGGAGGCATGAAGTCAGCACCCCTCGTCCTCGCCGGACTCGTCGCGGCACTCGCGGCCGGGTGTGCCGACAGCGCCTCGTCCGGAGCGCTGGGCGAGGTCACGAGCGAGGGTGAGGACGCGTGGCCCTTCGTCGTCGAGGAGGTCGACCGCTTCGACGAGCCCTGGGCGATGGCGTTCCTGCCGGACGGCGACCTGCTGGTCACCGAGCGCAGCGGCACCCTCCACCTGCGCGACGCCGACAGCGGCGAGCGGGTCGAGGTCGCCGGCACGCCGACAGTGGTGGACAGCGGGCAGGCCGGTCTCGGCGACGTCCTGCCGGGCCCGACGTACGCCGACGACGGGACGATCTACCTGAGCTGGGCCGAGGAGGGCGCCGGCGGGACGGGGGCTGCCGTCGGCCGGGCACGCCTGGCGACCGACGGGGGCGAGCCGAGGTTGGAGGACCTGGAGGTCATCTGGCGCCAGACGCCGAAGACCGGCGGCGACGGGCACCTGAGCCACCGGCTTGCGCTCTCACCCGACGGCGAGCACCTCTTCGTGTCCTCCGGCGACCGGCAGCAGGGAGCGCCTGCGCAGGACACCAGCAACACCCTGGGCACGATCGTGCGACTCACCCTCGACGGCGACCCCGCTCCCGGCAACCCGCTGGCGGACCGGGGCGGGGTCACGGCGGAGATCTGGAGCTGGGGCCACCGCAACCCGCTGGGCCTCGAGTTCGCGCCCGACGGGACGCTCTGGTCCTCCGAGATGGGTCCCGAGGGTGGCGACGAGCTGAACCTGGTCGAGGCCGGGTCCAACTACGGGTGGCCGGAGGTGTCGAACGGCAGCGACTACGGCGGCGGCGAGATCCCCGACCACTCCGAGGGCGACGGCTATGCCGCACCGGCGATGTCGTGGAACCCGAGCATCTCCCCGGGGAGCCTGATGGTCTACGGCGGCGACCGCTTCGCCGACTGGCAGGGCGACGCGTTCCTCGGTGCGCTGTCCGGCGAGGCGCTGGTCCGGGTCGACCTCGACGGGACGAGCGCCGGCGAGGCCGAGGTCTACGACCTGGGTGAGCGGATCCGGTCCGTGGAGGAGGGACCCGACGGAGCGATCTGGCTCCTCGAGGACGAGGGCTCCGGCCGCCTGCTGCGCCTCACACCTGCGGCCGAGTCGTCCTGAGGCACCGAGCGCCACGTGCAAAGGGTTCGTCGGTCGGCGCCGCACTGATCTAGTGTCGGCCGACGTGACGGAATCCATGATCTCGGCGCGGGGACTGCGCAAGTCGTTCGGGGACTTCGAGGCGGTGAAGGGCATCGACGTCGAGGTCCGCAAGGGCGAGGCCTTCGGCTTCCTCGGCCCCAACGGCGCCGGCAAGTCGAGCACGATGCGGATGATCGCGTCGGTCAGCCCGGTGACATCCGGTGAGCTGCGGATCTTCGGCATGGACCCGGCCACCGACGGACCGGCGATCCGCGGGCGTCTCGGCGTCTGCCCGCAGGAGGACACGCTCGACAACGAGCTCAACGTCTTCGACAACCTCTACATCTACGGCCGCTACTTCGGCATCGACCGCGCCACCTGCCGCGACCGCGCCACCGAGCTGCTCGAGTTCGCGCAGATCACCGAGAAGGCGAAGTCCAAGGTCGAGGACCTCTCCGGCGGCATGAAGCGGCGCCTCACGATCGCCCGCAGCCTGATCAACAACCCCGACCTCCTGCTGCTCGACGAGCCGACCACCGGCCTCGACCCGCAGGCCCGCCACGTCCTGTGGGACCAGCTCTTCCGCCTGAAGCAGGCCGGCGTGACGCTCGTGATCACCACCCACTACATGGACGAGGCCGAGCAGCTCTGCGACCGTCTCGTCGTGATGGACAAGGGCCTCATCGCGGCCGAGGGCTCGCCGCGCGAGCTCATCGACGCGCACTCGACCCGCGAGGTCGCCGAGCTGCGCTTCGGAGTCGGCGAGCACGAGGGCCTGGCCGGCAAGGTCGAGGACCTCGGCGAGCGCGTCGAGGTGCTCCCCGACCGGCTGCTCGTCTACTCCGACCACGGCGAGGAGGTCGTCACGGCGGTCCTCGACCGCGGCCTCCAGCCGATCGCGACGCTCGTCCGCCGCTCCACCCTCGAGGACGTCTTCCTGCGCCTCACCGGCCGGAGCCTGGCCGACTGATGGCAACCGACACCAGCCCCGTCACGTCGCGGCCCGCCGGCACCCTGTCGGCGTACGAGGGGTTCACGCGGCAGTACGACTACTGGCTCACCGTCTACAAGCGCACCTGGCGCGGGGGAGTGGTGAGCTCGTTCGCCACCCCGCTGTTCTACGTCGTCGCGATGGGCGTGCTGCTCGGCGGCTTCATCGACGCCGACCCGGAGCGGCTCGAGGGGGCGGCGTCCTACCTCGCCTTCGTCGTGCCCGGCCTCGTCGCGGCGCATGCGATGACGATCGCGGTCAGCGAGTCGACGTACCCCGTGATGGGCGCGATCAAGTGGCACAAGACGTTCTACGCCCAGCTCGCGACGCCGCTCGCGGTGCGCGACCTGGTCAACGCGTTCCTGGGGTTCGTGCTGTTCCGGGTCGCGTCGGCATGCGCGGTCTTCATGCTCGTGCTGGCGCCCTTCGGCGTCTTCGAGAGCTGGTGGGGACCGTTCCTCGCGTGGGTCTCGCAGGTGCTGGTCGGGATGGCCTTCGCGACGCTGACCTTCGGCTACTCAGCGCGGCTGAAGTCCGAGGAGGGCTTCGGCGTTCTGTTCCGCCTCGGCGTGCTGCCGCTCACGCTGTTCTCCGGGGCGTTCTTCCCGATCACCAACCTCGGGCCGGTGCTGGAGTGGGTCGCCCGGCTGACCCCGCTGTGGCACGGCGTCTCCCTGTCGCGGATGCTCTGCCTCGACACGGTCGACTGGCCGCTCGCCGCGCTCAACGCGGGCGTCCTGGTCGTGCTCTCCGTCGTCGGCTGGCGCTGGGCCGTCACCGGCCTCGAGAAGCGGCTGGAGTCCTGACATGGCCCTCGTGACCGCAATCCCGGCGCCCCTGACGCCGGTGCACGCCGCCCGCGTGCTGGTGCTGCGCAACTTCGTCGTCTACAAGTCCGCCTGGAAGCTCTTCCTGACGGGCTTCCTCGAGCCGGTGCTCTACCTCTTCTCCATCGGCATCGGCGTGGGCCAGCTGATCGACTCGTTCGAGTTCCACGGCGAGCAGGTGCCGTACGCCGCATTCGTCGCACCGGCGATGCTTGCCACCTCGGCCTTCAACGGTGCGCTCCTCGACAGCACGTTCAACGTGTTCTTCAAGCTCAAGTACGAAAAGCTCTACGACCAGATGCTCGCCACCCCGCTGACCACCGGCGACATCGCGCGCGGGGAGATCACGTGGGGCCTGCTCCGCGGCTCGGTCTACTCCGCCGCCTTCCTCGTCGTGATGCTGGCGATGGGGCTGGTCGACTCGTGGTGGGCGGTGCTGGCGCTGCCGGCGGCCATCCTCATCGCGTTCGCCTTCTCTGCGGTCTGCATGGCGCTGACGACATGGATGACGAGCTGGCAGGACTTCGACAAGATCACGCTCGCCCAGATGCCGCTCTTCCTGTTCTCGGCGACGTTCTTCCCGGTCGAGGCGTTCGGCGACGGCGTCCTGCGCTGGATCGTCGAGGCCACTCCGCTCTACCGAGGCGTCGTGCTGTGCCGCGAGCTCACGACGGGTGTCGTGACCTGGGAGTCGGCGGTCTCGGTCGTCTACCTCGTCGTGATGGGCATCGTCGGCCTGCTCGTCGTACGCCGTCGTCTGGATGCGCTGCTGCTCACCTGACCCTCTGGTCAGGAAGTCCCGCCGGACCTAGGTTGCTGGGCATGGACTCCTACGCACAGGGCGACGCCGCACCGGCACTGCTGGAGGAGACGATCGGCGCCAGCCTCGCGCGGACAGTGGCGGCGTACGCCGACCGCGAGGCGCTCGTCGAGTGCGCGAGCGGTCGTCGGTGGACGTGGGCCGAGCTCGACCGCGACGTCGACGACGTCGCGCGCGGTCTGATCGGGGCCGGTATCGAGAAGGGTGACCGCGTCGGCATCTGGGGCCCGAACAGCGCCGAGTGGACGCTCGTCCAGCTCGCGACCGCGAAGATCGGCGCGATCCTGGTCAACGTCAACCCGTCCTACCGCACCCACGAGTTCGCCTACGTCGTGAACCAGAGCGGGATGCGGTTGCTGGTGAGCGCGACGACGTTCAAGACCAGCGACTACCGCGCGATGATCGCGGACACGGCCGAGCAGAACGCGAGCCTGGAGCGCGTCGTCCACCTCGACGACGCGCACAGCTGGGCGGGGCTGCTGGCTGCCGGGGAGGGCGTCGGCCCGGACGACCTGCAAACGCGCGCGGCGTCGCTCGACCCCCACGATCCGATCAACATCCAGTACACGTCGGGCACGACAGGCTTCCCCAAGGGAGCCACCCTGAGCCACCGCAACATCCTCAACAACGGCTACCTCGTGGGCGAGACCTGCCGCTACACCGAGGCCGACCGGGTCTGCATCCCGGTGCCCTTCTACCACTGCTTCGGCATGGTGATGGGCAACCTCGCGTGCACCACCCACGGCGCGACGATGATCATCCCGGCGCCGGGCTTCGACCCGTCCCTCACGCTCCGTGCGGTCTCCGACGAGAGGTGCACGTCGCTCTACGGCGTGCCCACGATGTTCATCGCCGAGTGGGCACTGCCGGACCTGTCGGCGTACGACCTCGGCACCGTGCGCACCGGCATCATGGCCGGCTCGCCGTGCCCCGAGGAGATGATGAAGAAGCTCATCGACGCGGGCATCGACGAGATGACGATCGCGTACGGCATGACCGAGACGTCGCCCGTCTCGACGCAGACCCGCACCGACGACTCGCTCGAGCGCAAGGTCGGCACGGTGGGGCGCGTCGCCCCGCACCTCGAGGTCAGGATCGTCGATCCCGTCACCGGGGACACGCTGCCGCGGGGCGAGGCGGGGGAGTTCTGCACCCGCGGCTACTCCGTGATGCTCGGGTACTGGCAGGACGAGGAGAAGACGCGCGAGGCCATCGACGCCGACGGCTGGATGCACACCGGCGACCTCGGCGTGATGGACGACGACGGCTACCTCCGGATCACCGGACGCATCAAGGACATGGTCATCCGCGGCGGGGAGAACATCTATCCCCGCGAGATCGAGGAGTTCCTCTACACCCACCCCGACATCGAGGACGTTCAGGTCGTGGGCGTCCCCGACGACAAGTACGGCGAGGAGCTGTGCGCGTGGCTGCGGATGCGGCCGGGCACCCAGCCGCTCGACACCGACGCCGTACGCGCCTTCGCCAACGGCAAGCTGGCGCACTACAAGATCCCGCGCTACGTCATGGTCGTCGAGGAGTTCCCGATGACCGTGACCGGCAAGGTGCGCAAGGTCGAGATCCGCGAGGTCTCGACGCGCGAGCTCGGCCTCGCCTAGGTCGCTCGCTCACCTCGGACCAGCGCCGGTCGCGTGCCAGGTGGTCCCGTCATTGCCTCCCTCAGCTCGAGTCGTGCGCGGCTCATCCGGCTCTTCACGGTGCCGTTCGGGATGCCGAGCATGAACGCGGCCTCGCGAGTGGTCAGTCCGTCGAGGACCCTGGCCTGGACCACGGCGCGCAGCTCGGGCGAGAGGCGCTCCAGTGCGACGCCGACAGTGCTGTACTGCACCCGCGCCAACACCTCCTCCTCCGCGGACGCTGCGTCGGAGCTGCGCAGGGTGACCAGGAGATCGACGACGTCCCTGCGCGGCTGGAGTCGGTGCAGGAGCGACCGGATCGCGATGCCCCACAGCCAGGCGCCCACCTCGCCCTCGGCCCGCCACCCCGGGTTGCGCCACACGGCCAGGAAGGTGTCGGACACCGCCTCGTCCACGATCGAGGTGTCGGCGCACCGGTGCGTCAGGCGTGCTGTCAACCACGGCCCGTGACGGAGGAAGAGCTCATGGAGTGCGCCCCAGTCCTCAGCGCGCACGCCGACGACCAGCTCGGCATCGCTCGCCTGCGCCCATCCGCCGTCAGTCTCCATGGCCTGCACGTCCTCTTGTGCCCACGACCCCCGCGGTGTCCCACCATGATCCTCGTCCGGACGGACCGGTCTGGACCGGCGAACCGTCGGGAGGTCGGCGAGGCACAACTGATGAGGCCCCGTCCGGGACCAGTCCGGAGACATCCCCATGACCAGACTCATGATCGGCGCCGTGATCGGCGCAGGAGTTCTCGCGGCAGTGCCCGCGATCGCGATCGCCGGCAACGTCCTCGTCGACCACGGACGGGGACCCACGGTGGTCCACGACGTCGCGTATGCGGGTGTCCGCACCCAGGTGCACTCCTGGGCGCGCGACGGTGGCACCGACGTGCGCCTCATGGTGCGTGGCCTGCCCGCCAACCGCCCCTTCGGTGCACACGTCCACGTGACCCCCTGCGGCACCGACCCGCTGGCGTCAGGAGGCCACTACCAGCACGGCACGACGGGCACCCTGGCCGAACGTGAGGTGTGGCTGGACTTCACCACGGACGAGGAGGGCAACGGCGTGGGTTCGACCCACATTTCGTGGCTCATCGCCGCCGGCACCGCGGGCTCCGTGGTGATCCACGCCAACCCGACCAACACGACGACCGGTGCGGCAGGCCCCAGACAGGTGTGCACGAACGTGCCGTTCGGGGAGTAGCCCGCGGCTCAGCCGAGGACCTTCTGCAGCCAGGTGAGGTCGATCCACCGGTCGAACTTGCGCCCGGCGCCCCGCATGGTGCCCACCACCTCGAAGCCGCAGGCGCGGTGCAGGGCGAGGCTCGCGTCATTGGGCAGGGCGACGCCGGCCACGACGAGGTGCACACCGTCGTCGACCAGCAGCGCCAGGAGGGTTTCGTACAGGGCCCGGCCGGTGCCGAGTCCCTGGTGATCGGGCGCGACGTAGACGCCTGTCTCGCGGGTGTGGAGGTAGGCCGGCCTGGGCCGGTAGGGAGCCGAGCTCGCATAGCCGACGACGGTGCCGCGGTGCTCGGCGACGAGGAAGTGCTCGCCGGGCCCGTCCGCGGCCAGCTTGTCCCGCCACAGCTCCATCGGGCGCGGCTCGAGGTCGAAGGTGGCGTGGCCCTCGAGCGCCTCACGGGCATAGATCTGGGAGAGCTCGAGCAGGTCGGCAGGAACCGCGCGACGGATGTCCATTCCCCCATTGTCCCCGGCTGACCGGCTGGTTGGATGTCGGGCATGAGCATCACTCCCGACACCAAGGACTGGACCTGGGTGCTCGAGCGCCCGTGCGTGGAGTGCGGCTTCGACCCCGCCGCGCAGGGACTGGACGACCTGCCGCGGTTGGTCCACGACACCGCGATGACGTGGTCGGAGGTGCTGGCGCGCGGTGACGTCGGCGAGCGGCCTGCGCCGGACGTGTGGTCGCCCCTGGAGTACGGCTGTCACGTCCGCGACGTGCACGTCCTGTTCGCCCAGCGGCTCCGGCTGATGCTCGACGAGGACGAGCCGACCTTCGCCAACTGGGACCAGGACGCCACCGCCGTCAAGAGCGACTACGGGAATCAGGACGCCACGGAGGTGGCGATCGAGCTGATTGAGGCGGCGGGCAGCGTCGCCGGGATCTACGCCGCCGTCACCGACGCGACGCGCGGTCGCCGCGGCCTGCGCTCCAACGGCGATGTCTTCTCCGTCGAGTCCCTCGGCAGCTACCACCTGCACGACGTCGTCCACCACCTCCACGACGTCGGGGCGGGCGATGGGTGACGCCTCCGACGAGACCGTCCGCGCGTACGACCTCGACGCGGTGGCGTACGCCGGCCGCACGCAGGTGTCGGACGGCGTCCGCGCCGACCTCGAGGAGCTCGCCGCCGTCCTCGGCGCGGGGGCGCGGGTGCTGGAGATCGGGTCCGGCGGCGGCCGCGACGCGCTGCTGATGGAGGCGCTCGGGCTGCACGTGCGACGCACCGACATCACACCCGGCTTCGTCACGCTACTGCGGGAGCAGGGACATGCCTGCGACCTGCTCGACCCGCTCGTCGACGACCTGTCCTCGCCGGACGGCCCGTACGACGGGGTGTGGGCGAACGCCTCCCTGCTGCATGTCCGGCGCGGCGACCTGCCCGTGGTCCTCCGACGGCTCGCCGGCGTGACGCAGCCCGGCGGCGTGCTCCGGATCTCGGTCAAGGAGGGTGACGGCGACGGCTGGTCGACCCACGGCACCGTCCGCAACCCGCGCCACTTCACCTACTGGCGGGCAGCCGCGCTCGAGGAGGTCGTCGCCGGTGCCGGGTGGTCGGCCGTGCCTGTCCGGTCCGGACTGGAGGGTACGCAGGGGGAGACCTGGCTCGAGCTGTCAGCGGCTCGTGATGAGGTGTCCCGGTGAGGCACACGGAGTTCTGGTCGCGGCTCGACCACGCGCTGGGCCTCGCCTACTCCCGCACGTGGGCCGAGGTCACGGTCGTCCGCGACCTCGACGGGCGTACGACCCGGGAGGCGCTCGACGCCGGCGTCCCGCCGAAGCAGGTCTGGGCGGCCGTGTGGCGACAGCTCGAGCTCCCGGACACCGAGAGGTGAGCCACCGGGTCGACGCCGGCCTCGACCTCGAGGCCGTCCAGCGCCACACGGTCCGCACCCTCGTGGTCTCGCAGGCTGTCGGCGCCGTCGGGGTGACCATCGGCGTCGCGACCGCATCGCTCCTGGCGCGCGACATCTCCGGCAGCGAGACGATGGCCGGGCTGGCGCAGACCTTCCAGGTGCTCGGCACTGCCGGGGCGGCGTACGGACTGGCGCGGATGATGCGCCGCCGCGGCCGGCGCGTCGGCCTGGTCACCGGCTACCTCATGGGTGCGGCCGGTGCCGTGCTCGCCGTGGTGGCCGGCGTCGTCGACTCGATGCTGGTGCTGCTCGCGGGTGCGCTGCTGCTGGGCGCGACCACCGCGGTCAACAGTGCGTCGCGCTACGCCGCCACCGACCTCGCGACCGAGGAGCACCGTGCGCGGGCGCTCTCGGTGGTCGTGTGGGCCACGACGATCGGCGCCGTCGCCGGCCCTAACCTCGTCGGTGTTGGCGGCTCGACCGCCCGGCGGCTCGGGATCCCCGAGCTCACCGGCGGCTTCGCCATCGGCGCCGTCGTGCTCGTCCTGGCCGCCGGCTGGGTCTGGGTGCGGCTGCGCCCCGACCCGCTGCTCGTGGCGCAGGCGTCGGCCGGTGTGACGCCGACCGAGGGCGTCGAACCGCGCGGCCGGTCGTGGGGGCGCTTCGTCGAGGTCGTCTGCGACGTGCCGGAGGTCGGCGCTGCCGTCGTCGCGATGGCGTGCGCCCACGCGGCGATGGTGACCGTGATGATCATGACGCCGCTCCACATGGAGCACGGCGGAGCCCACCTCGAGGTCATCGGGTTCGTCATCTCGATCCACGTGCTCGGCATGTTCGCCTTCTCGCCGGTGGTCGGATGGGCCGCGGACCGGTTCGGTCGCTCGAGCGTGCTGGTGACCGGGGGAGTGGTGCTGCTGGTCTCGCTGGCGCTGTGCGGCCTGTCGCCCGAGGGCTCGTCGTGGCAGATCTTCACGGGCCTCTTCCTGCTGGGGCTGGGCTGGTCGTGCGCGACGGTGGCCGCCTCGACCGTGATCGCCGACCGCACACCGATCGACGCGCGCACCGACGTGCAGGGCACCTCGGACATGGCGATGTCGCTGACCGCCGCGGGCGGCGGAGCGCTGGCCGGCGTGATCGTCGGGAGCGTGGGCTACCCCGCGCTCGCCGCGTTCGCCGCCCTACTGGCCGGCACCGTGGTGGTCGCCGGGCGCGTCACCCGCCGGCACTCCTGAACACGCCGCGACACGCCGCGTTCGAACGCCTGCATCGAACACCTGTTCGGGCTACTGTGCGTCCACAGGTACGACGCCGGGCGAGGTTCTCCACAGCATCAGACGGTCCTGATCAGGGACTGTCAGTGGCTCGCCCTAGCGTCGCAGACGTACCGACACAACGACGAGAGAACGGGACACAGCAATGGCTGGAGCAGACCGCGAGAAGGCCCTCGATGCCGCGCTCGCACAGGTGGAGAAGCAGTTCGGCAAGGGTTCGGTCATGCGACTGGGCGACGAGACGCGTGCCCCGCTCGAGGTGATCCCCACGGGGTCGATCGCCCTCGACGTGGCCCTCGGCCTGGGCGGCCTGCCGCGCGGTCGGGTCGTGGAGATCTACGGTCCGGAGTCCTCCGGAAAGACGACGGTCGCCCTCCACGCGGTGGCCAGCGCCCAGGCGGCCGGCGGCATCGTCGCCTTCATCGACGCCGAGCACGCGCTCGACCCCGACTACGCCAAGGCGCTTGGGTGCGACACCGACGCCCTCCTCGTCTCGCAGCCCGACTCGGGGGAGCAGGCGCTCGAGATCGCCGACATGCTGATCCGCTCCGGCGCCCTGTCGCTGATCGTCATCGACTCCGTCGCGGCGCTGGTGCCCCGTGCCGAGATCGAGGGCGAGATGGGCGACAGCCACGTCGGCCTCCAGGCCCGGCTGATGAGCCAGGCGCTCCGCAAGATGACCGGTGCGCTCAACAACTCCGGCACGACCGCCATCTTCATCAACCAGCTGCGCGAGAAGATCGGCGTGATGTTCGGCTCGCCCGAGACGACGACCGGTGGTCGTGCGCTGAAGTTCTACTCCTCGGTGCGCCTCGACGTGCGTCGCATCGAGACGCTCAAGGACGGCACCGACATGGTCGGTAACCGCACCCGCGTCAAGGTCGTGAAGAACAAGGTCGCCCCGCCGTTCAAGCAGGCCGAGTTCGACATCATGTACGGCAAGGGCATCAGCCGCGAGGGCGGCCTGATCGACGTCGGCGTCGAGGCGGGCATCATTCGCAAGGCCGGCGCCTGGTACACCTACGAGGGCGACCAGCTCGGCCAGGGCAAGGAGAACTCGCGCACCTTCCTCAAGGACAACCCCGACCTCGCCAACGAGATCGAGAAGCTGATCCTGGAGAAGCTGGGCGTCACTCCGGCCGTCGACAAGCCCGCCGACGACCTGAGCGACGAGCCCATCGGGGTCAACGACTTCTGATGTCGGAGTCACGGCCTGCCCCTGACTGGGCCGGTGACGTCAGCCTCGGCGTGAAGGCGTGGGTGGGGGAGTCCCCACCCACGCCCTCCGAGGAGCGGCCGTTCGGCGAGCGTCGCAGCAAGGGGCGCGGTCGCAAGGGTGGTCGCGGTCGCACCAAGACCTGGGCCGAGCGCGAGGCGGCCCGGGCGGCGGCCGCGCAGGCCCGTACGGCCGAGGTGCAGGCCGACCCCGAGGGCGTGGGCCGCACGATCCTGCTCGACTCGCTGACCGGTCAAGCGCGCACCCGCAAGGAGCTCGCCGACAAGCTGGCCCAGCGCGACGTGCCCGACGAGGTCGCCGCCGAGCTGCTCGACCGGTTCACCGAGGTCGGCCTGATCGACGACTCGGCCTATGCCCGGCAGTGGGTGGAGAGCCGACACCGCAGTCGCGGGCTCGCGCCGCGGGCGCTCGCGCAGGAGCTGCGTCGCAAGGGTGTGGGCGACGAGGAGGCCAAGGAGGCCCTCGAGCAGATCGACGAGGACGACCAGCGCTCGGCAGCCCGCGCGCTCGTCGACAAGAAGCTCCGCTCGATGGCCGGCCTCGACCGGCAGGTCGCCACGCGGCGGCTCGCCGGGCTGCTGGCCCGCAAGGGCTACGGCGCCGGCCTGGCGTTCTCGGTGGTCCGGGAGGCGCTCGCGGAGCTCGACGACGGCGACGACGACCTCGAGCCACCGCTCGAGTTCTGACCACCCCCTTCCGTGGCGCGACCCGCCTCTGCTGGGATGAGTACGTGACCCACGAGCGCGAAATCCTGACCTACGAGCTGTTCGGCACCGCCACCCGGGAGCTGGCACAGGAGGTGGCCGACTCGGGCTTCGAGCCCGACATGATCCTCGCCATCGCCCGCGGCGGCCTCGCGCTGGGCATGGGCCTCGGCTACGCCCTGGGCGTGAAGAACCTGTCGGTCATCAACGTCGAGTTCTACACCGGCGTCGACCAGCGGCTCGAGGTGCCGATCATGCTGCCGCCGACGCCGGCGCGGGTCGACCTCTCCGGTCTCAAGGTCCTCATCGCCGACGACGTGGCCGACACCGGCCGCACGCTCGAGCTCGTGCACGAGTTCTGCGAGGGGCACGTGGCGGAGGCCCGCACCGTGGTGATCTACGAGAAGCCGCAGTCCGTGATCACCCCCGACTACTCCTGGCGGTCGACCGAGCAGTGGATCGACTTCCCCTGGTCGGTGCTGCCGCCCGTCGTGCCGGGCGCCCTCGCCCACTGAGGTCGGGCGACGGTGGAGCCCGAACGGGTCGTCGTACGGCATGGCGGACGCGAGCACGCCGGGGTCGTCGCACCCGGTGAGTCGTGGTCCGCGGCCGCTCACCGGGCGGCCGCCTCGATCCCGGGCCGACTGACCGTCGACGACCTGTCGGGTCCGGTCAAGCGCTTCGCCATCGACAGCGACCAGCGGATCGACCTGCGCGCCATGACGCGCGGCGACCTTCCCGCATTGACGCGGTGGCTCGGGGAGCCGCACGTGCGCCGGTGGTGGAACTCGGACGGTGAGCCGACGAGGGAGCGGGTCGAGAGGACGTACGGGCCGCGTGTCGACGGGACGACCCCGACCCGGATGTGGGTCGTCGACGTCAACGGCCGGTCGGTCGGCTTCGTGCAGGACTACCGGATCGGCGACTACCCGGACTTCGCCCTGCTGGCGCCGGACCCGGATGCGGTGGGGCTGGACTACGCGATCGGCGAGCCCGGGTGGGTGGGACGCCAGCTCGGTGCCCGCGTGCTGTGGGCATGGGCGGTCCGGGCACGGCAGCGCTTCCCGGACGTCACGGCGTGCTTCGCTGCGCCCGACCACCGCAACCAGGCGTCACTGCGCGTCCTCGCCAAGGCCGGCTTCGAACAGGGGACGTGGTTCGACGAGCCGCAGCGCGACGGGACGACAGCGACCGTGATCGGGTGCACGCTCGACGTACGACGCGTGCTCGGCTGAGCCCGGACAGAGGCCCCTGCGCCATGATGGGCCCATGACGACCTCCGCGATCGCCGAAGCCCTGCGCCTGCACCCCGGACCGGTCGACCTGGCCTCCATCGAGACCGACGCAGCGCCGGGTTTCGACGGCAAGAAGGCCGACGGCCAGACCGCACTGGCTGACCTGGGGTCCGAGCTGTCCGACCTGCAGGAGCGGCTGTGGGCCGAGCGCACCGCCGGCAGCGAGCGTCGTGTGCTGGTCGTCCTGCAGGGCATGGACACCAGTGGCAAGGGCGGCGTACTGCGCCACACCATCGGTCTCGTCGACCCTCAGGGCGTGCGAATCACCAGCTTCAAGGCACCGACCGACGAGGAGCGCGCCCACGACTTCCTGTGGCGGATCGAGAAGGGCCTTCCGCCGGCCGGCTACATCGGCGTCTTCGACCGCTCGCACTACGAAGACGTCCTGATCGCCAGGGTGCGCGGCTTCGCCGAGCCCGACGAGATCGAGCGCCGCTACGGCGCGATCAACGAGTTCGAGGCACGCCTCGTCGACGAGGGTGTCTCGATCATCAAGTGCATGCTCCACATCAGTGCCGACGAGCAGAAGGCCCGGCTCGCGGAGCGGCTCGCCAATCCGGACAAGCACTGGAAGTACAACCCCTGCGACATCGACGAGCGCGCGTTCTGGCCCGCCTACCGCGAGGCGTACGAGACCGCTCTCGAGCGCACGAGCACGCAGATCGCCCCGTGGCACGTCGTGCCGTCGGACAAGAAGTGGTTCCGCAACCTCGCCGTCGGACAGCTGCTCCTCGACACCCTTCGCGGACTCGACCTGCAGTGGCCGGCCGCCGACTTCGACGTCGAGGCCGAGACCGCCCGGTTGATCGGGGAGGCACCCGTCCAGTGACCGCCAGCCCACTCCCCGCCGTCACTGTCACGCGTTACGTCACCCCGCTGCGCGAGGGCGGCAGCCTGCCCGGCGTCGTCGAGGGCGACGACCTCGGGACGTACGTCTGCAAGTTCCGCGGTGCCGGTCAGGGCGCGAAGGTGCTGGTCGCCGAGGTCGTCGTCAGCGGCCTCGCCACCCGCCTCGGTCTGCGCACGCCGCGCCTCGTGGAGCTCGACCTCGACCCCGAGCTGGCGAGGTACGAGGCCGACGAGGAGGTGCAGGACCTGCTCAACGCCAGCGTCGGCGCCAACCTCGGAATCGACTTCCTGCCGGGATCGTTCGGGGTCGACGGCCAGATCAGCGTCGCGGACGACGAGGGCGCGCGGGTGCTCTGGCTCGATGCCTTCACGGCCAACGTCGACCGCTCGTGGCGCAACCCCAACCTGCTGCTGTGGCACGGCGACCTCTGGGTCATCGACCACGGTGCCTCGCTCTACTTCCACCACGGCTGGCGCTCCGGCGTGACCGATCCGGCGAAGTTCGCGGACCAGCCGTGGGATGTCTCCGGCCACGTCTTCGAGACCTGCGCCGGCCGGGCCCGCGAGCTCGACGGGGAGATCGCCGCCGGGCTCGACCGCGCGGCCTTCGAGGAGATCCTCGCCGCGGTGCCCGACGTCTGGCTCGAGCCGGTGCCGGGCGCGGCAGAGTCCGGTGACCTGGGGCCCGACGCCCTGCGGTCGGCGTACGTCGACTTCCTCGTCGCGCGGCTCGGCACCCGCCAGTGGCTGCCGGAGGCCCCGTCGTGAGCACCCGCCTCGCCTACCAGTACGTCGTGCTCCGCTGCGTGCCTCGACCGGACCGCGAGGAGTTCCTCAACGTCGGCGTCGTCCTGCACTGCCAGGCCGCCGACTACCTCGACGTCGTGTGCCACGTCGACGCCGAGCGACTGCACGCGCTGCACTCGGGGATCGACGTCGACCAGGTGCGCGAGGCGCTGTCCTTCGTCGAGCTCGTGTGCCGCGGTGACGAGCGCGCCGGCGAGGCCGCCCGTCAGTCGCTCGGGCAGCGGTTCGGCTTCCTCAAGGCACCACGCAGCACCGTCCTCCAGCCCGGCCCGGTGCACGGCGGCGTCACCCACGACCCGGCCCGCCAGCTCGAGCACCTGCGCGAGCGCCTGGTGGGCTGAGGCCACCCGCGATGACGTACGTCGGCGCCGTCCGCGCGGCACTGGCCGGTGCCGGCGACCCGGTGCGCGCCGCCCAGCAGCAGGCGTACATGAAGTCCGACCTGCCCTACGCCGGGCTCACAGCTCCCGAGCTGAAGGCGCTGCTTACGCCCCTGCTCGCGGAGCACCGCTTCATCGACCGCGCCCAGTGGGAGTCGGCGGCGCTGGAGCTGTTCGAGGACGCCGCCCACCGGGAGGAGTGGTACGCCGCGGTCGCCCTCCTTCGCCACCACGCCCACTGCCAGTGGGTCGACCCCGACCTGCTGCCGCTGCTGGAGCAGCTGGTGCGGATTGCCGCCTGGTGGGACGTCGTCGACGAGGTCGCGTCGCACCTGGTCGGTCAGGTGCTGCTCGACCACCGGGTCGAGGTCACGCCGGTGATGGACGCGTGGTCCCTCGTCGACGACAGCCTCTGGGTGCGGCGTACGGCGATGCTGTCCCAGCTCCGGCACGCGGAACAGACCGACACCGACCTGCTCGAGCGGGTGCTGGTCGCCAACCTCGACGACACGGCGTACGGCAAGGACTTCTTCGTCCGCAAGGCGCTCGGCTGGGCGCTGCGCCAGCACGCAAGGACGGATCCGGCGTGGGTCCGGACCTTCGTCGGGACCCACGCCGACCGGTTGAGCGGGTTGTCACGCCGCGAGGCGCTGAAGCATCAAACAGGAACCAGCTCCACCGCGCCGACGGCGTAGCGGGCGAGGATCGCGCGAGCCACTGCGGGGTGCGCGCCCAGCGGGTCGGACACGGCGACGGCTCCGGCCTCGAGCGCGAGCTCGCCGGCGCGGTCGGGCAGCCGTCCCGGCGCGAGGAAGAACGACGCGACCGCGATGTGGCGCTTCCCCTCCGCGCGGAGCGCCCGGACGGCCTCGCCGGTGGCGGGGGGCGTCGCGGAGGCGAAGGCGGCGGTGACGGGCAGGCGGTGGCGAGCCGCCCAGGTTCGGGCGATGCGGGCGACCGACTGGTTGGCCAGCGGGTCGGAGGACCCGGCGGCTGCCAGCACGAGGGCGTCGAGCTCGCGTACGCGGGCAGCCTTGAGGGCGTCGCGCAGGCGCACGTCGAGCACCTCGAGGAAGGCGGCCTCCATGCCGAGGATCCGGCTGGCCTGGATCTTGAGGCCCTCGTGGCGCGCCATGGCGCTCGCGATGACCTCAGGGACGTCGACCTTGGCGTGGTAGGCCTCGGTGAGGAGCAGGGGGACGACGACGATCTCGTCGAAGCCGGCCTTGACCAGGCGGTCGACGACCGTGTCGAACGACGGCTTGGCGAGGTCGAGGAACGCCGTCTCGACGCGGAGGTCGGGGCGCATGCCCTTGACCTCGGCGACGAGCGACTTGATCGTCGCGGCCGAACGTGGGTCCCGGCTTCCGTGGGCCAGGGCAACCAGAGCAGGAGCAGCCATCAGGGGTGCCTCCGATCGTGCGTAGTGGTGCGGTTCTTGCGGGTGGGTGCGACGACGTTGTCGCTGGACTGTGGGTGACTCATGCGTGGATCCCGCATTCCGTCTTGGTGGTGCCGGCCCAGCGACCGCTGCGCGGGTCGTCGCCGGGGGCGACGCGGCGGGTGCAGGGCCAGCACCCGATGCTGGGGTAGCCGTCGTGCACGAGTGGGTTGACCAGCACACCGTTGTCGGCGATGTAGGTGTCGACCTGCTCGTCGCTCCAGCGGGCCAGCGGCGAGACCTTGACCTTGCCCTTGCGGGCGTCCCAGCCGACGACAGGCGCGATGACCCGGTTGTGGGTCTCGGCCCGGCGCAGGCCGGTGGCCCAGGCGTCGTACTCGGCGAGGGTGTCGGCGAGGGGCTTGACCTTGCGGAGCGCGCAGCACAGGTCGGGGTCGGTCTTGTAGAGGTCCTTGCCGTACTGCTCGTCCTGCTCGGCGACGGTCAGGGACGTGCTGACGGTGCGCAGGTTGACCGGCAGCGTTGCCGCGACGGCGTCCCGGGTGCCGATGGTCTCGATGAAGTGGTAGCCGGTGTCGAGGAAGACGACGTCGATCCCAGGGGCGACCTTCGACGCGAGGTGGGCGAGGACGGCGTCGCCCATCGACGAGGTGATCGCGAACCGGTTGCCGAAGGTGGCGACGGCCCACTGGATGATGACCTCGGCGGGGGCGAGCTCGAGCTCGGCGCCGACGTGGGAGACGAGCTCGCGCAGCTCCTCCGGCGTACGCCCCTCGGTGTGGGTGCCCTTGAAGTCGCGGGCCGCGCGGGTCGAGAGGCTCATGTCTGGCCTCCGAGTGCCGGACGCGGGATCATCCCGGTCATCTGGACGGTGAAGGCGCGCAGGCACGAGCGGCACTCCCAGGCCCCTGCGCCCTCGCGCGGGAACAGGTTCTCGTCCCCGCAGTAGGGGCAGTGGAAGGGCGTGGCGCGCTCGCTCATCAGGCCACCGGCTCCCCGCGGAGCAGGACCTCGTCAGCCCGGGTCACCCAGGCGGCGAACGGCTCGCCGTCGGTGCGGTCGGAGAGGTACGCCGAGACGACGGCGGTGACGTAGTCGTCGAGGCCGGCGCTGGTCACCTTGTGCGCGCGCAGCTTGCGACCCAAGGCGGGGTTCAGCCCGAGCGCGCCACCGAGGTGGACCTGGAAGCCCTCGACCTGGTTGCCGTCGGCATCCAGGACGAGCTGGCCCTTGAGCCCGATGTCGGCAACCTGCGTACGGGCGCAGGCGTTGGGGCAGCCGTTGACGTTGACCGAGATCTGGGCGTCGAGGTCGGGGAAGCGCTTCTCCAGCTCGGTCACCAGGGCACGCGCACGCTCCTTGGTGTCGACGATCGCGAGCTTGCAGAACTCGATGCCGGTGCAGGCCATCGTCGAGCGACGCCAGTTGCTGGGCCGCGCGGTGAGGCCGATCGTCTCGAGGTCGTCGGCGAAGGCCGCGGTGTCCTCGGCCGCGACGCCGATCACCACGAGCTTCTGGTACGCCGTGAGGCGGGCGCCGCTGGCGCCGTACTTCTCGACGAGGTCGCCGAGCGACGAGAGCGTGGTGCCGTCGATGCGGCCCACGACCGGCGCGGCGCCGACGTAGAAGCGGCCGTCCTTCTGCTCGTGGATGCCGATGTGGTCGCCCTGCGTGAGCGGCGCCTCGGGGGAGGGGTTGTCGACGAGGGCGCGGTGGAGGTACTCGTTCTCCAGCACCTCGCGGAACTTCTCCTTGCCCCAGTCGGCGAGCAGGAACTTGAGTCGCGCCTTGGAGCGCAGCCGGCGGTAGCCGTAGTCGCGGAAGATGCCCGCGACGCCCTCCCACGCGTCGGCCACCTCGTCGAGGGGGATCCACACGCCGAGCTTGTGGGCCAGCATCGGGTTCGTGGACAGGCCGCCGCCGACCCACAGGTCGAGGCCGGGGCCGTGCTCGGGGTGGACGGTGCCGACGAAGGAGACGTCGTTGACCTCGGGCGCCACGTCGTGGCTGGGGTGCCCGGTCAGCGCGGTCTTGAACTTGCGCGGCAGGTTCGAGAAGTCGGGGTTGCCCAGCGCCCGGCGCTTGATCTCCTCGAGCGCCGAGCTGCCGTCGATGATCTCGTCCTTGGCGATGCCGGCGACGGGGGAGCCGAGGAACGGCCGCGGGCTGTCACCGCACGCCTCCAGGGTGGTGAGCCCGACCGCCTCGAGGCGCTCCCAGATCGCCGGGACGCTTTCGATCTCGACCCAGTGGTACTGGATGTTGTTGCGGTCGGTGATGTCGGCGGTGTTGCGGGCGTACGCCGTCGACACCTCGCCGAGCGCCCGCAGGGCGGCGCCGTCGAGGATCTGGCCGTCGGTGCGGATCCGCATCATGAAGTAGCGGTCGTCGAGCTCCTCCTCCTCGAGCTGGGCGGTCTTGCCGCCGTCGAAGCCCGGGGCGCGCTGCGTGTAGAGGCCCATCCAGCGGAAGCGGCCGCGGAGGTCGGCGGGGTCGATCGAGTCGAAGCCGCGGCGCGAGTAGGTGTAGAGGATGCGGTCCCGCACGTTGAGCGGGTCGTCGTCCTTCTTGGACTGCTCGTTCTTGTTGAGCGGCTCGGTGTAGCCGAGCGCCCACTGACCCTCCGCGCGCTTGGGGCGCGGGATGTCGGTGCTCTGGGCAGCCTGGGGCTTGAACCGGAGGTCGGGCATGATCAGGAAATTCCTGTTCGCTGAGGAGTGCCGCGCGCGTCGTTGAGCGCGGAAGGGGGCTTCTGGGGGCGGCGGTTCAGCGATGCCAACAGGTCGCGCTGCCCACGCGCATGAGGTCGACGTGACGTCGGACCACAAGGTGTGCGTGGGTGGAAGCGGTGACCATGTCAAGAAGTCTCAGGGAGTGGACACCCGTTCCACAAGGCGAAATCTCTCATGGTGAGACGCGACTCCACGATGTGAGATCGCGCCGCTCGCTCAGGCGTGTGGGAAGGGTCGAGTGCGGCCCAGGTCACAGTGCCGGCAGCTGGCGTACCACCAGACGTACGCGGTCGTGTCCCGCCGCGGACGAGGCCCTGACCCGGACGGTGCTCCGGCCGGCATTAACACCTGGCAGCGCCGTCACGCGGACCTCGAGACGAAGGCTCTCGCCGGGATCGAGGACGGGGGCACGCCAGCCTCGACCGCTGATTGCCCGGGTGCGGGCCCGGCCGCGGTGGACGTACGCGACCTCGACGGTGCCCTCCGCGAGCGAGGACGGGGCCGTGAGCAGGAAGCGCCCCGGAGCGTTACCCACGTTGCGCACCCGGACGTACGCCCGGGTGGTGCGTCCGGCGCGCACCGCGGCGCGTGCCGTCTGGGCGGTCGGGGCGAGGTCGCCGGCACCGACCCACGGGCCGCGCGGCACTCGCAGGGAGAGGTCGGGCGAGGCGGGGCGGGGCGCAGGTGCCGGGGCGGCAGGCGGCGCGGTCGTCGGTGGCGCGGTGGTCGGGGCAGCGGCCACCGTGTACGAGCGGGTGACAGTCGTCGTACGTCCGGCGCCGTCGCGGGCGGTGACCGACCAGGTGCGGGTGCCGGCAGTGGTGGTGTCCAGGCGTCGGCCGGCCGGACCGTCGCAGGCCTGCAGCGTCGAGCCGCCACGGTCGGTGCACGAGAACGTGACGGGCACAGTGTTGCCCTGCGCGACAGTGGTGCCGTCCGCGAGGCCGTCCAGGGTGACCGCCGGGTCGATGCGGTCCGGGACCGTCACGAGCTGGGCCCGATAGCTCGTGTAGCGCTCGCTCTCGGTTGCCGTGTCCTTCAGCTCCCACACCGGGGCGTCGTCTGCCGACACCTCGTTGGCGAGGGTGAGCCGCGAGGGCGCCCAGGCGATCAGCACGTTGCCGTTCGACAGCTTGAAGGCCCCGCCGGCGAACCCGCTGAAGCGGTCCCTGGCGCCGTACTGCCTCGCCACCGTCGCCGTGCCCGCGACCTCGTCGATGTCCCACTCGACGACGCGCGTGCTCGAACGGTCGACGAGCGCGCCCCCCGGATCGTCCTGGTCGACGCAGCGGGCGCCGAACAGGACGTTGCCGCCGTTGTCGAACATCAGCACGTTGCCGTTCGGCAGCAGCGTCGCCGTGTGCTGGGCGCACGGACCGTCCTCACCCGGAGCGAACGAGAACGAGCTGTCGCGCCCGCCGAGCTTCCAGACCACGTCGTACTTCTGGGTCCCGGGACGATCGGCACCCGCGATGCGCCAGACCGACCCGAAGTGGCGGAAGGACGCGACCACGTCACCGTTCGCCTGCACGTCGATGGAGTTGATGTGGGCGTAGTCCGGGTTGGCCTGGTTGGCCACGGTCGTCTCGTCGGCGTACGCCGCGGTGCTCCAGTCGAAGAGGACCGTGCCGTCGGCAGCGACGTGCTGGATGACGGAGTCGATCTTGCTGGTGATTTCGTTGGGCTCGTAACCGACCAGCCACACGGACCCGTCAGGCATCAGCAGGCCGTCGTGGTTGTCGGTGTCCACCCGCCCCACCGTCTCGCGACGGGCCACCTCCTGCATCTGGTCGCCGAGCTCGACGAGCGCCGTACCGGTCCTGCTGGCTGTGGAGGTGGGGCGGTGGACGGTGAGCGCGCCGCTGGGCGACTGCTTGAGGTCGGTGGACGTGCCGTCGGTGATGCGCCGGGTGTACGTCGGGACGCCTTGCCGGTCGACGATCGCCTCGAAACGGGGGGCGGTCCCGCCGTCGAAGCGGTTGAGCGTCAGGGCGACGAGCCCGGGCGCGACCGCTCCCGACACCGTCCCCGCCAACCGCGGGAACCCCTGCGGCAGGACGTACAACGCGTGGCGGCCACTGCCCGAGCCGTCGTCGACGAAGACCGAGATCTCGTCGCCGGGGGCCAGCCCGGTGAAGAGCCGAGCGCCGTCGGCGTCGGGCACGCCGTCGAAGGCGACGGCCTCGGCGCCGACGACGGCCACCTGCACGCTGCCGTCAGCGGCGGGGCTCACGGCGTAGCGCGGGATCGCGGGGGCGAAGGCGGGCCACATGGACGCACCCGCGCCGACGCCGATGGTCGCCCCCGGTGCTGCGACGCCCTGGGCCGTGCCGGTCAGGACCGGCAGCGAGGTCGCAGCCAGGGCCGCCGTCGCGAATGTCATCCACAGCCTGGTGCGCACGCCTGCTCCTCGGGGTCGGTGGCACACGATAGGTGCCCCGAGACGGTGTCGGGGGCGCAACACGGTCCCTCTAGGCTGTCCGCCATGACGGACTCCCTCATCAGCAGCGCGTACTCCCAGGCCCTCGAGGTCATCGCGTCGGTCGAGCCGCGCATCGCCGAGGCCACCCGCCAGGAGCTCACCGACCAGCGGGGTTCGCTCAAGCTGATCGCCTCCGAGAACTACGCCTCGCCGGCGGTCCTGCTGACGATGGGCACCTGGTTCAGCGACAAGTACGCCGAGGGCACCGTCGGCCACCGCTTCTACGCCGGCTGCCAGAACGTCGACACCGTCGAGGCGCTCGCCGCCGAGCACGCGCGCGAGCTGTTCGGCGCGCCGTACGCCTATGTCCAGCCGCACTCGGGGATCGACGCCAACCTCGTCGCCTTCTGGTCGATCCTGGCCAACCGGGTCGAGACGCCCTACCTGCAGAAGTTGCAGGCCAAGAACGTCAACGAGCTCACCGAGGCCGACTGGGAGACGCTGCGCCACGAGTTCGGCAACCAGCGCCTCCTCGGCATGTCGCTCGACGCCGGCGGCCACCTCACCCATGGCTTCCGCCCCAACATCAGCGGCAAGATGTTCCACCAGCAGCAGTACGGCACGGATCCGGAGACCGGACTGCTCGACTACGACGTGGTGGCCGCCAAGGCGCGCGAGTTCAAGCCGCTCGTGCTGGTCGCGGGCTACTCCGCCTATCCGCGTCGGGTGAACTTCGCGAAGATGCGCGAGATCGCCGACGAGGTCGGCGCGGTCCTGATGGTCGACATGGCGCACTTCGCCGGTCTGGTCGCGGGCAAGGTGTTCACCGGCGACGAGGACCCCGTCCCGCACGCCCACATCACCACCACGACGACGCACAAGTCGCTGCGCGGCCCGCGTGGCGGGATGGTCCTGGCGCAGGAGGAGTTCGCGGCCGACGTCGACCGCGGGTGCCCGATGGTGCTCGGTGGCCCGCTGTCGCACGTGATGGCGGCCAAGGCCGTCGCGTTCGCCGAGGCCCGCCAGCCGTCGTTCCAGACGTACGCGCAGAAGGTCGCCGACAACGCCAAGTCGCTCGCCGAGGGCTTCCTGACGCGCGGCGCGAACCTGGTCACCGGCGGCACCGACAACCACATCGTCCTGGTCGACGTGTCGGGCTTCGGGCTCACCGGTCGGCAGGCCGAGTCCGCCCTCCTCGACGCCGGCGTGGTCACCAACCGCAACTCCGTCCCGGCCGACCCCAACGGTGCGTGGTACACCTCCGGCGTCCGGCTCGGCACCCCGGCGCTCACCACCCGCGGCTTCGGCCACGACGAGTTCGACACCGTCGCGGAGCTCATCGTCGACGTGCTGAGCAACACCCAGGCAGGCACGACCAAGGCCGGCGACCCCAGCGAGGCGTCGTACGTCCTGGGCGACGGAGTCGCCGACCGCGTCACGTCACGCTCGGCCGAGATGCTCGACAAGCACCCGCTCTACCCAGGTCTCGTCCTGAGCTGAGTCACGCGCCGGGCGTGGGGAACCGCACGTGAGCGGGGTCGATGTTGACCTGCCAGCTCCGGTAGCCCAGCCAGACCCAGGTGGCGAAGTGTGCCGCCCCGACGACGAAGGCGCCGACGGCGGTCGGCGCGCCACCCCACGGCCAGAGCACGAACGCGGTGATGCCGGCTGCGACGAGGGTGTTGACCACGACGATGAACATCGCGGAGCTCGCCAGCACCTGGCTCGCACTGCGTCGATGGACGCCCATGTCGTAGGTCTGCCCGATCCCCGCCTCGTCGTCGTGCAGGCCGGTGATGAAGTAGGGCGCGAGGCTGGGGTCGATGTCGATGTACGCCGCCCGCAGCCGGTTCATCCCCTTGATGAACATGTAGTCCTCCTGGCTCGCGTTGTGGACGCGGAACGACGTGAGCGTCCCGGCGACCAGCAGTGTCAGCCCCAGGAGGATCGCCAGGAGCCGGAACGTGGAGGAGTACGACATCGCCTGGCCGGCCAGGGCGAGGAACAGCAGCGAGGCGGAGGTGAACATCAGCTGCGACGTGATCCGCCCCATCACCTCGCTCCACGTCTGGCTGCGCACCGCCAGCAGGCCCCAGTGCTCGGTGGCGAGGATCTGGGCGCGCACCCCCGGAGGTGCGGGCTCGACCGGTGGCTGGCTCATGAGTAACGGTAGACCCGCACCGCTCCCGGACGGCAAGGTCTTTCAGCCCGGATCGGCACCGGTCCAGACATAGCCGACCTCGGGCCGTCCGGTCCCTCCATAGCGGGGCGCGCGGGTGACCCGGCCCTCGTCGGCGAGGTGCTCGAGGTAGCGGCGGGCCGTGACTCGGGAGACGCCGACCTGCTCGCCGGCCTCGCCGGCGGACAGGCCCTCGGGACGGCCGCGCAGGGCCACGACAACGGCGCGCAGGGAGTCCAGGCTCATCCCCTTGGGCAGCGTGTCGCCCGTCGGCCGCGTACGCAGGGCGCCGAAGAGCTGGTCGACATCGTCCTGCACCACGTCGGCGGGGGAGCGCTCGAGCTGCGCGCGGAACTCGGCGTACTGCTCGAGCTTGCCGCGGAAGGCGGCGAAGGTGAACGGCTTGAGGAGGTAGAGCACCACGCCCTGCGAGACCGCCCGGCGCACCACCTCGGTGTCGCGGGCGGACGTCACCGCGATGACGTCGACCTGCCGTCCCTCGGCCCGCAGTCGTTGCAGCAGGCCGAGCCCGTGGCCGTCGGGGAGGTGCATGTCGAGCAGGATCAGGTCGACCGCACTGTCGCGGTCGAGCAACCGCACCGCCTCACCGGCCGACCTGGCGACCCCGGCCAGCTCGAACCCGGGCATCCGCCCGACGTACGTCGCGTGCGCCTCGGCCGCCACCTCCTCGTCCTCGACGACGAGCACCCGGACGCTCACGACGCGCCACCGTGCGCGGGCTGCGGACTGCGTACGCCGACCACGAACCGCGCGCCGCCGAGCGGGGAGTCGGTGACCTCGAGCGTGCCGCCGTTGCGGGAGACGACCTGGGCGACCATCGCCAGGCCGAGCCCGCGGCCGTGCTGGGCCTTGCTCGACCAGCCGCGCTCGAGCACGTGGGGGCGGTCCTCGGCTGCGATCCCCGACCCCGAGTCGTCGACCTCGACGTGCAGGCTGTCGGCGTCGCCACGCAGGCTGACCCGCACCCGCTGGGGCGTGGTCGCCCGGGTCTCGGCAACGGCGTCGAAGGCGTTGTCGACCAGGTTGCCGACGAGGGTCACCAGGTCGCGGCCGTCCACGGGGAGGTCGGCGGGCAGGCCGCCCGCGATCTCCAGGTCGATGCCGCGCTCGGCCGCCTGCGCGGTCTTGCCGAGCAGCAGCGCCGCCAGCACGGGCTCGTCGACGGCCGAGACGAGCTCGTCGGCGAGGCCCTGCGCCACCTCCAGCTCGGAGGTGGCGAACGCGACGGCCTGCTCGGTGCGGCCCATCTCCACCAGGGACACGATCGTGTGGAGCCGGTTGGCGGCCTCGTGGTTCTGTGCGCGGAGCGACTCGGTGAGCCCGCGGACCAGGTCGAGCTCGCCCGTGACGGCCTGCAGCTCGGTGCGGTCGCGGACGGTGACGACCGCGCCGACCTCGTCCTGGTTCCAGTAGGCGGGCGAGGTGCTGAGGACGAGCACCTGCTGGCCGAGCACGTACGTCTGGTCGGCCACGGCCGAGCGCTGCTCCACGGCGGCGACCAGCCCGGGTGGCAGGCCGAGCTCGTCGAGCAGGCGCCCCTCGACGTCGTCGGGCAGGGCGAGCAGCCGTACGGCCTCGTCGTTGACGAGCTGGACCCGGCGGTCCGCGTCGACGAGCAGCAGGCCCTCGCGGACCGCGCCCAGGACGGCCCGGTAGTACTCGTACATCCGGGTGATCTCGCGCTCGCCGAGCCCGTGCGTCTGGCGGCGCAGCCGACGGGAGATGAGCCAGGCGCCCAGCAGTCCGGCGAGGAGGGTCGCGCCTGCCGCGAGGCTGATGCCCGGCAGGTCGCGGACGAGCTGGCGGTCGAGCCGGTCGACCTTGATGCCGACCGCGACCAGGGCCACGACCTCGCCGCCGTCGACGACGGGCACGACTGCGCGTACGGACGGCCCGAGCGTGCCGACGTACTCCTCGGTGAAGACCTCACCCTGCGGCGCACCGCCGAGCCCGCCGACGAAGGCCCGGCCGATCTGTTCGACGTCCGGGTGCGTGTAGCGCGTGCGGTCGGTGTCCATGACCACCACGAAGTCGGTGCCGGTGTCGCGGCGGACCTCCTCGGCGAACGGCTGCAGCCGCTCGGTGGGGTCGGCCTCGCCCACCTCCCGACGTACGAACGGGGAGTCCGCCACCGAGCGCGCCACCCCGGTCGCCTGGGCCCGCGCGCTCTCGCGCGAGTCGTTGCGTGCGTCCCACGCAGCCAGCGCGACCGCGGTCACGACGAGCACGACGACCACGCCCACCTGCAGCAGCAGGATCTGGCGGGCGACCGGACTCTCGCTCGCAGCCCGTCGTCGCATGCGGGCATTGTGCCCGCACCCGCGCGGGTGTGCCACGGGGTCCAGCGGGGGCGTGAACTCAACGCACACAAGGGTGACCGCCGTCACAGCGGGTCGCAGGATGTGACGGCGGGCACAGGCCCGGCTCAACCCATCCAGCAGCACCGGAGTCGGAGGAACGATGAGCACAACCACCCCAGGGACGACGGTCACACGCGACCGCACCCACTACCTCTACATCGCCGTCATCATCGCGGTGGTCCTCGGCGCCGTCACCGGCCTCGTGTTCCCCGACTTCGCGGTGGGCCTCAAGTGGATCGGCACGACGTTCGTCGCGCTGATCAAGATGATGATCCAGCCGGTCATCTTCTGCACCCTCGTCATCGGCGTCGGCTCCGTACGCAGCGCGGCGAGCGTCGGCAAGGTCGGCGGGCTCGCGCTCGCCTACTTCCTGTCGATGTCCACCGTCGCGCTCGCGATCGGCATGGTCGTCGGCAACCTGCTCGACCCGGGCAAGGGCCTCAACCTCTCCGACGAGGTCGCGGGCGTCGGCCAGGAGCAGGCCGCTGAGGGCCACGGCTCGACCACCGAGTTCATCACCGGCATCGTGCCCGACTCGCTCCTCTCGTCACTGACCTCGGGCGAGGTGCTCCAGACCCTGCTCGTCGCGCTGCTGGTCGGCTTCGCGCTGCAGGCCATGGGTCGCGCCGGCGAGCCGATCCTCATCGGCATCGGCCACCTGCAGCGCCTGGTCTTCCGGGTGCTCGCGATGATCATGTGGGCCGCCCCGGTCGGCGCCTTCGCCGCCATCGCCGCGGTGGTCGGCGAGACCGGCGTCGACGCCCTCAAGAGCCTCGCGACGATCATGATCGCGTTCTACCTCACCTGCGCGGTCTTCGTCTTCGGCGTCCTCGGCCTGATCCTCAAGCTGGTGACCGGCGTCAACATCCTGCGCCTCTTCAAGTACCTCGGCCGCGAGTTCCTGCTGATCGTCTCGACCTCGTCGTCCGAGTCGGCCCTGCCGCGCCTGATCGCCAAGATGAACCACGCCGGTGTCGAGAAGACCACCGTCGGCGTCGTCGTGCCGACGGGCTACTCCTTCAACCTGGACGGCACCGCGATCTACCTGACGATGGCGTCGATCTTCATCGCCGACGCGCTCGACAAGCCGCTGAGCATCGGCGAGCAGGTCTCGCTCCTGCTCTTCATGATCATCGCCTCCAAGGGTGCCGCCGGTGTCACCGGCGCCGGCCTGGCCACGCTCGCCGGCGGACTGTCGTCGCACCGGCCCGAGCTCCTCGACGGTGTCGGCCTGATCGTCGGGATCGACCGCTTCATGTCGGAGGCCCGCGCGGTCACCAACTTCGCCGGCAACTCGGTCGCCACGCTCCTCGTCGCGCAGTGGACCGGCACCATCGACCACGCCCAGCTCGAGCGGGTGCTGTCGGGGGAGGACCGCTTCGACGAGGCCACCATGGTCGACGACCACGACACCTCGCCGCCGCCTGCCTCGCCTGCGGAGGAGATGGCCAGCACCCGCTGACCGACCAACGGACCGAAGCCCTGGACCGACTGACTGCTCACGCCTGAGCAGCCGGCTGGCCCAGGGCTTTGGTCCGTCGGTCCGTCGCCTCGACGAGGACGGACCGCACCCACTCGGCGTCGTGCATGACGTCCTCCCACGCGAACCGCAGCAGCAGCCAGCCGTTCGCCCCGAGCAGGTCGTAGCGTCGGGCGTCACGCCGAAGCGCCGCCCGGTCGCCGTGCCACTCGAACGAGTCCGCCTCGAGGACGATGCGGAGGGTCCGGTCCGCGAGGTCGGGTCGTACGTCGAGCGCGAGCGCCCCGCGGAGGCGGACCTGCGGCTCCACGCTGAGACCGGGCACATCCAGGGCGATGGCCCGCAGCACCGACTCGAAGGGGTTCGCCGCCCGATGGTCCGCGTGCTGCGCGACCCGTCGAAGGCGCGCGGAGCCCGGTCCGCGCGCCTCCGCCGCCAGTGACCGCAGGCGACTCGCCGGGAAGCCGTCACGCAGGGCGGAGTCTGCGATGGCGAGCGCCTCGTCGAACGGCAGTCTCCGACCGCACATCTCGAGGGTCGTGGCGGCGTTGGTAGCGAGGCCCTCGACGTCGCCGTTGCCCAGGTCGATCCACCTGACGTCCATGAGCGCTCGGGTGTCGTCATCGAGCCGGCGGTCCTTCGGCAGAGCGATCTGCGGCAGGGGTGGAACCACCTTGACCTTCCACCCGTGGGCCAGCGCCGCCGAGACCAGGCAGACGTGCCCCGCCACCTTGAGCGCGAGCTCGGTGCCCTGGTGGAGCTCCCGTACGGCGTACCGGCCCCGCGCGACGCGTACGAGGACGCCGGTCGCGAGCGCCTCGTCGAGCGCCCGCCGCGAAGTGAGGCGGACGACGAGCTGGCGCGAGGCGACTCCGCCGAGGACCGGCATCAGCCGAGCGATCTCCATCTGCCCACTGTCGCCCGCCGAGGCAGAGGCGCGCTCTCGTCGTCCACAGGTCCGACCAACGGACCGAACGTCCCGGCAGCGGTGGCTGCCCCGCCGGCGCGGACCGAGGTAGCTGCCGTTCGGTCCGTTGGCCGGTCAGACCAGGGAGCGGTAGAGGTCGACCGTACGGGCTGCGATGGCGTCCCAGCTGAAGGACTCGATGGCGCGCTGGCGCCCCGCCACGCCGTACGCCCGTGCGCGGTCGGGGTCGCTCACCGCGTCGGTGAGGGCGGCGCCGAGGTCGGCGACGTAGCGGTCGGGGTCGAGCGGGGTGCCCGTGCCGTCGGTGGCCTGGTCGATCGGCACCAGCCAGCCGGTCTCGCCGTGGACGACGACCTCGGGGATGCCACCGGTGGCGGTGGCGACGACGGCGGTCTCGCAGGCCATCGCCTCGAGATTGACGATGCCGAGCGGCTCGTAGATCGACGGACAGGCGAAGACCGTCGCGGCGGTGAGCAGCGCGACGACGTCGGGGCGGGGGAGCATCTCGGCGATCCAGACGACGCCGGAGCGGGTCGCGGCGAGGTCCTCGACCAGCCCGCGCACCTCGGCCTCGATCTCGGGGGTGTCGGGAGCGCCGGCGCACAGCACGAGCTGCACGTCCGGCGGCAGAGCTGCAGCCGCGCGGAGGAAGAGCGGCAGGCCCTTCTGGCGGGTGATCCGGCCGACGAAGATCACGCTCGGGCGGTCGGGGTCGAGGCCGAGCTCGCGGACGCGGTCGGGGTTGGCGATCGGGGACCACTGCGTGGTGTCGATGCCGTTGTGCACGACGTGGACGCGGGCGGGGTCGACCGCCGGATAGCTGCGCAGCACGTCGTCGCGCATCGCGGCGCTCACCGCCACGATCCCGGCGGCACCCTCGTACGCCGAGCGCTCCGCCCAGCTCGACAGGGCGTAGCCGCCACCGAGCTGCTCGGCCTTCCACGGCCGCATCGGCTCGAGGGAGTGGGCGCTGACGACGTGGGGGATGCCGTGCATCAGCCCGGCGAGGTGGCCGGCCATGTTGGCGTACCAGGTATGGGAGTGCACGAGGTCGGCACCGGCGCAGTCGTCGACCATCGCGAGGTCGACGCCGAGCGTACGGATGGCCGGGTTGGCGCCCGCGAGCGACGCCGGTTCGGCGTACGCCGTGGTGCCGGGCTCGGAGCGCGGCGCGCCGAAGCAGCGCACCCGCGCGTCCATGTCGGGGAGGACCCGCAGGGCGCGGACCAGCTCGGCGACGTGGACTCCGGCACCGCCGTAGACCTCCGGTGGGTACTCCTTGCTGAGGACGTCGATGCGCATGGGCCGACCGTAGTACGACAACCAGATCCGTAGGGAGGTCGACCGCGCCCCCGCGGACCACTAGTTTCGTCGCATGGCCATCACGCCCCCGCGCAAGAAGGTCCTCGCAGTCGTCCTGGCAGGCGGTGAGGGCAAGCGTCTGATGCCGCTCACGGCCGACCGGGCCAAACCGGCGGTGCCGTTCGGAGGGATCTACCGCCTGATCGACTTCGCGCTGTCGAACGTCGTGAACTCCGGCTACCTCAAGGTCGTCGTGCTCACGCAGTACAAGTCGCACAGCCTCGACCGCCACGTCACCACGACCTGGCGGATGTCGAACCTGCTGGGCAACTACGTCACCCCGGTGCCGGCGCAGCAGCGCGTGGGCAAGCGGTGGTACCTCGGCAGCGCCGACGCGATCTACCAGTCGCTCAACCTGCTCACCGACGAGCAGCCCGACATCGTCGTGGTGGTGGGCGCCGACCACGTCTACCGGATGGACTTCTCGCAGATGGTCGCCGACCACGTCGAGTCCGGCGCCGGCTGCACGGTCGCGGCGATCCGCCAGCCGATCAGCCTGGCCGACCAGTTCGGCGTCATCGACGTCGACCCGTCGAATCCCCAGAAGATCCGCGCCTTCCTCGAGAAGCCCACCGACCCGGTCGGCCTGCCCGACTCGCCGAACGAGGTGCTCGCGAGCATGGGCAACTACGTCTTCACCGCCGACGCCCTCGTCGACGCCGTCACCCGCGACGCCGACCGCGAGCAGTCCAAGCACGACATGGGCGGCGACATCGTGCCGTGGTTCGTCGACACGTCGGAGTCGGCCGTCTACGACTACAAGGACAATGAGGTCCCGGGATCGACGGACCGCGACCGCGGCTACTGGCGCGACGTCGGCACGATGCGCTCCTACTACGACGCGCACAAGGACCTCGTCTCGCCGCTGCCGGTCTTCAACCTCTACAACAACGCGTGGCCGATCTACACCAGCTACGGCCCGCACCCGCCGGCCAAGCTGGTCGAGGGCGCGAGCGGCGCCGGGGTGTCGACCTTCAACTCGATCCTGTCCCCCGGCGTCGTGATCACCGGCGGCACGGTGAACCAGTCCGTGCTCTCGCCCGCCGTCTGGGTCAAGGACGGCGCCGAGGTGTCCGACTCGGTCCTGATGGACGGCGTCCAGATCGGTGAGGGCGCCGTGGTGCGCAACGCGATCCTCGACAAGGGCGTCATCGTGCCGCCCGGTGCGCGCATCGGCGTCGACCACGAGGAGGACCGCGCCCGCGGCTTCGTCGTGGACGAGGGCCTGACCGTGCTGGCCAAGCAGCAGAAGGTCGAGAGCTAGGAGTCCAGCGCCTCGCGCTGCTCGACCAGGAAGGCCCTTTCGACGTCGTTGCGGCACGCCGCGATCGCCTGGTCGTACGCCGCCCGCGCGGCGTCCGTGTCCCCCGAGCGCGCCAGCAGCTCGGCGCGGACCGCGGCCGGCCGGTGGCTGGACGGGATCTCCAGTCCCTCGAGCGCAGCCAGGCCCGCCGCGGCACCGCGGTCCTCCGCGACCGCGACGGCGCGCGCCAGCCGGGCGGACGGCGACGGCGTGACGCGCAGCAGCAGGTCGTAGAGCTCGACGATCCGGTCCCACCTGGCGTCGGCCGCGGTCGGGGCGGTGGCGTGCTCGACCGCGATCCGCGCCTGGAGAACGTACGACGCCGCCAACTGGGTGAGCGGTCCGGAGAGGGCCGGCGCGCCGAGCAGCCGGATGGCCTCGGCGACCTCGTCGTGGTGCCAGCGGGTGCGGTCCTGGTCGGCGAGGAGCACCAGCCGGCCGTCCCACACCCGGGCGTCGCGCCGGGAGTGCTGGAGCAGCATGAGGGCGAGCAGCGCCACCAGCGCGGGCTCGTCGGGGCGCAGGCCGAGGACGACGCGCGCCAGCCGGATCGCCTCGCCGGACAGGTCGGCGCGCAGCAGGTCGGGCCCGGTGCCGGGGGCGTAGCCGGCGGTGAAGGCGAGGTAGGCGGTCTGCGCGACGAGGTCGAGCCGCTCCGTCAGGACCGAGGCATCCGGAACCGCGAACGGGATGCCGGCACCGACGATGCGCTTCTTGGCGCGCGTGATGCGGGCGGCCATCGTCGGCGCGGGCACCAGGAACAGCCGGGCGATGTCGGGCGTCGGGACGCCGAGCACGAGCCGCAGGCTGAGCGCGCTGGCCGACTCGGGCGCCAGGGCGGGGTGCGCGCACATGAGCACCAGCCGGAGGACGTCGTCCTCGACGAGGCTGCCGGTGTCGGCCATGGTGCGCCCTCCTGGCTGGCGGAGGTCGACATCGGTGACGAGCACCGGCAGCTTGCGGCGCGCCACCTCCTCGGTGCGGAGCCGGTCGAGCACCCGCCGCCGCGCGGCGGTCATCAGCCAGGCGGCCGGGTTGTCGGGGGCACCGTCGACGGGCCACGTGCGGCTGGCGGACTCCACCGCGTCGCCGAGGGCGTCCTCGACGAGGTCGAGCCGGCGGAACTGCGACAGGAGCAGGGCCACGAGCCGGCCCCACTCCTGTCGTACGACCCGCTCGAGGTCGTCCAGGTCGTCGCTCAGAGCGTCACGTCGACGGTCGGGTGGATCTGGATGTCGTACGGCGGCAGCACCTTCATGAGCTCCACCAGCACGTCGAGGTCGGGCGACTCGACGAGGTAGAACCCGCCCATCCCCTCGATCACCTCGGCGTAGGGGCCGTCGGTCAGTGCGACCCTGCCCGACGTCGTACGCATCACGGTGGCGTCGCGCGGGTCGCTCAGCGCCTCGCCGGCGAGGATCTCGACGCCGTCGCGTGCGGCGCAGGCCTCGGAGAACGCGCCGAACTTCGCCATCGCGGCCGCCTGCTCGTCCTCGGTCTGGTCGGGCCAGGGCTTCTCCGCGCCGTCGCCGATCAGCAGCACCAGGTACTTCACGACGCCACCTCCCCGCTCGAACCGTCTCCGGTGATCTTGCGGTGGACCTCGACGGCGTCGCCCGTGGCGGACAGGATCTTGCAGACGTCCATCAGGTCGTCGAGGTCGTCGGTGCGGACCTCGTAGTAGCCACCCAGCTGCTCGGCGGTCTCGGTCCACGGACCGTCGGTGACGGTGTCGGAGTGGGGCGCCAGCGACTTCGCCTCCGACGCGCGCGGCAGCTCGGCGCCACCGACGATGGTGTGGCCGCGTCGCTCGAGCTCCTCGGTGAAGTGCCCGTGCACGGCATAGGTCGCCTTCTTGTCCTCCTCCGGCGTGTCCCACCACGCTTCGGTGTCGCCCAGCAGCAGCACGATGTAGTCGGTCATCTCAGGTCTCCTCACTCGGCCAGACGTCGGAGCTCGATGTGCTCGCCGCGCGCCGCGAACCGCTTGCAGGCGGCCCGCAGGCCGTCCTCGTCCTCGCTATCGATCAGGTAGAACCCCACCACCTGCTCAGCGGTCTCGCTGAAAGGCCCGTCGGTCACGAGCGCAGCGCCACTGCCGTCGGGACGCATGGACGTCGCCTGCGCGGACGGCTCCAGCGGACTCACCGTGACGAGGGTGTGCCCCCCGGCGCTGAGGTCCTCGTGGAACTGCACGTGGGAGGCATGGCCCTTCTCGTGCTCCTCGGGAGGCAGGTCCGCCCACTCGGCCTCGGGTGCGGGCAGCAGGATCAGGTAGCGGCTCATCGCGTCGGTGTGCTCCTCGTTCGTCGCGGGCCGCAGGTTGCGGCCTCACCACTCTGACGGACCGAGCGTGCCCGATTCGACACCCGGCCCGCACCTTTCTCGACGGGAGTTGCGCAACCCACCAAGATGGGGCCATGGCGATCCACGAGAGAGCAGGACAGCCCGCCCGCCCCGAGGACCTGGTGGACGTCTCCCACCTCGTCACGGCCTACTTCGACCTGGAGCCCGACCCCGACGACGTCGCGCAGCAGGTCGCCTTCGGCACGAGCGGTCACCGCGGCACGTCCCTCACCACCTCCTTCAACGAGATCCACATCGCCGCGACGACCCAGGCGATCTGCGACTACCGCAAGGACCAGGGCTACGACGGGCCGCTCTTCATCGGCCGCGACACCCACGCCCTCTCCGAGCCGGCCTGGGCCACGGCGCTCGAGGTCCTCGTTGCCAACGACGTCACCGTACTGGTCGACGACCGCGACGGCTTCACGCCGACCCCCGCGGTCAGCCACGCGATCATTCGCGCCAACCAGGGGCGTACGACGGGCGCGGGTCTCGCCGACGGGATCGTGGTCACCCCGTCGCACAACCCGCCGCAGGACGGCGGCTTCAAGTACAACCCGCCCCACGGTGGGCCGGCCGACTCCGACGCGACGACCGTGATCGCCGCCCGCGCCAACGAGCTGATCCGCGGCAACATCGAGGGCGTACGACGGGTGACCTTCGCGAAGGCGCGCGCGGCCGTCGGCTCGTACGACTTCCTCGGCACCTACGTCGACGACCTGCCGCAGGTGCTCGACCTCGACGTGATCCGGGACGCCGGGGTGCGCATCGGCGCCGACCCGCTCGGCGGGGCGAGCGTGGCCTACTGGGGCGAGATCGCCGAGCGGCACCGGCTCGACCTGACGGTGGTCAACCCGCTGGCCGACCCGACGTGGCGCTTCATGACGCTCGACTGGGACGGCAAGATCCGGATGGACTGCTCCTCGCCCTATGCGATGGCGTCCCTGGTCGGACGCAAGGACGAGTACGACATCGCCACTGGCAACGACGCCGACGCCGACCGGCACGGCATCGTCACGCCGGACGCCGGCCTGATGAACCCCAACCACTTCCTCGCCGTCGCCATCGGCTATCTCTTCGGGGGCGCCCGCCCCGGGTGGCCGGACTCCGCGCGGATCGGCAAGACCCTCGTCTCGAGCTCGATGATCGACCGGGTGGCCGCGTCGATCGGCAAGCCGCTCGTCGAGGTGCCGGTCGGCTTCAAGTGGTTCGTGCCCGGCCTGATGGACGGCTCGTTCGGCTTCGGCGGCGAGGAGTCGGCGGGCGCGTCGTTCCTGCGCCGCGACGGCTCCACCTGGACGACCGACAAGGACGGGCTCCTGCTGGCGCTCCTGGCCAGCGAGATCCTCGGCGCCACCGGCAAGACACCGAGCGAGCACTACGCCGAGCTGGTCGCGCAGCACGGTGACCCGGCGTACGCCCGCATCGACGCACCGGCCACCCGCGAGGAGAAGGCCAAGCTCGGCGCGCTCTCGCCCGACGACGTCACCGCGACGACGCTCGCGGGGGAGGCCATCACCGGCAAGCTCACCGAGGCGCCCGGCAACGGCGCGAAGATCGGTGGCCTCAAGGTGACCACCGAGTCGGCCTGGTTCGCGGCGCGACCGAGCGGCACCGAGGACGTCTACAAGATCTACGCGGAGTCGTTCCGCGGACCCGAGCACCTCGCCCAGGTGCAGGACGAGGCGCGAGAGGTCGTCAGTACGGCTTTGCGGTGAGGAAGTGGTACTCGCCGCGCGACGGGGCGGGCACCGTGACCGGTCCGGCCTCGATCGGGCCACTGGCCCCTCCGTGGGCGCGGGGGGCGCCCGCGTCGCCGAAGTCGGCGTCCATCTGGGCGCGGGAGAACTCCACCGCCGTCACGTGGTCGAGCCGCACGAGGAACTGCGACTGGGCGCCGTCGAGGATGGCGCCGAGGCCGTCGCAGCCGAGGACGCGGCCCTCCATCCAGGTGCCCTCGACAAGCACCTTCACGTCGGCGCCGGTGTCCTGGGCGTGACGCAGCAGCGTGCCCACGCTGAACATGGTGCTGGACATCTTCGTCATGGCGTACCCCCACAGGTATCGGTCACGCAGCCCCCACAGCCGCAGTGAGCAGAACGTACGTCCCGCCCCCGACACCGGATGGCCGATGACCCGAGCACGACCGAGGCCTTCGACGAAACTTGATGATTCGCGAGGCTTTACGCCACCACTGGTACAGACCGGTCCACGATCGCCCGCAGCGACCCGCTCGTCAGCATCCCGAACGTGCCGCCGTACGTCGTCCCGAACCGGCTCCCGCAGAAGGCGTCGGCCACCTCGGGCGGCGCGAAGCGCACCAGCAGCGAGCCCTGCAGGCAGGCGGCCATCCGGCCGGCCAGCATCCGGGCGCCGGACTCGAGCGCCCCGGTGTCGCCGAGGAGCGCGAGCGTGTCGTCGACGGCGCGGTCCAGCCGGCTGTCCGCACCGCGGGCCGCGCCCACCTCGGTGATCCACGCCTGCAGCACCTCCGGCTCGCGGCCGAGGGCGCGCAGCACGTCGAGGGCGTTGACGTTGCCCGAGCCCTCCCAGATCGAGTTCAGCGGCGACTCGCGGAACATCAGCGGCAGGCCCGACTCCTCGACGTAGCCGTTGCCGCCGAGGCACTCCAGCGCCTCGGCCACCATCGCGGGGGTGCGCTTGCAGACCCAGAACTTCGCGAGCGGGAGAGCGATCCGGCGCAGCGCCACCTCGTGGGCGTCGCCCGGCCGGTCGACCGCCGCGGCCAGCCGCATGGCGAGGGCGGTGGCGGCCTCGGACTCGATCGCGAGGTCGGCGACGACGTTCAGCATGAGGGGCTTGTCGACGAGCAGCCCGCCGAAGGCCGAGCGGTGGGCGACGTGCCAGGACGCCTCGGCCAGCGCGTGGCGCATGAGCGCTGCCGAGCCGAGGACGCAGTCGAGCCGCGTCGCGGCCACCATCTCGATGATCGTGCGCACCCCCCGACCCTCGTCGCCCAGTCGTTGCGCGAGGGTGCCGTCGAGCTCGAGCTCGCTGGAGGCGTTGGACCGGTTGCCGAGCTTGTCCTTGAGCCGCACCACGTCGATCCGGTTGCGGGTGCCGTCGGCCAGCACCCGCGGCACGACGAAGCACGACAGCCCGCCCTCGGCCTGGGCCAGCACGAGGAAGAGGTCGTTCATCGGGGCGGAGGTGAACCACTTGTGGCCGTGCAGCGCGTACCAGCCGTCCTCGTCCGTGCGCACCGCCCGCGTCTGGTTGGCCCGGACGTCGGAGCCGCCCTGCTTCTCGGTCATCCCCATGCCGGCCAGGGCACCGCTCTTCTCGGACCGTGGTCGCACGCCCGGGTCGTACGAGCGGGCCGCGAGCAGCGGTGTCCACTCCTTCGCGATCGCGTCGTCGGCCCGCAGCGCCGGCACGGCGGCGTACGTCATCGAGATCGGGCAACCGTGCCCCGGCTCGGTCTGCGACCACGCGAAGAAGCCGGCCGCGCGCTTGAGGTGCGCGTACGGGTCGCCGGCCTCCTGCTGCTCCCAGGGTGCGGCCTGCAGGCCGTGGCCGACCGCGCGCTCCATCAGCCAGTGCCACGACGGGTGGAACTCGACCTCGTCGATCCGGTTGCCGAAGCGGTCGTACGTCGTCAGCTCGGGGTGGTGGCGGTTGGCGAGCACGCCGTGCTCGCGCGCCTCCTCGGTGCCGGCCTCCGCACCGAGCGGGACGAGCTCCTCGACGAGCTCCGGCGAGCCGTGGCGGGCGACCGCCTCGGTGAGCGCGACGTCGGAGGTGACGACGTTGTGGCCCACGAGCGCCGGCGCCTGGTTGGTGGCCACACGGGGGTCAACGGGCTGGGTGAGGTCCGTCATGCGCACACCGTAGGCGGATCGCCGCCGGGATTCGCGTCGAGGGGGGCACCAGTCGCTAGCGTGACGGCATGGTCGAGGCGCGCGAGGAGAACCCTGCCCCGCACCGGCTCGAGGTCATCGCCCGACGCTGGGGCGAGCACCTGTGGCGGGTCATCGTCACGACGGTCGGCTCGTGCCTGCGGCACCGGGTCACCGGCCTCGCCGCAGAGGCGGCCTTCTTCGCCGTGCTGTCCGTGCCGCCGTTGGTCTTCGCGCTCGCGGGGGCGGTCGGCTTCGTCAGCGAGAGCTTCACCGACACGCAGGTCGACGACATCCGCAACGCGGTGCTGGAGGTGTCGCGCCAGGCGCTCACCGAGAAGGCGGTCAACAGCATCATCCGGCCGACCATCGACACCGTCCTCGACGGCGGTCGCTACGACGTGATCTCGATCGGCTTCATCCTCGCGCTGTGGTCGGGCTCGCGCGCCCTCAACGTCTTCGTCGACACCATCACGATCATGCACGGCCTCGGGGGCCATCGCGGGATCGTGGCCACCCGCGCACTGTCGTTCGTCCTCTACGTGATGGCGATGGTCACCGGAGCGCTGAGCATCCCGCTCGTGGTGGCGGGACCCACGCTGGTCGACCGGGTGCTGCCCGCCCGGCTCGACTTCGTCAACGCCCTCTACTGGCCGCTGGTCCTGGCGCTCTGCATCTGCTTCCTCGCCACGCTCTACCACGTGTCCGTGCCAGTGCGGACGAAGTGGCGGTTCAACCTGCCCGGCGCGACGTTCTCGCTGTTCTGCTGGGTCGCCGGGTCCTACCTCCTGCGCTGGGTGCTGACGGTGACCGCCGCCGAGTCGCGATCGATCTACGGCCCGCTGGCCGCCCCCATCGCCGTCCTCCTCTGGCTCTACCTCCTGGCCCTGGCCGTGCTGATCGGCGCGGCGGTCAACGCCGCCTTCGACACGGTGTTCCCGCAGAACAGCACGACGCGCGCGCGGCTCGAGCTGGTGCAGCGCCTGCGCGAGCGGATCAGCGTGCGAGACTCCTGATCGTGCGCCCCGAGACCGACCACCCCAGCGTGGGGCGGGTGTCCCTGCCGGACCGGCAGCGGTCACCGTGGTGGGAGCTCGGCCGCCGGGTGCTGGCCGCTGTGGGGATCCTGGTCGGCACGGTCCTGCTGGTCTACTTCGACCGCGAGGGCTACCGCGACAACGCCCACCCGGGCCGCGACCTGACGCTGCTCGACGCGTTCTACTACACGACCGTCACGCTCAGCACGACCGGCTACGGCGACATCGCCCCGGCCGACCCGCAGGCGAGGCTGATCAACGCCATCGTCATCACACCGGCCCGCATCGCCTTCCTGGTCCTGCTGATCGGCACCACCCTGGAGGTCCTCGCCTCCCAGGGACGCGAGATGTTCCGGGTCGCCCGGTGGAGGAAGAAGATGGACCAGCACGTCGTCGTCGTCGGCTACGGCACCAAGGGCCGCAGCGCGATCGAGACCCTCGTCAGCAACGGCTACGACCGTGCCTCGATCGTCGTGGTCGACCCGGACCAGGTCGCCATGGACGAGGCCAACCGCGACCAGCTCGTCGGCATCGCCGGCGACGCCACCCGCCGTGGCGTGCTGCGCCAGGCCGGTGTCGAGAAGGCCACCCACGTCATCATCACCACCGACCGTGACGACTCCAACGTGCTCGTCACGCTGACCGTCCGCCAGCTCAACCCCGACGCCTGGATCGTCGCCGCGGTGCGCGAGCACGAGAACGTCCCGCTCATGCGCCAGTCCGGCGCCAACTCGGTCATCACCTCCTCCGACGCCGTCGGCCGGCTGCTCGGCCTCTCGTCGATGTCGCCGACGCTCGGCTCGGTGATGGAGGACCTGATGACGTACGGCGAGGGGCTCGAGGTCGCCGAGCGCGACCTGCTCGTCAACGAGGTCGGCAAGCAGCCCCAGCGGCTGCCCGACCAGGTCATCGCCGTCGTACGCGACGAGAAGGTCTACCGCTACTTCGACCCGGTGGTCTCGCTCCTCGCCCGCGGCGACCGGCTGATCGTCGTACGTCCCGCCAAGGAGCTGCCGTGGGCGCCGCGTCCCGGCACGCACGGCGAAGAGCTCGCCGACGAGGACGACTAGGGCGTGAGCTCGTGATCGCCTCCCACGCGCACCGCTTCGTCTTCGTGAAGACCCGTAAGACGGCCGGGACCAGCCTGGAGATCGCCCTCTCGCGCCACTGCGGTCCCGACGACATCGTCACGCGGATCAGCCCGGCCGACGAGGAGCTGCGCGCGGCCGCCGGGGGAGTGCCCCCGCAGCACGACCAGACCGAGCCCAGCTCGTATGCCCACATGGGCGCGCGCCGGGTGATCCAGGTGATCGGCCGGGAGACCTGGGACGACTACTTCACGTTCGCCGTCGAGCGGAACCCGTACGACGTGGTGGCGTCGTCGTGGCGCTACAGCTCCCGCAAGCCGACCTTCACCAAGACCTTCGCCGAGTTCGTGCGCACCCCCCGCCGCCTCGACCGGCTCGCGCTCAACGAGCGCCTCTACCGCATGGGCGGGAAGGTGATCGTGGACCGCGTCTACCTCTACGAGGAGCTGCCGGCTGCGGTCGCCGACATCTCGGCCCGCCTCGGCCTGGCCCTCGACCTGCCCCACGCCAAGCAGGGGAGTGGCCCGCACTACCGCGAGCTCTACGGCCCCGGCGACGCCGAGATCGTGGCCCAGCGGTTCTCCCGCACCATCCGGGAGTTCGGCTACGAGTTCTGAGGCCTGCTTGCATGAGTCCCCGCTTCAGCGGTGACTCCCGCACCTCTGGGCCGTTGCAACGGCCGAACCGCGGCAGGCTCGGCCCACCCGTGGTGCCCGAGGGGCTGAGGGGCCCGGCTGCCGGGGGCGCGTCCGCCGCAGTCAGCGCTCGCGGTGCCCGAGCCGGCCGGAGATCAGCGCTGCCGCGGCGAGGAGGCTCGGGAGCAGCTCGTCCATCCGCTCGTCGGGCAGGCGCTCTGACGGAGCGGTGATCGACAGCACCGCGGCCAGGTCGTCGAGGGCGCCGCGCACCGGGACGGACAGCGTGTGGACGCCCTCGATGGTCTCCTCGAAGGCCCGCGCATGGCCCGTACGGCGGACGTCCGCCACCTGCCGGCGCAGCTCGTCGGGCGCGGGCGGGTTCACCGGCTCGATGTCGGTCTGCTCGCGGTCGTCGAGGACGCGGAGGATCTCGTCGTCGGAACGCTCGGCGAGCAGCACCTTGGCGGGCGCACCGAACCAGAGGGGGAGCGGGCGACCGACGTCGAAGCGGGCGCTGAGCCGGCGCTGGGGCTCGACCTGCTCGACGTGGATCAGCCGGTCGGCGTGTCCCACGGAGAGCCCCACGGTCTCGGCGACCTCGGTCACCAGGTCGGTCATCGGACCGATCGAGGCCGCGTGGAGGCTGAGCCCACGCTGGTACGCCGATCCGAGGGCGAGCGTGCGCGGGCCGAGGCCGTAGCGCCGCGTCGCGGGATCGCGCATCGCGAGGTCCACCGCCTCGAGCTCCACCAGGATGCGCTGGACCGCCGACTTGGACAGCCCGGTCCGTTCGGCGATGCCACGCACGCTGGGCGGGACGGTGTCGGTGGCCAAGGTGTCGAGGACGGCGACCGCGCGGCGGAGCAGTCCGCGCTCCTCGGTGGCGTCCGGGGTCGGTGACAGGGTCACGCGCGCACTCCTCGGGTGGGTGGCAGGGGATGGCAGGCACTGCTTGACACGGGCCGGGAGGCACCCGAACACTGTGCGGCAGTGTCCCATCAGTGGGAGCACTGTCCCATCAAACGGGACACCGCGCAAGCAGGGAGATGACATGTCACAGTCGGGTACGACGGCGGCCGCCGGGCCCGGGGCCTCGCACGACCAGGCCCAGATCCGACGGGTGGCCGGTGCGAGCCTGCTCGGCTCCGTCGTCGAGTGGTACGACTTCTTCCTGTACGGGACGATGGCCGCACTGGTCTTCAACAGCCAGTTCTTCCCGACGGTCGACCCGCTGGTCGGGTCGATGCTCTCGTTCGCGACCTTCGCTGCCGGCTTCGTCACGCGACCGCTCGGTGGCTTCATCTTCGGCCACTTCGGCGACCGCATCGGGCGCAAGCGGATGCTCGTGCTGACGATGCTGATCATGGGCGTGTCGACCTTCGCGATGGGCCTGCTGCCCAACTACGCGGCGATCGGCGTGGCCGCGCCCATGCTGCTGCTGGCCCTCCGGATGCTGCAGGGCATCGGCCTGGGAGGCGAGTGGGGCGGTGCGGTGCTGCTGTGCGTGGAGCACGCACCGGAGGGCAAGCGCGGGTGGTACTCCTCCTGGCCGCAGCTCGGCGTGCCGATCGGCCTGCTGACCTCCACCCTCGCGGTGACCGCGGTGACGCAGCTGCCCGAGGCCGACTTCCAGTCGTGGGGCTGGCGCATCCCGTTCCTCGTCTCCATCGTCCTGGTCGCTGTGGGACTGGTGATCCGGCTCAAGATCGACGAGCCGCCGGCGTTCAAGGAGATCGAGGAGGCCGACGCCAAGGCCGCGCTGCCGCTGGTCGAGGTGTTCCGCAACCACTCGAAGGTCACGCTGCTGGCCATGGGCGCCCGCGTCAGCGAGAGCGTCACCTTCAACATCTACAACGCGTTCCTCGTCACCTACACCGTGACCGTGCTTGGCCTCGAAGCATCTGTCGTCCTCGACGCCCTGCTGGTCGCCTCCGTCGTCGGCTTCGGCGCGATCCTGGTGGCCGGCCGGGTCTCGGACCGCATCGGGCGCCGTCCCGTGTTCGCCACCGGTGCGGCGCTCGCGCTGGTCAGCGCGGTGCCGATCTTCGCCCTCGTGAACACCGAGAACCCTGCGCTGATCACCCTCGGCGTCGTCGTCGGCTGGGGCCTCGCGGCGTGCATCATGTTCGGTCCCGAGGGTGCGATGTTCGCCGAGGTCTTCCCGACCCGCGTGCGCTACTCCGGCATGAGTGCGGTCTACCAGATCGGCGTCATCCCGACCGGTGCCGTCGCACCCCTCATCGGCACGTCGCTCGTGAGCGCGTGGAGCGGCTCGGTGTGGCCGGTCGCCGTCTACGTGATGGCGATGGCGCTGATCTCGCTCGTCTCGGTGTTCTTCCTCCCGGAGACCCACCGGCGCGACCTGCGCGACACGACGTCGTACGACTCCGCGCGCGAGACCGTGGGCGCCGGTCGATGAGCCCTCGCGAGGGGCGGCCCGACGTCCTGCTGATCCTGGCCGACGACATGGGCTTCTCCGACATCGCCTGCTACGGCGGCGAGGTGCGTACGCCCTCCCTGGACCGGCTCGCCGCGGGCGGCGTACGGATGACGCAGTTCTACAACACCGCGCGCTGCAGCCCGTCCCGCGCCTCGCTGCTGACGGGCCTGCACCCCCACCAGGTGGGGATCGGCATCCTCAACTTCGACGACGCCCCCGACGGCTACCCGGGCAACCTCAGCGAGGAGTGCGCCACGGTCGCCGAGGTGTGCCGCGACGCGGGCTACGCGACGTACCTCTCGGGCAAGTGGCACCTCGCCGTCGACATGGACACCCCCAACCCGGCGTGGCCCACTCGCCGGGGCTTCGACCGCTTCTTCGGCACGCTCGAGGGTGCCGGGTCGTTCTACCGCCCGCGCACGCTCGTGCGGCAGGAGACCAACATCGAGGACGAGGCGGAGCAGCCGGGCTGGTTCTACACCGACGCCATCTCCGACACCGCCGTCGAGTTCCTGGCCGAGCACGACGAGGAGCGCGGCGACGACCCGTTCTTCCTGTTCCTGGCCTACACGGCCCCGCACTGGCCGCTCCACGCGCACGACGAGGACATCGCGACGTACGCCGGTCGCTTCGACGCGGGCTGGGACCAGCTCCGCGAGGAGCGGCTCGAGCGGCTCGTGAAGGAGGGGATCATCGACGCGGCCTGGCCGCTGACCCCGCGCGACGAGCGGGTGCCCGCCTGGGAGGAGGTCGTCGACCGCGAGTGGGAGGCCTCCCGCATGGCGACGTACGCCGCCCAGGTGGACCGGATGGACCAGGGGATCGGGCGGGTGCTCGACCAGCTCGAGGCGTCGGGCCGCCTCGACAACACGCTCGTCGTGTTCCTGTCCGACAACGGTGGCTGCGCGGAGGAGATGCCCCCCGGTGACGGGGCCCGCGAGTTCGTCACCGCGTTCGTGCCGCTGGAGGACACGACCCGCGAGGGCGAAGCTGTCGTGCCGGGCAACGACCCCGCGCTGCGGCCGGGCCCAGAGTCGACGTACATGTCGTACGGGCGCTCGTGGGCGAACCTGTCCAACACGCCGTTCCGGGAGTACAAGCACTGGGTCCACGAGGGCGGGATCTCCACGCCCTTCATCGCCCACTGGCCGGTCGGCCTGCCGACCGACGGGTCGCTGTGCACGGTGCCGAGCCAGCTCGTCGACGTGCTGCCGACCATCGCCGAGGCAGCCGGCGCCCGCTACCCGGCCCAGCGCAACGGTGCGACGATCCCGGACGTCGAGGGCGTCAGCCTCCTCACCGCGCTGCGCGGAGAGGGAGTGGACGTCGAGCGCGACCTGTTCTGGGAGCACGAGGGCAACTGCGCAGTACGGCGCGGCCGGTGGAAGCTGGTCAGGAAGCACCGCAGCGACTGGGAGCTCTACGACATCGAGGCGGACCGCACCGAGCTCGAGGACCTCGCGGCCGAGCAGCCCGACCTCGTGACCACGCTCGCCGACACCTGGCAGGCCTGGGCCGACCGCTGCGGCGTCCTCCCGCGTGAGCGCGTCCTCGAGATGTACGCCGCGCGCGGGCACGGCCTGCCCGAGGAGTAGGCGGCCCTGGGCCGGGGCGACCACCACGGGGGTGTGGTTGCACCGGTCGGGGAACCGTCGGGTCGCGCGGGACGCGCATTGCGGACCCGAGCGTTCCCCACGACGACGAAGGCCCCGCATCTCTGCGGGGCCGTCGTGGTGGTGGGCGATACTGGGTTTGAATCTTATTCCGGCGCATGCGGCGATCCTGGACAAGAGTGGACAGAAGGGCTCTGACCTGCGGAAACAACGCCCTGTATCGCTCGAACGCGTGGACAGAAGCACGCACAATCTGACATCCTTGTTGCACGTTGTTGCACGAAATAGGGAGCGGACATGCCACGCAGGCGCGCATTCGGTGCCATCAGGAAGCTTCCCAGCAAGCGCCACCAGGCCTCCTACCTCGGCCCCGACACCATCCGGCACAAGGCCCCGGTCACGTTCGAGACGGCCGAGGATGCCGAGGCGTGGCTCACCGATCGACGCCGCGAGATCAAGAACGAGGACTGGACACCGCCGACGACGAAGGCGCCACTCACATTCGGGGAGCACGCCGAGCGCTGGCTCACGCACCGCCAGTTGAAGCCGCGCACGCGCTACCACTATCGCAAGATCCTCGACGCGCGGATCTTGCCGACGTTCGGCGACGTCGCCCTGAAGCACGTCACGGCCGACCTGATCGACGACTGGCACTACCGGATGGGCGACACGACCCCGACCGCCAACGCGCACGCGTACGGCCTCATGAGGACGATCCTCAGCGACGCCGTGCAACGCCGACTGATCCAATTCAACCCCTGCCACATCCGGGGCGCGGGCAACACCAAGCGCGTCAAGCAGATCGGCCCGGCCAGTCTGCCCGAGCTCGAGGCCCTTACTCTGGCGATGCCCGAGCGCTACCGGCTCATGATCCTTCTGGCCGCATGGTGCGGACTCCGCTTCGGTGAGATCACCGAACTACGCCGCCACGACTTCGACCTGACCAACGGCGTCGTGAAGATCCGCCGAGCCGTCGTCCGCGTCAACGGTGAGGTCATCATCGGCACACCGAAGTCCGCCGCAGGTACGCGCGACGTCTCGATCCCGCCGCACCTGCTCCCCATCGTGAAGGCACACCTTGCCGACACCATCACCGGAGGCCGCGAGGGTCTCCTCTTCCCTGCCTCTGGCGACCCGACGAAGCACCTGGCCCCCGCCACGCTCTACCGGGTCTTCTACAAAGCACGCGAAGAAGCCGGCAGGCCCGACCTCCGGTTCCACGACCTCCGCCACACCGGCGCCGTCCTGGCGGCCAGCACAGGCGCCACACTGGCCGAACTGATGGCCCGCCTCGGCCACTCCACCGCCGGCGCAGCGTTGAGGTACCAGCACGCCGCAAAAGACCGCGACAAGGTGATCGCCCAGGCGCTATCTGAACTGGTGGCGAAAACTCACGATTGAGAGCGGCGGCGTCGACGAAAGTGTCCGGCACGGTCTGAGCCTCCGCGGCCAAAGCATCTCGTCGGAGCGGGTTGGGCAGAGTGATCTTGCGTCAGCAAGGTCAAGAGCAGGCCAAAACAGCGCAGGTAGGTCCTCGCTGCATCGGAAGTCGACGCCCACGGGCGCGCCGCCCAACGAGATCGAGTCGACCGGTGAGTGCTGTAGGTCGCTCGGGCTAAACAGGTCTTGATCATCTTTCGCACTCGATCGAAACTTGCTGATTCCTTGACATTGCATGCGCCGCGTTCCACGATGAGACATCGGCGCGACTGGGTTGGGAAGACCACCCAAGGAAATCGGGGGCTCAAGTGTTGAAGATCATTTCAGTTGGACTAGTTGGTGCGTTCCTGGCGGCCACCCTTCCTTCCTCCAGCAGCAATGCGTCTAACTCGGAGTACGCTGCAAAGACAATGTCTGCTGAGACTGACTTGCCGCACGCGGACGTGGGCGCTTATATGGAACTATTCAACGTGCCTGAGAGCGCCGCGCTTGAACAGCTTGCGGCGCAACAGGCCCTGAGCCAAGTCTCCATGTCTAGCGGTGACAACTTTGCAGGTTTCGAGATTATTAGGGGTGCAGAATTTGTCATTAACGCCTATGTGACGGCGCCCCCATCGCCCGAGTTCAGCGCGCGACTCGAACAAGCGGGCCTATCGCACCTGGTAAAGTTTGAGTACGTCGATGCCAGCCTCGCTCGGCTGCAAAAACTACAGGACTCCATTCGTCTGATCGGTGGGCGCTCCGTAAGCACAGTTCTGGATGTTCAGAAGAACCGGGTTGAAGTGGCGCTTGCATCACACGACCTGCGCAGGGCAATTGCTGAACGCCTCGTAAAAGAGGATCAGGATGACGTCATCTTTTTGGAGGCGCCCGCGGCTCCGGACGATCCAACCGTAGGCGGCGGCGGGGCGACAAGCACGTGCACCGCAGGATTTGTGGTCGTGAAGAGCTCCACTGGCAATCGGGGTGTATCGACAGCTGGACACTGTCCCGATGCCCAAAGTTACAAGAATGTCGCGCTTAACTTCAAAGGCGAAGCCTATGGGGGGACGAGCGACATTCAGTGGCATGACTCGGGCGCGCTGACTTGGCAGAACCGCGTAGAAGATGGCGTGAATGACTCCACCCCCTTCTTCCGCAATATCACGTCACGCGAAGCAACCAGCAGTATCGCGCTTGGAAACTTCTACTGCAAAACAGGATCATTCACCGGATACCTCTGCGGTACGGTATCGGCCGTCAATTACTGTCCTAGCTACGGCGGCTTGAGTTGTGACTTTTTCCTTCTGTCGGGTTCGTCGGATATGTCTGCGGATGGTGACAGCGGTGGCCCGGTTTACGTCAACGAGAAGGCGGTTGGAACAACGTCTGGGCGACGAACGGCCGACGGCCATCCATATCCTGCAATTATCGGTCCTCAAGCCACCTTTTCGAAGCTAGGTTTGGTCGTAGCCATAAGCTAGGAGTGGTCCAAGTGCGACGGTTTTATGCAACTTTGCAAAGCGTTATTCTCGGCATATGCGTGGTCGGTTGCGCAAACGACGACAAGCCCTTTTCAGGGGATCCGAACAGCCCTGTATTGGTGAACGTCGCGGCGGGGAATGGCGACGGTGCCTCGGCTAGGATACAAGGGACGGTGGGATTCCGCGAAGGATGTTTCTTCGTCGACGATCGCCCCACAATCTGGCCAGTGGGCACAGAGTGGAGCGAGTCGCGGAAAATCATATCTCTGCCTGGTGGTACTGAAATTGCGCTGGGTCAGTACGTTGAAGGTGGCGGGCAATATTTATCGCCCGATAAACTCGAGGCAGAGTTCGGTGAGATCTTGAGTCACAGAGTTCGCGGGTGCACTGGGGGCAAAGCGGAGGTCGTGGTCTTCAATAATGATGGCGCTATAACTGCGCGACCCAACTAAAGTTGGTGCCAGCCTGGAGCTCTTTGGCTGATTTGCATTCCTTGAGACAGCCCTGCGAGTCCTACCTGAGGCAAGCGCGCCCGGGCGTGGTATGTGCCGAGCGGATGGTCGCGCCGGCAGCGCCACCCGATGTTAGGACCGTGCACCACGAGCCTGCCACAGCATTCAGATAGACTGGCTCATCAAAGTTTTCGGTGTACGCGAGTGGCGAGGCGGGTCGTGTCCAAGGTCGTGGTAGACGAAGGGGGCACCGCGTGATCCGGTGGTTGCACTCTTGGCAGTGAGTGCGGCGGGTGTCAGGTCCTCCTGTTCGGTGGTGGTCTCGTAGGTAGTGATGAGGGGATTCGGAAGCGGGCGAGGACGTCGAGTCCGAGGTAGCGGCGCGCCCTTCGATCCAGTCGTCGTGCTGCTCGGCCAGGACGGCGCCGATGAGCCAATTCGCGGAGTTTCTCTCAGGGAAGACCTGACTCGGCTCACGCTAGTGCGCACGTCAGTTGATCTCCTGACGGTAAAAGATGCAGCGACATAAGGCGTCCCCCAAGGCATCCGCCTCTGAAGTCGGGTTTGCTCCAGAACTGTGCCTTGACGGAGTTACCGCGATCGGCGTGGACGAGCATTTGTGGCGACACACCGACGCGGGGCCAAGTACGTCACCGTGATCATGGACCTCATCGGCATCGCGACGGTACCGGCCCCGCTCGGTTGTCGGACGTGGTCGAGGGTCGCCGCAGGCTGGACAGGACGTCAAAGGAACGAGTCGACGAAGTGCTGGTCTACTTCCAACGCTCCGGCGCCAGCAACGTACCGACCGAGGCCCCAACGGGCTCGAACACTCCGCTGTTCCGCGGCCCGCCATCTTGTGCCACAGAGGTCACACATTCCGCATGAGGTAGTTCTGAGCACGATCGCGCTACCCCTAGTGACTTCTTTTGACGGAAAAGCGCGAGTCGTGCATGCGTTGCTCAGTACTGAGGCATGAAGCCTTCAGTATTGAGCGGCACGCATGCTACGAAGGTCCGTAGATCGGTCCGCCCCTTGGGGCGGGCCGAGTGTCATTTCAAGGCTATGTGACGAGTGCTGACGGGCGGTGACGAGACGTGCACGGTGGGGTGAAGTTCTACCGGGGGTCTGCGTCCGCCGCGCGCTCCTACGTCGAGGCGGACCGTTCGCGGGTCGATGACTACTACCTGGCTGAGGGAACCGGGGTGGCCGAGCGATATGTCGCCATGTCTCCGCCGGGGGAGGGGGGACCCGGGGTTTCCGCAGTTCAGGAAGGGGGGACGCTCGATGGCGACGCCTACGAACGCTGGGTCGCCGGCTACGACGTCGAGACCGGTACGGCCAAGGGGCGGCTTCGCGACGACGCGCACGCACTGCGGTTCGTCGAGGTCGTCGTCAACGGGCCGAAGTCGTGGTCGCTCGCCGCCGCACTCCACCCCGAGATCGCGGCGGCGTACGACGCGGCGATGGATCGCGCGGCTGGCGAGGTGATCGTGTGGGTGGCCGAGCACGCCACCACCCGGGTCGGGCCACGTGGCCGGCAGGTGCAGGTGCCGGTCGAGAAGCTCGAGGCCGCAGTGGTGCGGCACTACACCTCACGGTCAGGTGACCCGCACCGTCACCTGCACGTGCAGATCAACGCACGGGTCTTCGCGCGCTGGGCGTGGCGTGGTCTGCACTCGGTCGGTGTCGTGGACAGCGTCGAGGCGCTCAACGGGATCGGGCACGCGGCCGTGATGTGCGACCCCGATTTCCGGACCGCCCTCGCTGCGAAGGGGTACACGCTCGGCGACGACGGTGAGATCGAGCAGCTCGCGCCTTACGCCGGACGGTTCAGCCAACGTGCCGCGCAGATCGGTCGCAACGTCGACCGGTACGAGGCCGCCTGGCGTGCCGAGCACCCCGGCACCGAGCCGGGGCCAAAGTTGCGCCAGACGTGGGACCGACGCGCGTGGGCCGACGCACGACCCGACAAGGTCGTGCCCCGCAGGGGCGCTGACCTCGTCGTCGCATGGAACCGAGAGCTGCGCGACCTCGGCTTCAGCCCACCGACGCCACCGACCATCTCGCCGACCAACGCGACTACACAGCTGGGTCTGCAGATCGGACGGATCAACCGCGACGCCGCCGCGGACCTGGTGCTGATCCGGCTCGGCGCGAAGCGGTCGGCGTGGAACGTGCCTGACATCCGCGGTGAGGTCGAACGACTGGTCGCCTCCGTCGGCGTGGTCGCGGAACGGGCGGTGCGGCACGAGCTGGTCGAAGACATCGCCGAGCGTGCCCAGACGCGGTGTGTGCCGTTGCTGGAGCGCGACGACGCCCCCGAGCACGTCCGCAGCCTGACCTCCGCGCGGGTCCTCGCGGTCGAGGCCGACCTCGTCGACGCCATCGCCGCACGCTCGGCGCGGCCGGTGACCGTCGCCGCCGGGCTCCGCGGCGTCGACCACCTCGACCCCGCGCAGCGACGTGTCGTCGCCGCCCTGGCCAGCGACACCAGTCTGCTCGTCATCGAAGGCGCCGCCGGCACCGGGAAGACCACGACCCTCGCCGCCGCACGCCACCTACTCGACGCGTACGACCGTCGACTCGTGGTCGTCACTCCGACTCTCAAGGCGGCCCAAGCGGCACGGCAGCAGGTCGGCGCCGATGCGTTTTCCGCCGCTTGGCTCGTCCATCAACACGGGTACCGATGGGATGTGGACGGCCACTGGTCACAGAGAGACGCTGCACCTGAGGCTCGCGCCCGCCTGCTTCCCGGCGACGTCCTCCTCGTCGACGAGGCCGGCATGCTCGACCAGGACACCGCCCGCGCGCTGTTCGCCATCGCCGACCGAGCCCACGCAACCGTCGCGCTTCTCGGTGACCGCCACCAGCTCCCAGCAGTAGGTCGTGGCGGCGTCCTCGACCTCGCCACACGGTGGGTTTCACCCACAGCTCACCTGGAGCTGCAGTCGGTCCACCGGTTCAGCGATCCCGCGTACGCCGACCTCAGCCTCCTTATGCGTACTGGTGAGTGCTCTGGTGAGGTCTTCGACAAGCTTCACGAGCGCGGGCAGATCGTCGTCCACGCCAGCGACGTGGAACGCACCGCCGCATTGGCCATCATCAGCGCCGACGGTGTCGACGGTGTCGATGCCGGCGACCAGCTGATCATCGCCGACACCCGCGACCAGGTGAGTGCCCTCAACGCAGCCATCCGTGACCGCCGGCACGACTCGGGCGCACGACTTGGTGAGCGATCTGGTGAGCGGACTGGTGAGCCGACCACCCGCCGTGGTGAGCGGATCGGTCTCAGAGACCGAGTCGCGACTCGACGCAACGACCGCGACCTGGGCGTCGCGAACCGTGACACCTGGACCGTGGCCGGAATCGGGGAGGACGGCAGCCTGCTCGTGGTCGGCAGCGCCGGCCAACGCGCGCTTCCTGCCGAGTACGTCCGCGAGCACGTCGAGCTCGCCTTCACCACCACCGCCTACGGAGCACAGGGCGAGACCGTCGACTCCGCCCACTTCGCGCTCGGCGAGACGACCGGCGCCGCCTCGGCGTACGTCGCCATGACCCGCGGCCGCCACGACAACACCGCCCACCTCGTCGCCGAATCCGTCGACGACGCCCGCAGCCAATGGGTCGAGGTCTTCAGCCGCGACCGCGCCGACCTCGGACCACGTCACGCCGCACAGAGGGCCGCCGACGACATCGAGCGGTACGGACCGAACGCGCAGCCTGGCGTCGCGGGACTGCAGGCCGCGGCGCTGCGGGACGGCCGACGTCGGCCACCGCAACCGATGCCTACCTCCGCACCGACCTCCCACGGAATCGGTCGCTGACCAACTTTCTCGCGTCGAGTGATCGTCCGGACAGGTCTGGAGGACATAGGAGACCAGGAGAGGCGCCAGTCTCGACAGCAGCGGTCACAGATGTCCGACCTGCCCAGCGCGGTGGTGCTTCTCCATACAGAGGTCGCCGAAGCGGTCGGCGGCCACGACGAAAGGCCACGCGATGACACCCATCGGTATCCCGGACGACTGGGACGACAACAATCTGATCCTGTTCGAGGAGTTCTGCGACCTCATCCGCACACCCCAGCGCACCGTCCGCGACTGGCGCCAACGCGGCGTCGGCCCCAGGTGGACCCGCTTCCAAGGCGTCGGCCGGCTCTACATCACCGTCGCCGAGGCGCGGCGCTTCCTCGCCTCCGCCACGGCCACGCGGGTGGAGGTGCGTTCCGATGGCTGAGCGACGCGCCATCCCTGTCTACCTCAGCCTCGAGGAAGCGGCGGAGGCCATGTCGGTCTCGGTCAAGACGATCCGGCGCTGGATCGCCGCCGGCATGCTCCCGGCCTACCGTTGTGGCAAGCGCGCCATCCGGATCAAGCTCGAGGACCTGGAGTCCGCTCCACGAGAGATTCCAACCACGCGTCTCTAAGTGCCGTCAGCCCATGGTCACCTGCAGCGGCCGAGGCGGATCGGCTATTGGGGAATCGCGGGACGGGACTGCGTACTTCCGTGGCCTGATGGGCCGACTGACTTCGTTGGCGGACGAGGAGCGCCGCAGGCCCGACGTGACTCTAGGAGGCGGCCTGCGCGCGCTCGATGTCGACGATCAGGCTGTCGAGGGTGCGGGTCTTGATGGGCGGGTCGCCCGGGGCGACGTAGTCCTTGTTGATCCGGTCGCGAAGAATCAACGCCCTGTGGAGTCGCTCGAGTTCGGACGTCGATCGCCAGCCGGCGGGCTGCTCCATCATGCGACCCATCTCGGCGTCGCGGCTGTGAAGGTAGTGGTCGCGAGGGTCGAGCAGCGGGCCGCGAACATCATTGCCGCACTTCGCGATTCGGCAGCCGATCCGGAGCCGGAGGTCGGAGTGCTCAAGCAGTTTCTTGGCCAGGTTTGGCGTGGCCGTAAAGGCCAGAGCGGGGAGGTACACGCCAGCACCGCCCCCCTGCCTCAGGCGGTTGCCGTCCTCATCGAGGCGCTCCGCGGGAGGGTTCTTTCGGCGGTTGACCTGGGTCTTGTGGTTGACGTGCTCGAGCATGCCCACGCCGACGGAGTAGGCAGAGGCGTGGCCGAGGGCCACCGCCACCTGACCGAGGTTGCCCGAGTGGCCCAGGGTGACGTGAAGGCCGGCGTCGGTGAACGCCTGAGCGATCGCGAACCCGTTGGCAATCTTCGTCAGGCTCTCGTCTTCCCCGCCGAAGGGAGACAGTTGGAGTTCGATCTGTCGGACGCCCGCTGAGACATACATGTCTGCCGAGTCCGCGGCGTTTGCGCGGGCGTAGCCGTGCTTGATGACCAGGACCGCGCGGACCGGGCGGTCGGCCTGGCGAACGGTCGCCTCGGCGAGGTCGACGTTGAGAGCGGCACTGTGAGCGGACTCGACGTAGAAGTGGGGCGCCGTCAGGTGCGTGACGCCTTCGGGGTGGGTCGCGATGGTGTGCTCGACGAGGGCGCTGCGCGCGGAGAGCGAGGTCGCCAGTTCCGCGACGTCGAAGCGCCGGCCAGCCCACATTGGGAACTTCTCGAGCTCGTATCCCTCGTAGGACAGTAGCTCGGTGGCCGGGTCCCAGAACACGTCCACCCCTGCGGCGGCGGCTGCCTCAGCCGCGTAGCGCTGACGCGTGGTCGCCTTGGGATCGAGCACGATCGCGCTCGTGGCGGCAGTGCTGCGGGACAGGAAGTCCTCGACGACCTTCTGGTCGTTGTAGCCCAGTCTGAACTGGAGACTCATCGGCGTGCCTCTCGTGCGGGGGTCTTGACGTAGGTGCCATACTAGCGACAGAAACCCGACATAGTAAGGACAACAATTATGGGGCGTGTCGGAGCAGGTGCGCTTGCGGAGAAGGTATCCGGAGCCATGGACACTCTTGGGCTCACAGACGACGAGGTCGGCTCAATCGTCGACGCGTCCGGCCGATCGGTCGCGCGCTGGGCCGCTGGTGAGGTCGTGCCACAGCGACTCAACAAGGAGCGGCTCCTCGAGCTGGCGTACGTAGCCAACGCTCTCAGCGAGGTGCTGCCACGTGATCACGCGAACATGTGGCTGTTCACCCCGCACCGCTCGCTGAACCATGAGAAGCCGGCGACCCTCATCCACGAGGGAAGGTACAAAGAGGTCCTGGATCTCATCGAGGCGATTGCCGATGGGGTGTTCGCTTGACGGCGGCCCTCAACGAGGAACTTGTCGAGGCGATCGACGCCATCGGCACGACGGTCTGGTCGGGGGAGACCTTCCGGTACACCAATGCCAGAAGAGAGCCACTCTCCGGGGAGGGAGCTCGCCGGTTCGGGGCTCGCTACAACCCCAGGGAACTCTTCCCGGTCGTCTACCTGGCCCAGCCGGTCCAGGCGTGCATGCGTGAACTCGAGCGGGCGGTGGCCAACCAGCACCTCACCGTGGAGCACCTACTACGCAGCGCGCCGCAGGTGCTTCACACGATCGATCTCACGGAAATTGACGTCCTTGACCCCACGCAGGCCGACACACAGGCCGCCCTTGGTCTCGAGAACTCCGACTTCACTGGAGACTGGGGACCATGCCAGGAGGTCGGGCACGCCGCCTGGTTCCTGGGATTCCACGGCGTGCTCGCTCCCTCTGCCGTAGGCGACGGCGTCACACTCGCGCTGTTCGACCACAACACGCCACCTAGCCGGATCCACCTCAAGTCCACCGAGCCGCTCACCCTCGACATCTACCGCTCCCTGGCGTCCAAGTAGGAAGACCGCCGCGTCAGCGGTACGTAGCCGAGGGGAGGGGCTACATCGAGTGGTGATGACGGCCGCGCGCATCATGCTTGTTGCACGTATGTTGCACGAGAGGCCCTCTTCCGGATGGAAAAGGGCCTCTGACCTGCATGTTTACTGGTGGGCGATACTGGGTTTGAACCAGTGACCTCTTCCGTGTCAAGGAAGCGCGCTACCGCTGCGCCAATCGCCCGGGTCTTGAGTTGTCGTGCTGAGGTGCTGGCATGCGAGGTGGGTACGGGATTTGAACCCGTGTACACGGATTTGCAGTCCGTTGCCTCGCCTCTCGGCCAACCCACCGTGGAGGTTCCGTCTTCACGGAGGAGACCTTCCGAGCGGACAACGAGACTCGAACTCGCGACCTCAACCTTGGCAAGGTTGCGCTCTACCAACTGAGCTATGTCCGCCTGCATTTCAGGCCGTTCGACCGGCCTCAAGTGCGAGTGGAACAGTAGTACATGGCTTGCACGGCACCAAAATCGACCCCCGGTCCAGCGTGTTCCCCGGCCTCTAGAGTGACGCCATGCGTGCATGGCTCAACGGCGACCTGATGGCAGATCCGACCCAGGCTGCGGTGGCGGTCACCGACCACGGGTTCACCGTCGGTGACGGGGTGTTCGAGGCGGTCAAGACCGTCCACGGTCGTCCCTTCGCGCTCACCCGGCACCTCGAGCGGCTCGAGCGCAGCGCCGCCGGTCTCGGGCTGCCCGTCCCCGACCTCGACGACGTACGCCGCGGGGTCGAGGCAGTGCTGGAGGGGGAGGGCGAGGACGCCCCGATGGGACGCCTCAGGATCACGTACACGGCAGGACCGCACCCGATGGGCTCTGGCCGGGGCGGAGGCCCGCCCACGCTGGTCGTGGCCTGGAGCGAGATCCACCCTGCCGCCGCCGAGACCACGGTCGTCACCGTGCCGTGGACCCGCAACAAGCACGGCGCCACCGCAGGCCTGAAGACGACCTCGTACGCCGAGAACGTGATCGCGCTTGCGCACGCCGTCGAGCGGGGTGGCAGCGAGGCGGTCTTCGCCAACACGGCCGGCAACCTCTGCGAGGGCACCGGCACCAACGTCTTCTACGTCGTCGACGGCGAGCTGCGCACCCCGAGCCTCGCGTCGGGCTGCCTGGCCGGCGTGACGCGCGGGCTCGTGGTCGAGTGGTGCGGCGCACGCGAGGTCGACGAGCCGCTGTCGGAGGTCCTGGCCGTGGCCAGCGAGGCGTTCCTCGCCTCCACGACGAGGGACGTGCAGGCGATCTCGCGCTGGGACGACCGCGACCTGCCCGCCCCCGGTCCGGTCACCCGCCAGTGCGCGGAGACCTGGGCCGCCCGCGAGGCTGAGACGATGGAGCCATGAGCACCCCGGACTCGTCTCTCGACAAGGCGCTACACGCCCGGCTCCGGCACACCGCCGAGGGTCTCGTCCCGGTCGTGGTGCAGCAGCAGGGCTCCGGCGAGGTGCTGATGCTGGCCTGGGTCGACGACGAGGCGCTCGCCCGCACGATCGACACCGGCCGGGCGACGTACTGGTCGCGCTCGCGCCGGGAGTACTGGGTCAAGGGCGACACGTCCGGCCACGTGCAGTGGCTCAAGGAGATCCGACTCGACTGCGACGGCGACACCCTGCTCTTCGTGGTCGACCAGGTGGGCGCGGCCTGCCACACCGGCGACCACACCTGCTTCGACGCCGGCGTGGTGCACCGCGTCGATGGCTGAGCCGGACAAGCGACGCCGCACCTTCGGGCCTGTCGTCCTGGTGGGGCTCGCCGCAGCGGGACTCGCTGCGGTGGCGGGCACGAAGCCGTGGGCGAGCGGCACCTCGGGGACGATCGACAGCACCGACGACGCCGCGTCCACCCTGGGCTCGGCGTCACCGCTCGCGACGGCCGCCGAGTCCCCGCTCGCCGGTGCGCTCGCCCTCGTCGTCCTGGCGTGCTGGGGCGTGCTGCTGGTCACCCGCGGGCGCTTCCGCAGGGCGATCGCGGTGCTGGCCCTCGTCACCGCCGTCGGTCTCGCGATCGTGACGGTCGAGGGGCTGTGGAGCGTCCCCCGCAAGCTCACCGACGCGCTCTTCGAGCTGTCGGGCACGGACACCGCCAGCGCCGGCATCACCGGGTGGTACGTCGCGGCGGTCGTCGCAGCCGCGCTGTGCCTCGTGACCACGCTCGCCGCCGTCCGGTTCGTGCGCCACTGGCCCGAGATGGGCACCAGGTACGACGCCCCGGCGGGCACCCGGACGCCCACGGACGACGCCGCGGGCGAGCCGCCGACGGAGAACATCGACATCTGGAAGGCCCTCGACCAGGGTCGCGACCCGACCGCCTAGACTCCCCGCAGCACTCGCTGAACGGACGAAGGAGCACCCACGATGGCTGCAGGTCACGGCAACACCCCCGCTGCGTGGACCGCGGTGGGAGTCGCGATGCTCGGGTTCGTCGTCGGCAGCATCGCCCTGCTCCAGACGCCCGCGCAGATGACGCTCCTGTGGATCGGCATCATCATCGCCGTGATCGCGTTCCCGCTGTTCCTGGTGCTGTCCCGGCTCGGGTTCAACACGTCCGACCACTGAGCCCGGACCGGGCCCGACCACACGTCCGGCCACTGGGCACCGCCCCCGGCCCGGCTGGTGTCGGGTGAGAGGCTGAGCGCATGCCTGCGACCGGTTCCGTGCTCGACGACATCGTCGCCGGCGTGCGAGAGGACCTCGCGCGCCGCGAGGCCGCGCTCCCGCTCAACGACCTTCTGGCGCACCTCGCGGACGCACCCGCGCCGCGCGACCCGATGCCGCACTTCCGTGCCCGCGGGTCGAGCGTCATCGCCGAGGTGAAGCGCCGCAGCCCCAGCAAGGGCGACCTGGCCGACATCCCCGACCCGGCGGCCCTCGCGACGGCGTACGCCCGAGGCGGCGCAGCCGCCATCTCGGTGCTCACCGAGGAGCGCCGTTTCGGCGGCAGCCTCGACGATCTCCGCGCCGTACGGGCCGCGGTCGACACGCCGATCCTGCGCAAGGACTTCATCGTCGAGACCTACCAGCTCGTCGAGGCCCGTGCCGCCGGTGCTGACCTCGCCCTGCTGATCGTCGCTGCCCTCGATGACGACACCCTGCGCCGCCTCCACGACGAGGCCTCCGAGCTCGGTCTCACCGTGCTGGTCGAGGTCCACGACGAGGCCGAGGCCGAGCGCGCCCAGGCCCTCGACGCCGAGCTGATCGGCGTCAACAGCCGCAACCTCAAGACCCTCGAGGTCGACCCCGACGTCTTCGGCCGCCTCGCGCCGCAGATCCACGCCGACATCGTCAAGGTCGCCGAGAGCGGCATCACCGGCGTCGACGACGTACGCCGCTTCGTCGGCGAGGGCGCCGGCGTGGTGCTGGTCGGCGAGGCGCTGGTCAGGGACGGCGACCCCGAGACAGCTGTTCGATCGATGACAGGAGTGACTGCCCGGTGAGCCAGCAGCAGACCGCGTACGGCGCGGACGAGCGTGGGTACTTCGGCGAGACGTGGGGTGGGCGCTTCATGCCCGAGGCCCTCGTCGCCGCCCTCGACGAGCTGACCGATGCCTGGCAGGAGGCGATGGCCGACGAGGCGTTCGTCGGGGAGTTCGAGCGGATCCTGCGCGACTACGCCGGCACGCCGAGCCGGCTCTACCACGCCGAGCGGCTCTCCGCGGCCGTCGGCGCCCGCGTGCTGCTCAAGCGCGAGGACCTCAACCACACCGGTGCGCACAAGATCCGCAACGTGATGGGGCAGGCGCTCCTCACCAAGCGCATGGGCAAGAGCCGGGTGATCGCGGAGACCGGTGCCGGTCAGCACGGCGTGGCCAGCGCAACGGCGGCTGCCTACTTCGACCTCGACTGCACCGTCTACATGGGCGCCGTCGACACCCGCCGCCAGGCACTCAACGTCGCCCGCATGCAGCTGCTCGGCGCCAAGGTGATCCCCGTCGAGTCGGGCAGCGCGACCCTCAAGGATGCGATCAACGAGGCGCTCCGCGACTGGGTCGCCAGCGTCGACCACACCGCCTACCTCTTCGGCACGGCCGCCGGACCGCACCCCTTCCCGAGCATGGTCCGCGACTTCTGCCGCGGCATCGGTGACGAGGCGCGGGCGCAGTGCCTCGACCAGTACGGCGTCCTGCCGGACGCGATCGCGGCCTGCGTCGGCGGCGGCTCCAACGCCATCGGCCTCTTCACCGCGTTCCTCGAGGACGAGGGCGTGGAGATCCACGGCTTCGAGCCCGGCGGCGACGGCGTGGAGACCGGTCGGCACGCGGCCACGATCCACGCCGGCGAGGCCGGCGTGCTCCACGGCGCCCGCACCTACGTCCTCCAGGACGAGGACGGCCAGACCGTCGAGTCCCACTCGATCTCCGCCGGCCTCGACTACCCCGGCGTCGGCCCGCAGCACGCGTGGCTCGCGGCCAACGGGCGGGCGACCTACACGCCCGTGACCGACGCCCAGGCGATGGAGGCGATGGCGATGCTCAGCCGTACGGAGGGCATCATCCCGGCGATCGAGTCCGCGCACGCCGTGTACGGAGCGCTCGACGTGGCGCGCCGGCTCGGTGCGCAGAAGGGCCCGGACGCGACGGTGATCATCAACCTCAGCGGACGCGGCGACAAGGACATGGGCACCGCGATCGAGTGGTTCGGTCTCGGCGACGCCGAGTCGGAGGCCGAAGCCGTCATCGCGACCGAGCCTGGCGAGGAGGCCTGATGCCGTCGACCAGTGCGGCGTTCGCACAGGCCCGCGCCGAGGACCGCGCCGCCCTGATCGGCTACCTCCCGGCCGGCTACCCCAGTGTCGACGGGTCCATCCGGGCCATGCAGGTGATGGTCGAGGCCGGGTGCGACGCGATCGAGATCGGCCTGCCCTACAGCGACCCGGTGATGGACGGACCGACGATCCAGGCGGCCGCGCAGGCGGCGCTGGACGGGGGAGTCCGTACGGCCGACGTGCTGCGCGTGGTCGAAGCGGTGGCCGCCACCGGTGTCCCGACGCTCGTCATGACCTACTGGAACCCGATCGAGCGCTACGGCGTCGAGCGCTGGGCCGCCGACCTCGCCGCTGCCGGGGGAGCGGGCATGATCACGCCCGACATCACCCCCGACCACGGCTCGGCGTGGGTCGACGCAGCCGACGCGCACGACCTCGACAAGGTCTTCCTGGTCGCTCCGAGCTCCACCGACGACCGCATCGCGATGACGGCCGTGGCCAGCCGCGGGTTCGTGTACGCCGCCGCGGTCATGGGCGTCACCGGCGCGCGCGACGCCTCCTCCGACCTCGCCGGGCCACTCGTGGCGCGGGTGCGCGCGAGCGGAGACATCCCCGTCGCGGTGGGCATCGGCGTCAGCAACGGTGACCAGGCCGCCGATGTGGCGGCGTACGCCGACGGTGTCATCGTCGGGTCCGCCTTCGTACGGGCGCTCCTCGACCACCCCGACGACGAGGCGGCCGGTCTCGACGCCCTGCGCGCCCTGACCACCGACCTCGCCGAGGGCGTCCGCCGTGGCACGAGGTAGGTCCGGGAAGCGAGGACTCGTCGCGGCGGTCCTGCTCGGATCGATGGGTCTGCTCGCCGGCTGCGGTGGCAGTGGTGGCACGTCGTCGGCCGACTTCACCGGGACGCTCCTTGCCCCGGAGCCGTTCAAGGTCTCCTCGACCCCTCTGGTCGACACTGAGGGCGCGGCGTACAGCCTCACCGAGGACACCGACAAGGACCTCACCCTGGTCTTCTTCGGCTACACGCACTGCCCCGACATCTGCGGCCAGGTGATGGCCACGCTCGCCGGCACGCTCGCCCGCCTCGACGACGAGCAGAAGGAGCGGCTCGACGTCGTCTTCGTGACGACCGACCCGGCGCGCGACGACGCGGCCACGGTGCAGGCGTACGTCGAGGCGTTCGACCCCAGCATCATCGGCCTCACCGGAGACCTCGACGACATCGTCGAGGTCGGCCGCAGCATGGCCGTCGGTGTCGACGCGGGGAAGAAGCTGCCCAGCGGCGGCTACGAGGTCACCCACGGCACGCAGGTCCTGGCGATCGACTCCTCCGACGAGACGCCCGCCTACTGGAAGGCCGACGTCTCGCAGGCCCAGCTGGCCCACGACGTCACCGCCATTCTCGACGGAGAGCTCGACGAAGGATGATGTCTCCCATGCTTTCCATGCTCGTCCATCAGCCGCTGGTGACGCTCCTGTCCATCCCGAGCCCGTCCCAGGGCGTGTGGCACCTCGGCCCCGTGCCGATCCGCGGCTACGCGCTCTGCATCATCGTCGGCATCGTCCTCGCGATCTGGATCGGCGAGCGGCGCTGGATCGCCCGCGGCGGGGAGCCCGGCGAGGTCAGCGACCTCGCCATCTGGGGCGTCCCGTTCGGTCTCGTCGGCGGACGGCTCTACCACGTCATCACCGACTGGCACCTCTACTTCGGCGAGGACAAGAACCCGGTCACGGCCCTGTACGTCTGGCGCGGCGGCCTGGGCATCTGGGGTGCGATCGCCCTGGGGGCGCTCGGCATCTGGATAGGTGCCCGGCTGCGCGGCATCAAGCTGCTGCCGCTCCTCGACGCGATCGCTCCCGGCGTTCTGGTGGCGCAGGCGATGGGCCGCTGGGGCAACTGGTTCAACCAGGAGCTCTACGGCCGCCCCACCGACCTGCCGTGGGGCCTCGAGATCGACCCGGCGCTGGACGACGGGGTGCGCTCCCAGTTCGGCCCGGACGTGCTGTTCCACCCGACCTTCCTCTACGAGTGCCTCTGGAACCTGGCCGCCTTCGCGGTCCTGATCTGGCTCGACCGGCGCTACAAGCTCGGCCACGGGCAGATCGCGGCGCTCTACGTCATGCTCTACACCGCCGGCCGCGGCTGGATCGAGTACCTGCGCATCGACAGCGTCCAGATGGACGACGTGCTGGGTCTGCGGCTCAACGTGTGGACCTCCATCGTGCTCTTCGTCCTCGCTTCCGCCTTCCTCCTGTGGTCCCGGCGCCGGCACCCGGGGCGCGAGGAGTCCGTACGCACGAGGCCGCTCGAGGACGACGAGGAGGGGCGCGAGCCGGAGGACGCCGAGGACCGGGAGACCGCCGGTCCCACGGCCTGAAACACCGCTCCCCGGCGGCTTTCGCCGGTGATAGGTTCCGTCTTGCTCGGGCCAACGTCGTCCCCAGCGGTACCGCCCACCCCCCAGCCCGACCGGGACACGTGCTCGGAGTGCTGAGACGACGACGGGAGAACCAGTGTCCTCGACGCACGCGTTCCCGCCGCACTTCCCTGCTGCGCAGGGCCTCTACGACCCGCGCTACGAGAAGGACGCCTGTGGCGTCGCGATGGTGGCCACCCTGACCGGTGAGGCCAGCCACGACATCGTGGCCAAGGCGCTCACCGCCCTGCGCAACCTCGACCACCGTGGCGCGGCCGGCGCGGAGGTCAACTCCGGCGACGGCGCCGGCATCCTCATGCAGGTGCCCGACGCGTTCCTGCGCGAGGTCACGCGGGAGCTCGGCTTCGAGCTGCCCGCGCCCCGCTCGTACGCGGTCGGCACCGCGTTCCTGCCCGGTGACGCCGACGCGGTCGCCGCGACCCGGCGCCGGATCGAGGAGATCGCCGACGAGGAGGGCCTCGCCGTCCTCGGGTGGCGCGAGGTCCCGGTCGACGACTCGACGCTCGGTGCCACCGCGCGCAGCGTGATGCCGTCCTTCGCCCAGGTCTTCGTGGCCGGCAAGGGCTCGCGCGTCAGCGGGATGGCCCTGGAGCGGCTGGCGTTCTGCCTGCGCAAGCGCGCCGAGTCGGACACCGACGTCTACTTCCCGTCGCTGTCGTCGCGCACCCTGGCCTACAAGGGGATGCTCACCACCGACCAGCTCGACCAGGTCTTCCCCGACCTCACCGACGAGCGCGTGGCCTCCGCGATGGCGGTGGTCCACTCGCGCTTCTCGACCAACACGTTCCCGAGCTGGCCGCTCGCCCACCCGTTCCGGTTCATCGCCCACAACGGCGAGATCAACACCGTGATGGGCAACCGCAACTGGATGCGGGCGCGCGAGGCGCTGCTGGAGAGCGACCTGATCCCGGGCGACCTCGAGCGGCTCTTCCCGATCTGCACGCCGGGCGCGTCCGACTCCGCGTCGTTCGACGAGGTCCTCGAGCTGCTGCACCTCGCCGGGCGATCGCTGCCCCATGCGGTGCTGATGATGATCCCCGAGGCGTGGGAGAACCACCGCGAGATGGACGCCCAGCGACGGGCGTTCTACGAGTTCCACTCCACCTTGATGGAGCCGTGGGACGGACCGGCCTGCGTCGTCTTCACCGACGGCACCCAGATCGGCGCCGTGCTCGACCGCAACGGCCTGCGCCCGTCGCGCTACTGGGTCACCGACGACGGCCTCGTGGTGCTGGCGTCCGAGGTCGGCGTGCTCGACCTCGACCCCGCCACCATGGTGCGCAAGGGCCGTCTCCAGCCGGGCCGGATGTTCCTCGTCGACACCGAGGAGCACCGCATCATCGAGGACGAGGAGGTCAAGAGCCAGCTCGCCGCGGAGCACCCGTACGACGAGTGGCTGCACGCCGGCCTCATCCACCTCGACGACATCGACGACCTCGAGCACATCGTGCACACGCACGCCTCGGTGACCCGTCGCCAGCAGATCTTCGGCTACACCGAGGAGGAGCTGCGCGTCCTGCTGAGCCCGATGGCCAACACCGGCGGCGAGGCCCTGGGCTCGATGGGCACCGACACGCCGATCGCCGCGCTCAGCGAGAAGCCGCGGCTGCTCTTCGACTACTTCTCCCAGCTGTTCGCCCAGGTGACGAACCCGCCGCTCGACGCGATCCGTGAGGAGCTGGTCACCTCGCTCGCCGGCTCCATCGGGCCCGAGGCCAACCTGCTCGAGCCGACGCCCGCGTCGTGCCGCCAGATCGTGCTGCCGTTCCCGGTGTTCTCCAACGACGACCTGGCCAAGATCCGCCACATCAACCGCAACGGCGACATGCCGGGCTTCCAGGTCCACATCGTGCGTGGTCTCTACGAGGTCGCCGGGGGAGGGGAGGCGCTTGCCGCCCGCCTCGACGAGCTCTGCGCCGAGGTGTCGACCGCGATCGCGGACGGCGCGCGCGTCATCGTGCTGTCCGACCGACACGCGACCGCCGACCTGGCACCGATCCCGTCGCTGCTGCTCACCGGCGCGGTCCACCACCACCTGGTGCGCGAGAAGACCCGCACCCAGGTCGGGCTCCTGGTCGAGGCCGGCGACGTCCGCGAGGTGCACCACGTCGCGCTGCTCGTCGGCTACGGCGCGGCAGCGGTCAACCCCTACCTCGCCATGGAGTCGGTCGAGGACCTCGCCCGCGAGGCCTACTACGTGAAGGTCGACCCGGAGAAGGCCGTGGCCAACCTCATCAAGGCGCTCGGCAAGGGCGTGCTCAAGGTGATGTCCAAGATGGGCGTCTCGACGGTCGCGTCCTACACCGGCGCCAAGATCTTCGAGTCCGTCGGGCTCTCACAGTCCGTCATCGACCGATACTTCACCGGTACGGCGTCCAAGCTCGGCGGCATCGAGCTCGGCACGATCGCCGAGGAGGTCGCGCGGCGGCACGCGATGGCGTACCCCCGGGGTGGGATCTCCCCGGCCCACCGCGAGCTCACCATCGGTGGCGAGTACCAGTGGCGCCGCGAGGGCGAGCCGCACCTGTTCGACCCCGAGACCGTGTTCCGGCTCCAGCACGCCACCCGCACCCGGAGCTACGACATCTTCAAGCAGTACACCGACCGGGTGAACCAGCAGTCGCAGCGGTTGATGACGCTGCGCGGGCTCTTCACGTTCAAGGACGGCGTACGCGAGCCGATCGACATCGACGAGGTCGAGCCGGTCTCGGAGATCGTGAAGCGCTTCTCCACCGGGGCCATGTCCTACGGCTCCATCAGCAAGGAGGCGCACGAGACCCTCGCGATCGCGATGAACCGGCTGGGCGCCAAGTCCAACACCGGCGAGGGCGGCGAGGACGCCGACCGGTTGTACGACCCGGAGCGCCGCTCGTCGATCAAGCAGGTCGCGTCGGGACGCTTCGGCGTGACGTCGGAGTACCTCACCAACGCCGACGACATCCAGATCAAGATGGCGCAGGGCGCCAAGCCCGGCGAGGGCGGCCAGCTCCCGGGCCACAAGGTCTATCCGTGGGTGGCCAAGACGCGGTACTCGACCCCGGGCGTGGGCCTGATCAGCCCTCCGCCGCACCACGACATCTACTCCATCGAGGACCTCGCCCAGCTGATCCACGACCTCAAGAACGCCAACCCGTCCGCACGGGTGCACGTGAAGCTGGTGTCCGAGGTCGGCATCGGCACGGTCGCCGCCGGCGTCTCCAAGGCGCATGCCGACGTGGTGCTCGTGTCCGGGCACGACGGCGGCACCGGCGCCTCGCCGCTGACCTCCCTCAAGCACGCCGGCGGTCCGTGGGAGCTCGGCCTCGCCGAGACCCAGCAGACCCTGCTGCTCAACGGCCTGCGCGACCGGATCGTGGTGCAGGCCGACGGCCAGCTCAAGACCGGGCGCGACGTGATCATCGCGGCGCTGCTCGGCGCCGAGGAGTTCGGCTTCGCCACGGCACCTCTGGTCGTCAGCGGCTGCATCATGATGCGGGTCTGCCACCTCGACACCTGCCCGGTGGGCGTGGCGACGCAGAACCCGGTGCTCCGCGAGCGCTACAGCGGCCAGGCCGACCACGTCGTGAACTTCTTCGAGTTCATCGGCCAGGAGGTACGCGAGCTACTCGCCCAGCTCGGCTTCCGCACCGTGGCCGAGGCGGTCGGCCAGGTCGGGACGCTCGACGTGGCCGAGGCCGTCGACCACTGGAAGGCCGGCGGACTCGACCTGACGCCGATCCTCCACCAGGCCTCTCGCCACGGGGAGTTCGGCCAGTTCGAGCACCAGGACCTGCGCAACACCAAGTCGCAGGACCACGGGCTCGAGAAGGCGCTCGACAACGAGCTCATCGCCATCGCCGCCCCGGCGCTGGAGTCGGGCGAGCCCGTACGCGCCCAGGTCGCGGTCCGCAACGTGAACCGTACGGTCGGCACGATGCTCGGCCACGAGGTCACCAAGCGCTACCGCGGTGAGGGCCTGCCCGAGGGCACCATCGACATCACGCTGACCGGCTCGGCCGGCCAGTCGTTCGGCGCCTTCGTGCCGCGCGGCATCACGCTGCGCCTCGAGGGCGACGCCAACGACTACGTCGGCAAGGGCCTGTCCGGTGGCCGCCTGATCGTGCGCCCCGACCGGGCGGCGACCTTCGCGGCCAGCGTGCAGATCATCGCCGGCAACACCATCGGCTACGGCGCCACGTCGGGCCAGCTCTTCCTGAGCGGCCGGGCGGGGGAGCGGTTCTGCGTACGCAACAGTGGCGCGAGCGCGGTCGTCGAAGGCGTGGGCGACCACGGCTGCGAGTACATGACCGGCGGCATCGTCGTCGTGCTCGGCCCGACCGGGCGCAACTTCGCTGCCGGCATGTCCGGTGGCTACGCCATGGTGCTCGACCTCGACGAGGCGCGGGTCAACCCCGAGCTCGTCGAGTTGGCGCCGGTGACCGGCAAGGCCGCCGACGAGCTCAGGTCGCTGGTCGAGCAACATGCCGAGGAGACCGGTTCCGAGGTCGCGGCGGCGCTGCTGGCCGACTGGGACACGTCGCTGGGTCGCTTCACCGAGGTGATGCCCCGCGACTACAAGCGCGTGCTCGAGGCCCGGGAGGAGGCCCTCCAGGAGGGCCTCGACGAGGACCAGGCCGCGGCTCGCATCATGGAGGTGCTGCATGGCTGATCCGAAGGGTTTCCTCAAGCACGGCCGCGAGGTCGCCTCGCGACGCGAGATCGCCGAGCGGGTCAACGACTGGGACGAGGTCTATCCCGACGGCATCGGGCGCGCCCTGCTGCCGATCATCAGCACGCAGGCCGGCCGCTGCATGGACTGCGGCATCCCGTTCTGCCACCAGGGCTGCCCGCTGGGCAACATCATCCCGGAGTGGAACGACCTCGTCTGGCGTGACGACTGGGACGGCGCGATGGACCGGCTCCACGCGACCAACAACTTCCCGGAGTTCACCGGCCGGCTGTGCCCGGCGCCGTGCGAGACCGCGTGCGTCCTCGGCATCAACCAGGACCCGGTGACCATCAAGAACGTCGAGGTCTCGATCATCGACCGCGCCTGGGGCTCCGGCTACGTCCGTCCCCAGCCGCCGGAGTGGCTGTCGGGCAAGACGGTCGCGGTGATCGGCTCCGGCCCGGCCGGCCTCGCCGCCGCCCAGCAGCTCACCCGCGCCGGCCACACCGTCGCGGTCTACGAGCGGGCCGACAAGATCGGCGGCCTGCTGCGCTACGGCATCCCTGAGTTCAAGATGGAGAAGAAGCACCTCGACCGGCGCCTCGACCAGATGCGCCGCGAGGGCACCGTCTTCCGGGCCGGCGTCGACGTCGGGGGAGACCTCACCGGTCCGCAGCTGCTCGCGCGCTACGACGCCGTCGTGCTCGCGATGGGGGCGACCGACGCCCGCGACCTGCCCGTCACCGGCCGGGAGCTCGGTGGGATCCACCAGGCGATGGAGTTCCTGCCGCAGTCCAACCGCGCGTCGCTGGGCGAGGCGCCCACCTCCGACGGGTCCGACCAGATCGTGGCCACGGACAAGGACGTGGTGATCATCGGCGGCGGTGACACTGGTGCCGACTGCCTGGGCACCTCGATCCGCCAGGGAGCGCGATCGATCACGCAGCTGGAGATCATGCCCCAGCCTGGCGAGGACCGGCCCACGGGCCAGCCCTGGCCGACGTACCCCATGACCTTCCGGGTCTCCTCGGCCCACGAGGAGGGCGGCGACCGCGTGTACGCCGTCTCGACGCAGGAGTTCGTCGGCGATGCCGACGGCCACGTGGCGGCCCTGCGGCTCGTCGAGGTCGACGCGAAGTTCCAGCCGGTCGAGGGCACCGAGCGCGAGATCCCGGCCCAGCTGGTGCTGCTCGCCATGGGCTTCGTCGGTCCCGAGCGGAGCCGTCTCGAAGGGCCCGGCCTCATCGACCAGCTCGAGGTCGAGCTCGACGCGCGCGGCAACGTCAAGCGCGACGAGTCGTACGCCGCCTCCGTGCCGGGCGTGTACGTCGCCGGCGACGTCGGTCGCGGCCAGTCGCTCATCGTGTGGGCCATCGCGGAGGGTCGCAGCGCGGCCGCCGCGGTCGACGCCTACCTCACCGGCTCGACGGCGCTCCACGCGCCGATCAAGCCGCATGAGCGCCCGCTGGTCGTCTGATCGCCCGCCCGCCGCTGTAACGCCGGGTTACTGCTTGTACCCACCCCCTTGCTCGGGGGTGGGTACAGCTGCCAACCCGGCGTTACAGCGTGTCCAGCAGGCGGAGCACCCTTGCTTGGAACGATCCAACCTCCGCTAGGCTGAGGCACGTGCGTAGAGCAAAGATCGTCTGCACCCTGGGCCCCGCCGTGAACACCCCGGAGGGGATCCGAGCCCTCGTCGAGGCAGGCATGGACGTCGCCCGCCTCAACATGAGCCACGGCGCGTACGCCGACCACGAGGCGGTGTACCGGCTGGTCCGTCAGGCCTCCGACGACACCGGCCACGCGATCGGCATCTTCGCCGACCTCCAGGGTCCGAAGATCCGCCTGGAGACCTTCGGCGACGGACCGGTGAAGCTCAAGAAGGGCGCCACCTTCACCATCACCACACGCGACGTGGTCGGCGACGTCGACCAGTGCGGTACGACCTACAAGGGCCTGCCGGGCGACGTGAAGCCGGGCGACCCGCTGCTCATCGACGACGGCAAGGTGCGGCTCAAGGTGACGTCGGTCGACGACACCGACGTGGTGACCGAGGTGATCGTCCCCGGCAAGGTCTCCAACAACAAGGGCATCAACCTCCCCGGTGTTGCGGTCTCCGTGCCGGCGCTGTCGGAGAAGGACACCGACGACCTCCGCTGGGCCCTGCGGCTCGGCGTCGACTTCATCGCGCTGAGCTTCGTGCGCAGCGCGACGGACGCGGCCGACGTACGCGCGATCATGACCGAGGAGGACATCTTCGTCCCGGTCATCGCCAAGATCGAGAAGCCCCAGGCGATCGACAACATCGACGAGATCGTCGACGCGTTCGACGGCGTCATGGTCGCCCGCGGTGACCTCGGCGTGGAGTGCCCGCTCGAGGACGTCCCGATCCACCAGAAGCTCATCATCGACAAGGCGCGTCGCAACGCGAAGCCGGTGATCGTGGCGACCCAGATGCTCGAGTCGATGATCACCGCCCCGGCGCCGACGCGTGCCGAGGCCAGCGACGTCGCCAACGCCGTCCTCGACGGCGCGGACGCCGTGATGCTCTCGGGCGAGACGAGCGTGGGGGAGTACCCCATCGTCGCCGTCGAGACGATGGCCCGGATCGTGCAGTCCACCGAGGAGCACGGCCTGAGCCACATGGCTGCGGTGGAGTGGCAGCCCCACACCCGCGGCGGCATCATCGCCAAGGCCGCGGCCGAGGTGGCCGAGCGCGTCGAGGCCAAGTACGTCGTCGCCTTCACCGTTAGCGGCGACTCGGCCAAGCGGCTGTCCCGCTATCGCGGTCCGATCCCCGTCCTGGCCTTCACGCCCGCGTCGCGCACGCGCTCCCAGCTCGCGCTGACGTGGGGTGTCGAGACCTTCCTCGGCGCCCACGTCGAGCACACCGACGAGATGGTGCGGCAGGTCGACGAGGCGCTGCTCGACATCGGCCGGGTCAAGGAGGGCGACCTCGTCGTCATCATCGCCGGCAGCCCGCCCGGCATCCCCGGCTCGACCAACGCACTTCGCATCCACCGGATGGGCGACGCCATCAACGGCGCCGCTCCGGCCTACCGCCGCGTCTGATCTGACCGGGCGCGCGCCCTCCGGCCGGCGGTGGTGGAGCCACATTCCGCGCTGCCCGAACGTGGGTGGATCACCGCTCCGAGGCCCACACGCCGGTGTACGCCACCGGGCGGTGGCTGAGCGACATTCTCGGCCGTCGGAGTGTGGCTGGACCACCGCTCGACGGGGCTTGCGGAGTGCCCCGGGTGAGATTCGAACTCACACTGAATGCCTTTTGAGAGCATCGACTCTGCCGTTGGTCTACCGGGGCCAAACGAGTGCAAACCGTACCCGACTAGCCTTGTCGCCGTGACGCAGCCTGCCGAGACCAGCCCCGCCCCCGATGGCGTACGCCGTGTGGTGATCGCGGAGGACGAGGCCCTCATCCGGATGGACCTCGCCGAGATGTTGGAGGAGGAGGGGTACGACGTCGTCGGCCAGGCCGGCGACGGCCAGAAGGCCATCGAGCTCGCGCGCGACCTGCGCCCCGACCTCGTCATCCTCGACGTAAAGATGCCGGTCCTCGACGGCATCGCCGCCGCGGAGACCATCGCCGGCGAGCGGATCGCGCCAGTGGTGATCCTGACCGCCTTTTCGCAGCGCGACCTGGTCGCCCGGGCCCGCGACGCCGGTGCCATGGCGTACCTCGTCAAGCCGTTCCAGCGGGGTGACCTGGTGCCTGCGATCGAGATGGCGGTGAGCCGCTACGCCGAGATCGCCGTCCTCGAGCGCGAGGTGAGCGACCTCCAGGAGTCACTGGCCACCCGCAAGTCGGTCGACCGCGCCAAGGGCGCTCTCCAGGAGGCGCTCGGACTCAGCGAGACCGACGCGTTCCGCTGGATCCAGAAGACCGCGATGGACCTCCGCCTGTCGATGAAGCAGGTCGCCGACGGCGTGGTCGAGCACGGTGTGGCCGGGCTCGGCGAGGGCGCCGCCGACGCCTCGCCGGACGGGCCCTCATAGCACCGCAGGTCTCGGTTTCATTGCCGGTGTAGACCGCTTGGTCACGAAACGGCAACGGCGTGCGACTCGGGGGCCTCAATCGTGTCCCAGCCCACATACAGGGTGTTAGGTTCCCGGCACGAGGCTGCCGAGGTGGACAGCCCTTATGAACTACGGAGGGTCCATGATCCGCTCTACCAAGACGTGGCAGGCAGTCGCGTTGACGGCAGTGGCCGGCCTGGCGCTCAGCGCCTGTGGCACCACGGACACTGGCGGCAGTGCAGGTGGCGACGAAGGTGGCGCCGACTGCAACTTCAAGATCGCCGCCATGGGTGCCCTGTCGGGCCCCAACGCCAGCATCGTCGTCCCGTCGGTCGACGGCGCACAGCTCGCCCTCGACCAGTGGGACGGGGGCGACTGCGAGGTCACCCTCGAGCGCTTCGACACCGAGGGTGACCCGGCCAAGGCCACGCCCGTCGCGACGCAGATCGCCGGCGACGAGTCCTTCATCGGTGTCATCGGTGGTGCGTTCTCCGGTGAGACCCGCGCCACCAAGACCATCTACCAGGATGGTGGCATCCCGATGATCTCCCAGTCGGCCACCGCGACCGACCTGACGCAGGACGACCCGGTCGAGGTGTTCCACCGCCTCGTGCCGTACGACGACTACCAGGGCGCGGCGATCGCCAAGTACCTCCTCGACGAGGTCGGCGCCACGAAGGTCTTCGTCGTCGACAACTCCGAGGCCTACGGCGAGCCGCTGGCAGACCGTGTCGAGGAGACCCTCGGCGATTCGATGGTTGCCCGCGACAAGACCGAGGTCGGCCAGACCGACTTCGCGCCGACGATCTCCAAGATGGAGACGGCCGAGCCCGACGCCATCATGTACGGCGGCTACATCGCCGAGGCGGCCCCGCTGCTGAAGCAGATCCGCGACGCGGGCATCGACGCTCCGTTCATCGGTGGTGACGGCCTCTACGGTGCCGACTTCGGCAACGCGGTCGGCGAGGCCGGCGAGGGCGCGGTCGTCATGTGCCCGTGTGCTCCGATCGAGGGCGACAGCACCTTCGCTGCCGACTTCGAGGAGGCCTACGGCGGTGCCCCCGGCGCCTACGCGGCCGAGGGCTTCGACGCCATGACGATCTTCCTCAAGGCTCTCGAGGACGGCGCCCGTACGCGTGCCGAGGTCCAGGAGTTCGTCAGCGGCTACACCGGTGACGGCCTCAGCAAGTCCATCGCCTTCGACGAGAACGGCGATGTCCCGCAGGACCAGGTCTCCTACTGGGCCTACAAGAACGAGGGTGGCACGCTGACGCCCGAGGTCGAGGTCAAGCCCGAGGGCTGATCGAGACACCAGCTAGACCACCGCGGGGGCGGCCGTCAACCGGCCGCCCCCGCTCCATGGCCCCGTTCGGGGCTCTGTCTGGGAGGGTCCTGAGTGGACTTCGACGCCCTGATCAGCGGGTTGGACCGTCACACGTTGGACGGCATCACCCGCGGATCCATCTACGCACTCGTCGCGCTCGGCTACACCATGGTGTACGGCGTGATGAAGCTCATCAACTTCGCCCACTCTGAAGTGTTCATGGTGGGCACCTGGACCGTCCTCGGGGTCTACACCGTGCTCGGCGTGACTGCCGGAGCGGGCATCGGGATGGTCATCGCGGCCACCCTGCTCGCCCTGCTCGCCGCCATGCTGGCCTCCGCAGGCACCGCGCTCGCCGTCGAGCGGATCGCCTACCGGCCGCTGCGCAAGAAGGGCGCCCCGCCCCTCATCTTCCTCATCACCGGCATCGGCTGCTCCCTGGTGCTGGTCGAGATCTTCGGCCAGGTGCTGCGCGTCGTCTTCGGACGCCCCTTCGGCCGCGTCACCGTCAACATCCCCTCCGTGCTCGAGACCAAGACGGTGTTCACCATCCCGGGTCTCGACCTGGCGGTGAGCAACACCCGCATCCTCATCATCGTCGGCGCCATCGTGATGATGCTGGCGCTCGACACGTTCGTGAACAAGAGCCGGCTCGGCCGAGGCGTACGCGCCGTCGCGCAGGACGCCGACACCGCGTCGCTCATGGGCGTCAACCGCGAACGCGTGATCATGCTGGTCTTCGTCCTGGGTGGTGCGATGGCCGGTGTGGCCGCGCTGCTCTACACGGTCCAGTACGACATCACGAAGTTCGACATCGGATTCATCATCGGGCTCAAGGCCTTCACCGCAGCCGTCCTGGGTGGCATCGGCAACCTGCGCGGCGCCCTCGTGGGCGGTCTCTTCCTCGGGATCGTCGAGGTCTACGCGTCGGCGATCTGGGACTCGAGCTGGACCAACGTCTACGCGTTCGTGGTCCTCGTCGTCATCCTGATGTTCCGTCCCACCGGCCTGCTGGGTGAGTCCCTCGGAAAGGCACGAGCATGAGCCAGATCACCGACGCCTATCGCGGCCTCAAGCTCGGCGAGCGCTGGGACCACGCCCCCAAGCCGGTCCGCTGGTTCGTCATGCTGCTGGTGGTCGCCTTCGCGTTCTACCTGCCCTACCTCAACATCCTGCCGTTCGCCTACATCCGCACCGACCTCACCTCGAGCGGGTCGGACTGGGCGAGCGTGCTGTTCCTGATCGTCGTCTACATGATCGTGGCCGTCGGCCTCAACGTCGTGATCGGCCTGGCCGGACTGCTCGACCTCGGCTACGTCGGCTTCTACGCCCTCGGCGCGTACTCGATCGCGCTGTTCGGATCGACCAACTCGCCCGTGGTCGAGGCCATGCAGAGCAAGTTCGGGCTGTCGGAGGAGTGGGCGGTCCCGTTCGTCGTCTGCATCCCCATCGCCATCACGATGTCGCTGATCGCCGGCGTCTTCCTCGGCGCGCCGACCCTGCGGCTTCGAGGTGACTACCTCGCCATCGTGACGCTCGGCTTCGGCGAGATCATCCGCATCACCGCGCGCAACCTGGACGGGGTCACCAACGGTGCCGCCGGCATCACCCAGGTGCCGGTCCCGCCCGGACCCGAGAGTGACGGCCGGGCGTTCTTCAACACGATCGACGCCGAGCGCTGGTACTGGCTCGCGCTCGCCATCCTCATCCTCATCATCTTCCTGGCTCGCCGACTCGAGAACAGCCGGGTCGGTCGGGCGTGGCTCGCGATCCGTGAGGACGAGGACGCCGCCTCCGTGATGGGCGTGGCGGGCTTCAAGTTCAAGCTCTGGGCCTTCGCCATCGGCGCGACGCTCGGTGGCCTGGCCGGGTTGTTGTTCGGCTCCAAGCAGCAGTACGTCGAGCCCAACGCGTTCATGGTCCAGCTGTCGTTCCTCTTCGTGGCCATGGTGGTCATCGGCGGGTCCGGCAACATCTACGGTGCGCTCACGGGCGCCTTCCTGCTCACCTATCTCCCTGAGCGGTTCCGCGACCTCGTCGACTGGCGTCCCTTCGCCTTCGGTGTCGCGCTCGTGCTGGTGATGATCCTGCGCCCGCAGGGACTGGTGCCCAGCAGACGCAGAGCCAGGGAGTTCGACGATCGACGAGAAGAAGCCAAGGAGGCTGCTGCCGATGTCTGAGCAGACCCACGCAGAGAGCAGCACCGACACGGACGTCGTGCTGGAGGACACCTCCAACCACGACCAAATCGCGATCGAGACGTCCGGTGAGGTGGGCGAGGTCCTGCTCGAGCTGGACCACGTCACCCTCCGCTTCGGCGGCGTCGTGGCCCTCAACGACGTGAACTTCCAGATCCGCCGGGGCGAGATCCTCGGGCTGATCGGGCCCAACGGTGCCGGCAAGACGACCGCGTTCAACGCGATGACGGGGGTCTACACCCCGACCGAGGGCGCGATCCGCTTCAAGGGCAAGGAGATCGCGGGCATCAAGCCGCACACGATCAACCACCTCGGCATCGCGCGTACGTTCCAGAACATCCGGCTCTTCCCGGAGATGTCGGCGATGGAGAACGTGATGGTGGGCTGCGACGCCCGCCACAAGACGAGTGTCGTCGGCGTGCTCTTCCGGACCTACCGCGTGCGGCCCTCCGAGGAGGAGCTGCCCGAGTCGGGCATCCGCCGCAGCCTCGCCAAGGTGTTCGGCATCAGCCGCCACACGCTGGAGGAGCGAGCCGGTCGTCGTCGGTCGATGGAGCTGCTGCGCTTCGTCGGCATCGCCGACCGGGCGCACGAGCTGGCACGCAACCTGCCCTACGGCTACCAGCGTCGCCTCGAGATCGCGCGTGCCCTGGCCACCGAGCCGGAGCTGATCTGCCTCGACGAGCCGGCTGCCGGCTTCAACCCCGCGGAGAAGGAGGACCTCATGGGTCTCATCCGCCGCATCCGCGACCTCGGCCACACGGTCCTGGTCATCGAGCACGACATGAAGCTGGTCCTCGGCGTCACCGACCGCATCGTCGTGCTCGAGTTCGGCCAGAAGATCGCGGAGGGCAGCCCCGAAGAGGTCGCCCGCAACCCGAAGGTCATCGCCGCCTACCTGGGAGAGCCCGACGATGCTGCTTGAGATGAAGGATGCCGTGCTCAGCTACGGCAAGATCGAGGCCCTCCACGGGATCAGCGTGCAGGTCAAGGAGGGCGAGGTCGTCTCGCTGATCGGTGCCAACGGTGCCGGCAAGACCTCGACCATGCGTGCCCTGTCGGGCGTACGCGGGCTGTCCGCCGGCTCGGTGACCTTCAACGGCGAGGACGTCACGAAGCTGCGCGCCGACCAGCGGCTGCGCAAGGGCCTCGTGCTGTGCCCCGAGGGGCGCGGCATCTTCCCGGGCATGACGGTGACCGAGAACCTCAACATGGGCGCGTACACCCGCAAGGACAAGGCGGCCATCGAGGAGGACTACGACCGGGTCTTCGACCTGTTCCCGCGCCTGCTCGAGCGCAAGAAGCAGATCGCCGGCACCATGTCCGGTGGCGAGCAGCAGATGCTGGCCATCGGTCGCGCCCTCATGTCGCGCCCCAAGCTGCTGATGCTCGACGAGCCGTCGATGGGCCTGGCGCCCATGCTGATCCAGCAGATCTTCGACATCATCACCGAGATCTCGCAGCAGGGCACGACGATCCTGGTCGTCGAGCAGAACGCCAAGCAGGCGCTCACGCGCAGCGATCGCGCCTACGTCCTCGAGACCGGCAACATCGTCAAGACGGGCACCGGCGCCGAGCTTCTCGACGATCCGTCGGTGCGCGAGGCGTACCTCGGCGTAGCCTGATCGCAGTGCCGGGCGATAGGGTCGCCCGGGTGTGGTGCCGTGAAGGGACGGCAGGGGGCCACGGTCCGTGCACGAGGAAGTGGTGGGTCGATGAGCCGTACTCCGGTGACCGTACGTGCAGCAGAGCCCTCTGACGCGGCTTCGCTGCGTGAGCTGTGGGGCGACATCCTCCGCCGCGGCGGGCTCGACGAGCAGCTCGCCGACGTGTCGGTCGTGATCGCCACGGCGCACGAGCGTGACGACCACTGCATCGCGGTCGCCGAGATCGACGGCGAGGTCGCCGGCGCCGTCTACCTCGAGGCCACGACGTTCACGCCGCTCAACCTCGAGCCGGCGGTGCTCGCCGTATCGCCGCACGTCTTCCAGCGGTTCCGCCGCAAGGGCGTGGGCAGTGCGCTGATGGAGGCTGCCTGTCGCTTCGCCGAGCAGCACGGGATCACCCACGTGCAGACGGCCGCAGCGGCCGAGGCACGCGACGCCAACCGCTTCATGGCGCGGCTGTCGTTCGCCCCGCAGGCGATGCTGCGCGCGTCGACCACCAGCGCCGTACGCGCTCGGCTGCCGCAGTCGCGGCAGGTGACGCATGCCGTGTCGAGCCGTCAGCGCATCGACCGGGTGCTCGCCGCGCGGCGGGTCCGGCGCGAGCGCGTCCCCGGCTGACAGCGGTCAGACAGGATCGGTGTACGTGACCGGCGTGCCGGTCGTACGGGCGTACGCGATCTCCCGGCTCGTGGACTCGCCGACGTAGCCGCCGGGGTTGACCACCAGGACCCGGTCGGCCAGGTCGATCTTGCGCAGGTGCAGGTCGTCCAGCACGGCCTTCTGCTCGGGCGTGACCACCTCGTCCGCCTCACCCGGGGCGACGACGATGACGCCCGCGAAGGTCAGGTCGCGGTTCGCGGCGCGCATCTCGTCGGTGAACCGGGTGGAGCCGCAGATGCAGACGATCTCGGGTCGCTCGGGCACGCCTCAGCCCTTCGGCGCGTCGAGCAGCGCGCAGGTGATGCGTGAGGTGCAGACCCTCCGACCCTGCTCGTCGCTGATGACGATGTCGTACGCCGTCGACGACCGGCCCAGGTGGATCGCGGTCGCGACGCCGGTGACGGTGCCCGTCGTGGCCGACCGGTGGTGGGTGGCGTTGATGTCCACGCCCACGGCGATCTTCGCGGGGTAGGCGTGGATCGCCGACCCGATCGAGCCGAGCGTCTCTGCCAGCACGACCGACGCTCCGCCGTGGAGGAGGCCGAAGGGCTGGGTGTTGCCCTCGACCGGCATGGTCGCCACCACCCGTTCGGCGGCGACCTCGACGAGCTGTATGCCCATCTTGTCGTTGAGTCGTCCGTTGCCCTCCGGCATGAAGTCGAGCAGCTCCTCGATGCTCAGGCCGGCCAGTGTCTGTGGGGTCGTCATGGCGCCCATTCTGCTGTCGGTGGCGGTGGATAGAGTCGGCGGGTGCCCCAGGAAAGTGTCACCGCGCGTGAGCAGTCCCGTCCCCGCCTCCTCCTGCTCGACGGCCACTCGCTGGCCTATCGCGCGTTCTTTGCGCTGCCGGTGGAGAACTTCGCGACGGCGACCGGCCAGCACACCAACGCGGTCTACGGCTTCACCTCGATGCTGGTCAACGTGCTGCGCGACGAGGTCCCCACGCACGTGGCGGTGGCCTTCGACAAGTCGCGCCAGACCTTCCGGCTCGAGCAGTACAGCGAGTACAAGGCCAAGCGCAACAAGACGCCCGACGAGTTCAGCAGCCAGCTGCCGCTGATCCGCCGGGTGCTCGACGCACTGTCCATCCAGCACCTCGACGTCGCCGGCTTCGAGGCCGACGACATCATCGCCACCCTCGTCACCGAGGCCCTGGCCGACGGGATGGAGGTGCTGATCCTCACCGGTGACCGCGACTCCATCCAGCTCGTCACCGACAGCTCGACCGTGCTCTACCCGATGCAGGGCGTGAGCAACCTCGCCCGCCTCACGCCGGCGGCCGTCGAGGAGAAGTACGGCGTCCCTCCGCACCGCTATCCCGAGCTGGCGGCGATCGTCGGCGAGACGTCCGACAACCTGCCCGGCGTGCCCGGGGTCGGCCCGGGCTTCGCGGCGCGGTGGATCAACCAGTTCGACGGCCTCGACAACGTCATCGCCCGCGCCGACGAGATCACCGGCAAGAAGGGCGAGGCGCTGCGCGATCACCTCGGCGACGTGATCCGCAACCGCCAGCTCAACGCGCTCGTGCGCGACATGTCGCTCCCGTTGCACCCGGGCGACTTCGACCGCCGCCCCTGGGACCGCACCGCCGGCCTCGAGCTCCTCGACGAGCTGGAGTTCCGCGGCGAGCTGCGTGGCCGGCTGCTCGACACCATCGACCCGGCGCCCGTCGACGAGCTGACCGCCGAAGCGGGATTCGAGCTCGACGGCGTACGCCTGGCGCCCGGTGAGGTGGCCGCCTGGCTCGAGGAGCACGCGCCTGCGGGGGAGCGGGTCGGCGTCGCGGTCACCGGCACCTGGCGCGCGGGCACCGGCGAGGTGGTGGCGATCGCCGTCGCGGCCGACGACGGCAGTGCCGCGTGGGTCGATGTCGCCGACATCGGGCCCGACGACGACGCGGCCGTGGCCGTGTGGCTCGCCGACCCCGCACGACCCAAGGCGCTCCACGACGCCAACGGCCCGAGCCTGGCGCTCGCCGCGCGCGGCTGGGAGCTGTCCGGCCTCGCCGTCGACACCGCACTCGCGGCCTACCTCGTGCAGCCCGACCAGCGCTCGTACGACCTGGCCGACCTGACCCTGCGCTACCTCAGGCGCGAGCTGCGCCAGGACACGACCGACGCCGACCAGCTCACCCTCGACGCCCTGGACGACACCACCGCCAGCGACGCGGCGATGCTCACGGCACGTGCGGTGCTCGATCTCGCCAACGCCCTCGACGGAGCGGTCGAGGAGCACGGCGGCACCGGTCTGCTGCGCGACGTCGAGCTCCCGCTGATCGGCACGCTGGTGCGGATGGAGCAGGTCGGCATCGCCGTCGACACCGACTACCTCGAGGGCCTCGAGTCCGACTTCGGCGACCAGGTCCGCACCGCGGCCACCGACGCGTACGACGTCATCGGCAAGGAGATCAACCTCGGGTCGCCGAAGCAGCTGCAGGTCGTGCTGTTCGACGAGCTCGACATGCCCAAGACCAAGCGCACCAAGACCGGCTACACCACCGACGCCGACGCCCTCCAGGTGCTGTTCGAGAAGACCGAGCACCCGTTCCTCCAGCACCTGCTGCGCCACCGCGACGTCATCCGGCTGCGGCAGACGGTCGAGGGCCTGCTCAAGACCGTGGCCTCCGACGGCCGGATCCACACGACGTACAACCAGATCATCGCCGCCACGGGCCGTCTCTCCAGCACGGACCCCAACCTCCAGAACATCCCGATCCGCACCGAGGCCGGGCGCCGGATCCGCGAGGCGTTCGTGGTCGGTGAGGGCAACGAGTCGCTGCTGACGGCCGACTACAGCCAGATCGAGATGCGGATCATGGCCCACCTGTCCGAGGACGCCCTGCTCATCGAGGCGTTCCGCTCGGGTCAGGACTTCCACTCCATCACTGCCGCCCGGGTGTTCGAGGTCGACGCCGCCGACGTCAGCGTGGAGCAGCGAGCCAAGATCAAGGCGATGAACTACGGCCTCGCCTACGGCCTGTCCGCGTTCGGGCTCTCGCAGCAGCTCCGCATCAGCACCGGCGAGGCGGCGGGGCTGATGGAGGAGTACTTCGAGACGTTCGGCGGCGTACGCGACTACCTCGGCGGCATCGTCGACGAGGCCCGCAAGTCGGGGTTCACCGAGACCATCCTGGGCCGTCGGCGCTACCTGCCCGACCTCACCAGCGACAACCGCCAGCGCCGCGACACGGCCGAGCGGATGGCGCTCAACGCACCGATCCAGGGATCGGCCGCCGACCTGGTCAAGGTCGCGATGCTGGGCGTGGAGCGGGCGCTGGCCGAGCAGGGGCTGCGCTCGCGGATGCTGCTCCAGGTGCACGACGAGCTCGTGTTCGAGGTCGCGCCCGGCGAGGGCGAGGCGCTCGCCGAGCTGGTCCGCAGGGAGATGGGCGGCGCGGCCGACCTCGCGGTGCCGCTCGACGTGTCGATCGGCACGGGTCGCAGCTGGCACGACGCGGCTCACTGAGCCGGCGAGTCCTCCCGAAGCTTGACGAAGCTGATGACCAGGAGCGCCGCCAGCAGCACGGCCTCGACGCCGAGCACCACGACGAGCAGCCCCGGCACGGTGGACACCATCGTCGAAGCGAGGCCGGCGACCGCCACGAACCCGACCCACACCAGTGCCATCGACAGCACGCCGCGGTGGGCGAGCACCGAGTAGACCAGCAGCTGGAGCAGGGACATGCACATGCCGAGCAGGGCGAACGCCCACAGCAGCCCGCGAACCTCGTCGTAGTCCTGGCCGCCGGCGAAGGCAAGCGCGATGTCCGGGAGCAGTGCGGCGCCGAGCACGCACGCCGCGCCCGAGCCGCCGACGAGCGCCATGCTCCGCAGGAGCGCGCCCGCGTGGCTCGGGCTGGCCGACATCGACGGGAAGGCGATGACGACGACGAACTGCGGCAGGAACATCACCGCCCGCGTCACGATCAGGCCGGCTGCGTACAGGCCCGAGTCATGTGCATCGAGGACGGACCGCCCGACCAGCATGTCGATGTTGGTCAGGGCGAAGTAGGCGAACAACGCCTGTGAATTCACCACCGACTCCTTGATGACCGGCAGCAGGGTGCCCCGCTCGGTGGTCGCGCCCGACTCGCGGCGGTGGCGCAGCACCACGAAGCCGTAGAGGACGGGGGCGTAGAAGCCGAGGGTGACGCCCAGGAACGCCATGAACTCGGTGGGCTGCCACAGGATCAGGGCCAGTCCGATCACCAGGCGCGGGACGCCCGAGAGGACGTAGAGGATGGCGAGCTCCCGCCAGCGCCTCTCGCCCTGGAGGATGCCCGCCTGGGCGCCCGTCATGGTCATCGCGGCGGCGGCGACGCCGACCAGCAGGGCCGACGGCAGGCTGGAGAGGTCGAGCAGGCGGTTGACCAGCGGCGCCCCGAGGAGGAGCAGGCCGCCCACCAGCAGTGACGCGCGCAACGAGACGCGGAGGATCTCGCCCTCGATCCGCCCGACCTGCGACGGGTCGGCGCTGATCCGGCGGGCAGCGGTGGCCTGCAGTCCCAGCATGACGACGCTGAGGATCAGCACCAGGTTCATCAGAGCGAAGAAGGCGCCGTAGGCGACCGGCCCGATCACGCGTGCGGTCGTCATCGTGAAGGCGTACGTCGCGACGTTCATCGTCATCATCGCCACGGCGATCTGACCGCTGCCGCCCAGGAGGCGGCCCACGCCGCCGCTGGTGCGCCCGGCGCCGGACGCGCGGCGCGCCAGACCGCGCCCACCTGTGGTCATGCGGCACACCCTAGGGTGCTGGCGTGCAGGATCGGACGTGGGGCGCGGCGGCTCGCTGGCTTCCGACGTGCTGGGCGCTGGTCCTCGCGGTCCTCATGCTGGGCGGCGCGCTGGGCCGGGGATTCGTCCTGACGTACGACATGGTCTGGGTCCCCGACCTCTCGCTCGGCCTGGACGCGCTCGGCCTCGGCACCGCGCTGCCGAGGGCGGTCCCGTCCGACGCGGTGGTGGCCGTGCTCGACGAGGTCGTCCCGGGCGAGGTCCTGCAGAAGCTCGTGCTGCTCGGTGCCCTCGTGTCCGCCGGCTCCGGCGCGGCCGCGCTGTGTGGTCGCGGAACCGTGGCGCGCCTGGTGGCAGCGACCGTGTTCGTGTGGAACCCCTTCGTCGTGGAACGGCTGGCGATCGGCCACTGGCCCGTGCTCGTCGGCTACGGGGTGCTGCCGTGGGTCCTGCTGGCCGGTGCGACGTGGAGGAGGACAGGCTGGCTGCCGGCGCGCCTGGCGGTGCTGCTGCTGGTCGGGAGCCTGAGTGCCACGACCGGGCTGGTGACGGCCGTCGCCGTTGTCGCCGCCGCGGCCGAGCGGTCCCGCCGCCGGTGGGTGGGGCTGGCGGTCCTCGTGGGGGCGGCGAATGCCCCGTGGGTGGCCTCGGGGTTGCTGCACGCGGGGGAGGCCACCTCCAGCGCGGTCGGTGCCGACGTCTTCGCGCCGAGCAGCCGGGAGGGCCTGCTGCCCGCGCCACTGCACTTCCTCACGCTCGGAGGAGTGTGGAACGCCGAGTCGGTGCCGGGTTCCCGCACCGGCGTGCTCGCCGTCGGCCTGACGATCCTGCTCGTGCTGTTGGCCGCGGTCGCCCTGCGACGCGGATGGTCGAGCGTCCCTGTGCTGCTGCGGACGCCACTGCTCGTCTGCTGGTCGGTCGGGATGGTCCTAGTGGTCGCGACCTGGGCACTCCCGGACGCAACCGGTCGGCTCGCCGGCACCGTCCCCGGGGGCGGGCTGCTGCGGGACGGTGCGCGCATGCTCGCCCTCGCGGCGCCCCTGACCGCGGTGCTCGCAGGCCGCGGGGCCGACGCGGTGGTGCGGGTCTTCCCCGACACGGCGTCCCGCACGATGGTCGCCCTCGGCTGTGTCCTGGCGCCTGTCGCGCTGATGCCGGACGCTGCCCTCGGCCTGTCGGGCCGCCTGGCCGCCGTCGACTACACCGCGTCGTACGAGGGGGCGGTCGAGGCGCTGGCCACGCTTCCTCCGGGGGACGTCGTCCTGCTGCCGTTCCAGAGCTACCGGGCGCCGTCGTGGAACGGCGGCCGGCCCGTGCTCGACCCCCTGGGTCGCTACCTCGGCAGGCACGTGGTCGTCGAGGACCAGCTCGTGGTGGACGGCGAGACCCTGGCGGGGGAGGACCCGAGGGCTGCCGAGGTCCGGGACGGCCTCGCCGCCCCGACGCCGGAGGCGCGGGCGGAGGCACTGCGTGCCGCGGGCGTACGCCTCGTGGTGGTCGAGGACGTGGACCGGGTCGAGGTGCCCGAGGTCGCGGGCGACACCGTCGGGGAGTACGGCGAGCTGCGCGTCGTCGACGTGGGTCCCGGCGCTGCACCACCGCAGCCCACGGGTGCCTGGGTGACTGCCATGGCTGTCGCGTGGGCTGCCTGGGCGAGCCTCCTGCTCGTGGGGATGGTCCGCCTGCGCCGCGCCCGCCGCTCGAACTTTGCACAATGATTGCGTTGCGCTGGCTACCGACTGGTACCTTTCGGGGCGTACCCAGAGGAGGGACTCGGATTCATGAACAATCTCGTCACCCCGGTCGTCAGCTGCGTCGTCGGCGGAGTCCTCGCGGTTGCCACGCTCATGGGCGTCATCGCGAACCAGACCAGCGCCCCGGAGCAGTCCCCGGGCACGATCGATTCTCCCGAGTTCAGCTACGGCGCCACCATCGAGTGACGGCTCCGGCCTGATCGACCTGAGCCGTCAGGCTCATTCCTCGTCGGGGTCCTGAGCGTCGACCCGCTCGCCCCGCAGCACCGCTGCCAGGACGTGGGCGAACGACTCCTGCGCGTGCTCCCAGGTGAACTGGTGGCTCATCTCGAAGGCCCCGTCCCCGAGCTGCTCGCGCCGTCCGGCGTCCTCGAGCAACGTGCCCAGCGCGTCGGTGAGCGCCCGGGCGTCGTCGACGAGGAGTCCTGACCGTCCGTTCGCGATCGACTCGCGGGTCCCGCCCGCCGAGGCGTACGCCACGGTCGGGGTGCGGTGCATGCCCGCCTCGCCGACCACGAGCCCCCAGCCCTCCTTCAACGACGGCAGGGCGAGCACCCAGCTCGTCTCGAAGAGCTCGTGCTTGCGCACCTCGTCCACGTGTCCCTCGAACTGGACCGTGGAGCCAGCGCCACGCTCCTGCGCGTAGCGGTGCAGCTCGGCGTCCCACCACCCGCCGCCCACCACGTGCAGCCGCAGGTCGGGGTGGCGCTCGCGCAGGTCGAGGGCGGCGTCGATCGCGTGCTCCACCTGCTTGTGCGGGACGAGCCGACCGACCACCGCGATGCTGGGATGGGCCGACTTCCCCGCGCCCGTGCCGACGACCGGGTCGGTGCCGTTGTGCACCACGGCGATCCGCTCGCGGTCGACGCGGAGGACGGTCAGCTCATCGCGCGTTGCCCGGGAGACCGCGACGTACTGGCACGACCGGTAGAGCCGGGGCGCCACCCGGTGCTCGATCGCCCATCCGACCTTGCCGGCGAGCCCGGGGTAGACGACCGGCCACTGCTCGCGGTGCACGTGGTGCACCAGCACCACCACCGGCGCCCGGGTGGCGGCGCGGGTCATGAAGGGCATCCCGTTCTGGACGTCGACGACGAGGTCGACGTGGCCGAGTCGGCCGCGCGCGAGTGCTGCGAAGCCGGACTGGTAGACGGTCAGCTTGGAGCCCCGGCGGACGAATCGCACGCCGTTGACGACCTCCTCCGGAGGCGCCGCGGCATGGGCAGCGCAGAAGACGGTGACCTGGGCGCCGCGCGCCACAAGGCCCTCTGCCATCTTCTCGAGGTAGCGCTCTGCGCCACCTCCCTCGGGGTTGTGGGTGTCGCGCCAGCTGAAGAAGGCGACGTGCTTCCCGGCAAGGTCGTGCGTGTCGGACATAGGGGCACACCGTACAGCTACTGCGGGGTAGGGTCGGCGCCGTGCCGAGCCCGACCGTCCCATCCGAGGTGTCGTCTGCCTCCTCCGGACAGCGGCGCTGGCGGGCCGACCTGCGTCGTTCCGTCCACCTCCTGCGGGAGTTCCGCTTCGAGCAACCGGACCCCGCGCGCTTCTACACCGCCCTGGCGCGCGACTCCGCGGCGCAGGTGGCGCAGTACGTCGACCTCCGCGGTGCGCGGCTCGTGGACGTCGGCGGCGGCCCGGGCTACTTCCGTGACGAGTTCGTCCGCGCGGGCGCCGACTACTTCTCCGTTGATGTCGATGCGCACGACGTGACCGAGGCGCGGGGACACCGGGTGGTCGGCAGCGGCATGCAGCTTCCGTTCCGGACCGGGTCGTTCGACCTCGCCTACTCCTCCAACGTCCTCGAGCACGTCTCCGACCCCTGGCAGATGGCCGAGGAGATGCTCCGCGTGGTGCAGCCCGGGGGAGTGGTGTTCATCAGCTACACCGTCTGGTTCGGGCCGTGGGGCGGCCACGAGACAGCGCCGTGGCACCTGGTCAGTGGCGCCTTTGCCCGACGGCGCTACCGGCGCACGCACGGGCGCGAGCCGAAGAACCGCTTCGGCGAGTCGCTCTTCGCGGTCACGGTCGCCGACGGCCTGCGCTGGTCCGGGTCGCAGCAGCACGGCGAGGTCCTCGACATCACTGCTCGCTACAACCCTCGCTGGGCGCACGTGCTCCTCCGCATCCCGATCCTGCGGGAGGTGACGACGTGGAATCTGGTGATCGTCCTGCGCCGTCGCTGACCACCTTCAGGCTGAGGCTCGTCGCGGGGTGCGTGGCGCTGCTGGCGCTCGCCTTCGCCCAGCTTCCGGGGTACCTGCTCTTCGACACCAAGTTCGACCTGGTCGTCGACCCGTGGCACTACCTGTCCCGCGCCCTGCACATGTGGGACTCGAACGGCGCGATCGGTCAGCTCCAGAACCAGGCCTACGGCTACCTGTGGCCGATGGGACCGTTCTTCGGGGTCGGCCAACTCCTCGACATCCCCGGTTGGGCGCTGCAGAGGCTCTTCATGGCGCTGGTCATGTGCGTCGCGTTCACCGGTGCGGCCAAGGTCTGCAAGGCCCTCGGCGTGCGCTCCGACGTGGCCTGCCTCGTGGCCGGCTTCGCGTACGCGCTGTCGCCGCGGATGGTCACGACGGTCGGCACCATCTCGATCGAGTCGTGGCCGTCGGCCCTCGCGCCGTGGGTGCTGCTGCCGCTCATCAAGGGCGCCGCAGAGGGATCGCCGCGCCGGGCCGCGGCGCTGTCCGCGCTGGCGGTCGGCATGGTCGGCGGGGTCAACGCGACGGCCAGCTTCGGCGTGATCCCGGTCGCCGCGATCTGGTTGCTGACCCGGCAGCCCGGCCCCCGCAGGCGCGCGCTGATGGTGTGGTGGGTGCTCTTCACGGCCTTGGCCACGCTCTGGTGGCTCGGGCCGCTGTTCTTCCTCGGGTTCTACAGCCCGCCGTTCCTCGATTTCATCGAGGCGTCGGCGCTGACCACCACTCCCACGTCCCTGTTCGACGCGCTGCGCGGGGTCTCGCACTGGGTCCCCTACATCGACGCCCGGTGGCAGGCGGGGCGCGACCTCATCAGCGTGCCGACCCTGATCCTCAACAGCGGCATCCTGCTGATGCTCGGCATCGCGGGCATGGCGCACCGCCGGAACCCGCACCGGGTCTTCCTCGTCCTGAGCCTCCTCCTCGGACTGTTCATGGTCGGCCTGGGACACACGGGTGCACTGCAGGGCTGGTTCGCCGGGCCGTTGCAGTCCGCCCTCGACGGGCCGCTCGCCGCGGCCCGCAACGTCCACAAGTTCGACCCGGTGGTCCGGTTGCCGATGGTGCTCGGCATCGCGTTCCTGCTCGAGGCACTCACCGCGCGCGAGTACTGGGCCCGGACGCGCTCCGGTGCGCTCCGCCCCCTGACGTACGCCAGCCTCTCCGTGCTGGCGGTCATCGCCGTGGCGGGCGCGGCTGCGCCCGCGGTCCAGGGCCGGATGGCGCCGCTCGGCGCGATCAACGAGGTCCCGGGCTACTGGGAGGAGGCGGGTGCCTGGCTGGACGGGCAGGGCGACGAGGCCGTCGCACTGATGTCACCGGGCGTGGGGGTGGCCCAGTTCGTGTGGGGCACGCCCAACGACGAGCCCCTGGAGTTCCTCGTCGAGGAGGGACGGTTCGGGGTGCGCTCGAACATCCCGTTCGTCCCCCCGGGCAACATCCGCTACCTGGACGCGGTCGAGGAACGCCTCGCGCAGGGCCGGCCGTCAGCGGGGCTCGCGCCCTACCTCGCTCGCGCGGGTGTGCGGTTCCTCGTCGTGCGCAACGACGTGATCAAGGCTCCCGACATCCCGGACACCGTGCTGCTCCACCAGGCGCTCGAGCAGTCACCGGGGATCGTGCGCCAGAAGGGCTTCGGCCCGAACCTCGGTTCCGAGCCCTACCTCCTCACCGGTGAGGACCGGAACGTGATCAACGGCGGGTGGCAGACCAACTACCAGGCCATCGAGATCTTCGAGGTCACCACGGGCGGGCCGGGGGCCGTCGCCGCCGACACCCTGCCCGTGGTGGTCGGCGGACCCGAGTCCCTGCTGTCCCTGGCCGACGCCGGCCTGCTGGACGAGCAGCCGACGGTGCTGGCCACCGATGCCGACGCCGGTGCTGCACCGACGGGACCGGTCATCCTCACCGACGGCTACCGGGACCGCGAGCGCTACTACGGCCAGCTCCACGACGGCTACTCCGCCACCACGCTGCCGGAGGACCCGCGGCGTTCGTCCAACGCGGTCAAGGACCTGTACGTCAATGCGGGCGACGACCGCTGGCGGACACGTGCGACCACGCTCGGCGCTGCCAGCGTGACGTCGTCCTCGGCGATGTCGGACTCCTCCGCGCCCGGAGGCGCCCGACCGGGGGAGTCGGCCTTCGCGGCGATCGACGGTGACCTCGACACGGCGTGGGCCTCCCAGCCGGGAGCCACTCGGAGGCCGAGCTGGACGCTTGCGCTCGACGAGCCGCAGGAGATCGACTCCGTGGAGCTGGACGCGGGGAACGATGCGCCCGAGAGCCAGACGCTGCGCGTCGTCACGCAGGCAGGCAGCACCCAGGAGTTCAGCCTCGGCGCCGGCGACTCCCGCACCGTCGCGCTTCCTCCGGGAGAGACCCGGTGGCTCCGGTTGGAGACGTCCGGCCAGGCAACCGGACTGCAGGCGAGGATCGCCGAGATCCGCGTGCCGGGCGTGACGGCGCGCAAGGAGCTCGTGCTCCCGACGGTGCCCGACGCCTGGGGCAGTCCAGAGGCCGTGCTCCTGGAGGCCGCGCTCGATGCACGTACGGGATGTGTCGACGTCGATCTCTCGGTGCGGTGCCAGGAGGGGCGCGACAGGACGGGCGAGGAGGAGACCGGGTTCGCCCGGCGCTTCGAGCTCCCGGAGGCGGCCACCTACCGGGCGCAGCTGTGGGTACGCCCCGGACGTGGCCGTCCGGTCGAGGAGGAGCTGCTGCGCGACTTCCCGGTCTCCGTGACGTCGTCCAGCCAGGCTGTCCCCGACGCCCGGGCCTCGGGCTTCGCCGCCCTCGACGGAAACGACGGCACCACCTGGCTGGCGTCGCGGAGCGACGGTGCCCCCACGCTCGAGGCACGGTGGGTCGGACGCACCCTGGTCCGCGGCATCGACCTCACCGTCAGCCCGGACGCCGCAGCCCGCGCGCCCCGGCGGGTGCTGGTGTCCTGGCGTGGCGGCTCGACGGAGGTCGAGCTCGACGCCGACGGCCGCGCGCGGTTCGATCCGGTGCGTACGGACTTCGTCTCGATCCGGATCCTCACCAGCGACCTGACCTCGAGCATCGGCTTCGACAAGTCAGTGACCAGCCTCGCTGCCGGCATCAGCGACCTGACGATCCTCGGTGCCCCGTTCACCTCGCTGACGCCGAGCGCCACTGCTCGGTTGCTGCCGTGCGGCTCCGGACCGGACGTGGTGGTCGACGGCGTCGAGCACCCGACGCGGCTCACCGTCTCCCCGGCCCAGGTCTACGACGGTGACGAGGTGCCCGCAACGCTGTGCGGGGGCGCGTCGCTCCCGCTCGCCGCCGGGGAGCACCAGGTGACCGTCGACAACACCGACGTCTTCACGGCCACGCGCATGACGCTCGTCTCCCCGGACTACCGCCCGGGCACGTCGACCGCCGTCCCGTGGGAGAGCTCGGACGCCGACTCGCGCACCGCGGAGCCGCCCGCCGGCGCCGACGTGCTCGCCTTCCGGGAGAACGGCAACCACGGGTGGCGCGGAGCCCAGGACGGAGAGGACCTGACCGCAGTCCGCATCGACGGGTGGCAGCAGGGCTGGCTCCTCGACGAGACCGCCAGCGGTCCCGTGACCGAGACGTACGGTCCGGAGCGGCTGTACCGATCCGGCCTGCTGGTCGGCGCCCTCACGCTCATCGGACTGCTGGCCCTCGTGCTCTTCTGGTGGCGCAGGCCCCCGTCGAGCCCCGCTGCTCCCGTCGGCACCCGGATCCTCTCGGGAGGGACCTGGACGATCCTGACGACGGTGTCCCTGGGCCTCATCGCAGGCTGGCCGGGCGCGGTCCTGGCGCTGACGGGAGTGCTGGCCGTCCGACGCTGGGGGGCGCCGGGCGACGCCTGGTCATGGACGGCCGGGCTCCTCGTCCTGGGCGCCGCGGTCTACTACGCGTTCCACGCCTGGGGTGCGGCCGACGGCTGGGGAGGGACCCGGCTGCTGCCTCAGCTCGCGGTGCTGCTGGCAATGGTCCTGGTGGTGTCCTCGGCCGCGCGACCGAGCGAACGCAGCCGCATCGCGGGCAGCTCGACGAAGCGGTAGAGGAGCTCGGCGAGCGGCAGCGTGATGAGCAGCGTCAAGCCCACCACCTGGGGTCCGTTGGTGCCGACGAACAGCTCGTAGGGGGTCACCCACATCACGAAGTGGAGCACGACCAGGTGCAGGCAGAACACGCTGTACGAGATGTGGCCGAGGTGGCGCAGGAGCGGCCGTGACATCAGGTGCGTGTAGCGGGAGTCCGGGGCGTTGAAGGCGCCGGACGTGACGAGCACCGCGCCGATGGCGGCGTAGAGGACCTGCTTGGTCAGCGCCTCGGCCTCGGTGGGCGGTGCCAGCATCGTGGGTCCGCCGAGCGGGGTGGCCGCCACCACGAGCAGGCCCAGGGCCAGGGTCCAGCACACACCGGGGGACCGCCCCAGCGAGGCGAGCGCCTGGGTGACGGCTCCCGCACGCCCGTTCTGGTGGAGCAGGTGCGCCCACGCGAGCGCGATGCCGGCGCCGAACCACAGGAGGTAGCTCGGCAACCAGTTGCCCGGGACGCCCGTGGCCAGGCCGTCCTGCACGCGCTGCTGCAGGGCGAGTGTCCACAGCACGTTCACCGCACACATCGCGCCGACGACGGACAGCACCCGCCGGGTCCGCGGCCGCGCCCCGGACCGCCCGGTCGCGAGCAGCATCAGCACCGGCAGCGCGAGGTAGAAGGAGACCTCCGTCGCCAGGCTCCACATCTGGGTGAGCCCGGGTCGGTAGGTGTCGGTGGCGTAGATGTCGCCCATCAGCAGGACCGTCGCCCAGTCCGTGAACGTGGCGTCGGAGTTGTCCTCGATGAACACCATGGCCAGGAGCACGGCGACGACGTACGCCGGGTAGATGCGCAGGAACCGCTTCCAGAAGTAGCGCCCGGTCGGTTCGGCCGGCTCGCGGTTCCACGCCCGGCTGAGGTAGTGGTGGGACAGGAGGAACCCGGACAGCACGAAGAAGATGGCCACGCCGACGTCGAGCCTGGCGAGGACGGAGCCGAGGACGCCGTGGCGTACGTAGTCGCCGGTCCAGAAGGTGGCGTGCGTGACGACCACAGCCAGTGCGCCGACCGCGCGCAGGGGGTCGAGCACGGCGAACACAGGCGTGAACGCGCGGCCTCCCACGCCCGACACGCTCGGGGCCGTCCGGACTAGCTCGTCTCGTCCCACGCCTGCACCTTTCCCACTGCCACCTTGTCGACGCACAAGCCTAGGGCGGAGTCCCCGGTGTCGAGGACGACCTCGTCGATCGGTCCCTCGCCCCGCGCGATGTACTGGTGCAGGCCCTCGATGACCGGGACCTCGACCTCCATGTCGCCGAACGTCCCGGTGACCACGCCGTCCTCGCTCGCCAGGTAGTCGATCGCGATCCACCAGCCCGCCTCGAGCGGATCGGCGTCATCGGTGGTCTCGAGCGCGATGGCCCCTGCCCCGCCCTTCACCGCGTAGCCGCACCCCTCGATCGGTCCCGGGAGGGACACGACTCCCGGGACAACCTCGGCACGCCGGGGGACTCCCCGGTCGTCGATGATCTGCAGGTCGTTGCCCGAGGTGGACGCGTGCACGGCAGGCAGCGGACGGAAGACCCGGGACACGTAGTTGTCGGGGAACCTCAGGGGGCTGACCACATCTTCCGGGACCCACACGTCCACGACGTGCAGGTCGCGCAGGCCCGCGGCCTCCGCGACGTTGCGCGTGTATACCTTCGCCACGTAGTCGTCGTGCCACAGCGCGACGTAGCGGGTGGTGCTCAGGCCGGCTCCGGCCAGCAGGACCAGACAGACCGTGAGACGCCCGACGAGCATTCGCCTGCCACGGTCGTCGTGCGGGACGGCCAGGGTCCGGGGCGAGTCCACCGGGCGACGGGCGTCGAGCAGCAGCAGACCGAGCGTCAGCACGATGACCGGCGTGGCGTCGGCGAGGTAGCGCAGCTCGAGGGCCGCCACCGGGCCGACGACCGAGGCCCGGCCCACGCCCAGCAGCGCGAAGATGGCCACCAGGTAGCCGGCGAGGATGAGCAGGGCCCGCCAGCGCGCGCCACCGCGCTGGTGCAGCCAGTACGCCGTCAGCGCGAAGAGGCTCCAGGTCGCTGTCACGGCCCACGAGGGCGGGTCCACCAGCCCGGCGGGCGCGATGGGGTTCCACCACTGCCAGGGCCCACCGACGAGCGCCGGTCCGAGGCTGAGCCTGAAGAAGTTGTCGGCGAGCGCGCCCCACTCGAGGTCGTAGCCCTCGAGCGGGCTCTCGACGGTGGTGACGTAGAGCGCGGTGTACGCAGCGCCGAGGGTCACGAGTGCGACCCAGAGGGGAGCGTACGCACGCAGCGTGCGCGTGGCGCTCTCGCGGATCCTCGCCGAGAGCGCGGTGGTCGGGGGCGTGGAGTCCTCGGCGCGCGGGGCGAAGAACAGGAACGCGACGGCGGCCACGACGGGGAGGATCAGCGCGGCCTTGACGTAGAAGGTCATGCCCAGCAGGACGCTCGCCAGGGTGAGGCAGAGCCACAGCAGGCGTCGGGTGCGGACGTACCGCACGGCACACGAGATGGCGAGGAAGAAGGCCGCGTGCAGGGGGACCTGGTTGATGGCAGCGGCCCACCACATGTACGCCGTCAGGGTGAGCGGCGACGCGAGGTAGACGAGCAGCAGCGGGATGATCGCCCACCGCCGGCCGAACACCGTCACCAGCATGAGCAGGCAGGCCGCGGACGCCAGCGCCTGGGCCGCGACGAGGATCCCCGCGGCGGCCGTCCAGTCCTGGGGTCCGGAGTTGGTCATCACCCACGCGCTGAGGATCCCGCCCGGCATCAGCTGGCTGTCGTGCGGCGTGAAGAGCTCGGTGAACGTGAGGGGGACGTCGTAGAGGCGCGCCATCAGGTTGAAGTCGTCGCCGATGAACCAGCTCCCGGCGCTCGCCCAGGCGCGGACGGCGACCTGAACGGCGACCAGTGCCACGCCGACCAGCACCACCGGATGGGTCAGCCACCTGAGCGGCGCGGAAGCGTGGGTCCCCCTGCTGCTCGCCGTCACGCGGGCACCTTATCCGGCGGTTCGAGCCGGGTCGGCGTCCAGCGCCAGAGCATCACCCGGCACGCGGTTCGGGTTCACCGACGTGCACGTCGGTGACGCAGACTGAGCCCTCGGCGTCGTCCGGCATGCTCATCAGGACGGTGTCGGCGACCTCGCCGTCGAACTGGACGGCGCGCGTCTGCATGCCCGACGGCAGGGTGAGCTCGACGTCGGTCGAGCCCAGCTCGACGAGGAGAGTGCCGCCCGTGTCCGAGTACGCGGTCAGCTCGAGACCCCAGCCCCAGTGGAAGAGCGCCGCCGACATGGGCACCGACGCCGGTCGCCCGGGCTCGACGTAGTAGCCGCACCCGTCGTCCGACCCCGCGGTCGACGTGCTCAGCCGGCTGATGCCGATGGGCTGCAGCATGCCGTCCTCGTCGGGCTGGTAGATCTGGTCGGCCGGTTCCCGGAAGGCGACCCGGTCGTCCAGCGGGCGCAGCATCCGCGACAGCAGGGCCCACTCGTTCCAGAAGCCCGTCTGGAGGACGGTCTGTGGTGCGTAGCCGTCCCACAGGACCACGGGGGACTCATCGGGGACGCGGAGGATCTCGCTGCGCAGGTTCTCGGTCCAGAGGCGCCCGGGGTGGGTGCCGATGCGATGGACGGCGAGCACGTTGCCCACGGCGAGCGACACGAGCGAGACACCCGCGAGCCCGACCAGCACGGCCCGTCCCGACACCGGAAGGCGTTCCGGGAGCCCGATGCGGTCACGCCTCGGGCGGGTGAGGGCCAGCACGAACGCAAGCACCACCACCGAGAACGCATCGACCGTGTAGCGCTCGTCGTTGACGGCCAGGCTGCCGAGGTTGACGAAGCGCGAGCTGAACAGCACGAGTGCCCACGAGACGAGGACGTACGCGGCGGCGACCGTGAACGGCGCCCACGACTGACGTCGCGTGACCACGAGCACCAGCACGGACAGAGCCAGCACCAGTGACGTCACCACTTGGACGACGGGCGCCGCCTCGGAGAACGGCTGCGACCCGCCCGGCATCGACCCCCAGGGTCCGCCGAGAGTGGCGGGCGCGAGGAGGTTGCCCAGGCCGCTCCACACGAAGTCCAGCGCCTCCCTCACGGACGGGGGACTGCTGAGGTTGACGCCCAGCTCGTCCTGGTCGGTGCTCCCACGACCCAGGAAGAGGTAGAGGGCGACGTACGCGAGGGCGACCGCGCCGAGTGCGGCGAGCGTGACCAGGTGCCGGCGTACGCGCTCGACGATCCGTCCTCCGCCGGCGCACACCAGGACCATCGCGAACGGCGCGACGAGGAGGACTGCCTTCTCCCAGAAGAAGAGGGCGACGACGAGGACACAGACGAGGTGGACGGTCGCGCGACGCGACGGCGCGCGCGCCATCCCCGCCGCCACCAGCACGCCCCACGCCAGGCACGCCTGGAGGGGCACCACCTGGAGCGCCGAGGCCCACCACAGCGTCGGCCGGAGGAACAAAGGCGACAGCGAGAGCAGCGCGAGCGGGACGAGCACCCACCGCAGCTCGCCCGCGACACGGGCCAGCGCGCGACCCCACAGGAGGACGACCGCTCCCGACGCCACGGCGGTGAGCAGGATCGGTACGCCGTAGTCGAGGGGGGCCAGCCGGGTCACGATCCACATCACGAGGAACTCGCCGGGCATGAAGTGCCCGTGGTACATCTGCAGCATGTAGTCGGGCAGCGACATCGTCGCCGCGTTCGACACGTAGACCCAGTCGTCGTCCTGCCACGACCAGCGCGCCACCGTCCAGCCACGCCACACCAGGGTGACGGCCGCGATCATCCAGACTCCGCGTCGGTACGGCGTGGCGAACGCGGCGCTGAGGAATGTCACGGCCGCGATGCTAGTCAACGCATCTCTCCTGCGCGTTCGCTATCCGCCGCACCTACTTGCTGGTAGCCTGCGGCGACTTCATTGATCCTTGGGAGGACTGCTCGTGCGTAAGGTGATCGCTGGGCTCTTGCTCGGTCTGGGTTCGTTCCTCCTGGTCGCTGCCCTCACGGTGGTGGTCTGGGGCGCCGACGCCGTCAAGAAGACGCCCCTCGACACGGACTCGGTGACCAGCCTGTCCGGCACCGCCGACAAGCTCAACCCGGCGACGGGCGAGGTGGAGTCGCTGCAGGTCAAGGCCGCGAGCGTGACGCAGGCCGATGCCGAGCTGTCCGACGACGACGTCGTCGTGTTCGTGAACACGTCCTGCCTCGTGATCGACGAGGGCGACGTCCCCCAGTGCGTCGACGACTCCGACGACCGTCTCGTGAGCGCGAGCAGCGACGTGTTCGCCACCGACCGCCACACTGCCGAGGCCGTCAACGACGAGCAGTACGTCCCGCCGAGCGCCGGCGAGAAGTCCGGGCTCATCAACAAGTGGCCCTTCGACGCCAAGAAGGAGGACTACTCCTACTGGGACGGCCTGCTCGGCGAGGCAGTCGACGCCGCCTACGACGGCACCGAGACCATCGACGGCCTCGAGACCTATCGCTACCACGTGCTGATCGAGGAAGTCCCGGCAGTCGTGATCAGCGACATCGACGGCATCTACTCCCAGGACAAGTACCTCTGGATCGACCCGACGACGGGCGCGATCATCAAGCAGACCCAGCACGAGGTCCGCGCGCTCGAGGACGGCTCGACCCTCCTCGACATGGAGCTCGCCTTCACCGACGACCAGGTCGCTGCCAACGCAGCGGACGCCAAGGACAACGGTCGCCTGCTGGGCATGCTGACCACCACGCTGCCGCTCGTGGGCTTCATCGGTGGTGCGATCGCACTCCTGGCCGGCCTGTTCCTGATGCTCGCGTCGCGTCGTCAGCGGGAGCCCGCGACCGCGGAGTGACCGCACCGCATGTCTGACATGACGACCGTCCACGCCGACGACGTCCGGTGGTACGCCGACACGTTGGCCCGGATCGCGGACAACGTCGAGACGGCCGTGCTGGGCAAGCGGCACGTCGTCCGGCTGGCGCTGACGTGCCTGGTCTCGGGTGGCCACCTGCTGCTGGAGGACCTGCCGGGCACCGGCAAGACGATGCTCGCCCGGGCCGTGGCCAGGAGCGTGGACTGCAGCTTCGCCCGCATCCAGTTCACCCCCGACCTCCTTCCCTCCGACGTCACCGGCGTCACGGTCTACGACCAGGGGAGTGGTGAGTTCACCTTCCACCGAGGCCCCATCTTCCACAGCCTCGTGCTGGCCGACGAGATCAACCGTGCGTCGCCGAAGACGCAGTCCGCCCTCCTGGAGGTCATGGAGGAGGGGCACGTCACCGTCGACGGGCACACGCACGGGGTCGGCAGGCCGTTCATGGTGATCGCCACGCAGAACCCGATCGAGCAGGCCGGCACCTACCAGCTCCCCGAGGCGCAGCTGGACCGGTTCCTCATGCGCACCAGCCTGGGTCATCCCGACGCCGCGTCGACCGAGGCGCTGCTCGCGGAGTCCCGGGTGCGCGACCGCGCCGCCGGGCTCGTGCCGGTCGTGAAGGCAGCGGACATCGAGCAGATGGGGCGGATCGCCGATGCGGTCCACGTCGATCCCGCGGTCATCACCTACGTACGCCGTCTCGCCGAGGCGTCGCGCGACGTCCCCGACGTGAGGATCGGAGCGTCCACCCGCGGCTGCTTGGCCTGGATCCGTGCCGCGAAGGCCTGGGCGTTGTCCGAGGGACGCGGTCACGTCGTGCCGGAGGACGTGTCCACGCTGGCGCACCCCGTCCTCGGGCACCGGCTGCTGATGGCGTCGGGCGCGGCGTACGGAGGGACGACGGCCGACGACGTCATCGACACGCTCCTGGCCGACGTGCCGGCCCCCCGCGACCGCGCGTGAGCGACCCGCGCCGCCGGATGTCGTCCGCCGTGCGGACGCTGCTGGCACCCGCGCGGCTGCTGACCCCGCTCGGGCGCGGGCTGGTCGTGACGGCCGTGGCGTCAGCCGTACTGGCTTCGAGGCTCCACTGGCAGGAGTTCACCCAGCTCGCCGGCGTGGCCGTCGGCCTGCTGGTGCTCGGCCTCCTCTGGCAGCTCCTGCCCGGTGCCCCGACGGCGCAGGTGACGCTGCAGCAGCAGCGGATCGCCCAGGGCAGCCGGTCGCCCCGGGCACGCCTCGACGTCCAGGCCGGCGCGGCACCCATGCTGTTCCCCAAGCTCCTCCTGCCGGTCGGTCGGCTGTCGGTGCAGGTGCGGCTGCCCTCGCTCGGCCCGTACGCCCGTCACCACACGCCCGAGCTGCTCCTCCCCGACCTGCCGCGGGGAGTGCACCTGGTGGGGCCGGTGACCTACGAGAAGACCGACCCGGTGGGGGCGATCTCCCGGCGGTTCGAGACCGGTCGGGCCGTCGAGCTGATGGTGACCCCGCAGGTGACGGACCTGCCCGTGTTCGCGGGCGGCGTCTCCAACGACCTCGACGGGGCACCCAGCCAGCAGCTCTCCATGAGCGACCTGGCCTTCCACGCCCTGCGCGAGTACGTCCCGGGTGACGACCTGCGCCACGTCCACTGGAGGTCGTCGGCCAAGGCCGGCGAGCTGCTGGTCCGTCAGTTCAACGAGACCCGACGGGGTCACGTGACGATCCTGCTCGACCCCGCCCGGTCGTCGTACCCGCGCGCACGGGACTTCGAGCTGGCGGTCTCGGTGGCCGCCTCCATCGCGCTGCGGGCCGTGCGGGACGACCTCGACACCTACTTCCGGTGCGGACCGCACCTCGTCCGCAGCCGCGAGCCCGTCGCGATGACCGACATCGCCTGCCGCTTCGCGACCGAGGCCGACGACCACCACACGACGTACGCGGCCTCTGCGGCCGGGGCCGTCGGGGGCACGGGACTCGTCGTCCAGGTCACCGGCGCGGCGCGCGAGGTCGCGCAGCTCGACGAGGCCGCGGTCCAGTTCGGTGCCGGCGCGGAGCGCCTCGTCGTCCGCGCGGACAGCGCGGGTCAGGCGCGGGTGGTGGACCACCGTGCCATGCGGGAGATCCAGGTCCCGGACCTGCCGAGCCTCCAGCAGCTGCTCGAACGGGGGGTGCGGTGATGCGCGCGCGACAGGCGTCGGTCGACGCGCTGGCCGTCGTCGTGCTGATGGGGATCATCCTGTCGATCTTCGACGACACCTTCGCCGACCGCTCCTACCTCGTCGCGGGCATGACGCCCGTCGTGCTCCTGGTGCTGATGGCGCTGTGGGCCAGCCGGCTCCACGAGGGTGGCTGGGTATACACGTTGGGCTGCCTCCTGATCTTCGCGCCCCTGGGCTCGCTCGCCGCGTTGCACGAACCCGGGCCGTACGGCCTGCCCACCGTCAGGACCATGACTCGCCTGCTGGCGTCGACGGTCGATGCTCCCGTCACGCTCGTGAGCACCGTGCCGCCGGTCGAGCCGTCCGGCACCGTGCTGCTGGTCCCGTTCCTGATCGGCTTCCTCGCCACGATGCCCGCGGCGTGGCTCGCCTTCACGACGTCGCGGCCGCTCGCGCCCGCGATGCCGTTGGTGCTCGCCCTCGCCGCCACGATCCCGCTCGGCGTGCTCGAGCCGACCCTGCTGGTGCAGCGCGGAGTGGTGGTCGGTCTCCTCGTCATCGCCTGGATGGTCGTCCGCGACCGGCGCCGGGAGACGAGCACCGGCCCGGCTCGTGGTGCGGCGGGACCGGTGCTCACCGCTGTCGTGACGGTGGCGCTGATGTCCGGTGTGGTGGGCGTCCTCGTGCCCGACGGAAACCAGTCCGACCGCGTGCTGCTGCGGGGGCGGACCGAACCACTCCCGACCCTCGGCGCGGGGATGCCTCGCGTCACCGACGGCGAGACCCGCGAGGACGTCCGACTCCTCCGTGCCACCGGCGTCCCGGACGGAGCACGCCTCCGCTTCGCGGCGCTCGACCTGTACGACGGGAGCGGGTGGGTGCCGGCGGAGGAGTCACCCGGGTCGGGCGGCTACGGCACCTACAAGCGGATCGGTGAGGACGTACGTCCGCTGCACACCGGAGGGACCACGGTCGTCGAGGTGAGGATCCTGCCCGGCTACGACAGCGACTGGCTGCCGATGCTGGGCGAGCTCACGCGGATCGACCTCAAGTTCAACCCGGGGCGGACGGAGGTGTCCGCCGTCCGCTACAACCAGGCCACGTCGAGCGCGCTGGTCATCGGGGGAGTCGACGTCGAGGACGAGTACTCCTTCGAGTCGGTCACGGGGCAGGAGACGTTCAGCAGGCGCGACCGCACCCGGGAGCCCACCGACGAGCAGCGCCAGCCGAGCGGCGCGTTCCTCGACCCCTACCTCGAGCCGTTCGACCGGGACGAGCTGCTGCCGCTCGAACGTGTCCTGCTGCTGGCCCGGTACCTGCGCTCGAACGGCACGGTCCGGCTCGCCGACGGCTTCGACCAGTCGCCGGAGGTCCTGGGGCGACGGATGCTGGGTGCGCGGGGGATGGTGGCGACGCAGTTCCAGTACAGCGCCCTGATGGCGTTGGCGTCGTCCCGCCTCGGCGTGGCAGCCCGTGTCGTCACGGGGGCGGAGCCCGGGCCGCGCGGACTGGTCGACTACGGATCCGTGACGACCTGGGTCGAACTGCAGTTCGCCGATGGCACCTGGCGACCCCTCGACCCGTCGCGCTACGTCGGGTCGCGCATCGCGGCGGAGGGCGAGCCGGCCGCGCTGCCCGAGCCCGGTGACTTCGTCGCCGACCAGCTCGCGCGTGCGACCCGGGGCAAGGACCGCGAGATCCGTCCGCCGGACGGATCGACCAACCCGGACGGATCGCCGACGGTGCAGCAGAGCCCGTTGCGGACGGCGCTCGTCGCGGTGGCCTGGGTCGCCGGCCTGGTGCTGGTGGCGTTCCTGCTGGTGCCGCTGCTCAAGCGGGTGCGCCGCTGGCGTCGACGTCGTACGCCGTCGTGGTCAGGGATCTACGTCAACGCCTGGCAGGAGGTCCTCGACGCGGCGCGTGATCGCGGGACGCCCGTCCCGGACGGCTGGAGCCGGGTGGCCCAGGCGTCCGCCCTCGCCGCCGGCGTCGACCTGGCCCGTCGTGCCGACGCGGCGGTGTTCGCGCCGGGGCCGAGCGCCGACGCGAGCGATGGCCCTGCGTTCTGGGACGACTGCCTGGACCTGCGCCGCGCGCTCCTGCAGGACGCGGACCGGCGGCACCGGTGGTGGGCGCCGTTCAGCCCCGCCTCCCTGCTCGCGGGATGGGCCCGCGCGCGTCACGGCTCAGGCGTCGCGCAGGTGAGCCACGAAGATCGCCGTGCCGGGAGTCAGCAGCCCGCGCGCGCGTGACCAGCCGCCCCACACCCGGTCGTGGTGCTCGGGCCACTCGGGTTCGACGAGGTCGGTGAGCACGAAGCCGTGACCGGCCAACAGGCGCACCCAGTCGCCGAGCGTGCGGTGGTGCTCGACGTAGGCGACGACGCCGGTCGCGTCGTCGACCTCGACGTAGGGGGTGCGGTCCCAGTAGGACTGCGTGGCGGTCAGGCCGGCCTCGCCGGGGTCGTCGGGGAACATCCACCGGGTCGGGTGGGTGATCGAGAACGCGAAGCGTCCTGCGGGGCGCAGCACCCGGGCCACCTCGGCGAGCGCGTGGTCGATGTCGCGCACGAACTGGAGTGCCCCGAAGGAGCAGAAGACGACGTCGAAGCTCGCCGTACGGAACGGCAGGTCGGTCGCGGTGCCGCGCACCGACGGGACGGACACGCCGGTCTCCTCGTCGAGGCGCACCGAGTGCTGGAGCTGGCGGTGGGAGAGGTCGAGCCCGATGCCGCGCCCGCCGTGGGTGCGTACCCACCGCGAGCACTGGCCGGCGCCGCTGCCCACCTCGAGCACGTCGAGCCCGGACACGTCGCCGAGGATCGCGAGTTCGTCCTCGCGGTGGCCCTCGGGGCCCCAGACGAAGCCCGCATCGCCGAGGAAGGCTCCGTGCGTGGCCTGGTACTCGTCGGCGTACCGGTCCCAGTCGGGTCCGTTGGCGCGCCGTGACTCCCGCTCCGAGACGGGGCGCCGCTCGACACGGACGGACTGCGGCAGGTGGTCCTCCACGCACCGGAGCCTAGTGGTGCTCCGGGAACGGCAGGACCGGCGCACCGCGCAGCTCATGCTGCCCGGTGCGCCGGCCCATCAGGGGCGTGAGGTTCAGCCCAGGAAGCGACCGTTGCGCACACCCGGGTCACGCGGGCCCGAGCGCCAGTCGGCCGGGTTGGCCTTGGCGCGGACCTCCGCACCGTCGCGGACACCACCCTTGTCGGTGTCGCACTTGGTCGGGTCGGTCTTGGCCTTGTTGTACTTCTTGTTGGCCTTGCCGGTCACTTCAGCCTTGTCCTTCAGGCCGTCGCGGTCGGTGTCCGCCTTCTTCGGGTTCGAGCGGGTCTTGCCGATCACGAAGGAGCCCTTGCGGGTCTTCACCTTCTGCTTGATCTTGTAGCCCTTGACCTCCTTGCCGTCGCCCAGGCCGTCCTTGTCGGTGTCCTTGACGAGCGGGTTGGTGGTCACGGTGATGGAGTTCTTGACCTTCTTGCCGCAGATCTCGAAGCGCTCGCGGATCTTGACGCCCTTGACCTCCTGGCCGTCGGTGAGGCCGTCGTTGTCGGTGTCGGCGTCCAGCGGGTCGGTGCCGTGGGTGTTGACCTCGGCGCCGTCGAGCAGGCCGTCACCGTCGGTGTCCGGGTTCAGCGGGTCGGTGCCGTGGACGTTGACCTCGGCGCCGTCGGACAGCCCGTCGTCGTCGGAGTCGGGGTCGTTCGGGTTGGTGCCGATCGGACCCTCCTGGCCGGTCGGCAGGCCGTCGCCGTCCGGGTCGCTCGGGTCGACCACGACGGTGAACGTCGTCGTGTCAGCGGCACTCGTCTGGCCGTTCTGCGACTGCGTGGCGGTCACGGTGTGCGGACCTGCGGCCAGCGGTGTACCGGGGTCGCAGCTCCAGGTGCCGTCCTGGCGGACGGTGGCGGTGCAGACGACGGTGCCGCCCTCGCGGACGGTCACCGTGGCGCCGGGGGAGCCGGTGCCGGAGATCGTCGGCGTGGAGTCGGTCACCGTGGCGCCCGTGGCGGGCGAGGTGATGTCGGGAGCGTTGAGCGAGCCCGGCGTGGGACCGCCGTCGCCGCACGTGATGCCGCCGGCCGGCGCGCCTGCGGCGACCGACAGGGGCACGACGTCGACGTTCGCGATCGTGACACCCTGGATCGGGCCGACGGCGCTGGTGGCGAGCTTGAGGTGCAGCAGGGCAGCCTGCGCCGACGCGCTGGTGCCGTCGGCGGCGACCGCCTTGGTCACGGCTCCGAGCGAGAGCTCGACCGTCAGAAGCGGGTTCTCGGGGAGCGCGAAGGTCGCGACCTCGTTGGCCGCGTCCAGGACGTACGGCGACCCGGGGGCGCTGGGAGCGGTGATCGTCACGACGGGCTGGGTGTAGTCGACCGTCGCACCGCCGGGCTTTCCGGACGCCTTGGCGGTGAGGGTGGGCGCGCTGCTGACGCCGACGGTCACCGAGCCGAAGAGGTTCAGGGCAGCGAGGTTGCTGGAGGCACTCGAGACGACCTCGCGGGCGTCGTTCGCGCCGCCGGTCGAGGCGAGGCGGACCTCCTGCTGCGTCTGGACCGTGCCGGGTGCCTTGACGAGGGGACCGGTGACGGGAACGTCGAGGACGGTCGCGTCCAGCGTGGACACGGAGGACGAGCTCGCAGGCGTCGACGGGGCCAGGCAGCTGCCGTCGTTGAACTGGGCGTGCGCCGTGGAGGTGGAGATGCCTGCAGTGAGCAGTGGAGCGGCCGGGATGGCGCCGCTCTGGACCACGGTCGGGGACGCGTTCGTGGGCGGGGCCGTCTGCGCCGCCTCCGAGAGGAGCGGCGGCAGGGTCTGGTTGAGCAGGACGCCGCCGATGTTGGCCGCCCGTGCGCCGACGCGGGGCGAGCCGGCCTGCAGCGTGCCCGACACGGGTGCGACGTCGACCGAGGCCGCGCTGAAGCTGCCGATCCCCGGGAGCGTCCCCGCGAGGACGTCGACGCCGAGCAGGCCGGCGGACGTGGAGCCGGTGGCGCTGGTCGGCACGGGTGCCGCCGACGCTGAGGTCTGTGTTGTGGCCAGGAACGTTCCTGGCAACGCGAGGGCCACGGCGACTGCCGCCCCCCGGGTGAACCGGTTGCTCAACCGGTGCTGTTCCTTGGAACCCATCTGTCGTACCCCCATTGGTGTTGGCCGCCCATAGATCCTCAGACGATCTACGGTGTGGCTACTGGTGATCTAACAGAGTCAACGACAGAACCACGAAGAGGTAACACAGACTTTACCCAAAGGGATGAGTTCTGGCTCCGCGGTCCGATCGTGAGGCGCACGCATGCCACCATGCGGCCCATGATCGGACCCGATGGCGCGCTGACCCCGCTCGCCGGCGGCCATTCCGGCCGTACGTTCCTGAGCGAGGTCGCGGGGGAGCGCACGGTCCTGCGGATCTACCCTCCCGGTGACGCGCGCGGGGCCGACGCCCCGCAGGTCGACGAGGCCGTGCTGCACCTCGTACGCGGCCTGCTGCCCGTGCCGGAGGTCCTGGAGGTACGACGCGGGGAGGTCGAGTCCGGACAGCCGGGGATCCTCGTCACGTCGTGGATGCCGGGGAAGCCGGCCGACCGGGTGGTCGACGGCCTCGACGACGCCGGTCTCGCCCGCCTGGGCGCCGCGATGGGAGCCGCGGCGGCCATCCTCGCGGGGATGGCGATGCTGCGTCCGGGCCTGTTCGTCGACGCCGATCTGCGCCTCGGCGCCTTCCCCGTCGACGGGCTGCCGGAGTGGGTCGAGGAGCGCCTCGCGCACTGGGCCCCGGAGGAGCGTGCAGCGCTGGTCGCCGTCGCCGAGGGGGCGCAGGACCTGCTCGACACGGTCGGCCGGGCCTGCCTGGTGCACAGCGACCTCAACCCCAAGAACGTGCTCGTCGACCCCGGCACGCTGCAGCTCACGGCGATCCTCGACTGGGAGTTCGCCCACGCCGGCCACCCGTGGACGGACGTGGGCAACCTGGTCCGCTTCGAGCGGCACCCGGCGTACGTCGAAGCGGTGCTCCGCGCCTGGACGGACCTGCGTGGCGGGTCGGTCGAGACGCTCCTCGAGGGAGCCCGCGCGGCGGACCTCTGGGCGCTCGTCGACCTGGCCACGCGGGCGGGGGCGAACCCGGTCGTCGACCACGCCGACGTGCTGCTCCGGACCGTCGCCGCCGAGGGAGACCTGCACGCATGGCCGGCCCACTGGTGAGCGTGGCCTGAGCGTGCTCCCCGGTTGGACGTCGAGCGTGGTCCACGCGTAGTCTTGGGAGCTGCGCCAGTCGTCTGCCCGGCTTCCATACCGAGCGAAGCGAGGCTCGCCGTGCCGCCGTCCCTGACGGAGGCCAGTGAAACAGGCCGCTGCGTGCGTCCGTACGACTCCACCCATCCAAGGAATCACTTCCCATATGACAGCCCTGCTCTCCGCTCTTCCGGACTACGACGCCCCCCAGGTGGCGATCAACGACATCGGGTCCGAAGAGGACTTCCTCGCGGCAATTGACGCGACCATCAAGTACTTCAACGACGGCGACATCGTCGAGGGCACCATCGTCAAGGTGGACCGCGACGAGGTTCTCCTCGACATCGGCTACAAGACCGAGGGCGTCATCCCCTCGCGCGAGCTGTCCATCAAGCACGACGTCGACCCCAACGAGGTCGTTTCCGTGGGCGACAAGGTCGAGGCCCTCGTTCTCCAGAAGGAGGACAAGGAAGGTCGTCTGATCCTGTCCAAGAAGCGCGCCCAGTACGAGCGCGCCTGGGGCACCATCGAGCAGGTCAAGGAGGAGGACGGCGTCGTCGAGGGCACCGTCATCGAGGTCGTCAAGGGCGGCCTCATCCTCGACATCGGCCTCCGCGGCTTCCTGCCGGCCTCCCTCGTGGAGATGCGTCGCGTCCGCGACCTGCAGCCCTACGTCGGCCAGGTCCTCGAGGCGAAGATCATCGAGCTCGACAAGAACCGCAACAACGTGGTCCTGTCGCGCCGCGCCTGGCTCGAGCAGACCCAGTCCGAGGTGCGCCACGGCTTCCTGACCCAGCTCCAGAAGGGTCAGATCCGCAAGGGTGTCGTCTCCTCGATCGTCAACTTCGGTGCGTTCGTGGACCTCGGCGGCGTCGACGGTCTCGTCCACGTCTCGGAGCTGTCCTGGAAGCACATCGACCACCCGTCCGAGGTCGTCGCCGTCGGCGACGAGGTCACCGTCGAGGTCCTCGACGTGGACATGGACCGCGAGCGTGTCTCCCTGTCGCTGAAGGCGACGCAGGAGGACCCGTGGCAGCACTTCGCCCGCACCCACCAGATCGGCCAGATCGTGCCGGGCAAGGTCACCAAGCTGGTGCCCTTCGGTTCGTTCGTCCGTGTCGAGGAGGGCATCGAGGGCCTGGTGCACATCTCCGAGCTCGCCGAGCGTCACGTCGAGATCCCCGAGCAGGTCGTCCAGGTCAACGACGACGTCATGGTCAAGATCATCGACATCGACCTCGAGCGTCGCCGGATCTCGCTGTCGCTCAAGCAGGCCAACGAGACCGCTGCTGCCGCTGACGTGGAGGAGTTCGACCCCACGCTCTACGGCATGACGGCCACGTACGACGAGCAGGGCAACTACGTCTACCCCGAGGGCTTCGACCCCGAGACGGGCGAGTGGCTCGAGGGCTTCGACGACCAGCGCGCGGTCTGGGAGGACCAGTACGCCAAGGCGCACACCCGCTGGGAGCAGCACGTCAAGCAGCAGGCCGACGCCAAGGTCGCCGAGGCCGAGGCCAGCGAGGCCACCTCGTACTCCTCGGGTGGCGACGTTGCCACGGAAGGCGACGAGACCGGTGGCGACACCGGCGGTTCGCTCGCCTCCGACGAGGCGCTGCAGGCGCTGCGCGAGAAGCTCACCGGTGGCCAGGCCTGATCGCCTGAGCACCTGAACAGCACCACCACGACGGCCCGCCGGGATTCCCGGCGGGCCGTCGTCGTACATCCGGACCCTCCGGGCCAGGGCGCGTCCGCTAGAACTGGCGCATGACTGATCGCGGCACGTCCGCCCTCGTCCTCGGCGGCGGCGGCATCACCGGCATCGCCTGGGAGCTCGGGATCCTGCACGGGCTCGCGGAGGTCGGCATCGACCTCACCGAGGCCGACACGGTCGTCGGTACGTCGGCGGGATCGGTGGTGGGCGCGCAGCTGGGCAGCGGGCTCTCGCTCGCCGACCTCTACGCCTCGCAGCTCGAGCCGCCCGACGCCGAGCTGGGCGGTCGGCTGTCACGCATCGCCGCGCTCAAGCTGGTGCCGCCGTACGTCCTGCCCGGCAGCGGGCGCGACAAGCTCGCCCGGGTCGGTCGGGTCGCGCGGGCCGCGCACGCACCGGGCAGCATCGACCGCGAGGGCGTGATCCGCTCCCGGCTGCCGGTGCACGACTGGCCGGACCGGGACCTCCGGATCACCGCCGTGGACACCGAGAGCGGCGAGTTCACCGTCTTCACGCGCGACTCCGGGGTGGATCTGGTGTCGGCCGTGGCCGCGAGCTGCGCGGTGCCCACGGTCTGGCCACCGGTCGAGATCGCGGGTCGCACCTACATGGACGGCGGGATGCGCTCCACCGCCAACGTCGACGTGGCGAAGGGCGCCGAGCGGGTCGTGGTGCTCGCCCCGCTGCCGCGATCGGTCAGCAGGAAGGCGTCCATCCGGTCACAGATGGAGCGGGTGTCGCCGCGGGCGTGGTCGGTGATCACACCGGACGCCGAAGCGCTTGCGGCGTTCGGTCGCAACCTGCTCGACCCGGCCAAGCGCCGCGTCGCTGCCGAGACGGGACTGCGCCAGTCCCGCGACCTGGCCGACCAGGTACGCGGGGTCTGGGAGGCGTAGCGGCGGCGGTCGCCGTGCGTCCGCTCGCGCGACAGTGGAGCCGGGGGACGAACCTAGCGTCGCCGGGCTCCACTGTCGCGTCGATCAGGTGCGGGGGACGAGGTGGCGACGCTCCTCGACGAGGCCGAGCTCGTCGAACGGGTGCGTCGTGGACGAGGGGCCGGCGAAGCGGTCGTGGCGGGCGTAGCTGACGAGCAGCGTGGCGAGGGCGGTGAGGACGATGAGTGCGAGGATGGTGGTCATGGCAGTAAGTCTCCGCCCATCTGGTTCCTGCCACCAGTGGCAGGAATGACAGTAGTAGTTGATTTACTGCCACTGGTGGTGCACGCTGATCCCATGAAGAAGGTGGCGGTCGTCGTGCAGGACGGAGCGGAGCCGTTCGGGCTCGGCTCGATGTGCGAGGTGTGGGGTGAGCCCTACCACCCCGACGACGACAACCCGGTCTTCGACTTCGTCGTCACCACGCCTCGCCCCGGCCGGGTCGCCGGCGCGACCGGCTACGACCTCCACGTCGACCACTCGCTGGCCGACGCCGCCGACGCCGACCTGGTCTGCCTCATCCCCAAGCGCGGCTACCGCGACCCGTCACCCGAGGTCGTGGAGCTGGTGCAGGCCGTCCACGCCCGGGGCGCGCTGGTGTTCGCCCACTGCACGGCAGCGTTCATGCTCGGTGAGGCGGGCCTGCTCGACGGCCGTCGGGCCACCACGCACTGGCGCCACGTCGACGAGCTCGCCGCCCTGTACCCCGAAGCGTCCATCGATGGCAACGTGCTGTACGTCCAGGACGGCTCGATGGTCACCGGCGCCGGCTCCGCCGCCGGGCTCGACGCGGCCCTTCACGTCATGCGCCAGCACTTCGGCGCGAAGGTCGCGGCCACTACCGCGCGCCGGATGGTCGTACCGCCGCACCGCGACGGCGGCCAGGCGCAGTACGTCGCGCGTCCCGTGCCGGTCTGCGAGTCGGAGGCGCTGGCCCCGCTGCTGGCGTGGATCAGCGAGAACCTGGGCGACGACCTCGACGTCGAGACCCTCGCGCGGCACATGCACATGTCCGCGCGCACCTTCGCCCGCCGCTTCAAGGAGGAGACCGGCACCACGCCCTACAGCTGGATCCTGGGGGAGCGCGTACGAGCCGCTGAGGAGCTGCTCGAGCAGACCGACCACTCGATCGACTGGGTCGCCGGTGAGGTCGGCTTCGGCAACGGCGCGACCCTGCGCCACCACTTCGGCCGCTCCCGCGGCGTCAGCCCGCAGGAGTACCGGCGTACGTTCCGGATGCCCGCCTGACCCTTCCGAGCGCCGCTGGCCGTCCCGCTCCGTGGGTACGACCTCCGGAGGCCCGGCCGAGCCTCGGTAGCCTTGTCCGCGTGAACGCGACTGCGCTGGCCGACCTGTCCGCCGACGACCTCGCCACCCTGCTCGAGGAGCAGCGGGCGGCGTACGAGGAGCTCAAGACTCGTGGCCTGAAGCTCGACCTCACGCGGGGCAAGCCCTCGGCGCAGCAGCTCGACCTGGCAGACGACCTGCTCCGCCTCCCGACGACGACGAAGGACGCGTACGGCGTCGACGTCCGCAACTACGGCGGCCTCGAGGGCCTGCGCGAGCTGCGGGAGATGTTCGCCGACCTGCTGTGGGTGGAGCCCGACCAGGTGGTGGCCGGTGGAAGTTCGAGCCTCACCATCATGCGCGACTGCCTCTTCTACCTGATGCTCTTCGGCGGCGTGGACTCCGAGCGGCCGTGGGGCAAGGAGGAGAAGGTCCGCTTCGTGTGCCCCGTGCCGGGATACGACCGCCACTTCACCCTCCTCGAGAGCCTCGGCATCGAGATGGTGACCGTCCCCATGCACGATGACGGACCCGACGTCGACGCCGTCGCCGCGCTGGTTGCCGACGACCCGACCATCAAGGGCATCTGGATCGTGCCGACGTACGCCAACCCGTCGGGCTCCATCGTCAGCCAGGACGTCGCCGCCCGGCTCGCGGCGATGCCGACGGCCGCGCCCGACTTCAAAATCTTCTGGGACAACGCCTACGCGCTGCACCACCTGACCGAGGACGAGGCCAAGAGCGCCGACATCCTCACCCTCGCCTCCGCGGCGGACCACCCGCACCGGCCGATCATGTTCGCGTCGACGTCGAAGATCACGTACGCGGGTGCGGGCGTCGCGTTCCTGGCGGCCTCGACGGCCAACATCGCGTGGTACCTGGGGCACCTCGGCAACGGCTCGATCGGCCCCGACAAGGTCAACCACCTGCGCCACGTCGAGTTCTTCGGGAGCCCGCAGGGCGTACGCGACCACATGGCCAAGCACCGCGAGATCATCGCGCCGAAGTTCGCCGAGGTGGACCGCGTGCTCACCGAGCGGCTGGACGGTCGTGGTGTCGCCACCTGGAACACGCCGTCGGGTGGCTACTTCGTCAACCTCGACGTCGTCCCCGGCACCGCGTCGCGCGTGGTCGCCCTCGCCAAGGAGGCCGGCATCGCGCTGACCCCGGCGGGGTCGTCGTACCCCTACAAGCAGGACCCGGACGACACCAACATCCGGCTCGCGCCGACCATGCCGCCGCTCGCCGAGGTCACCGCGGCGATGGAGGCCGTGGCCACCTGCGTGCTGCTCGCGGCAGCCGAGCAGGCGTCTGCCTGAGTCACGCCGCCACGCGCTCCGCGCCGAGACCGCCGCGGACCAGGTCGGCGTACCTGCCACCGAGGAGCAGCAGCTCCTCGTGGGTGCCGAGCTCGACGACACGACCGCGGTGGAGCACCGCGATCTGGTCGGCGTTGCGGACCGTCGAGAGCCGGTGCGCGATGGTGATCGTCGTACGGGTGCGCGCCATCGCGTCGAAGGTGGCGAGGACGGCTCGCTCGGTCTCGTTGTCCAGTGCGCTCGTCGCCTCGTCGAGCACCAGCACCGCGGGGTCGCGCAGCAGCGTGCGAGCGATCGCGAGCCGCTGCTGCTCGCCACCGGAGAACCGGTGGCCGCGGGAGCCGACGACAGTGTCGTAGCCGTCGGGCAGGGTGCTGATGAGGTCGTGGATGCGGGCCTCGCGGCAGGCCTGCTCGATCTCGGCGTCGGTGGCGTCGGGACGGGCGTGGCGCAGGTTGTCGCGCACGCTCGCGTGCATCAGGTAGGTCTCCTGGGTGACGACGCCGACGAGGTCGGCGAGGTCGGTGAGCGCGAGGTCGCGTACGTCCACGCCGTCGATGCTGACCCTCCCGCTCGACACGTCGTTGAGCCGCGGCAGGAGCGAGGCGAGCGTGGACTTGCCGCTGCCGGTCTCGCCGACCAGTGCGAGCGTGCCGCCGGCCGGGACGTGGAGGTCGATGTCGGTGAGGACCGGGCGGTCCGGGTCGTACGCGAAGCCGACGCGGTCGAGGCGGACCTCGCCGCGGACGGTGGCGCGGTCGAGCCGGGTCGGCTCGACGGGGTCATCGATCTCGACGGGGAGGTCGGCGTAGTCGAAGATGCGGCTGAACAGGGCCAGCGACGCGGTGAGGTCGACGCCGACGTTGAGCAGCCCCATGAGCGGTCGGAACAGGTTGCCCTGCAGGGCGATGAACGCGACAAGGGTGCCGATCGTCATCCCGCCCGACGTGGCCGGGAAGCCCGCGGTGAGGTAGATGGTGGCGGGGACGGCCGCGAAGACGATGTTCATGGTGGCCATCCGCCAGCGCCCGGCGAGCCGGGAGCGGATCTCCAGCCCGACGAGGTCGGCGGAGGTGTCCTCGAACCTGGCGGTGAGGCGCGGGGAAGCGCCGAGGGTCTTGGTGAGCATCACGCCGCTCACCGAGAGGCCCTCCTCGATCTGCACGTGCAGGTCGGCGAGGCGCTGCTGGCGTTCGGCGGTGACGCGGTGCCGCATCCGGGCGACCTGTCGGGTGAGGAGGACGGCCGGTGGCAGCACGACGAGGGACAGCAGCGCGAGGCGCCAGCTGAGGGCGACCATGGCCACGGCGGTGCCGACGACGACGGTGACGTTGGCGGCGATCGAGGTCGCGGTCTGGGTCACGACGCCCTGCATGCTGCCGATGTCGTTGACGAGCCGGGACTGCACCTCGCCACCGCGCGTTCGGGTGAAGAAGCCGAGTGACTGGCGCTGCAGGTGCGCGAAGAGGTCGCTGCGCAGCCGGTGCATCACCTTCTGGCCGACGGCGGTCGACAGCCAAGTCTGCACCACGCCGATCACGGCGGTGGCGACGGCGACGCCGAGCATCGCGGCGACCAGCAGCAGGAGGAGGCGTGCGTCCTGGCGCGGGAGCGCCTCGTCGATGACGTGGCGCACGAGGAACGGCTGGGCCAGGCCGACAGCCGAGCTCAGCACGATGAGCGCGACGACGACGGTCAGGGGCGCGCGGTGGGGCGCGAAGAGGCGAGCGATGCGGCGTAGGGACACGGGGGAGTCCGACAGCTGGCGCACGTCGGCCGGGTCGGGTCGGGTGCCGCGCGAGCCGCGGCGGCCGGGGGAGTCGAGGGTTGATCCGGAGTGGTCAGCCATGCGACCAGCTCCTCTCTGTGGTGGGACGTCAGTAGGTGAGGTAACCTCACTATGAGGTAACAACCGGAGCAGGGACGGAGATATTCCCGTGGACCCACACACCACTGGCGACCTGGTCATGGCCCTGGCTCGCCGGATCCGGCGCGCGCACGTCGAGGCGCTGTCCGCGTGGCACGTGACGCCCTCGCAGTCGCGAGCGCTCCGGGTGATCTCCCTCGACGAGGACGGGGTGCGCCCCTCCGTGCTCGCCGAGCAGCTGCGGATTGCTCCACGCTCGGCGACCGACGTGGTCGACACGCTCGAGGAGCGCGGCTGGGTGCGCCGTGCGCCCGACCCGACGGACCGGCGGGCCACCACCCTGTCCCTGACCGACTCCGGTCGTGAGCTGGTCGCGGCGATCGACGACGTACGCCGCCGCGCCTCCGAGGAGGTGCTGGACGTGCTGTCGGACGCCCAGAGTCGTACGCTCCACGAGATCCTGAGCGTCGTCGTGGGGGAGGACCAGTGACCGTGCGTGTGGGCCTGACCGGCGGTGTCGCCTCCGGCAAGAGCACCGTCTCGACGATCCTCGCCGAGCTGGGTGCCGTCGTCATCGACGCCGACCTCATCGCGCGCGAGGTGGTCGCGCGCGGCACGCCCGGGCTCGACGCGGTCGTCGCGGAGTTCGGGCCCGAGCTGCTGACGCCCGACGGGGACCTCGACCGCCCTGCGATGGGTGCCCTGGTCTTCGGTGATCCCGACGCGCGCAAGCGGCTCGAGGCGATCATCCACCCGCTCGTCCACCGCCGCAGCGCCGAGCTCGAGGAGCAGGCCGGCGACAGCGCGGTCGTGGTGCACGACATCCCGCTGCTCGCCGAGGTCGGCCGGGCCGGGTCGTTCGACGCGGTCATCGTGGTGGACGCCCCGCCCGAGCTGCAGGTCAGCCGCATGGTCGAGGACCGCGGGTGGACGCGCGAGGACGCGGAGTCGCGGATCGCCGCGCAGGCGACGCGTGACGACCGGCTGGCGATCGCGACGTACGTCGTCGACAACACCGGGACGCGCGACGAGCTGCGCGCGCAGGTCGAGGAGATCTACGCCGTGCTCGCCGCGCGGGCGTGACGTTTCCCGGTCCTCGTGGTCCGGCCGGTAGCCTCCCCGGCGTGTCCTCGCCCCGTTCCCGACTGACCCTGGTCGCGGCAGGCGTGCTGCTGGTCAGTGGCTGCGCGAGCCTCGGGGCCGACGGTGGCGACACAGCTCCTGCCACTTCGTCCGCCAGCCCCTCGGCGTCCGGATCGCCCTCACCGACGGCGAGCGCGAGTGCAGAACCCGAGGATCCCGACACCCCCACGTCGTGGGGTCCGACGGTCGGCGAGCTGGCCGAGGCGCGCGCCCTCGTCGCGACGTGGACGCCCGAGCAGCTGGCCGGCGGTGTGATCGTCGGACGCTTCCACGGCACCGACCCCGCCGAGCCCGCCGCCATGGTGCGCGACCTGCACCTCGCCGGCGTCTCGGTCACCATGGACAACATCGTGGACCGCGACCAGGTGGTCGCGATGACCTCGGCCCTCGCAGATGCCGCGGTCGACGACGGCCGCGACTTCCCGCCCGTGATCGGGGTCGACCAGGAGGGTGGCTACGTCTCCCACCTGCGCGGCGTCGCCACCGACTTCCCGCACTTCCAGTCCGCCGGGCTCGCGATCCAGGCAGACGCGCAAGCGGGCCGGCGCGTGACCCGCGAGGCCGCGCTGACCACCGGGCTCGAGCTCCGCGGCCTCGGGTTCACCTGGGTCTTCGCCCCCGTCGCCGACGTGACCATCGGCGCCGCAGACCCCACGATCGGCGCCCGCTCACCGTCGGAGGACCCTCTGGTGGCGGCGCAGGCGATCGGCGCTGCGATCAAGGGGTACGACGACGCCGGCATCGTCTCGACGGTGAAGCACTTCCCGGGGCACGGCACGGCCACCACCGACAGTCACGACACCCTTCCCGTCGTGGACTCGACGCTGGCCGAGATCGAGGCGCACGACCTGCCGCCCTTCGCGTCCGCCATCGCCCACCGGGCCCCCGCCGTGATGATGAGCCACCTCGACCTGACGTCCATCGCGCCGGACGTGCCGGCCAGCATGGCGCCCGAGGTCTACGACCTCCTCCGCGACGACCTCGGCTTCGAGGGCGTCACGATCACCGACTCGCTCGGCATGGGCGCCGTCGCCGGCCGACCCACGCCGGCGCTCCAGGCGCTGGAGGCCGGTGCCGACCTGCTGCTGATGCCCGTCGACACCGCCGTCACCCACCAGATCGTGGTGGACGCGATCGAGTCGGGTGCCGTCTCGCGCGAGCGCGTCGAGGAGGCGGCCTCCCGGGTGGTCGCCCTGCAGATGTGGCAGGCGCGCCTCGCAGCCCAACGGCCCGTCCCCGCCGACGTGGCCGTACGCGCCCAGGCCGCGAGCGCGGACCTGGAGTCCGCGGCGTACTGACCCTTCTCACGCACCGCTCCGGCGGCCGGACATGCCAAGACCGCCGGACACCAGTCCGGCGGTCTCGGGTGAAGCGTGGTGCGTGCGCTCAGGCAGCCAGGTCGGGGTCGCCGGCCCTGCGGAGCTTCTGGAGCGCCTCCCGCTCCAGCTGGCGTACGCGCTCGGCGGAGATGCCGTGCCGGGCGCCGATGTCGGCGAGCTTGTGCTGGCGGCCGTCGGCCAGGCCGTAGCGGGCCCGGACGATGTCCGCGGAGCGGTCGTCGAGGATGCCGACCAGGTCCTCGAGCCTCTGGCGCGCCTCGCCGTCGAGGAAGCTGAGATCCGGACCGGGCGCGGTCTCCTGGGCCATCAGGTCACCCAGCGAGGTGTCGCCGTCCTCGTCGACCGGGGTGTCCAGCGAGACGTGCTCGCGGCCCCAGCTCATCAGGTCGAGCACCCGGTCGATGTCCATCCCGAGCTCGGTGGCGATCTCGTGAGGCTCCGGGTCGCGGCCGAGCTGGCGCTCGAGCGTGCGCCGGGCGCTGCCGACCTGGTTGAGCTCCTCCACGACGTGGACCGGGAGGCGTACGACGCGGGCCTGCTGCGCGATGCCGCGGGTGATCGCCTGGCGCACCCACCACGTGGCGTACGTCGAGAACTTGTAGCCCTTGGTGTAGTCGAACTTCTCGACCGCGCGGATCAGGCCGGTGTTGCCCTCCTGGATCAGGTCGAGCATCGGCATCTGGGAACGGCCGTACTTGCGGGCGATGGAGACCACGAGCCGGAGGTTGGCCTCGATGAACCGGTCGACGGCGAGCCGACCCTGCTCAGCGAGCCACTCGAGCTCCTCCTCGTTGGCGGTCATCGGGGCGCCGCCCTTGCGGCGTCCGACCCGGCCGGTGTCGAGGAGGTGCTGGGCCAGGAGGCCGGCCTCGATGGCCTTGGACAGCTCTACCTCGGTCTCGGCGTCGAGGAGCGGGGTGCGGGCGATCTCGTCCAGGTAAAGACCGACGCTGTCGCGGCCTTCGATCTCACGGGTGGTGCTGGTGCGCTTGGCCTGTGCAGTGCTCATGTTCGTCCTCCTGCTTCTCGTGCGACCACCCCTGTGCCGCACATCTGGTCCAACACCCGTGTCCGTTGCGAGATTCCCTTGCGGATTTCGTCCTGGCGAACTTTCGGTGCCTTCACCTGCCTTGACGAGCCAGTCGCCTCCGGAGTTGCACGATCGGCCAACTCTCAGGGACTTCTCAGGGGGTTCCCCGCAGCGGTGAGAACATGCGGGCATGGCCGTGCCTGTGGTGGACCTCAATGCCGACCTAGGTGAGGAGATCACCGACGACGCCGGCCTCCTCGAGGTCGTGACCAGTGCCAACGTGGCGTGCGGCTTCCATGCCGGCTCCCGCGCGACGATGCAAGCCGTCTGCGCCGAAGCCGTACGCCGCGGGGTGGCGATCGGCGCGCAGGTGTCGTACGCCGATCGGGAGAACTTCGGCCGGGTGGCCCTCGACGTGCCGGCCGCCGTGCTCCGGGACCAGGTGGCGGAGCAGGTGGGGGTGCTGGCCGAGATCGCCGCGGCCGAGGGCGGCCGGGTGGTGTACCTCAAGCCGCACGGCGCGCTCTACCACCGCGTCGCCACCGACGAGGAACAGGCCGTAGCGGTGCTCGACGGCTCCGGCGACCTGCCGGTGCTCGGGATGCCGGGATCGCTGCTCCTCACCCTGGCGGGTGGGCGGGGCAGGGGAGTGCGCCTCGAGGGGTTCCCCGACCGCGGCTACACCGACGACGCCCGGTTGGTGTCGCGCGACCAGCCGGGCGCCCTGGTCACCGACCGCGCCCTCATCGCCGGGCGGGCGGTCGAGCTGGCCGACGGGGTCGACTCCGTCTGCGTGCACGGCGACTCACCGGGTGCCGTCGCGGCCGCGACGGCCGTATGTCGCGCCCTCGAGGCGGCCGGGTTCGACGTCAGGTCGTGCTGGTCCTGAGGGCGCATCCCGGTGCCCCGGACCGGTGGACAATCTGTGGATGGACGGCCCGATCCCTGTGGAGCACGGGACGACTTCTGTGGGGAACCCTGTGGGACCGGAAGTTTGTCGGCGAAACCCTTGCGGCGGTGTGCCCGGCCGACATAGAACTCTCCCTACCGGAAGCGCTTCGGCGGGACCGGGGATCGGATCAGAGGAACAGTTCCACCCGGCGAGCTTGCTCGCCGCGCAGGCCCGGTGACGGGGTCGGCGGGGACTGGGAGGCTGGTGCGGTGGCTCGGACGTCACCCAGCCGGGCAAACCGAGGGGCTCCTGATGCTCATACCATCTGGAGCCCCTCGACCCATTTGCTGCGCCACAAGGCTGCCCGTCGCCGCCTGCCCGACGCAACTCCGGCGCGGTGAACAATGGGCGCCATGAGAGTCGTCCCGGTCGGTGAGCGCGCGTGCCTCGTCGAGGTCCGGGACGCGGTCGCTGCCGCGTCCCTCGCCGTGTGGGCGAGGTCGGCGGGCCTGGCGGCGGACGACATCGTGCCCGCGGCCGCCACGGTCCTGTTCGACGGCGTCGACCCGGCCGACGTGGCGGCCGCCCTGCCGGGCTGGACGGCTGGTTCCGCGGCACCGCCCGGCCCCGTGGTCCGGGTCCCGGTCACCTATGACGGCCCGGACCTCGAGCGGGTTGCCGAGCACTGGCGCTGTCAGGTCGGCGACGTCGTCGACCTGCACACCTCGACCGAGTTCACCGCGCTGTTCTGCGGCTTCGCGCCGGGCTTCTCCTACCTCGCCGGGCTGCCGGCCGACCGTACGGTCCCGCGCCTGGCCACGCCCCGGAGCCGAGTCGCCCCCGGTTCGGTGGCACTCGCCGACGGCTGGTGCGGGATCTACCCGACGGCCTCGCCCGGTGGCTGGCTGGTGATCGGCACGACCGACGCGCCTCTGTGGGACGCCGACCGCGAGACCCCCGCCCTCCTCCCGCCCGGCACGCGCGTGCGCTTCGAGGCCTGCTGATGTCCGTCGAGGTGCTCGACCCCGGCCCGCTGTCCACGCTGCAGGACCTCGGCCGGCCCGGCTGGGCGCACCTGGGGGTCGCGCGCGCGGGTGCTCTGGACCGAGGTGCCGCAGCGCTCGCCCGGCGTCTCGTCGGCGGCGCGGTGGACGACGCGGTCGTCGAGACGACGCTCGGTGGCATCGTCCTCCGTACGGGCCGGGCGGCCACCCTTGCCGTGACAGGTGCGGCGTGCGAGGTGCGGGTCGATGGTCACGCGGTGGGGCACGGCACGCCCGTCACGGTGCCCGCGGGGGCCGTGGTCATCATCGGTCCGGCCCGGACCGGCGTGCGGTCGTACGTCGCATTCGCCGGCGGCATCGCCGCCGAGCCGGTGCTCGGCTCGCGTGCGACCGACACCCTCGCCTGGGTGGGGCCACCCCGGCTCGCCGCCGGTCAGGTGCTGGCCCTCGGAAGGCCAGGCCAGTGGCCTGAGCCGCCCGCAGCGGTCGTCGTACGCCCCCGGGAGCCGGTGATGCGACTCCGACCGGGCCCGCGCGCCGACTGGCTCGCCGAGGGAGCGTGGGCGGCGCTCGACGGGACGAGGTACGCGGTCGCGCCGGACAGCGACCGCATCGGGCTGCGGCTCGACGGACCCCGCGTGGAGCGCCGGGCGGGGGAGCTGCCGAGCGAGGGGATGGTGATCGGGGCGGTGCAGCTGCCGCCGTCGGGGCAGCCGGTGGTCTTCCTGGCCGACCACCCGCCGACGGGTGGCTATCCGGTGGTGGCGCTCGTGGCGGACGACGACCTCGACCTGTGCGCCCAGCTGCGGCCCGGTGACCGGGTGGTGCTGCGTACCGGGTGAGGCTCAGTCCTCGACCGGAGGCTCCCACCGGTGCAGGGCCGGGTCGTCGACCCGGTAGCTCCGCACCGGACCGGGCGGCGTGTCGGCGGTCTCGAAGCGCACCGTCACCACTCCCGAGCCCGACCCCCACACCCAGCCGGCCCCCATCTCGTCGTGCACCACGTCGGCGCCCGGCGGCCAGCTGCGCCGCGGCGGCTCGGGGAGGGTGACCTCCATGTCGTCGTCCTCCTCGTCGCTCTCGCCGAAGAGGTCCTCCTGCACCCAGTCGGCCAGGCCGGACACGCCGACCCCGAGCAGCCGTACGCCACCCGTCGTGTCGAGGTCGCGCAGCAGCGCCCGGGCGACGCGGCCGATCGTGGACCCGTCGTCGGTGGGGCTGGACAGCGTGCTCGAGCGGTTGAGGGTGGTGAAGTCGTGGAGCCGCACCTTGATGGTGACCGTGCGACCGGACGAGCCGTTCTTGCGCATCCGGGTGCCGACCTCCTTGGCCTGCCGGGTCAGCAGTCCCTCCATCAGCTTCCGGTCGTTGATGTCGGTGTCGTACGTGCCCTCGACGCTGATCGACTTCGCCTCGCGCTCTGCGTTGACGGGGCGCGAGTCCTGCGCGCGGGCCAGCTGCCACAGGCCGTGGCCCTGCGCCTGGCCTAGCAGCCGGACGAGCTCGTCCTCGCTGACCAGCTCGAGCTCGGCGACGGTGTGGATGCCGGCCCGTCGCAGCCGCTCGGTCGTGGCCGGACCGACGCCGGGGATGACGGTGACCCGCATCGGGCGCAGCAGGTCGAGCTCGGTGCCGGGCGGCACGACCGTCATGCCGTCGGGCTTGTCGATCTCGCTCGCGACCTTGGCGAGGAACTTGGACGACGCGATGCCGACGGTCGCCGTCAGCCCGCCGGTGACCTCGTGCACCCGGCTGCGGAGCTGCTCGCCGACCTCGGTCACCGTCGCGACGTCGAGGTCCGGGAGCCCGGCGGCGGCGAGGTCGACGAAGGCCTCGTCCAGCGACAGCGGCTCGACCAGCGGGGAGAGCTCGCGCAGCACCTGCATCACCTGCTTGCTCGTGTCGCGGTAGGCGTGGAACCGCCCGCTGAGGAACGCGGCGTGCGGACAGCGGGCACGGGCCTCGCGTCCCGACATCGCCGAGCCCACGCCGTAGCGACGGGCCTCGTACGACGCGGTCGACACGACGCCCCGTCCTCCGGTGCCGCCGACGATAACGGGCTTGCCACGCAGCGACGGTTTGTCGCGCTGCTCGACCGCGGCGAAGAAGGCGTCCAGGTCGAGGTGGAGGATCGACGCGGTCTGACGCACGTCGCCATCCTCGCAGCCCACCTGTCGTCCACAGGTGCCACCCACGCGGGGTTGTCCACAGGGTTCGACGATGGCAGGCGTACGACGTCGGTGGCCGCGGGAAGCGTCCTCGGCATGGACCCCACAGAACGCACTTCCGGCCCCCCGACCAGCTCACCGACCCGGATGAGGGCGCGCACCCCCGACGACATCGCCGCCTTCGTGCCGCTCTCCCTCGGCTTCGTGCCGCAACGGTCGGTGGTGATGCTCGGCGTCGGCTCGGGCGGCATGAGTGCCCGCGTCGACCTGCCCCACGACCCCGACGACGTCGACGACGTGGTCGAGGCGCTGCTCCGCCCCGCCCTCCGCAACGGCGTACGCGAGGTGGTGGTGGTCGTCTACGACGACGACACGACCGTCGCCGACGAGGCCGCGTGGAGCGTCCACGAGGAGTTTACCGCCGCGGGGATCCACGTCCACGAGGTGCTGCGCGTGCACGACGAGCACTGGTTCGCCGTGCTCCCGGGAGCGCCGCTCGCGGCTTACCAAGGGGTTCCCTTCACCCTGGCCGAGCACCCGTTCACCGCCCAGGGCGTCTTCGACGGGCGGGTGACCCACGCCAGCCGGGAGGCCCTGCGGGACACCCTCGCACCCGACGTCGACGCGGCTCGCGCGGTCGAGCCGCACCTCGCCGCGGCCACGGTCCTTCCTGCCGGAGCCCTCGCCGACCTGCTCCGTCGCCACCGCGAGCCCGGCACGACCTTCTCGCGTGCCGATCTCGCCGCCGCCGCGGTCACCGTCACCTCGGGCGCACGTCGCGACGAGGCCTGGGTGACGCTGACGCGCGGCGAGGCACGCCGCGCCGTCGACCTCTGGTCCGACGCCGTACGCCGGCTGCCACCGAGCCACGTCGCCGGGGCGGCCGCCGTGCTCGCGTTCGCCGCGTGGCTCGTGGGGGACGGTGCCCTGTCGTGGTGTGCCGTCGACCGCTGCCGCGACGTGGAGCCGACCCACTCGCTGGCCTCGCTCGTCGCCCAGCTCCTCGACTCGGCGACGTCGCCCGACCTGTGGGAGGAGCTGCGTCCCCGGCTCGGCAGCACGGCCGACCCCGCCGCGTGAGATCCCCCCTCGGGACGGTTCCCGGCACCGTGGCGCGTGACTAGGGTTCGGGCATGGGAGAAGAGGTCGACCAACAGGAGTTCAGCCGCGCGGACCGGACGCGGCACCGGGAGAAGGTGCGCCGCAACCTCGACGTGTTCGCCCGCATGCTCCGCGAGGCGCGCTTCGACACCGACGACCCGATGACGGGGCTCGAGATGGAGCTCAACCTCATCGACGAGGCGGGTGACCCGGCCCTGAAGAACGCCGAGGTGCTCGAGGCCATCGCCGACCCCGACTTCCAGACCGAGCTCGGCCAGTTCAACATCGAGATCAACCTCGCGCCCGCCAAGCTCCGCGAGGGCGGCCTGACGACCTTCGAGGACAGCCTGCGGCGCTCGCTCAACGACGCGGAGGAGAAGGCCGCCAAGGTCGGGGCGCACCAGGTGATGATCGGCATCCTGCCGACCCTCGCCGAGGGCCACATGACCCTCGACTCGCTGAGCGCCAACCCGCGCTACAAGCTGCTCTCCGAGCAGATCCTCAACGCGCGGGGCGAGGACATCACGATCAGCATCTCCGGACGGGAGCGGCTCGCCACCACGGCCGACTCGATCGTGCCGGAGGCGGCCTGCACCAGCACGCAGTTCCACGTGCAGACGTCGCCCGACCAGTTCGCGGCCTACTGGAACGCCGCGCAGTGCATCGCCGGCGTGCAGCTCGCGGTGTCGGCCAACTCGCCGTTCCTGCTCGGCCGCGAGCTGTGGCGCGAGACCCGCATCCCGCTCTTCGAGCAGGCCACCGACACCCGCAGCGAGGAGCTCAAGGCTCAGGGCGTACGCCCGCGCGTCTGGTTCGGCGAGCGCTGGATCACCTCCGTCTTCGACCTGTTCGAGGAGAACGTGCGCTACTTCCCGGCCCTCCTGCCCGTCACCGACGAGGAGGACCCGCTCGAGGTGCTGGAGTCCGGCGGCACCCCGCTGCTCCCGGAGCTCCGATTGCACAACGGCACGATCTACCGCTGGAACCGGCCCGTGTACGACGTCGCCGACGGTGTGCCCCACCTACGCGTCGAGAACCGGCTGCTCGCGGCCGGCCCGACCGTCGCCGACACCATCGCCAACGCGGCGCTGTGGTTCGGCCTGGTCCGCTACCTGGCCGAGAGCGAGCGCCCGCTGTGGTCGCAGATGTCGTTCTCCGCCGCCGAGGAGAACTTCCACGTCGCGGCCCAGCTGGGCTCCGACGCGCAGGTCTACTGGCCCGGCCTGGGCCAGGTGCGGGCCACCGAGCTCGTGCTGCGCCGGCTCCTGCCGATGGCTCGCGCCGGGCTCGACGCCTGGGGCGTGCCGGGGGAGGAGAGCGACCGCTACCTCGGGATCATCGAGCAGCGCTGCCTCACCGAGAGCAGCGGTGCCGCCTGGTTCGTCGAGCGGGTGCGCGAGCGTGGGGGAGAGGACCGCTACGACGCGCTCCGCGCCACCCTGCTCGACTACACCGAGCGCATGCACACCAACGAGCCGGTCCACACCTGGGACTGACCCAGCTCGTCGACGGCCTCATCGAGGACGCCGCCGGAGCCGGCGCCACTCCCGGCGTACGTCGCTCACCGGGTCGAACCACCCGCGCCGGGTCACCACGACGAGCCCGACCGGCATGGCGAGGCTGCCGCTCGCCCAGGCGACCGGACCGATCCACCGCAGGTCGTCGTCGTGCGGGCTCAGCTCGCCGGGACGGGTCAGCCACAGGGCAGGGCGCGTCGAGCACACCCGCGCGGCGCGTAGGAGCGCCAGGGCGACGTCGGCGCGGAGACCCGCGTCGGCCAGTGGCGGGTCCTCGACGTGACGCACGCTGCGGCCAGGCGCACCGGCGTGCATCACCGTGGGGAAGTGGCGTTGCGCCTCGTTCTCGACCAGCTCGAGCACCGCTGCGCGCAGCACCTGATGGGTGTGCCGGTCGATCGGGGACCGGAGGGCGAGGTGCGGAGCCGCACCGGGCGAAGGGTGGCGAGCCACGTCGTGGGCCATGGCCTCACCCTGCCGGAGGTACGCCCCCCGCGCGTGGCTCTCCACAGGCTGCCCAACCCCGTCCGTTTCCGTTACGGTGCCCACAGGCCGGCCGCGACGCGCGGACGGCGCCGAGAGGAGACACCATGGGCACCGTTGTCGTCGGGTACGTCCCCAAGCCGGAGGGCGAAGCCGCCCTCGCAGCCGGTATCAACGAGGCGAAGCTGCGTGGCAGCAAGCTCGTCGTGGTGAACTCCCACCGCGGCGGCCAGGAGTTCGACGGGCCCAAGGCCCGGGCCGCCGAGGACGACATGTCCGGCATCAAGAGCCGGCTCGAGGAGGCGGGGATCGAGCACGACATCCGGCAGCTCGTACGCGGGTTCGAGCCCGCTGAGGACCTGATCAGCATCGCCGAGGCCAACAACGCCGAGCTCCTCGTCATCGGACTGCGCCGCCGCTCGCCGGTCGGCAAGCTCATCCTCGGCAGCAACGCCCAGCGCGTCCTCCTCGACGCCCCCTGCCCGGTCCTGGCGGTCAAGGCCCAGTAGCTCGGGCCGCCGTGCGCGATGATGGGCGCATGGGCTTCCAGATCACCGGCGATCCTGCCGCCGACAAGGTTCTCGACGACTCCGCGTTCGCACTGCTGGCCGGGATGATGCTCGATCAGCAGTACCCCATGGAGCACGCCTTCCGTGGGCCGGCGAAGGTGCTCGACCGGCTCGGGACCTTCGCGCCCGACGCGATCGCCTCGGCCGATCCCGGGGAGTTCGCGGCGATGGCGTCGACGCCGCCGGCGATTCACCGCTTCCCGGGCTCGATGGCCGCGCGCCTGCAGGAGCTGGCCCGCATCGTCGAGGAGACGTACGGCGGTGACGCGTCCCGCCTGTGGACCGATGCCGCCGATGGCAAGGACCTGCTCAAGCGGGTGATGGCGCTGCCGGGGTTCGGCAAGCAGAAGGCGCAGATCTTCGTGGCGCTGCTGGCCAAGCAGCTCGGCGTACGCCCCGAGGGCTGGGAGGCGGCCGTGGGCGACTATGCGCTGGAGGGGCACCGCTCGGTCGCCGACGTGGTCGACGCGGAGTCACTGCAGAAGGTCCGCGACTTCAAGAAGGCGAAGAAGGCTGCGGCGCGCTCGTCCGACTGACATCCGACGGGCACCGCCGTTCGGTCCCTCAGGTCGGCCGTGGCAGAATGACGATGCGGCTCTTGACGTCACCGGGTCTCGCCGCGCCCCGAAGTCGTTTCACGAGAGGTGTTCGTGTCCCAACACGCACGCAAGCTGCTTCCCGCAGAGGTGCTCGCGCACCCGTCCATCGCGACCCTGGTCGCCGCCGGAACCCCGAGCGGCACGGTGTCTCCCGAGGCAGTCCGACGGGCCAGTGACGAGGCCGGCGTCGCGCCCCGGCACCTGAAGGCGCTCCTGGTGCACCTCGGCGCGCTCGGCATCTCGGTGCAGGTCGACGCGACGGGCATGCGTGCCGTCGCTGCGACGGGCACAGGCAAGCGGGCTGCGACCTCCGCCACCGCGAAGAAGGCGCCTGCCAAGAAGGCGGCGACCGCCACGGCCGAGGCTCCCGCCAAGAAGGCAGCGGCGAAGAAGGCCGCGCCCGCCGAGGCACCCGCCAAGAAGGCTGCGGCGAAGAAGACCACCGCCAAGAAGGCCGCCTCCTCCGACGAGGTCGTCGACCTCGGCGCCGTCGCGGCACCCGCCGTCGGAGCCGACGGCAAGAAGCTGCTCCCGGACATCCCGGACGAGGTCTTCGAGAAGGACGTCGCCAAGGACCCGACGATCAAGGAGGACGAGAAGCAGGCCTTCACCGTCTCCGCGGCCGACGAGACCGATGAGCCCGAGCAGCAGGTCATGGTGGCCGGCGCCACCGCCGACCCGGTCAAGGACTACCTCAAGCAGATCGGCAAGGTGCCCCTCCTCAACGCCGAGATGGAGGTCGAGCTCGCCAAGCGGATCGAGGCCGGCCTCTTCTCCGAGGAGAAGCTCGCCAAGGGCGGCCGGATCAGCCCGAAGATGCTCGAGGAGTACGAGTGGATCTCGGAGGACGGCCGTCGCGCCAAGAACCACCTCCTCGAGGCCAACCTGCGACTCGTCGTCTCCCTGGCCAAGCGCTACACCGGTCGCGGGATGCTCTTCCTCGACCTCATCCAGGAGGGCAACCTCGGCCTGATCCGTGCGGTCGAGAAGTTCGACTACACCAAGGGCTACAAGTTCTCGACGTACGCCACGTGGTGGATCCGCCAGGCGATCACCCGGGCCATGGCCGACCAGGCGCGCACCATCCGCATCCCGGTCCACATGGTCGAGGTCATCAACAAGCTCGCGCGCGTCCAGCGCCAGATGCTCCAGGACCTGGGCCGCGAGCCCACGCCGGAGGAGCTGGCCAAGGAGCTCGACATGACCCCCGAGAAGGTCATCGAGGTCCAGAAGTACGGCCGCGAGCCCATCTCGCTCCACACCCCGCTCGGTGAGGACGGCGACTCCGAGTTCGGCGACCTGATCGAGGACTCCGAGGCGATCGTCCCGGCCGACGCGGTGTCGTTCACGCTCCTGCAGGAGCAACTGCACGCCGTGCTCGACACGCTGTCCGAGCGGGAGGCCGGCGTGGTCTCGATGCGCTTCGGTCTGACCGACGGCCAGCCGAAGACGCTCGACGAGATCGGCAAGGTCTACGGCGTGACCCGTGAGCGGATCCGCCAGATCGAGTCGAAGACGATGTCGAAGCTGCGCCACCCGAGTCGCTCGCAGGTCCTGCGCGACTACCTGGACTGACCCAGCAACGACCGAGCAGCGCCGCCCTCCGGGGCGGCGCTGTTCGTCATTTCGCCGAATCAGCTGGTCCGGACCGTGGATAGGCTGGCTCGTGTGTCGGACAGCCCAGCGAACGCGAATCCCGCCCTGTGGGGCGCCGTTGCAGCCCTGTCGCTCCTGGCGGGGACCGCCCTCATCATGTGGGGTGAGCTGACGAGACCGAGCGGCGGTCTCACCGCGCCGGTCGGGGGCGCACTGGTCGCATTCGGCGTGTGGTCCGGCCTTCGCGCTCGGCTCTTCGCCCGGTCGGACAATGGCTCGCCTCCCGCCCCCTGAACACGACTGTCGTCGAAGCAGAACGGCTCGATCGAGCTGATGCTCCGGGCCTATCTCTCGGCCCGACTACGGTGACCGCATGGCCCGTCGACGCTGCCTCGCCCTCGCGTCGGCGGCACTCGTCCTGACGGCGTGCTCCACCGAGCCGGTCGACGGCCCGGCCTCCGGGTCACCGCAGCAGTCGGCCGAGCCCGAGCAGACGGCCTCGCCGTCGTCCGAGCCGACCGCCGAGCCGTCGACCCCGGCTGAGCCCGAGCCGGAGCCCGAGCCCGTCTCTTCCGACGACCTCGACACCGGGACGGCCGTCGCGGCGGTCCAGCACCTCGCGGGTCGGATCGGGCCGCGGGAGGCGACGAGCCGCGCGTTCCACCGCGCCGCGGACTGGGTGGCGGCCGGCTTCGAGCGCGCGGGCTACGACGTCGAGCGGCAGGGCGTACGGGCGCCAGCAGGCGTGTCGTGGGACGGCGTGCCCGTCCCCGCCGGTCGCTCCGAGAACGTCGTCGCGACACCGCCCGGATTCGACCCGACCGAGCCGCACCTCGTCGTCGGCGCGCACCTCGACACGGTGCCGCAGGCGCCCGGTGCGGAGGACAACGCGTCCGGGGTCGGGGTGATGCTCGCGGTGGCCGACGCCGCGGCGGGACGGCGTACGCGCCTGCCGGTCGTCTTCGTGGCATTCGGGGCGGAGGAGCCGCGTGGCGCACCGGAGGACCACCACTACGGCTCGCGCCGCTACGTGGAGCTGATGTCAGCTCGTGAGCGGTCCGCGGTCCGCGGCATGGTGTCGATGGACCGCGTCGGCGTCGGGGTGGCCGTGCCGATCGGCTCCGCCGGCGATGGCGACCCACTGCAACGGGCGCTGCTCGCGGCGGCCCGGCGCCTCGGCGTGCCGGCCGTGCCCGATCCCGGCCAGCGCAGCAGCGACCACTGGTCGTTCGTCCGCGCCGGCATGCCCGGGGCGCGGCTCGGATCGACGCCGTACGCGGCCTACCACGACGCGAGCGACGTGCCGGCGGTCGTGTCGCCTGCCCAGCTCCGGCGGGTGGGCCGAATCGTCCTGGCGTGGTTGGCGCCCGCGCCGCGCTAGCGAGGCTCAGTCGGTCAGTCCCGCGCAGGCGCGGAGCGACTCGCGGTCGGAGCGGAAGTCGGTGGCGTCCGCCGGGGTGGTCGTCGCCGGCAACCCGTCCGCGCCGATGCGCTCGGGCCCCCAGATGGCCCGGACGACGTACGGAGGACGCGGACCGTTCGCGCGCGGCCGGACGGTGAGGTGCAGCACGCCCGTACGCGACGTGGCGGCGTCGCCGGGGGAGTACCACGCGTAGTTGCCGAGCCCGTAGGCCACGTAGCCGTTGCCCAACCGGCCGTCGCCCTGCAGCTGGTGGGCGTGCGAGCCGGCCACGATGTCGGCCCCGGCGTCGACCAGGGCCGCGGCCAGCGAGCGCTGGTCGTCGCTCGGGCAGCGCTGGCCCTGGATGCCCCAGTGCAGGTAGACCACGACCACGTCGGCGGCCCGCCGGGTGCGGCGTACGGCCGCGAGGAGCCGGGCGGGGTCGAGCGCGTCCGCGATCCCGCCGCGCTCGTCGGTGGCCGCCCAGCGGCCCGTCGGGTCAGCCGTCGGGTCCTGGTCGGCGACCGACGCTGCGAGGGTCGCGACGAGGGTGCCGCGTACGTCGACGAAAGCGGGCGCGAACGCCTCCTCGGCGCTGCGGCCGAGGCCGATCACCGAAAGCGGCGGGTCGGCAGCCGCGGCCGCGTACACCGCCCGCAGCGTGCTGGGGAGGCGGGCCCGGCCGAAGTCCAGCGCGTGGTTGTTCGCCATCGTGGCGACGTCGACACCGGCCGCCGCCAGCGCCTCGAACGCCTCAGGTCCTGCTGAGAAGGTGAACCGCTTGCCGGGCTCGGGACGGCCGCCGGTGCCGACCGAGGTCTCCAGGTTGACGATCGTGATGTCGGCGGAGCCGAGGGCGGCGGACGCCGGTGTGAGAGCGGTGGCCGGGTCCCGGAGCCGGGAGGCCAGGACACCCTCGAAGTGCACGTCGCCGGCCAGCGCGATCCGGACCGGGCCGGGGTCGGGCGGCTCCGGGGCCGGCGAGGTGGCGGAGGTCGACGGTTCGCCCGACGGGGGCGTCGAGGGCGTCGGCGACGCTTCCGTCGGTGCCTGGGCCGGGGTCGTGCACGCCGTCAGTGCGAGGGCGAGGAGGGCCGCGGCCGCGCCGGTCCGGCCTACGCGCCCATCGCCCCCCGCAGCCATGTCGCCATCGTGCCACCGGGTGCCTGTCCACCCTCGGAAGTAGGTGGACGGAGAGGGGGTGGGTGGTGCCACACTCGGGACATGAGATCTCGGATCGCCCTGGCTGCCGGCTCCGCGTTCGTCCTGGCCGGCCTCACGGCTGGGCCTGCGCACGCGGAGTTCTGGAGCATCGACGACCCGGACGACGCGAGCGCCTCGCTCAGCGACGTCTACGGCGTCGAGGCCAACCACGGGTCCGACAACCTGCGGGTGAAGGTCTACTTCAACGAGCTGATGCGCTCGAGCGCGGCCGGCCTCTCGATCTTCATCGACACCGACCGCGAGCTGATGGGTCCCGAGTACGTCCTCAGCAGCGGGCTCGGCGACGGCACCGACTACGTGCTCACCGAGGCGGAGGCGTGGCGCGGCAGCGACAACCGGGTCACCTGCGACTACGCGGCGCGGCCGAGGTGGGGCAAGGACGTCTTCCGCGCCGTGATCAGTCGCGACTGCCTCGACGGGGCCTCGTCGGTGCGCGTCTCGGTGAAGATGGTCGACCAGGCGGACGGCTCGCACCCGGTCGTCGACTGGGTGCCGAAGCGGCACCGCTGGAGCCTGCCGATCGCCGCGGGCCTCGGCGCCTGATCTCAGGCTGCGGCGACGAGCCCGACGGCGAGCCCGCAGAGAAGCAGACCGACGCCCTGCGAGGCATGGATCCGCTCGCGCAGCACGAGCGCCGCGAGAGCGATCGTGACCGCGGGGTAGAGCGAGGTGACCACCGAGGCCACGGTGAGCAGCCCGGTCTGGGTGGCGAGCAGGAAGGCCACGACAGCGGTCGTGGCGAGCAGCCCGGCGACGATGCCCCACGCGTGCGAGCGGTGGTGCGGGATCCAGCGGCCACCCAGCGCGGCAGCGGTCAGGGCGACAGCGACCGTGCCGACGGCCTGGCCGACCGCGAGCGGCGCGAAGCCGGCCTCCTCCGGGATCTGGCCCGTCGCGGCGAACAGGAGCCCGAAACCGAGGCCGGCCAGCACGCCGTCGAGGATCCCCGCGGCGATGTCGCCCGACCCTCCGGGCTCGCGGCTCACCAGCCAGATCCCCGGCACCGCAGCGGCGATCCCGACCCAGATGAGCACCGCCGGGCGCTCGCCGGTCGCGACCCCGACGCACACCGGCACGAGGGCAGCGCCGACCGCAGAGATCGGCGCCACCACTCCCATCCGGCCGGCCGCCAGGCCGCGGTAGAGGAAGGCGCCGCCGACGCCCGAGCCGATCCCGGCCAGCGCGCCCCACGCGAGGTCGGTCCGGGTCGGTGACCCCTCGGTGAGCAACGTGAGCACGATCGCGCCGGCACATGCGGCGACCACGCCGGTGAACGCGACCGGCCAGGCCGACGTACGACGCGAGGCGAGGCCACCGACAAAGTCCGAGAGCCCGTAGGCCACCGCGGCCACGAGCGCGAGCAGGACAGCCATCAGGTGACGACCACGCCGATCACCCAGGTGGCGACGGCGAGGAAGGCCGCCACCAGCTCGATGAGGATCGACACACCGACCGCCCGGAGCGCGGCCTTGGTCGACGGCCACGCGCCGGCAGCGCCGACGCGGGCTCGCTCGGCGACGTACACGCCGAGCACGAAGCCGATGAACATGCCGACCACCGGCACGACGAAGAAGCCGACGAAGGCGAGGACGCCTCCCGCCACCAGCGTCCGCGTGGGCACCCCGGACGCCTTGAGCTGTCGGCCCGGCACGAGGTACTTCACGATGGTGCCGAGGACGAGGAAGGTCGTCGCGAACGCGAACACCAGCCAGGCGCTGGACGTCCCGACCTCGAGGGCCCAGACGAGGATCGCCCCCAGCACGAGCAGGGTGCCGGGCAGGACCGGGATGATGATGCCGGCGACGCCGACGGCGATCAGGACGGCGACGAGGATCTCGGTGGCGCTCACGGGTCAACCCTCCCAGATGTGCTGGGCGGCCCGGGTCCGGACGCACGAAGGCCCCGGAGAGCGTGTCCGGGGCCGTCGTGGAAGTCGGTGGAGGTGGTGCTCAGGCGTCGCTGTCCGCAGCCGGGGTGGCGGGGTCGAGCTTGTGCGTCTCGTCGTGGACGGTCGCGGCGACCTGGCGCAGCTTCTCGCCGTGCTCGCGGGCGTGGTGGGCGCAGAAGAGCAGCTCACCGCCGCTCTGGAGCTCCACTCGGAGGTAGGCCTGGGCGCCGCAGCGGTCGCAGCGGTCCATGGCCGTCAGCACGGCCTGCGAGGGTGCGGTGGCAGTGGTCACGTCAGCCTCTTTTCCTTGTTCATCGGTGTACTGGCCAAACGTAGCCAGTGGGGCAAAGATTCCCCGCTGGCGTTTCCGGTTCGAGAACTCTTGAAGTCAATCACGTCACACTCTCCGCCGCTGGCGTTGTCCGCATCCGTGGACGAGCCGTTGCCGAAGTGATACCTGACCCCGTACCCCACGCTAGTGCCGGCCACACGCCCTCGGGGGCAGGCGTGCCTCCGTCGACGTACGGCGTGTCGCGGGTAGGTTCTTCCTTTGTGGCAGCACCGGCGGACAACACCTACAACGCGGCACACCTCCTGGTCCTCGAGGGCCTCGATGCCGTGCGCAAGCGGCCCGGCATGTACATCGGGTCCACCGACACGCGCGGCCTCATGCACTGCCTCTGGGAGATCATCGACAACGGCGTGGACGAGGCCCTGGCCGGCGTCGCGCACCTCGTCGAGATCACGCTGCACGACGACGGCTCGGTCGAGGTGTTCGACGACGGGCGCGGCATCCCGACCGACAAGGAGCCCAAGACCGGGCTGCCCGGCGTCGAGGTCGTGGCGACCAAGCTGCACGCGGGTGGCAAGTTCGGCGGCGGCTCGTACGTCGCGACCGGCGGCCTGCACGGCGTCGGCCTGTCGGTCGTCAACGCGCTGTCGTCGCGGATGGACATCGACGTCGACCGCTCACCCAGCCAGCAGGGCCTGTCGTTCCAGCGCGGCGTGCCCGGCGTCTTCGACGGCGACGGCCCCACTGCCTCCTTCACGCCCCGGTCCGGGCTGACCCGCAAGGGCAAGCGCGTGGCGAAGGGCAGGACGGGCACCCGGATCCGGTTCTGGCCGGACCGCCAGATCTTCACCAAGGACGCTGGCTTCGAGATGGAGGGCCTCATCGGCCGCGCGCGGCAGACGTCGTACATCGTCCCGGGGCTCGAGCTGCTGATCCGCGACCAGCGCACCGGCGACGTGGCCGAGGAGAGGTTCCGCCACGACGGCGGGATCGCGGAGTTCGTCGAGTTCCTCTCCCACGGCGAGCCCGTCACCGACATCCTGCGGCTGCAGGGCACCGACACGTTCACCGAGACGGTGCCGCTCCTCGACGACAAGGGCCACATGACGCCCCAGGAGATCGAGCGCGAGCTGACCGTCGACGTCGCCGTGCGGTGGGACACCGCGTACGACACCGAGGTGCGCTCGTTCGTCAACGTGATCGCGACGCCGAAGGGCGGCACCCACGTCAGCGGCTTCGACGCCGCGCTGACCAAGACGTTCAACGACGCGATGCGCGGCGCCAAGGTGCTCAAGACCGCGGACACCGACGTGATCAAGGATGACGTGATGGAGGGGCTCACCGCGGTCGTGACCGTGCGCCTCGCCGAGCCGCAGTTCGAGGGCCAGACCAAGGAGATCCTCGGCACGCCAGCCGCACGCAGCGTCGTACGCAAGGTGGTGGCCTCCGAGCTCAAGTCGTTCCTCACCTCGACCAAGCGCGCCGAGAAGGCGCAGGCCAAGCTCCTCATGGAGAAGGTCGCCGGCGCGTCGAAGACCCGCCTCGCAGCCCGTCAGCACAAGGAGAACCAGCGTCGCAAGACGGCCCTCGAGTCGTCGGCGCTGCCCGCCAAGCTCTTCGACTGCCGCAGCACCGACACCGAGCGCACCGAGCTCTTCATCGTCGAGGGCGACTCGGCGATGGGCACCGCCAAGGCGGCGCGCAGCAGCGAGTTCCAGGCGCTGCTGCCGATCCGCGGCAAGATCCTCAACGTCCAGAAGGCCACCGTCGGCGACATGCTCAAGAACACCGAGTGCGCCTCGATCATCCAGGTCGTCGGGGCCGGCTCCGGGCGTACGTTCGAGCTCGAGGCCGCGCGCTACGGCCGGATCATCCTCATGGCCGACGCCGACTCCGACGGCGCCCACATCCGGTGCCTGCTGGCGACGCTGTTCTTCAAGTACATGCCCGAGCTGGTGGCCGACGGGCGGCTCTACTCGGCCGTGCCGCCGCTCCACCGCATCGAGCTGTCGAACCCCAAGAAGGGGATGGACAAGTACATCTACACCTACTCCGACGGCGAGCTGCAGCGCCGGCTGGCGGAGCTGAAGAAGAAGAACGTGCGCTGGAAGGAGCCGATCCAGCGCTACAAGGGCCTCGGCGAGATGGACGCCGACCAGCTGGCCGAGACCACCATGGACCCCCGCCACCGCACGCTCCGCAAGCTCACGATCGACGACGTCGACGAGGCCAGCCGGGTCTTCGAGCTGCTGATGGGCTCCGACGTGGCCCCCCGCAAGGAGTTCATCGTGCAGGGGGCGTATGAGGTCGACGTCGACACCATCGACGCCTGATGGCCGACCTCGACGTCCATGTCGTCGACGAGGTTGCGGAGGCCGTCGTACGCGATGAGTTGTGGCCGCTCTACCGCGAGGTCTTCGAGGACTTCAACGACGTTGACTCGTGGCACGAGCAGATCTGGGACCGCCACTCGAGGCGGTCGGGCTTCCGTCTGGCGCTCGGCCGCACGGACGGTCGACTCGTCGGTCTCGCGTACGGCTACACCGGCGAGCGGGGCCAGTGGTGGACGGACCGCGCTGCGACCGCGCTGCACCCTGACGTCGCCTCCGACTGGCTTGGCGGTCACTTCGAGCTGGTGAGCTTCGGGGTCGAGGAGCCGGGACGGGGCGCTGGCATCGGTCGCCAGCTCCTGGCGGCGCTCACGGACGGGTTGCCCAGTCCCGCTGGATGCTGATGACGTCAGCAGACCCCGAGGACCCTGCCCGACGCCTGTACCGGTCGGCCGGCTGGGCCGTCATCGGTCCGGGCCTGTCCCCGGCGCAGGTCATCATGGGGCGTACGCGGCCGCTCGACTCCTGACCCGGCGCGTCGGACGACCACAAGTCGTCCCGGCGCCGGAGTCTGAGCGTGACTGCTCGAGCGGATCGGGACTTCTGGTCGTCGGACGCGCCGGTTGACCGTGACAGTGGTTGTGTCGCCATCTCGCCGTCAGTAGGTTTGTGGCCCGCGTCACAGCAGGTCGAGAGGGAGTCCATGCCCGACGAGAAGTTCGACTACATCGTCATCGGATCGGGCAGTGCCGGCGGTGTGGTCGCCGCCCGACTGACCGAGGATCCGGACGTCTCCGTGCTGCTGCTCGAGGCGGGTCCGGCGGACGACGACGACAACATCCACATCCCGCTGGCGTTCTCGATGCTGTTCAAGACGAAGTGGGACTGGAACTACGAGACGACGCCGCAGAAGCACCTCGACGGACGCCGGGCCTACTGGCCGCGGATGAAGGCCCTCGGCGGCTGCTCGTCGATGAACGCGATGATCTACATCCGCGGCAACCACGGCGACTACGACGAGTGGCGCGACGCCTATGGGGCGACCGGCTGGGGCTTCGACGACGTTCTGCCCTACTTCGTCAAGGCCGAGGGCAACACCCGGCTCGCCGGCCGCTTCCACGGCACCGACGGCCCGCTCCACGTCGAGGACCGCACGTACAACCACGAGCTCAGCACGTCGTTCATCGAGGCCGGTGTCGCGGCCGGGCTCAAGCGCAACGACGACTTCAACGGTGCCGAGCAGGAGGGCATCGGCCCGTACCAGGTGACGTGCAAGAAGGGCCGGCGCTGGTCCGTCGCCGACGCCTACATCCACCCCGCGGCCAAGCGCTCCAACCTCACCGTCCGCACCGAGTCCTTCGTCACGCGGATCGTCATGGAGGGCAACCGGGCGGTCGGGGTCGCGTACGTCCGCGGCGGCGAGCACCACGTCGTACGCGCGGACGCCGAGGTCGTCCTCAGCGGGGGCGCGATCAACAGTCCGCAACTGCTGATGCTCTCCGGCATCGGTCCCGGCGCCCACCTGCGCGACCTGGGCATCGACGTCGCCGTCGAGTCGGCCGGCGTCGGCCAGAAGCTGCAGGACCACCCCGTGTCCGGAGTCCTCAGCTACACCAAGGACACCACCGACGTCGCCGAGATGCTCGGAGTCGGCAACCTGATCAAGTGGAAGGCGACCGGCAAGGGTCCGCTGAGCTCCAACGTCGCGGAGACTGGCGCGTTCTACACCTCGCGCGACGACCTGGACCTGCCCGACATCCAGCTCCACGTCGCGCCGACCGGCTTCTACGACAACGGCATGCACGAGCCCGTACGCCGGGCGCTGACGACGGCCGTCACGCTCGTCAACGTCCAGAGCTCGGGCCACGTCAAGCTGCGCTCGGCCGACCCGACCTGGCACCCGGAGATCGACCCCGGCTACTTCGACGACCGCGCCGACCTCGAGGCGATGATCGGCGGGTTCCGCACCGCGCTGGAGATCCTGCGCCAGGGCCCGATCGCGAAGTACGTCGACGAGCCCTGGATCCCTGCCTCGTCCGACCCGAGCGACGACGAGATCATCGAGGGCATCGGCCGGCTCGGCCAGACGCTCTACCACCCCGTCGGGACCTGCGCGATGGGCACGATCGAGGGCAGTGTCGTCGACCCGGAGCTCAAGGTCCACGGCGTCGAGGGCCTCCGGGTCGCTGACGCCTCGGTCATGCCACGCGTCCCGCGCGGCAACACCAATGCCCCCACCGTCATGATCGGCGAGAAGTGCGCCGACCTCATCAAGGAGTCACGATGACAGCCACCCTCGAGCCGATCGCAGCCTCGGACGCGACGGAGACCTTCGACTCACTCGACCCGGCCACCGGTGACCTGGTCGGCACCCATCCCGTCATGGGCGCCGACGAGGTCGATGCCGCCGTGGCCCGCGCCCGCGACGCGGTCGACTGGTGGGGGAACCTGTCGTTCGACGAGCGCGCCGACTTCCTGCTGACCTGGCGCAGCGTGATCACCCGCCGCATCGCCCAGCTGGCCGACCTCTCCCACCGCGAGACCGGCAAGCCGCACGGCGACGCGCAGCTCGAGATCGTCCTCGCCATCGACCACATCGCGTGGGCGGCCAAGAACGCCAAGAAGGTGCTCGGGGCGCGCAAGGTCTCGTCCGGCCTGCTGATGGCCAACCAGTCCGCGACGGTGGCCTACCACCCGCTCGGCGTCGTCGGCGTCATCGGCCCGTGGAACTACCCGGTCTTCACCCCGATGGGATCCATCGCGTACGCCCTCGCCGCCGGCAACGCCGTGGTGTTCAAGCCCAGCGAGTACACCCCGGGCGTCGGCCAGTGGCTCGCCGACAGTTTCCGCGAGGTGGTGCACGGCCGCGACGTGCTGCAGGTGGTCACCGGCCTCGGCGACACCGGCAACGCGCTGTGCCGCGCCCGGATCGACAAGCTCGCCTTCACCGGGTCGGGGCGCACCGGCAAGAAGGTGATGGCGGCCTGCGCCGAGAACCTCACCCCCGTCGTCATCGAGGCCGGCGGCAAGGACTCGCTGATCGTCGACGAGGACGCCGACCTGGCAAAGGCCGCCGAGGCAGCCCTGTGGGGCGGGATGGCCAACGCCGGGCAGACCTGCATCGGCACCGAGCGTGTCTACGTCCACGAGAACGTCTTCGACGCCTTCATGACCGAGATCCTCGGCCAGGCCGAGGGCCTGCGTGCCGGCACCGACTCGGGCGCCAAGATCGGGCCGATCACCATGCCGTCACAGCTCGGCGTGATCAGGAGCCACATCGACGACGCCATCGCCAAGGGCGCCCGCGTGGCGCTCGGTGGCCCGGACGCGGTGGGGGAGCGGTTCGTCCAGCCGACGATCCTGACCCACGTGCCCGAGGACTCCACGGAGATCACCGAGGAGACCTTCGGCCCGACGCTGGCGATCAACCCGGTCGCGAGCATGGACGAGGCCGTACGCCTGACGAACGCGACCGAGTACGGCCTCGCCGGTGCGGTGTTCTCGAAGGCCAACGGCCTGTCGATCGCGCGCCGGATCCGCTCCGGGATGACGTCGGTCAACTCGGTCATCGCCTTCGCCGCCGTGCCTGGCCTGCCCTTCGGTGGCGTCGGACAGTCCGGCTTCGGACGCATCCACGGCCCCGACGGCCTCCGCGAGTTCACGTACGCCAAGGCCATCACGCGGCAGAAGTTCGCGCCGGTGATGAACCTGACGTCCTTCGCGCGCGACGCCGCGACCGACGGCAAGGTCGCGCAGCTGATCACGCTGCTGCACGGGGGCAAGCAGACGCTGCGGTGAGTCAGGCGCCCTCGCTTACCTCGTAGATCTCGTCGGCCACCAGGCCGTGGGCCTCGCGGTGCACCGTGTTCGCGGACTCGGCGTCGGGGGCGTCGACCAGGCAGAAGATCCTGCCCTCGGCCTCGTTGACCCAGTACTTCAGGTAGTTGACGCCGTGCTGCGACTGCTCCTGGAGGTCGGCCATGTGGGCCGCCGCCACGTCGCTGACGGCGACGCCTCCATCCATGTGGTGGACGTCCATGAACAAGGGCATCGCGCCACCTCCTTCTGGTGTTGTTCCCCGTTCCGGACAACGCTCCACTCTGCTCCTCCCGGCGGCGCTCGGGGAGCCCGGTCTGGACCTGCTCGCTACCGGACAGTCGTGTCGCAGAGCAACGGATCGACGACACGACTGTCCGGTAGCGTTCGCCCATGCTGGACATCGGGCTCTTCGAGCTGCTGGTCTTCTCCGTGCCCATCCTCGTGACGTTGACGGTCGCCTACTGGGTCATCCGGCTCGCAGTACGCCATGGCACGTTGGACGCGTACCGGATCGACCGCGTCGACCAGCGCATCGCCGGCATGCAGGCCGCCACCCGACGTACGCAGAAGACCTACGGGGGCTCCGAGCCCGAGTGAGCGGTGGCTGACCCACCTTCCGGGGTCTGCAGAACGTGGCTGGACCACCGCCCGAGCGGTGGCCGAGTGGGGCCTCGATCAGACCTGGCGGTCGAGCAGTCCGGTGTCGACGTCGTAGACGAAGCCGCCGACGAGCGCGCGGTCGCCGATGAGGGGATGGGCACGCACCTTGGCGACGTCCTGGCGCAGCTGCTCGAGCTGGTCGGTGACGACGCCGAACGACTGCCAGCTGGCGTCGACGCCGGCGGACTCGCCGACGCGGACGCGCAGCTCCTCCTCGGTGGCCGAGGCCATCGCGCAGCGGGTGTGCGGGACGACGAGGATGCGCTCCACCCCGAGGAGGTGGACGCCGAGGACGAGTGCCTCGAGCGCCTGCGGGGTCACGCGGCCACCGGGGTTGCGGAAGATCTTGGCGTCGCCCTGCTTGAGCCCGAGCATGCGCAGCGGGTCGATGCGCGAGTCCATGCACGTCACGAGCGCGATACCGGCATGCGCCCTGCCGTCGAAGCCGCCGAGGTCGAAGTCGTCGGCGAAGGCACGGTTCGCCCGGATCAGGTCGTCGAAGTCGTCCACGTCCGTGAGGCTATCGAAGGCAGCGCCCGAGGGTGGCCGGGGCTCGACCGACGGACTACCCGGCCGAGACGACCGGCGCGCTCGAGCCTGCGATGGCCGGGCCGTCGGCGGGGAGCAGCACGGTCGCGCGTACGGCGGGGGCGATGCGGTAGGGCTGCGCCTCGAGGACCGAGCCGAGCGTGCGGCGCAGGCGCGACATCTCGGCGCGCACGGTCACCACGCGCGTTGCGTCGGCGAAGAGGTCCTCGGCGAGCTGCGCCGCGGTGCGCCCCTCCGGTGAGCCGATCAGCGCCAGCAGGATCTCCGCGTGCCGGGGACTGGGCCGGTGCTCCCAGGAGTGGCTGGGCGTGCTGACCCGCAGCACGGGCCGCCCGCGCAGGTCGAGCTCAAGGTCACTGGCGGTCGCCGTGTCGGCGCCGAGGCGTACGAGCCAGCCGCCCGGCAGGGGCTCGACGCTGACGGCGCCCAGCGTGGGCAGCCAGGTCGAGTCGGCCGAGAGGTCGGCCGGGAGCACCAGCCGGTCGGGTGCCGTGAAGCCGGTGACCGCTGCGATGTGGCCGGCCGGGTCCACCGCGAGCGCTCGCCCGCCCATCCGTGCCACGACCGGCGCGGCGTAAGCCCGGAGGGCATCGAGCGCGCGGGAGTGCTCGGCGCGCACCTCGGCCTCGGCCAGCCGGGCGCTCACGCCGACGAGGGCGAGCACCGAGCGCTGCACCGACCGGGCCGGGCCGCTGATGTCGATCGCACCGAGCGTCCGTCCGGTCCAGGGGTCGTGCACCGGCGCCGCCGCGCAGCTCCAGCGGGTGTGGGACTCGACGTAGTGCTCGGGGCCGCGAATGTGGACGGGCTCGCCGACGACGAGGCAGGTGCCGATCGCGTTGGTGCCCACGTTGGCCTCCGTCCACGCCGATCCCGCCACGAAGCCGAGGCGATCGGCGAGGCGGCGTACGCCGGTGCGCCCGCGCTGCCACAGGACCCGGCCGTCGGTGTCGGTCACCACGAGGAGCAGGCCATCGTCGACGACGGGCTCGAGGGAGGCGGTGATGCTCGGCAGGAGCGGAGCGAGCTCGCTGGCGGTCCGGCGGGACTCGATCTCGACCTCGGACAGTGGCGCGACCTCGGGCTCGGCCCCCGGTGCGAGGCCGCCGGCGCGGACCCGGCGCCACGAGGCGCTGATCTCGGGACGGGCGGCGGTGGCCGAGTCGCTGCCACCGAGCGCCTGCTCGCGGGCCAGGCGCGCGGTGCGTACGTCCTCGCCCATCACGCCTCCCCGGCCGGCACACCTGTCGTTGCAACCCCGTGCAACCCTGCCGCCGATGGTACGACCGGGTGTGTCGTGGGTCACGTCGGAAGGAGACCCCATGACCCAGACCCTCGACCCAGCCACCGCCACAAGCACCCACCAGCCGAGCGACATCGCCACTGCCTGGCTCGATGCCTTCGAGGCAGCCCTCGCCGCACGCGACATCCCGGCAGCGTCGGCCATGTTCGCGACCGAGTCCTACTGGCGTGACCTCGTGTCCTTCAGCTGGAACATCACCACGGTCGAAGGCCCCGCGGGCGTCGGCGACCTGCTGACGAGCACCCTCGACGGGACGGACCCGTCCGGGTTCGGGATCGACGAGCCCGCCGACGAGGCCGACGGCGTGGTGACGGCGTGGTTCCTCTTCGAGACCGGTATCGGTCGCGGCCGCGGCCTGCTCCGGCTGGTGGAGGAGGACAGCGAGCGCAAGGCGTTCACCTTCCTGACCACCCTCTACGAGCTCAAGGGCCACGAGGAGCCGCGCAACGAGCACCGCCCGCGCGGCGCCGAGCACGGCGCGGACAAGCAGCGCCAGACCTGGCTCGAGCGCCAGCAGGAGGAGGCCGAGACCCTGGGCAGCACGACCCAGCCGTACGTCCTCGTGATCGGCGGCGGCCAGGGCGGGATCGCCCTCGGCGCGCGCCTGCGCCAGCTCGGGGTCCCGAGCCTGGTGATCGACAAGCACCCGCGACCCGGCGACCAGTGGCGCAACCGCTACAAGTCGCTCTGCCTCCACGACCCGGTCTGGTACGACCACCTGCCCTACCTGAAGTTCCCGGACAACTGGCCGGTCTTCGCGCCCAAGGACAAGATCGGCGACTGGCTCGAGTCCTACACGAAGATCATGGAGGTGCCCTACTGGTCGAGCACGACGGCGACCAGCGCGTCGTACTCCGAAGAGACAGGGGAGTGGACGGTCGAGGTGGAGCGGGAGGGCAAGCCGCTGACCCTGCGCCCGACCCAGCTCGTCTTCGCGACCGGGATGTCCGGCAAGGCCAACGTCCCCGACGTGCCGGGGATGGACGTCTTCACGGGCGACCTGCACCACTCCTCGGCGCACCCGGGACCGGATGCCTACCGCGACAAGTTGGTCGTCGTCATCGGCAGCAACAACTCGGCCTTCGACATCTGCGGTGCGCTGTGGGAGAACGACGTCGACGTGACGATGGTGCAGCGCAGCTCGACGCACATCGTGAAGAGCGACAGCCTGATGGAGATCGGCCTCGGCGACCTCTACTCCGAGCGCGCCGTTGCCGCCGGCGTGACGACCGAGAAGGCCGACCTGATCTTCGCGTCACTGCCCTACCGGATCCTGCACACCTTCCAGATCCCGGCCTACGAGGCGATGGCGGAGAAGGACAAGGACTTCTACGAGCGGCTCGAGGCGTCGGGCTTCGACCACGACTGGGGCGACGACGGGTCGGGGCTGTTCATGAAGTACCTGCGCCGCGGTTCGGGCTACTACATCGACGTCGGCGCTGCCGACCTCGTGGCGAACGGTGACGTGACGCTGGTCAACGGGCAGATCGACCACCTCACCGAGGACGCCGTCGTCCTCGCGGACGGGACCGAGCTGCCGGCGGACGTGGTGGTGTTCGCTACCGGCTACGGCTCCATGAACGGCTGGGTGTCGGACCTCATCGACCAGGACACCGCGGACCGGCTCGGCAAGGTGTGGGGGCTCGGCTCCGACACCACCAAGGACCCGGGCCCGTGGGAGGGCGAGCAGCGCAACATGTGGAAGCCGACGCAGATCGAGCACCTCTGGATGCACGGCGGCAACCTCCACCAGTCGCGCCACTACTCGCTCTACCTCGCCCTCCAGCTGAAGGCGCGGTTCGAGGGGATCGAGACACCGGTGTACGCCCTCCAGGAGGTGCACCACACGTCCTGACCGCGGCCCGATGGGGTCGGCTGCAGCTCAGTGGGTCGAGAGGACCTCGCGGGTGCTGACCCCGTCGGCGCGTACGCCCCGGAACACGACGAGGGCCAGGACCGCGGCCACGACGGCGCAGCCGGCGGCGCCCCAGAAGACGGCGTGCTCCTGCGCGATGCCCGCGACGCGGAGCAGGTCGGAGAACTCCTTGCACCTGCTCTTGCCGTCGCACACCTCCTGCACGGGAGGTACGGCCTTCTGCTCGGCGTAGTAGCGGCGCAGGCCGATCGTCGTGAGTGCCGAGATGCCGATCAGCATGCCGACCATGCGTGACACGACGACGAAGGCCGTGGCCACGCCGTGGACGTCGTCGTCGGTGTGCGCGAGGAGGGCCGCGTTGACCGGTGCGAGGGCGAGGCCGAAGCCGAGTCCGCCCGTGATGAGCGCGAGGTTGGCGATCGGCTCCTCGATCGTGGTGAGCCCCCAGCGGGTCATCAGCACGAAACCGGCCGCCGCCATCAGCATCCCGACCGCCGTGACGACCCCGGGGGAGAAGCGGCGGATCAGGAAGCCGCCCGCGACCGCACCCACCGGCAGCGCCAGCAGGAAGCGCACCAGCACCAGGGCGGCGGGCAGCTGGTCGTCGGGGTAGACGGTCGTCCGCGCGAAGAGCGGGATGTCGATGAGGGCGGCGATCAGCGCGGCGCCGACGAAGAAGCTGACCAGCAGCGCTCCCCAGGCCGGCGTACGCCGGAGGGCGCCGCGCGGCACGAGCGGGTTCTCGGCGCGGCGTACGTGCCAGGTGAAGGCGGCCGCCGCGAGGATCGCACCGAGGAGGTACCACCGGCCGCGGGGCGAGAAGACCTCGATCTTGGGATCGGCCGTGGCGAAGGCGAGGATCACGCCGCCCAGGGCGAGGGCCAGCAGCAGCGCGCCGACGAGGTCGGCCTCGACCAGCACGCGGACCCAGCCGCGCAGGTCGAGCACGGGCCGCGGACCGAACCAGCACCGCGCGACGAGCAGTACCAGGACGGCGACGGTGACGGCGCCGATCGGGGTCAGCCAACGTCCGTCCCCGGCGAACGGGATGAAGAGCTGGCCCCACGTGAGGTCGCGCATGAGGCCGGAGGGCCGGAGGAACACGATGGCGCCGCCGGAGAAGGTGGCGAGCAGGAGCAGCACGCCAACGACGTCGACGTGCGGTCTGGAGGTTCGCTGAGCTCCGACGTCGGCCACCGGCGAACGCGGGGCCAGGGTGCGGATGGCCGCCGCGAGGACAAGCCCGACGGCGAGGTTGATCGCGAAGATCGCTCGCCAGTCGGAGACCGCGAGGACGGCCGCGCCGAAGAGCGGCCCGAGCACCGACCCGATCTCCTGCACCGCCGAGACGACCCCGAGCGGGACGCCGCGGCGCTCGACGGGGTAGAGATCGGCGACGAGCGCGAGGGTGGCGGGCACCAGCCCGCCGCCGCCGACACCCTGGAGGAATCGGCCCGCCACGATGCTGGGCATGTCGTAGGCGAGGGTGGTGACGAGCGAGCCCACCGCGAAGAGCACCAGTGCCATCACGAGCACCGGCACCCGCCCGCGCAGGTCGGCGATCCGACCGATGAGCGGGAGCATCGCGACGTAGCCGAGCAGGAAGCCGCTGACGATCGGGGCAGCCCGCTGGAGCTGGTCGATCGGCACGCCGACGCCGGTCATCATGTCGGGCAGCGCCAGCACCACGACGTACGTGTCAGCGGCGGCGAACGCGACGGCGACCGCCGCCAGTGCCAGTAGCAGGCGCGAGGTGCGCGTGACCGGCGCAGGGTCGGCCGCGGGCGCGCTCACGGCGCGGTGATGTCCAACTCGGTGCCGTAGTCGGCGAACTCCACGGTGTAGGTCATCGGGTCGGTGTGAGGGTAGAAGACGCCCGTCATGGTGGCCTTGGTCAGCTCGCCGTCGTCGTTGACCTGCCACTCGACGTCGAACGAGTCACCGGAGGACGACGGGATGATCGCGTCCATCGCGTCGCCGGGCACGGTCCCCGAGTACGTGGTGAGGATCTCGGAGTTGTCCGCGCCGCCGCGCACGCTCTCGCCCGCCTCGGGGTCCTCGGTGAGCTTGAGCAGGCCCGGGAAACCGTCGGCGCCGACGAGCGAGGAGGGGTCGGGGGCGCCGTACTCCTTCGGGTTGACCTTGTCCCACGCACCGTTGGTGAACGGCAGCTGGGCGTAGACCTTGCCGTCCACGGCGATGACCGGGACGTCCACGGTCTGTCCGGCGAAGACGACGGAGATCGACCCGTCGAAGGCCGGTGCCTTGATCAGCGTGCCGGCGGCCTTGGCGATCCCGGAGACACCCTCGGGCAGCTGGTCCGCGGTCAGCGTGAGCTGGACGCCGCTGGTCTCGGTGAGCTTGCTCGAGGCCTCGGCGAGCACCTCGCCGGGGGCCTTGGCCTCCGAAGCGGCAGGCCCGTCGTCCGAGCAGGCGGCGAGGGCGGGCACGGCGAGGAGCGCGCCCGTCAGGGCAGCGACGAGGCGGCGGGAGGTCCGCTGGCGAGCGAGCATGGGGTCAGCCTTCCACAGGGTCGGGTGCGCGGCCGGCGACCTGGGTCGCGACGGGGGAGGCGATCGCAGCGATCGGCTGCGGTGCGGGCATGCCGGAGCCGTCGCGCCGGCCGTCGGCCGCGGGCAGGTCGACGGGGGCACCGCTCGCCGCCGCTGCCCGGGCGGGCGCCGGTCCGGCCCAGGCAGCGACGAGGATGTCCTCACCCTTGAGGAAGCGGTGGCTGCGCACCCCGCCAGTGGCACGTCCCTTGCCGGGGTACTCCGAGAAGGGCGTGACCTTGACGGCACCGGCCTCGGTGCCGGGCAGGGCCGTCGACGAGCCGGACGCGGTGACGACGACGGCGTCGGCGGGGTCGAAGGCGCCGAAGAAGGCGACCTGCTGACCTGCGCCGAGCTTGATGCCGGCCATACCGCCACCGGACCGGCCCTGGGCTCGGACGCCCGAGGCGGGGAAGTGGAGGAGTTGGGCGTCGGTCGAGATGAAGCAGAGCTCCTCCTCGCCGGTCACGAGCTCGACGGCGCCGACGACCTCGTCACCGTCCCTGAGGCCGATGACCTCCCACTCGTCGCGAGCGAGCACCTCGGGGTTGACCCGCTTGACGATCCCGTCGCGGGTGCCGAGGGCGAGGCCCGGCCCCTCGGTCGCGAGCGACGTCAGCGCGAGCGCACGCTCGCCGGCGTCGAGGGAGAGGATCTCGCTGAGCGGCAGGCCGCCCTGGAGGTTGGGGTCGTTGGCGGAGTCGGGCAGCTCGGGCATGTCCAGCACGCCCACCTTGAGCAGCCGTCCGCGGCTCGTGAGCACGCCGACCTCGCCGCGGGCCGTCGTCTGTACGGCGCTCGTCACCACGTCGTGGTTGGCGCGGCCCTCGCCCTGTCCGGGCGCGGCCGCGGACGTCGTACGCGCGAGCAGGCCGCTGGACGACAGGAGCGCGAAGCAGGGGTCGTCGGCCACCTCGAGCGGGGTCGCGGAGGCCGCGGTGACGGTCGTGCCGGCGGAGGCCAGCAGCACCGTGCGGCGCGGGGTGCCGTGCTCCTTGGCGACCTCGGTGAGCTCGTCGGAGACGACCTTCCGCAGCAGCTTCTCGTCGCCGAGGATCGCGTCGAGGTACTCGATCGTGCGCTCGAGCTCCTCCTTCTCCTTGTCGAGCTCCAGCTTGGAGAACTTCGTCAGGCGGCGCAGCGGCATGTCGAGGATGTAGTCGGCCTGAGCGTCCGAGAGCTCGAAGACCGAGATCAGGCGCTCCTTGGCCGCGGCAGCGTTGTCGGAGGAGCGGATGACCTGGATGACCTCGTCGATGTCGAGGATCGCGATCAGCAGCCCGTCGACGAGGTGCAGCCGGTCGGCGGCCTTGGCGCGGCGGTGGGAGGAGCGCCGGCGTACGACGTCGAAGCGGTGGCCGAGGAAGACGTCGAGCATCTCCCTGAGGCCGAGCGTGCGCGGCTGGCCGTCGACCAGCGCGACCGCGTTGATGCCGAAAGTGTCCTCCAGCGCCGTCTGCCGGTAGAGCTGCTCGAGGATCGCCTCGGGCACGAAGCCGTTCTTGATCTCGACGACGAGGCGCAGGCCCTGGTGGCGGTCGCCGAGCTGCTTGATGTCGGCGATGCCCTGGAGCTTCTTGGCGAGCACCAGCTTCTTGATCTGCTCGACGACGCGCTCCTCGCCGACGCCGTAGGGCAGCTCGGTGACGACGATGCCCTTGCGCCGGGGCGTCACGGACTCGATCCGCGCGGTCGCGCGCATCCGGAACGTGCCGCGGCCCGACTCGTACGCGTCGCGGATCCCGTCGAGGCCGACGATCTTGCCGCCGGTCGGCAGGTCGGGACCCGGGATGAACCGCATCAGGTCGTCGAGCGTGGCCTTCGGGTGGGTCACGAGGTGCTTGAGTGCCTGTACGACCTCGATGAGGTTGTGTGGGGCGATGTTGGTCGCCATGCCGACGGCGATGCCGGCGGCGCCGTTGACGAGCAGGTGGGGGATGGCTGCAGGCAGGACGACCGGCTCCGTCTCGCGGGAGTCGTAGTTGGGCTTGAAGTCGACCGTGTCCTCGTGGATGGACGCCGTCATGGCGACGGCCGCCGGCGCCATCCGGCACTCGGTGTAGCGCATCGCGGCCGGCGGGTCGTCGGGCGAGCCGAAGTTGCCGTGGCCGTCGATGGTGGGCAGCCGCATCGACCAGTGCTGCGCCATCCGGACGAGGGCGTCGTAGATCGCGCCGTCGCCGTGCGGGTGCAACCGGCCCATCACCTCACCGACGACGCGCGCGCTCTTGACGTGGCCGCGGTCGGGCCGCAGCGACATGTCGTCCATCGTGTAGAGGATCCGGCGCTGCACCGGCTTGAGGCCGTCGCGCGCGTCGGGCAGCGCCCGGGAGTAGATGACGGAGTAGGCGTACTCGAGGAACGAGGTCTGCATCTCGTCGCGGATGTCGGTGTCGAGGATGTGCTCCTCGAAGTCGTCCGGGACGGGTTCCTTCGTCGTACGTCGAGCCATGAGCGCCATTCTCCCCGGTGCCCGGGCTCCGCGGGTCGGGGGCTCGCCGGTAAGGACGGACGGATGGCGCGTGGGACTGCTCCGGGGCCGATAGATTGGCTCCGTGACCGATGTCGAGGCCGAGCAGGCGCAGCCGCCCCGCCATTGGGAGGCGGACGTGCTGCTGCGCGACGGGCGGACGGCGCACATCCGGCCGATGCAGCCGGAGGACCGCGAGCTGCTGGTCGACTTCTACGGCCGGGTCTCCGACCAGTCGAAGTACTACCGGTTCTTCTCGCCGATGCCCGAGCTGTCGGACCGCGACCTCGACCGGTTCACCCAGGTCGACCATCGCGACCGTGTCGCACTGATCCTGCTGGTCGCCGGGCACATGATCGCAGTGGGCCGCTACGACACGATCCGTCCGGGCTACGCCGAGGTGGCGTTCCTCGTCGAGGACAAGCACCAGGGCCGCGGGATCGGGCAGCTGCTGCTCGAGCACCTGGCGCAGGCCGGACGCGAGCGCGGCGTCGAGGAGTTCGTCGCCGAGGTGCTGCCGGACAACCAGGCGATGATCCACACCTTCCGCGACGCCGGGTACAAGGTGAAGAGCGCCTTCGAGGACGGCGTGATGGAGCTGGTCTTCCGGATCGACCCGACTGACACGGCCATCGGCGTGATGGAGCAGCGCGAGCACCGGGCGGAGTACGCCTCGATCGAGCGCTTCTTCTCGCCGAAGTCGGTCGCGATCATCGGCGCCAGCCGCCGCCAGGACACGATCGGCCGGGCCCTCGTACGCCACATGGTGCTCGGCAACTTCGCCGGCCGCATCCACGTGGTCAACCCCAGCGCCGACTCCGTCGCAGGCATGCCCGCGTGGAAGACGGTCGCCGAGATCCCCGGCGACGTCGACGTGGCGATCGTCGCGGTCCCGGCCGAGGCCGTGCAGGACGTCGTGCTCGACTGCGCTGCCAAGGGCGTCCACGGCCTCGTGGTCATCTCGTCGGGCTTCGCCGAGACGGGCGAGGAGGGCCGGATGCGGCAGCGTCGCCTCGTCGGCCTCTCACGGTCGTACGGGCTGCGCCTGATCGGCCCCAACGCGCTCGGGATCATCAACACCGACCCCGATGTCTCGCTCAACGCGTCCCTCTCGTCGGTGATGCCGCCGCGCGGCCGCGCCGGCTTCTTCTGCCAGTCCGGCGCGCTCGGCTCGGCGATCCTGGAGAAGGTGCAGAACCGCGGCCTCGGCCTGACGACGTTCGTCAGTGCGGGCAACCGTGCCGACGTCTCCGGCAACGACCTCCTGCAGTACTGGGAGGAGGACGACGCCACCGAGGTCGTGCTGCTCTACCTCGAGTCCATCGGCAACCCGCGCAAGTTCTCCCGCGTCGCCCGTCGCGTCAGCCGCCGCAAGCCGATCGTCGCGGTGCGCTCGGGGCGCAGCTCGCAGGGCGTGCCGATGGGTCACGCGGTGCGCAAGATCGCCGCGCCCGCGCAGGCGGTCGACGCGATGTTCCGCCAGGCCGGGATCATCCAGGTCGAGTCGCTGGAGGAGATGTTCGACGTCGCCCAGCTGCTCGCCCACCAGCCGCTCCCTCGCGGACGCCGGGTCGCGATCGTCGGCAACTCCGACGCGCTCGGGCTCCTCGCCGCCGATGCCGCCAACTCCGTCGGGCTGGTCGTCAACAAGCAGGTCCCGCTGGGCGCGGACGCCACGGCCGAGGACTTCGAAGACGCCCTCGACGGCGCGATCGACGACGAGGAGGTCGACGCGGTCGTCGCGATCTTCATCCCGCCGCTCAACGTCGCCGGCGCGCGCGAGGACGTCGCCAACGTGCTGGCCGCGGTCGGCGAGCAGTCCGACAAACCGATCGTCTCCACCTTCCTCGGCACCGAGGGCGTCCCGGAGCTGCTGCGGGTGCCCGACGTCGCCGGGTCGTCGGCGGGCCGCGGGTCCGTGCCGTCGTACCCCGCCGTCGAGGCCGCTGTACGAGCGCTCGCGCACGTCGTCGAGTACGCCGTGTGGCTGCGGGTCCCGCAGTCGACCTTCACCGACCTCGTCCCTGCCGACCTCGACGCCGCACGCCACCTCGTCAACGAGGTCCTGATGAATCACCCGGAGGGCCGCGACCTCGACTTCGAGGAGCAGCACGTGCTGCTGCGCGCCTACGGCATCGACCTCTGGGACACGTACGCCGTCCAGACCCTCGACGAGGCGACGACCGCGGGGGAGAGGCTCGGCTGGGACGTCGTGCTCAAGGCGACCGCCGAGCACCTCCGCGACCGTCCGGACCTCGCCCACGTCTGGCGCAACATCGACGACGCGGACGACATGGCCGGCGCCTGGCGCTCGCTCAACGAGCTCATCACCGACCCCGAGCGGGCGGGATTCGTGGTGCAGCGCAACGCGCCGCCGGGTGTCCCGATCACGATCGCGACGATGGAGGACCCGCTCTTCGGGCCCGTGCTGTCGTTCGGGATCGGCGGCCCGCTCACCGAGCTGCTGGGGGACCGGTCCTACCGGATCCCGCCGCTGGCGGACCACGACGCCCAGGACATGGTGCGCGAGATCAAGGCGTCGCCGCTGCTCTTCGGCTACCGCGGCAGCGAGATCGTCGACGTCGAGGAGATCGAGCGGTTGGTGCGCCAGGTGGCGCAGCTCCAGCACGACCTGCCGCAGGTGCGGGCGCTGCAGCTGCCGCTGGTGCTCGCCGGCGCCGCGGGCGCGACCGTCCTCGGCGCCAGCGTGCGCGTCGAGCCGGTGAAGGATCCTCGGTCGGACTGGTTCGTACGTCGGCTCAGCACGATGCCGGGCGACACGATCCCCGACTGACCGGAGACCGCCGCGGTCGCGCGTGACAGACTGGGCGCATGCCCCGCTCGACCCGTGACGCGGACGTCTCCCACGACCTCCGTCAGGCGATCCACCGCACCGGCTACTACCCCGAGGTCGTCGCCGACGGCGTCTTCGCCGCGGCGGGTGGCGAAGAGGTCCTCTCCTACTTCGTGCACCACGAGACGACGTTCGACCACGAGGAGGTACGCCGGCACCTGACGGCGCTCCTCCTGACGTCGACCCGGCTCGTGATCGCCCACACCGACGAGCACCCGGGCGACGACATGCTGCCCGAGCCCTACACCTCCACCACGACGGAGGCGGTCACCCTGACGTCGATCCGCACCGTGGTCGTGACCCGGATGATCGCCAACCCGACGGCGGGAGTCGCCCCGCCGGCCGAGGCCGTGCTGACCATCGGGTGGGGTGGCGTCGGCCGCGTCGACCTCGAGCCCGCCGCCTGCTCGGACCCCGAGTGCGACGCCGACCACGGCTACACCGGCACGATCGCCGGCGACGACTACACCCTGCGGGTCTCCGCCGCCGCCGAGGGCGCCGACGCCGTCGCCGCGCTGCTCGCCTTCGCCGACGCCCTGTCTGCCCGCACCCGCGGGTGAACAGCCCGCTGGCCTTCACGGAGCCGGCCTACGGCGACCGGTCGCTGGCCGACGTCGTGCCCTCCGTCGCCCGGGCGCTGGGCGTGCCGCTCGACGGTCACCCCGCCGGGTTCGTGCTGCCGGACGCGTCGTCGTACGTCGTGTTCCTCGTCGACGGCCTCGGGGCGGAGCTGCTCGCCCGCTACGGCCACGTCGCGCCGTACCTGTCCTCGCTCGTCGCGGGCGGGTCGACCGGTACGGCCGGGGTGCCGTCGACGACCGCGACGTCACTGACCTCCCTGGGCACCGGCCTGACACCGGGCGCGCACGGGCTCGTCGGCTTCACCGCCCGCATCCCCGGCACCGACCGGCTGCTCAACCACCTCTGGTGGGACAAGGACATCGACCCGCTCGAGTGGCAGCCGCACCCGACGGCACTCGGGCGGCTCTCGCGCGCGGGCGTCCACGTCACGGCGGTGAACAAGCGCGACTTCGACGGCTCGGGCCTGACCCTCGCCTCGCAGCGCGGGGCGACGTACGTCGGCGCGGACCGCGTCGGCGAGCGCATCGCGGCTACCGTGAGCGCGTCGGCGCACCACCCGTCCCTGACCTACGTCTACGACTCCGACCTCGACTGGACCGGCCACAAGTTCGGCGTCGCCTCGACCCAGTGGCTGCAGCAGCTCGCGATGGTCGACGCCGAGGCCGAGCAGATGCGCGAGGCCCTGCCCGCGTCGACCCGGCTGCTCGTGGTCGCCGACCACGGGATGATCGACAGCCCGCGCGAGGCCCGGATCGACGTCGACGAGGTCCACGGGATGCGCGACGGCGTCTCGCTTCTGGGCGGCGAGGCCCGATTCCGGCACCTCTACTGCTCGGCCCGCGCGGTGCCCGACGTGGTGGACACCTGGCGCGAGGTGCTGGGCGACCGCGCCACGGTCCTCACGCGGGAGGACGCGATCGCGCGCGGCTGGTTCGGGGCGGTGCAGCCGAGCGTGCTGCCCCGGCTCGGCGACGTGATGGTGGCGTGCCAGGGCGACACGGCAGTGATGTCGTCGCGCGACTTCGCCTACGAGGACACCCTGGTCGGGCTGCACGGATCGCTGACCTCGACAGAGATGCTGATCCCCATCCTGGTCGGCTGAGGCCGGTCGCCGACGGGCGTCCTTGCCCTTGAGTCTCTGGGAGACTCGAGGTCGAGTCACCCGAAGGGGAGCGGCTCTGGGGCCAGGCTGACGGCCTTGGCGCGCGCCGCGGTGAGCCGGCGCCGGTGGTGCTGGCGGCAGAGCACCTCGTACGCCACGTCGGCCGGCGGCTCGTCGGCCTGGTCGACGTCGCCCACGACGATGACCTCGCCCTCGACGACCATCGCGCCGTTCTCGGTGCGGGCGTTGTGGGTGGCGCGCTTGCCGCACCAGCACAGCGCCTCGACCTGGAGCACGTTCATCCGGTCGGCGAGCTCCACAAGGCGAGCGCTGCCCGGGAACAGGTGCGAGCGGAAGTCGGTGAGGATGCCGAACGCGAAGACGTCGATCTGGAGCTCGTCGACGACCTTGGCGAGCTGGTCGATCTGGTCGGCGGCGTAGAACTGGGCCTCGTCGCAGATGAGGTAGTCGATGCGTCCGCCGCGGGTCAGGGTGTCGACGACGTAGCGCCAGAAGTCGAAGTCCGCGTCGACCTCAAGGGCATCGTGGGTCAGGCCGAGCCGGCTCGACACCTTCGCGGTGCCGGAGCGGTCGTGGGTGGTGAAGATCCGGCCGACGCGCCCGCGGGCCGCATGGTTGTGGTTGGTCTGGAGCGCCAGCGTCGACTTGCCGGAGTCCATCGTGCCCGTGAAGAAGTGCAGTTCAGCCATGACCGGGCGATCTTGCCACAGGGTTCGGGTCACCCGGCGGCTACCGTGCCGGGCATGGACGACGCCCGTGAAAAAGATGACGGCGCCCGGATCGACGCGATCGCCGGTGAGATCGCCGCCGAGCGCCGCCGGCAGGTGACCCGCTGGGGGCGGCAGGACCACCCGTCGATCGGTCCGGCCGGGTCCGAGCCGTTCGGCAGGATCGCCGACCGGTGGAAGGCGATCAACGACGCCCGGATGGAGACCGGCGCCCACTCCTGGGACGCGATCCTGCTCGAGGAGGTCTTCGAGGCGCTGGCCGAGTCCGATCCTGCGCGTCGTCGCGCCGAGCTCGTCCAGCTCGCGGCCGTCGCCGCCGCGGAGATCGAGGCCATCGACCGCTTCGGGGTCCTGCGCCGCGGACCGCTGATCAGCCCGCGCGAGCTCGCCGGGAACCTCGACCGGTTCACGGTCATCGACGTGCGCTACCTGATGGGCGGCCCGCTCGGTGGGGAGCAGCACGCGGCCGGGCACGTCGCCGGCGCGGCGTACGTCGACATGGACCGCGACCTGGCCGACCCGCCCGGCGCGGGTGGCCGCCACCCCCTGCCCGAGGAGACCCGCTTCGAGGAGGCGATGCGTCGCGCCGGCGTGCGCGCCGACCGGCCCGTGGTGGCGTACGACGACTGGCAGGGTCGCGGGGCGGCGCGGGCCTGGTGGCTGCTGCGGTTCCACGGCCACCCGGACGTCCGGGTGCTCGACGGCGGCTGGTCGGCCTGGCTGGCCGACGGGCTACCGGTCGAGTCGGGCGCTGTGCACGCGGAGCCGGGCGACTTCACGGTGTCGCCCGACAAGGGGATGCCGGTGGTGGAGGCCGACGACGTGCTCGGCGTGGAGGTCCTCGTCGACGCCCGTGCCGCGGAACGCTTCAGCGGGGCTACGGAGCCGGTCGACCCCGTCGCCGGTCGCATCCCGGGCGCGGTCAACGTGCCGACCACCGCCAACCTCGACGAGTACGGCCGATTTCTGCCAGCGCACCGGCTACGCGAGGCGTACGCCCGCGTCGGCGCCGACGCGTCGGACTCGGTGGCTGCCTACTGCGGGTCGGGCGTCACGGCCACCCACGACCTGCTCGCGATGGAGGTGGCCGGAATCAGGGGGGCGCTCTACCCCGGCAGCTGGAGCGGCTGGATCACCGACCCGGACCGGCCGATCGAGACCGGCTGACGCTCACTCGCCGCGGACGTCGTCGCCGACGGCGATCCGGCCCTCGTCGAGCGGCACCAGGTGCGCAGCGAACATCGTCTTGCCGTCGACCAGCCGGTGCCGCGCCAGGGTGCGGATCGGCTCCTTGGCCGTCTCGAGCGTCTGCGGGTGGATGGTGGTCATCACGCAGCGGTCGACCGGCTTCGTCACCCGGAACCGCACGCCACCGACGGTGAGCACCCGCCACCGGTCCTCGGCGAAGGGCTCGTCGCCGTCGACGACCAGGTTGGCGCGGAACCGCTCGATCGGCAGCGGGTCACGGGGCTCCTCGCCGAGGTCGAGCGCCCGCTCGACGACCCAGTCGTTGAGCTGGCGCAGCGACGCCAGCGAGGCGACCGTGACCGGGAACGAGTCGGGGAAGGCGGCATGGTCGCCCGGCTCGGCGTAGCCGGGTTGCAGCGTCCGTCGCGTGGGGTCGTCGCACCAGACGAGGCGTACGTCGTCGCGGCCGAGGGCGGACCGCAGCCACCCGTCGGCGTCGGGTCCGGCAGGCACGGCGCGCAGGTCCAGCGAGAACAGCCGGACCGCCTCGGGCTCACCGACCGGCTCGTCGAGGTGCAGGTCGGGGAGGCCGGGCGCCCTCAGTCGTAGCGCACCCGTGACCGTCGCGTCCGTGACCGGGGTGTCGGACACGACGTGGAACAGCGCGTGCACCTCGCGCGCGGAGACGAGGCTGCCGTCACCGTCGACGACCATCCACCTCCGGTCGCCGTCCAGGCCGCCCGACAGCACGTCGACCGAGGAGACGGGTCGGATCGCACCGGACTTCAGGGGGTGGACGTTGAGCCCGACCAGCCGCACGGCTCAGTCGTTCTTGCCGCCGCCGAACATGATCTCGTCCCAGCTCGGCACCGACGCGCGGCCACGCTTCTTCGCGGGCCGGCGGGGCTCGGGCGCGGTGTGGGCGGCCGGCTCCTCGGTGTCGGGCTCGGCGGTGGTCTCGGGGGTGGGCTCGTCGGAAGCGTCGGCGGGCTGGTCGTCGAGGTAGGCCTCCACGGGCTGCTCCGTGCCCAGGGTCTCGCCCGGGGTCTCGCGCAGCTCCATGGTGGTCTCCGTCGCCGACTCGCCGTCGGAGACCATCTCGATCGCGTCGTCGCCGAACGCGGGCTCGTCGCCACCAACAGAGCTCAGCCGGCGCTGGCGGGCAGCGGCCAGGTCGTCGGCCGCGGGGTCCTCGTCGGCTGCCGCGCTCTCCGGCGTGCCGTCGCCGACCAGCCAGCGCGCGTCGTCGTCGTCGACGGTCACGAAGTTGCCGCGCGGGTCGAAGGAGAAGGTCCCGGTGCCGGTGCGGCCCGCCACCTCGTACAACGCGGTCAGGGTCCAGCGACCGTCCTCGCGTCGCCAGGAGTCCCACTCGGCGACGCTCGGGTCGACGTTGTGTGAGCGCAGGTGCGCGCTGACCGCCTCGCCGAGGGTGCGGGCACCGGACTCGTTCGCGCGGCGGCGTACGGAGGCGAGCTGGGCCTGCTGGGCCACGTGGGCGCGCTCGGCCATGACGGGGGCGGCGAACGGCATGATCTTCTCCACCGACGACCCGGCGGCGTGGGCCACCGCCTCGGGAGTCTCCCCGGCGCGGATGCGCATCTGGATGTCGCGGGGGCGGAGGCTTGATTCCATCGGGATCTCCAACTGACCGTTGCTTGCGGGCGCGCCGGTGAGGGCACGACGGAGCCTGGCGTCGATCGCCAGGGAGTGTTCCTGGCCCGACTCGTCCACCAGCAGCAGGCGCTTGCCGTCCCCGCTGCGACCGGTGAACGTCAGCTTGGCCATGGTCAGCGAGCCTACGCCAGCGCGGCCCCGCGGCACGGTTGCTCCCGCGGCGCGCCGACGGGTGTCGAGGGCGGTGCCCTAGCCTTCCGATGTGCCACCCACGGAGCTCGCCACGACCCTCGTCGTGCTCGACCTGGTCGGCATCTTCGTCTTCGCCGTCACGGGCGCGCTGGTGGCCGTCCGCAAGAACCTCGACCTCTTCGCCGCGCTCGTCCTCGGTGGCGTCACCGGTCTCGGCGGTGGCTTCGTCCGTGACGTGCTGATCGGCGCCACCCCGCCGGCGGCGCTTGCCGACTGGCGCTACCTGATGGTCCCGGTCGCGGCCGGCCTGCTGACCTTTGCCTTCCACCCGGTCATCGGCCGCCTCGAGCGGGTCGTGACGCTCTTCGATGCCTTCGGACTCGCCCTGTTCTGCGTCACCGGCGCGCTCAAGGCGGTCGACTACGGCCTCGGCCCGCTGCCCGCCGCGCTGCTCGGCATGGTCACCGGCATCGGCGGCGGGATCCTGCGCGACGTGCTGGCGGGCCGCGTCCCGGTCATCTTCGAGGGCGCGCTCTACGCCACCCCGGCCCTGACCGGCGCGCTGGTCGCGGTGCTGCTCGACCGGGCCGACCTGCCCCTCGGCGTCGTCGCGGCCGCCGGCTTCAGCACCTGCCTCGGCTTCCGGCTGCTCGCACTCGTCCGGGGCTGGCGCGCGCCGCTGCCCAAGGGGCCGGCCAACGTCTGAGTCGCCGGGTCAGGCGCCGAGCACGCGCCGCAGGTAGGGATTGGTGAAGACCCGGTCGGGGTCGAGGCGCTCGCGCATCGCGAGGAAGTCGTCGAACCGGTCGTACGCCGGCGCCAGGTCGGCGGCCGTACGGGTGTGGACCTTACCCCAGTGGGGCCGCCCGCCCGCCTCGCGCAGGATCGGCTCGAGCCCGCCGAAGTAGCCGCGGTGGTCTGTGTCCTGCGGGACGTGGAAGGCGAGGTAGAAGCTGTCCCGGCCGTGGGACGTCGACATCGGCACGTCGTCGGCCCGGGCGGTGCGGACCTCGACCGGGAAGGCGATCCGCCAGTCGCTGGCCTCGATCACCCGCCGGCACTCACGGAGCACGTCGAGGCCCACCTCGCGCGGTACGGCGTACTCCATCTCGCGGAAGCGCACCCGGCGCGGACTGACGAAGACCCGGTGGGCGAGGTCGCTGTAGCGGCGCTCCGACAGCGCCCGGCCCGCCACCCGGTTGATCCGGGGGACCAGGGACGGTGCGCGCGTCCCGATGCGGCACAGGGCGCCGAAGACGGAGTTGGAGACGAAGTCGTCCTCCCACCACGCCGCCAGCGCGGACGGCGGCTCCTGCTCGCCCGGAGCGAGGTCGGTGCGGACGTTCTGCTTCACCAACATCTGGTCGGTGTGGGGGAACCAGTACATGTCGACGTGGTGCGCCGCGGCGACCATGTCGTCGTACGACGCCAGCGCCTCGTCCCACGTCATCGGCTGCTCGTGCGCCTCGACGACGAAGAGCGGCTCGACGTGGAAGGTCAGGCTGGTGAGGATGCCGAGGGCGCCGAGGCCGACCCGCGCCATCTCGAAGACGTCGGCGTTGTCCTGGGCGGACGCCCGCAGCACCTCACCTGTGGCGGTGACCAGCTCGAGCCCCGCGAGCTGGGCGCCCAGGCCCGCGGCCGTGCCGCCGGTGCCGTGGGTTCCGGTCGACGTCGCGCCAGCCAGCGTCTGCTCGGCGATGTCGCCCATGTTGTGCAGCGACAGGCCGAGCCGCTCGAGCGCGAGGTTGAGGTCCTTGAGCTGGGTGCCGGCGCGGGCGGTCACGGTCATCGCCTCGCGGTCGACCTCGAGCACACCGGTGAGGCCCTCGGGGCGCAGGAGGGTGTGCTCCGGAGCTGCGATGCCGGTGAAGCTGTGGCCGGTGCCGGTCATCTTCGCGGTCGTGCCGTCCTCACGCGCGCGGCGTACGACGTCGACGACCGCGTCGAGCGACGTCGGCGTCTCGACCCGCTGCGGGGTCGCCTCCTCGAGTCCGGACCAGTTGCGCCAGGTGGTCATGACCGCAGGCTAGGGGACCGGCGGCCGGTCTGGGCCGGGCCCACCTAGGCTGGCGACATGAATTCCGCGCGCCCCGACGTGACGCCGTACGACGCCCTGCTGGTCCTCTCCTTCGGGGGGCCGGAGAAGCCGGAGGACGTGGTGCCGTTCCTCGAGAACGTCACCCGCGGCCGCGGCATCCCGCGCGAGCGGCTGGAGCAGGTCGGCGAGCACTACTTCCTCTTCGGCGGGCGCAGCCCGATCAACGACCAGAACCGGGCACTGATCGCGGCGCTGGAGAAGGACTTCGCCGACCAGGGGATCGACCTGCCGGTCTACTTCGGCAACCGCAACTGGGACCCCTACCTCGCCGACACGCTGGCCGCGATGAAGGCCGACGGCGTCGGCCGGGCCGCGGTGTTCGCCACGTCGGCGTACTCCTCGTGGTCGTCGTGCCGGCAGTACCGCGAGAACCTCTTCGACGCCGTCGAGCAGACCCCCGGGGCGCCGCGCCTCGACAAGCTGCGGCAGTACTTCAACCACCCCGGCTTCATCGAGCCCGTCGTCGATGCCGTCCTGGCGTCGCTCGCCGAGCTGCCGGACGGCGGTGACCGCGCGCGGCTGGTCTTCGTCACCCACTCCATCCCGACCGAGATGGCGGAGTCCAGCGGGTCGGAGGACCCGGCCGGCCAGTCGCGTCCGGCGTACGTCGCCCAGCACCGCAGCGCGGCCGACGTGGTCGCGGAGCGGGTGCGGGCCGTGACGGGTCGCGCCCACCGCCACGACCTCGTCTACTGCTCGCGCTCGGGCGCCCCGTCGACGCCGTGGCTCGAGCCCGACGTCAACGACCACCTCGAGGACCTCGTGACGGACGGTGTGTCCGAGGTGGTGCTCGTGCCGATCGGGTTCGTGTCCGACCACATGGAGGTGATCTTCGACCTCGACACCGAGGCGACGGCCACCGCCGAGCGCCTCGGCATGACGGTGGTGCGAGCCGCGACCGCCGGGGTCGACCCGCGCTTCGTGGCGATGGTGCGCGACCTGGTCCTCGAGCGTGCCGCGGCCGAGCGTGGCGAGCAGCCGGAGCGGTCCGCGGTGGGTTCGTGGTCCCCCGGACCGGACGTCTGCGGCGTCGGCTGCTGTCCCAACCCGCGCGGTCCCCGACCGGCGCTATGCGGGTCCGACTCGTGAGCGCCGTCGACGCAGCGGTGCTGCGGGACCTGGCGGTCGCCGTCGCCCACGAGGGAGCCGAGCTCGCGCGGCGGATGCGTGACGAGGGCGTCGACGTGGCCGACACCAAGTCGAGCGCCACCGACGTCGTGACGCGCGCCGACCGTGCCGTGGAGCAGCTGCTGCGCGACCGGTTGCTCGGGGAGCGACCCGACGACGCGATCCTGGGCGAGGAGGGCGACGACCACGCGGGCACGAGCGGGGTGCGCTGGATCCTCGATCCGATCGACGGGACGGTCAACTACCTCTACGGCATCCGCGACTGCGCCGTGTCCGTCGCCGCCGAGCAGGACGGGGTGCTCGTGGCGGGCGCCGTCGTGGGCATCGGTGCCGACGTCGAGTACGCCGCCGCGCTCGGCCACGGCGCGACCCGCAACGGCACGACGATCTCCGTACGCCCGAGCCCGCCCGTCGCCCAGCGACTCGTGATGACCGGCTTCGGCTACCGCCCGGAGGTCCGCACCCACCAGGCGCGGTGCCTGGCGCTCCTGCTGCCGGCCGTCCGCGACATCCGCCGCATCGGCTCGAGCGCCCTGGACATCTGCCACGTCGCCGACGGCTCGGCGGACGCGTACGTCGAGGAGGGCTCGCAGCCCTGGGACTGGTCCGCGGCCGCGGTCGTGCTGCGCGAGGCTGGCGGTCGCTTCGACGTCCTCGCCGGCACCATGGAGCTCGAGGGCTGGCCCGATGTCGCGGTCGTGGTGGCCTCGCCGAGCGACGGCTGGGACTCCTTCGTCGAGGTGCTGAGGGAAACCGGTTTCGTGGCCTGAGGCCCCGCTCGCGGGTCGCACGACGCCCGACCGCTGCCCGCCCGAACGGGTAGTGACGCGAACGTGGGATTGCGGGAATAGGGAGACGTGCCCCACTGTTCAGGCGACACGTTGCGGACCGGCTCACCACAGGACCGGTTCATGGTGCACAATCTGGCGCCGACGACGAGCACAACTCGGTCCCACACCGCCGCGCCACGAACTGGCCGGATTCCGGGACCACCGTATGGGGAGAGGGATTCGATGGCTACCGACTACGACGCACCGCGCAAGTCCGAGGAGGACCAGAGCGAGGAGAGCATCGAGGAGCTCAAGGCCCGACGCCACGACAAGAACTCCGGCAAGGTCGACGAGGACGAGACCGAGGCGGCCGAGTCATTCGAGCTGCCCGGTGCCGACCTCTCGCACGAGGAGCTGGCGGTCGAGGTCATGCCGCGGCAGGACGACGAGTTCACCTGCATGAGCTGCTTCCTGGTGCACCACCGCTCGCAGCTCGCTGATGAGAAGAAGCTCATCTGCCGCGACTGCATCTGAGCACGATCACACTCAGCGTCCGGCCCCGACGGGGGTTCGGGCGCTGAGTCGTCTCTGCTCCCGCCGATCGTCGAGGTGCTCCGCCTCCGCCACCAGCTGCTGCAGCGAGGGATGGTCGTCCGGGGTGCCGTACATGAGGCGCTCGAGCCGACGTATGTGCGGGCACAGCGTCGACCGGATCATCGGGTCCCGACGGGCCCGCGAGCGGTTGCGCCAGTGCCCGTACTCGGCCATCGTCGACTCGACGTAGCCCGGGATCCACCAGCCCACGACCCGCAGGTCGGTATGCGCCGGGAACCTGTTCCCACCGTGCCGACGTGCCCCGTCGTCGCGCATCGGCTCCACCTCGACGCCGGTCTCCTCGTCGTGGACGCTCGACCGCAGCCCTGCCATCACCAGCAAGTAGTTCAGGACGTTCGCGCGCGGGCTCGTGCGCCCGGTCTCCCAGCGGGCGACGACCGACTGCGACACGTCGAGGAGCGCGGCCAGCCCGCGCTGGGACACGTCGAGGATCCGCCTGACCCGGCGTACGAGCCCGGGGATGCCTCCGTCGAACGGCCCCATGCTGAACCATTCCCACTCCGCCTCGGTCCACTCCGCGAAGTCATCGCGGTACGCCGTGCTGCTCATCGTCACTGCCCCCTGTTGTGATCGGTCGGTCGGACCATCACAAGCGGGACGTACGACAACTCTCGACCGATCTCCACAGCCGTGCCGGTCGGCGACGTAGCGGGACGCCTGTGGACACCTGGTGGCCCACGACGGGCACCCCGGGGCACGGTCCCCTCCGGGCACTTGGCCTTGAGTCCCTCAGAGACTCAACGGCAAGTGCGGGGCCTGGAGGCTGACCAAGACACTGCCGAGTCTTGAGTCGCTCCGAGACTCAAGGGCAAGGGCGCAAGGAATAGGGCGCGTGCTCCGAGGGAGGGCTCGGGGCGGGGCGGGGCGAGGGGAGCGTGTCAGGAGGTGGGGGCCGGGGCGTTCTTGGCGTCCTGGCCGTCCTTCTGCAGTTGCGGCGGGAGGTGGCCGGTGGACTTGGCGTAGTAGGTGGCGGCCCGTCGGGTCGCGAGCATCCGGGCCACGCCGATCAGGGTGCCGCTGAGGGCCGCCCACATGATGGCCTCGGGCAGGCTGACGTCGGGGTCGGCGGGGTTGGCCGGCGGGTTCTTGCCCGTCGCGGCCCGCCAGGACGTGTTCAGCCCCTTCTTGGCGACGGCCGCGGCGCCGAGTGCGGCGGCCAGCGAGAACGCCGAGTAGAACTTGCTGTTCGAGGGAGAGGCCATGTCGACCACCCTATCCAGAGCGTCCCGCGGTCCGGCCCACCCCGACGGCCGTGACGAGCGCCTCCGGGCGCCGGCAGCTCACGAGCCAGTACGGCGCGGGGTCGGCGGGGTCGGTGATGTCGATCCGGACGCCGCGCTTGAGGTAGGGCCGGAGCAGCAGGTACGCCCGAGCGTCGGCGTCGACCCCGGCGAGGCGCCGTACGCCCTCCGCGTCGAGCGCCGTGACCTCGCCCACGTGCTCGAGCGGGATGTGGGCCCGGCCGGCGCGGAGGGTGTCCCCCTCGACGGCGACCCGCGCGCGGCCGTAGCCGACGAGCAGCGCCACCATGATCGTCAGGGCAATCCCGGCCACGGACCAGGCGATCCACTCGCCGACCTCCTCGGTGGCGACGAGGACGGCCAGCCACATCGACGCCACGAGCATCGTGCCCTGCGCCCACCAGCGCAGCGGGACGGTGAGGCGTTCGGCGTAGTCCACGGCGCAGAGCCTATAGATTCAGTCCTCGTGCCCGACCACGACCTCGACATCTCCGTCGTCCGCCTCGATCCGGACCTCCCGCTGCCGTCGTACGCCCACCCCGGCGACGCCGGAGCCGACCTCCACACGACCATCGACGTCACCCTCGCCCCCGGCGAGCGTGCCCTGGTGCCGACGGGGCTGTCGATCGCGCTGCCCGACGGCTACGTCGCCCTCGTGCACCCGCGCTCGGGCCTGGCGGCCCGCCACGGCCTCTCGATCGTCAACACGCCCGGCACGGTCGACGCCGGCTATCGCGGCGAGATCAAAGTGCTGCTCATCAACCACGACCCAACGGAGTCGGTGACCCTCGCGCGCGGGGACCGGATCGCCCAGCTGGTCGTGCAGCGGTTCGAGCGGGCGCGGTTCGTCGAGGTGGGGGTGCTCCCCGACTCGCCCCGCGGCGCCGGGGGCTACGGTTCTACAGGTACCGGTTCGCGTCCTTGAGCCGGAACCTTCTCGGGTCGATCGACAAGGAGTGCTGACGTGAAGTTCCGCCGCAAGGCAGAGGCCGACCCCGCCGCCGGCGACACCACCGCCGAGACGGCGACGGACGGTGCCGCCGACCCTGCCGGGTCGACCGCAGGCCCGTACGACGTCTCGCAGGTCGAGGGCGACGGGATCGACCGGGCCGACCTCGGGTCCGTGCTGGTCCCCGCCATCGCCGACCGCGAGCTGCGCCTCCAGGTCGACGAGCAGAGCGGCCAGGTGCGCTCGGTGATGCTCGCCGGCTCCGACGGCGCGCTGGAGTTCCAGGCGTTCGCGGCACCCCGCAACGGGGACCTGTGGTCGGAGGTACGCCCCCAGATCGCCGAGGACATGGCGCGGCGCGGTGGCCAGACGACCGAGCGCGAGGGCCGCTGGGGCACCGAGCTGGTGTGCCAGATGCCGGTCAAGCGTCCCGACGGCACGGACGCGACCCAGCCGTCGCGGATCATCGGCATCAACGGCGCGCGGTGGATGCTCCGGGCGTCCTTCCTCGGACGTCCGGCGATCGACCCCGACAACGCCTCCGACTGGGAGGACGCGCTCGCCCAGGTCGTCGTACGACGGGGCGAGCAGGCGATGCCCGTCGGTGAGCCGCTCGTCGTGACGCTGCCGGACGACGCCCGTCGGGTGAGGTGAGCCGTGGCCGAGAAGAGCCGGTTGCGTCAGGCGCTGTCCAAGTGGGCCGACAGCTCCGACCAGAACCAGCGTGACCTGCGCCAGTCGCACACGACCGACGAGGCCGTCGCGATCGCCGACGCGCCGGAGCGGGAGCAGGTCGTCGTCAACGGCGTGCTGCGCACGGTGACGTTGCGCCCGCGCGGTGGAGTGCCGGCGCTCGAGGCAGAGCTCGACGACGGCTCCGGCGTGATCACCGTCGTGTGGCTCGGTCGCCGGCGGATCACCGGGGTCGACCCGGGCCGGTCGATGACCGTGGCGGGGTGCATCGGACGCCAGGGCGGCGTCCCGCTGATGTTCAACCCCCGCTACGAGCTGCGTCCGTGACGGAAGCGACACCGGCGCCCGGGACCGAGACGGTCGAGGCCGTGGTGCGCCAGCAGCTCTCCAAGGCGCTCGGCGGCCGGCGCGGGATGGCCGAGGCGGCCGTCCCCACGATCCTGTTCACCCTGACCTGGCTGACCCAGCGCGACCTCGACCTCGCGCTGACGATCAGCGTGGGCGCCGCGCTGGTGCTGCTGGCGGTGCGTCTCGTGCAGCGCTCGACGGTGCAGTTCGTGGTCAACGCGCTCTTCGGGATCGCCATCGGGTGGTACTTCGTGCACCGCTCGGCCGCGGCGGGCGGTTCGGAGCAGGACCAGGCGCTGGCCTACTTCCTGCCCGGCATCTTCTACAACGGCGGGTACGCCGTCGTGCTCGCCCTCACCTGCCTGATCGGCTGGCCGCTGGTCGGCTTCATGGTCGGCAGCATCACCGGCGACGCGACCGCGTGGCACTCCGACCGGCAGATCGTGAAGCTCTGCAGCCGGCTCACCTGGCTGCTGGTCGCGCCCTGTCTGTTGCGGGTCGCCGTCCAGGCGCCGATCTGGCTCGCCGGCAGCTCGGGATCCATGGACCCCGACACTGCCGTCGCCGTCCTCGGCGTCTCGAAGATCGTCCTGGGCTGGCCGCTGCAGCTCGCCGCGCTCGGCTCGATGGTCTGGCTGCTGTCGCGCGACCGTACGCCCGTCACGCCCGACGCCGCGCCCGCCTGAGCGGACGTACGAGTGCCGGCTCAGGCGTGGTGCTGGCTGGGGGAGAGGAGGCGCTCGAGCTCGGACTCGACCTCGGCCCCGATGACGAATAGCAGCTCGTCGCCCGACTCCAGGGGCTGCTCCGCGTCCGGCGTGTAGACCTGTCCGTCGCGCAGGATCGTGACGAGCGCGCAGTTGTCGGGGAACGGCACCAGCCCGGCCGGCGTGCCGACGTAGGGGGAGTCCGCCGACAGGGTCAGCTCGACCAGGTTGGCGTTGCCCTGGCGGAAGGTGAACAGCCGCACCAAGTCGCCGATGGAGACGGCCTCCTCCACCAGCGCCGACATGATGCGCGGTGTCGACACGTTGACGTCGACACCCCAGGCCTCGGTGAAGAGCCACTCGTTGTTGGGGTGGTTCACCCGGGCGACCGTACGCGGCACGCCGAACTCGGTCTTCGCCAGCAGCGACGTCACCAGGTTGGCCTTGTCGTCGCCGGTGGCGGCGATCACCACGTCGCACTTGCCGAGCTGGGCCTCGGCCAGCGACGACAGCTCGCAGGAGTCGGCGAGCAGCCACTCGGCGTTGGGGACCCGCTCGGGTCGGATCGAGGACGGGTTCTTGTCGATGAGCAGGACCTGGTGGCCGTTGTCGATCAGCTCGCGCGCGATCGAGCGACCCACGGCTCCGGCTCCGGCGATGGCGACGCGCATGTGTGCAGTGCTCCTGGCTTCCAGTCGGATCTCGGGTCGGGGGTCAGTCGTCTTCGGGGCCGGACTCGAGCACGGCGTACGCGTGGGCCGCGTGCTCCTCGCGCATGACGAGATGCAGCATGTCGCCCTCCTGCAGGACCGTGTCCCGGGTCGGAAGCATGCCCTCGCCCAGCCGGTCGATCCAGGCGATCCGGCTGCGCGACTGCATCTGGAACTCGACCGTGCGGTTGCCGATCCACGCCTCGGGGATCGGGACGTGGTCGACGCGGATCGTCCCGGACGGGTCGCGGAAGTCGGGCTCGGCGCCGGCCGGCAGCATCCGCCGCAGGATCTGGTCGGCGGTCCACTTCACGGTGGCGACCGTGGTGATGCCGAGCCGCTGGTAGACCTCGGCGCGGCCGGGGTCGTAGATGCGGGCGACGACCTGCTGGAGCCCGAACGTCTCCCGCGCGACGCGCGCGGCGATGATGTTGGAGTTGTCACCGCTCGAGACCGCGGCGAAGGCATCGGCGCGGCGGATGCCGGCCTTCTCCAGCACCTGCTGGTCGAAGCCGTAGCCGGTGATCTTGTCGCCGTTGAACTCCGGGCCGAGCCGTCGGAACGAGTCGGGCTCGCTGTCGATGATCGACACAGTGTGGTTGCGGTCCTCGAGGCTGCGGGCGAGCGTCGAACCGACGCGGCCACAGCCCATGATCACGACGTGCACACCTGAACCGTAGCCCAGCGTGGTTTCCCGTGCGTGCGGGTCTAGGCTTCCCGCCTGTGAGTGTCGGCGACGTGTCCAAGCGGATCCTGCTGGGCCGGAAGCTTCGGAGCAGCCAGCTGGGGGAGACCCTGCTGCCCAAGCGCATCGCCCTGCCCGTGTTCGCCAGCGATGCGCTGTCGTCGGTGGCGTACGCCCCGGACGAGATCTTCATCATGCTGGCAATCGCCGGTACGTCGACCTACGTCTGGTCGTGGAAGATCGGCCTCGTCGTGGCGCTGGTGATGCTCACCGTGGTCACGAGCTACCGCCAGACCGTGCACGCCTATCCGTCCGGTGGCGGTGACTACGAGGTGGCGACGGTCAACCTGGGCCGCAACGCCGGGGTGACGGTGGCGAGCGCCCTCCTCGTCGACTACGTGCTCACCGTGGCGGTGTCGATCTCCTCCGCTGCGCAGTACGCGGCCGGTGCCATCAACGGGCTGATCGGTCACGAGGCGACCGTCGCGGTGATCGCCGTGGTGGTCCTGACGGCGATGAACCTCCGTGGCGTACGCGAGTCCGGTGGGTTCTTCGCCGTGCCGACCTATCTCTTCATGGTCGCCATCCTCGGCATGTGCGCCTACGGCCTGCTCAGGTTGCTTACTGGCGACCTGCCCGACGCCGAGAGCGCCCAGCTCATCATCGAGCCGCAGCCGGGCTGGGACGAACCCCTGACCCAGGTCGGGCTGATGTTCCTGCTGGCGCGGGCGTTCTCGTCGGGGTGTGCGGCCCTCACCGGCGTCGAGGCGATCAGCAACGGCGTGCCCGCGTTCCGCAAGCCGAAGAGCCGCAACGCGGCCACCACCCTGCTCCTGCTCGCCCTGATCGCCATCTCGATGATGATGAGCGTCATCGTGCTCGCCAAGCAGATGACGATCCGCTACGTCGACCCGCACGAGCTCGACCGGCTGCGTACGGCCTCCGGCAACGCGGTGCCCGACGGCTACGACCAGCACCCGGTCATCTCGCAGATCGCGGCCGGCGTGTTCGACCACTTCCCGCCGGGCTTCTACTTCGTGGTCACCGTCACGGGCATCATCCTCGTGCTGGCCGCCAACACGGCCTTCAACGGCTTCCCGGTGCTCGGCTCGATCCTCGCCCAGGACGGCCTCGCGCCCCGGTCGCTGGGGTCGCGTGGCGACCGGCTCGCCTACAGCAACGGCATCGTCTTCCTCGCCGCCATGTCGATCCTGCTGATCTGGGTCTTCGACGCCGAGACCACCAAGCTGATCCAGCTCTACATCGTCGGCGTCTTCGTGTCGTTCAACCTGAGCCAGCTCGGCATGATCCGCCACTGGACGCGCCACCTGAAGACCGAGCGCGATCCCGCGGCCCGCCGCCGGATGCTGCGCTCGCGCGCGATCAACACCTTCGGTCTCGGCATGACGGCAGTGGTCCTGATCATCGTGCTGCTCACCAAGTTCCTCGCCGGCGCCTGGATCACGATCCTGGCGATGGGCTTCTTCTTCATGCTCATGCAGGCGATCGGGCGCCACTACGCGCGCGTCGAGCTCGAGCTCGCGGCCGACGAGCAGGACAAGGTGATGCCGACCCGCGTGCACGCCATCGTGCTGGCGTCCAAGCTGCACAAGCCGACCCTGCGCGCCCTCGCGTTCGCCCGCGCCACGCGCCCCAACGTGCTCGAGGCGATCTACGTCAGCATCGACACCAAGGCCACCAACCGGCTGCTGGAGGAGTGGGACGAGCGACGCCTCGACATTCCCCTCAAGGTGCTGCACTCGCCCTATCGCGAGGTCGTCCGGCCGATCGTGGAGTACACCCAGGAGATCCGCCGGGCCAGCCCGCGCGGCGTCGTCGCGGTCTACATCCCCGAGTACGTCGTCGGCCGCTGGTGGGAGCAGCTGCTCCACAACCAGACCGCACTGCGGCTCAAGGGCCGCCTCCTCTTCACCCCCGGCGTCATGGTCATCTCGGTGCCGTTCCAGCTGCGGTCCTCGCAGGTCGCGCAGGAGCGCGAGAGGCGCGACGAGGAGCGGGTCCACGCCGGCGACCTCCGCCGCGGTCGGGTCACCTCGCGTCAGCCGACCCGCCAGGACGACGATCTGTGAGCCGGACCAACCGGCCTCGCAAGGCCCGCGGCCGTTCACGGGTGGGGGAGCGCTTCGAGACGGAGGTCGGTCCAGTGGCCCACGGCGGCCACTGCGTGGCGCGCCTCCCCGAGCCCGAGTCGCGCGTGGTGTTCGTACGCCACGCGCTGCCGGGCGAGCGGGTGGTCGTCGAGATCACCGAGGGCACGGACGGCGACCGGTTCTGGCGCGGTGACGCCGTCGAGGTGCTGTCCGCGTCCGCGGACCGGGTCGACGCCCCCTGTCCGGTTGCGGGCCCGGGACTCTGCGGCGGCTGCGACTTCCAGCACGTCGCTGTGCCCGCCCAGCGCGACCTCAAGGCCGCCGTGGTGCGCGAGCAGCTCGTCCGCCTCGGTCGGCTCGATGCCGGGTCGGACCTGGTGACCGGGCTGCGGGTCGAGGCCGTCCCGGTGGTGGGCCGCCCCGACGACGGCCTGCGCTGGCGCACCCGTCAGCGCTACGCCGCGCTCCCGGACGGCCGCCCGGCCATGCGGGCGCACCGCTCCCACGAGCTCGTCGCCGTCGACGACTGCCTGATCGCCGCCGAGGGCGCGCGACCGTTGCAGGCCGACGACTCACCGGTCGACGGGTCGCTCGTCGAGCACGAGGTCTCAGCGGGCGATCAGACCTACCCCTTTTCCGTCGCCGCCGACGGCTTCTGGCAGGTGCACCCCGAGGCGCCGCGCGTGCTGGTCGAGACGGTCATGGAGCTCCTGGCCCCGGCGCCGGGGGAGCGGGCGCTCGACCTCTACGCCGGCGTCGGCCTCTTCGCCCGCTTCGTCGGCGAGGCCACCGGTGCCCGCGTCGTGGCCGTGGAGGCCGACCGCACCGCCTGCCAGCACGCGCGCGGCAACCTGGCCGCGCTGAAGGCTGCCGTCGTCGAGTGTGGTCCCACGAACCGGGTCCTGAAGGCCGGCTTCGACGAGCCCTTCGACCTCGTCGTGCTCGACCCGCCCCGCGAGGGTGCGAAGCGCGCCGTCGTCGAGCAGGTCGTCGACCGCCGCCCGCGCGCGGTGGCGTACGTCGCCTGCGATCCCGCCGCCCTCGGCCGCGACGTCGCGATCTTCGCCGAGCACGGCTACGCCCTCACCGCGATCCGCGTTTTCGACCTCTTCCCGATGACCACCCACCTCGAGTGCGTGGCGTTGCTTGAGAAAACCGGCTCTGACCTGCGACGACGCGAATTGTGATGAAGCCGCCAGGCCCCTACCAAACGCCATATGGCGCACTTTGGGCGCGCTATGTCGCGTACCACCGCGCGGCCTCGCGTTCGGCGAACTCGCGGAACGACCCCGGGTCATGTCCGGTCATGACCAGCACATCGTCGGTGAGACCACCGGCCCGACCCAGCCGGGCGATGGTGTAGATCGCGCTGGTGACCGCGACCATGCCCCAGGGCATCCCCAGGACCTTGCGCGCGTGTCGGGCGTAGCGGACCAGTCCGGGCCGTGGGTAGCTGATGGGCCGGCCGAGGACATCGGTCAGGATTTCCGCGACCTCGGCATAGGTCAGGGCCTGCGGCCCGGTCGGGGTCCAAGCGGTGTTGTGGTGCTGCTCGGGGGTGAGCAGGGCAGCGGTGGCGATTGCTGCTACGTCGTGGACGTCGACGAAGGCGGTGGCGCCGTCACCGGCCGGCACCATGATGGTGTTTCGGTCGCGCACGTCGGTGAGGTGTGTGGTGGTGAGATTCTGCATGAAGAAGGCGGCGCGCACGAAAGTCCATGACAGTCCCGACTCGCGCAGCCAGACTTCGAGCGCGTGGTGGGGCACGACCTTGTTGTGCTCGGCTCCTTGCAGTGAGAGCAGCACGATGTGCTCGACCCCGGCCGCCTTCGCGACTTCGAGCGAGGGGAGCATCTGCGTCTTCGGCTTCCCTAGGTGAGGCGGGCGCATGAGAAACATCCGGTGCACCCCGGAGTAGGCATGCTCCCAGGTTGCTGGGTCGGTGAAGTCCAGAGCCACGGCCTCGACGCGGTCACCGAAGCGGCAGCGGACAGACTCGACGCTCGAGGCCGCGGCGCGCACCCGGACCCCGGCAGCGAGAAGCAGCTCGACGGTCCGTGAACCGACGTTCCCGGTGGCGCCGGTGACCAGCAATGTGGGGGTGATCTGAGGCGCAGTCATGTGGGCATCACTGCCTTCTTTGGGGAACAACGAGGGTAGCTCTAACGCCGTTGTCTCATGGACCAGCGTGGTCTCTGGGGCGACGCGGAGACCTCAGACGATGCCCGACAGCCATGCGCGTCAAACGACGCGAAGACCGTGGCTCGCAGTGGCGCGTCGTCGACCACAGGAATCCAGGCGCGGTCGCGGTTCGGTGGCAGTTGGATTCAGCGCGGCGTCGAAAGGTCAGTGCTTACCGAGGTTCTGGCGCCGCCCGCCCGACAGACCAGCGCCGGGGGAGTGGATCGGCCCGTCTCCTGGTACCGCGGGGGTGCGCCGGTACAACCCGGCGATGACACCACCTCGTTCGCGTCCACTACCGGTGCCCTTGCCACGGGCCTACCTCACGGTCTGACCCTCGACGAAGCGCTCCGCGTCGCCGCCGCGCTCGACGCCGCCCACGCCGAGAGCACCCTTGTCGTGTACGCGCACAGCTGGCGGGTATGGGAACGCTGGTGCACCAACCGCGGGATCCCTGCTCTGCCGGCCGACCCCGCCGTCCCTGGCCGCCTACCTGGTCGAGTGCGCCACTCACGGCACCGCCGTGACCACACTCAACATGGTTTGCACCGCCATCCGCCACGTGCACCGCCAGCACGGACTGGCTAATCCCGCCAAGGACGAACTCGTCCGGCAGGTCCGCCTCGGCCTGCGCCGCACGTACGGCACCGCCCCGCGGCGCCAAGTCCGCCCGCTCACCGTCTTTAAGATCCGTCAGATCATCGAGGCGATCGACCGCAGCACCGCGATCGGAGCCCGCGACGCCGCGAATCGTGCTCGGCTACGCCTCCGCCATGCGCGGCTCCGGACTCGTCGCCCTCACTCTGGCGGACGTCGAGGCGAAGCCCGGCGGCATCCGGCACTCCAAGACCGACCAAGAACACCGCGGGCAGGTCGTCGCGGTCGCCCACGGCACCCACGCCGCCACCGACCCCATCGCCGCGATCGCTGCGTGGCTCATGATCCGTGGTGACCAACCAGGTGCCCTGTTCACACGGGTCTGGTCCAGCCGAATCAGCGACCAGCCACTCGGCAACCACGTCGTCGCCCGCATGCTCCGCCAGCGTGCCGTCGCCGCCGGCCTCGACGGCACCCGCATCACGGCCCACTCCCGGCGCGCCGGCCACGCCACCGAAGCCGCCGGGGCCGGTGTGCCGCTCCACCAGATCGCCGCCCAGACCCGCCACAGGGACCTCACCGTTGTCGTCAACCGCTACATCCGCCCGTTGGTGGCGCTCGCAACGACCTCGAGCAAAGACCTCGGCCTATAACCAGCGCCGGCTTCGTGCCGACACCTGGACGCCGCGGCGCAGCGTAACGCGGGCTGCACGGAGGGTCTAGGTGATTCCGTCCGCTGCCGGGACCGCATTGCCCTTGGTCACTGAGGTCAGGCGCTCTTCGCCGATCGGTTCACGTGCCATCAGCGGGACGATCGCCAAGCGATCGGGACTGTGGATTTAACGGTGTTTCCGGCCTGACGCGCTGACGAGTGTCAGCGGGGAAGGTGCCGTGATGACCAC
>NZ_SDWV01000011.1 GCF_004137345.1 Nocardioides zhouii
CGCAGTGGTCTTTCGAGGCGGCGTCGTCTTGGCCGCGATCATGCTCTGGCTGGCATGACTTCAGAGACACGCCCTAGCTGTCGATCATCCGAGGAATTCGACGAGCTACCTCCGGCGGGTACAGCGCAAGCATCGAGTAGACCCAGATTCCAGCGACGGCATAGCCGGCGACGACGTCGGAGAGGTTGTGCACTCCGAGCAGGATCCGATCCGCGCCCACCATCACGACGAGCACGGCGGCCGCCGCGAGTATCGCGCGACGCACCGAGGTCCGGTGGACGTACAGGGTCACGAGCACGATCAGCACTCCCATGCCGGACGCGATCCCTGAGGCATGACCGGAGGGGAACGAATAGCTCGTCAGCGTGTGGACCGAGTCGTCCCACTGCGGTCGTTGACGGCGGAACAGCAACTTCGACGCGGTGGTGGTGACCGAGGTCCCCACCATCACCGAAGCGCTCCAGACGACTGCCCGGCGGTGCTCGTGGAGCCACAGCACGATCAACAGGACGGACACGTAGAGGACGGTGCCGAGTGTGCCGAACACGGTTTCGATCGCGAGCAGGACTCTCACCGCGACCACGTGCTGGAGGGACCACGCCTCGGCCGGGGCGCCGACATCGCTGTCGACAGCCTGAAGTGGGCTCCAGGCGAGGTGGACCAGGCCGGCAAGAAGCACGAAGACAATGAGGCATGAACCAGCCGCGGCCACAAACAGTCGCCGGCGATCACTGTCCACATGATCGACGAAGTTCGTGAGTCGACCTGCTCCGGTCACGAGGCGAGGCCCCTTCCAGTCACGCGCATGGATGCTCACCACAAGGTTCTGTGCGGGCACCACCGCCTGGGTCGCACGTCGCTCGCGCACCGGGCCGTCGTGCCGCCGCTATTGGACTAATGCTGGCTCCCTTGTGGGCGGCTCGGGAACCGGGGTCCGACGCTAGTAGGCGCTTGCTGTGAGGACGCTGAGAGACGACCGGGGGCTCTTGGTCCGATCGTGACCGGATGCCGGTGGGTCAACGCGCGTGCATCCGATACGCGTCTGTCCAAGCTCGAAGCCACTCCGTGTCTGAGATGCGGTGTCAGCACTTGGCCATAAACGGACGTCGTGACGCACCCGATGTCGCTTTCGCAATCGGCGACACACGCGCTCACTGAATCGCCCTGGGTCTGATGGAGACTCCAACCAACCCAGGGCGATTCAGTCAGCCACGCCGGCAGTTCGACATACTTGCAAAGTCACGTTCTGTTCTGACGCGAGCGGACATCTCATACCGGACGGTCCGCTCCCGAGGCTAGGGGCCGAGGCGTTGCACGGTCCCGGCACAGACTCCATTCGTCGCGCAGGTGCTCGAACCGGTTGCACTTGTCCGGACCGCTGCCGCAGCGGTTGCTAGTCCTTGCGTCACTTTCAGTCGCATCAAGGGAGCCCAGGATGAGTACAGATATCCGCTCGACGCCGGAGCAGACGACGGCGAACGATCCGCTTCTGTCGCCGGAGGACGTCTCGATCATGCTTGGGGGCGTCCCGGTGCGAACGCTCAAGCGATGGAGGACGGAGAGGACCGGCCCCGTTGCAATGCACCTCGGACGGCGTGTGGTCTCCCGGCGGTCGGCGGTCGAGATGTGGCTCGAACAGAAGGACCGCGAGGCCGCGGCCTGGATGGCCTCCTGACCATGCCGCAGCATCGAATCCCCCTCGGCTCCCACGGCGAGGTCAAGGTCGTGCAGCAGAGCGACGGGCGCTGGCTCGCCCATACGCAGGTACGCGACCTCGACGGACGGGTGAGGTCGGTCCGCGCGAAAGACAAGACGAAGGGAGCGGCCGGGCGAAAGCTGGAGCGACGGCTCGAGGACCGGATCGATCCGACAGCCGCGGGGGTGACCGCCGCGACAAGCATCGAGACGCTCGCCCAGGTCTGGCTGCAGCACCGCCGTGACCATGGCAAGTCTCGGTCGCAGGGAGCGCTCGCGCCCCAGACGCTCGCGATCTACAACAACGAGATCCGCACTGTCATCCTCCCCGCGATCGGCGCTGTACGAGTCGGGAGTCAACGTGCCCTTCCTGGATCGGCTCCTCGCCGACATCGAGCACGGCCGACCACACGGCGCCTATCGCGGTCGTGCCGGCGGTCGTTCGACCAAGCAGTTGCGTGTCGTGCTCACCGGGATGCTCGGGCTGGCCGTCTCCCACGGCGCCCTGCCGGCAAACCCGATGCGCGACACCGCAACGTCCGCCCGCGAGTCCAAGAGGGAGGTCCAGTTCCTGACGGTCAGCCAAGCCCAAACCCTGCGTCACCTCGTCCGACGATCGTCCATGCGGGTCGAGGGCAGACGCATGGCGAACGTCGACCTCGAAGAGCTTGTCGACGTCCTGCTCGGGACTGGCTGTCGCGAGGGCGAGGCACTGGCCATCCGGCCCCGGGACCTGATCGATCTCGACGGGACCGTGCCGATGCTGCACGTGTGCGGGACCCTCGTCGAGCCACGCGGGGGGTTCGTCGAGGTCCTGCATCGCCAGGACACGACGAAGTCTCGCGAGGATCGGACTCTGATCCTGCCCGACCGCGTCGTCGAGGTTCTGAAGCGACGGATCGATCGCACTCCCCCAGCCGATCCCGACGCCCCGATCTTTGGCACTCGGTTCGGCACATGGATCTCTCCCAGCAACATGCGCACTCGACTGCGCAGAGCGCTCAGCCGCGCAGAGGCCGCCGACCCCGTGACCGCCGACGATCTCGCCGGGACGACCTTCCACACCCTGCGCCGGACGGTCGGCACCCTCATCGCGCACGAGATCTCGCTCGATGCAGCCCGCGCCCAGCTCGGTCACCGAGACCCCTCGGTCACCTTCCAGCACTATGTCGGTCGGCGCGCGGTTGCTCCCGACGTGCGAACGATCCTCGATCGCCTCCTGGGTGACCTGCCGGCGACTGGGTCAGGCACTCTCCCCTGCCGTGACTCCTCACACAGGGCGCCCGGCGTCACCTTGCCCACCCGACTCCAGCGCTCAGGCGATCCGGAGCGTCACCCGCCGCCGACCGACATGCGTCCCCGCGGCATCGGCCGCTGACGTGGCCCCAGAGGGCCGAAGAGGGCCTGAGAGGGCCTACAACGGCGCGTCCGACCTCTGCGGTCTTGAATCGTGTCGCAAACGTGTCACTCGCCGCGCCGAGGGCAATAAAGATTCCCCCGTGGTCTCGGGTCCACGGGGGAATCAGAGCCGCCTCACGGAATCGAACCGAGGACCTAGTCATGACGAGTGACTTGCGCCTGCCGAGCGGCTTGCAGGCCGCTGACCTGCAGGAATGCCCTTGGATCTCCGCCCAGCCGATCACGTTCGGTCATGGCCAGGCACGCTTGAGCGTGGCCGATCCCGGAGTTTCTGTTGAATTTCTGTTGAGCAGCGGCCGCCGACGGTAGGGATGCGATCCACCGCCTCCAAGCGGCGGCGATGCGGCCCCGCGCAGGCCCAACTCTTACGACAAACCCGGAGTCTTGCTATCCACGGAGACCATCGCCCCGGAGACATACGACGCGGCGGGCGACAAGACGAAGGCGGCCACCCGCCCGAACTCCTCCGACGAAGAGTGCCGCCGCGTTGAGGAGACATCCATCGGGGCGCCATCCCCCTGTCGCGTTCCTTCCGCAGGCAACGGCACTAGCCCGTTGACGCGGATGTTTTGCGGACCGAGCTCGACAGCGAGGTCCATTGCGAACGATGCAAGCCCAGCTTCGACGCCGTTGGCAACGGCCTGTTCCACCAACGGCACACCCGCATCGGGAGACAACACCAACGCCAGCGAGCCGCCGCTCCCCAGGCTTCGCGAGATGCCCCGGATCATGCCGACAGCGTCGAGGAAGACTGACTGGAAAGCAGCAGTCCACTCCTCATCGGCGACCTCAAGGGCGTTTGCCTCGAGTGAGGAGGCGACACCGATCAGGGCACCGTCTAGGCGCTCCCAGGTGTCGAGTGCGGCCGACACAAGGCGCTCGGGCGACACGTCGCCATCCTCGCCGGTCACCACCCGAACTGCAGCGGAGGAGCCAACGTAACTAGCGCTGGCGTCGTTCTCGTGCGCGGGCCGGTCGGCAAGAACCACACGTGCCCCTTCGGCGACTAAGCACCGCGCGGCCGCCCACATCAGGGTTCCGGATCCTCCCGTGACGATGAAGACACGATCGTTGAGACCCAGATCCATGTCCCCACTGTACGAGCGTCAGGGGCAAGCGGCGATGGCTGTCGCCCTGCCGCTGCCGCGCCCGGTCACAGCTGGCGCCCGATGCGGCGGCTCTCGGTCCGGAGCAACTGAGCCAGACGAGGGATCTCAGCGCGGATGCGCACTGTCGGACCCATCAGCGACAACGAGGCCACCGCCACTCCACGCATGTTGCGGATCGGTACGGCGACAGTCGAGACATCGTTGAAGGACTCGCTCTCCGAGGTGGCGAAGCCAGATCGTCGAGCCAGCTCCAGCTCGCGATCCCAGTCCACCTCGGAGCGCACGGTGCGACTCACCCTCGGCGGGAATCCTGCCTCCCGTCGCGCCTCGTCGAGCTCAGCGTTGAAGGCAGCGACGACCTTCCCTGAGCTCGTGACGTGAGCAGGAAGGCGTCGTCCGATGTGCTCGAGATGCTCCTCCAGGCCCGGCTTCTCCAATCGCTCCACGAAGACCATGTCGGCCCCGTCGGGGATTGCCAGGTTGACGGTGAGACCGGTGGTGTCGGAGAGGTAGCGCATGACCGGCAGCGCTGCGTGCCTGAGCGCGTGGCGGGCCTGAGCGAGCTGACCGAGCTCGTAGACGTGGATGCCCAGGCGGTACTTGCCGGTCGCGGGCACCTGCTCGATGTAGCCCCGTTGACCCAGGACGGTGAGCATTCGGTGGGCTGTGCTCTTCGCGACGCCCAGGCGCCGGGCGATATCGGTAACGCCCAGTTCCGCGTCGGTCGAGAAGCACTCGAGGACGTCCAGTGCGATGCCGACCGAACGCAAGGCCGACACAGGCTCGGCTGTCGTACGCCGCGGAGTGCTGACAACCCACAGGTTGTCGTCGGCACCGGCCATGACGTCAGGCTAGACCGGCGGCCCGAGGAAGGAGGTGAGGAGTGCATTGAACTCCGCTGCCTTCTCGATCTGGGACCAGTGCCCGCACTGGCCGAACACGTGGAGCTGCGCATCGGGGATCAGCTCGAACAACGTCTGCGACGTCGATGTGGGGATGACCCGGTCCTCGCGACCGTGAACGATCAGAGCAGGAGCCGTAATCGTGCGAAGCTCGTCGTCGTCGCTTGCCAGTGCATCTATCCAACGCTGACGCGGCTCGGGGAACATCGCTGCGAATCGCAGATCGGCACCGTCCTCGACCGACGCCGCATAGCGCATCTGCGCGAGGTCGTCGGTGATCATGGCGTGGTCGTGAACGAAGGCCTCAAGCACCCGGCGCATCACCTGGACACCAGGCCGGTAGCCCCAGACCGCATCGAGCCCAGAGGTAAGAGGAAACCGAACACCCGCAGATCCCATCAGGACCAGGCGGTCGATCCGGTGCGGGTGCTCGATCGCCAGTCTCAGGGCCAGGGCTCCCCCGAAGGAGTTGCCGACCACCGCGGTCCGCTCGAGGCCAGTCGCGTCCATCACGGCCACGACGTGGTCGATCCAGGAACGCAGGTCATAGACATGGCCGGCGGGCGGCACCGTACGGCCGAACCCGATCAGGTCGGGAGCTACGACCCGGTGCCCGGCCTCGATCAGCGCGGGCATGGTCAGGCGCCAGTTGGCCTCGGCGCTCACACCGGGGCCGGAGCCGTGGAGCAGCAGCACGGGCGCCCCGGTCCCCCGGTCCACCACATGGGTTTCGAGGGAACCGATCCGCAATGTCGGGGTGTCGCTCACGTGGCGACGCTAAAGCCCCGTCCGTTGGCCCGACGGAGCGTTCCTCGTCGCAGAACGCGGGACCGACCCGTTCGCGTACGCAGAACACCGCGGTCGGCAGACGTGCCCCATGCATACGTTCGGGCCCAGTATCCCACTTTTCCGATAGGGGACCTCATGACCACCTGGACCGAAGGCAGCGTTGCCACCGAACTGCTCGCCTGCGAGGCGGAGCGGCGCGACCGCGACTCGTTCGCCGACGAATGGCCGGCGCTCGACGCAACAACCGGCTACCGGATCCAGGCCGAAACCCTGCGCCGGCGGCTCGAGCGCGGCGAGAAGGTCACCGGGGTCAAGCTGGGTCTCACCAGCCGCGCCAAGCAGCAGCGGATGGGGATCGACACCCCGCTGGTGGCCTGGCTGACGGACGCGATGGCACTCGGCGCCGGCGATCCTGTCCCACAACATGCGTTGATCCATCCGCGCATTGAACCCGAGATCGTCTTCGTGATGAAAGAGCGACTCGAGGGGCCCGGCGTAACCGCTGAACAGGCCCTCGCCGCCGTCGGCGAGGTGCGCGGCGGCGCCGAGGTGATCGACAGCCGCTACCGAGACTTCAAGTTCACGGTCGGAGACGTGCTCGCAGACAACGCCTCGTCAGGCGCCTACCTCATCGGCGACGTGGCAGTCCGCCACGACGAGCTCGACCTGGCCGCCGAGGCGGTCGAGGTGGTCGTCGATGGCGACGTCGTACACCGAGCGACCGGTGCCGATGTGCTCGGACATCCCGCGGAGGCACTTGCCCTCGCGGTCAACGACCTAGCCACGCGCGGATCGGCGATCGAGGCCGGCTGGATCGTGCTGACCGGCGGCATGTCCGACGCAGTGTTCGCCACCCCAGGGTCCACCGTCACCTGCCGCTTCGCCCACCTCGGTGACGTGGAGCTCGAGTGCGGAAGGCCCGACTGATGCCCTTCATCGACGTGACCCTGGTCGAGGGCCGCAGCCCTGACCAGCTCCGGGCCCTGGTCACCGCGCTCACAGAAGCAGCAGCCTCCACCGTCGACGCCCCTCGCGAAAGCATCCGCGTCGTCATCCGCGAAGTTCCACCCACCCACTGGGCCGCCGGCGACGTCACCATCGCCGAACGCCGCGGCACCCCATCCGAAGGGCTGACCCCATGACCACCACACTCGAGTTCTTCGGACACGTCATCGGCGGTGTCGAGGTTCCTTCCCTCGACGGCGCCCGCTTCGACACCGTCAACCCGTGGACACGCCAAGCATGGGCGGAGGTGGCGCTGGGCTCGAGGGCCGATGCCGAGGCCGCGGTCACCGCGGCCCGCCAGGCGTTCGACGAGGGGCCCTGGCCACGCATGGGGTACGGCGAGCGGCAGCGGCTGCTGCACCGCCTGGCCGCCGCCATGGAGGACAACGCCGACGAACTGGCCGCCGCGGACTCCCGCGACATGGGCAAGCCCCTCAACCAGTGCCACCACGACGTCGCTCGCGCCGCGATGAACTTCCGCTTCTTCGCCGACCACGCGAAGATGGCGACCGCCGAAGCACTTCCGATGGACACCGGGCACCACGCCTACACGCGCTTCGAGGCCGCTGGCGTCGTAGTGGCGATCGCACCTTGGAACTTCCCGCTCATGCTGGAGTCGTGGAAGGTCGCGCCCGCCCTGGCCTGGGGCAACACGGTCGTCCTCAAGCCGGCGGAGGACACCCCCACCAGCGCGACCATCATGGCCCGACTTGCCCTCGAGGCTGGCCTGCCCCCTGGGGTGCTAAACGTCGTGCACGGCTATGGCGCGGACTCCGTGGGCGCGGCGCTGACCGAGGACCCACGCGTCGACCGGATCACCTTCACCGGCGAGACCGGCACCGGCAAGATCATCAGCCGCGCGGCGTCGGCCAACCTCACGCCCGTGAGCCTCGAGCTGGGCGGCAAGAACTGCAACATCGTCTTCGCCGATGCAGAGCTCGACAATGCAGTCCACTGGTCGATCCAGTCGATCTTCCGCAATGCCGGCCAGATCTGCCTCTCCGGGAGCCGGCTCTTCGTCGAGCGCCCCATCCTGGACGCGTTCCTCGAGAAGTTCGTCGCGTCGGCCGAGGCGATGCGTATCGGTGACCCGCTCAACACCGAGACCGACTTCGGGCCGTTGGCATCCGAGGAGCACTTCCACAAGGTGAAGGGCTACATCGACACCGTGGAGCAGTGGGGCGGTCGCATCCTCAGCGGTGGCGTCGGCGAGGGGTGGCAGGTCAAACCCACCGTTCTGGTCGACATGCCTCTGGACAGCCCGCACGTGACCGAGGAGATCTTCGGGCCGGTGGTCATCATCCACCCCTTCGACACCGAGGACGAGGTGATTGCCCTGGCCAACGAGAGCGACTACGGCCTCGACGCCCAGGTGTTCACCGAGAACCTCCACACGGCCCACCGGGTGTCCGCAAGGCTCCAGGTCGGCACGGTCTGGGTCAACTGCTTCTTCATCCGAGACCTACGTGCACCGTTCGGTGGCGTCGGTTCATCCGGTGTGGGCCGCGAGGGCGGCAACTTCTCGCGCGAGTTCTTCACCGAGCCCAAGGCCGTGGTCATGCAGATCAACGCCCGGCCAGCCGGGAGCTGACCTCAGAGCTCGAGCTCGAGGCGGGAGCAGGTCGGCCGCGAGACGCAGATGAGCATCTTGTCCATCGCGGCCTTCTCGCGCTTGGTGAGAACCAGGTCGCGGTGATCGGCGGTGCCGGACCGGATCGGCGTGATGCACGAACCGCAGATCCCGTCTCGGCAGTCGTTCTCCACGTCGAGCCCCAGCGCAAGCACGACCTCGAGGATGTTGGCCTCCGGCGAGAGGCGCAGAGTGTGTCCCGACTCCGTCAGCACCAGCTCGTAGTTGTCCGCATCGAGCGCAGCGCTCTCCTGCGGCTCCACCCCGGCCCGGCTGAACAGCTCGAAGCGGACGATGTCCTGATCTGCGCCGTGCTCGGCCTCAGCGGCAGCCTCCACGGCCCGCAGCAGACCGACCGGTCCACACACGTAGACCAGCCCGCCGTCGGGCATGTCGCGGATGACGGCCGTGAGGTCGGCGCGGCCATCGGTGTCCTCGGCCACGACTGTCAGCCGGTCACCCAAGGCCTCAAGGCGTTGGCAGAAGGCCATCGACGTGCGCGTGCGCCCGCCGTAGGTCAGGTGGAACGGTCGCCCGGTGCGGGCGAGCTCCTCGGCCATGGCCATCATCGGGGTGATCCCGACTCCTCCCGCGACAAGGGCGTGGAAGGTCGCGCCCTCGAGTGCAAAACTCTGTTTCGGCCTCGTCACCAGCAGCCGGTCGCCGACCCGGAGCTGTTCGTGGATGAAGGCCGACCCACCCCGGCTCTCAGGCTCCCGAAGGACGGCGAACTGCCATGACGACAGGTCACCGGGGTCGCCGCAGAGGGAGTACTGGCGAGTCGTACCGTCCGGCACATAGACGTCGATATGAGCACCTGGTTCCCACGCCGGCAGAGGGTCATTGCTCTCGATCCGGCCCAGCCGGACCGACACCACTCCCTCGGCCTCCCACGTCATCTGCGTGACGCGGACCTCGCGCTGCTCAACCATCGCGGTCCTCCGCTGGCAGTCCGAGCAGGTCTCTCACGGAAGCAAAGGAGGTGTCCGGATCGGTGACGTCGAACCAGACGGACGGAATGCCCAGCACCTCGGCGCCCCGGATGTTGGTCGCTTGGTCGTCGAGGAAGACCATGTCGGCGAACGCCACGTCCAGACGCTCCGACAGCAGCTCGTAGAGCCGTGGATGCGGCTTGAGAAAACCCTCCACGGAGCCATCGACCACGACGTCGACCTCGCCGACGATCTCGATCTGCTCGATCCACTCGTCCTTGTGAAAATGGCCGAGGTCGTTGCTGAGGATCCCGACCCTCATGCCCGCAGCGTGCGCATCCCGGACGAGTGTCCGCGCGCCCTCACGCACCAGGGCCGGCCGCGCGGGTTCGTAGAGGTGCGCGATCATCGACCTGATGTCCGGTCCGTGTCCACCCGACCGATGCCACTCGGCAGCACGCTCGTCCCAGTAGTCACGTTCGGTGATCCTGCCCGCCTGCAGACTCTCCCAGGCCGGGTCCGGGTGCTCGGCCGTGGCCAAGGGACCGCGCTCGTGCAACAGCGACCACGCAGGAGTTCCGGCCCCATCGCGAACGAGCTCGAAGGGCGTGAGGAGGACCGGTCCCCCGAAGTCCAGCACCAGGGCGGGGGCCGTCATCAGTGCTCAGGCTCCTCGATGACGGCCTTGTCGAACAGAACCACGTTGCCGGTCCAGTGACACTCCGCGCACCACGTGAGGAACACGCGGTCTCCGCCGCTCCACCATTCCGAGACCAGTCCGCGATCGAGGGCGGCAGCGCAGCGCGGGCAGAACTTAGGCCGGTCCAAGAGGTGGTGGGCCGCGTCAGAGGCAAACCAATCCCCGGGCGGCGGGAGCCGGTGCGGGTCGGGAGGCAGGTCCGGCATCGGCCCGTGATGGGCTGCGCGCCGCGCCTGCGCGCTGAGGTCACGCACCTGATCCAGCCTTCTCGCGCGCAGTGGCCGCGTCACGGTGCAGAGCGAGAAGCTGCTCGCGGATCGGGCTGTAGCGCATCGACCCGCCGTTGATCCACTGGTCGGTGAAGGCGGTGCCAGCCCCGAACTTGTCCTTCTCGCACGGGAGGTGAATGATCTCGTGCTTCTCGCGGACGACGCCGAGCGGGTCCTGTCCGTCCTCGACGTCCGCCATTGCCTCCTTGAACATCTTGCGCAGCATCGCCACGCCCTGGTCCGAGCGGCCCAGGTGCTCCTGGGAACGGTCGGTGATCGCCCCTTGGGAAACCCACGCCATCACGTCCTGACCCTCGACGTAGTCGGTGACGAAGTCGCCGTTGTCGTCGAAGATCTCGTAGTTGTAGACGACCGGGCGCTCCTGCTTCTCCCATGTCCCACCGTCCGGGTGGTGGAGGGAGTAGAAGAGCTTCCACGTGGTCGTGTCGTCGATCGGAACGCGGATCTGCATCTGGTCGATGAACATCCCCCCCACCCGCATGCCGTAGGGGAACATCATCGGGTGCCCGATGGCCCAGTCGTCATCGCTCTCGGTGTGACCCTCGAGCATCCGGCGCTTGATGATGCCGTACTCGAACTCGTCGAAGGACACCTTCACGTGCTTCTTCTGGAAGGACTTCGGCGCCTCGAACCCCTGGGTCTGCCCCAAGAACTCGAAGTACGCGCCATGCAACCACTCCACGTGGTGCGGGTCGACGGAGTTCTCCATGATCTGGAGCCAGTTGCACGGCAGGGTGGCGACTCCGATGTCGCGGATGCCGTCCTCGACGTAGACATCGAAGCGCGGCAGCTCGGGCACGGGTGCGGGGCCGACGTAGACCCAGACCATGCCACCGAGGGTCTGGGCCGAACCCGCCTTGGCCTTGATCTTCTCGCGGAACGTCGAGTTGTCGCTCTCGGCCGGCTGCTCGACACACTGACCGTCGAAGTCGTACTTCCAGCCGTGGTAGCCACAGCGGATGCCGTCCTCGTGGACGATGCCGTAGGTCAGTGACGCACGACGGTGAGGGCAGGCCTCGCCGATGATGCCGTACTTGCCCGACGGGGTCTTGTATAGCGTCCAGTTCTCACCGAGCAGCCGCACGGTCTTGCTGGGCTTCGTGTCGAAGTCCTGCTCGAACGCGATGGGGTACCAGTAGCGGCGCAGCAGCTCGCCCATGGGTGTGCCGGGTCCGACACTGGTGAGTTCTTCGTTCTGCTCGACAGTCAGCATGAGGATTCTTTCTCGTCTGTGATGGTTGGTGGCCTGCGTCGTGGACTGGGCGATGCACCTCAGTCCAGGATCGTGACCTTGCCGGTGTTGCCGTCGACGCGGAGCATCTGTCCGGTCGTGATGGTCTTGGTCCCGAAGGCCGTGCCGGTGACGGCGGGTAGGCCGTACTCGCGGCACACGATGGCGGCGTGGCTCATCATCCCGCCGACATCGGTGACGGTGGCCTTGATCTTGCCGAACACCGGGGCCCAAGAAGGAGCGGTGAGCGGCGCGACCAGGATCTCGCCGTCCTGGATCTCGCCGATCTGGTCGGCCGAGGAGATCACACGGGCGGGCCCCTCGACGAGGCCCGGGGAGGCGGCGAATCCGCTGAGGACTCCGTCCTCCGCGCCGTCGCCGGAGTTGAGCCATGCCGACACGGAGTCGGAGGTGATGCCCCAGAGCATGACGGTGAAGGGCTCGGTGACCACCTCCGGCGGTATGCCGAGAGCCGGCGGCGGCGACCAGGCCTTCAGCGCCTCGTGGACTGCGCGCCGGTGCTCGATCTCCTTCGGCCAGTACGCCGGGCCGCGTGAGGGTGCACCGATCGACCAACCGGCATAGAGATCGAAGAGGACGTCGGGGAGCTCGGAACGACGGAACATGAAGACGTCATCGACCTCGGCAATGAAGCCAGCATCCTTCAGCACGCCGCCGAGCTCGCGCATCTTGCGCCAGATCACCGAGTGGGCCCAGTGCTCGACGTAGAAGTTGTGGTTCTCGACGTAGGGGAAGACCGTGCGGGACAGCCCGAGCTTGGCGTCGAAGGCCTCGCGGTCCTCGTCGGAGTCGAGCAGCTCGCGGTATTCCGAGACGACCCGGTCACGCTCCTTGTGCAGCGCAGCGACCGGCCGGTTGAGGTCGACGCCCTCGCGGACCTTGACGATGTAGTCGGTGATGTAGCCGAGAGGCACCTCGACGTTCTGGATCCAGATCTTGTCCGAGTGGTAGAAACCGGAGCCGGTGGAGAAGTTGAACCACGGCTCGGCAGCCTTGTCCCATTCGGCAATCCACGCCTGTCCCGGTTGGTCGGTCGCCAACTTGGCCCACACGTCCTCCGGGCTCCCGCCATCGAATCGATCGTCGACACCGCTGCTTACGGCCAACCTGGCGAGGCTCTTGAGGTGGTCGTCGGGCTTGAAGAGGTCGACGTCGACGCCTGCGACCATCTTGGCGATCGCGAGGTCAGGGATCGACGGGAACGCCGCCTTGCAGAAGCCGAAGAAGTCGAGATAGGCGGCATAGCCGAGGTTGAGGAACTCGAAGTGGTACTGCCACAACGTGAAGACGTGGTCCAGCAGTCGGTGGTAGGTCGAGAGCAGCCGGTCCCCCGATCCGCGGCCGGCTCCCGAGGTGATGACGTCCATGTCCTCCATCTGCGGCAGCGGGCTGAAGTCCAGTTCGGTCATCTGCTGAACGAGTGACCGGACCTTGACCAACCAGTCGTCGTAGAGGCGGTCCCAGTTGGCGAAGTAGAATCCGGCGCGCTCGATGAAGTGCGGCACCCGGCCTTCGATGTCCGCCTCCGGAGCGGGCACGGGGCTGAGGAAGGCGTAGCCGTTGAGGATGCGGAGGTCGACGCCGTACGCCGGCGGCACGAGGTAGTGGCGGGTGTTGTACTGGCCGAGGGCCGCGATCGCGACCTCGAACACACCCGCGTCCCAGGGCGTGAGCGCCTCGGGCCAGTGGACCCCGTCGTGGAACCAGAAGCCGCCGTCCTCGTAGTCGCGTCGCTCCTCGGCGAAGACGGCGGAATAGGAGTAGAGACTCTGCCAGCCCTCGGCTCCCTCAGGTGTCTCGATCTCGAACGGGCTCGCAAAGCGGTCGGCCATGGTCGTGGTCCTTCTGTTCGGTGATGCGGATGAGGAGTCCGAGAGTCAGGCGGTCTGCGCGCCCTTGCGGGAGTAGAGGGGATTGACGAGGGTGTCGACGATCGACGACACCAGATCCTTCTTGGCGGAGACTGTGTGTCGCTTCTTGCTCCACACAGTCTCCGGACGTGCCTGGAGGAGGACGATGTCCGAGCCCGGCGGAAGGTCGTCGTCCACGGCCCACTCGATGTCCTGGGCGAAGCCGTAGTGCTTCTCCGCGGTCCGGGCGAGGCGGGCGATTGCGAGGATCTCGTCGTCGTTGAGGGACGGCGCCAGAACCTGGTCCTCGGGCAGCTCGACGCGCACCACCGTCGGGTGTGCGCCCGGGGCTCCGTCGGTCAGGAGATGTGCGTGGGTCTTGGGGCTGATGATGCGCCGGTTGATCGACCACATCACCTTGTCGACGAGGAAGTTGTCCGGGGTGACGTCACCCGACACCACTCCCTCGCCGAAACCCCAGGCCGCGTCGATGCAGATTCCCGAGCGGTCCCCGTTGCTCGGGTCGAGCGTGAACGCCACGCCCGCGGTGCGCGGGCGGACCATCTTCTGGACAGCAACGGCCATGTCGACGTCGGCGTGGTCGTAGCCCATCTCATGGCGATAGACGATGGCGCGGTCGGTGTAGAGGCTGGCCCAGCAGGCGCGGATCTTCTCCAGGACCTCCTCGATGCCGCAGACCCAGAGGTAGGTGTCGTGCTCGCCTGCGAAGGAGGCGTCAGGTGAGTCCTCAGACGTCGCGGAGGAGCGGACGGCGACGGGCACGTCATCGACTCCGCACAGGGTGCAGAGGTCGGCGTACATCTCGCGGATGACCCGCTCGTGCTCCTCCGGCAGCTCCCAGTTGCGGACCAGTTCCCGGCTCCGGATCGCGGCACTCGCCAAGGCCACGTTGTCTGAGGAATCGAGGTCGGCGAGGAGGTCCTTGATCTGCGACATCGTGTCCGCGGCCTTTCGCGCGTCGGCGAAGACCCGCGTGGTGACGGCGAAGCCTGGCGGCACGGGCAGGCCGGCCTGGCTCATCACGCCGAGCGAGGCGCACTTGCCGCCCACCTGGGGGTGAAACTCGGCGGCGAGGGCGCCGAAGGCGATCGCACTGGGGCACTCGGTCATCTCAGTCACTCCTGGAATCGTGGGTCGGAGTTGGGCGGAAGGGCATCGAGGTCGGGGATCACGACCTCCTGCACTCGGTTGCGATAGAGCACGAGAGCTGTCGTGCCACCGGCGACGAGCCGGACGCGGACGAACTCGGTGTTGAAAGGCTCGCCGGGGTCGTAGCCCATCGCCGTGGCTGCGAAGGCCCGGATGGGTCCGGAGTGGGTGGCAACGACGACCGTCTGGGCCGAGGTCGCAGCGCGCGCGGTGAGGATGCCGCGCCAGAATCGGCGAACGCACGACACCGGCGGCTCGAAGTGGAGCATCGGCATGGTCAGCCACTGCGTGATCGGGTCGCCTCCGCCTTTCTGCACGCCCCAGAAGCGATCCATGTCGACCAGCCAGCCGGGGCGCTCGCCGAGGCCGACACGCTCGTACTGCTCCATCTGCCGCTGATAGATCCGGAAGGCGCTGGTGACGTCCCGGGGGCCTTCTGGGGTGGCGACCTCGAAGTTGCGGAAGTTGGTGTCGTCGTGGATCTCGCTGACCTCGGGCTCGCCGCGGCCGAAGAGTCCGATGTTGTCGATCAGGCCTCGCCTCATGTGCTCGGCCGTCTGTCGGGCGCGGTTGGTGGGCGCGCACAGCAGCTCGACCCGCATCCCGTCGGTGACCCGGCGGGCGAGCTCCTGGCCGCGGCGGTGGGCCTGCCACGAGCCAAGTGGAGTCAGACCGGACTCGGAGGAGTAGCCCTGCGTCTCGCCGTGCCGTACGAGGTAGATGTCGCAGTCGATCGTGCCCAGCTGCTCGCGCCGCTCCGGGACGATCTCCTTGGTGCGGGTCACCTCGGCCCAGGCCCGCGACGTCCCGACGACATTGCCGTCGTACATGACCGGGTCGCTGCGATGGTCACGCTGTCGGTGCTGGCGGAGGTAGAGCGGGACGGACTCGTCGGGCTCGCCCACCTCGGGAGGTGTCTCCGAGCGGCGGGCGAGGTGGCGATTGAGGTAGGCGGGAGCGTCGGGGCGCTCGGTCCGCGGCAGGTTCGCGGGGCTCTGCTGCTCGTCGATGGTCATCGTCGGCCTCAGCTGTGGACCGTGAGGAACTGCTGGTTGACGACGCCGTCGTAGTAGAACATCGCGCGGCCCATCTCGGCCTCGGTCCAGGTGATCGGCTCTGCGCCGGGATCGACCCAGTAGCCGCCGGTGAACATCTCGTTGCGGTTGCCGAGCGGGTCGAAGAAGTAGAGGCACTGGCCTCGCGTGACTCCGTGCCGCGTGGGGTTCATCTCGATGCTGACGCCGTGGTAGACGCAGGTGTCCGCCGCGGTGCGCAGGTCGTTCCACCCGTCCACCCAGAAGGCGAAGTGATGCAGGCCCCCGTTGGGACCGGTGATGAACGCAATGTCGTGCGAGCGGTGCGAAACCTCGAGCCAGCTGGCGATCTGGAAGCCGTCATCCCCCATGACCTGCTCGGTCAGACGGAAGTCGAGGTGCTCGACCAAGAACCTGGTGTTGGTGTCGACCTCTTCAGCAGTGAGGAAGAGGTGGTCGACCCGTGGCGGCGCGATGCCGACCAGACCCATCGGCCGCGGGGGCGGGTTGGTCTGAGGGAGGAGGTTGCCCACCTGCTGCATTCCGTAGACGAGCTCCATCTCGTGTCCACTGGGCAGCGTGAACCGAATGGACGTCCCGTGGCCGGGCGCCCACTCGTCCGCTTCGTATCGGCGTACTGCGACCCCGGCCGCCTCGAGGCGCGCCTGGTACTCGTCGAGATCGCCGGCGTCGGTGACCTTGAAGCCGAAGTGGTTGAGACCGTGGGTCGGCTCGAGAGTCAGGACGACGCTGTGGTGTTGGTGCTCGTCCCAACACTTCAGGAAGACCCGGGACGCGTCGCGCCCGGTCTCGATCAGGCCGACCACCTCGGAGTAGTAGGCCGTGGCCAGCTCCAGGTCGGGAACTCGGATCTCCACGTGGGAAAGTCGCAGGATGCTCATGTGTGCACTTTCATGAAGCGGTCGTTGAGCTCGCCCTCGTAGTAGAAGATGGCTCGGCCGATGTTGTCCTCGGTCCAGGTCAGGGTGGGGAAATCGGGATCGGGGCGGTAGCCGCCGGTGAACACCTCGTTACGGGTGCCGAGCGGGTCGAAGAAGTAGATGGTGGAGCCGCGGGTGATGCCGTGCCGGGTGGGACCGACGTCGAGCTGGATGCCGTTGTAGGCCAAGATGTCGGCCGCATCCCGGACGTCGTCCCACTCGTCGAGCCAGTAGGCGAAGTGGTGCAGGCCGCCGTTGGTGCCGTGCACGATGGCGAGGTCGTGAGGGGAGTGCGATCGCTCGAGCCAGGTGCCGAGCTGGTGGCCGTTGCCGTCGAGGAGCTGCTCGGTGATGCGGAACCCGAGCACGTCCATAAAGAACTGCGTGGAGTCCCCCACCTCCTCAGCCGTGATGAGCATGTGGTCCATCCGCGGCGGAGCGATCTGGTCGCGCACCATTCGCCCGAGGTCGCTCGGCTCGGGGGCGAGGGGCTCACGGCGGCGCGAGGTGCCGACCTTCTCGACATCGGCGACGAGTTCCATGACATGTCCGCTCGGGGTCGAGAAGCGGATCGACTCGCCTTGACCGAGGGTCTCGCCCCTGCTGAGACGCTCGACCGGGAACCCGAACCGGGAGACCTTCTTCTCGAGGTCGGCCAAGTCGTCCTCGTGGTGGACCTTGAACGACATCAGGTCCATCCCCACCCGGGACGCGTAGCGCAGCCGCAGCGAGTGGTGGTCCTCCTCGTCCCAGCACTTGAGGTAGACCGAGTCCTCGGTGCGGGCAGTGACCTCCATCCCCATCACCCCGGTGTAGTAGGCGGTAGCTAGGTCGATGTCGGTGACCGTCACGTCCACGTGACCCAGCCGCAGGATGCCGCGCGGCGGACCGGTGACTGTGCTGCGAGTCGCTTGCCGTGAGTCGGACGGATCGAACCGTTGCCCGTCGGGAGGGGCGTCGGGCGCCATGATCCGCGTCGTCCCGGCCGGAGTCCCCTCGGCCAGGTCTACGGGGGGTGTGACTCCGTTCACATCCGTCATGCTCCAGAACCTACGAACGACGCAGCTCCTTCGGGTGGCCTGTTCCGCCATGCAGAACACAAGATGTGGCGCTCGTCACCAGCAGTCATCCTGAGGGCGTGAACGAGTCCCTGAACGACCCTGCGAGCATGCGCGAGCTCGTCCGCGACTACGTCCGGGCCGTCCACACGACGTACCTCGATCACGTCCAGCACCTCCCTCCGGCCGAGCGAGGTGGATTGCCCTTGGTCGCGGCCGGCGACCTCACCGTCGTCGCCGCGGCGGCCCGTCGCCTGCACCTGGTCGCCACGACAGATCCGCTGCCCGCTCCCTCCGGCCCGGAGGTCGAGCTGGTCGACGAGCACCTGGGTGTGCGCTGGCGGGTGAGGTTCTACGACCCGTCGGTGCTGCCCGAGCTGGGTGTCCTTGACGAGGATCCACCCGACGTCGTACGCCGAGTGCTGGGCATCAGCGACACCGTCTACCACCTCACCGTCGCGATCGGTGGCGGCCTCAGCGGCCACCATGCGTCCCACTCGGGGGTAGCCCTGGCCAACCAGCACTCCCAGATGGGCCGCGACCTTGAGCGCATCCGGCGTGCACTCCCCCGCCAGCGCGAGGTGGTCGACGAGCTCGGCATCTGCGCACGCCTCGGTCTCGACCGGGCCGCTGCCCTTCTGGCTGCCGACCTCACCTCCGGGCGCGTCGACGCAGAGTCCGGTGCGCCGGCCGCTGCCAGAATGGACGCCGTCCTACGTGACGTGACTCGATGACCTCCTCCGTCCCGGCAGGCGCTGAACGACTTTCGAGTGTGGCGACGGCGTCTCGCATCTTGCGTGAGTTCGGCAAGCACAGCACCCAGCTGGGGGTCAGCCAGCTTGCTCGCAGCGTCGGCGTGGGCAAGAGCACGGCGCACCGGGTCATCTGGACGCTCGTGGAGGAGGGACTGCTGGAGAAGGTGGAGGAGACCGGTCTCTTCCGTCTCACCTCGGTCATGCGAGGCCTGGGAGCCAGCGCCGAGACCGCCCAGCGCCTGCACGAGGCGGCCACACTCCCTCTCGACAACCTCCGCCCCCACACGACCGGGACGCTCCACGTTGCGATCCTCGACGGCTTTGACGTGCTCTACGTGGAGCGCCGCGAGGGCCGCGGCGCCATCCCGGTCTTCCGCTCCGTCGGCGCGCGCAACGCTTCCTACGTGACCTCGAGCGGCAAGGTTCTGCTGGCCTATCTGCCAGACGACCAACTGCAGTCACTGGTCGCGGGCATGCGTCTCGTTCCCCGGACGCCGCGCACCATCACATCGCGCTCGCTGCTTCTCGCCGAGCTCGCTCTGGTCCGCCGCCAGGGTTTTGCCGAGAACCGCGGCGAGTCCCAGCCGGGCATGTGCTCGATCGCGGCGCCGATCCGCGATCCGCTGGGCCGGGTCGTCGCGTCCGTGTCGGTGGCCGAGCACGTCGCGGACGAGGCAGCCGGGCTGCTACACCTCGTACGCCCGGTCACCGAGACTGCTCAAAGGATCTCTGCGGGCTTGGGATGGCAACCGTGACCGCGGCCTGGGAACGGGTGTGTCGCGTCGAGGAGGCGGCTCATGACACACCAGTGGGCAGGGTGGTGGGGAGTTCCGGGCAGGACCGGGACCGGGTATGTGTCGTGGCGACGAGCGACGGGGAGTACGTCGCCCTGCTGGATCGGTGCCCGCATCGCGACATCGCGCTGTCGGGAGGCGTCGTACGGGACAACACGTTGATCTGTCCGGGCCACTTCTGGCGCTTCGAGCTCCCTTCGGGCACCAGGACCGACCTGCCCGATCGCGGCGCCACGGTCTATCCCACTCGCATCGTCGACGGCTGGGTGGAGGCGCTCCTGCCAGCGCCCGCCGCTCCCCAGTCAATCCGGGAGTGGCTGCTGGCGCAGGCTCGTCAGGACTGATCAAGCGGTCGCCAGGTCACGGGCCCGCAGGAGATCGAGCGCGATGTCGACCAGCATGTCTTCCTGGCCTCCGACGAGTCGGCGCTTGCCGACCTCGACGAGCAGGTCGCGGGTGTCCACGCCGTACTCCTGGGCTGCGTTCTCGGCGTGCCGCAGGAACGAGGAGTAGACACCGGCATAACCGAGCGTGAGGGTCTCGCGGTCCACGCGCACCGGCCGGTCCTGGAGCGGGCGGACGATGTCGTCGGCGGCGTCCTGGAGCTTGAAGACGTCGCAGCGGTGATTCCAGCCCTGCAGGTCGGCGACGGCGACAAACGGCTCGATCGGGCAGTTGCCTGCACCGGCGCCCTGACCGGCGAGCGAGGCATCAACACGGTAGACGCCCTCCTCGACGGCGACGACAGAGTTGGCGACGGAGAGGGAGAGGTTCTCGTGTGCGTGGATTCCGATCTGGGTGCGCGGGTCAAGGACGTCGCGGTAGGCGCGCACCCGCTCCCGGACACCGTCCATGGTCAGACGGCCTCCCGAGTCGGTGACATAGACGCAGTGTGCCCCGTAGGACTCCATCAGCGTGGCCTGCTTCGCCAGGTCTTCAGCCGGCGACATGTGGGACATCATCAAGAACCCGGACACGTCCATACCGATCTCGCGAGCCGTCTCGATGTGCTGCTTGGCAACGTCCGCCTCGGTGCAGTGAGTGGCCACCCGTACTGACCGGACGCCCAAGGAGTAGGCCTCCCTCAGGTGCTCGACGGTGCCGATGCCGGGCACGAGCAAGGAGGTGAGGGTGGCGTTCTGGATGACCGACGCGGCAGCCTCGATCCACTCCCAATCTGTGTGCGACCCCGGCCCGTAGTTGAGCGATCCCCCGCCGAGGCCGTCACCGTGCGTGACCTCGATCGCGTCGACCCCTGCATCGTCGAGGGCGGTCACGATCCGCTTGACGTCCGCGGGGTCGATCCGGTGCCGGATAGCGTGCATGCCGTCGCGCAGAGTGACGTCCTGGATGTAGAGCTCGGTGCTCACGCGGGGACTCCTTCGGTGAGTCGGGCGGCCAGAGCCTCGGCGGTCCGCATCGCGGCCGACGTCATGATGTCGAGGTTGCCGGCATAGGCGGGGAGGTAGTGGGCGGCGCCCTCGACCTCGAGGAAGACCGAGACCTTGTGCGTCACGGTGACCTCACCGACGCCCTTGCCGAGCAAGGTGTGAACGGGTTCACCGGCCGGCAGCCGGCTGAACTGCACGGCTTGCTTGAGGCGGTAGCCGGGGACGTACTCGGCGACCGAGGCGACCATCTCGTCAACCGACGCGCGGATCTGATCCTGCAGCAGCTCCTGCGGGTCGTTGATGAGCGTGAAGACCGTGTCGCGCATGATCATCGGCGGCTCTGCCGGGTTGAGGATGATGATCGCCTTGCCCTTCCAGGCACCGCCGACCGCTTCCACCGCGTGCGCCGTGGTCTCGGTGAACTCGTCGATGTTGGCCCGGGTACCGGGTCCGGCCGACTTGCTCGCCACGGACGCGACGATCTCGGCGTAGGGCACTGCGGTGACGCGCGAGACGGCGGCGACGATCGGGATCGTGGCCTGCCCCCCGCAGGTGACCATGTTGACGTTGCTCACGCCGATGTGTTCGTCGAGGTTGACCGGTGGCACCACGAACGGGCCGATGGCCGCGGGGGTGAGGTCGACCAGGATCTTTCCGTAGGGCGCCAGCTTCGCCGCGTTCGCCCTGTGCGCCCCTGCAGAGGTTGCGTCGAAGACGATGGCGATGTCGTCGAAGCCGTCGAGCGCGATGAGCCCGTCGACGCCGTCCGACGTGATGGGGACGCCGAAGCGCTCGGCTCGGGCGAGTCCGTCGGACGTCGCATCGATGCCGACCATGGCGCCCATCTCCAGGGTCTCCGAGATGCGCAGCACCTTGATCATGAGGTCAGTGCCGATGTTGCCCGGCCCGATGATGGCGACCTTGGTCGCACCAGTTCCTGCCTTGGCCATGTGCCTACTCCTCGGAGAACGTTGCCGTCACCGAGCCGAGGCCGGTGAGGGTGGCGGTGACGACGTCACCCGGGTTGACGGCGACCATCGGCCCCAGGGCGCCCGACAGGATGACCTGCCCGGCACGCAGCGGGTCGCCGAAGTCGCGGGCGGTGCGCGCGAGCCACGCCATCGCGTTGAGCGGGTCGTCCAGGCAGGCAGCGCCGTTGCCGTGCGAGACCTGCTCATCACCACGGACCATGGTCATCGCGACCGACACCGGCTCCACCTCCTCGAGCGTGCGTCGCTCGGACCCGAGGACATAGAGGGCACTGGACCCGTTGTCCGCGACCGTGTCACCGAAGGTGATGTCCCAGTTGGCGACGCGGCTGTCGACGATCTCGATCGCGGCAGTGACGTAGTCCACCGCTCGCCGGATCTGGGCGTCGTCGAGGTCGCCATCTACGAGGTCCTCCTTGAGGACGAATGCCACTTCTGCCTCGGCCTTCGGTTGGAGGAGCCTGGCCATGGGGATGACCTCGTGCTCGCCGTAGGCCATGTCGTCGAAGAGGTAGCCCAGGTCCGGCTGGTCGACCCCGATCTGCTTCTGCACAGCCTTCGACGTGAGTCCGATCTTGCGTCCGACCACCGTCGCTCCGGCCGCCAACCGTGCGGCGGTGCCGCGTGCCTGGACGGCGTAGGCCGCCTCGATGTCGCTCGCGCCGATCAGATCGCGCACGGGCGCGCACGGCACGCCGCTCGCCGCGGCCTCGAGCAGCCGTTCGGATGCGGCGACCACGCTGAGATCTTCAGTGTCCATGTCGCCATCGTGGAGGCCAAGCGGGTGGCGTCCTAGCAATCAGTTCCACTGACTGGAACACTCCTGCTCGTGACCTTCGATCAGAGCAGTGTCCTCGGGAAGGTCATGGTCGTGCTCGAGGCCTTCTCCGCGGACGACACCGGCGTCGGCTTCACGGAGCTCCAACGACGCACCGGCCTGCCCAAGGCCACGCTCCATCGGATCGCAGGCGACCTAGTCTCCGCCCGACTTCTCACCCGTGTCGACGGTGCCTTCCACCTCGGCTCCCACCTCTTCGAGCTCGGCATGCGCGCGTCCGTCGAGCGGACCCTGCTGGAGGTCGCGACTCCGTTCCTCGAAGATCTCTACGAGCGCACGCACGAGACCGTCCACCTGGGCCTTCGAGAGGGCGCGGAGGTGGTCTACGTCGCCAAGGTTGGGGGCCACCGGCAAGCGAGATCTCCTTCACGCGTGGGTGGTCGACTGCCCCTGCACGTGACGGCGATCGGCAAGGCGTTGTTGGCGTGGGCTGACGAGGAGGACCGGATCGCGGTGCTGACGGCGCCCCTCGAGCGACGTACGGCCCGGACGATCACCGCGCCTGGGCGGCTTCGCGAACAGCTCGACCGGGTGCGAGAAGACGGCGTGGCATTCGAGTACGAGGAGGGCGCTCTGGGCCTGGTCTGTGTCGCGGCTCCCGTGCTCGATGCCGCCGACCGACCCGTGGCGGCGATCAGCGTCGCCGGTGCGATCAGCCGCTTCCGCCCTACCGATCACGCCGCCTCTGTCCGCGCGGCCGCAGCCGGTGTCGCCGCAACCCTCGCTCGCCGTCAACTGCTCCACGCTGAGGGCCGCGCCTGACCCCAAGCAGTGGTCCGCGCCGGTCTGGTCACACACATCGCATAGCGCACGATCCGAGCTCAGGAGACGAAACACGGACCGTCAGCCCCGGCGTGAGATCGACGGGCGCAGTGATACCACCGGTGAGCACCACCATGCCCGGCTCAAGAGCGGCTTCTCGAAGATGTAGCTGGCGGACCAGCCACGCCACCGCCTCGGCGGGCGATCCCATGGCCGCCTCGCCGAAGCCGGTGCGAGCAATCAGTCCCGACTCCATGGTGAGGCGCAACGACTTCGGCGGCACGATCGCAGGGTGGAAGTCCCCCAGGACGTAGGCGGCTGCAGAGGAGCCGTCCGCGGTGTTGTCGAGCCAGTCGAAGTCGTAGCTGATCCACCGAGGATCAACCACTTCCAGCGCAACTGCCCACCTCCCCGCTGCCGCGACGGCTTCCGCGTCGACGTCCGCTCCTTGAACGGTTCTGTCAGCCAGGAATGCGAACTCGGGCTCGGCCTTGGGATGGATGAGCCGCGCCAGGTCAAGCACGCCATCGTCCGCATGCATGTAGGCCCAGAGGGTGCCGAAGTTCGGCTCGTCGATCCCGAGGGCGCGGCGCATCGCTTCGGACGTCCAACCCAGCTTGTATCCCATGAGTCTCTCGCCCCGCCGCACCCGCAAGCCATCGCGCGCGACAGCAATGCCCCACGTTTCGACGTTCGTCAGGTCTGGAAACCGCTTGGAAATCGGTTGAAGCCCCGTTCGGTCCTGCTCGGCCCGATCCAGATCGAGGGCCGCAGCGTAGACGAGCTCGTTCCGGACGTCACTTGCGTCCTCAGATCTCGTCACGACGCTCCATCCCCTCCCGCGCGGTCCTGACCACGATACAAACGCACGCGAGGAGAACCGGCTGGAGTTCTACGCGGGCTTATCGAGGTCGTCGCGGAACAGTGCGACCGTCTCGACGATGTGGGACTGCATGGCGACGCGGGCGACCTCGCCGTTTCGGGAGCGAATGGCGCTGCGGATGACGTCGTGGTCGTGGTTGCGGTTGGTCACGGCGTCGGAGAGGTGCTGGGCGCCGCCGATGGTGTTGATGAAGAAGTCACTCATGTCCCACATTCGTTCGCTGAGCTCAGCCATCACACGAGAGTGGGCCATGTGGTGGATGACGAGGTGGAACTCGCGGTTGAGGAACCGGTAGCCGCGTGAGCGTGCCGTGGTGTCGGTAGCGTGCTCGAGGTCGGCGATGCGCTGCCAGGTGTCGTCAAGGTCTTCTAGCTGTGCGTCGGTGCGGCGCGTCGCGGCAGCTGCGGCGATCTCACCCTCGAACCGGCCGAACAGGTTGAAGAAGTCGAGGGTCTCCTGCGAGGTGTAGTGCGCGACGCGGCATCCGCTCTGGGGCACGATCTGGACGATGCCGATGGCCTCGAGGCGGCGCATGGCGTCCATGACGGGCTGCTTGGAGACGCCGAACTCGGCCTTGACCTCCTCGATGGAGATGCGGGACCCGGCCGGGTACTGGCCCGAGAGGAGCCGTTCCTTGAGCTCGTCGAGGACGACGGTGCCCAAGCGCTGGCCCGTGCGGCGCACCGGCATTTCGACCACGTTGGCTCCTTCGCTCTCGACGGTTCTCACTCTAGGTGGTGGGACGCCCGCTCCTGCGGTGCGACGGGGGTGCAGAGCCGCAGGAGCGGGCGAGAGTGGTGTCCCAGTGTGGATGGCTCAGGTGTGGACGACGGTGGTCATGGCGAACCCGGCGATGAGCTCGCGGATGGGCCGGTAGTAGGTGTGCTGGACCTCGTAGGTGCCGACGGCGGCCATGGCGGCGTATCCGGCTATCCAGGTGCGGACCTCGTGGGAGGAGTTGCCGGCGATGCGGGTCATCTCGTCGGGGTCGAACGTATCCACGGGGCTCAGGTCGCCCGAGGCGAGGATGCGGAGCAGCTCGCGGTCCCACTCGGGGGCGAGGTCCTGGATATCAGCGGTGCCGGCGGCGAAGTCGCGGGCGGCGTCGATGACGCGCTGCTGCCTGGCAGCGCGGGCTTCGGCGGGGAGCGGCTGGTTCTCGCCCATGAGCATCGCTCGCTGAGCCGGGGTGGCGGTGGCGAGGCGCGGGACCGGCGGGTCGTGCGAGAGGCCCCCCGACGAGATAAGCAGCACCTTCTCGTCCCACGTGGCCAGGTGCCGGCCCAGTGCTTCGCCGAGCTGGCGGACCCGTTTGACGGGGGTGAAGGGCGGGGCGACGGAGTTGATGAAGATGGGGATGAACGGCTTGGCGGTGATGTCGCCGTAGACGATCTCCATCGGCTGCACGGTGCCGTGGTCGACCTCCATCTCCAGAGACACCGATAGGTCGATGCCTTCGGCGATCACGGCCTCTGCCAAGCTGCGGGCCTTCGCTTCGGGGACGTCAAGGCGGCCGGCCTGGCTGCCGTAGTCGCCGATGCTGGTCGCGGCGTACCCGACGCAGTAGGCGGGCATGAGGTTGTAGAAGAACCCGTTGTAGTGGTCGGGGGCGAGGTTGACCACGATGTCCGGGTCGTAGTCGTGGACGAAGTCCTTCGCCGCGGCGAACGTCTGGTCGAGCTCGGCGGTGACGTCGGCGTCGAGGTCGGCGAACTCGAGAAGCGGGCTGTGGCTCATGGCCAGGAGGGCGAGCGTCATGACGCAGCCTTCTCGTGGCCCTCGGCGTTCGGGGCGTTGGAGGGATGCCCGGCGGCGGACACGCGGCCGAGGAGGTGGTCGAGGTGGATGCGGTTAAACACCTCGGGCTTCTCGTACTGAGGCCAGTGGCCTGCTTCTTCGATGACCTCGAGGTAGCCGTTGGGGATGAGGGATGCGATGCGACGGCCCTCGTCTACCGGACCGGAGGGGTCCTTGGTGGTCCACACGACCAGGGCCTCGGCCTGGATGGCTCGCAGGTCGTCGTCGGAGATCATGTTCCGCTGACGGGTCTCGGGGTCCTGCAGCGCCATGTTCATCTCGCAGGCCTTGAGCCAGTCGGGCTGCTCGAAGATGGCCTGGCGGGTGCGGATGAGGTCGTCGGTGACCATGGTCGGGTCAGCCATCAGCCACGCGAGGCGCGCCTTGACGCGCTCCCACGACGGGTCCTTCGCGGCCTCCATGGACAGCGTGTAGAGCCGCTCCATGACCTGGGGGTTGGCCATGGTGCCGCCCATCGTGTTGAGCACGACGCGGTCGACGCGGTCGGGGTGGTCAGCGGCGTAGCGGGCGGCGACCCAGCCTCCTAGGGACTCACCGGAGAAGTGGGCCCTCTCCGCGCCGAGGGTGTCGAGGACGGCGGTGACCTGGTCGACGTAGTGCGGGATCTCCAACGGGTGGTCGGGCTTGGTCGAGTAGCCGTGGCCGATGAAGTCGATCGCCCACACGGAGAAGTGCTCTGCGTGTGCAGCAAGGTTGCGGACGTACGCCTCGCCGTGGCCAGTGATGCCGTGCAAGAACAGCAGGACCGGCTTCGACTCGTCACCGGCGTGCAGGTAGCGGGTGCGGTACGGGCCGGCCTGGAGGAACCCCTGGGAAAACTCGACCTGGTTCAGGTCGTTCCAGACGCTCGTGTACGGCCGGCGGGTCTCGGCGGTCGCCTCTGTGCTGGTCGCTGAGGTGGTCTGCTGGGAAGACACGGTGGTGCTCCTGTTGAGTCGGGTGTAGGCGGTCAGGCCTGGGGGGCGGGCGCGGGGACGGCGATGTCGACGGGCCGGGTGGAGTACTGCTGACTGCTGCCCGCGTTGGTGCTGCGGGCGTGGGATGCGCCGTTGCGGTCGGGGCGGTCGAGGACGACGCACAGCGCGTCCTCAAGGAGGCTGGTGGCCTCGTCGATGTCCCAGACCTCACTGTTGTGCCGCCAAGCGATGTAGCCGTCGGGGCGTACGAGGAGGGCGCCGGCTTCGGGGATGTCGCGGATTTGCTGCCAGTAGCCGTAGGGGTCGAGGGCGCCGGGCTGCCCGATGACGACGGTCTTGAGGAACGGCAGGTCGAGCTTGTCGGCGGCGTCGGCCCATGCGGCACCGGCGAGGCCAGTGAGCAAAGTCATCTGGCCCTTGCCGGTGACGTCGAGGGTGGACGTGCGGCGGCCGCGGGCGTCGACGAGCCACGCGTGCGGGAGCTTCGAGCCAGGTCGGGTGGTGGCCTGCAGGTACAGCTCGGGGTGGCGGGGCCACTCTTCTTCGCCGAGCGTGGGGTCGGACTGCACGGCGCTCGAGGTGTAGCGCTGGTTGAGCTCGATGCCATGGGCGTTGAACTCGGTGTTCTTGAGTTCGAGCGCCTCGTACAGCCGTGCACGCAGAGCGACCCCTTCGGGAGTCGGGGCCTTGAGCTTCGTCAGGCCAGCAGTGACCGGGTCTGCGTCGTCGTGGTCGAACCACTCACGCAGGCCCGCGTAGTCCTTGCGGGACTGGTTGGCGCGGGCCACGATCTGCTTCCCGACCGGAGCGCGCTCGTCCGAGTACGACTCGAGCAGGCCCTGGCCGGCGTACCCCTTGACCGCGAACGCGACCTTCCAGGCGAGGTTGAACGCGTCCTGCATGGACGTGTTGGACCCCAGGCCGCTGCTCGGGGGGTGGCGGTGAACGGCGTCGCCGCCGCAGAACACCCGGCCTTCGGAGTAGCGGGTGGCGTGTTGCTGGTTCACGTACCAGATCGACTTGGTGACGATCTCGGGCTCGAGGTTCGGGTCGCCGACCAGGGTGCGGATCTGGGCGATGACCTTGTCGTCGGCGAGGTCGGGCTCACCGGCGGCCATGTCGAAGCCCCATCCGGCGATCCATTCCTCCCACGGGCGGATGGCACGCAGCAGGCCCATCCCGATCTCCCCGAAGCCGGCGTGGGAGTTGAAGATCCAGTACAGGATGCTTGGACGATGCTCGACGTACCGGGTGAGGTCAGCGCGGAAGCGGATGTAGGCGGTGCCGGCCCTGGCCAGCTCGCCCTCCATCGGCAGACCGAGCTGCTCGACGATGCGTGAGCGGGCGCCGTCGAAGCCGAGCAGGTAGCGGGCCCGCTGGGTGAACACCTGGCCGGTGCGGCCGTCGCGGAACGTGACGGTGACGCCGTCCTCGTCCTGGGTGTGGTCGAGGTACTCGGTGTTGAAGCTCAACACCGCGCCACGTGACGCAGCAGCGTTGAGCAGGATGGGCTCCATCTGCGGCTGCGGCAGGTCGAGCATCGTGCACGGGCTGCCCTTGAGGTAGTCGCCGTAGCGCAGGTCACCGGTGCCCCAGGTCTGCAACCGTAGGATCTCCTCACCGGCCAGGCTGGTCGTGAAGAGCGTGTCGCCCATCTGGTCCCACGGTGTGGCGTGCTGCCGGGCGGTGTCCTCGAGGCCGAGGTCGCGCAGCACCTCCACGGCCCGCTGGTTGGTGATATGCGCCCGAGGGCCGTTCGCGCCCCAGGGAAACACGGTGGCGGCGTGTACCCGAACGCCGTAGGTGGCCAGTGCGGTGGCGGCGATACCGCCGGCGGGGCCCAGGCCCACAATGACGACGTCGGTGTCGAACCCGTCCTCGTCGGCATGGAAGGGCTCGAACATCGGGGCTGGGTGCCCGTCCGCCTGGACGGCCGCAGCGTCTTCGGTCGGATGGCCTGCGCGGGGTGTGCTCATAAGGACCTCGAGAGTCGGCAGCGTGCGATGCGCTGGGCTGATGAAGAGCCCAATGCGGGGGCTCCCGGCGACGCTAGGGTGATCGGCGTCACGTCAACTAGAATGCTAGTTAGGTACCAAAGAAGTCAACCCTCCCGCGCTCGTTCGTCCTTGTGGCACAGCTGGCATCCCCTTCCGCGGGCGTACGGTGGGCGTTCCCAACTAATCTCACGCAAACTCTTGTGGTCGCCGTCACACCTGTGTCATCGTCCAACTAGAACGCTAGTAGGTCACCAGCCGCCTCGGATCGAACCACGCTCAGGAGAACCCCTTCATGGACCTCAACAAGGCCACCACCGCTTTCCTCGCCTGCCACTGGGAGAACGACGTCGTCGGAGCGGACGGCGCGTTCGCGCCGTTCTTCCGTGCCGAGGTCGAGCGCCGCGACGTCATCGCCGTCGCCAAGCGCGTCCTCGACGCCGCCCGCGGCGCCGGCGCCCAGGTCGTCTACACCCGCGTCGCCTTCAAGGAGGGCCACTCCGACTTGGTCACCAACATCCCGCTCCTCGGCGTCGTCGCCCAGCAAGGCAGCCTTCTCGACGGCACCCCTGCCACCGCGATCATCGACGAGCTCAAGCCCGAGGCCGATGACTGGAACGTCGCCAACCCCAAGGTCTCGGGATTCGCGTCCAGCGACCTCGACGAGCGCCTCCGCGGCGCGGGCATTGACACCGTCGTTCTCCTCGGCGTCGCCACCAACCTCTCCGTGGAGTCCACCGGCCGCTCCGCTGGCGACCTCGGCTACCGCGTCATCGTCGTCGAGGACGCCTGTGCCGCCGCCGACCAAGGCACTCACGACGCCACCATCGCCACGTTCGGCCTCCTCGGCGAGGTCGCCTCCGCCGACGACGTCATCGCCGCCCTGGCCTGACGTACACCCGGGCCTGAACGTTCAGGCCAACCGAAACGCATCGCATCCCGGGGTCCGACGCCCGCGGGCCAGATGAGCACCCCCTCTGCACCACCCGGAATAGGAGACACCCATGTCCGACATGCTCGCCGCCCGCCTGCACAAGATCGGCGACCCGATGCAGCTCGAGCGGGTCCCCACCCCCGAGCCCCGTCCCACCGACGTCGTCGTCCAGGTCACCGCCTGCAACATCGTCCCCAACCTCAAGAACGTGCTTGCCATCTATGCCGAGTGGTTCCCCTACCTCCCGCTGCCCCAACTGCCAGCCATCTTCGGCCTCGACACTTCCGGCGTCGTCTCCCAGGTCGGTGAGATGGTCACCAACGTCAAGGTCGGCGACCGCGTCTACATCAACCCCGGCGTCTCCTGCGGCGGCTGCCGCGCCTGCAAGCGCGGCGAAGGCCCCAACTGCGACCTGTACACGTTCATGGGCTACTTCTCGTTCGGCAAAGACGGTCAGAAGATGTTCGATGCCTACCCCTACGGTGGGCTCGGCGAATACATGACCGCCCCGCAGGAAAACTGCATCAAGCTCCCCGACACCGTCTCCTTCGAGCAAGGTGCGCGGTTCGGCTACCTCGGCACCGCCTACTCCGCCCTCAAGAAGGCTCAGGTCGGCCCAGGCAGGACCGTCCTCATCGACGGCTGCTCCGGCACCCTCGGACTCGGCGGTGTCCTCAACGCCCTCGCCATGGGCGCCACCAAGATCTTCGGCACCGGGCGCAATGCCGAGCTCCTCCAGGATGTGAAGGCCCTGGCCCCGGACCGCATCGAGGTCCACGCCGTTGGCGATGGGTCACTCAAGGACTTCGTGCTCGAGCACAACGGCGGCGAAGGCGTTGACGCCGTGATCTCCACCCTCGGCCCTGGCTCCCCCAAGGAGACACTCCTCGAGGCGCTGTCCACCCTCGCCCGCGGCGGTGTCCTCGTCGACATCGGCGGCATGATGGAGCACCCAGAGCTCGACCTGTTTCACATGATGTGCAGCCAGAACTCGGTCATCGGAAGCCTCTGGTTCACCAACGGCGAAGCACAGGAGATGTCCGACCTCGCCGGCTCCGGAGCCCTGGACCTCTCTGTCCTCGAGCACCACGTGTTCCCGCTGGAGAAGATCAACGAGGCCCTTGACGACGGCCTCCCCGCCCGCCACGGTGGCTTCTCCAACTTCATCATCACGCCCGACCAAGCCCTGCTTGGTTCCTAGGGTTCGACTCGAGGCCCCGACCGGCATCGCTGGTCGGGGCTTCGACGCGTCCGCGACCATGGGCCAAGCCGAGCGCCTAGGTCGTCTCAGTGTCAGCAGGGTCCGCTGCACGATCAGGTGGCAGTTGTCACCGGTCTGTGCAGTAGACCCTTCTCATTTGCCATCACGATGCGGCAGTTCAAAAACGTCACGCGTCTGTCATGCCGTGGAGCGCACCCATGGAAAGCCGGAAGGGGATGTGGTCTCGGTTCGAAGTGCTTCGTCCCAGGCTGCCCTCCGGCGAGGGCGCATGTTGTTGTGGACAAGCCAGCTCAGCTGCGCGCGCGTCAGGTCGTCGTTGGTTCCGTAGAACGCGGCAGCACGGTTGAGGATCTTGGTGGCGCGTTCTGGACCCACCCGCGGTTGCGCGATGAGCAGTTGGAGGAGCTTGATCTTTCGGAGGGGGTTGGTGTGGTTGCCCTGAGCGGCCTGGGTGATGACGTCGGCGACGGACAGGCGACCAGCGGTGACGTGGAGCAGTGCCATCGACCGTTGGCGGGCCGGTGACTCAGCGGACATGCTGCCGAGGAGGTCGCGAACCTGGACCGACAGCGCGTGGACCTCGGGAAGCGCACTCGAGCGAGCAGGGGCTTCGTCGAGACCCTGGAGGCGCGGCGGGATGTCTGTGGATCGGCTGGGCGGCGTGCGGAGCCAGTGCGGGCTCTGGCCGAGGGCTCGGGCGTTCGTGATCACTTCCCGGACGGCCTGCGGGTCGGCGGGCGTGAACGAGACAGATGCTCGGTCGACGAAGTCGGCCGTCTCCCAGTCCTTGATCCTGCCGTAGCTGTCCCACGGACGAAGGCGGTCGGCTCGCAGGGTGAAGAACCCGTCCGAGACGGTGTGCATGCTGGGGAACCACTCGCGCCAGGTCGCGACACCGATTCGTGCCATCGTTGGGTCGAGGCCCATCCCCGGGTGCTTGCGGCACGCACGCAGGATCTCCTTGTAGACCGTGCGGCGAATGGTCTCCCATTCTCCTTCCGTCAGCTCCAGGCTCGGCGCGATCAGGAAGATGACGGTCAAGCCCGTGTGCTCCAACGGCGACTGCGCGAGAAGCTTGACCATCTGCTCGACCTTTCGCTTGAAGTGCGGCGATGTCGTGGCGGTGAGCTCGATGGCGATGCGTAGTCCGTCGTTGCGTACGACCGTCAGGTCCGCGCGAGCGGGGGTGTCGATGCGCTTCCTGCCAGCGCCATCGCCTGCGAGCAGGTTGGCAGTCGAGAATGCCTCTCCCAGGACGGCGCCGGCCAGCGTGTATTCGGCCGCACGCAGCCCGACCTCCGTGGCGAGGACGTTGTGTCGGTCGTGGTGCCCCCGGCCACCGAATGGTTGGCCTCCCGTGATGGCAATCCACTCCGCACTGGTCAGGTCTGGCGTTGCCTGAGAGAACGCCGCACCGGTGGCGGGTCGGTACAGCGCCAGCGCGTCGGCGGCGCGTGTGGTCCACTCGTTGGGAGCCGTGGTGTCGATGAGGTTCGCGCGGATGCACAGTGCGGCCGGGTGGCTCAGGTGGTGACGCAGGCGGGCATCGCCGATGAGCGCGGCCGCTTGCTGTGCGGTGCAGGTCGACCAGCCGTTCACGACACCAAGCAGCGCGACGTGGGTGTTGATCGAGTACGGCGAGTGGTCAAGGGTGGCGCCCAGGATCGCGGCGAGCGCGGCCGAGGAGTCGCCGGCGAGTTGAGCGGGCGGCCGCAGGTAGCCGGCAGCCTGCTGTCGAAGTATCGCTTGGTGCGTGAACCACCGTTCGGAGGAGTGATAGGGCCACAGGTCGGCCCAATAGGGATCCGCACGGTGACCGGCGGACAACGCCGGAGTGCCTCGAGTCGGGATGGCGTTGAAGGCGTACGTCTTCTCGGCGGTTGCAAGCCGTTCGACCGGAACGCCACCTGGCCCCAGCGGACGCAACTTCTGCGGCGCCAGCCGTCCATCGTTCCCGTCGGTGGATTGTGGCGCGGCCAGAAAAGCTCTCGGCATCGGCGCAGGCGGCAGGGGCCCGTCGCGCATGTCGGAGCGCCTGAGGCGCAACGGTCGGCCAGTTCCGCGGGAGGAGGACACGGCGGGAGGGACGATGCTCGGTTCATCCGGCACCGCCGGTGTGCGCCGCCGCTCGACTACTCGTCGCGCGGGGACAGGGCGGTCGTGCTGGTCGATGGACATTGCTGGGTCTGCGTTCTCGTCGGTCACGTGCCGCACCATGCGCAAGCGAGCGAGACCTGAGGCTCCGCTCGCGAGGCCACTCGATGATCGGGTCCGGTGCGACTGAAAGGCGATCGACGGTTGTTGCGCTGAACGCAAAGACTGGGGGGCCAATCCTGCGCCGATCGCGCCTGGAGCTGGAGATTCCAGGCCCCATGCTTCGCCCTTCGGGCGAGGGGTGGTGGCGTGGTGCAGGTTGAGAAGTGCGCAAGCGGGGCGGGACACAACGATACGAAACGAGATCTGGACTACATGACGGCGCATAGGTGATCAGCGAAGAGACAGGTGCGAACCCGGGGAGAAAGAGCACAGACCAGGTGACGTCGAGAGACATGCAGCAGACGAGAGCCGAGCGCAGCGAGGCCTCATCTATATGACCGGTGGTGGCGACGGGACGCACCTGCAGAGCCCTCAGCTCGACCCGGTAGACACGACGCTCAGCGGAGCAGGAGTGGTGGCTGCGATATCGACTGGAGCCTTGCCGTCGGGCCTGTCGGCCCTGCACCGACGTCACGCGTCAGGTGGCGCAGCGGCGCGGCGTACGGCGTTGAACTCCTCAGCACTGAGGTAGCCGTGGATGTAGGCGAAACGCACTTCGTCCCACGTTCCGCGGCGCGCACCCTCGGTCGGGTACGGAGCGCACTCGGTGGCGGTGTACGTCAGGGTCGACAGCGTCGCTACCAGCGCGCTGCAATCGCCCGCCTCGACCGCTGCGCGGACGATCATCTTGGTCGGGCTCACGTCGGTGCCGAGCAACTCGGCGGCGGCCAGGAGCCATCGGGCATCTCGTTGTGTCCTCCCCAGGGCGAGAGCGATGGCGGCGAGCGGTTCACCCTCGTCGTGCATGAGTCACGCCGCACGCCGGTGGTCGATGCGACGCAGGCGTTCACCTGCCGTGCGCACCAGGTCGGCGCTCAGCTGAGGTGGAGTCAAGGGCATGAAGGGCAGGAGGGTGCCCACGAGGTGTGAGGGTCAGGGTGTCCGCCTGTCAGTCCGTCGATGGCGTGCAGCACGATGGACCGAGCGGCCCCCACGTTGTGCAGGGCTTCCGCCACGGGGATGAGCGGCGTGACGTGTCCGGAGAGGTGACAGGCGACCGCGAGGACGGCGCGGTCCTGCACGGTTGCCTCGGTGTCCATCGTCGATAACCGGTTGGCCCAGGTCCAGTCCATACGGCTGGCTCCCTTCGGCGGTAGGACGGCGTCGACGAACCGGTGGTGTTGCAGCCACATCCCGCCGTCGTGAGCACCCAGCAGCCGCAGGGCTGCCACCTCCGGGGAAGATGCAGCGAGGTCCTTGAGGGCTGTCGCGACTTCAGCCTCGACCGACCTGCGATCGACAGGAAGCCACGTGGTCTGGAAGTCACGCAGCATGAGTCGCGAGAGGTCGAGGCCGGTCGACTCGCGGGGTGACTCCGTGGGGGACAGTGGATCGTCATAGTGGAGCACTCCGGTGCCATCGGCCCAGACCTTGAGTCGCTGCGATGGTGTGTGGACCAGGGCGACGCTGGGAGATCGGAGCACTGGGCTGACGTCAGGGTGGTCGCCGAAGCTGACGTCAGCCTGCTGGGCGACTGCGAGCCAGCGAAGGATGTACGGGATGTGGGCAGCATCCGGGCGGTCGTAGCCGCCGACGACGGCGACGACGAGACGGTCAGCGACAAGTTCTCGCGCAGCGTCTTCTTCGATGTGCTGACGTGCCGCGTCGTACACCCTGCCCAGGTCGAGAGGGAGGCCGACGCGAAGACGTGACGACGTGCCACACCAACTCTGAATCCCGATGTACAGGGCGTCACCCTCAAGGAACCAGTCAAAGAAGAGCTCGGGGAACGCGCGCTCCAGCCCCGCGCCGTACATGACGTTGAGCTCCCCGGCTCCGGGATCCACAGTCATCGCAGACCAACGAAGGTCAGGACCCACCGAGCTCGGCGACGCGCAGGTCCAGCCATGCCTCGAGCTCGGCGGTCGAGACGTCGGACGCGCACGCAGGTATCCCGTCGATGTACTCCCGCAGACCCCGCGCGCCGTCCAGGCCGAGCAGCGGACCGGTGCTCGGCTTGCGCATCATGCGGACCAGGACGAGCCCGTCCTCGGTGCGGCCTTCGAAGTGCACCCAGTAGTCCTCTCCGAGGTGCAGCGGGACGTTGCCAGTCTTGGGGTCAACGGAACCGGGAATCATTAGTTGTTCTCCTTCTTGCAGGTCGCACACACGGGCATGTCGTCGTCGTCCAGGGCCACGGCCGGGCGGCCGCAGGTCGTGCACTCGAAGCGGGCCACGAGCCTGGCAAGGCAGCGGTCGATGTGGACGAGGTAGGGGCTGGGATCGCGCGAATCCGCGGCATAGACGTCGAGCCACGCGGCCAACGTGATGCCGTCAACGCCGTCGACGTCGATGCGGATCTGGAGGTCCTCGAGCGACTCCGGCGGACGAGAGTTGGCAAGAGCAACCATCTCGGTGCTGTCCTCGAGCAGTCCCCGGCGCGGGTCGGTCTCGGACATGACCACCCACATCTCCCGTACGCGCCGCCACGCCACCCCTTCCGCCCGCGGACGCACACACGTGCGCCGAAAGTCGCGGCTGTCGAACATCCCGGCATCGGCCAGCAGGGCAATCGCCCGGCGCTCCCCCGGTGTCGGCGCCTTTGCCATCAACCCACTCACGAGCTCTGCCACATCAAAACCTTCGGCCACGGTGACCCCCCTTCCATCGTCATCATTCTTACACAGCCTGACGGATGCATCCAATATTTGTTGATCGCTATTGGTCACGGCCCGAAGGGAGGGGCGTGTCGGGAACCCGGCGGGTGGCTCCCCTTGGCACCATCAACGCATGCCCGACGAGAGCCCTGACGCACGTGACAAGCTGTCGCGCGTCTCCGCCGAAGCTGCTGAGCTTGTCGAGGTCGAGAACCGTCACCGAAGCCAAGCTGCAGCCCTAGCGCAAGCCATGTACGAGGCGAGCAAGGCAGGTCACACGTGGGGGGAGATTGCCCGAGCCGCGGGCCTCGCGAGCCCCAAGACCGCGAGGTCCCGGGCCGAACGGGCGATGGACGCAGCGGACTTGAGCCCATCGGTTCGCTGGCGCCACGCGCACGGAGACGCAGTCCCACGCCCCGCGCCAGAGTCCCCCGGCATCTCCGTTACCGAGGCCGCCCGTCGCCTCGGCATCACCCGCAACACCGTCTACGCCTGGATCAATAACGGAAAGCTTCAGTCCGCCGAGGACCACGCCGGCCGACCGCGAGTGCTCCTCGACGAGGAAACGCCAGGCCAAGAGGCCGCTTCGAACTGAACCGGGCTTCGACACACGCCCCGCCAGTCGACTCAATAGTCCAGAGATCACCTTCGCTCGCCCCCGCACACCGCAGCGACATGACAACTTTCACTGACCAGCCGAGGTTCACGGGCTGCCCATGCGGCACCACGAAGGCTTACATCGAAACTGGTGCCCCGTCCCTCGGCGTCGAGGACTGGCTCACGCCCGAAGATGTGGTCGCCCTGCTCCGCGGCGCCCTGAGCCTCGGCACGCTTCGCAACTACCGCTCGGCACGGGTTGGGCCGGCGTACATCCGCATCGGCCGTGCCGTGTTTTACCCACGCGCCGAAGTGAGCGCCTGGCTCGCTGAACAGGTGCGCGAGTCCGAGGCCCGCTGGAACGACCGCTAGGGAAGCGATGTCACGCCTCTGCCTGTGACCGTATCGACGCGGCACAGGAAGGTCATGAACGAGAACAAGAAGAGTCCTCCCAAGAGCAGCGTGGGACGTCCGGCCCTCCCCCTGGGAACCACCGGTCAGCAGTGGGTCACCCACCGTCCCCAAGGCGGCTACATCGCCGCGGTGTGGGTCCGCACCCCCCGAGGCAAGCACAAGCAGGTCACCGCGTCCGGGCAGACCAAGGGCGCTGCCCGCCGCAAGCTCCAGTCGAAGCTCGACAAGATCGTCGACACGCCGTTCGAGGGCGTGCAGCCGACCTGGACGGTCACGGACCTGGCCGCCCACTGGGAGGAACACAAGGCGCGCGCCGGGCATGCCCGTCGTCGCGTCCCGCTGACCGCCCAGACGCGGTGGGGTTACCACAGCGAGATCGTCCGCATCATCACGCCGGCCATGGGTGACCTGCGGCTCCACGAACTCTCCATCGCGCTGCTCGAGTCCCTATTGGCCGATCTCGAGGACACCGGCCTCTCCACCGTCCGAGCACGCTCGGTGCTGCACGCGATGCTCGAGCTCGCGGTCCGCGACGGAGCCATCGCGTCCAACCCGACCAAGTACGTCGCTCCCCCACTGCGCGAGCCGAAGGAAGTCGAAGCCCTGACGATCCCGATGGCTCGGCACCTGCTCCGGGTCGTGAGCCCCGAGTACCGGCGCAAGCCGGGATTTCGAGGACCCACCCGCGACCTCCATGACTTCTGCATGGTCGCCCTGGGCACCGGGGCGCGCATCAGCGAGATCCTCGCCGTGACCCACGAGCTGGTCGACCTGGACAGCGATCACCCGACCATGACGATCTCCGGGACGATGATCGAGCCTCGCACCGGCTACATCGTGCGCCACCACCGTCAGGAAGCGACCAAGAACAACCAGGTCCGGACGCTGCTGCTCCCCGACGCCGTCGCCGAGATCCTGCGTGAGCGTCGAGACGGATCGCGCTTCACCGCACCCACCGACCCGGTCATCGCATCGAATCAGGGCACCTTCATGTGGGCCTCAAACATCCGCGAGCGGCTTCGCAAGGCCATCGCAGACGAACCCACCTTAATCGGCGTCACTCCTCACGCCTTGCGCAGGACGGTCGCGAGCCTCATCGCGTACGACGCCGGGCTCGACGCCGCTCGCTTGCAGCTCGGCCACAGCCTTGCCGGGTCGACGCCTCTCCGGTCGTACGTCGTCCACCGACAGCAGGTACCCGACCACCGGGCCATCCTCGACTGGTTGTTCCACGACGTCGAACAGTCGTGAACCCGGCGCAGGAGGACCGCTAGACGCCAACTTTCCACTCGACCGACATCAGGTGGCACAGGAAAGAGCATGAATAACTACCGGCAGACGCGTTCCACGAAGCAAGACCTCCAGCACGAGGTACTCATCGAGCTCGAACTCCAGCAGGACGAAAGCGAGAACGACTCCGACCACTGCTACGAGGCCGCGTGCCAGCGTCCCGTGCAGTCCGTGAATCCTGACTGAAGGCACCCCGAGGACCTGCCCCGGGTCCACGCGCAACTCGACGTCGCCGTTCGAGCGCCCAAGTCCCATTCCCGCCGGCCCAGTGGACGCTCACGCTCCCAATGCCGACCTTTGATCAAGGTCTTGGCTGCCCTCGGTCGAAAGTAGGACGCACGGCGAGGCTCACTCGTTGTCACGGCTCTGCCCGACGTGCTCGGCTCGAGGCACAGGAAGGGCATGAACATCAACAGGCACGTCCCCAACGTCGAGTCCAGCGAGTCCATCGAAGCAGTCCTCGAGGAGCTTCGCCGACAAGGCAAGGTGGTCCGCCTCAAGGAGCGTCGCGGCGGATGGGCCGTCTATGTCTTGCCCAAGTACGTCAATGGCCGTCCCACCGACGATCGGGTCGCCCCAGCCACTCTTGTCGACCTTGCCGAGAAGTACTCCCTGCGCGACTGACGTGCGATTCTTCGCTGCCACGGCCGTGCGACGCCCGTAGCAGCGCCACACACGGCCCGCGGCACGGGGGGCGCACGTCGTCACGACCATGGCGTGGAGGCGTCCACGCCCATACTTGGCGTCGCGGTGCCGATCATCTGGCTATACGACCCGACAGCGTCGATAGGCGGCGTGAAGACGCACCAACCATCCCGGCGGATGCGGGATTTGAGGTGCAGCGACCGCATGCAGGGCATCGCCGTGGTCGCAGAGAACAGCACTGCCATCTCACCGCAAGACGGTGGTCTGAGGCCCATAGGAAAGGTTCAACCGCCCCAGATGTGACTCCACATCCGCGTCCAGAAGCGATTGGTCCGCTTATTCTCCTGCTCCTGCGAGATGGCGGCTTCCGAAGCTTCGTGTGCAGCTTCGGGCTCATCCCGGGTCCGAAGTGCGCGGCGATCCCGAGCGCGATTGGCGGCGATCTGTTCCTTCGTGAACTGGTACGACCACGTGACTCGTCCGCGCTCGATGATGTAGTGCGACTGACAAGGGAGCGTCCAGTTGCCGATCGATGGCCGCATCGAGATGTCGCGGCCATTGAAGGCAAACGACCATTGAGCCGGCGACAGAGGCGTGAAGACTTCCTCTCCGCAGCCGCACGCGCACAGGTGAGCGCACGTGGTGAACTCGATGGAGACGTACAAGACACCGGGCTCCAGAGTGCTCGGGAAGCTTTCGACGAACTCCGGAGCGAGGGTCGCGACTCTCATGCCGCGTCCACCGGCCCCTCACTGGCCCCAGACTCGTCCGGCTCGTCTGCCTCGAGGTCGTCGTCGACCGTGCCGCTTTCGTTGGCGATGTGGTTGGTGAACATCGAGTACGTGGCAAAGTCTTCGGACGTGGCGTCGGCGTAAAAGCCGAGGTGCCGCTTCCAACGACCAATAGCGAGAACCGCGTTTAGCGCGTTGAGGTCGGCGACCTGGATGTTGCGTCCATAGTCGTCTCTTTCCTCGGCGGGCTTGGGGATGCGGGCGAGCGCATCCTCGACGTCGGCACCCGGGCCGGCGAACACCATGCGGAGCAGGCCCGAGAGCCTGGAGTCGATCTCTTCGATGCCCATGCCGATGTCGATGAACGCGATGTGGCGCTCGATCAGGTGGGCAGCGATTGCGGGCTTCATGGTCGCGTCGTCCATCGCAAGGAACACGAAGGTTGCGTCGTCGAGAAGGTTGAGGTTGTCGTCAGTGATGTAGGTCTGCTCGGTGTCGATGCCGGTGTGCATGCGCCCGTAGAGGTCGTAGTAGTAGTCGACTTTCGGGGGCCGCGCACGCAGCTGCTCGAGGGTCGGGGCACCAGGGGCGCGGAACGCGTTGTGGTTGTCGAACACGTCACCGTCGATGATCAGGATGCTTGCTACGGGCGTTTTGGCGACCTGGTCGAGGATGTAGGCGCCGGTACCGCCGAGGCCGACGATGGCGATCCGCTGGCTCCAGAAGACCTGCGCCATGACCGAGAGGCCAGCACGGGTGGTGGCGGTGTCGCGGTAGCGGAATGGCACGTTGTCCTCGACCTGTTGCCAGGCTGCGCCCGGGGTGGCGGTCACGGTGTCGTCGAGCGCCATCGCAGGGTGGGCGAGCATGCGAACGTAGGCGGTGACCTTCTCGTACTCGCTCGCATATCCCTCGGGACCGGGCTTGCTTGAGAGCATGAGGTTTGCGTTCAAGTCAGGGGAGATGGCCAGCGCTTCCGCGCTCGCAAAGGTGAACGGCGCTGCGTCCTCGTTGCACGGCGTGGACCCGCCGAACCAGATGCGGTGGTCGCTGCCGTGGACGATGTTGTCGCCGCTGACGGTGACGGGGTAGGCGAGGAACCCGTACGCGACCCCCTTCTCCGTGGTCACGTACGGGACCCGCTTCACGACCAGGTGGCCGTTGACGAGGCTGATGTCGTGTCCGTCGTCGATAAGACGACGGACGTCCGGATCAGGACCGAGAGGTGCGGTAGACATCGAACACCATCTTGTTCTTGACCTTGACGCTGTGCTTCGGGCTGAGCGAACCCTCGTGCTTCTCGTTGGGCCCGCGGGTGTACGCGACGGTGACCGCCTCACCTTCACCGATCGGCTGGCCGGGGTAGGCGAGGTTGACGACCTCCTCGTAGGAAATCGTCTTCTCTGCCCACCGGTGCGGGCGCGTGTTCACGACGATCCTGACCGTCCGGTCCTCGTGCCCGGGCTTCTGAGCCGCGCGCGCTGCGTCAAGTCCTTCGGTGGGCTCTGCCTGGGGTGCTGCGTCGGGTGCCTTCACGGCGACCCTCCTATTCTCTCGAGACTGCTGACCGCACCGTATTTGGCACAGTGCTCGATATGTCGAGCACTGCTAACATAACACACGTGACCGACATGTCGAGCAATGCAGTTTTTGTGGAGCGACCTTGAGCGCCGCGCCCTCGGTGAACGTGAAGGCGTTGCATGCAGCCTTGGATGCGGCCCGCGAGGCAGAGGATTTGTCCTGGCGACAGCTGGCGAAGGAACTTGGGGTGAGCGCCTCGACGATCTCGCGGATGTCGCAGGGGTTGAGACCAGACGTAACGGCCTTCGCGGCCATGACGACCTGGCTGAGGATGTCGGCGGAAGACTTCTACGAGGGCGCAGCGGCCTCGGACGAAGACCCTGATCTCGTTGCGCAACTGGGTCCGTTGCTACGAGCCCGGAAAGATCTGAGCGAGAAGGATGTCTCCTACCTTGAAGAGGTCATCGCAGCAGCCGCCAAAAGGTTCCAGTCCGAGCGCCGGGAAGGGTCGACGTAGGGGCGGCTGGACCCAAGCCAAGATGCGTGAGGTCGCTGCCGAGGAGCGCAGCGAACTGGGCCTCGACGTTCATGACGCGTTCGACCCATACGCGCTGGCAGACGCCCACGGCATCCCGGTCTACTCGCTTACCGATCTACTCGAACGGGGGCTCGGCGCCGAGGCCCATGAGCATTTCCATGCATCAAGCACCCAATCGTGGTCTGCCGCGCTCATCCCGTTGGGCAGCGCCCGTGTCATTGTCGAGAACGATGCCCACGTTTCCGTGCGTCGCCGCAGCAACATCGCACACGAACTCGGGCACCACCTGCTCGAGCACTCCTTCGACAACGTCATCCTCGGCGATGACCACAAACGCCAGTTCGACGCGACCCAAGAGAGGCAGGCGCACTTCATCTCGGGTGAACTTCTCATTCCGGACCAGGCCGCTCGCCGGGCGGCGTTCGCGGACTGGGACAACCTTCGGGTAGCTGAAGCGTTCAACGTCAGCCCTCAGTTCGCACAGATGCGGATGGCCGGTGCCCGCGTGATCGCTAAGAGGTCCGCGACCAAGCGGAGGTACTGACGCCATCATCGCTCGCCAGTTCTCAGACAGATTCACTCGACCCAACGTGAGTCGACGCCCCAACGCAGCAACGAGGCGCTGAGGCACGTGGAGCAGGCGAGCTGCCTGACCGGACAAAGCCGACACCGGGACGGATCGGGACACTCGGATGACCTCAACAAGCGGCTGATTGACCAACACGCACGAGCGCTCCAGAGGACTGGCGGACCCTCGGTCACCTAACGCCGCAACCGCAGCCGTCCTCGCTGGGACCAGTTGCCGAGCGCGTGGGCCGAAGTCCGTTTGCAGCACTGAAGGGCGGGCACCTGCGGTCAGGCACTCGACCTACTGAGTAGCAGCTGGCCGCTCTACCGGTGCTTCAGCGGTGCTGATGGCTGCTTCCGCAACTCGAAGCCGGTACCAGGTCGGTTGATGACGAGTGGGAAGTTCGGCTAACTGGCTGCGTGACTTGGCGCTCAGCTGAAGCAACCACTCGCGATTCGTGTTCGTCATCCCACGCCATCCTCACCCGTTGGCTCGTCTTCGGTCTTACTATGCACTAGCCCTCCGACAGTCTCTAGGACGTCCCCCGTGTCGGACCGGAGCTCCAACGCGATCGGGATCTGCAACTCGGTCTCCTGAGCAACACCGATCGGATCCGCGTCGGCAAGTCGCATACGTGAAGCTGCTGGCGACCAAGAGTCGAACCGACCATCTTGGAGCCGATCGCGATTAATGCTCCTGAACACTTGAGGGTAGATCGTCCAAGACGTACCAACAAAAGGCTCAACCGAGACGCCAACAGTTTGGCCGTGCACCGCATGCGCAAGTTCGGTCGCGTACATGTCTTCGGCAAGGGACTTGGGATAGGGATCGACATACACAATACGGCTAACCCCGCTCGAAATGATGAGCCGCATACACATGTGGCATGGATACGCTGTCGTGTATAGGATCGCGCCCCGAATGGATGTGGAGCCACGCGCAGCCTGCGTTATTGCCGACATCTCGGCATGAACGATTCGTCCGAACTCGATCAAGCTCAGGACGCGCGAGTTCTTAAGTCGACCATCTTTGTCCTCAGAAAGGGCTACTTCCAAGCGATCTTCGCTCAGCTCCTTCTTCATTCGGTCAGACAAATGGCCACTATGCGATAGCGCGTCGAGCACCTCTCGCAGAGCCCGACGAGTTGCTCTCTTGTTAAAGTCATAACCCAACTGGAAGTCACGATTGTCGGTTAGATCGTCGCTCCAATACTCGCCGCCACCCGCCTTCGGTACTTCATTGCAACCGACTGCCAGGACCTCCCCAACTTCGCTAGCTATGACTGCTCCGACCTGACGGCCCGCGTCGGACGACCGTAGAGAAGAGGCGAACGCCAAGAACATCGCGGCTTCATCCTTGGTGGGCGTAATGAAGGGCTTCCCAAAGATGAGACCTACGAAGCGCCCCAACTCTTCGCGCACTGATCCCACTTCCAGTTCAGCGAAGTAGTCCGCCCGGCAGTAGGCGTCGCGAACGTGTTGGCCGTATGGGCGGTCTGGATCGAGTTGATCACGCTCTATCAACCTAGCGACTTCAGCCTCCAGTCCGCCCGAGCCGGGGTCTGCGTCCTGGAGTTCACCCCTTAACCGGGTCCGTCGTTTCTCCACAGGGGCATTGAGTCCCAATAGAACGAACCTGCTTCCGTATGTCGCCCGAAGGAGGTCCACTTCCTCCTCATGCTTCAGCGACCACAGGATCCAAGCTACGCGCTGGGAATGCCCTTCGAAACCCATCCGATCGCGTCGTTCGAGTATCTCAGCGATGGCATATCCTGCGACGGCATCGTTTCCGTATTGCCTACGAAGCCGATCGCCCGCTCCCATTCGAGACTCATAGTATTTCTCGTTGTCGGCGCTGTCGGACAACTCTTCACCGAGAGCCTTTTCCAGGAGTCGGCTGAGCCGCACGATCTCGGTGCCATATCCGTACTGATGCAACTCCTCCTCGAGGAGTTGCGTGGCCCTTTCAAGGTCGGTCCCGATTGGGGAGACGAGGCCTATAACTATTTCGAAACAGTGAACTCTTGGACGTCAATTAGCATCGTTCCCCCATGAACTCTTAAATCGCAAGCCTTCGAGAAACATACCGTGGATGAGACTTGATTGGAGCCAACTGAGCCGCGACCTGCTCTGACGGAGACACGGCGTCTGTGCGAGCACCTCTCGACCCACATTCGTCAAGGCCCCTCCGGCAACTCTGCTTCGCTACGCAACGGCGCTCGGAAGGGCTGAGCCACCCACGTCGCTGAGTCCGCCAGGATCCGCGTGCGCGACTTCCCAGTCTGCATCTGAACGTTCGACGAGTGCGCGGCATTCTGGACAGTTCGACGTGGCATCAACCCACGCCAGCTCTGAACTCGTCGTACGTGTCCGCTAGGTGGTGCAGCAGCATCGACTGGAACTCGGGCTTGGCAAAGAAGAGATCAAAGAGGTGCCCGTTCTTCTCATGTCGGGCAACCATGAGCTCCTTGACCTTGTTCGCTAGGACCAGTTCGTACTGACTGCGGTCGTTGTTGAGCGCGACGGTCTTCATGTCTTCGTCTGCCTTGAGCTCGGCCTTCTGCTGGTCGATCCAGATCTTGTCTGGCTCGCCGAGCTCGGCGCCGTACTTGTCGTTCATCACTGCGATCAAGGCAGACAGCTTGTCGAGGACGGGATCGGCTTGCTTGCCCTTGCCCTCCCCCGGCAGCGCAACGCCGGACTCGTCTGCAGCGGTCAAGGTGATGGCGGTGTCGCCGGTCACGGCGATGCGTAGGTGGGTGAGCTGGACCGATGATGAGAGTTGAGGCATCGGGTCGGAGTCGCTGGCAGGCAGGTCGGCGAGCAGGAGCTTGCCGTAGAGGAAGAGTTCTTCGAGGTCGGTATCGGTGAACGGCATGACTTGGGCAACGAATGAGTAGGCGCGGCAGAAGTGGTTGAGTGTCCCGCGGAAGGGCTCCTGTGCGTCTTCGTCGAGGGAGGCGAACCGGCCCACCGCAGGGTTGAGGTTGGCGTAAATCACTGACTGTTGCGCGGGGTCGTCGGACAGGAGGGCCTGGACCGTGGCGCGGACTTCCTCGGAGGACAACACGCCAGCTATGCGGAGGTCGTGCTCCATCGTGTAGAGCACGTTGGGGTCGGTCGGCGTCGCGAAGGACTCCTCGAAGAACGGCTCGAACGCCTCCTGGATCTCCTCCGCGGTGTTGGCGAAGTCCAGCACGAAGGTGTCTAACTTGCCCGGGTGAGTGCGGTTCAGCCGCGACAGCGTCTGCACGGCTTTGACGCCAGCGAGCTTCTTGTCGACGTACATGGTGTGCAGAAGCGGCTCATCGAACCCGGTCTGATATTTCTCGGCCACGACCAGCACCTGGTACTCGTCGTGGAACCGCTCGGGCAGCTGGGTCTCGCCGAACCCGTTCATGAACGCCTCGGTGTAGCTCAGCTCCGGCGCGTCGGGATTCTTCACCTCTCCGGAGAAGGCGACCAGCGCACGGATCGGTGCCTCGCCAGTGTCGTACCCCTTGCGCTTGATATAGGCGTCGATCGCTTGCTTCGTGCGTACGGCGTGGAGCCGGGACCTAGTCACGACCATCGCTTTCGCGCGGCCGTCGATCTTCGCGGCGGTCTTCTGCCGGAAGTGCTCGACGATCACCTCGGCCTTCTGCTCCAACTGGTAGGGGTGCAGCGAGACGAACCGCGCCAACGCCGCCTTGGCCTTCGACGCTTCCATCTCGGGGTCGTGGCGGGGCTCGGTGTTGGCGAGCTTGTAGTAGGTCGCGTACGTCGCGTAGTTGGCCAGGACGTCAAGAATGAAGCCCTCGTCGATGGCCTGGCGCATGGAGTAAGTGTGGAACGGTCGCCGCTGTCCGTCGGAGTCGAGCTGCCCGAAGGTCTCCAGCGTCTTTGGCTTCGGCGTAGCGGTGAAAGCGAAGAACGAGAGGTTCTGCTGCTTGCCCCGGTTGCGCGCGCTGGCGAGCAACACGTCCTCTGGTTCGTCGGCTGCTTCCGCCGCAGCCTCTGAAGCTTCGGCCGCCTCCAGTGCCGCTGCGCTTGGCACCCCCAACACTTTCTTCAGCTTCGACACCGCTTCACCGGAGGTCGAGGAATGCGCCTCGTCCACGATCACCGCGAACCGGCTGCCCACGACGGCATCAGCAGCCTCAGCGATCACCGGGAACTTCTGCAGCGTCGTGATGATGATCCGGGCGGCGTTGCCTTCCAGCGCCTCGCGCAACTGGCTGGAGTGCTTGTCGACGCGCACGATCGTGCCCGGCGTGTGGTCGAGCCCGGCAACCGTCTCCTGAAGCTGCCGATCGAGCACCTTCCGGTCGGTGATCACCACGACCTTGTCGAAGACCGGCTGGTCATCGGCCCCATGCAGCCGACTCAGCGAATGTGCGGTCCAGGCGATCGTGTTGGACTTCCCCGAACCGGCGGAGTGCTGGATGAGTCGATCAGTACCAGCACCATCCGCCAGCGTCGCGGCGACGATCGACTGCACGGCGTGCCACTGCTGGAAGCGAGGGAACAGCACCCGTCCGTCCCCCTCGTGGACGAACGTTGCGAGCAGATCGAGGAACGCGTCGCGCTGCCAGACTTGCTCCCACAGGTACGCCGTCTGGTAGCCATCGCTTGTCGGGTTCCCCGCGCCCCCGGGCCGCCCCGCTCCGGCCGAGCCGGTGTTGAACGGCAGGAAGACCGTTTCGTCACCCGCGAGTCGGGTTGTCATGGCCACCCGGTGCGGGTCCACGGCGAAGTGGACCAGAGTGCGCTTCGCGAAGATCAGGTCGTGCCGGTTGCGATCGGTGCGGTACTGAGACATCGCGTGCTCGATCGTCTGATGCGTCAGTGGGTTCTTAAGCTCCGCGGTTGCGACGGGGATGCCGTTGACCACGAGAGTCACGTCAAGCGAGTCATGCGGACGCGACTCCGAGTGGTGCAACTGGCGCACGACAGCGAGCCGGTTGGCGGCATAGCGCTCGCCCAGCTCGGGCGTGAGGTTGTTGACGGGTCGGAACCACGACATTCGCACGGTCACCCCGGAGTCCTTTACGACCCCGCGCAGCACGCTGATCGTGCCGCGGTGGTTGAGCTCTCCAGCCAGACGGATCAGGAACTTGCCCTGCGCGTGCTCCTCGCCACCGTGACGCTGGACCAGCTGCTGCCACGCCTTCGGCTGAGACGTCCGGATGAAGGCGATTACCTCGTCTCCGAACAAACCCAGCTGCTGGTCGTACGCCGACGGGCTGGCGCCATGCCAGCCGTTGGCCAGCAAGTGGGCCTCGATGTTGGCCTCGAACGCAGACTCTTGATGGACGCTCACGACGGGATCCCGCTTCCTGCCGTGGTTACGTCTAGTTCGCCAGCCACCGCCGCGGCAATAAGGGAGTACTTGAACTCAAGCAGAAGGTCGATGCATTGGGCCAGGGCGGCAAGTCCCGACTTCCGAGAATCAGCACGCTCCGCAACAACTTCGACGGCGAGGCGCTGGAGCTCAACCTCGGGAACAACGATCGAAAGATCTTGAATGTCCGGAAAGTAGATCGTCTTGTGGGTCGAGCCGGTGGCAAGGAATCCGAGCAGGTAGGGGCGCATCACGCGCAGCGAGTACAGCAGGAACTCAGGGAGCAGTTCAGGTCCACAAGTCCAAGTCACGAAGTCCTGGCTGGTTGCCATGTCGTTGCCCATGATCACGGCGAAGCCCGCCGATGCAGTCCGACTAAGCGCCACGGTTCGGGCCGGATGAACTACTGCCGCACTGTTGGCGAGTCCAAGTTCGCTTATCTGGATGCTGGTCTGATCAATCACGTCGATCTCGTCGCGGCGGAACCGATGAACGTCCCCTGTGGTGAGCCAAGGGATAGTGCAGTTCAACCAATAGTCGGAGATAGACCTGCTGGGGGTATGCCCCGTTCCCATCCGAGCGAGTTGACCCAACCTACGGACTTTGCGCGATGCGCCACCCACACGCGCCCATGGCAACTCAAACTCCGCCTGCCGCTTCTCGTCGAGTCCCAGGATGGCGGCTCGTTGTACGGACTCGAATGCCGCCTGAATGGCTTCCATCTCCTTATGGCGGGCGGCGATGACTCGGTCAATCCGGTCAACTCGATCGTCGAGGAAGGCGGCCACCCGTCGTTGCTCGTTGATGTCAAGCTCTGGCACCGGGATTGCCTTCATGTCATCTTGGGTCAACTTGTCACGTGTCGATCCCGAGATGACGCGACCGTAGTCAGTGGCGTTTAGCGCGTGGGTGAGGAATCGAGGCTCCACTCCACGCGGCCGCAAGACATGCATGTGGTTGTTTACCCAGACTGGCCCGTCGACGTGGAACGCGACGCTCTTGGCTCGGTCGAAAAATGGCGCTCCGTCTTCACCGACAAGCACAAGCTCTTCGTCAAAGAGGTGCTGATCGACCCAGCCGACTACATCGTTGGCGCCCCAGTAGGGTACGTCGCCGGGACGATGCGATCGTTGCTCCGCGCTGAGGGGCACGCGTTGCCCGTCAAGGCACTCGACTAGGCGCCGCAGGGGTACCGGCTTCACAACCCGAGCCCCTTCATCCATGCCTGGATCTCACCCTCGAGACTCTTTATCTCGGATGCGATCTCCTCAACCGGACGGGGCGGGGTGTAGACGTAGAAGTGCCGATTGAATGGAATCTCCCAGCCCAGCTTGGTCTTGGCGTGGTCGATCCAGGCGTCGGGCACGTGGGGCCGGATTTCGTCGATCAGATGCTGCTCGGCCGCATCAATAAGCACCTTGGACCTCTCTCCCTCGCCGAGGTCCAGGAAGCCAGCCGGCAACGGAACGTTCTCCTGATCCCGCAGCTTTGCCTCCGGCTGCGGCTTGCCCTTCTTGAGCACTGGCTCGCCCGTCTCGTCGACGAGTGGCCGTTCGACGGTAATCCGCTGGCACCCGAAGACCTCCCGATCGAGCACCTTCACCCGCGGGTCGCCGGCAAACTCGCCGTGCGCGCCGCCGTACAGCTTCGCGATCTCGCCAATCGCGTCGCTGGTGAGTTCTTTGCGCTTGTCGCCGAGCGACTTCCGCATCTTGGTGCCCATTCCCCGGGCGTCGATAAGCTACACCAGACCTTGTTCTGCCTCCGCCTTGTCGTTGGTGAGGATCCACACGTAGGTGGAGATGCCGGTGTTGTAGAACATCTGGTCCGGCAGCGCGACGATGCCCTCGAGCCAGTCGTTCTCCAAGATCCAGCGGCGGATTTCCGACTCCCCGGATCCCGCCTGACCGGAGAACAACGGCGATCCCGACAGGACGATGCCGACCCGCGAGCCGGTCGGCTTCATGTGCGAGAGCATGTGCTGAAGGAAGAGCAGCGACCCGTCGGAGACCCGTGGCAGCCCGGCGCCGAAGCGACCGTTGAAGCCGAGTTTGGCGTGTTCGTCCTTGATCGGTGGGGCGTAGCCCTTCCAGTCCACGCCGTAGGGCGGGTTGGCGAGGATGAAGTCGAACTTGTCGGTCGCGAATGCGTCGGCTGTGAGGGTGTTGCCCTGCTGCATCCGATCGACCGAGATGCCTTGCATCATGAGGTCGGACTGCGCGATCGCCCACGTCTCGTCGTTGAGCTCCTGGCCTGCGACCTGCACGATTGCACCGGGGTTGAGCTCCTCGATCCGGTGCAGCGCCCCCATAAGCATTCCACCAGTGCCAGCCGCAGGGTCGTAGACGGTGCGGACTGGCTTGGGGTTCTCGATGAGCTCGGCGGCAGCCTTACCAGTCAGCAGCAGGTCGACCATGAGCCGGATGACCTCGCGCGGGGTGTAGTGCTCACCAGCCGTCTCGTTGCTCATCTCGGAGAACTTGCGGAGCAGTTCCTCGAAGACGTAGCCCATCGACTCGTTGCTCACGACCTCCGGACGTAGGTCGAGGTCCGCGAAGTCTGCCACCACGCCGTACAGAATCCCGGCCCGATCCATTCGGGCGATCTTGTCGTCAAAGTTGTAGGCCTCGATCACGGCATAGGCATCGCGCGAGAGCCGGCGAATGTAGCCAGCCAAGTTGTCGGCCAGGTTCTTGTCGTCGTTGAGCATCGTCGCGAATGTCAACGGCGACGTGTTGTAAAAGCCCTGCCCAGACACAGACTTGAGCAGCATGTCCTCGCCAGGACCAATGTCCTTGAAGCCTTTGGACTTCACCAGGACCGCGTCCTTCGTCGGAGCAAGCACTGCGTCCATCCGGCGGAGCACCAGCAAGGGAAGCATCACCGCGCCGTACTCGTGCTGCTTGAAGGTGCCGCGAAGCTTGTCGGCCACCTTCCATACGAATGCGACCTTGTCGGCAAAGCCCTGCGGCGCCATGACTCCCCTTCGTCAACCCGAGTGCGTCCGGCCCACTCTATTTGCACGGAGCCTGGGCATGGGGGTGATGACCGCTTCCCGCTCTGGCCCAGCGGGGAGTTTCTGTTGAATTTCTGTTGAGCTGACCCTCATCCGCACGCAGAAGACTCCCCCGGGGTCTCGGGTCCCCGGGGGAGTCAGAGCCGCCTCACGGAATCGAACCGAGGACCTAGTCATTACGAGTGACTCGCTCTACCGACTGAGCTAAGGCGGCGTGGCCTGCGAGCAGTGCTCGACGGACCGCGGGTAACTATACGGAGAGCGCTGGCGTGGACCGAAATCCGGGGGGTGGGGTGGCGCCGGATAGGTTCGACGAACCATCCCCATCACCGACCCGCAGGAGCCCCCGATGCCCACTCGCACCGCCCGCACCGCCTGGAACGGCGGCCTCCAGGACGGATCCGGCCAGGTCGAGCTCTCGAGCTCCGGCGCCGGCACCTTCGACGTCTCGTTCCCCCAGCGCGCGGCCGACGACGCCGACGGCACCACCAGCCCCGAGGAGCTCGTCGCAGCCGCGCACTCGGCCTGCTACGCCATGTCGCTGTCCGACCTCGCGACCGAGGCAGGAGGCACCGTGCAGTCGCTCGACGTCAAGGCCGACGTCACCCTCGGCCCCGACAAGGAGGCCGGCGGCTTCAAGCTGACCGGCATCACCCTGACGGTGCGTGGTGAGGTCGACGGCCTCGACGACGCCGCCTTCAAGGACGCGGCCGACACGGCCAAGGCCGGCTGCCCGATCAGCAAGGCGCTCACCGGCGTCGAGATCACCCTCGACGCCGCCCTGGAGAGCTGAGCTCTCAGCAGGTCGTGCCGTCGTCGGGGACTGCCCCGTCCAGCAGGTAGTCCTCGACGATGGTGTCGATGCACTCGTTGCCCGAGTTGTACGCCGTGTGGCCGTCGCCGTCGCGCTCGACCAGCACGCCCGACTCGAGCTGCGCCGACAGGGCCTCGGCCCACTTCATCGGCGTCGCCGGGTCGCGGCTCGTGCCGAGGACCAGGATCGGCGCGGCGCCCGCGCCGCGGATGTCGAGCGGCGCCTCGCTCGAGGTCACCTCGATGCCTCGGCAGCCGGTCATCGACCAGGCGAAGATCCGGCCGAAGGTCGGCGACGCCTCCTCGAAGTCCGCGAAGAGCGACGGCACCTTCGCGAAGGGCACCGACGTCGGGTCGTCGAGGCAGTTGATCGAGTAGTTCGCCTCGATCGAGTTGTCGAGGTAGGTGCCGTCCTGGCTGCGGGAGGCGTACGCGTCCGCCAGCTGCATCAGGGCAGTGCCCTTCCCGTCCAGGGCGGAGGTCAGCGCGGCGCTCAGCAGGTACCAGTAGTCGCGGTTGTAGAGCGGCGTGATGATGCCGTAGAACGCGTTGCCCACCTGCAGCTCGCGGTCTCCGGCCGGCAGCGGCTGCTCCTCGATCGAGTCGACGAGGTCGCTGATGGTGGCCAGTCCCTCGTCGACGGTGTCGCCCAGGAAGCAGTTGTCGGTCGAGTCGAGGCAGTTCTGCACGTAGGCGCGGAGTGCGGTCTCGAAGCCGGTGGCCTGGTCGATCGCCGCCGACTGCGGGTCGAGCGAGACGTCGACCGCCCCGTCGAGCACGAAGCGGCCCACCCGGTCCGGGAACAGCTCCGCGTAGGTCGCGCCCAGCTTGGTGCCGTACGACGCCCCGAGGTAGGTCAGCTTGTCCTCGCCGAGCGCCGAGCGCAGGACGTCCATGTCGCGGGCTGCCTCGATCGTGGTGACGTGGCCCAGGACCGGGCCGGATCCCGCCACGCACCTGGCGCCGAACGACAGGACGGAGCGCTTGTAGGACTGCTCCTCCGCCACGGTGTCCGGCGTCGGGTCACCCGCGAGGTAGGCATCGAGCTCGCTGTCGCTGAGGCAGTCGACCGGCGCCGACGTGCCAGTCCCCCGCGGGTCGAAGCCCACGATGTCGAACCCCTGCAGCAGCGGCTCGCGGAACACGCGGCCGGCCGCGGCGGCGTACGACGTCCCGGGCGCGCCCGGACCGCCGGGGTTCACCACCATCGAGCCGACGCGCGAGCCGGTGGCGGGCACCCGCAGCAGCGCCAGGTCGATGGTCTCGCCGGCGGGCTCGGCGTAGTCGACGGGAACGGTGAGGGTGCCGCAGTCGTAGTCGGCGTAGTCGTCGCACGGCGACCAGTCGACGCGCTGGGCGTAGAGGTCGGTGAGCGCGTCCTCCGGGGCCTGCGTCACCGACGAGGGAGGCGGCGTGTTCGGTGACGGGGTGGGGCTGGCCTGTGGCGGGTCGGGCGTGGAGCCCTGGATCGCGAGCCCGACCGCGACGAACGCGGTCAGCGCGAGGGCGAACACGGCGAGCACCGCGAGGAACTTCTTCACGGACGACCTCCGGGCAGTCGCAGGGCGACCGTCATCGACTCGAGTGCCAGCTGCGGCGGCACGTTGAACTCCAGCATCTGCTCGCGGGCGGTGAAGATCGCGTCGATCATCCTCAGCAGCTCGTCGGGCGTGGCCGCGCGGGCGAGTGTGGCCACGTCGCCGCGGAGCTCCTCGTTGACCATCATCCCGGGCGCGCAGACGCTGAGGGCGATGGCGTCGCGGTAGACCGAGACGAGGTCCATCAGCGCGCGGTCGATCACGTCGAGCACGCGACGTTTGGCCTTCTGCTTCTGCAGCTTCTCCAGGCCGCTGAGGGCCGCGCGGTAGGACCGGCTGGCGAGGTCCTTGCGCTCGCTGCCGAAGATCGCCTGGAGCTCCCCGAGCTCGCGCTTCTCGGCGTCGGCCGTGATCGCCTCGGTCTCCTCCTTGGCGAGCTCGGCGAGGTTGGTCGCCGCGGTCATGCACGACCCGAGCGACGTCAGCCGGGCCGGGATGCTGACCACCTCGCGGCGACGTGACCGGGTCTCCTCGTCGAGCGCGAGGGCGCGCGCCCGGCCGATGTGGCCCTGGCTGGCGCGGGCGGCGAAGCTGGCGACCGTCTCCGAGATCCCGTCGTGGCTCGCGAGGAACCGCGCGACGTCCTCGGTGCCGGGGGTGTTGAGGGTCAGCGTGCGGCAGCGCGAGCGGATCGTGGGGAGCACGTCACGGACCGTCGGAGCGCACAGCAGCCACAGGGTCTTGGGCGTCGGCTCCTCGATCGCCTTGAGCAGCGCGTTGCCGGTGCGCGGGTTCTCCGGGGTGCCGAGGCGGTCGGCGTCCTCGATGACGACGACCTGCCAGCGGCCGATCGAGGGGAACTTCGCCGCCGACTGCACCAGGCCGCGCATGTCGTCGACGTAGAGCACCGACGTCTCGGACTTCACCCACGTGATGTCGGGGTGCGAGCCGGCCATGCCGAGCCGGCACGCCTCGCACGCGCCGCAGCCCGTACGCAGCTCGCACTGCAGGGCGGTCGCGAACGCCCGCGCCACGTTGGAGCGGCCGGAGCCCGGCGGCCCGGTGATCAGCCAGGCGTGGGTCATGCCCTGCCCGGCCGCGGCCTGCTGCAGCACCTCGATCGTGGGGCGCTGGCCGACGAGGTCGTCCCAGACGGTCCGGGTCGCAGTGGTCATCGGTGCTCCAGCAGGGGTTCGAGGCGAGCCCGGATGGCGGTGGAGATCACGTCGATCGGCGCGCGGGCGTCGAGGACGACGTAGTGGTCGGGGTCGGCGGCCGCGAGGTCGAGGAACCCCTGCCGCACCCGCTGGTGGAACTCGAGCGACTGGCCCTCGATCCGGTCGCGCTCGTCGAACCGGCCGAGGCCCGCCTCCGGCGCCAGGTCGAGCACGACGGTGAGGTGCGGGCGCAGGTCGCCGGTGGCCCACCGGGCGACGGCCTCCACCTCGGCGACGTCGAGCGTACGGCCGGCGCCCTGGTAGGCCAGCGTCGAGTCGACGTAGCGGTCGGTGATCACGACCTCGCCGCGGTCGAGGGCGGGCAGCACGACGTGGTCGACGTGCTCCGCCTTGTCGGCGGCATACAGCAGCGCCTCGGTGCGGTCCGACAGCTCGCCGGTGGCCGGGTCGAGGACGATCCGCCGCAGCTCCTTGCCGACCCCGGTGTCGCCGGGCTCGAAGGTCAGCAGCACGGTCTGACCACGCTCGACCAGCCAGTCGCGCAGTAGCCGCGACTGGGTGGACTTGCCGGCCCCCTCGCCCCCCTCGAAGCAGACGAAGAGCCCGTGCTCTGAGAAGACTCCGGCGCTCACGCGCACACCCTACGGGCGCGGTGCGACACCTCTGCGGGCGAACGGACCGAACGCGCCCCGACCGGGATCGCGTACGCCTGCCAGCGGCCGGCGGCGACGCGTTCGGTCCGACGGTCGGCTCAGGCGGCGTTGCTTCCGCTGAAGAAGAACATCGCGACCACGAAGGCCCAGCCCCCTGTGAGCCGACGATGTCCGGCGCGGGGTCGCGCCACGCCCAGGGGCCCACCGAGCAGGAGGTACGCCACGCACCCGAGCGGGCCGGCGAGGAGCACGAACCATGCCCACGCCCATCGGGTGGCGCGCCACGGCTCGGGACCGCCCACCAGCAGGAGCAGGATCCCCAGCCACGTGGCCAGCACGAGAAGGACGACGGCACCCGGCGCCCTCCACCCGTGGACCGAGGTGGAAGGGGCGTCGAGGGACGACCCGGAGGTGAGGGTGATTCCCGAGTTGATGCCGCGCAACGTGTCGCGCGGGTCGACCGCGCTGACGAACACGCTCTCGTCCCACGCGTTGTAGCCGCGGCTGTCGTCGACCTGCACCACCGCGTACTGGTCGAGAAGCCCGTTCCAGACACTCCACCGCAGCTCGACGCGGTCACCCTTCGCAGGCGGCTCGTCGCCGACCACCTGCACCTCGCTGACCTTGCTGCTGGCCACGTCGGCGAGGAGGTCGCCGTACGTCGCGGGCCGCATTCCGGTCGTCACCAGCAACGCCGCCGCGACGAGGGCAAGCAGGCCGAACAGCGCACCCGTCAGCCGCCAGCGGCGATCGAGCCACTCGTCGTGCGTGGCCCGCGCCTGCTGCGGCGTCGTGGTCAACGTCATGCCTCACCCCCTGCGAGGAGAGTAAGGGTCAGGACTTCTTGGCGGCAGCCTTCTTGGTCGTCTTCTTCGCAGCCGTCTTCTTGGCGGTCGTCTTCTTGGCAGCGGACTTCTTGGCCGGAGCCTTCTTCGCGCCCTTCTTGACTGCCTTCTTGGCGGGACCGCGCTCGCGGCGCTCGGCGAGCAGCTCGGCCGCGCGCTCGAGGGTGATCGCGTCGACGGTGTCGTCCTTGCGCAGGGTCGCGTTGTACTCGCCGTCGGTGACGTACTCGCCGAAGCGACCGGCCTTCACGACGACCGGCTGGCCGGAGACGGGGTCGTTGCCGAGCTCCTTGAGCGGCGGGGTGGCCGCACCGCGGCCGCGCTGCTTGGGCTGGGCGTAGATCGCCTTGGCCTGGTCGAGGGTGATGTCGAAGATCTGGTCCTCGGTGGTGAGCGAGCGCGAGTCGGTGCCCTTCTTGAGGTAGGGCCCGTAGCGACCGTTCTGCGCGGTGATCTCGGTGCCGTCCTCGTCGCTGCCGACGACGCGGGGCAGGTCGAGCAGCTTGACCGCCTGCTCGACGGTGACCGTGTCGAGGGTCATCGACGCGAAGAGCGAGCCCGTGCGCGGCTTGGCGCTCTTCGGCGCGTCCTCGGGCAGCACCTCGGTGACGTACGGTCCGAAGCGGCCGTTCTTCGCCACGATCTGCAGGCCGGTGTCGGGGTGGTTGCCGACGACCTGCTCCTCGCCGGCCGGGTTGGCCAGCAGCTCCTTCGCCAGTGCGACGGTCAGCTCGTCGGGCGGGAGGTCGTCGGGGACGTTGGCACGCACGGGTGCGCCGTCGCCGTCCTCGGCCGGCGGACCCTCGACGTACGGTCCGTAGCGGCCGACGCGGAGGTTGATCTGGTCCTCCGGCGTGCCGATCGGGAAGGTCGCCATCTCCTTGGCGTCGATGTCGCCGAGCTCGGTGACGAGCGTCTTGAGGCCGACAACGTCGCCGGCACCGTAGTAGAACTCGCCGAGCTCGGTGGCGCGGTCCTTGCGGCCGCCGGCGATCTCGTCGAGGACGTCCTCCATCGAGGCGGTGAACTCGTAGGACACCTGGCGCGGGAAGTGCTCCTCGAGCAGCCGGATGACCGAGAACGCCAACCACGCGGGGACGAGCGCGGTGCCCTTCTTGTAGACGTAGCCGCGGTTGAGGATGGTGCCGATGATCGAGGCGTACGTCGACGGGCGGCCGATGAGCCGGTCCTCGAGCTCCTTGATCAGGGTCGCCTCGGTGTAGCGCGCCGGCGGCTTCGTCTCGTGGCCCTCGGGGGTCAGCGTCGCGGCCGACACCGCAGCACCCTGGCTGAGGTTGGGCAGCCGGGTCTCCGCGTCGTCCTTGCGCTTGGACGCGTCGTCGATGTCCTCGACGTAGGCCTTGAGGAAGCCGTGGAAGGTGATCGTGCGACCACTCGAGCTGAAGACCGCGTCGCGACCGTCGGAGGCGGCGCCGCCGATGCGGATCGTCACCGAGTTGCCGACGGCGTCCTTCATCTGGGAGGCGACGGTGCGCATCCAGATCAGCTCGTAGAGCCGGAACTGCTCGCCGGAGAGCCCGGTCTGGGCAGGCGTACGGAACGACTCGCCAGCGGGCCGGATCGCCTCGTGCGCCTCCTGGGCGTTCTTGACCTTCGAGGCGTACGTGCGCGGCGAGTCGGGAAGGTACTCGGCGCCGTACAGCTCACGCACCTGGTCGCGTGCCGCGCCGACCGCGCCGCCCGAGAGCGTCGTGGAGTCGGTGCGCATGTAGGTGATGAAGCCGTTCTCGTAGAGCCGCTGCGCAACCGACATCGTCACGCTCGCGCTCATGCCGAGCTTGCGGCTCGCCTCCTGCTGGAGCGTGGTGGTGCGGAAGGGGGCGTACGGCGAGCGGCGGTAGGGCTTGGACTCGACCGAGCGGACGTCGTACGTCGTGTCGGCGAGGCCGGTGGCCAGCGACTCGGCGTCGGCGCGCGAGAGGTGGACGCGCTCGCCCTTGCCCTTCGGGACGCCGGTGTTGTCGAAGTCGGAGCCGCGGGCGACGCGGACGCCGTCGACGCTGTAGAGCTTGGCGGGGAACATCCGCGGGTCGTGGCCGCTGCCGGCGTCGAACGTGGCGTCGATGTCCCAGTAGGACGCGACGCGGAACTTCATCCGCTCGCGCTCCTTGTCGACCACCAGGCGGGTCGCCACCGACTGCACGCGGCCGGCGGAGAGGCCGGACATGACCTTCTTCCACAGCACGGGCGAGACCTCGTAGCCGTAGAGGCGGTCGAGGATGCGGCGCGCCTCCTGGGCCTCGACGAGGTCGTCGTTGATCTCGCGGGGGTTCTCGACCGCGGCGAGGATGGCGGCCTTGGTGATCTCGTGGAAGACCATCCGGTGGACCGGCAAGCCCTTCGGCGGCTTGAGCTCGTCGAGGAGGTGCCAGGCGATCGCCTCGCCCTCGCGGTCCTCGTCGGTGGCGAGGTAGAGGGCGTCGGCTTCCTTGACCAGCTTCTTCAGCTTGGCGATGTGGCTCTTCTTGTCGCGCGGCACGACGTAGTAGGGCTCGAAGCCGTTGTCGACGTCGACCGCCAGGCGGCCCCACGGCTTGTCCTTGATCTTGGCCGGCGTGTCCGCGGCGTTGTTGGGCAGGTCGCGGATGTGACCGATCGAGGACTCGACGACGTAGTCCGAGCCCAGGTAGCCGCCGATGGTGCGGGCCTTGGCCGGTGACTCGACGATGACGAGCTTTGCCACTTCAGATTGCTCCCTCAGATTCCAGCTGCTGTCGTGCTCAGCGCGGCAACGGTAGCGCCACATCCGGACTTCGCCACTCCGGGCGGCGATCGGTGCCTCCCGTGGACGACGTCCACCGCCGTGCCGGGTCCGGTCTGGACCGGGCGTGTCGGACGCAGTCGCTGGCCACTTTCGCACCCCGCGGCTGTGGACGACGGGCCTCGGGGCCTCGCCTGTGGACAAGCCGGCCGCAGTGTCGGAGGACGTCCCGATCGTGGTGGGACGCCCATCCGACCGACCTCCAGGAGGACCCGATGCTCGACCACCGCTACTACGAAGACATGCTCTGGCGCGAGCCGCGCGAGAGGCTCGACGACCAGGGCCGGCTCAGCCACCTCGTCTTCGTCGACGGCCGGCTGGTCGACGCCTGGAGCGAGCAGGTGGAGACCAGCTCGTACGCCGACGTGGCGCGCCGCCACGACGAGGACGCCCGCACGCGCGTCGTGCAGAGCCCGCCGCCCCTGCCTCGGCACGTGCAGGCGCTGCACTGGCTCGACTGCATCGCCGGGAGCCGCGAGGAGCTGCTGGCGATGACGACCTCGCCGGTGGCCCTCCCCCGCCTGCGCGACCACCTCGACCCGGTCGCGGACGAGGCGTGGCTGGTCGCCGACGAGCTGCTCACCGACCTGCGCGAGGCGCTGCTGCCCGCCGACCTCGCCGCACCGCTGCGCGAGTGCCTCCTGCTGGTGCGCGAGCGGCTGCCCGAGCTCGCCGAGCGGATGACGCCGCCGCGGCTGGCGGCCGGTGTCGCGTGGGTCGTCGGCAAGGCCAACGCCGCGATCGGCCCGGAGGGTCCGGTCACCCAGGTGCGGATCGCCGACCACCTGGGCACGACGTCGCTCAACGCCTGCGGCACCCAGGTGCTCGGACACGTACGCCGCCTCGGCTGGGTGAGCGCCCGGCCGTGGGCGTCGAACGCGCCGGCGCTCACGGCGGTCGGGCGGGTGGAGCTGCTGTCCGCGAGCGTGCGCCGCGACCTCGTGGACCTCCGCGACCGCTCGATCGCGGAGGAGGGTGTCTAGGAGTCGATCTCGAGGAACCCCTCGCCGACGAGCTCGCGCACCACCGGGAGATAGGTCGTCCGCAGGTCGGACTCGTCGCGCTCGAGCAACGAGCCCAGCGCGCCCAGGAGCTGACCGACGGTGAGGTCGCCGTCGCAGGCCCCGAGGAACGCGGCCTCGACCGTGTCGGCCGTACGCGCCCGGCGGAAGCCCCGCTGCTGGCGGAGCACGATCGCCTCCGGGTCCTCGGCGCCGGGACGCCCGACCGTCTCCTGCTGCACGTCGTTGCGGGCGCGCAGGGTCCGGCCGAGCAGCTGCTCCTCGGTGACGCCGCGCAGGTCGGCGACCGCCTCGCCCCAGGCGTGGATCGCCGGACCGATGGGCTGCTCGACGTCGTACGGCCACTCGAGGAGGTCGTGGCGGCCTCCGCCACCCAGGCGCACGTTGATCCAGCCGAAGCCGACGCCCTCGATGCCCTGATCCTCGAGCCAGGAGAGCCACGTGTCGTAGCGCTGGACGTACTCCGGCCCGCCGTGGTGGCCGCTGTCCTTCAGCCACAGCTCGACGTACGCCGCCGGGTCGAGGGTCTCGCGCTGCACGACGAGCGCGTCGCAGTCGTCGCGCAACCACGAGCCGAGCCGCTCGTCCCAAGGCCGACCCTCGACGATCGACCAGTTCGCGAGCACCTGGAGCCAGCCACCGTCGGTGAGGTGGTCGGGGCCGGTGCGGACGATGTGCTCGACGACCCGGTCGCCGGGCAGGCCCGAGTCGCGGTAGACGAGTCGCTCCCCGGTGGCGGGCGAGATCACGAAGGGCGGGTTCGTCGCGATGAGGTCGAAGCGCTCGCCGGCCACCGGCTCGAAGAACGAGCCGTCGCGCACCTCGACCTCGACGCCGTTGAGCTCGGCGTTGAGCTGCGTCATCCAGAGGGCGCGGCTGTTGACGTCGGTCGCTACGACGCGTCCGGCGTGGCGGGCGAGGTGCAGGGCCTGGACGCCACAGCCGGTGCCGAGGTCGAGGGCCGAGCCGACCGGCTCGCGCATCGTCAGCTGGGCCAGGCTCGTCGACGCGCTCGAGATGCCGAGCACGTGGTCGCGACCGACGGCGACCGGCGTGCCGTCGAGACCGGGCGTCAGGTCGGAGACGACCCAGAGGTCGCGGTCCAGGCCGGCCTCGGAGGCGGCGTAGGGGCGGCAGTCCATCCGCGCCGCGACCTCGCTGACGCTCTGCTCGAGCAGCCCGGCGTTGCAGAGCCGGTCGACCAGGCCGGGCAGGGCTCGATCAGCTTCCTCCCGACTGACGGTGGCCTGCAGCAGGAAGAGCCGGACCAGGGTGTCGAGCGGCCCGCCCGACGTCGTACGCCGCAGCGCGGGCAGGGTCTCGTTGCGACCGAGCGCGCGGTGCGCCTCCTCCCCGATCGCCTCCGCCACCCGGTCGTACGTGAAGCCGGCCGTGTGCAGGGCGTCGCGCAGCGCCGCGGTGAAGTCCAGACCTGAAGGCATGGCGCCAGCGTCCCAGACCACCGCGGCCGCGCGCACGGCCGTCACCCCGGCAGGCAGGCCTCGCGCCGCTCCTGCACCTTCACCGCGACCTCCTGCACCCGGTCGCCGTACTCCCCGGCGAGCGCTCCGGCGCGGATCTCGCGGTAGGCCTCGAGCCGGTCCTCGCCGGTGAGCCGGCGCGCCTCGTGGAGGTCCGCCTTCATCTCGTCCGGCAGGGCGCCACGGATGGCGCGGATCCGCTCGTCGCGGCGCTCGGCGAAGCGCTGCACCCGCGCGCCGTAGTCACCGTCGAGGGCGTCGCGGCGGATCTCGCGCAGGGCCTCGGGCTTCTGTCCGACAGGAAGCGCACGTACGGCCTTGAGGTCGGCCTGCAGGTCCGCGGGGAGCTGCGACCAGACGGCGCCGCACGGGACCTGCAGTCCGTCGTCGGAGGTGGTGGTCGGGACGGCGCCCGTGAAGAGGCCGGAGGTGGCGAGGAGCCCGGCCGCGAACAGCCCGGCGGTCTGGATGAGTGGCATGTCGATCTCCTTGTCGGGTGGGCCGACCTTCGTGCCGGCACCTGGTGACGACCGTGGTCGGCGCGGGTGGCGGCCGGGTCAGCGTGGTGTTCGGGTTCGGTAAGGACGCGGTGCGAGCCCCGTACGGCGACCGCCGCGCGCACTAGCGTTCGTGTCGTGGACCAGACGCGTGGGCTCGTGCTCGTCGTGGAGGACGAGCCCGCGATCAGCGACCTCGTCCGCCGCTACCTCACCGCGGCCGGGTTCGGGGTGCACCTCGAGACCCGGGTCGCCGGCGCGCTGGAGGCCGTACGCCGGCTGCGACCCGCCGTCGTGCTGCTCGATGTCGGCCTGCCGGACGGCGAGGGGACCGAGGTCTGCCGGGCGATGCGCGACGCGGGCGACTGGACGCCCGTCCTCTTCGTCACCGCCCGTGACGACGAGGTCGAGCGGGTGCTGGGCCTCGAGCTCGGCGCAGACGACTACGTCACCAAACCGTTCTCGCCGCGCGAGCTCGTCGCGCGCGTGAAGACGGTCATCCGGCGCAGCAGCGCGCCGATCGGGCCGAAGGTGGCCCGCGACGGGGATGTCGCCCTCGACCCTGGCTCGCGGACTCTCACCGTCGACGGCGAGGTCCGCCACCTGACGACCACCGAGTTCAACCTGCTGGAGGTGCTGATGACCGCGCCGGGCAAGGTGTTCGACCGCGCCGAGCTGATGTCGCGGGCCTGGGGCCAGGCCGACTATGGCTCCAGCCGCACCGTCGACGTCCACGTGGCGCAGCTGCGCGCCAAGCTCGGCGACCACTGCCCGGTCGAGACCGTGCGCGGCATCGGCTACCGGGCCCGGAAGCGGACATGAGGGCCACCGGGCTGACCGCACGGCTGGCGCTCGCGATGGCCGCGGTCGCTGTCGTGTCGGCGCTGCTCGCCGGCGTCCTCGTCGCGCCGCTGCTCTCCGGAGCGCGTGAGGAGGCCGTCCGCGCCCCCCTCGCCCGTCAGGCCGACCTGCTCGCCCGGCTCCCCCGCCTCGCCCTGACGTCCGACCGGCTCGACCGGGTGACCGAGGTGTCAGGCCTCACCATCGGCGTCGTCACCGCCGCGCGCGTCTCCGGAGCCGGCGCCGCCCTGACCCCGGACCAGGTGGCCCGGCTGCGGGCCGGCGACCCCGTCTCGACGAGCGGCGAGCTCGACGGCGTACCCGTCCTCGTCGAGGCCCGCCCCTCCCGCGGCGGCGGCGCTGTCGTGCTGGCCGCCGACGTGGCCAGCGCCGACGACGCGCTCACGTCCGTACGTCGCCGCGTGGTGCTCGCGCTCGGCCTCGGGTCGCTCGTCGCGCTCGCCCTCGCCGCGTGGCTCGCGCGACGGCTGGCTGCCCCCCTGACCCAGACCGCGACCGCGGCCCGGCGCCTCGCGGCCGGCGAGCGCGGGGTCGCCGTGCCGACGTCCGGCCCGGCCGAGGTCGTCGCGGTGGCCGAGGCCCTGGGGCAGCTCGATGCGGCGCTGGCCTCGAGCGAGGAGCGGCAACGGCGTTTCCTGCTGACGGTGTCCCACGAGCTGCGTACGCCGCTCACCGCGGTCCGCGGCTACGCCGAGGGCCTCGCCGACGGGACGGTGCCGCCCGAGGACGTGCGCGAGGTCGGCGCGACACTCGTCGGGGAGGCCGACCGGATGGCCGGCTACGTCGCCGACCTGCTCGCCCTGGCCCGGCTCGAGGCCGACGACTTCCGGATCGCCATGGTGGACGTGGACCTGGCGGCGCTGGTCACCGCGACCTCCGAGGCCTGGCAGGCCCGTGCCAGCACGGCCGGGATCACCGTCACCGCACGGCCCGAGCCCGCGGTCGTGCGAGCCGACCCGGACCGGCTGCGGCAGGTCCTCGACGCCCTCCTCGACAACGCGCTGCGGGTGACGCCTCGCGGCGGCACGGTCGTGCTGGCCTCACGCGCCGGCGCGGTCGAGGTCAGCGACTCGGGCCCCGGACTGGCGCCCGATGACCTCGCCGTCGCCTTCGACCCCGGCGTGCTGCACGAGCGCTACCGCGGGTCCCGGCCCTCGGGTGGACAGGGGCTGGGGCTCGCCATCGCGGCGGGGCTCGTACGCCGGATGGGCGGCAGGATCGCCGCCGGAGTCGCGCCGGGGGGCGGGGCGGTGTTCACCATCACCCTCGATACCTGAGGACGTGGCGGACGTCCGACGGGCCTGATCCCGTTCCCCACGTCCTGAGACATCGCCGTGCCACGATGAGCCGGTGCTCGAGCGACCACCCGACGTGACCGACGACGAGATCCTCGAGACCCTCCGCACCCACTGGGAGCCGCTGGCCACGGCCGTCGAGCACCTGCCGGTCGGCTGGGGCGCGCACCACTGGCGCGTCGACGTCGGCGGCAAGCCCGTACTCTTCGCGACGCTCGACCCCGACCTGCCGCGGCACACGCGCGCGAGCCTGGAGGCGGCGTACGCCTCGGCGGCCGCGCTCGACCTCGACTTCGTCTGGCCGTCACTGCCTCGCCTCGACGATGGCTACGTCGTCCCCGTCGGCGTCCGCACACTGAGCGTCACCGGCTGGCTGGAGGGCGAGCGACCGGAGGAGTCGGTCGCGGAGCTGCCCGACCTGCTCGCCGTCCTCCACGCAGCGCCGACACCGACGACCGCCCGCACCTGGACGACCGAGATCTCACCGGACCTCCCCCACCTGCTGCGCGACCTGCTGCAGCAGCCGTGGACCGGACCGCTCGGCCCGGCTGCCCGCGAGCTCGTCGTCGAGCGCCTCGCACAGGTGGGCGGGTGGGCCCGCGAGCACGCGCGGCTCGTCGCCCTCGCCGACCCGGCGGCGTACGTCGTCACGCACGGCGAGCCGCACCGGCGCAACCAGTGGCTCGCGCGCGGGCGCACCTGGCTCATCGACTGGGAGTCGCTGCTGCTCGCGCCGCGCGAGCGCGACCTCGCGACGCTGGTGCACGAGGGCCGCGACGTCGACCACGACCCGCAGATGGTGCGGCTCTTCGATCTCGAGTGGCGGCTCTCGGAGATCTGGTCGTTCGCCGAGTGGCTCCAGGGTCCGCACGTCGGCGACACCGACGACCACACCGCGCTCGGCGGTCTCACCTCGGAGCTGACCCGCCCGCACTTCGACGAGCGCTGAGCTTCCGTACCAAAACTGGAGCCTCACCCGCGAAGTTTCGGGGGTGAGGCTCCAGTTTCCCCGGGTACCCGGGGATCGCGACCGACGCAGAGCTTCCTGCGCCGGACGCGGTCAGACGTTGTGCGGGTCGGGCGCGTGCGGGGTGAACGACGACGAGCCGGTGTTGTCACCGTCGTCGGAGATCGTGACCTCGCGACGCTTGGAGATGATCACCGCGACCGCGATGATCGCGACCGCGACGAGCGCGATCACGACGCGCAGCACGTCGTTCTGGTCCTGGCCGACGCTCAGGGAGACGACCGCGCTCGCGATGAGCAGCGAGACGAGGTTCATCACCTTGATCAGCGGGTTGATGGCCGGGCCGGCGGTGTCCTTGAACGGGTCACCGACGGTGTCACCGATGATCGTCGCCTCGTGGGCGGCCGAGCCCTTGCCACCGTGGTGGCCGTCCTCGACCAGCTTCTTGGCGTTGTCCCACGCGCCACCTGCGTTGGCCAGGAAGACGGCCATGAGCGTGCCCGTGCCGATCGCACCGGCCAGGAAGCCGGCGAGAGCGGTCGCGCCGAGGCCGAAGCCCACCGCGATCGGGGCGAGCACCGCGAGGATGCCGGGCGTCACGAGCTCGCGCAGCGAGTCCTTGGTGACGATGTCGACGACCTTGCCGTACTCCGGGCGACCGGTGCCCTCCATGATCCCGGGGATCTCGCGGAACTGGCGGCGGACCTCCATCACGACCGCACCGGCAGCGCGGGCGACCGCGTTGATGGCGAGACCGGAGAAGAGGAACACCACGGCCGCACCGAGCAGCACGCCGACGATGACCGCCGGGTTGAAGACGCTGAAGTCCAGCAGGTACGCCTCGTCGGGGCGGACGTTGGCCTCGGCGAGCGACTCGAACACCGACGTCGCGTACGAGCCGAACAGGGCCGTCGCCGCGAGCACAGCGGTGGCGATCGCGATGCCCTTGGTGATCGCCTTGGTCGTGTTGCCGACGGCATCGAGCTCGGTGAGGATCTGCGCGCCCTCGGGGCTGACGTCGCCCGACATCTCAGCGATGCCCTGCGCGTTGTCGGAGACCGGGCCGAAGGTGTCCATCGCGACGATGACGCCGACGGTGGTCAGCAGGCCACAGCCGGCCAGTGCCACGGCGAAGAGCGACACCGTGAGGGCCGCGCCGCCGAGCAGGTAGGCGCCGAACACTGCGGCACCGATCACCAGCGTGGTGTAGACCGCCGACTCGAAGCCGACCGACAGTCCGGACAGGATGACGGTGGCCGGGCCGGTCAACGAGGTCTTGCCGACGTCCTTGACCGGGCGGTACTCCGTGCCGGTGTAGTAGCCGGTCAGGGCCAGGATGCCCGCGGACATCACGATGCCGATGACCACCGCGGAGGCGGCGATGAAGCGGGGGTCGCCCTCGGCGCCGGCGAGGTCGGTCGCGATGTTGGTGAACTCCGCGAAGCTGCTCGGCAGGTAGAGGTAGGACAGCACGACGCTCGCGATGGCGGCGATGCCGGAGGAGAGGTAGAACGACTTGTTGATCGTCGCCAGGCCGTTCTCGCCCGCCTTGGGCTTGGTCAGGTAGACGCCCGCGACCGCGGTGAGAGCACCGATGGCGGGGATCAGCAGCGGGAAGACGAGGCCCTTGTCACCGAAGGCCTGCGAGCCGAGGATCAGCGCGGCGACCAGCGTGACGGCGTACGACTCGAAGAGGTCGGCGGCCATGCCGGCGCAGTCACCGACGTTGTCGCCGACGTTGTCGGCGATCGTGGCGGCGTTGCGCGGGTCGTCCTCGGGGATGCCCTGCTCGACCTTGCCGACCAGGTCGGCGCCCACGTCGGCGGCCTTGGTGAAGATGCCGCCACCGACTCGCATGAACATCGCGAGCAGGGCCGCACCGAAGCCGAAGCCCTCGAGCACGTCGGGCGCCTCGTCCTGGAAGAACAGGACGACGAGGCTGGCACCGAGCAGGCCGAGGCCGACCGTCAGCATGCCCACCATGGCGCCGGTGCGGAGACCGATCGTCATGGCCGGCTCGCGACCCGTGGTCTCGGCGGCTGCGGCGACGCGCAGGTTGGCGCGCACCGCGAGGTTCATGCCGAGGTAGCCCACCGCTGCCGAGAAGCCTGCGCCGACGACGAAGAACACCGAGCGGAAGATGCGCACGGTGGTGTCGTCGGCCGGCAGCACGAGCAGCGCGAAGAACGCGATCGCCGCGAAGATGGCCAAGGTCCGGAACTGCCGAGTCAGATAGGCGTTGGCGCCCTCCTGGACTGCGAGGGCGATGGTCTTCATGTTGTCGGTGCCCTCGCCTGCGGCCAAGACCTGTGACCTGAACATCGCAGCCATCCCGAGCGCGCCGAGCGCGATCAGGGCGACGACGACGACCAGGATCAGGTTTCCACCTTCGAGCTCCGGCTTCACGACCGCGGGCAAGATCCCCGTCATGCGTGTCCTCCTAGGACGTCAAGTTGATCCGCGAACGCGCCGGAGTCTACGCAGAGGTGATCCAGATCACGGTCCGGGGTGACCTACGCCACACCGCCGTGTGGACGGCAGGCGTGAAAAGCCCCTCCGAGCCCGGCTCGGAGGGGTGATGACGGTGCGGCCGATCAGGCGCCGGGGGCGAGCCCGACCGAGTCGTGGATGACGAAGACCTTCGCCAGCCCGGTGATCCGGAAGATCTTGAGCAGCCGCTCCTGGGTGCAGACCAGGTCGAGCGAGCCGTCGTGGGCGCGGACCTTCTTCAGGCCCCCGACCAGCACGCCGAGGCCCGTGGAGTCGAGGAACTCGACCGCCTCGAGGTCGATCACGATGTCGTAGGTGCCGGCGCCGACGAGCTCGGTGATGCAGTCACGGAGCTTGGGCGCGGTGTAGACGTCGATCTCGCCACCGACCGCAACGACGGCGCGACCATCCACCTCGCGTGTGGCAAGGGTGAGATCCACAACTGCTCCCCGGTCCCCGAATGCTCGGCCAGTACGACGTGCGGGACACACCGCGTGTCCCCTTGTCCGTTCCGGGTCGTATCAAACCACGAGTCCCACCGGTCGCGCAGGTGTCCCCAGCACTTCTCGTGTCCGTCGGCCGTACCGCCAGTGTCGGGGTCGTTTGCCAGACTCGGCCCGTGAGTCCCTCCCGTCCCGACGTGCTGCCTCCGGTGGAGCAGCTGATCGGTCGGCTGACGGGCGTCCCGGGGCGCGAGGACCGGCTCCGGCACCTCGAGGTGCTGCCCGCCCGCGACGCAGTGCACGAGGATTGGCCCACGTGGGTTCCCGACGACGTACGGGGGGCCTTCGCGGCCCAGGGCGTCGCCCGTCCCTGGCGCCACCAGGTCGTCGCCGCCGACGCCGCGCACGCGGGCGACCACGTCATCGTCGCCACCGGCACGGCCTCGGGGAAGTCGCTGGCCTACCAGCTCCCGGCGCTCTCCGCGATCCGCGCCGCCCGCGGTCCGCGTGGGGAGCGGGGGGCCTCGGTGCTCTACCTCGCACCCACCAAGGCGCTGGCCCACGACCAGCTCGCCGGGCTCGCGTCGCTGCGCCTCGACGTGCGCCTCGCCGCCCACGACGGAGACAGCTCCCGCGAGGAGCGCGACTGGACCCGCGACTACGGCGAGTACGTGCTCACCAACCCCGACATGCTCCACCGCTCGCTGCTGCCGTCGCACCACCGGTGGGCGCGGCTGCTGGGGTCGCTGCAGTACGTCGTGGTCGACGAGTGCCACCACTACCGCGGCGTCTTCGGGGCGCACGTCTCCCACGTGCTGCGCCGGCTGCGCCGGGTGTGCGCGATGTACGGCGCGCACCCCACCTTCGTGCTCGCCTCGGCGACTGTCGCGGAGCCCCAGGTGACCGCATCGCGCCTGACCGGCCTCGACGTGGTCGCGCTGACCCGCGACGACTCGCCGCGGGGGCGGGTCTCGCTACTGCTGTGGGAACCGCCCTTCACGTCGTACGCCGGCGAGAACGGCGCGCCCGTGCGCCGGGCCGCGTCGTCGGAGGTCGCCGACCTCCTCGCCGACCTGGTCGCCGAGGACGTCCGCACGCTGGCGTTCATCCGCTCCCGCCGCGGTGCCGAGCATGTGGCCGCGACCGCGGCTGAGCTGCTCGCCGAGGTCGACCCGTCGCTGCCCAGCCGGGTCGCGGCCTACCGCGGGGGCTACCTCCCCGAGGAGCGCCGTGCCCTCGAGGCCGCGCTGCGCCGGGGCGACCTGATGGGGCTGGCCGCCACCAACGCCCTCGAGCTCGGCATCGACATCAGCGGCCTCGACGCGGTGCTCATCGCCGGCTTCCCGGGCACCCGGGCGGCGTTCTGGCAGCAGGTCGGGCGGGCCGGGCGCGGCGCGCAGGACGCGCTCGGCATCCTCGTCGCCAAGGACGACCCGCTCGACACCTACCTGGTCACCCACCCCGAGATGCTCATCGGCGCCCCGGTCGAGGCGTCGGTCTTCGACCCGTCGAACCCCCACGTCATGGGTCCGCACCTGTGCGCGGCGGCCCAGGAGTCGCCGCTCGCCGAGCCGGACCTGCCGCTCTTCGGACCGACAGCACGCGAGGTGCTCGACCAGCTCGTCGACCTCGGCCTGCTGCGGCGGCGGCCGCGCGGCTGGTTCTGGACCGACCGCGGCCGGGCGGCCGACCTGGCCGACATCCGCTCGGCCGGCGGCTCACCCGTCCAGCTGATCGAGGCGGACACCGGTCGGGTGGTCGGCACCGTCGACGCCGGCGGCGCGCACAACCAGGCCCACCCCGGCGCGGTGTACGTCCACCAGGGCGAGACCTGGCTCGTCGAGGACCTCGACCTCGAGCACCACGTCGCGACCATGCGGCGCGACGAACCGGCGTACAGCACGACGGCCCGCGAGATCACCGACATCAGCATCGTCAGCACCCGCGAGCGCCGCTCGTGGGGAGGCTGCGAGCTCTCGCTCGGTGAGGTCGACGTCTCCCACCAGGTCGTGTCCTTCCTCCGGCGGCGCCAGCCGGGCGGCGAGGTGCTGTCGGAGGAACCGCTCGACCTGCCCGAGCGCACCCTGCGTACGACGGCGGTGTGGTGGACCGTGCCCGACGACGTGGTCGCCGAGGCCGGCCTGGGCGCGCTCGACGTGCCGGGTGCTGCCCACGCCGCGGAGCACTGCTCGATCGGGCTCCTCCCCCTCTTCGCGACCTGCGACCGCTGGGACATCGGCGGCGTCTCGACCGCGCGTCATGCAGACACCGACGTGCTGACCGTCTTCGTCTACGACGGCCACCCCGGCGGGGCAGGCTTCTCCGAGCGCGGCTTCCACACCGCCGTCGCCTGGCTGTCCGCGACCCGCGACGCGATCGCCAGCTGCGAGTGCACCAGCGGCTGCCCGTCGTGCATCCAGTCGCCGAAGTGCGGCAACCAGAACAACCCGCTCGACAAGGCCGGCGCGATCCTGCTGCTCGACGCCCTCCTCGCGGGTGCACCGGTTGCGGCCGCGGGGGGCTAGATTCTGGCCATGGTGTTCCTCGGTCTTGCCCTCATCATCCTCGGCGGCATCGCCGTCCTGTCGGCGATCTTCGTCAGCGAGCCCGGCTCCGGCGGCGAGCTGCTCGGATTCGGAGTCACGACCCTGGAGTCGTTCCTCGTCGGCGTGGCGGCCGGTGCCGCGATCCTCTGGGGCTTCTCGATCCTCAAGTGGGGCACCCGACGCGGCCTCGCGCACCGCAAGGAGCGCAAGGAGCTCACGAAGCTCAACGAGAAGCTCGAGCGCGTCGAGGCCGAGCGCCGCGCGGACGGCGACACCACCGTCAGCGACCACGACAAGATCTGACCCGCACCCCACCGTCAGCGGTCCCTGAGGCGGATTTCTCGGCCCTCGAATCCCCCTGGCGCACCGCTGGAAGCGTGTCTCCGTACGACGCGCCGCCGGGCGGTGGCTCAGGAGGATCTCCGCGCCGGGACATCCTCCTCACGCACCGCTCGGCGGGCGCGAGCCGGGCCCGGCTCGCGCCTCGGCCGTCACCCGTACGTCGCGCCACGGCACCCGCGGACCCGGCACAGACACCGCGACCCTGACGGCCCTCCCCTCGACCCGGCACGCGTCGAGAGTGGCCGCGTTGGCCGCCGCGACCTCCCGGGCCGCGGCGCACGCGTCCACCGGTGCCGTGGCGCCTGCGAGGGCAGCGAGGTCGGCGGCAGCCTGCGCGCGGCGCTGGGCGGTGACGAGCCCTCCCGCGGCCGCGAGGCCCGTCATCACGAACATCAGCACGCCGGCCATCGCCACGACGAGGACCGTGGCGGCGCCCCGCTCGCTGCGCCGCGTCACGACGACTCCACCAGGGCCACGGCCTCGGAGGAGACCGTCACCCCCGGCAGCGATGCCAGCAGCCCACCCGGCCCGGAGACCCGCGCGCTGGTCGTGACGAGGACCCGGGCCTCGCCGACCTCGACGCGGACCCGGGCTCCGTCCGGCGCGATCCGCAGCGCCACCTCCTCCGCGGAGGCGACGTCGTCGCCCCTGGCCACGGCGCGGGCCGCTTCCCGCGAGGCGTCGATGACGCGGACCTGGGCCGCACCGACCGCCAGCATCCAGACGAGGCCCGCCGTCAGCGCGACGAGGAGCGGGATGCCCAGGGCGAGCTCCGCGGTGGCAGCGCCCGCGTGGCCTCGTCGACGAGCAGGCATCAGCCGATGCCGAGCAGGCCCATGACGTGGTCGAACAGCCGACCGAGCAGCTGGTCGCCGAAGCTGCCGGTCAGCAGCTTGTAGAGCAGGCCGGCGAACCCGGCCCCTGCAGCCGTGCCGACGGCGTACTCCGCCGTGGTGATGCCCCTCTCGTCGTGACGGCCGTGTGTCGTCGAGATCCTCATCTGCGCCCCTGTCCTTGCGGAGCTCCCGATGAGCCCCGTCGTGGAACCACCTTCGGAGGATCCGTACGGACCTGCATCCGAGCCCCTCTCGCCCTGTGGACGACCCGTCGTTCGACGTCGCTGTGGACGTCTGGCGGTCCGTCACGGCACCACCGAGCCGAACAACGAGGCAACGGTGGGCACCACGCCGAGCAGCAGGAACGCGGGCAGCAGGCACAGGCCAAGGGGGACGGCGGCCGCGACACCCACCCGACGGGCCGCGTCCTCGGCACGGGCCGCCGACTCGCGGGCGAGCTCGTCGGCGAGCCGCTCCACCGTCTGGACGACCGAGGCACCGGACGTGAGCGACCGCACCATGGCGCGCGCGAGGGGCGCGAGCTCGTCGTCGCCCGACAGGACCTGCCACGCCTCGAGGCCGCCCGCACCCCAGCGGGCCCGCTCGACGACCGGCGCCAACCGGTCGGCGGCCGGGCCGGGCAACGCGGCGCACACCTGCGCCAGCCCGGCGACCGGTTCCGCTCCGGACCGCAACGTCGAGGCGAACAGGTCGATGAGGTGCGGCAGCGTCCGCAGCACCTCCTCACGCTCCCGCCTGCGCGAGGGCGACTCGGCTCTGGCCAGCACCCACCACGCTGCGGCAGCAGCGGCTGCCCCCGCCACCGGCCCCGTCGGACCGCCCACGAAAAGCCAGGCGGCCGCCCCCACCCCCACAGCCGCCACGGGCCGTAGGCCGGGCCCGGAACGACGCCGCGGTCGTGGCACGGCGGCGCGTACGTCGGCCGGCAGCCACACGAAGACCGCCAGGGCTGCGCACGCACCGGCCCAGGTCACGGTGCGCTCGCCCGGTCGGCCAACCGTTCGATCCACCACAGCCCCAGCGCGATGAGCGCGAGCCCGCCGGCCAGGCAGGTCCAGCCGACCGGCGTGACGAGCAGGAAGGTCCACGGGTCCGAACCGGCGCCCGCGCCCATCACCAGCACGGCGAGCGGCAGGCAGGCGACGAGCCGGGCGGTGGCGCGGGCGGACGCCAGCTCGGAGTCGACGAGACGGCGGGTGCTGCGCCGCGCGCGCAGTCCCTCCGCGGTCCGCTCGAGCGCGGAGGCGAGGCCGTGGCCCGAACGCTGCGCAACCTGCCAAGCACCGGCCACCCAGCGCAGGTCGGCAGCGCCGGGATGCTGCTCGGCCAGCCGGCGCAGCGCGTCGGGCACGTCCACCCCGAGGCGTACGGCCTCCACTGCTGCCACGAGTGGCGGCCATCGCTCGGCCGCAGCCGCCAGCGCTGACCCCGGAGGCCGCCCGGCCGCGAGCTCGGCGGCGAGGAGGTCGCACACCTCCAGCACCGCCGCCCGGTCGTCCGCCGCCCGCCGTCGCCCCGGTCCCGGCAGCCGTCCCCACGACGGCACCGGGATCCTCGACGTCGCACGCGGAGCCAGCGTCGAGGGTGGCCACCACACGGCCGCCGCCGCACCCAGTAGGACGGCCGCCACCCAGCCGCTCACCACGCCACCGACCCCAGCCGCGCCGCCAGCGCACCGGCCGCCGGCCCGCGGACCACCCGGTCCGCCTCGAAGCTCGCCGCGATCCGCAGCGAGACCAGACCGGAGCCCTCGCGCTCCGGCACCGCGAGCTCCAGCACCCGCCGGCGCCCGTCGCGCCCGCGGCCGAGGTGGACCACGACGTCCAGCGCCGCCGCGAGCTGGCTGTGCGCCGCCTCCCGCGGGAGCCCGGCAGCCAACGACAGGGCCTCGATCCGGGCCGGGACGTCGGCGGCGGAGTTGGCGTGCAGGGTGCCGCACCCGCCGCGATGACCGGTGTTGAGCGCCGCGAGCAGGTCGACCACCTCGGCGCCGCGCACCTCCCCCACGACCAGGCGGTCCGGCCGCATCCGAAGCGCCTGCCGGACCAGCGTCTGCAGGCTGATCTCGCCCGCGCCCTCGATGTTGGGCGGTCGCGCCTCGAGAGCGACGACATGGGGATGCTCGGGCCGCAGCTCGCTCGCGTCCTCCACCAGGACGATCCGCTCGCGGGGATCAACGAGGGAGAGGAGTGCCGACAACACCGAGGTCTTGCCCGTGCCGGTGCCGCCGGTCACCAGGAAGGCGCACCGCGAGTCGACCACCTCCTCCAGCAGGAAGGCGCCGTCGGGAGGCAGCGCACCCGCAGCCACCAGCTCGGGCAGGGTCCACACGCGATGTCGCGGGACCCGCAGCGACAGGACCGTCCCCGCGCGAGCGACCGGCGCCAGCACGGCATGGAGCCGGGTGCCGTCCGGGAGGCGTACGTCGGCGTGCGGGGTCGCGTCGTCCAGCCGCCGTCCGGCCGAGGCGGCGAGCCGCTGGGCGAGCCGGCGCACCGACGCATCGTCGGGGAAGCCGACGGACGCCCGCTCCAGTCCGCCGCCCCTGTCGATCCAGACGTCGTCGGGTCCGTTGACCAGGACGTCCGTGACGTCGGGCAGCCGCAACAGCTCCTCCAGCGGACCCGCGCCGAGCACGTCGCGCCGCAGCAGGTCGTGCACCGCCAGCACGGTCGCGTCGCCAACTGGTGATCCGGACGCCCGCAGCGCCTCGGCGACGCGGTGCGGAGTCAGGTCACCGGAGTCGCCCGCCAGCCGGCGGCGTACGTCGTCGAGGACAGCCGGTGGCACGGTGTTCACGCCGCATCCAGGAGGTCGCGGGCGGCGCGGGCCAGCGGCCCCCGGCGGGTCAACGGACCGAGGCCACGATCGACCGACGCCGCCAGCCCACGCTGCTCCCCCACTGCAGCGACCACCGACAGCCCGGTCACCGCTGCGGCATCGGCGTCGCTGAGCCCACCCGGCCGGACGACGAGCCCGGCGCGGCCCTCGCGGCCGAGGTCGGCGACCAATCGCGCCGTCGCGGCCAGTCCCGGCACGGTCGCCGGCGTCACCACCAGCAGGTCGTCGCACCGGTCGACGAGCTCGGCCAGGGCCGCGCCGCCCTGCCGGGCCAGGTCGATCACGACGAGGTCGTGACCGCGCACCGCCGCCTCGAGGATCCGCCGGGCGGCCGGCACGTCGAGCCGCCGCCTGGCTTCGCCCCACGTCAGCACACCCAGGCCTCCCTCGCGCGGCACGCCCTCCCGCAGTGCCCGCGCACCCAGCCGGCCCGAGGTCTCGACCAGGCCCTCCCACCTCACCCCGGCGCGGTCCTCCATGCCGAGCAGCCGGTCGACCCCGGGGCCGAGCGGGTCGGCGTCGACCAGCAGCGTGGGTCCTCGTGCGGCGTGCCACTGGGCCAGCGCACACGCCAGCGTCGTCGCACCCGCACCACCCGCGCCCCCGACCACCCCGACGATGCGCCCCGGGGAGGCCCGCTCGCCCACGTCGGCCAGGGCGTCGGCCAGCCACGGCGACCCTTCCGGCAGGTCGACCACGGACGCCGCCCCCAGCGCGACGGCGTACCGGAAGACGCCATCTCCGGGCGACAGCCCGACCACGTGGATGCCCGGCCGTCGCGGCGGCGCCACCCGTACGACCTCGTCGACCAGGTCGACGCCCACCAGCACCAGGTCGGCGCCGCTCCACGAGGCCAGCGCCAGCTCGGGACTGGCGCAGACGTCGGCCGCCACTCCCGCCGCCGCACACAGCGGGACGACCGCGTCGTGGACGGCGGAGGATCGGGTGAGGAGGAGAACGGCCATGCCCACGAGCCTCCGCGCGACCACCGACGACGGACAACCAGACCATCTGGACCCTGTGGACGACAGTCGAAAGAAGGTGCTTGTGGACGGCTGGTGGCCCCGGATTCGCGTCCCGGGGCCCCTACGATGACGGCATGACCCGCCCCACCGCGGCCTTCTTCGACCTCGACAAGACGATCATCGCCAAGTCGAGCACGCTGGCCTTCAGCCGCGAGTTCCAGGCGGGCGGCCTCATCTCACGACGCGCGATGCTGCGCTCGGCGTACGCCCAGTTCGTCTTCACCGGCGGTGCCGACCATGACCAGATGGACAAGATGCGCGAGTTCATGTCGCAGCTCTGTGCCGGCTGGGACGTCGCAACCGTGCGCGAGATCGTCCACGACACCCTCAACAACATCGTCGAGCCGCTCGTCTACGCCGAGGCGGTCACGCTGATGGAGGAGCACCGCGAGGCCGGTCGCGACATCGTGATCGTCTCCGCCAGCGGCTCCGAGGTCGTCGAGCCGATCGGCCAGATGCTCGGTGCCGACCGGGTCGTCGCGACGCGGATGGAGATCGCGGACGGCAAGTACACCGGCAACATCGACTACTACGCGTACGCCGAGGAGAAGGCGCGCGCGATCGAACACCTCGCCGAGACCGTCGGCTACGACCTCGCCGAGTCCTACGCCTACAGCGACTCCGTCACCGACGTGCACATGCTGAAGGTCGTCGGGCACCCCTTCGCCGTCAACCCCGACCGCGAGCTGCGCCGCATCGCGACCGCGAACGACTGGCCGGTCCTCAGCTTCGTACGCCCCGTCGCCCTGCGTCGCCACGTGCCGCTGCCGCCCGCGAAGCCGACCCTGGCCGCCCTCGCCGTCGGTGGAGCGGTCGCGGCGGGCGGCGTGATGTGGGCCAACCGGCGCCGTCGCGGAGCCGTCTGAGACGACCTACCGACGAGTTCCCCGCGCACCCACCGGGCGGGGTCAAAGTCAACCCTTGTAGGTCCGGTGGGGCAGGACTAGAACTGAAGACACAACTCCACAGTCAGCACGTGAACCGGGTACCCACGCGGCGATCCACCCATCCGATGGGGTGCTAGCCATTCGAGATCTTCTCGAGGGCGGCGACTAGAGAATGCACGCTTGGTAGCCCAGGCATCACGTGTCAGCGGCGGCACCCGATCCTCGCGAGCGGGTGCCGCTCGCATGCGGTGACGTGGGTGAGCCCGCCTGACTGCCCGGATAGTCCAGTGAGAATTGGCTGCGATCCCGGCCGATCGACAGTCATTTGTCACTGGACTACCCAACCTCGGCAGCCACAAGTCACTGGACTACCCCGGAGAGGGTCAGCTGACGAGCGGCGAGGCCTCGGCACCCGCGGCGAACGACTCCGCGCCGTACAGCGCCCAGGCGTGCACCCCGCTGGGACCGCCGTCGCGGTAGGCCCGCAGGTTGGACTCGTACGCCGCCCGGTGGGCGAGGTGCCCGGCCTCGGGCACGACCAGCGACTTGGCGTCGACCCCGCGCGAGACCAGCACCAGCCGCTCCAGCGCCCGGGCGACGATGCCGTTGTGCGAGGCGAACGGCGCGGCGGTCGCCACGTCGGCGTGGGCGATCGCGGCGACCAGGAGCGCCGGCGCCTCGGTGCCGGAGAGCAGGAGCTCGGACACGCCCCGCAGCCGGTCGGCGGACGCCGCGTCGCGCGGCCGGCCGAGCTCGTCGGGTCCCAACGCTCCCGAGCCGACGACGGCGTGCAGCCGGGCGATCGCCTGCAGGGGTGCGGTCTTGAGCAGCGGCGCCAGCGCGAGCATCGAGGCGGAGAGGCGTACGGCGTCGGTCGCGACCTCGTCGGCCTCCCCCGCGCGGACCTCGTCCAGCGACGAGGCAGACCCCTCGAGCACGGCGCTCGCGTGGGCGCCGCGCAGCAGCGACTCGGCGGTCATCTCCGGCGACGTACGCCGCAGCCCGCGGTCGCGCAGCAGCACGTCGATGCCGTCGCGGGTGCCGGCATAGGCCGAGCGGACGCCCTCGAGGTCGGTGAGCCAGGCGAGCGGGTCGGTCATGGCGAGCAACGTTAGTCGGCCACCGGCGGCACCGATTCGCGGGGCAGCAGCGAGATCTTCTGCCAGATCTTGCGCGACATCCCGGTGGTCAGCGTCTCGAGATCACTGACGGTCGTGAGCACCAGCGAGTCCTGCGACTCCTCCGCACACAGCGCGGCGACCTTGCCGATGAGCGAGAGCAGCTCCGAGCAGTACTCGAGGTAGTGCTCCATCTGGCTGCGGTCGAGGTTCCCGATGTCGACCGTGGCGCTGGTCGGGACGAAGTCCGCCCGCAGCCGCTCGGGGTCCTTGGTGAGCTGGTGCATGTCGACGATGTGCGCGAGCGACCGCAACCGGTGCAACAGGTCGAGGAGGTGGCCGCGCTCGAGCCGCTGCGGCAGGGCGTAGAGGAACCAGAGCGCCAGCCCGGCGAAGACGAGGTCATTGATGGTCGACTCGATGAGCGGCACCCACTCGAAGGACCGGTCCGGGCCGGCGCGTACGGCGTCGCGCGAGGCGAGCACGAAGACGAGCACGGTGGCGGCCAGGACGAGCACGGCCGCGACACGCGAGCCGAGTCGTACCCACCGCAGCCGGCTGCGGATGGCGCTCGCACCGTCCTCGACGTCGGATGTCAGCACCTTCAGCTCGCCCGCCACCTTCAGCAGTCCGCGGGCAGGGAAGCGGGCCGCGATGCGCGCCTCGAGCCGCGCGACCGTGTCCTGCACCGACGCCGCATCGAGGCGTTCCAACGAGCTCACGCGCCCAGAGTAGGTGCGCCGGGACGCCCGACCGCGGGATACGGTGAGGTCGATGAGCGACGAACTCCCCGAGACCCCGGCCACGGTCGACCGTGCACGGTCGTTCGGGGCCGTCGCCGAGGCGTACGACCGTGGCCGCCCGGCGTACCCGGCCGAGGCCGTCGCCTGGCTGACCGGCGGTGAGGCCAAGGTCGTCCTCGAGCTCGGCGCCGGCACGGGCAAGCTGACCCGCCAGCTCGTCGACGCGGGCCACGCAGTGTTCGCGACCGACCCCGACGAGGCGATGCTCGAGGTGCTGCGCGAGCGGGTGCCGGAGGTCAGCGCCAGGACCGCGACCGCCGAGGACATCCCGGCCAACGACCGCTCGGTCGACGTGGTCGTGGTGGCGCAGGCGTTCCACTGGTTCGACCACGAGGTCGCCCTCCCGGAGATCGCGCGCGTGCTCAAGCCCGGCGGCCACGTCGCGCTGGTGTGGAACAGCCGCGACGAGCGGATCCCGTGGGTGCGCAAGATGGGCGACCTCCTCGGCCGGCAGGACCTCGACACCAGCTCGGCGCAGCAGCTCGTGCAGAGCGACCTCTTCGGCTTCATGGAGGAGACGACCTTCAAGCACTGGCAGGAGGTCAACCGCGAGACGGTCATCGACCTGGCGCGCTCGCGGTCCAGCTTCGCGATGATGGACGACGCCGGACAGCACGAGCACCTCGACGAGGTGCGTGCCTTCTACGCGGACTACGGCCGCGGCATGGACGGCATGCAGATCCCCTACGTCACCCGCTGCTACCGAGCCGTCGTGATCGATCGCGACGAGCAGACAACTTCCGACGACGGGGACCCGTCACAGGAGGGACCGGTCGTGAGCGACGGCACTGACACGGACATGTTGCTCATCGACTTCCGCTGACTCAGCTCTCTGGGGGAACCATGCGTCGTGCGACGCCACTGACCGCTGCCGGCCTGCTCGGACTGGCCCTGCTGGCACCGACGTCCGCCGTCAGTGCCGCGGCCGAGACCTGTCGCGGCGAGGCCGCGACAGTCGTGGGGACGACACCCACGGTGACCGGCACTGAGGGCCGCGACGTCATCGTGACCGGGCGCGCCACCCAGGTGCTCGCGCTCGGTGGTGACGACCTGGTCTGCGTCGTTCCCGACGGCACCAACTACAACGTGCTCTCTGTCGACGCCGGCGCCGGCAACGACGTCGTCGACACCACCGGGAGCTCGAGCACCTACTACATCGACACGGACCTCGGTGCGGGCGCCGACGTCCTGGAGGGTGGGGCGGCCAGCGACGCCGTGATCGCGGGCGACCCGTACTTCAGCGCTGCAGACGTCGACACGGTGCGTACGGGCTCGGGCAACGACGCGGTGACCACCGCCGGCGAATCCGACGTCGTCGACCTCGGGCCCGGCACGGACCGGCTCACGCTCCTGGGCGGGCGCACGGCGCCGGACGGCCTGCTCGCAGGCGGTGACGGCGAGGACACGCTGAAGACCACCGTCCGCGCCGGCTACGGGGACACCTTCGACCTGGCCGCCGGCGTCTATCGGCACGATGGCGGCGCCACCACCGCGCACTTCTCCTCCTTCGAGGGCCTGGAGCTCGACAGCTACAGCGCCGACATCGGCTTCCACGGCACCGAGGGTGCCGACCGCCTCACTGTCAGCGTCCTGGGCGTCGGTCCGACGACCCTCGCCGCCTTCATGCTCGGCGGGCACGACGACGTCGTCCTGAGCGAGGCCCTCCTGGGCGGCGGCAGCCGCATCGACGCCGGCGCCGGCGAGGACCGGCTCGTGGGGGCCCGCTCGTCCGGGAGCCTCGCCCTCGACCTCAAGCAGCAGCAGTTGCGGGTCAACGACGTTCCGTTCCCTGCCTCCGGTGTCGAGAACGCGTTCCTCATGGCGCCCGACGTCCTGATGGCGGGAGACGCGCAGGACAACACGCTCATCGCCCTCGCCTGCACGACGACGATCACCGGCGGCCACGGCGACGACGAGCTCATCTGGGACCCCGACTACTACTTCGAGGCGTACTCCTTCAGCTGCACGAAGTCCGCGGAGATGCGGGGCGGGCCGGGCAACGACTCCTTCTACGGGAGTCCGGGCAACGACCGCCTCCACGGCGACGGCGACCGCGACACGATCCGCGGCGGCGCGGGCAACGACCGGATCCACGGCGGCAGGGGTGCGGACCGGCTCCTCGGGGAGGGCGGCCGCGACACGGCCGACGGCAACGCCGGCCGCGACCGCTGCGTCGCCGAGCGCGAGCGCCGCTGCGAGCGGTAGCGGCACCGCGACCCGGCACCTAGGGTCTGCTGCGTGGCGAGATGGCGGTGGCGGCGTACGTCCTTGGGCGGCGAGGCCGACCGCGCCGCCTTCCGCGCGCTGCACAACGCCTCGCTCGCCAGCCCGGCCCTGCGCGAGGGCCTGACGAGCTCGAGCGCCGAGCGGTCCGTACGCCACCTGCGCGCGCTTCTCGGCACGCCGGCCGCCGGCCTCGGTGACACCAGCGGCCTGCTCGCGTGGGACGGCGTCGGTGGCCACCACCAGAGCCAGCTCGCGGGCACGATCAGCCAGGTCGCGGAGACGGGTCGCACGATGATCGTCGACGAGCGCACGCTGGTCTGCGACGCCAGCGGCTGCCAGGTCACGCAGGCAATCGTCAGCCCGCTCGTCGTCGAGGACACGCTCGTCGGGGCGCTCGTCGTCGGCACGCCGCACACCACCGGCGGGCTCGTCCGCGCGGCCGACGAGGTCGCGTCGTGGGTCAGCGGCCAGCTCGAGCTGGCCGAGCTCGACCTCTCGAGGAACCGGCTGATGGAGGCCGAGGTGCGGGCGCTGCGGGCTCAGATCAGTCCGCACTTCGTCTACAACTCGCTCGGCGCGATCGCCAGCTTCGTGCGTACGGACCCCGACCGCGCCCGCGAGCTGCTGCTGGAGTTCGCCGACTTCACGCGCTACTCCTTCCGCCGTCACGGGGAGTACACGACGCTCGCCGAGGAGCTGCGCTCCGTCGAGCGCTACCTCCTGCTCGAGCAGGCACGGTTCGGCGAGCGGCTCCAGGTGACGCTGCAGGTCGCGCCCGAGGTGCTACCCGTGGCGGTGCCGTTCCTCTGCATCCAGCCGCTCGTCGAGAACGCCGTACGCCACGGGCTCGAGGCCAGCGCCGACAAGGAGGACGGCGTCGGCCGGCTGTCGATCACCGCGCGCGACCTCGACCAGGAGTGCGTCATCGAGGTCGAGGACGACGGCACCGGCGAGGACCCCGAGCGGGTCCGCCAGGCGCTGGCCGGCGACGCGTCGATGGACTCGGTCGGGCTCGGCAATGTCGATGCGCGGCTGCGCAACGCCTACGGCGACGACTACGGTCTGGTGGTCGAGACCGCACCCGGCGCCGGCACCAAGGTCATCGTGCGGGTGCCGAAGTTCGCCCCGGGAGTCCAGGTATGAACCCCTTACGCGTCCTCGTCATCGACGACGAGCGCCCCGCCCTCGACGAGCTGACCTTCCTGCTCGGCCGCGACCCGCGCATCGGCGAGGTGATGGGCAGCGACTCCGCCACCGAGGCGCTGCGGGTGCTGCAGGCCGAGGACGTCGACGCGGTCTTCCTCGACATCCAGATGCCCGGCCTGACCGGCCTCGACCTCGCGCAGGTCCTGTCGCGCTTCAAGTCCCCGCCGCCGGTGGTCTTCGTGACCGCGCACGAGGAGCACGCCGTGGCCGCCTTCGAGCTGCGCGCGGTCGACTACGTCCTCAAGCCGGTGCGCGAGGAGCGCCTCGCCGAGGCCGTACGCCGGGTGGTCGAGGCCGGCGGCCCGTCGCCGTCCGGTGACGTGCAGATCCCGGTCGAGCGCGGCGGCGTCACCCGTTTCATCAACCGCTCCGAGATCACCCATGTCGAGGCGCAGGGCGACTACGCCCGGCTGCACACCGCGGAGGGCTCACACCTGGTGCGGACTCCCCTGTCGTCGCTCGCCGAGCAGTGGGCGGCGGCCGGCTTCGTGCGGATCCACCGCTCGGTCCTCGTCGCCCTCCCCCACGTCAAGGAGGTGCGCAGCGAGGCCGGTCGGGTGAGCGTCGTCATCGGCGGCACCGAGCTGCCGGTCAGCCGGAGGCACACCCGCGAGCTGCGCTCGGTCCTGGTGCGGCGCGAGCCGCCGTCGTGAGCGACCAGCCGCCGCCCCGCGTCCGGGTGACCGGACCGCCTCGGCGTCGCGCCGACGTCGTACGCCCTGCCGGGACGCGCGAGATCGACGCCGAGACCGCGCTGGGCGAGGTCTTCATGCGCTCGCTGCTGCGCGAGCAGCTGGTGCTCGCTCTGCAGGTGCTCGCGGCACTGGCCCTGACGGTCGGGCTGCTGCCGCTGCTGTTCCACCTCGTCCCGTCGCTCGGCGCCGTGCGCGTCGGGCCGGTGCCGCTGGCGTGGCTGCTGCTCGGGGTGTTTACCTATCCGTGGCTGGTCCTGCTCGGCTGGCTCTACATCCGCCGCGTCGAGAGCAACGAGCGCGACTTCGCCGACCTCGTCACGACGGTGCTGCCGGAGGACGAGATATGAACACCGACGTCGTCCCGGGCGTCGTCGCGGTGGTGCTGGTCTCGATCGCCACGCTGGCGATCGGCACCTTCGGGCTGCGGATCTCGCGCACCACGAGCGACTTCCTCGTCGCCTCGCGGACGGTGCGGCCGCGGCTCAACGCCAGCGCGATCGGTGGGGAGTACCTCTCCGCCGCGTCCTTCCTCGGCGTCGCCGGGCTGCTGCTGACGTTCGGCGCGGAGATGCTCTGGTACCCCGTCGGCTGGACCGCCGGTTACCTCGTCCTGCTGGTGCTCGTCGCCGCGCCGCTGCGGCGGTCGGGGGCGTACACGCTGCCCGACTTCGCCGAGGCACGACTCGGCTCGCGCGGCGTGCGCAAGCTCTGCTCGGTGCTCGTCGTGGCGATCGGGTGGCTCTACCTGCTGCCGCAGTTCCAGGGCGCCGGCGTCACGTTGCGCGCCACGATCGGCGCCCCGCAGTGGGCCGGCTCGCTCGTGGTCGCGCTGGTGGTGCTGGCGTCGGTGAGCCCCGGCGGGATGCGGTCGATCACCTTCGTGCAGGCCTTCCAGTACTGGCTGAAGCTCACCGCGCTCCTCATCCCGGTCTTCATCCTGCTGGCCGTCTGGATGGCCGACGGCGCCACCGACCCGGCCGCCGCAGCGCCCGCGTCGTGGTCGATCCCCCTGGCGACGCCCGGCGGCGGCATCGGGCTCTACACGACGTACTCCCTCATCGTCGCGACGTTCCTCGGCACGATGGGCCTGCCGCACGTGGTCGTGCGGTTCTACACCAACCCCGATGGCCGCGCTGCCCGTCGTACGACGCTCGCCGTGCTCGGGCTGCTGGGCATCTTCTACGTCCTGCCACCCGTGTACGGCGCGCTCGGCCGCATCTACGCCCCCGACCTCGTCGCCAGCCGGTCGGACGTGCTCGTGCTCGAGCTGCCGTCGCTGATGGTGGGCGGCGTGCTCGGCGCGTTCCTCACCGGGCTGGTGACCGCCGGCGCCTTCGCGGCCTTCCTCTCGACCAGCTCGGGGCTGACGATCGCCGTCGCGGGGGTGCTTTCCCAGGACGTGACCGGCCGGCGCTGGGGCACCCGCCGGCTCGGCGGCGTCGCTGCCTTCCGCGTCGCGGCGGTCATCGCCGTCGTCGTACCGCTGCTGATGTCACTGCCGGCCCAGGACGTTGCAGTGGCCCGCACCGTCGGGCTCGCGTTCGCGGTCACTGCGTCAACGTTCGCGCCCCTGCTGATGCTCGGCATCTGGTGGCGCGGGCTGACGCCGACCGGCGCGGTGGCAGGGCTGCTGGTCGGTGGCCTGGGCTCCGGCGCTGCCGTCGCCTGGACGCTGGGCACGTCGTCGGCCTCCGGCTGGACCGCCGCCCTGCTGGGCCAGCCCGCTGCCTGGTCGGTCCCGGCGTCGTTCCTGACGATGGTCGTCGTCTCCCGCCTCACCGCGGCCTCGGTCCCCGCCCACGCCGGCCGCTTCATGGTCCGCCTCCACACCCCCGAGGCCGTCGACCTCCAGCGGTGACAACCATGGGGTGGTCTCGTATCGAGACCCAGCCCACTGTGCGGTGATCCTGACGTGCCATCCGCACCACAGACACCGCACTATCAGTTCATGTCGAGCGACACCGTGAGCTTCCGGCTCTGGCCGCGTACGCCGCTGGCTGTGATGCCGACCCGCACACCATGAAGGCAGTTCGCGCCTCAGCCGGGGATCCGCACGCTCAACGACCGACCTCTGGCCGCCAACTGCCTTCCTGGTGTCCCGGGCCGCGCTAGCCGGGGTCGATGGTGAGGTGTCGAGGCTGAGGTTCACCCGACCTACTCGAGCCCCTCGAACACGTCCCCCAGCGTGGCCGCACCCGGCTCGCGCGGCGGCCAGGCGATGACGTGCCACTCGCGGGTGACGATGCGTTCCCAGCGGGCCACGTCGTCCGCGTCGTCGATGAAGACGTGGTGCTGGCTGCGGTGTTCTCGCAACCCGGCCACGATGCGGCTCGCCACCGGACGGCAGTCGACGGCGACCCCGATCTCCGCGTCCGGGACGCCACGCATGTGGTAGGTCGCCGTCGGGTCGAACACCCACCGCCCCTGGGCGGCGCGCTGCTCGTTCCACCGGGAGAAGGCCGACTCGGGGACGGCGCCGTGCAGCAGGCGTCGGAAGGCGGTGCCGCTCGACGAGGCCGCCCGCGCGAACGCCGCGTCGGTCGCGGCGCCGATCGCGATGTGGTCGGGATGGCCGAAGATCCCGTCGGGGCCGAAGGTGAACACGACGGTCGGCTGCTCCTCCTCGAGGACCGACCACACCGCCTCGACCAGCTCGTCGAAGGGCACCCGGCCGACCTCGCCGTCGGGATACCCGAGCCACACGTGGCGGTCCGGCGCGCGACCCACTGCGCGCCACCCCGCCTCGTCCTCAGCGCGGCGTACGGCCCCGAGCGTCTCGGGAGTCGCCGGGAAGCCGGGACGGATGTCGCCACCCTCGCCGTCCGTGGCATGGACGAGCACGAAGCGGAACTCCTCGTCGTCCAGGTGCAGCGCTACGGTCCCCGCGATGCCGTAAGCATCGTCGTCCGGGTGGGCGACCACGACGGCCAGGGTCAGCACGCGGCCACCGTCGCTACCCGGCCCGCAGGACGAGCTCGTTGCCGTCCCGGGTCCGCCATCTCGACCTGGTCGCCCCGACGCTCCACCACGGACGCCCCGAGCGACACCAGCCGCTCGACCTCGGCTCCCAGGTCTGAGGTCGCCAGCACCAGGTGCATCCGGTTGCGCGGAGCGCGCTCGTTGAGCGGCGGCCCACCCCAGGCGATCTTGAACCCACCCCCCGGCGGCGCGATCGCGGTCTCGCCGTCCTCGTCGTGCACCAGCGGCCAGTCGAGCGCGGCGGCCCAGAACACGCCGACCTCGCGCGTCCCGTCGGCCGCGAGCTCGCCGAGGAACCCGGTCCCCGCGAGCCAGTTGTTGGTCTCCTCGATGATGCAGAACTCGTTGCCCTCCGGGTCGGCGAGGACCACGTGGTCCTCCTCGGGCAGCTGCCCGACATCGAGGTGGGTCGCACCGAGCGACACCGCGCGCTCGACGTTCGCATCCTGCGACGCGGTGTAGCTCGTCAGGTGGAAGTGCATCTGGTTCAGCCCGGACCTCGGCAGGTCCGCCTTCTCGAAGACCAGCGGCAGCGGCACGTCCGCGTCGCCGAGCAGCTTGCTCCAGAAGAGCGCGAGGGCATCGGGGTCCGAGGCGAGGATGGTGAGCGCGTACAGACGAGAGGTCATGCGGCCACGCTAGACAGCCGGACCGAGCACCCGCGAACGCATTTCAGCGCCTGCATCGGTCTGTGCGACGAACTGCGACGTCGTCATGGTCTGACCGAAGAGGTAGCGGAACCTTGCGAGAGCGAACTCGTGCGCATCCTGTGCCGAGAACCCCTCGAACGACTGCGAGGCGCAGGCGTCCTCCAGGATGACCACCTTGATCCCGGCCATGCTGAGCGCGTCGGACGTCGTCCCTACGCAGATCGGGGTGGTGAGCCCGCCCATCACGACCGTGTCCCAGCCGTTGTCGGTGAGGATCTCGATCAGGTTGCCGTCCGCCACCGCGGAAAAGCCGGTCTTGCGCATCACGACGTCATCGGCCCCGACGAGATCAGGATAGAACTCGGCATTGTCGCGACCCGACATCAGCGGGTGGTGGGCCACGACCTCCGGGATGGGCTGACCGTCAGGCCCCGGATAGTCCTCGGGGTAGTAGATCTCCCGACACAGGACCACGCGGCCACCGGCGGCTCGCCAGGCGGCAGCCGCGGCACGGAAGTTCGCGACCGCGGCGGGCGCGTCCGGCGTGTGCTCCCACCCGCCGTCGCTGAAGCCCTGCTGCAGGTCGACGCCGAGCAGGACCGTGTGGTCGGGCCCGAGGTCGTACGGCTCCTCGACACGAGGGTTGTTGCCCATCTCGACTCCCGGCGCTCGGCGTGGGTGCTACGGCTCGGCACCATCTAACTCTGCCGGGTCAGGGATGTCCCACCGCGAGCCGATATCCCCGCTTCACGACCGTGAGCACGGCCTTGGTGCCGATCGCGGCCCGGAGACGTGCGACCGCCATCTCGACGGCGTGCTCCGAGCCCGCCTGGCCCGACGGGAGCGCGGCCAGCAGGGCGCGCCGCGGGACCACGAAGCCCGGGTTCACCAGCAGGGCCAGCAGCACCGACAGGGGCGCGGGCGAGAGCTCGACCGGTACGCCGTCCAGCAGCAGGGAGTCTGCGTGCACGATCAGCGTGCGCCCGTCGGAGAGGCGTACGTCGACCCCGTCGCGCCGGGTCGGGAGCTCGGTCTCGAGCTGCTTGACCATCCCGGCGAGGCGCGAGCGGTCCGGGAAGATCGTCGGCACGCCCCACATCTCGAAGGCGGCGGCGGTGACCGGGCCGACGCAGGAAGCGACGACGTCGGACTGGAAGGCGGAGATCACGTCGTCGCGGCGGCCGACGGAGAAGGCCGCCTCCATCAGCGCGCCCTTGCGGTCGGAGGGGTAGAAGAAGTTGATGTTGGCCATGGACGACGCGAAGTTGCCGCCGCCGACGCCGGCGGTCGCGGCGATCAGGCAGAAGGCCCAGTAGGGCGTCGACGGGTCCTGGACGGCGTACGCGAAGAGCAGCGTCGGCACCAGCAGCATCGCGCCGCTGGCGATCGTCCAGTTGCGACCACCGAACCGCGGCACCGCGAAGGTGTACTGCAGCCGGAGCAGCGACCCGACCAGGTTGGGCAGTGCCACCAGCAGGAAGAGCTGCTGCGGCGTGAACGCAAAGCCCTGCGCCAGCAGGAACGCCGACGAGACGCTCCAGATCAGCCAGACGGAGAAGCCGACGTGCTCGGCGAAGATCGACCAGACCAGGTTGCGCCGGGCGACCGACGCCCCGGTGGTCTCCCAGAAGTCGGCGTCCTCGGGACGCCAGTCCTCGATCCAGCGACGGCTCCGGCGGGTGGGGGTCTCCATGCTCATGCCCTGAGCGTGGTCGCGGACTGTGACGTGAGGACTGTCGCTGCAGTGGCAGTGCCGTCACATTCTCCTCACGGCCTCACGCCCGTCCGTCGTTTTGACCCTGACGAGGGTCCGGGCAATGGTGGAGGTGACACATTCGCTAGTCGGAAGGAGAGCCAGATGCTTGCTCTCACCGAGAACGTGACCGAGATCGTGAAGAAGCTCAGCGGCGAGGTGCCGGCCATCTCCGGCCTCCGCATCGCGGCGGAGCCCGACGGGCAGTCCCTGTCGGTCAGCCCCGCGGACCAGGCCGCCCCGGACGACCAGGTCATCGAGCAGGACGGCGCGACCGTCTACGTCGACGGCCCGGCCGCCGAGATGCTCGACGACAAGATCCTGGACGGCGGCGTGGACGAGGAAGGCAACATCCAGTTCGCGCTGGGCCAGCAGGCCTGACCCACGGGCAACGAGCAACAGTGGAGCCCCGGGACGCACCTAGCGTCCCGGGGCTCCACTCATTCCTCAGCGCCGCAGCAGCAGGGCCGAGTCGCCGAACTCGTGCCAGAGGTAGCCCTCGACCACCGCAGCGTCGTACGCCGCCTGTGTGAGGCGCTGGCCCGCGACGGCCTCGACGAGCAGCAGGTGCGACGCCATCGGGTCGTGCCAGCCGGTGATCAGCCCGTCGATGACCCGCGGCGGCTGCGCGGGCGTGACCACGCGTGAGGTCCAGCCGCGGCTGGCGACGACGTACCGGCCCTGCACGGACGACTCGACCGCCCGGGTCGCGGTCGTGCCCACGGCGATCACCCGTCCGCCGTTGTCGCACGCGCCGTTGATCAGCCGCGCGCTCGTCGGCGGCACCTCGAACCACTCCGGCCCGGGCGCCTCACCCGCTTCCTGCGACGAGACACCGGTGTGCAGCGTGACCGGCGCGAACTGGACTCCGGCCGTCACCAGCCGGGTCACCAGCTCGGGCGTGAACGGCCGTCCGGCCGAGGCCATCTCGGCGCTGCCAGGACGGCGACCGAAGACGGTCTGGTAGTCCGCGAGCGGGTAGCGCCCATCGAGGTAGCCGTACGCGATCGGCCGACCGTTCCAGTCGAGCTGCCGGTCGAGGTTACCCCGCACCGACACCCGCCAGAGCCGGTTGCCGACGCCGGTGGGCGACGACGGGGCGTACGACGGCCACGGCGCGCGCAGCACCAGGCGTACGTCGCCCACCTCGACGACGTCGCCGACCGACGCGTCGAGCAGGGCGCGGGCGGCGTCGGGCGCGCTGCGCAGCTCGACGACGCGGTCGCCGTCCTCGAGATGGTGGGCCACGTGCACGACGACCGGCGCACCATCGAGGGTCGCGTCCGCCTCGGCAGGCACGGTCGCGGAGGTGTTGACCACGAGCACGTCGCCAGCGCCGAGGTGATCGGGCAGGTCGCGGAACCGCTGGTGGGACAACCCATCCGGCGTCGCCACCAGCAGGCGCACCTCGTCGCGCGCCAGTCCACGTGCCTCGGCCGGCTGTGGCGCGAAGGCCGACGACTCGAAGTGGGTGTGCGGCGTCTCGGTCAGCAGCGTCATCAGAAGTCCTCCGCCCGGTAGCGGCCGCTCTCGGGCCTGGCGTCGAGCAGCGCGAGCAGGTGCGGGACGACCGTCTCCGGCTGCGGCCGGTCCGAGATGTCCTCGCCGGGGAACGCGTCCTGGTGCATCGCGGTGCGCATGTCGCCGGGGTCGACGGCGTACGCCGTGAGGCCGGTCTCGGCCCCATAGGTCAGCGTGACGTGGTCGAGGCCGGCCTTGCTCGCGCCGTAGAGGCCCCACCCCTCGTAGTGGTTGACCGCGGCGTCCGAGCTGATCGACAGGAGCACGCCGTCCGCCTCGCGCAGCCACGGCAGCATCGTGGACGTCAGCACGAGCGGACCGCCGACGTTCGTTCGCCAGACGTGCGCGAGGTCGGGGACGTCGACCTCGGCCAGCGGCCGCATCGGCAGCGCGCCGAGGGTGCTGGCGTTGTGGACCAGCAGGTCCAACCGGCCGTACGCCGTCACGTGCGCGACCAGCTCGGCGCGGTGGTCGGCGTCGGTGAGGTCGCCGACCACCACCGTCACCCCGTCCGCCAGGTCCGCCTCCTTGAACTTCTCCGCGCTGCGTCCGTCGGTGATCACGCGCCACCCGGCCTCCGCGAGCGCCCTGCTCAGGGCCAGTCCCAGACCGGCCGATCCCCCGGTGACGAGCGCCACCCGTGCATTCGTTGCTATGTTCATGGCACCATGGTTCAAGTTCAAGTGAACTTGAGTTCAAGAGGTGAGAATGGATTCGCGCGATCTTCTTCCGATGGGCGAGATCTCCCACCGCAGCGGTTTCGCTGCATCCGCCATCCGCTACTACGAGGCCGAGGGACTGATCGAGGCACATCGCTCGGGCGGCGGACAGCGGCGGTTCGAGCGCAGCGTCCTCCGGCGACTGGCGTTCATCAGGGCCGCGTCCAACGTCGGTCTCTCGATCGAGGAGATCCGCGACGAGCTCGGCCGGTTGCCGGGTAACCGCACCCCCACCAAGGCCGACTGGCACCGCATCTCGAAGCACTGGGGCGCCCGGCTCGACGAGCAGATCGCCGCGCTTCAACGACTCAAGGGCGGACTCGACAGCTGCATCGGGTGCGGGTGCCTCAGCCTCCGGTCGTGCGCCTTCTCCAACGCCGGTGACTGGGCGGCACAGGAAGGCCCTGGCGCGCAGCTGCTGCCCGACTCGCTCCGCAAGCCACACCCGGCCCGGCGTACGTCGGGGTAGTCCAGTGAGGGATGGCTGTCACGTCGGGGTAGTCCAGTGAGATCTGGTCGTCAGGGACGGGTTCCGACAGCCAAACGTTACTGGACTACCCCGCGTTGCCGAGCGTGAACAACGTCAGCTGCATGCCGTCCGGCGCAGCGACCCGCGCATTGCGATCACCCCAGGGCGTGCGTACGGCGTCCGCCACCACAGTGGCCCCGACGTCGACCAGCGACGCGGCCGTTGTGTCGGCGTCCGGCACCTGGAGCGCGAACCGCACCTTGCCCGACACCCGTCGACCCACCTCGAGCTGGTCGACCATCGCGGCCTGTCGCTCGTCGAAGAGCTCGAGCGTTGCCCGACCCGCGTCGAGCAGCAGCACGCGCCCCTCGTCGCTGCTCCAATCGGCCACCTCCGGCAGGCCGAGCGCGTCGCGATAGAGGCGTACGGCCGCGTCGAAGTCGTCGACGGTCAGCGTGATCCGGAACTCCTGGACATCGGTCATGCTCCGATCGTCGTCCTTGAGGTGCACCTGAGGTCAAGACCGTTCAGCGCGCCCGCCGCTTGCCGCCGACCGGCTTGCCCCTGGAGCCGGAACCAGACCGCTGCCGCGGTACGTGGATCCACGGCATGCCGCCATGCCGCTCCACGCGGCGGACGGCCCAGAGGATGAACACGATCACCGCCGCGATGAGGATCCACAACCATTCCATGAACCAGCCCTTTCCGGTCCGGGACCTTACTCACGGACGGCCCACAGACCGGTGACTGGACCAGACCGCCACGCCCCGCTGTGAGGCAGAATCCGCGGAAAGTGCGTTGGTCACCGCCCACCGCGAGCGATCAGTGGTCACTGACGCACCCCGAGGAGTCCCGTTGACCGCACTGCCGCACCCGCCCGGCATCGACCCGGCCTGCTCCCGGCGCTCGACCTCGCCGCGGGGTTGGTCGGTCTCTCCGGAGTCGTCGTTCTGGTTCTCCTCAGACGCGAGCCGTGAATGCATGTCCACCGAGGAGTCGGGGTACCGGTCCGCGTGAACTCGTCCTACGTCCGCTCGTTCGCCCAGGTCGTCGGCATGCTGACCGGCACCGTCCTCCACACGGCGGCGACCGCTGTGCAGGTCACCCGGCGTACGAGCTAGCCCCCCGAGTGGTCTCGACCACCTGTCGAAAGCCGCCCGACCGGCAGTAACGTCCGAGCCACGGCGACTGACGACGGGGAGGTGCGCCGATGGCGAAGCCCGCCATCCTCGCGGTCGACGACGACGTCGCGGTGGTCGCCGCGGTGGTGCGCGACCTCCGCCAGCGCTACGGCGAGGACTACCGCGTCCTGCGCGCCACGTCCGGGTCCGAGGCGTTGGAGATCCTCGCCGACCAGCTCCTCAAGGACCGTCCGATCGCGGCGGTCGTGAGCGACCAGCGGATGCCCGGGATGAGCGGCATCGACGTGCTGCGACAGGTGCGCGAGCAGTCGCCCGACACCAAGATCCTGCTGCTGACGGCGTATGCCGACACCGAGGTCGCGATCCAGGCGATCAACGACATCGCGCTCGACTACTACCTGTTGAAGCCGTGGGACCCGCCCGAGGATCGGCTCTACCCCGTGCTCGACGAGCTGCTGCGCGACTGGGCGCACGGCCACCCCGACCGCGACTCCGAGGTGCGCGTCGTCGGCCACCGCTGGTCCGACCGGACCCACGAGGTCAAGACGTTCCTCGCCCACAACCACGTGCCCTACCGCTGGCTCGAGGTCGACGCATCCGACGAAGCGACGCGGTTGCTCGAGGTCGCGGGCGAGGGCAAGCTCCCGGTGGTGGCCCTCCCCGACGGGTCGGTGCTCCGCTCCCCCACCACGATCGAGCTCGCCGACGCGCTCGGCCTGAGCACGCGCGCGACCCAGACTCTCTACGACCTCTGCGTCGTGGGCGCCGGGCCTGCCGGCCTCGCGGCTGCGGTGTACGCCGCCTCGGAGGGGTTGCAGGTCGTCGTCGTGGAGCGCGACGCACCGGGCGGCCAGGCCGGGCAGAGCGCGTCGATCGAGAACTATCTCGGCTTCCCCAAGGGCCTCTCCGGCGCCGACCTCACCCACCGCGCGGTGGCGCAGGCAGCACGCTTCGGCGCCGAGATGGTGCTGGCGCGCGACGTCGTTGGCTTCGAGACCCGCGGCCCGGTGCGCGCGGTGCTGCTCGAGGGCTCGGCCGACATCGAGGCGCGTGCGGTCCTGGTGGCCAGCGGGGTGTCGTACCGCCGCCTCGATGCACCCGGGCTCGACGACTACGTCGGCCGCGGGATCTACTACGGCGCCAGCGCGAGCGAGGCGACGCAGACCGTCGGCGAGGACGTGTACGTCGTGGGCGCGGCCAACTCGGCCGGTCAGGCCGTGCTGAACTTCGCGAAGTACGCGAAGAAGGTCGTGCTCGTCGTGCGCGGCGCCTCGCTCGAGGCGTCGATGTCGCAGTACCTCGTCACCCGGATCCTCACCACGCCCAACGTCGAGGTCCGCCTGCACACCGAGATCGTCGGCACCCGCGGCGACGGCCACCTCGAGGGCATCACGCTGTGCGACCAGTCGGCCGGCAGCGTCGACGAGGTCGCCACCAGCTCGGTCTACATCTTCATCGGTGCAGCACCGCGTACGGAGTGGCTCGGCGACTCCGTCGCACGCGACGACCGTGGCTTCGTGCTCACCGGCCCCGACCTGCCCACCGACCTCGCGTGGCCGCTGGAGCGCGGCCCGTTCGCACTGGAAACCAGCGTGCCGGGTGTCTTCGCCGCGGGCGACGTACGCCGTGACTCGATGAAGCGCGTCGCCTCCGCCGTCGGCGAGGGCGCGATGTCGGTCTATCTCGTCCACCGCTACCTGGCCGCGACATGACCCTCGCCGACGAGCTCCGGGCCGTCCCGATCCTCGACGGCTTCACCGACGAGCAGGTCGCGGAACTCGCCGCGGCCGGCGAGGAAGTGTCGTACGACGCCGGGGTGCGGCTGTTCGACGAGGGCCGCCCCGCCGACGACTGGTGGGTGCTGCTGTCCGGGCGCATCGACCTGGTCCGCCGGATCGGGCACGAGGAAGCGGTCATGGCGACCATGGAGAACGCCGGCCAGTGGGCCGGCGGCTTCAAGGCGTGGGACGAGAACGGCATCTACATGGGGTCGGCGAAGGTCGTGGCACCGAGCCGCTTCTTCCGGCTTCCCGCGGCGGAGCTGGGCCGGCTGGGCGAGGCGTGGTTCCCCTTCGCGGTCCACCTGCTGCGCGGCCTGATCGGTACGGCGCGGCGCATCGAGGTCAACGCCCGCCAGCGCGAAGCCCTCGTCGCCCTCGGCACTCTCGCCGCCGGGCTGGCACACGAGATCAACAACCCCGCCTCGGCTGCCGTGCGATCCGTTGGTGCGCTCCAGCAGTCGAGCGACGACGTCTTCGCCTCGCTCCAGCGGCTCGCGGGGGCGGGGATAGACGCGTCCCAGTTCACGGCCCTGGACGACCTCCGCCGCTCGATCGACCCGTCGTCTGCCCCGACCGGCGTTGCGCTGTCGGATCTCGAGGAGTCGCTCACCGACTGGCTCGAGGATCACTCGATCGACCGCTCGTGGACGATTGCCCCCTCTCTGGCGGCCGCTGGGGTCTCGACCGCTTGGCTCGAGGGCGCGGCTGCTGCGTTGTCGGGTGCGGGCCTCCAGGCCGGCCTCGAGTGGGTGGCCGCGGCCGTCACGACGACCGCGCTCATCAATGAGGCGCAGGACTCGACCCGCCGCATCTCCGACCTCGTCTCGGCGGTGAAGTCGTACTCACAGATGGACCGCGCCGCCGTGCAGGAGGTGCGCGTCGTCGACGGCCTCGAGAGCACGCTGATCATGCTCGGCCACAAGCTGAGGGAGAGCGGCATCACCGTCGTCCGCGAGCACGACGACTCCGTCCCCACCATCACTGCCAACCCCGGCGAGCTCAACCAGGTCTGGACGAACCTCATCGACAACGCCGTCGACGCCATGGACGGCGGCGGCACCCTCACCGTCAGGACGTACGCCGACGCGAGCCACGTCGTCGTCGAGACCTGCGACACCGGCCCCGGCATGTCCGACGAGGTCGCCGCCCACGCCTTCGAGCCGTTCTTCACGACCAAGGAGGTCGGCAAGGGGACGGGCCTCGGCCTCGACATCTCCCGCCGGATCGTCGTCGAGCACCACGGCGGAGAGATCGACGTGGCCTCGGAGCCGGGAGCGACCGTCGTACGGGTGCGGTTGCCGCTCGCGCAGTCTGCCCACCCATGACTTGACGACCCACTTGCATTTTGCAAGTATCGCCACCATGAGCCTCTTCATCACCTGCCCCGTCGAGAGCGTCGAGCGCGCGACTGCCTTCTACAGCGCCCTCGGCTGGACCCTCAACCCCGAGATGTCCGACCACAACGTGTCGTGCTTCGCGATCGCGCCGGAGCAGTACGTCATGCTCGGCAGCCGCGAGATGTACGCCAGCGTGGGCGCATCCGAAGATCTGGTCGGCGGACCTGACACTCCCTCCAAGGTCACGGTCTCGTTCGACCTCGGCAGCCGTGAGGCGGTCGACGCGCTCATCGAGAGCGCCGAGCGCGCCGGCGGGCGGATCGGCGACACCGACGACTACCCCTTCATGTACCAGCGCCAGTTCGACGACCCCGACGGCTACCACTACTCGCCGTTCTGGATGAAGCCGGACGCCGAACCGACGGCGTGAGCGACCTCGCCGCGGCACTCGACGTCCTCGGAGCGCGGTGGGCGCTGCTCATCGTGGGGCGGCTGCTCGACGGGCCACAGCGCTACGGCGATCTGCAGCGCGACCTTGGGACCCCGACGAACATGCTTGCGACCCGGCTCCGTGAACTCGAAGCGGCCGGCGTACTGACCCGACTGCCCCTCAAGCACAACACTCGGGCGTACGCACTGACCGATCGCGGACTCGCCCTGCGCGAGGCGATCGAAGCGCTCGAACGCTGGGGCGCCGGGAAGGCACAGCTCGGTCCCTCACCCAGCCGTGGCTAGCATCGAAAGCATGACCGACGACGCCCCCCAGCTCCCGGACCAGACGCTGACCCTCGCCGGTGGTGCACGCATCCCGCTCCTCGGGTTCGGCACCTGGCAGATCACGGGCGACGACGCCGTCCGCGCGACCGCAAGCGCCCTGGAGAGCGGCTACCGCCACCTCGACACGGCCACGATCTACGGCAACGAGGCGGAGGTCGGCCGGGCGCTGGCCGAAAGCGGCGTACCGCGCGACGAGGTGTTCGTGACGACCAAGTGCCCGCCGGACGACGCAGGCCGGGCGCTCGACACCCTCCGCACGAGCCTCGACCTGCTGCAGGTCGACCACGTCGACCTCTGGCTCATCCACTGGCCGGGGTCGGCCAACACCGACATGTGGCGCGCCTTCGTCGAGGCCCGCGACGCCGGCCTGACGAAGGAGATCGGCGTCAGCAACTTCGACGCGTCCCTCCTCGACGAGGTCACCGAGGCGACCGGGGTGGCGCCGGCGATCAACCAGATCCGGTGGAGCCCGCTGCTCTTCGACGCCGGGGTCGTGGAGGAGCACCGTGCCCGCGGCATCGCACTCGAGGGCTACAGCGCCCTCCGCGGCGGAACCCTCGAGCACCCGGCGATCGTCGAGATCGCCGAGCGCGCGGGTCGTACGCCGGCGCAGGTGATCGTCCGCTGGCACCTTCAGCACGAGATCGTCGTCATCCCGAAGTCGGTCAACGCTGACCGCATTCGTTCCAACGCGGACGTCGGCGGCTTCTCCCTCAGCGATGAGGACATGGCGACTCTCGACGCCCTCGGCAGTCGTTAGCCCCGCTCCTCGGCGATGCTGTTGCCGCCGTCGACGACGAGGCACTGACCCGTCACGTACGACGAGCCGGGGGCGCACAGGAACGCGATGGTCGCCGCCACCTCGTCCGGCATCGCACTCCGACCGATCGGGGACAGACGCCCCTGCCTCACCTCGTCGGCCGTCTGGCTGCCTGTCGCGATCCAACCCGGCGCCACCGCGTTGGCCGTGACGCCGTCGGCGGCGTAGTCGACCGCCACCGACCGCGCGAGGCCGACCATCCCAGCCTTCGCAGCGGCGTACGCCGCCTCGTCCCGCATCGCCATGACGGGCCCGGTCACCGAGGTCACCATCACGACGCGACCCCATCGCTGCTCGCGCATGCCCGGCAGGACGGCGCGGGTCGCCAGGAACGCGGTGCCGAGGTTGCGCGACAGCGACGTCCGCCACTGGTCGTACGACAGTCGCTCGACGGCACCCGTCTCGTCGCCGCTGCCGGACCCGGTGCTGAAGGCGGGGGCGCTCACGCTGGTCATGCCGGCGTTGTTCACCAGGATCGTCGGCGGGCCGAGCTGGTCGACCACCTGCGCATGGGCATCGTGCACCTGCGCCTCGACCGTCAGGTCGGCCACCACTCCGACGGCGCGGATGCCCCGCTCCTCGAGATCCGCGGCACGGTCGAAGGCCCGGGCGGTCGTCGCCGCGACCGCGACGTCCGCACCGAGGGCACCTAGGAGCGCCGCCGTGGCGAAGCCGATCCCGTCGGGCGAACCGGCCCCGGTCACCCACGCGACACGTCCGGCGAGGTTGAAGGCGTCAGGCAGCATGCGCGAACCCTCACGGCTCCCCGTCGTCGGGTCAAGCACCCGCCTCAGCGGATCTGGGCTAGGGAGAGCACGTCGTCGATGGCAGCCTGGACCTCTTCCGTGGCGTCGGCGTAGATCTCGTGCGAGGCCCTCACCTCGGTGTACTCGCCCATCGCCCACTGCCCAGCGACGCGCTTCATGATCGACTCGTAGGCGGCGTAGGTGCGTCCGCACACGTCTTCGGGGCTGAAGCATTGGTCCACGGTCGAGATCACCAGGCTGAACGGGGTGTCCTGCGGCACGGGTTGGTCCTCGATCTGCCCGCTGATGCTCCGGTAGTCCAAGGACTCGCCGTTCGCGCCCTCCATGTACTCGGCCTCGCCTCGCCGCTCCCCCGCAGTCATGATCCTCATCCCCGAGGTGGACCACGGCTTCCACGGCGGCACGGGATTGAGTGCCACGACGCCGCCGACCTCGTCGGGGAAGGTCGCTGCGTACGCCTGGACCAGCAGCCCGCCGGCAGAATGGCCCACCAGCACGTACGGTCCCGGCACCTCCGCGGCCTCGAGAAGGCCGTGCAGGTCACTGACCAGGTCCTCGCCGGTGCGCGGGGTCGGCGCTGAGCCGCTCCTCCCCTTGTTCGCCCGGTCGTAGGAACACACCCGCCGCTGCGAGTCGAAGGCCGCCCGCAGCACGTCGAGGTCGCTGAGCAGACGACCCTCACCGACCTCCAGCACGATCGTCGGCTCGCCCTCACCCCAGCACTCGAGGTAGAGGTCCCGCCCGTTCACGGGGAAGGTCCCGCCCAGCGACGGCTCGGCCGAGCCCGTGGTCGTGGCGCTGACCTGCGGCTCCGCAGAGCCGGGCGGGTCGGAGGCGCACGCGCCCAGCGCGGCCACCGCCAGGACCAGCGGGGCTATCAGTCCGATCCGCAGCGCGTTCATCTGACTGTCGCAGTCCTGCTCAGTGCGCTGCCCGGGAGCCCACCAGGGCACGCTCCCGACGAGCACTGCCGAGCCGGTGGCCGAGCTGCACCAGGCCGATGCCGACAACGAGGATCGCCAGCGACACCAGTCCGTAGGACAACGGGAACTCCGAGGGCTCGAACGCCGGACTCGTGGCCCCGTTGAGGGAGTCGAGCATCAGGTAGATGCCCTGGAAGACGAACGCCCACAGGTAGGCGATGGCGTACGTCGTGGTGGCGGCGAGCCGGTTGGCCAGGAAGTAGCCGAGCGGGAACGCGCTGAGGACCGTGACGACGGCGATCATCGGGCGCCGACCTCAGTCGAGACCGGCACGGGACGCCGGTCCGTCGAGAACATCAGGACCACGGCCAGCACGGTCAGGAGCACCGAGAACCCGACCAGGGCCTTGATGAACATCGGCACGTCGACGAAGAACGCCGGCAGCCCGGTGAGCGTGATGACGATCATCGAACCTGCAGCGACACGCAGCGCAACCCGGTTGCCGCGCCACGCCAGGACCGAGGCCACGAGTCCGATCACCCCCAGGATGCTGCCGACAACCAGGATGGCCATCGGCGGGCCCTCGACGCCGGGGTCAGGTGCCGTGAGGAACCCGGGGATGTTCGTCAGCGAGTACACGCCGGCGATGGCGATGCCGACCTTCTGCTTCGTCGTGGTGATGCCCCGAGCGGGGGCCAAGGTGGTGCTGGACATGTCTCCTCCAAAGGATGTGGGAACTTGTTGGCTCCACAGTCCGGTCCCGAGCACTCCCTCCCCCAGAGCATCGCCTCCCGCGACCGTCCCGACCAGTCCTGCAAGGAGGGAACTTCTTCCCGAGCGCCGGGAGGTCGGCAACCTCCATAGTGGTGGTGTGCCGATCCGAGTGCTGCTGGCAGACGACCACCCGGTGGTCCGGCGCGGCCTGGCCGCGCTGCTCGGCACGCTCGACGAGTTCGAGGTCGTCGCCGAGGCGGAGGACGGGGAGGGCGCCGTCCGCGAGGCCCAGCTGTGCCGGCCGGACGTCGTGCTCATGGACGTACGCATGCCTGGGATGGACGGCGTCGAGGCGACCCGGCGGATCCGCCAGGCGGTGCCGGACGTCGCGGTGCTGGTGCTGACGATGTACGACGACGATGCGACCGTCTTCACGGCGATGCAGGCCGGAGCCCGGGGATACCTGCTCAAGGGCGCCGAGCAGGACGAGATCGCCGACGGGATCAAGGCGGTCGCGCGCGGCCAGGCGATCTTCGGCCCCGGCATCGCGACGCGCCTGCTGCAGCACTTCGCCAACCCCCCGGTCGAGGTCGCGGCCGACGAGCCGTTCCCGGAGCTCACCGCTCGCGAACGCGAGATCCTGGGCCTCCTCTCACAGGGACGACGGACCGCCCAGATCGCCGAGACGCTGCACCTGTCGCCGAAGACGGTGAGCAACAACCTGACCACGATCTTCGCCAAGCTCGAGGTCACCGACCGCACGGCGGCAGTGCTGCGGGCGCGCGAACGCGGGTTGGGCGCCTAGGCCGTGGACGCCTTCGCCGTCGCCTTCGGCTTCGTCGCCGTCTCGACCGCCGTGTCGGGAGGCGCACTGCTGTTGACGCACCGAGCCACGCTGTCGGCCGTCCTGCTCGTCTGCGCCGGTGCGGCGGGCCTCGTCGCTGATGCGCTCCTCGCCGCTGACCGCGATCGCTCGGGCGCGGTCGCCCTCGCCGCCGCCGTGTCGCTCTTCGGGCCCGCTGCGCTCGTGACGTTCCCCAGGCCGCGCTGGCGGCACCCGGTCGACTTCGTCGGCGTCGTGGTCGTCGTCGGCGGCGGGGCGATCGGGACCGCGTACGCCGGCGTCGACGTGGGCGTCGTCGGGCTGATGGGACTGCTGCAGGGATGCGCCGTGCTGGCCCACACGTGGTGGCGCATCGAGGTGTCCGCGGATCGCGAGCGCCGAGCCGTGATCTGGATGGCGCTGGCCCTCCTCCTGGCCACGATCTTCTACTTCTTCGCCTCCTTCTCCGCGGAAGGGTTCGACAGCGGAACGCTGCCCTCGATCGGGACCGCCGCGTTCGCGCTGGTCGCTCCGGCCATGTACGTCGGGGCAACACTGCCCGACCTCGTCGACGTACGTGCGCTCGTGGTGCGGACGGTGGTGCACTCCGTCGCCCTCGTCACCGTGATGGCCGTCTTCGTGCTTGCACTGGGCCTGCTCGAGGCGGTCGGCGCGACGGAGCTGAACGTCGGCGCGCAGGCCCTCCTCGCAGCCCTCTGCTCGACCATCCATCACCCCACCTGCGTCGTGCTGCGCGGCGTTGTGGACCAGCTGCTGTTCGGCCAGCGTCCCGACCCGCTGGGCGCCGCGTCGGCGGTGGCGGACCGCATCGGCGCCGGGCCGGTGATGGCGCTGCGCGCGATCCGGGACGCCCTCGTCATCCCGTACGCCGCCCTCCTCGTCGACGGCGTCCTTCTCGCATCGACCGGCACCGCGACCACCCACACCCGTTCCCTCGACCTGGACGGTGCGGGCGAGCTGGTGGTGGGGTTGCGCCCAGGCGACCTGGGGTTCTCCCGCGGTGACGAGCAGGTGCTCGGGCTGACCGTCCCCCTGCTGGCACAGACCGTTCGCGCGCGGGCGCTCGCCGAGCAGCTCATCGAGTCCCGCGGTCACACCATCGCAGCCGTCGAGGAGGAGCGGCGTCGGCTCCGTCGCGAGCTGCACGATGGGCTGGGCCCCCGGCTGTCCGGGGTCGCGTTCACCTCCGACGCGGCGCGCAACCTCATCCGCACCGATCCGGCGGCAGCCGAGGAGATGGTGACCCAGCTGCGGGCCGACACCGTGATCGCGATCGAGGAGATCCGGCGAATGGTCTATGCGATGCGGCCACCGGCGCTCGACGAGCTCGGCCTGGTGCCGGCCCTGCGGCAACAGGCCGTCGGGCTGCGCAACCGCGAGGGTCTCTCCGTCACGGTGGACGTGTCGGCGCCTGCACACTTCCCCGACCTCCCGGCGGCGGTCGAGGTGGCGGCCTATCGCATCGTCACCGAAGCACTCACCAACGTGGCCCGGCACAGCACTAGCGCCTCCGCATCAGTACGGCTGCACCCTGCCGCGGACGGTCTGCGCCTCGAGGTGACCGACCACGGCGGCCACACCGACAGCTGGCGCCCCGGCGTCGGCATGGCGTCGATGCGCGAGCGCGCCACCGAGCTGGGCGGCTCGCTCGAGGCGGGTCCCGGCCCGTCAGGCGGCCGGGTGTCGGCGCTGTTGCCGCTGACCTGAGGCTGACGCACCAGGCGGCAGGTTCAGCCGTTCTCGCAGGCGGTGCCGTCCTTGTCGCGGTCGAGGTTGGCGTTGTTCATCCAGTAGACCTGCACGGCAAGAGCGGTGGTGGCCGGCCGCGAGTAGCCGTCGCGAACTGCCTTGGCGGCCGCCACAGGCCCCTTTGCCACACCGTGGGGCCACTTGGCGGTCAGGGCCGCACACGACGGGAACTTGGGGACCGCGGCCTCCGCCGGAGTCGTGGTGAGCAGGGGCGCGGCGAGCGCGAGAGCGGCAACAACCGCACGAGAGGTCTTGGTCATGGCCGGACCGTACGTCGGCCTCCGAGCCGCCCGCAGGCAAAGACTCGAAGTGCCCACAAGATGCACGGATCGGTGACACCGTGGCGCGATCACCCGCACCACCACCCCCGGAATCCATGACCACGCACCTCGCCCGGGCCGTCGCCCTGGCACTCGCAGCCTTCGGCCTCACCAGCATCGTTCCGGCACAGGCGACCGCGATCATCGACCGCGACTGCGGCGACTTCGCCACCCAGGCCGCGGCTCAGGCGTTCATGCTCGCTTCCGGTCCGGGAGACCCTCATGGCCTCGACGGCAGCGACAACGACGGTCGGGCGTGCGAGTCCAACCCGTGCCCGTGCGGCACGACCGCTCCCCAGCCGTTCGTCGGCGGCACCAGCACTCAGAACAATCCGCCGCCCGCGCCCGTCGTACGCCGCAACCGCGGCAACGTCGTGAAGGTCACCGACGGCGACACCCTGAAGGTCCGCATCCGCGGCGTCGGCGTACGCGACGTCCGCATCATCGGCATCGACACACCGGAGGTGTACGGCGGCACGGAGTGTGGTGGCAAGGACGCCAGCGAGCGCATGCGCGAGCTAGCGCCGGTCGGCTCGACCGTCAGACTGATCAGTGACCTGAGCCAGGCGGATCGCGACCGCTACGGCCGGCTGCTCCGCTACGTGGAGCGCAAGGGCAAGGACGTCGGTCGCGCACAGGTCAACCTCGGGCAGGCGAAGGTCTACGTCTACAACCACCAACCGTTCCGCCGCACCTCGAACTATCAGCGCGTGAAGCGGAATGCTCGCCAGAACGCACGAGGCAGCTGGAACACCTGCTGGTAGCCGGCCCTCGTCAGGCGGCAGTCGTACGGATGTGCAGCCGGACGTGCGTGCCCGAGTCGTCGGTGCCGACGTCGACGGCCGAGCAGAGCTGGCGCGCCAGCCACAGGCCGTACCCGTGGTCAGATGGCATGGCCGGTGGGAGCAGGCCGACGAGGGGATCGAGCGCGTCGCGACCGCTGTCCTGCACGTGGCAGACCCACGTGGGACCGGACTCGTAGATGTGCAGCATGGCCGGCGGCCCACCGTGCAGCAGGGCGTTCGTCAGCACCTCGGTGACCGCCAGTGCCATGTCGGCGACCACGTCGGGGTCGAGCCGGAGGTCGGCGCCGAGGTCGCGCACCATCCGCCGCGCGGTGGAGACGTCGGCCGGGGACGAGCAGTCGACGGTGATCGAGTCGCGCGGTGCAGCAACGACCGCAGACAGGCCGGCGAGCATGGCCATGGGTTCGTCATAGCCGGCGTTCTGCGACATCGCACCGCCGGTGCGCAGGGCATCGTGGGTGTGCCGGCCGATGTCGAGCAGGTGTGACGGGAGCGTCCCGGCGTCATAGGGGCAGAGCAGGTCGACGTCGTGGTCCGCGAAGACGAGGTTGATCGCCGCCTCGAGCCGCTGGTAGTCGAGCACCTCGGCCGGCGTCCGCGCCGACAGCGTCTGCTCGGCGATCGCACACGTGCGTACGCCCTTCGCCTTGGCCGCGAAGTCGAGGAGCACGCGGTAGACGTTCCACTGCGGGGCGTAGGCCACGGTGTCCTCGACGAAGGTGACCTCGTCGGCGTCGCGACCGAGGGCCGAGCGCAGCGCGTCCACGCGGCGAGCGGGTGCCATCACGAGACCGCGGTGCCCGCGCAGGAGTGCATCGCGGAGAACCCCGCCGACCTCGTCGGCGTACTGCCGCGGGCCGTCGTAGAACAGTGTGCTGTGCGTGGCTGTGGTCATGGCTCGAGCCTCAGGCGTTCGTGATGGAGTCCCGAGAGTGACAAGGTACGCCGGATCGCGTCCGGCACGCGCCTGAGAATCAGCGCACCGTTCTCCGGCAGGCTCGCCGCGACCGCCCTGATCCGGGCGAGGCTGCCGACATCGGCGAAGGTGAGGTCCTCGATGTCGACGTGGATCCGGTGCGTCACGGCCGCGCGCGCCTGCAGCACCGGCAGGAGCTCGTCGCGGTGGTCGTGGCTGTAGAGGCATACCGAGCTGACACCGATCTCGCGCTGCAGCGCGGTCGACATCCGCTCCCAGGTGAGGACCTCCTCGGGCGAACCGAGGAGCGGAGCCAGGTTGTCCACCTGCGCCGCCACCCGGAGCCCGCGGAAGCCGTCCTTGCGCGACTGCGCGGCGGCCGCCCGGAACCCGACCGCGACGGCGCCGAGGCCGTCGGGACGGCGGGTGCCGTACGCCTCGGAGAAGCTTCGGACCAGGAGCTGACCGGCGCTGATGGCGTCTCCAGCGTGTACGTGGCCGGGCATCGCCCGGAGGACCGCCTCGGCGTGCTCGTCGGACGTGACGTAGAGCACCCGGTCGCCCGCGGCGAGGCCGTGGCCGATGAACGTCGACGCGATCCGGGACAGCTGGCCGAGGCTGCGGTGGAACGCGCAGAGGTGGGTTCCGGGCTCGAGGGCGTCAAGGCTCGCCACCTCGTACTCCGTCCCCACGGTCATGGGGCAACTGTAAGTGAGCCCGGGGCAACCGAATAGAGATCGTGGGGGTGAGTGGCGGTGGCGCCTACGCTGCGGTGATGACCTCGGAAGAGGTAGGCACCTACGTCGAGTCGCTCCCGCTGGTCAAGCGCAAGGGGACCTCGTCGCGTCCGGCGTGGTACGTCCACGACCGCTTGATCGTACGCCTGCACGACCCGAACACGCTGGTGATCCGCGTGCCGCTGAACAAGCGGGAGTCGCTCATCGAGAGCCATCCGGAGACGTTCGGCGTGCCGCCTCGCATGGAGGCGCACCACAAGGTCGAGGCCTACCTCGATCGCGCCGAGCCTGGTGCGGTGCAGACCGCGATCGACCTCGCGTGGCAGATGCAACGCCGCTGATCGGTGTCTGGCCGGGCCGAAACGCACGAGAGCCCCGACCGCCGAAGCGGTCGGGGCTCTCAGTGAGTCAGATCAGGAGACGCGAACGTTCTCGGCCTGGGGACCCTTGGGGCCCTGGGCGAGGTCGAACTCGACCTTCTGGTTCTCGTCGAGCGACTTGTAGCCACCGGACTGGATCGCGGAGAAGTGAACGAACACGTCCTCGCCGCCGCCGTCCTGGGCGATGAAGCCGAAGCCCTTGTCAGCGTTGAACCACTTGACAGTTCCTGAAGCCATGATGATTTCCTTTGTTTCGCTCGCGGGCTGTGTGCCGGCGATCTGCTGAAGACATCCACCTGATGGAGTCCAGCGAACCGAAAACCAGGAGTACGAGATACGAGCCGCACGTCTTGTGCGGCCAGGACGACCCGGGGGTCGTCCCTTCAACAGCCTCAACAGTAGGGCATCGGGCAACACTTCGGCGTTTCGGCGCCTGTCGGGGCGCGAAATCGCGAAACCCGACTACGCCCGCCGGTCGGCCTATGGTTCGCGCATGACGTCCCGCATGAGGTCTCGGCTGTTCGCCCTTGCTGTCCTGGCGACTCTGACGGCCCCGCTGGCCGCACACGCGGAGACAGTGACGGTTCGCGACACCGTCGGCGATGTCGAAGCGTTCTACCTCAACGAGGACCAGGACACCCTGCCTGCACCGCACTACGCCGCAAGCGACATCACGCGGACGGTGACCGCGTACGGCATGGAGCGGCTGAAGGTCACGGTCCACCTCCGCGACCTGCGCCATGCCTCAGCACTGCGCACTGATGTCCTGATCCGGACACCTGATGGCCGCTACTTCGGGTCGGTCGTGCGCGGTCTGCGTAAGGTGCGGACCGTCTTCGGCCATCCGCGCAGAGGCGAGGTCGAGTGCGAGGGGTTCACCGGCACGTACGAAGGCGGGAAGGACCGAGTCACCGTGGTGGTGCCGGTCGCCTGCATCGACTCGCCCCGCTGGGTGCGGGTCGGTGTGACAACCACCGGCATAGAGCTCGAGGACACCGACACAGAGGACTTCCCGTTCCACGTCGACGACGGTGGTCGTGATGGCGATGGCGGGCAGTGGGCTCGCCTCGGACAGCGCATCCGACGCGGCTGACCCACCGTCAACGGCTTCGACGACGCGACCTAGCCGAACGACTTCTCCAGCGCATCGAGCACGGCCGTGCGCTCCCGCAGCGCGATGCGCTTCATGATCGGTGTCGCCGGCCCGTAGAGCCCATACGTCTTGAGCCGCGCGTAGTGGCGTACGAGCGTCTCGCCCTCACCCACGGACTCGAGCGTGTAGCCCGGCCAGCCCTCGGCGAGCATCGCGCCCCAGGGCGCCTTCTGCTGCCAGTGGTACTCGAGCTCGCGAGGACTGTCGAAGGCCGACACCTCGCCCGGCGCCTTGCCGAACAGCGTCGAGTCCTCGTACGTCGTGCCGAGGCCGACCGGGCCGGGCGAGGTCTTGCGCGAGCCGCGGCGGATGCTGCCCTTGCGGGGCTGCCACTCGTTGATGCTCTCGATGTCGGCCAGCCGGTCGAAGACGGCGCCGATCGGTGCCTTGATCAGGCGTTCGAGGTCGAGCTCCGCGTCACCCATCTCCCTATCGTCGGCGCCCCCAGGACGGGCGACAACCCCGGTCTAGCAAGGAGAACTGCGAGGATCGGCGCCATGACCGAGGGCTACGAGATCCGCACCGAGCTCGCCGAGATGGACTTCGACCGCATCCACCCGTGGCTCAGCACCGACGCCTACTGGGCGATGGGCCGTACCCGCGACAACATCGAGACGGCCGCGCGGCACTCGCTCAATTTCGGCGTCTTCACCGATGGGGAGCAGGTGGCGTACGCCCGCGTGCTCACCGACCACGCCAACTTCGGCTGGCTCGCCGACGTGTACGTCCACCGCGACCACCGCGGTCGCGGCGTCGGACGGATGCTGATGGACGCCGTCGTGGCGCGCCTCGAGCCGATGGGGCTGAGCCGCGTCCTGCTCGCCACCCGCGACGCGCACGAGGTCTACGCGCGGATCGGCTTCGAGCCGCTGCCGCACCCTGAGAGGTTCATGATCAAGAGCTGAAGCGCCACTCGATCGTCGATCGGTAGGTCTCCCCCGGCTCCAGGACCGGCGAGGGCCACTCGGGATGGTTCGGGGAGTCGGGGAAGAGCTGCGGTTCGAGCGCGACGCCGGCGCGGCGCTGGTAGCGGGGACCGTCGAGCATGTCGCCCGTGTAGACCTGCAGCCCCGGCTGGTCGCTCCACATCTCGACCGTCATAGCGGTCCGGGGTGATGAGAGGGACGCGTGGCGACGCAACCCCTCGCCGCGTACGACGAAGTTGTGGTCGAACCCCGCGCGGAGCGGTGCCGGCGAGCGGAGGTCGAACGGCGTGCCTGCCACCGACTTGTGCTCGCCCAGCGGGATCCCGGTGGCACCCACGGGCGTGTACTCGTCGGCGTCGACGGCGAGCAGGTGGTCGTCGATCGGGCCGGCGCCCTCGCCGTCGAGGTTCCAGTAGGCATGGTTGGTCAGACCCACCACGGTGGTGGCGTCGGTCGTCGCCGACATCTCCACCGCCACGGCATTTCCAGTGACGCGATAGCGGACCTTGACGGAGACGACACCCGGGAAGCCTTGGTCCCCGTCGGGACTCACCAGCGACAGCACGAGCTCGTCGGCGGCGTGCGAGACCACGTCCCAGAGGCGTACGTCGAAGCCATCCGGCCCACCGTGCAGGCTGTTGCCGCCGTCGTGGGTCCGCACCTCGACGGTCCGACCACCGAGCTCGAAGTGGCCGCCGGCGATGCGGTTGGCGTAGCGCCCGATGGTCCCGCCGATGTAGTCGCTGCTCGCCAGTCTCTCGGCGACGTCGGGATGACCGAGCACGACGTTGCGGCGTACGCCGTCCCCGCCCCGAACGAACAACCGGTGGACCGTCGCACCCAGGGTGAGCACCTCGACGACGGGGCCGGGCTCGGAACCGATCGTCAGGAGCTGTACGTCGCGCCCGTCGGGCAGCTGGCCGAAGACGGCGTGGGTGGTCACGCGCCCATTCTCGATCACAGCAGGCCGAGGCTCGTCGCGTGCCGGCGGATGACGTCGGAGTCCGCGGCGAGGACGAACGGCACGGCCGTGCCCCAGGCATCGGACACCTTCTCCACGCGCCCGTCGCCGGGGTCGAGCCGGACCTCGCGGATGTAGACCGCGAGGATGCGATCCGGGTGGTCGCGCACGATGTCGGCGTAGATCTCGGGGTCCTTCTCACCGGAGTCGCCGAGGAGCACGAACGACAGGTGAGGGTGGAGGTCCAGGACCTCCCGGATCCTGGCGTGCTTCTGCTCGCGCCCGGCCCGGTTGCCGAGCAGGTCGCGCAGCAGGATCGGTCCGAGCGGGAAGCCGCGGTGCCGCAGGAAAGCCAGCAGGAAGGCGTGGAGGTTCCACGGGCTCGACGAGACGTAGAAGACGGGGTTCACGTCCGCCGCCAGGTCGCGGTAGAGCTCCGGCGCCCCGGGGAACGCCGTCCGCGTGAGGGCCGAGCCGGTGAAGGTCTGGACGACCATCCGTAGCGCCCGCTGCACGCCGGTCTCGAGGATCGTGTCGTCGACGTCGGAGATCACCCCGAACCGCGCATCGGCGGAAGGCACCCGCACCTCCACCTCGGCCTGCGCAGAGGTGACGCCGCGGTAGTCGCCGCGGAGCTCGATCGTCCCCGTGGTCCAGGGCGAGACAAGCGCAGCGGCCGGCAGCTGGACGCGGAAGTAGCCCTCGCCGTCGGTCTCGGTGTCGACGCTCGCCCCCGCCACCGTGACCCGGAGCGGCACACTCGGCAGCTCGGTCGTCACGAAGTGCCCGAGCGTACGGAGGGCCGCGGCGCGGACGCCCTCGCCCTCCTCGGCCTCCGTCCCGAGCCGGTTGTCGAGCACCCTGCCACGTACGACGACACCGGCCGGACCGCCGTGGCCGATGTAGGCCTCGATCCGGAAGTGCGCAGGGGGCTTGGCCTCGGAGCGCCGCAGCCGGGCGGCGTCCCACTTCCGTTCGGCCGCGACGACCCACCCCTGGACGTTCATCGCGCCTACCAGCGCCCGTGCACCTGCGCGCGGATGCGCTCGTCGTACAACGACGCGACACCCTCGAGCAGGGACTCCGGCAGCGCGCCGACCGAGCCGGCGGCGGCGTTGGACCGCGCCTGCTCCTCGTTGCGCGCGCCGGGGATGACCGTGGTGACGCCCGGCAGCTGGCAGATCCAGGCGATCGCGGCCTGCGCCGGCGTCACGTCGGAGAGGTCGCGGTCGACGAGCCGGGCGAACTCCTGCGCGGCCTCCACGCCGGTCGCGTAGTCGACGCCGGAGAAGGTCTCGCCGACGTCGAACGCGCTGCCGTCGCGGTTGTAGGTGCGGTGGTCGTCCGCGGCGAAGGTCGTGTCGAGGCCGTACTTCCCCGACAACAGGCCCGAGGCCAGGGGCACGCGGGCGATGATGCCGACGCCCGCAGCGGCGGCGGCCGGGAGCACCTCGTCGAGGGGCTTCATCCGGAAGGCGTTGAGGATGATCTGGACGCTCGCGACGTGGGGGCGGGCGATGGCGCTCAGCGCCTGGTCGGCGGTCTCGACGCTGACGCCGTACGCCGCGATGACCTGCTCGTCGACGAGGCGGTCGAGCACGTCGTACGTCGCGTCGTCGTCGATGACCTCGCTCGGCGGGCAGTGCAGCTGGACGAGGTCGATGGTGTCGACGCCGAGGTTGCGGCGCGAGCGGTCGAGCCAGGCGCGGAAGTTGGCCTCGACGTAGTTCGCCGGCACCTGCTCCTCACGCCGGCCCATCTTGGTCGCGACGGTGAAGCCGGCATCGGCGTGGTCGGCGACGAAGCGGCCGACGATCTGCTCGCTGCGGCCGTCGCCGTAGACGTCGGCGGTGTCGTAGAACGTCACGCCGGCCTCGGCCGACGCCTCGAGCACGGCGCGCGCGTCGTCCTCGCTCACGTCACCCCAGTCGGCGCCGAGCTGCCAGGTGCCGAGGCCGACGACGGAGGCGGAGAAGGGGGTGCGGGGGAAGCGGCGTGACTCCATGGAGGCTCCAGGGATGGTGGTGGGGGATGGTCAGGAGCGCAGGCCGGCGCGGAGCTCGGCGAGCGCGTCGTCGAGCGAGACCTGCGGCGTCCAGCCCCAGCCGCGGGCCCGGTCGGCGCGGATCTGCCCGGTCCAGGCGGGCTTGTCGTCCCAGGTCGGCTCGAGGCCGAGGGTGTCGGTGATCGCGCCGAGGTAGTCGCGCTGCGTGGCGGCGTCGCCACTGGCCACGTTGACCGGCGTGCACCCGCCGATGACCGGACCCGCAGACACGTCGTCGCGCACCGGGATCGCCCCGGTGGCCACGTCCGCGATGATCGCGGCCAGGTCGTCGGCGTGCACCCAGGCGAACGTCTGGTCGGCGATCGAGTGGCGCCGCGACTCGTCCTCGGCGACGGCCGCCGGCCGCCGGCCGCACGGTGTTCCACACCGAGGACTCGCCCGGCCCGAGGATCGCCGGCGGGCGCACCAGGACACGGGTCGTGCCGCCGAGCCGTTCGAGCGCCGCGTCGATGTCGCGCTTGACCACCCCGTAGTCGGGCGAGTCGTCGGCGACCAGCGCGGAGTCCTCGGCGATGTCGCCGGCCTCGGGACTGCGGTCGTACACACCTGCAGTGGAGACGTGCACGATCAGCGGGACGCCTGCTTCACCGGCTGCCTCGGCGATGACGAGCGTGCCGTCGAGGCCGATGCGGCGCTGCTCGTCGCGGTCGCCGCCGAGCGGGTGGACGGTCGTCACGAGGACGTCGGTGCCCGCCACGACCTCGGCCGCGAAGGCCGGGTCGCCGAAGTCACCGACGTGCTCCTCGACCCCGCCCAGCTGCGGCGCGGCCCCGGCGCGGCGTACGACCGCGCGCACGGTCGCGCCCCTCGCGCTGAGCGCGGCCACGGCGTGGCTGCCCACGAGTCCGTTGGCTCCGGTCACGACGACGATGGGTGCAGTCATGCCTCCACCCTGTCAGGGCGGGGCACGACGACGTACGCCACCACCGCCACCCACAGCGGCGCGAAGACCAGGCTGGTGAACACGTCGGTCGGGTGGTGGGCGCCCTCGTAGAGCCGCGACGGCGCCACGATCACCGGCGCGAGGAACAGGACCCAGGCCCAGCGGCGCGAGGCGGGCACGGTCCGGAACAGGTAGATGGCGAGCGCGCAGTAGACGACGATCGACGTCGCCACGTGACCGGACGGGAAGCTGTGGTCGGGCACCAGGCCGGGGTCGAGGATCTCGACCGGCGGCCGGTCGCGGGTGATCAGGGCGGTGACGATCAGGTAGAGCACGAGGGTGCCGCCGACGAGCACCGCGAAGTAGACGAGCGGTCGGCGCGAGTGCTGCGTACGCCAGAGCACGAGGGCCGCGACCGCCGCGACGATGACCCCGACGATGGTGTCGGCGACGTGACTGCCCCACGCGGCGAGGAACTCCCCGGTGGGCGTACGCCGCTCGGCGATCCACCGCTCGACGCTGTCGTCCCACGGGTCCACGGTCGACTCCAGCGGGTGGGTGAGCACCCACCCGATCGCAAGGACGCCCAGGAGCAGGACGATCCAGGCAATCGCGAGGATGCGGGCGTCGTCGCGCGTGCGCCGGTTGGTGTCCACGGGCTGAAGCGTCCCACCACCGGGACGGCCGGCGTCAGTCCCGAAGGGGTGAGCCGCGCGGACCGCTCGTCGTACGACACCGACCGCCCACCGATCCGGCCCGTCCATCGGCCGACCGCCGCGCGCGGCACCCTGCCGCGGCCGGTGTGACGAGTGCCACGGTGACGGCGGTCACACACATGTGGCCGTCATCCCTTGTGCGAGAGGACGAAGCCGTGACCACCGAGGCACCAGACCAGGCAGCCCGCCACGATCCGGTCTATGACCGGCTGCACGAATCCAGTGAGTTCGTCGAGCTGAGGAAGCGCTACCGCGGCTTCGTCATCCCGGCCACCGTGGCCTTCCTGGCCTGGTACCTGCTCTACGTCGTCATGTCGAACTGGGCCGGCGGCTTCATGGCCACCCAGGTCGTCGGCCACATCAACGTCGCGCTGGTGTTCGGGCTGCTCCAGTTCGTGACCACCTTCGGGCTGGCGTACATGTACAGCCGCTACTCCAACGCCAAGCTCGACCCGCTGGCGCGCAACCTCGAGCAGGCCTACCGCGACGAGGTCGGGACGACCGGGAAGCGGGGCCAGGCATGAGCGACCAGTTCCTCACCACGTTCCTCTTCCTCTCCGTCGTCGCACTGACGGTCGGGATCACCTTCTGGGCGAGCCGCCAGACCAAGACGGCCGCCGACTTCTACTCGGGCGGACGCTCGTTCTCGGGCTTCCAGAACGGCCTGGCCATCGGCGGCGACTACATGTCGGCCGCGTCCTTCCTCGGCATCTCCGGTGCCATCGCCGTCTACGGCTACGACGGCTTCCTCTACTCCATCGGCTTCCTCGTGGCGTGGCTCGTCGCGCTGCTCCTTGTCGCCGAGATGCTGCGCAACGCCGGTCGCTACACGATGGCCGACCAGCTCGCCTTCCGGATGAACCAGCGCAAGGTCCGCACCGCGGCGTCGATCTCGACCGTCGTCGTCTCGATCTTCTACCTGCTGGCCCAGATGGTCGGTGCAGGCACCCTGGTGGCGCTGCTGCTCGGTGTCGACAGCCAGGCGATCAAGAACATCACCATCATCGGCGTCGGCGTCCTGATGATCTTCTACGTCGTCGTCGGCGGCATGAAGGGCACGACCTACGTGCAGATCACCAAGGCCGTGCTGCTGATGCTCGGCTCGGCGCTGATCGTGGTGCTGGTGCTCGCGAAGTTCAACTTCAACCTGTCCTCGCTGCTCGGCGCCGCTGCCGACAACTCGGGCAAGGGCGAGGCTTTCCTCCAGCCGGGTCTGCAGTACGGCGCCACGCTGACGTCGCAGATCGACTTCCTGTCGCTCGGACTGGCCCTGGTGCTCGGCACCGCCGGCCTGCCGCACATCCTGATCCGCTTCTACACGGTCCCGACGGCGCGCGACGCGCGGAAGTCGGTGCTGTGGGCGATCGGCCTGATCGGCGCCTTCTACCTGATGACGCTGGTGCTCGGCTTCGGTGCCGCGGCCCTGCTCGACCGCGATGTGATCGACCCGGTGGCCGGGGGCAACCAGAACCTCGCCTCCCCGCTCCTCGCCGAAGCCGTCGGCGGCGGAGCCGGCTCGACCGGTGGCGCAGTGCTGCTCGCCCTGATCGCGGCGGTCGCCTTCGCGACCATCCTCGCGGTGGTGGCCGGACTGACGCTGGCCAGCTCCTCGTCGGTGGCGCACGACCTCTACAAGGGCGTGCTCAAGAAGGACCAGGACGTCAGCGAGAAGGACGAGGTGCGGGTCGCCCGCATCGCCGCCTTCGCGATCGGCGCCGTGGCCATCCTGCTGTCCATCCCGGCCCAGCGACTCAACATCGCCTTCCTCGTGGCCCTCGCGTTCGCGGTGGCGGCGTCGGCGAACCTGCCGGCGATCATCTACAACATGTTCTGGCGTCGCTTCAACACACGCGGTGCCACGTGGAGCATCTACGGCGGCCTCATCTCCGCCGTGGGTCTGGTGCTGCTGTCGCCCGTCATGTCGGGCCTGCCCACCTCGATGTTCCCCGACTCCGACTGGGCGATCTTCCCGCTCAACAACCCCGGCATCGTCTCGATCCCGCTGGGCTTCCTGCTCGGCTACATCGGCACGATCTCCAGCCGGGAGCCGTCGGCGGAGGACCGCTTCACCGAGCTCGAGGTCCGCGCACTGACCGGTGCGGGCGCCGAGGGCGCCACGCACCACTGATCGATCACCACCGGGTTGGTTCACCCGTGACCCCCTCGCCGGGCCGCTGTAGGTTCGGCGAGGGGGCACCCCCGTTCCACGTCATCGAGGAGAGCGCCTTGTCCGACCAGACCCTGTCGAACCTGTCCCGCGAGGAGCGCCGCTTCGATCCTCCTGCCGGTCTCGCCGCCGACGCCAACGTCAAGGAGGAGGCGTACGCCCGTGCCGACTCCGACCGTGAGGCGTTCTGGGCCGAGGCCGCCGACCGGCTCGACTGGGGCCAGAAGTGGGACCAGGTCCTCGACTGGTCCAACCCGCCGTTCGCCAAGTGGTTCGTCGGCGGCACCCTCAACGCCTCGGTCAACTGCGTGGACCGCCACGTCGACGCCGGCAACGGCGACAAGGTCGCGCTCCACTGGATCGGTGAGCCTGAGGACGACACCCGCGACATCACGTACTCCGACCTCAAGGACCTCGTGTCCAAGGCGGCCAACGCGCTCACCGACCTCGGCGTCACGAAGGGCGACCGGGTCGCGATCTACATGCCGATGATCCCCGAGGTCGTCGTCGCGATGCTCGCCTGCGCCCGCCTCGGCGCCCCGCACACCGTGGTCTTCGGCGGCTTCTCCGCCGACGCCCTCGCCTCCCGCCTCGCCGACTGCGACGCCAAGGTCGTCATCACGTCCGACGGTGGCTACCGCCGCGGCTCGGCCAGTGCGCTCAAGCCCGCGGTCGACGAAGCCGTCGAGAAGACCGGCGACCTCGTGCGCCACGTGCTCGTCGTCCGGCGTACGGGCCAGGACGTCGCGTGGGACGACAGTCGCGACGTGTGGTGGCACGACGCCGTCGACGGCGCGTCGGCCGACCACGAGGCCGAGATGCACGACTCCGAGCACCCGCTGTTCGTGATGTACACGTCCGGCTCCACCGGAAAGCCCAAGGGCATCCTGCACACCACCGGCGGCTACCTCACCGGCACGTCGTTCACGCACTGGGAGGTCTTCGACCTCAAGCCCGAGACCGACGTCTACTGGTGCACTGCCGACGTCGGCTGGGTGACCGGCCACAGCTACATGGTCTACGGCCCGCTCGCCAACGGCGCGACGCAGGTGATGTACGAGGGCACGCCCGAGAAGGGCCGCTGGTGGCAGATCATCCAGGACCTCAAGGTGACGATCTTCTACACCGCGCCGACCGCGATCCGGACCTTCATGAAGCAGGGCCGCGAGATCCCCGACGGCTACGACCTGACCTCGCTCCGGCTGCTCGGCTCGGTCGGTGAGCCGATCAACCCCGAGGCCTACATCTGGTACCGCGAGGTCATCGGCGGCGAGCGCTGCCCGATCGTCGACACCTGGTGGCAGACCGAGACCGGCCAGATCCTGATCAGCCCGCTGCCAGGGGTTACGGCGGGCAAGCCGGGCAGTGCCATGAAGGCGCTGCCCGGCGTGGCCATCGATGTCGTCAACGACGAGGCGCAGTCGGTCGGCAACGGCAACGGCGGCTACCTCGTCATCCGTGAGCCGTGGCCCGCGATGCTGCGCACCCTGTGGGGCGACGACCAGCGGTTCAAGGACACGTACTGGTCGCGCTGGGAGGGCCTCTACTTCGCAGGTGACGGTGCGAAGCTCGACGAGGACGGCGACATCTGGCTGCTCGGCCGCGTCGACGACGTGATGAACGTGTCGGGCCACCGCCTCTCGACGACCGAGATCGAGTCGGCGCTCGTGTCGCACCCCAAGGTCGCCGAGGCGGCCGTCGTGGGCGCGGCCGACGAGACCACGGGCCAGGCCGTCTGCGCCTTCGTCATCCTGCGCGAATCCGCCGGCGACGGCGGTCCCGACATCGTCGAAGAGCTCCGCAAGCATGTGCAGAAGGAGATCGGCGCGATCGCCAAGCCGCGCCAGATCATGGTCGTGCCCGAGCTGCCCAAGACCCGCTCCGGCAAGATCATGCGCCGTCTGCTCAAGGACGTCGCCGAGCACCGCGAGGTCGGCGACGTGACCACCCTCGCCGACTCGACGGTCATGGACCTGATCAAGGACAAGGAAGGCTCGGCGGCCTCCGAGGACTGACCGCCCGCTCCTGGGGTATCTAGGGACGAAATCGTTGGCGAAGTGGCCTTCCGGCCTACGAGATCGTCCCTAGATAGCGAGTGCGCCCGTCAGCCGAGGGGCGCGGTCAGCTCGACGTTGATGTCGTCGGGGTCCTGGATCGAGAGGATCGCGATCCCCGCGTCTGCGAGGTCGATGATCTCGCCGTGCTCGATGCCGGCGTCGGCGAGCGACGCACGCGCGGACTCGAGGTCGTCACGCGACGCGACGGCGAAGCTGACGTGGTCGAGACCGGTCTCGTCGGCGTCGAAGCGGGTGCTCCCGACGGGGCGGAGGCCGAAGAGCGTCCCCTGCGGGGTCTGGTAGACGACACCGCCGAAGAACTCCTCCACGGACTCGCGCACCCCCGGCTCGTCGACGCGGTCCGAGCTGTCGACCGCCGTCGGCCAGCCGAAGAGCTGGTCGTAGAACTCCTTGGACCGGGCGATGTCGGTCACGGTGAGGCGGACATGGGCGAAGCCGGAGCTGGATACGAGTGCCATTCCTCGAACGTACCCACGCCGCCACAACACCATACGGCTCCGGTTGGCGGCCCATCTCTAGGGTGTGCACGTGGCCGACTCTCCTCGCGCCGACGTCGCCGTCATCGGCGGCACCGGCTTCTACTCCTTCCTCGCAGACGCGACCGAGCACGTGGTCGAGACGCCGTACGGCGACCCGTCGGCGCCAATCGCCATCGGCGAGGTGGCCGGTCGACGGGTGGCCTTCGTGCCGCGGCACGGCGCCCACCACGACTTCCCGCCGCACGCGATCCGCTACCGCGCGAACGCGTGGGCGCTGCGCGCGATCGGCGTACGCCAGGTGCTGGCGCCGTGCGCCGTCGGCGGGCTCCGGGACACCGTTGCTCCCGGCGACCTCGTCGTGCCGGACCAGCTCGTCGACCGCACGCACCGCCGGATCGGGTCGTACGTCGAGTCGGGTGCCGTGCACCTGCCCTTCGCCGATCCCTACTGTCCCGGCGTCTCGTCGGCCCTCGCCGGCGCCGACCCGGACGTCCGCAGCGGCGGCACGATGGTCGTCGTCGAGGGCCCGCGCTTCTCGACCCGCGCGGAGTCGCAGCACTACGCCGCGCAGGGCTGGGACCTGATCAACATGACCGGCGCACCCGAGGCACAGCTGGCCCGCGAGATGGGCCAGTGCTACGCCCCGCTCGCGCTGGTGACCGACATGGACGCCGGCGCCGAATCGGGCACGGGCGTCGGCCAGGAGGACGTCTTCGACCTCTTCCGGTCCAACCTCGAGCGGCTCACCGGCATCCTCACCGCGGCCGTCGAGGCTCTGCCCGATCCGACCGGATGCACCTGCGCCACCTGGTCCGACGGGATCGAGCTGACCTACGAGGTGCCCGGCTCGTGAGGGTGCTGCTGACCGGCTCGGCCGGTTTCATCGGGTCCGCGATCGGGCGGCGGCTCGAGGCGGCCGGGCACGAAGTGGTCGGCGTCGACCTGATGCTCGCCTCGGCCCACGGCTCGTCGGTGCCGCCGGCCGGGACGCTCCAGCTCGACGTACGCGACGCGGGATCGGACGCCTGGTCCGACGCGCTGCGCGGGGTCGATGCGGTGTGCCACCAGGCCGCGCTCGTCGGTGCCGGCGTACGCGTCGCGGACCTGCCCGACTATGCCTCGCACAACGACGTCGGCACCGCCGCGCTCCTGGTCGCGATGCACGACGCGGGCATCGACCGGCTGGTGCTCGCGTCCTCGATGGTCGTCTACGGCGAGGGCCTCTACGCCTGCCCCGACCACGGCCCGCAGCTGCCGCCGCCGCGGCCGGTCGCCGCGATGGAGGCCGGCGACTTCGACAACCACTGTCCCGTCTGCGACGGCCCGCTCGACTGGCAGCTCGTGCCGGAGGACGCGCGGCTCGACCCGCGCAGCAGCTATGCCGCGAGCAAGCTCGCGCAGGAGCACTACGCCTCGTCGTGGGTACGCCAGGCCGGTGCCGCCGCGGTGGCGCTGCGCTACCACAATGTCTACGGCCCGATGATGCCGCGCGACACCCCCTACAGCGGTGTGGCAGCGATGTTCCGCTCGTCGCTCGAGCGCGGCGAGGCGCCGCAGGTCTACGAGGACGGCGGGCAGATGCGCGACTTCGTCCACGTCGACGACGTGGCCCGGGCCAACGTGCTCGCGCTCGAGTCCGTCGTCGCCGGCCCGACGCTGCGCTGGTCGACGTACAACGTCTGCTCGGGACGCCCGGTGACGATCCTCGACGTGGCCACCCGCGTCGCCGAGGGCACCGGTCGCGACATCGCGCCCGAGGTGACCGGAGGGTTCCGGTCCGGGGACGTACGCCACGTCGTCGCCTCCCCCGCGCTGGCGACGAGCGAGCTGGGCTTCACCGCGGAGATCGGACCGGACGAGGGGCTGCGGGCCTTCGCCACCGCGCCCCTGCGGGCCTGACTGGTCGAGTGCGCGGCCCCGCGGCAGGTGCTACCGCGAGCGCACTCGACTCACCACGAGGTGTAGAGCAGGTGCTCGACCAGCAGAGCGGTGAGCACCTGCAGCGCCAGCCCCCAACGGCGCCAGCCACCGGGCAGCAGTGCCAGCGAGAGCGTCAGCCACGGCACGAACGGCAGCCAGATCCGCTCGACCTCGGCCTTCGACATGCGGCTCAGGTCGGCGACGACGATCGTGAGCGCGGCCGCACCGGCGAGCACCGCGACGGTCCGCGCGCCACCGGTGTGGCGCCGCGCGACGACCGCGAGCCCGGCGCCGAGGAGTGGACCGGCCGAGACGAGGAGGGCACCGAGGTTGCCCCAGACCCAGTAGGAGAAGGGACGCGTCGAGGCGATGCCGTCCCAGTAGCGGTCGACCAGCACGGGGTACGCCTCCCACCACGAGAAGCCGAGCGCCGCGAAGGCCAGCACCACCGCGATGGCGGTGGCCGCAGCGACCGGCAGCGGCCACCACGAGCGCGCCAGCCAGAGCACGGCGAGCGCCAGGATCCCCAGCAGCGGCAGGCCGTACGAGCTCATCACGCACCACCCCAGCAGCAGTCCGGCGACGACGCCCCAGCCGAGCAGCCCACCGCGGCCGACCGCCCGCGCCGATGCTGCCAGCGCGGCCAGGCCCCAGGCGGCCAGCGCGGCGAAGAGCGCGTCGCCGGAGACCGCGAGGAACACCGCGGCCGGCGACAGCACCAGGAAGGGAGCCGCTAGGCGGGCCCATCGCTCGGCGTCGAGCAGGCGCAGGGTCGTCATCGTGGCCAACGGGATGGTCGCTGCGATCGCGACGACGACCAGCGCTGCCGCGAGTGAGCCGCCGAGACCGATGCGCACCAGTGCGACGTGGAGCAGCGCCGCCCCCGGCGGGTGGCCTGCCAGGTGGATCGGCCAGTTGTCCGGCGCGGAGTACGGGATGCGGTCGACGTAGCCCTGCAGCAGCGCGGGGATGTCGGTGACCTGCCGCGCGGTGACCAGGTACTCGTCGGGGCTCGTCATCACCCGCGTCAGCCCGACCTCGCCGTCGACCAGCGCCAGCGCGACCAGCCACGCCAGCCCGACGGCGTACGACACCAGCAGCAGGCGGCGCCACGACAACGTCCGGGCGATCGCCTCGCCGCGCCACACGCCCGCCGCGGCGAGCAGGACGGCGAGCACGCTGGTCGGCGAGGCCCGGAGGTCGACGAACCCGTGCAGCGGCGGCAGCCCGAGCCGGTCGCTGCGCGCGTCGACGTCCCAGCCGGCGAGCGGCGGCACGGCGAAGGAGAGCGCCAGCAGCACCAGCGCGACGGCCAGACCGATGGCGGCGCGACGGCCGGTGCGGGCCTCGTCGGTGGTCGCGTCGCTCATGCCGTCAACCCTAGGGACGCGGGGCGCCGAGTCCCGCCCGCGCACCGGATGTCACAGGTCCGTAAGGGTGAGAACCATGGCTCGCGCCGGTCGCTGTGGTTAGCGTCCAAAAGGTGCCTACCTGTGATCTCGTCCTCCCTTGTCGCGACGAAGGCCCTGCCCTGCAAGCGCTGCTGCCGAGGGTGCCGGCCGCGTTCGCGGTGATCGTCGTCGACAACGGATCGCGGGACGACACGGCCGTCGTGGCCCGCGAGCTGGGTGCCCGCGTGGTCACCGAGACGACGCCCGGGTACGGCGCCGCGGTGCACGCCGGCATCGAGGCGGCGACCGCCGACTACGTCGCGGTCATGGACGGGGACGGCTCCTTCGACCCCGCCCAGCTCCTCCCGCTCCTCGCCGACGTCGCGTCGGGCCGCGCCGACATCGCCGTGGGTCGACGTCGTCCGGTGCAGCGCGGGGTCTGGCCGTGGCACGCGCGGGCCGGCAACGCGCTGATCACCGCCTGGCTGCGCCGCCGCATCGACATGGACGCCCACGACATCGCGCCGATGCGGGTGTGCCGGCGCGAGGCGCTGCTCGGCCTCGGCCTGCAGGACCGCCGGTTCGGCTACCCGGTCGAGCTGCTGCAGGCGATCACCCTCGCCGGCTGGCGGGTGAGCGAGCACGACGTCGACTACCACCCGCGCGCCGCGGGCACGAAGTCGAAGGTGTCCGGCTCGGTGAGCGGGACCCTGCGGACCGCGCGCGACTTCGGAAAGGTCCTGCGATGAAGGTGCTGCTGGTCGCCAAGGCGCCTGTCGCGGGCCAGGTGAAGACCCGCCTCGGCGCGCTGGTCGGCCACGACGTGGCCGCCGACCTCGCCGCGGCTGCCCTGCTCGACACGATCGACGCCTGCCGCGAGTCCGGTGCCGATGGCCACCTCAGCCTGGCCGGCGAACTGTCCGACGCTGTGCGGGGTGCGGAGATCCGGGCCGCCCTGGACGGCTGGACGATCACGCCCCAGGTCGGCGACGGGTTCGCCGAGCGGCTCGTACGCTCCCACGCCGATGTCGGTCCCGGGCTCGTCGTACAGATCGGGATGGACACCCCGCAGGTGACGGCCACGGCTCTGCACGAGGTCGCGGACGCGATGGCCGGACACGACGCTGTGCTCGCCCCTGCGACCGACGGCGGCTGGTGGGCGCTCGCCCGCCGCGACGCGGAGGTCGTACGCCCCCTGGCGCAGGTGCCGATGTCGACCGGGACCACCTGCGCCGACACCCGGCGAGCACTCGAGCGGGCAGGCGCCCGGGTCGCGCACGCTCCCGCGCTGACCGACGTCGACACCCTCGACGACGCCGACCTCGTGGCCGGGCTCGCACCGACCACGCGGTTCGCCGAGGCCTGGCGGGCCCTCCGGGCGGGGGTGGCGTCGTGATCGAGCAGTCCTTCAGCGAGGTCTTCGCCAGCGCACTCGACGGCGCACCCACGGTCGTCGTGGGCATCGGCGACCGGCCGACGACCCTCCCGGTCCACCTCTGGAGCCGGACGGCCGACCGGTCGGACCACACGCTCCTCGCCCTGTGTGACGGGCCGACCCTCGACGTCGGCTGCGGCCCGGGCCGACTGACCGAGGCCCTCGCGACGCGCGGGCACATCGTCCTCGGCATCGACGTCGTCCCGACCGCCGTGATGATGACGCGGGAGCGCGGCGTGCCGGCCCTGCAGCGAGACGTCTTCGACCGGCTCCCCGGCGAGGACCGCTGGCACACCGTCCTGCTCGCCGACGGCAACATCGGCATCGGCGGCGACCCGCTCCGGCTGCTCCAGCGGGTCCGCACGTTGCTGGCGACCGGTGGCCGGGTCGTCGTCGAGCTCGGTGAGCCCGGTACCGCGGTCGTGAGCTGCTGGGCGGCACTCGAGGCCAACGACCGCCGGAGCCGGCCCTTCCGCTGGGCCACGCTCGGGGTCGACGACATCGGCCGGGTCGCCGCGACAGCGGGCTTCGACGTGCCGCACATCCACCGGTTCGGCGACCGCTGGGCCGCCGTCCTGACCGAGGTTGCACCATGACGCCGCGACTCGCTCCCCCGACGCCGGAGATGTTCACCTCGCGCCTCCGGTCACCGGCGGTGACCGCGCGGGTCGGGCTGTGGCTGGGCATCGCCTTCGGTCTCTGCTTCGTCACCGGGCTGATCAGCCACTACGCCCAGCAGCCGTCGCACCCGATCCCGTTCCCGACCAGCCCGAGCTGGGGCTACCGCCTCACCCAGGGGCTCCACGTCACCTCCGGCGTCGCCGCGATCCCGCTGCTGCTGGTGAAGCTGTGGTCGGTCCTGCCGAAGCTCTTCGAGGGCCTCCCGCTCCGCGACCCGCGTGCGCTGCTCCTGACGGGGCTCGAGCGCGCGTCGATCACCGTGCTCGTGGCCGCGTCGATCTTCCAGCTCGCCACCGGCCTGTTCAACGCGGCCCAGTGGTATCCCTGGACCACCTTCTCCTTCCGCACCACCCACTACGCGATCGCGTGGGTCGCCATCGGCGCCCTGGTGCTGCACATCGCGGTCAAGCTGCCGATCATCCGCGACGCGCTGACCAGCGACATCGAGGTCGTCACCCACGACCGCGCGACGGCGACGAGCCCCGGACCGCTGTCGCGCCGCGCCCTCGTGCGTACGACCTTCGCCGCCGCCGGGGTTGCCGTCCTCGCGACCGCCGGCAGCACGGTGCCCTGGCTGCGCCGGGTCTCCGTGTTCGCCGTCCGCACGGGCGAGGGACCGGGCGGGGTGCCGATCAACAAGTCCGCTCGCGCAGCCCGGGTCGAGGAGTCCGCGATGTCGCCCGACTGGCGGCTGGACGTCGTGGTCGGCGGGACCACGACCTCGTTGACGTACGCCGACCTCCGGGCGATGCCGCAGCACACCGTCGACCTGCCGATCGCCTGCGTCGAGGGCTGGAGCGCACAGGGCACCTGGTCGGGCGTACGGCTGGCCGACGTGCTCCGCCTCGCCGGGGCGACCACGGACCGAGAGGTCGCCGTCACGTCCTTGCAGCAGGCAGGCGCCTTCCGCCGCACGACGCTCCCGGCGAACTTCGCCGCCGACGACCGCACCCTCCTCGCGCTCGACCTGTCCGGGGAGCAGCTGTCGCTCGACCACGGCTTCCCGTGCCGGCTGATCGCCCCCAACCGGCCCGGCGTGCTGCAGACCAAGTGGGTCTCCCGGCTGGAGGTGGACGCATGAGGACGCGACTTCTGATCGGTGCTTGCGGCGCCGTGATCGCGCTGTACGGAGCCTTCCTCGAGCTGTCGCGACAGGATGCCGGCCAGTGGCTCGAGGTCGGCATCTGGTTCGGCGCGGGGGTCGCGGGGCACGACGCCGCCCTCTCGGCGCTGGTGATCGGGGTGTGCCTCCTCGGGTCCCGACTGCTGCCCGAACCGTGGCGCGCGCCAGCGACGATCGCGCTCGTCGTGTGGGGCACCGTGACCGTCGTGGCCGTGCCGGTGCTGACCCGCGCGGGCGCCCGCGCCGACAACGCCACGCTGCTCGATCGTCCCTATCTCGCGACGTGGTGGGCGATCAGTGCCATCGTGGTCGTGCTCGTGGCGGTCGCCGGGCTCGTCCGATCCCGCCGCCCACGTGCGCGGGAGTGAGTCGATGGCCAACGTTCTCGTCGTGGACGACGACGCCACAGTCCGCGAGGTCGTCGTCGACTACCTCCGGGCCGCCGGCCACGAGGTCCGCGAGGCGACCGACGGACCGGGCGCCCTGGCCGCCGTACGCGACGCGCGGGCCGACCTCGTCGTGCTCGACGTGATGATGCCGGGCCTCGACGGCCTCGAGGTGTGCCGCCGGTTGCGGGTCGCCTCCGACGTACCCATCGTGCTGCTCACCGCCCTCGGCAGCGAGCAGGACCGCGTGGTCGGCCTGGAGATCGGCGCCGACGACTACGTCACCAAGCCGTTCAGCCCGCGCGAGCTGGTGCTGCGCGTCGACTCGATCCTGCGGCGCTCGTCCGCCGGGCTCGACACCGACGTGCCCACCGTGCTCGCCGACGGCGGCCTCGTCGTCGACCGCGCCCGCCGGCTCGTGACGCTCGACGGGCAGGAAACCTCCCTGACGACGCGGGAGTTCGACCTGCTGGCCTTCCTGGTCTCGCACCCGGGCATCGCCTTCTCCCGCGACGACCTGCTCCAGCAGGTGTGGGGCTGGTCGTTCGGCGACCAGTCGACCGTGACCGTGCACGTCCGCCGGCTGCGCGAGAAGGTCGAGCCCGACCCCACCAACCCGGTGCGGCTCCTGACCGTGTGGGGAGTCGGCTACCGATGGGAGACCACGCCATGAGCGACCTCACCGAGATCTGGGCGGTCGCGATCGGCAGCGGGGTCGCCGTAGGCCTGCTCGGACTGCTGGCCGGGTGGGTCCTGCGCCACCGCTCCCTGCGCTGGCAGCTCGCGGTCGTCGGCGTCGTCACCACCCTCACCGTCCTGCTCGGCGTGCAGGCGATCTCGCGCCGGATGCTGATCTCCGACCACGACCGCTCGGTCGTGCTCATCGTCACCAGCGCCGCCGCGGTCGTGTCGCTGGCCGTCGCGCTGGTGCTCGCCACCGCGCTGGTCCGGTGGTCGCAGTCGCTGCGCGAGGACGTACGCCTCATGGGTCCCGGCGGCAGCATCGTCGCCGAGCGCCGCGGGCCGACCGAGTTCCAGGCCCTGGCGTCCGACCTCGCCTCCGCGAACCAGCGCCTCGCCGAGGCGCGCGAGCGAGAGCAGCGGCTCGAGGAGTCGCGGCGCGAGCTGGTGTCGTGGGTCTCGCACGACCTCCGTACGCCGCTCGCCGGGATCCGAGTGATGGCCGAGGCGCTCGAGGACGGCATCGCCTCCGACCCGGCCCGCTACCACCGCCAGATCCGCGGCGAGGTCGACCGGATGGTGCTCATGGTCGACGACCTCTTCGAGCTCTCCCGCATCCACGCCGGCCAGCTCGTCGTACAGCCGCAGCCGATCGCCGTCGGCGACCTCGTCAGCGAGGCCATCGCCGCCGCCGACCCGGTGGCCCGCGCCCGGCGCGTGCACCTCGGCGGCGAGGTGCCCCACGGCCTGCAGGTCGATGCCGACCCCGCCGGGCTCTCGCGCGTGCTGGCCAACCTCATCGTCAACGGCATCCGGCACACGCCGGCCGACGGCTCCGTCCACGTCCTCGCCCGCCCAGTCGACGGCGGCGTCGAGCTCGCGGTCACCGACGGCTGCGGCGGCATCGCCGACGACGCTCGCGAACGGCTCTTCGAGGTCGGCTACCGCGGCACCTCCGCGCGTACGCCCGAGCCCCCCGAGGTGCAGGACATCCACACCGCGCGCGCCGGGCTCGGCCTCGCGATCGTCAAGGGGATCGTCGAGGCCCACCACGGCCAGGTGGCGGTCGAGAACGTCCTGACACCCACCGCCGGCCCCGCCGGCTGCCGCTTCCGGGTCGTCCTCCCCACCTGACCCACCCCGGGCCGTCCCCGGGTCGTCCTCCCCACCTGACCCACCCCCGGGCCGTCCCCGGGTATCTAGGGACGAAATGGTGGGCGGAACGGCCCTCCGACCTACCAGATCGTCCCTAGATACCCCGAGACCTGAGGACGCGGCGTACGCGAGAGCGGGCCTCAGCCGTCCACCACGTCCTCAGGTATCGGCTTGGTGGAGACGAGGAGCACGACGACGCCGACGACCGCGGCGACGAGCGAGGCCAGCAGGATGGCGATCTTCGCCTCCTCGGTCAACAGGTCGGCGCCGGGGAAGGACAACCCGGCGATGAAGATCGAGACCGTGAAGCCGATGCCGCCGACCGCGCCGAGGCCGAGGACCATCGGCCAGGACGTGCCGTCGGGCAGCCGCCCCAGCCCCAGGCGTACGGCCGCGAACGACGCCAGGAAGATGCCGACGGGCTTGCCGAGCACGAGCCCGAGCATGATGCCGAGGCCCACCGGTTCGGTGAGGACCTGGCCGATCGCGCCGAGCTCGACGCCGGCGTTGGCGAGCGCGAAGACCGGCAGCACGACGTACGCCGACACCGGGTGCAACCTGCTCTGCAGGCGCTCGACGACCGACACCGACTCCTTCATCAGGAACCGCATCCGGGCCAGCTCGTCGGCGTCGAGGTGGCGGTCGCGGAGCGCGTCGGTGGCGTAGCCGCGAGCGACCTCCTCGTTGAGCAGCGGGCGCGCGGGCGCCAGCAGGCCGATCGCGACGCCGGCCAGGGTCGCGTGCACGCCCGACTGGAGCAGCGCGAACCACAGGACGACGCCCACGACGGCGTAGAACACGGTCGTCCAGATCTTCAACTGCTTGGCGATGGCCATCACGCCGAGCAGGCCGATCGCCAGCGCGAGCCAGCCGAGGGAGAGGTCGGAGGTGTAGAACACCGCGATCACCAGGATCGCGCCGATGTCGTCGACGATCGCCAGCGTCAGCAGGAAGAGCCGCGCGGCCGACGGGATGCGCCGCCCCAGGATGCCGAGCACCCCGACCGCGAAGGCGATGTCGGTGGCCATCGGGATGCCCCAGCCAGCACTGCCGTCGCTGCCGGGCGGGTTGAGCGCGAGGTAGAGCCCGGCCGGCACGACCATCCCGCCGATGGCGGCGATGATCGGGAGCGCGGCGGTCTTCGGGTCGCGCAGGTCGCCGTTGACGAGCTCGTACTTGATCTCCAGCCCGACGACGAAGAAGAAGACCACCATGAGGGCGTCGTTGACCCAGTGCTGCAGCGACTCGTCGAGGTGCAGCGGCCCGACGTCGAGGACGAGGTGGGTGTGCCACAAGGAGTCGTACGACGCCGCCCACGGGCTGTTGGCCCACACGAGCGCGACGGCCGCGGCGAGGAGCAGCAGGAGCGAGCCGGCCGCCTCGACCCGGAGGAACTCGCGCACGGGCCGCGCGACGAGCCGGGCCAGCGGACGGTTGCTGGCGCTGTAGACCGGGCCGGTCTCCCAGAGGTCGTCGCCGGGACCCGGTGAGTGGGGGTCATGCGGGGGTGAGGCCATGGACTGGCGCATCCCTTCGGGGTGGTCGGGGTACCGCATGACCGCGACTACACCGTCGCGGGCCGACCAGACTTCCCGGCTCACCTACGGCCCAGTCTAGACGGACCCGTGGGCACGCGGAGGCCGTTGGTAGGGTCGCAGCCGTCAGCTCACCGGCGTACACCGAAGGACCGCTCCACATGGCGAACGAACCGATCAAGGACACAGATCCGACCCTCGGCAAGCTCGTCATGGACGCGCAGCGCGACATCTCGACGCTCATCTCCAAGGAGATCGAGCTCGCCAAGAGCGAGCTCAAGGTCAGCGTCAAGCACGGCGGCCTCGGCCTCGGCCTCTTCGGCGCGGCGGCCTTCCTCGGGCTGCTCGCGATCATCATGCTGTCGGTCTCGCTGGCCTACTTCATCCACTGGAACGGCTCCGGCCTCGACCTCCACTGGGCGTTCCTGATCGTCTTCGCGCTCTACCTCCTGATCGCCGGCCTGCTCGCCTTCATCGGGATCAAGCAGGTCAAGCAGGTCAAGGGCCCGGAGAAGGCGATCAAGCAGGGCAAGCGGATCCCCCAGGCCCTCAAGGGCAAGGGCTGACGCTCCCCCGCCCGCTCCCGTTGGAGCGGTGATCCAGCCACCTTGCGGCGGCCAGGAATGTGGCTCCACCACCGCCAGGGTCGCGGCGGCGTACGACACACCGGTCGGGCGGTGATCCAGCCACACTCGCGCGCGGAGAAATGTAGCTCCACCACCGCTCGGGGGATCTCGATACGGCGGCTCGTTCCTCGCCACCTACTCGATCACCACAGGAGGCGCGAGCGGTCAGCGCACGCAGGTGCCGGTGTCGACCGGCGCGTCGCGGGTCACGCCGGCGGCGGCGGACTCGGCGACCTGGCCCGCGGTGAGCGCGTAGCCGGTGTCCTTGTCGCTGACCGAGGCCGCGAAGACCATCCCGGCGACATCGCCGCCGGAGGTCACGATCGGGCCGCCCGAGTTGCCGGGGCGGATCAGCGCCCGCAGCGAGTAGACCTGCCGGATCACGGTGCCCTCGCCGTAGATGTCGGGCGAGCGCAGCCGCTGCTGCGAGCGGATCCGGCCGGTCTCGACGTCGTACGGCCCGTCCTCGGGGTAGCCCAGCACTGCGACGTTGTCGCCGGGTTCGGCCTCGGTGTCGAACTGGAGATGCGGCGTGCCGGTGTCGGGCAGGGCGAGCACGGCGATGTCGAGGTCGGCGTCGTACAGCACCACCGACGCGACGACCGTCGTGCCGCCCACCTCCACCTCCGGCCGGGTCACGCCGGCGACGACGTGGGCGTTGGTCATCAGCCGGCCCGGGGCGTAGAAGAAGCCGGTGCCCTCGACGCCGCTGCCGCAGCCATTGGTGCCGCGGACCTTGACCACGCTCCCCTGCGCCGCGACCACGTCGGGGTCGGTGAGCATCCGGCGGTCGCCGGGCTTGACCGCGACGATCCGCTCCGGAGCGAAGGGCTCGAGGTAGCGCGGGAAGAAGGTCGTGCCGACCACGTTGTTGAAGGCCTGCAGCACCTTGCTCGAGTCGGCGGGCAGAGTCGTGTCGACCTTGGCCAGGATGGCCGAGTCGCGCACGAGCGGGGTGATGCCGCCGATGCGGGTGCCGGAGACGGCAACGCCGAGTGCCCAGGCAACCAGGAGCACGGCGACGGCGCTGAGGGCGGATCCCCCGACGGCGTCGACGGCACGGATCGGCTGCCAAGTGATGCGTGCCCGGATCCGGGCACCGACGTACTGGAAGATCGCCTGCCCGAGCGAGGCCGAGACGATCACGATGAAGAGCGCGCCCAACGAGACCCACAGCGACGGGGCCGCGTCGCCGAGCGCGAGGGGGGCGACCCAGATGCCGAGCAGGCCGCCCAGCAGCAGGCCTGCGGTCGCGAACGCGCCGGTGATGAAGCCCTGCCAGTAGCCCGAGAGGGCGTAGACGCCCACGAGTGCGAGCAGGCACCAGTCGAGGACGTTCACTGCTACTCCTCGAGCTTGGTGTTCTGCTGCGGATTGTCCGCGAGGTCGGTCCCTCGCAGCACACCCTGCAGCATGTGGTCCGGCAGGTCACGCACCCGCGCCCGGTCCCAGTCCTCGCCCCACCCGAGGTAGGAGAAGAGTCGGGCGATGATGCCGGCGGTGAAGCCCCACAGGATGACGTCGCGCTCGGGGCCGATGAGGAAGCCCGGACCGGTCCAGCCGCTGGGGTGGCGGACGTTGATCCGGTTCTCGGGATCGAGCAGGTCGGCGATGGCGACGTGGTGGATCTCGTGCACCTCGTCGGGGCTCGCGATCCGCACCTCGCCGGGATCGCGCCAGTAGCCGAGGATCGGCGTCACCGCGAAGTTGCTCGGCGGCAGCCACAGCTCGGGCAGCTCGCCGAACACCTCGACCTCGGAGGGCTCGAGCCCGATCTCCTCGTACGCCTCCCGCAGCGCCGCCTGCTCAGCGGTCTCGCCGTCGTCGAGCGAGCCTCCCGGGAAGGACACCTGGCCCGGGTGCGAGCGCATGTGGTGGGCGCGCTCGGTCAGCAGCAGCTGGCCACGGTGGGCGAGGTCGTCGGGCCCCGGATCGGAGGTGGTGGGGTCGGCGTCGCGGTCGGCGAAGACCATCAGCACCGCGCCGCGCCGCGGGTCGCTGTCCTCCGGCGGCATGAAGCGGGTGAGCTCGTGGACCGTGATCGACGACGCGGCCTCGACGACCGGCCCGAGCCATCCGGGCAGGTTCTTCTTCACAGGGTGATCCCGAGGTGCTGGGCGACCAGCTCCTTGACCTCGTCCAAGGAGTCGACGCCGCCCGACGCCTGGCCGGTGACGGTCCCGTCGGCGTCGACGAAGAGGAAGACCGGCAGCCCGCGACGGGCGATCGCGAAGACGTCCTCGGTCATCAGGTCGCCGCCCGGGTCGGCGATCGACGGGTAGGTCACCCCGGTCTCCTCTGCCAGCGCGAGAGCGGCGGCCGGCTGCACGTCGTTGAAGTCGATGCCGATCACGGCCACCTGGTCGCCGTACTCCTGGTGGAAGGCCTCCAGCGCCGGCATCTCGAGGCGGCACGGCTCGCACCGGGCCTGCCACAGGTTGATGACAGCGGGTCCGCGCAGCGACGCGAGCTCGACGTCGGGACCGCCGCCCAGGCACGGCAGCGTCACCGCCGGCAGCCCGCCCGCGACCGCCTCTCCGGTGCCGGGCTCGCAGTCGAGCATCCCGATCCGGTCCTTGGCGGCGCGCAGCTCGGGGGTGTCGACCTGCACGTCGGGAGGGCGTACGACGATGCCGTCTCCACTCATCGACGACCAGGCCATCGCGCCCGCCGCGACGCAGGCGACGAGCAGCACCGCGACGAACAGCTTCCTCATGCGGGCCCCTGCGTGGTGACGAGCTTCTCCGCCTCGATCGGATCGGTCGGACCGGCGCCGAAGGACGGGCACAGCTTGGCGATCGGGCAGGCGCCGCAGGCGGGCTTCTTGGCGTGGCAGCGACGGCGGCCGTGCCAGATGAGGTGGTGGGACAGCATCGTCCAGTCGCGCTTGGGGAAGAGCGCGGCGACGGCGTGCTCGACCTTGACCGGGTCGGTCTCCTCGGTCCAGCCGAAACGGCGGGCCAGCCTGCCGAAGTGCGTGTCGACGGTGATCCCCGGCAGGCCGAACGCATTGCCCAGCACGACGTTGGCGGTCTTGCGGCCGACGCCCGGGAGCTTGACGAGGTCGTCGAGGCGGGCCGGCACCTCGCCGTCGTACGACTCCACGAGCGCTTGGCTGAGCTTGAGCAACGAGTCGGTCTTGGCGCGGAAGAAGCCGAGCGGGCCGAGCAGCTGCTCGAGGTGCTCACGCGGGGCCGCCGCCATCGCCTGGGGAGTGGGGTAGGCCGCGAAGAGGGCCGGGCTCGCGGCGTTGACCCGGCGGTCCGTGGTCTGCGCCGACACCACCGTCACGACGAGGCACTCGAAGGCGTTGGTGAAGTCGAGCTCGGCCGCGGCGTCGGGGTAGGTCTCGGCGAGGATCCGGTCCATCCGGCGCGCCCGGCGCACCAGTGCCGTGTCGGGCTTGATCGTCTCGCTCGCGGCAGCCACGGGCCCAGCGTACGGTCCGCCGCCGACACCCCGGGGGGTGGCCGCGGAGCAGGTGGAGATCAGGCGGGAGTGGGGAGAGTCGCTTTTGTGACCCGGACCACGGCTAGGATCATCCCGATCCCGCGGGGCCACACAGGGCTCCGATCCAGGACATCGCACGGGGCGCACCTACATGGAGGAATGACGTGGACAACGACGTGCTTCGGCAGGCACCGCTGTTCAGCTCGCTCGACGACGAGGCAGCGACCGCCCTGGGCGGCTCCATGGCGGAGACGACGCTGCGCCGCGGCGAGGTCCTCTTCCATGAGGGCGACTCGGGCGACAAGCTCTACGTCGTCACCGAGGGCAAGGTGAAGCTCGGCCGGTCCGCGTCCGACGGCCGCGAGAACCTCCTCGCCATCATGGGTCCCGGCCAGATGTTCGGCGAGCTCTCGCTCTTTGACCCGGGCCCGCGCTCGGCCACCGTCACGGCCGTCACCGACGCCACCTTCGCCTCCCTCTCCCACCAGGACCTGCTGAAATGGCTCGACGGCCGCCCGCAGGTCGCCCGCGGCCTGCTCTCGCAGCTCGCCGGCCGCCTCCGCAAGTCCAACGACGTCGTCGCCGACCTCGTCTTCTCCGACGTCCCGGGCCGCGTCGCCAAGGCGCTGCTCGACCTCGCCGACCGCTTCGGTCGCACCGCTGACGACGGCGTCCACGTCCACCACGACCTCACCCAGGAGGAGCTCGCCCAGCTGGTGGGCGCCTCCCGCGAGACGGTCAACAAGGCGCTCGCCGACTTCGCGTCGCGCGGCTGGCTGCGCCTGGAGCCGCGCTCCGTGGTGATCATGGACCTCGAGCGCCTGTCCCGCCGCGCCCGCTGAATCTTTTCTGCTCCGGCTGACCCCCGCACCGGCGCTCGTCCGCGTCGTACGTGGTGAGGGGGTTGCCTGATGACCGATCGATCCGGGTTCGACGCGTTCGTCCGGGCGCGCGGCCCTGCCCTCGCGCGGACGGCGTACCTCCTCACCGGTGACCACCACCTCGCCGAGGACCTCGTGCAGGCCGCGCTCGTGCAGGCGGCGAAGCACTGGGAGCGCATCGACACCTCGCCCGAGGCGTACGTCCGCCGCACGATGTACCACCAGAACATCTCGTGGTGGCGGGGCCGCAAGCTCGCCGAGACGTCGCTCGAGTCGTACGACGCGCCGGTGCCGGCGACCGACCCGACGATCCGGCTGACCCTCGAGCAGGCCCTGCGCCGGCTCACGCCGCGCCAGCGGACCGTCCTGGTGCTGCGCTACTTCGAGGACCTCACCGAGGTCCAGACCGCCGCCGAGCTGGGCATCTCCAGCGGCGCGGTCAAGTCCATGTCGCGCGACGCCCTCCGTCGACTGCGGACCCTGGCCCCCGAGCTCGCCGACCTGGTGGGAGCAGACACATGACCAGCCCGTCACACACTGACCTGCGCGAGGAGCTCGCCGCCCTCGCCGAGACCCAGCCCTTCTCCCCCGACCCGTCCGCGTGGGACCTCGGTCGCCGCGCCCGCAGTCGTACACGCGTCGTCCGCGCGGCTGCCACGCTCGCGGTCGTCGCCCTCGTCGTCGGGGTCGGTGCGATCGCGGTGCGACCCGACTCCGTGGGGCCTGCAGGCGGCATCGAACCGGACGGGGCGATCCCGAGCGTCATCACCACGCCCGACGGGCCGGTGATCACTGACCTGGCGATCGGTCGTGCCTCGGTGGCGTACGTCGACAGCGACGGCTCGCCGGTCCTGGTGGATGCGGCGACCGGCAAGGCCTCGTACGTCGACCTGCCGAGCTTCCCGGAGCCCTCAGTCATCGAGCGCACCGCGGACCTCGTGACCGGTCCGTTGCTGGCGGTCTCACCCGATGGTCGTCGGGTGGCCTACGCCGCTACCGTCGCCGCCGAGGGTCCCGCTGGTCAGCCGGCCTTCTCCACGCCCTGGTACATCGTGCTCGACCTGACCACGGGTGACTTCGAGTTCGTGGGCGTGCCACTGGGCACCGGTACGCCGCGCGCCATCTCCTGGACCACGGACGGTCGGCTGGCCATCGACGTGTACGGACGGCAGACCCGGAGGGACCAGCCGCCGTCCGTGGTGGCGCGGACGATCGACGTGACGACCGGTGACAGCGCCGCGTCTGCGCTGACCGGCATGCTGGCCCCGGGTGGCCTGATCAGCGCGACCTATCCGGTCGACGACGGACCGGTGCAGGCCGTGCCGTTCGAGATTGCCGAGGGCGATGTCGCCGGCCGGGACCTCCCCACCGACCTCTACCCCGAGGGCGCCGAAGTGGCGCCGGTCGGCTGGGCCGCTGATGACCTCCTGGTGGCGCACGTCGACGAGGACCTCGTTGTCCTCACCTCCCCGGACCGACCGGCGGCGGAGTCGACGTGGCAGGTCCTGGTCCCCGACCTGCCGGAGTCGTCGGGCGTCACCGTCGCGGTCGACCTCATCCCCGACCTGACCGGCGACCCGGACCAGGAGCTCACCCACGACTTCACCGCGACACCGATGGGCGACTCATCGGGTGGCCGTGCGCTCTACGTCGCGGGCGGAGCGGTCGTGCTCATGGCAGGAGTCGTCCTCATGCTGCGCCGCGTGCGGACGTAACGGCCGGAAAGTTCTCTACGCTGCATGCCACCCGGCACGCGGCCCTCCCGCGTCGTACGTCATGAAGGGGGGGTCCGGTGACCACAGCAGACAGGGACGGCTTCGACGAGTTCGTCGCCGCACGCAGCGCCGCGCTGTCGCGCACGGCGTACCTCCTGACCGGCGACCACCACCTCGCGCAGGACCTCCTGCAGGCAGCGCTGATGCAGGCAGTGAAGCACTGGCGGCGCATCCACACGTCGCCGGAGGCGTACGTCCGGCGTGCGATGTACCACCAGAACATCTCCTGGTGGCGTCGTCGCCGGATCACTGAGACGTCGCTGCTGTCGTACGACGGCGCAGTCCCGGCCCCCGACACCGATCTGCGACTCACGCTCGACCAGGCGCTCGCCCGGTTGACCCCGAAGCAGCGCACCGTGCTGGTGCTGCGCTTCTACGAGGACCTCACCGAGGTCGAGACCGCCCGCGCGCTCGGGCTCTCGACCAGCACCGTGAAGTCGACCACCCGCCAGTCGCTGGCTCGGCTGCGCACGCTCGCGCCCGAGCTCGCCGAGCTGATCGGAGCAGACGCATGACCACACGTCCGGACCGGGACCTCCGCGACGCCTTCCACCGCGTCGCCGACTCCACGTCTCCCCTGCCCATCGACGACGACCTCTGGCAGCGCGGACACACGGCCCGCCGACGCGGGCAGGCCTTCGCAGTCGCGGCCGTCCTCGCGCTCGTCGTGTCGGTCGGCGGCGTCGCGACGCTCGTGACCGGCACGGACCGCGAGGCGCGTACGGCATCGACCGAAGTCGTCGAGGGAGGCGCGGTCCCGAGCAGCATCGTCGACATCCCCGACGACCTCGCGGTCACCACCGACCTCGCCGTGGGGCAGGGCTCGGCCGCGTTCATCTCGAGCTCGGGCGATCCGGTGGTGATCACGGCGACCGACGGACTGCCGCACCGCCTCGACCTGCCGGGCTGGGACCAGGCGCCGATCGCGCTCGCGCTGTCCAGCGATGGGCGGACGATCGCCTACCAGGACGCATCCGCCGAGTCGGGCACCTACCTCACCACGGTGGACCTCGAGACCGGACGATCCGTGCGAGTCTTCTCCGACGACAGCCAACGCCTGCTGGTGAACGAGCTCAGCTGGTCACCGGACGGACGCTGGCTCGCGTGGGTCGCGACCACGCAGGACGGCCTCCTGGCACTGCTGGGCAGGGTCGACACCTCGGAGGGTCGACCCCGCCAGGTGCGTCTTCCGTCGGGCGCGGTCGATGTCGCGGTGGCCGACGACGGCTCCGCGCTCGTGGGCTTGGGGGGCGGAGGTCTCCTCATGGCCGACCCGGACCGCGGCGCGGTCAGCGTCTTCTCCGGTCCGGGGGTCGGGGCGGGCGCCTTCTCCCCCGACGGCCGCCACGTCGCGCTCCGGTCGTCCGCCACCCAGACGTCGTACACCTGGGACACGGACGCCGACGAGCTCCTGGAGCACCCGTTCCCCGAGGACACGCTTGCAGCGGTCGACGTCCGTCCCCTCGGCTGGATGGACGACCAGCGGCAGGTGCTGCTGGCGCAGGACCTGAGAGGGGGCTACTCCGGCGAGCTCGTGGTCACCACCCCCACGGTCGACGACACCAGCACGTGGCGCCGCTCCGTGGGCCGCGTCGACCGGGACATCGCCGACTCGCTCACCATCGCCGTCGACCTGCTCCCCGACCTCGACGGCACGTCGTCGCAGCAGCTGACGTACGACTTCGACGGTCCGGAGCGCGACATCTCGTGGATCATCGGGCTCGGCGTCGCGGCCGCGATCGCCGTGCTGATGGGGCTGCGGTGGCTGTGGCGACGGTTCGGGTAGTCCACCGGGAAATGGCTGTCCTGACGGCCGTCCAGCAACTAAAAGTCACTGGACTACCCCGGCCCCCGGATAGTCCACCGGGAAATGGCTGCCAGGCAGGCCATCCAGCAACCAGAACCCGGTGGACTACCCCGGCCCCCGGATAGTCCACCGGGAAATGGCTGCCAGGCAGGCCATCCAGCAACCAAAACCCGGTGGACTACCGAGGTCGGTCAGGCGCGAGGTTCGCGGCCAGAGAACGCCGCCAGACGCTCGTACGCCCCCGCATCGGCCGGCGCCTCGACCTCGGTCCCGAAGGCGCCCATGCGGTTCTCGACGGTCAGCCCCTGCTGCATCGCGGCCAGCCCGGTCTCGGCGAGGGAGTCGTCGAGCGCGACGTCCGCGCCCGTCCCCCGCACCAGGTCCCAGGAGTGCACGGCGTACTCCGCGACCTGGAAGCCGGCACTGCCCTGCTGGTCGTCGGGCAGCTGCTGCATCGCCGCGAGCAGCTCGTCGGCTCCGGCCCTGAACGTCTGGCCCCACTGCCCGTCGGGCACCTCGGGGACGGCACTCCAGTCGACCTCCTCGCCGCGCGTCATCTTCGCCCAGGTGCCGGGGCCCGACGCGACGTGCGCCGCGAGCTGCCGCACGGTCCAGTCCGAGCACGGGGTGGGGTTGTCGAGGTTGTCGTCGGTGACGGTGTCCAGCACCTGTCCGGCCTGGTTGAGCGCCTTCGCCAGCTGGTCCACGGGAGAGTCGGTCATGCCTGACACCTCACTCCTCGACCACGAGCGACGCAACCCCCTCAGGTACGGAGGTACGCGAGCACTGCCAGCACGCGCCGGTTGGTGTCGGGCTGCTGGTGCAGGCGCAGCTTGGCGAAGACCGACCCGACGACCGGTTCCACGGTCTTGACCGACAGGTGGAGCCGCTCGCAGATCGCCGCGTTGGAGAGCCCCTCGGCCATCAGCTCCAGCACGTCGCGCTCGCGCGGGCTCAGCCCGTCCAGATGCCCGGCACGGCGTTCGCGCTCGACGATGTCGCCGAGGGTGAGGTGCTGCAGGACCAGCGCAGCCTGCGCGGCCAGATCGTCGAGGAGACGCACCTCGGCGGCCGACAACGCGATCGTACGGTCGACGGTGAGGGCACCGACCCGGTGCTCGTCCAGGTCGAGCCTGCGCGACACCGGCGGCAGCTCAGTGACCGCGACCGGCGGCGGGTCCTCGGTCGAGGGTGGCCAGACCCCGACCGGTTGCAGCACGTCGGCCGAGCCGAGCCACAGCGTCGCAGGCGCCGACAGCGCCTCCGAGGTGGCGCGCGTCAGGTCGCCCGCCAGGTCGTCGGCGGCCGGTCCACGGCGGGACATCCAGGTGAGGGCGGCGTACGCCGCTGCGTGCTGGCCGTGGACGATCGCGAGCCCGGCGATCACGGGCACCAGCGTCGCCGCGAGCAGCCCCGGCGTCGGCGTACGCCAGCCCACGAGCCCGATCACCAGCACCAGTACCGCCACTCCGGCGGCCAGCAGCAGCCAGGCGAGCTGGCGGCGTACCCACCCGGTCGCACTGCGCCAGCGCAGCAGCAGCGCGACCGGCCACAGCAACTGGAAGGCGACGTACGTCGAATGCGCCAAGGCCGACCACACCGACGCGACGACGTCGGGCGCGGCGTCCGCGAGCGGGTGCGCGACGCGGAGTCCAGCGGCGGCGTACTCCACCGGCCACAGCAGCGACAGCGCCGAGCACGCGACAGCAAGGACGACGACCACGCCGGCCACCGGCCGCCACGTGGGCGAGGGCAGGCGGCCGTCCGGGAAGCAGACGATCGCCAGCGTCACGAGCGCGATGCTCGTCGCGATCGGCCAGACGCCGAGCCACGCGGCCCACCGGACTGCCGAGGAGCCCGGGTCGCCGGCGTGCCCGATCTGGCGGCCCCAGAACATCACGGCATGGACCGCGCCCGTGCCCAGCATCAGCATGCCCTCGGGGTGGGCCCGCCGCTGCTGGAGGACGTACGCGCCGACGAAAGTGAGGGCCAGGGCCAGCAACCCGTTGTGGAGGTTCGTCAGCCACACGCCCTGCGCCAGCCCCCAGGTGACCAGCAGCACGACGCCGCTCACGACCACCAACGGCGCGAGGCCGTGCGGGAGCCGGGCGCTGCCACTCATGCCGACATCGTGGCATCGCGGGACGCCCAGTGGCACAGGGTTGTCCCTGGACCTCGGTCGCAGGGTCAGCCCCGTAGTGCCCGCGCTGCCGCCCGACCAGCGTGGACGCCATGACCACCTCTATGACCTGGCACACCACCGACACCACCACGGCCACCCCGACCGAGCGCCTCCTCGACGGCTCGCTCGCGGTGGCCCCGCTGCTCTACCTCGCCGCCGACACGACGTACGCCGTCCGCGGCTGGGACGACGCCACGGCCGGCGTGCTGCACGTGCTCGGGGCGATGGCGTACGCCTTCGTCGTCCTGGCCGTTGCGTCCTGGCTCCCCCGCAGCTCGCGGCTCGCAGCGGCGATCGTGCTCACCGGCGTGATCGGTGCCTGCGGCAACCTGGCCTACGGCTTCGACGCGATCCACCTCTCGCTCGGAGACACCTCCCTGGTCGACCAGGCGGGCGCCGCGAACCTGATCAAGCCGCTCGGGTTGTTCTTCCCGCTGTCCTTCGCGCTCGTCGCCGCAGCGCTGGTTCGGCTCGGCCACCGCTGGCAGGCCGCCCTGGTGCTGGTCGCGATCCTGGCCTGGCCCGTCGCCCACATCGGCAACATCGCCGCCGTCGCGGTGCCGGTCAACGTGGCGCTGGTGATCGCCTTCGGCAGCCTGCTCTGGACCCGCCGCGACCCCGACCCCCGGTAGTCCGCATCAAAAGACTGGCCAGGACGGAGGTGGAATCTAGGTAGTCACGCAACACCGTGGTTTGTGGCGGCTTCTGACAATAGTCGGCCGAGTACTTCGGCTGGG
>NZ_SDWV01000012.1 GCF_004137345.1 Nocardioides zhouii
ACCACCGGCCCCACTCAGCAATCGGGAAGCAGGCACCCATCACCAGGTTGGACAACCTGGCTGGGCATCACACCTAGAAGTCCGGTCAGGCCGGCGGCGGCGGGCCGGCGTGCACCTCGTCCAGCGACCTGAGGATGCAGAACTCGTTGCCCTCCGGGTCGGCCAGGACCACCCAGCCGGTACCGGGGCCGTACTTCCCGCGCATGTCGCCGACCTGGCGCGCGCCCAGGGCGAGCACCCGCTCGAGCTCCTCGTCGCGACTGCCCTCGCGGGGGCGTACGTCGAAGTGGATCCGCTTGGCGGGGAGCTCCTCGTCGGGCACCTCGATGAAGAGGATGCGATGACCCGACTCCGGGTCGCGGATCAGGCACTCCTCGTGCCCCGGCTCGTTGGGGTCACCGTCGATGTCGACGTAGCCGAGCAGCGCCTTCCACCACTCGGAGAGCTCGTAGGCGTTGCGGCAGTCGACGGTGGTGTGAGCGATGAAGGAGGTCATGGCGCCACGCTGGCAAGGTCTGCGCGTGGCCGCAAGCCGAATTGTCGGTCAGACCGTGCCGTGGCGGCGTACGAAGTCGACGATCGCCTCGGCCAGCTCGGGCCGGCACACGATGAGGTCGGGCAGCGACGTGTCGTCCTCGTTGTAGACGATCGGCGAGCCGTCGACGCGGCTGCAGTAGAGGCCAGCGGCGCGGGCCACTACGACAGGGGCCGCGTTGTCCCACTGGTACTGGCCGCCGGCGTGGACGTACGCGTCGGCGACGTCGCGCACCACGCTCATCACCTTGACGCCGGCGCTGCCCATCGGCACGAGCTCGGCGTCGAGCTCGGCGGCCAGCGCCTCGACGAACGCGGGCGGGCGGCTGCGCGAGACGGCGATGCGCGGACGCGTCGACGTACGCGCGGGCAGCACGCTGGGCCGGCCGGTGCTGAAGGTCTCGCCGAGGGCGGGCTGCGCGACGGCGCCGGCGACGAGGTCGCCGTCCTCCCACAGCGCGACGTGGACGGCCCAGTCGTCGCGCGGCGGCTCGGAGAACTCACGGGTGCCGTCGAGCGGGTCGATGATCCAGACGCGGCGGGCGGTGAGGCGCGACTTGTCGTCGGCGGCCTCCTCGGAGAGCACGGAGTCGCCGGGCCGGTGCTGGGTCAGGATCCGGTCGAGCTCGGCCTGCGCGGCGGCATCGCCGGCGTCCTTGAGGGCCTTGCCCTCGAGGCCGTTGGCCTCGGCCCCGGCGCGTACGTCGAGCAGGACCGTGCCGGCGCGCTCGGCCGCCCAGACGGCGAAGGCGTGGTCGTCGAGCGTGGTGGGATCCATCATGGCGCCAGCCTATCGACGCCCCGGGTCACGAGTTGAAGCGCTGCTGGGTCTTCTCGAGGCCGTCGGTGATGAGCGACTCGATCGCGTCGGCCGCGTCGCCGACCTGGAACGGCAGCTCCTTGCGCTCGACGGTGGAGTAGTTGGACAGCACGAAGTCGGCGACGTCCTGACGACCGGGCGGGCGACCGATCCCGGCGCGGACGCGGTAGAAGTCGCCCGTGCCGAGCGAGGACCGCATCGACTTGAGCCCGTTGTGGCCGTTGTCGCCGCCACCGAGCTTGATCCGCAGCGTGCCGAACGCGATGTCGAGCTCGTCGTGGATGGCGACGATGTGGTCGGGGGCGACCTTGTAGAACGTCGCGAGCGCCTTGACCGGTCCGCCCGACTCGTTCATGTAGCCGCGACCGCGGGCCAGCACGACGCGAGGACCGCCGAGCGCGAGCCGGCCCTCGACGACGTCGGCGCGTCCGGTCTTGTGCGACCGGAAGCCCGACCCCATCCGCGAGGCCAGCTCGTCGGCGACGAGGTAGCCGATGTTGTGGCGGTGCCCGGCATAGCCCGGTCCGGGGTTGCCGAGGCCGACCACCAGCCAGACGTCGGAGGTGGGGGCGTCGCTCACGGCGTACATCCTTCCATTGGTGACCGGGCGACTCCTCGCGCTGAAATGGGCTGACCGGGCGATTCCTCGCGGTGCAGCGCGAGGAATCGCCCGGTCGGTGCGCCCCAGGGCGAGGAATCGCCCGCTGAGCGTGGTGCGGTCACTCGGAGTCAGTGGACTCCTGGTCGCCGGACTCGATGGCAGCGTCCACGGCAGCGGCCTCGACCTGCGCGTCGGCGATCTCGGCGTCGGAGACGTCGTGCTCGATGCCGGCCTCGGCCTCGGCCTCCTCCAGCTCGGCCTCGAGGGCCTCGGCGGAGATCTGCTCGGTCACGTTGACGATGAGGAGCTCCTCGTCGGCGAGCAGCGTCGTGCCCGACGGGAGGTTGAGGTCCTTGGCGTGGATCATGGTGCCGGCGGGGGCGCCCTCGACGGAGACCTCGAAGAACTCCGGGATGTGCGTGGCCTCGGCCTCGACGGAGACGACCGAGTTCTCGGTGACGACGAGCGTGTCCGGACCGGCCTCGCCCACGACGTGGATCGGGACGTCGACGGTGACCTTCTCGCCGCGGCGGACGGCGACGAAGTCGAGGTGCTCGATGACGCGGCGGATCGGGTCGACCTGGACGTCCTTGGTCAGCGCGAGCTGCTCGGTGCCGTCGAGGTCGAGCGCCAGGAGCGCGTTGGCGCCACCGTGCTTGAGGGCCATCATCGTCTGGTGGCCGGGCAGGATCACGTGGATCGGGTCGTTGCCGTGGCCGTAGATGACGGCGGGGATCTTGTTGTCGCGGCGGATCCGGCGGGCAGCGCCCTTGCCGAACTCGGTGCGCGTCTCGGTGGCGATCTTCTCGGGGGCAGACATGTGTACTCCTCAGTCGGTTTCTCTGCAGGCTGTGCGTTGTCGGTGGGGCCTGGCGCTCCGGAGACGACGAACGCCGCGCTCCGGATCGTGAGCGCGGCGCAGGGGAACTGACCGGCCCAGTCGATCACGGAGTCCCGATTCGTTCGTGGCTCCCTCGCCGAGGCAACCCGGGAACTCTACGCCGGGGCGGGCGGTGGGGTCGAATCCCGGGTGAGCGGGTCGCGGCCCTCCCCCTAGGGTGGCCGGGTGCCCCTGATGCTCCCCGAGGCGCGCGAGCGCGCCCTCCTGCTGACCGACGTCCACACCGTGCTCCACCTCGACCTCACCTCGACCGAGGACTTCGGCGTCGAGGCGACGATCTCCTTCCGCTGCACCGAGCCGGGCTCCTCGAGCTTCCTCGAGCTCAACGGCGGTACGGACGTGACGCTCGACGGGCAGCCGGCGCCTTACGCCGACGGGCGCATCGCGCTGACCGACCTGGCCGAGACCAACGAGGTCCGGGTGACCGCGCGGATGCCGTACGTCCATGACGGCGACGGGATGACGGAGACGATCGACCCCGCCGACGGCGAGCGCTACGTCTGCGCGCACACCTCGATGGACATCACCCAGAAGGTGATCCCCTGTTTCGACCAGCCCGACATCAAGACGACGTTCTCCCTGTCGGTGACGGCGCCGTCGCACTGGACGGTCGTCGCCAACGGCCAACTGGACTCGCGTACGTCGGGTGACGGGGCGGACACCTGGACGTTCGGGAAGACCCCGCCCTTCTCGTCGTACCTCTTCACCCTCGTCGGCGGCCCGTGGGTGTCGGTGACGTGGGACGAGCCGTACGCCCCGGCACCGGGCGGCACCCTGCCCTTCGGCTGGCACGCCCGGGCGTCGCAGGGCCGCGAGCTGGAGCGCGACGCCGAGGAGCTGCAGCGGATCACCAGCTCCTGCTTCCAGCACTACACCAAGATCTTCGAGCCGGAGTACCCCTACGCCGACTACCAGCAGGTCTTCGCGCCCGGGCTCAACTGGGGCGCGATGGAGTTCCCCGGCTGCGTGGTCTTCCGCGACTCCTACCTCACCCAAGGCGCACCGACCGAGCTCGAGAAGGAATGGGTGGCCTCGACGATCGCCCACGAGATGGCCCACATGTGGTTCGGCGACCTCGTCACGATGAAGTGGTGGGAGGACTCGTGGCTCAACGAGTCGTTCGCCGACTTCATGGGCTTCGACGTCGCCGGGGTCGCCGCGGGCTACACCGATGCGTGGACGTCGGCCGCGATCACCCGCAAGCCGACCGGCTACCGCGCCGACCGCCGTCGCTCGACGCACCCGATCGCCGAGGACACCGACAAGATCGTCGACGTCGACACGGCCTTCGCGAACTTCGACATGATCACCTACGCCAAGGGCAACGCCACGCTCGCCCAGCTCGGCCACTGGCTCGGCGAGGAGGACTTCCTCGCCGGCGTGAACCGCCACCTCACCGCGCACGCCTTCGGCAATGCCGACCTGGCCGACTTCCTCGACTCGCTCGACTCCGCGACCGAGCACGACGTACGAGCGTGGGCGGAGGCGTGGCTGCGCACGACCGGCTTCGACACCCTGGTCGTGACGCGGGACGGGGACATCCCAGTCCTCACCCGCGAGGGTTCGCGTCTGCACCGCCTCACCGTGTCGGCGTACGACGACGCGATGCGGCTCGTCGGCTCCCGCGACGTGCAGCTCGGCGACGAGCCCGTCCGGCTGGAGGAGTTCGCCGGCCGGGTCGTGGTGCCCAACTCCGGCGACGAGACCTTCGCCGTCATCCGTCCCGACGAGCAGTCGTGGGCGGCGATCACGGCCGGCCTGTCGTCGGTGGAGTCCCAGCTGACCCGGGCCCTGCTGTGGTGGACGGCGATCGACCTCTGCGAGTCGCAGGTGATCGGCGTCGACGAGCTCATCGCCCTGGCCGACCAGCACCTGCGGCCGGAGACGCACCCGCTGGTGTTCGAGGGCGTGATGCGCAACCTCCAGGCGATCACCCGCCGCTACGCCGCTCCCGGCGAGGTGGCCGACCACCTCGCGGTCATCGCCGACATCGCCCGGGGCGCGACCGAGGGCGACCCGCGGCTGGCGCCCGGCGCCTCACGGGTGCTGGCCCGGCTCAGCTCCGACCGCGACCACCTCGTCGACTGGCTGGCCCAGGACGACGTCGACCCGAGCGTGCGCTGGGCGGCCGTCCAGCGGCTCGCCGAGCTCGGCGACCCCTCGCACATCGACGTCGAGTCCCAGCGCGACCAGTCGGTGTCGGGCCACCACGCCGCCCTCACTGCGCAGGCCCTGGTGCCGACCGAGGCCGCCAAGGCCGAGATCTGGGAGCGGCTGATGGGTGGCGAGCTGGGCAGCCACGAGTACGACGCCGTCGCTGCCGGGTTCTGGGGCTGGGAGCAGGCCGACCTGCTGCGGCCCTACCTCGACCGCTACGTCACCGACGGCCTTGCCCTGGCCCGCCGGTCAGGTCAGGCGATGGCCGACGTGATCGGCGACGCCTTCCCGCGGCTGCCGCTCAGCCCGGCCGTACGCCGCGAGCTGCGCGCCGCCGTCGCGTCCGCGCTCGAGGCCGGCGAGGTGCCGACGGTCCTGGCGCGAGCCTGGAACGACGCCCTCGACGACCTCGACCGGACGCTGTAGGACTTGGCCTACTCGCGTGGGAGTCACCGCCTAAGCGGTGACTCATGCGCGGATCGGCTGAAGTCTCGGCACATCCGCGCGGTGGTCAGCGGTTCGCACCCGGAGGCCGCGGCTCGGCAGCCCGGACGCAGCCCCCTCCGGGTAGTCCACCGGGATACGGCTGTCCAGAGGCTGCCGCAACGACCAGAACCCGGTGGACTACCGACCAGAACCCGGTGGACTACCGACCAGAACCCGGTGGACTACCCCGGGAGTGGGAGCCGCCGCCCCCACGTCCTCAATGGCGGCAACTGCACCCACTTCGACACGTCTGAGAGGCGCTGCACAAGGTCGCGGCCGAGGTGGCGCGCCGCCCCTCGTCGTCCACCAGGCCGAGCCATGGTGGCGCCAGCAGCTGGAGCTCCGGCGCTCGGGTCACGCTTGAGTGATCCCACGCGGATCTCGATACGCCCGTCATCGCTTCGCAGGCTCAGCGGTGGGGCTACTCGATCTCCCGCGACGCGGCACCCGGCTCGTTCCTCGCAGGGTGACTACGCGTGACCGTCGAACATCGAGGTGACCGACCCGTCCTCGAAGACCTCGCGGATCGCGCGGCCGAGGAGCGGGGCGATCGACAGCACAGTAAGCTTGTCGAACTGCTTGTCCTGCGCGATCGGGAGCGTGTTGGTGACCACGACCTCCATCGCGGTGGAGTTCTTCAGCCGGTCGACGGCGGGGTCGGAGAGGATCGCGTGGGTCGCGGCGATGATCACGCCCGCGGCGCCGGCGTCCATGCACGCCTCGGCGGCCTTCACGATGGTGCCGCCGGTGTCGATCATGTCGTCGGTGAGGATGCAGATCTTCCCGGCGACGTCACCCACGACGCGGTTCGCGACGACCTCGTTGGCCACGTCGGTGCGACGGGTCTTGTGGATGAAGGCCAGCGGCGCACCGCCGAGACGGGCGGACCAGCGCTCGGCGACCTTGATCCGGCCGGCGTCCGGGGAGACGACGGCGAGCTGCTGGTCGCCGTACTTGCGCTTGACGTACTCCGTGAGGATCGGCAGCGCCATCAGGTGGTCGACGGGGCCGTCGAAGAAGCCCTGGATCTGGTCGGCGTGCAGGTCGACGGTGATTAGCCGGTCGGCGCCGGCGGTCTTGAACAGGTCGGCCATCAGCCGGGCGGAGATCGGCTCGCGGCCGCGGTGCTTCTTGTCCTGACGGGCGTAGCCGTAGAACGGCATGACCACCGTGATCCGCTTCGCCGAGGCGCGCTTGAGCGCGTCGACCATGATCAGGTGCTCCATGATCCACTCGTTGATCGGAGCCGTGTGGCTCTGGATCACGAAGGCGTCGCACCCCCGCACGGACTCCTCGTAGCGGACGTAGAGCTCGCCGTTGGCGAAGGCCCGTGCGACCTGGGGCACGAGGCCGCACTCGAGGAGCTCGACGACCTCCTCGGCGAGCTCGGGATAGGCCCGGCCACTGAAGACCATCAGGTTCTTCTCGGTCGTCCGCTTCATTCCGGTCACGCGACGCGACTCCTCTTGTGCTGGTCGGCCTCGGGGGTGGCTCGTTCGGAGGTGCTGCACAGGATTCTCACCCACGACGGGCTCATCCCCAACCCCGGGTCACCCCTCGGTCTTCTCCTGCTGTTCACGAGCCTCGCGGGCCGCCTCGCCCTGGGCGGTGCCGGACCGCTTCGACTCCGTCCAGCCCTCCAGGTTGCGCTGCGGGGCGCTGCTCACGGCGAGCGCGCCGGCCGGCACGTTGCGGCGTACGACGGTGCCGCCCGCGGTGCCCGCGCCGTCCCCGATCGTGACCGGCGCGACGAAGGTGTTGTTCGAGCCGGTCTTGGCGTGGCGACCGATGACGGTGCGGTGCTTGGCGACGCCGTCGTAGTTGGCGAAGATCGTGCCGGCGCCGATGTTGGTGCCCTCGCCGATCTCGGCGTCACCGACGTACGACAGGTGCGGCACCTTGGCGCCGTCGCCGATCTGGGCGTTCTTGGTCTCGACGAACGTGCCGATCTTGCCGCCGACACCGAGCTGGGTGCCGGGCCGGAGGTAGGCGAACGGGCCGACGGTCGCGCCGTCACCGATGACGGCGAGCTCGCCGTGGGTGCGTACGACGCGGGCGCCGGCGCCGACCTCGCAGTCCTTCAGCGTGGTGTCGGGGCCGATGACGGCGTCCTCGCGCACGACGGTCGCGCCGAGGAGCTGGGTGCCGGGGAGGATCGTGGCGTCGGGCTCGATCACCACGTCGGCCTCGATCCACGTGGTGGCCGGGTCCATGACGGTCACGCCGTCCTTCATCCAGCGGGTCACGATGCGGCGGTTGAGCTCCTTGCCGAGCTCGGCGAGCTGGGCGCGGTCGTTGGCGCCCTCGGTCTGCGCGACGTCGTCGATCAGGTGGGCGCCGACGGTGAGGCCGTCCTGGCGAGCGAGGTGGACGGCGTCGGTGAGGTAGTACTCGCCCTTCGCGTTGTCGTTGGTGATCCGCGGCAGCGCGGAGACCAGGAACTCGGCGTCGAAGGCGAGGATGCCGGAGTTGATCTCGTCGATCGCCTGCTGCTCCGGGGTCGCCTCCTTCTCCTCCACGATCGCCTCGACGTCACCCTCGTCGTTGCGGATGATCCGGCCGTAGCCGAAGGGGTTCGCCACCCGCCCGCTGAGGATGCTCACCGCGCGCTGCGCCGCCTCGTGCTCGGTGGCGAACGCCAGCAGCGACTCACCCTCCAGCAGCGGGGTGTCGCCGGCGGCGACGATGACGGTGCCGGTGGTGGTGCCGACCGCCTCCATCGCGATGCGTACGGCGTGGCCGGTGCCCTCCTGCTTCTCCTGGACGGCCAGCACCGCGTCGGGCAGCAGCGCGATGATGTGCGGGCCGACCTGCTCGCGCTGGTGGCCTACCACCGCGACCACGGCGGTGGGCTCGACGGCCTGTACGGCGCGGAGGACGTGGCCGATCATGGAGCGCCCGGCGATCGGGTGGAGCACCTTCATGGTCTTCGACTTCATGCGGGTGCCGCCGCCGGCAGCGAGGACGATGACGGTGAGGTTCTCCATGGGTCGCAGTCTGTCACTGCCGGCGCCGGCCCAAACCTGCGCGCCCCTGTGGTCGAATGGCGGCGTGAGCGGGCGCAGCTACGGCGGGGAGTCGGCGACCGACCGCCTCGCCCGTCGGCGCCGGCAGCTGCTCGACGCCGGCCTGGAGCTCTTCGGGACCACGGGCTACCGCGCGACGACGGTGCGCCAGCTCTGCCGCGAGGCGAAGGTCAGCGATCGCTACTTCTACGAGCAGTTCGACTCCACCGAGGACCTGCTGCTGGCGGTGTACGACGAGTGCACCGCCCGGCTCGAGGAGGCCGCCGTCGCCGCCCTCGGCGACCCGGGCGACGCCGTGCAGGACCTGGCTCGCCGCGGCCTCGATGCCTTCCTGTCCGTCGTGGAGTCGGACCCGCGCCTGGCCCGGGTGGTGTGGTTCGAGGTGCTCGGCGTGAGCCCCCGCGTCGAGACGGCGTACCTCGCCCGGATGCAGTCCTTCGGCCACCTCATGGTCGCGGTCGTCGCCGGCCGGGCCGAGGCCGAGGACGTGCCCGAGGTGACCCGCGAGCTGATGGCCACCACGGCCGTCGGAGCGGTCAGCTACACCGTGATGACCTGGGCCAACGCCGCCTTCTCCCCCGCGCGCGACGAGGTCGCCGAGACGCTGGCCCGATTCCTGGCCGGGGCGGCGACGGCCGTGCTGGAGTCGCCCCGGTCGACGTGACCTGCGTCACGCACCGATGCGGAATCGACTGTCATCACTCTAATGTGATGACAACAGATTCCAGATTGGAGGAACGATGGACACCACGACCGTGCTGATCATCGGCAGCGGCTTCGGCGGCCAGGTGACGGCGATCAACCTGCTGCGCCGCGGCATCACCGACTTCCGCATCCTCGAGCGCCGCGACTTCATGGGCGGCACCTGGTGCCAGAACTCCTACCCCGGCGCCGCGGTCGACGTCCCGTCGCCGCTCTACTCGATCGCCTCCGAGCCCTACCCCTGGACCCGGATGTACGCCGAGCAGGCCGAGCTGCGCGACTACACCGAGCACGTCGTCGACCGCCACCGGCTCCGCGAGCGCACCGTGCTCGGTGCCGAGGTCGTGGCCGCCGAGTGGGACGGCGAGGCCTGGGACGTGCGGACCAGTGACGGCGAGACGCACCGTGGCCAGTTCCTGGTCAACGCTTCCGGCCCGCTCAGCACCCCCGTCGTACCTCCCTTCCCCGGCCTCGACGACTTCGAGGGCCACGCCTTCCACACCAACGGCTGGGACCACGACGTCGACCTGGCCGGCAAGCGCGTGGCCGTCATCGGCTCGGGCGCGAGCGCCGCGCAGGTGATCCCCGCGATCCAGCCCGAGGTGGACGCGCTGCACGTCTTCCAGCGCAGCCCCCACTGGGTGCTGCCCCGCCCCGACCGGGTCTTCACCCGGCTCCAACGGCGCGCGCTGCGGCTGCGTCCCCTGCAGCGGGCCCTGCGCACCGCGATCTACTGGAAGCTCGAGACCCGGGTCATCGGGTTCAAGCACAGCCGCTGGCTGCTGAAGCGCATCGCCCAGCGCGAGGCGCTCGGCCACATCGCCGCGCAGGTGCCGGACGCCGACCTGCGCGCGAAGCTCACCCCCGACTACACGATCGGGTGCAAGCGGATCATCCTGTCCGACACGCTCTACCCCGCCCTGGGATCGCCCAACGCGACGCTCCACGACCGCCACGACGGCATCGACCACTTCGACGCGACCGGCATCGTCACCGCGAGCGGTGAGCACCTCGACCTCGACGTCGTCGTCTTCTCGACCGGCTACGACGCGACCGACGGCGTCATCGCGTACGACGTCCGCGGGCGCGACGGCGTCGCACTGGCGGACGTCTGGGACGACTTCCCCCGCGCCTACCTCGGCACGACCGTCCCCGGGTTCCCCAACTTCTTCGTCGTGACGGGCCCCAACACCGGCATCGGCCACACCAGCGCGATCTTCGTGATCGAGGCGCAGATGGAGTACCTGATGCGGGCGATCGGCACCGTGCTCGACACCGACGCGACCAGCATCGAGGTGCGCGCCGACGCCGAGGCGGCGTACACCGACTGGGTCCATGAGGAGATGGCGAAGACGGTGTGGCACGACGGCGGGTGCACGTCCTGGTACCGCTCGCGCTCGGGCCGCGTCGTCGCGATGTTCCCCGGCTTCTCGTTCTCCTTCCGCCGGCTCGCCCGGCGCTTCCGGCCCGAGCACCACGTGCTGGAGCCGCTCCCGACCACCACGCCCGTTCCCGAGAGGATCTCCGCATGAAGCACCTGGATGAGAAGGTCGCCGCCGTCACGGGGGCCGGCTCCGGCATCGGCCGCGCGCTCGCCCTGCGCCTCGCCGACCACGGCTGCCGCCTCGCGCTCTCCGACGTCGATGCGACCGGACTGGCCGAGACCGAGCGCCTCCTCGAGGGTCGCGCCCGCGCCGTCACCACGGCCGTCGTCGACGTGGCCGACGAGGCCGCCGTGCTGGCCTGGGCAGACGCGGTGGTGGCCGACCACGGCCGCGCCAACCTCGTCGTCAACAACGCCGGCGTCGCCCTGTCCGGCACCGTCGGGTCGCTCTCGACCGAGGACTACCGCTGGATCATGGGCATCAACTTCTGGGGCGTCGTCCACGGCACCAAGGCGTTCCTCCCCCACCTCGAAGCCTCCGGCGAGGGCCACGTCGTCAACATCTCCAGCGTCTTCGGGCTCACGGCCCAGCCGCTGATGAGCGGTTACAACGCCAGCAAGTACGCCGTCCGCGGCTTCACCGAGTCGCTGCGCCAGGACCTCGAGCTCACCCGGTCGTGCGTGAGCGCGACGTGCATCCACCCGGGCGGCATCAAGACCAACATCGCGCGGTCGGCGCGGTTGGACTCCAGCGTCGCCACGGCCACCGGCAAGCCCACGGAGGTCGCCAACAAGGAGTTCGAGAAGTCCTTCATCACCTCCCCCGACAAGGCCGCCGCGGTCATCATCGACGCCGTGCGCAAGAACAAGCGCCGGGCGCTGATCGGGCCGGACGCCCGGGTCTTCGACGCGATGGTCCGCATCGCGCCGACGGGCTACCAGCGGCTCATCACCGGCGTCGTCCGCTCGCGGAGCGCTTCGTGAACCGGCGTACGGCGCTCGGCGCACGCGTGCTCGCGACCGCGACCCGCGCCGAGGCGAGGGCGTACGGCCTGCGCGAGCGCCGCGTCGACGCCGGCGACACGACCCTGGCCGTGCTCGAGGGCGGCCCGGCCGACGCGCCCGCCGTCGTCCTGCTGCACGGCTACACCGCCGACCGCGTCGTGTGGATGCGGTTCGCGAAGCACCTCGTGCGCGACCACCGGGTCGTCGTTCCCGAGCTCGCCGGCCACGGTGCGTCGGGGTTCACCAGCGGCACCGGCTTCTCGGCGCCCGCGCAGGCCGATCGCGTGGCAGCCGTGATGGACGCGCTCGGGATAAAGCGCGCCCACGTCGCCGGCAACTCGATGGGCGGCTTCGTGGCCGCGACGCTCGCGGTGGCGCACCCCGAACGCGTCGCCTCCCTGCTGCTCAGTGACGCGGTGGGTGTTGCGTCTCCGGAGCCGAGCGAGGCCGCGCTGCTGATCGAGCAGGGCATGAACCCGTTCTTCCTCGACGACGTGGCCGACTTCCCGGCGTTCTACGCGCTGACGATGGCCCGTCCGCCCTACGTCCCGGGCTTCGTCCGTGCGGCGATCGCCACGGACTACGTGGCCCGCCGCGACGACTACGAGGAGATCTTCACCGACCTCTTCGACGTCGCGACCCTCGACGAGCGACTCGGCGAGATCACCGCGCCGACCCTGGTGATGTGGGGCGAGCAGGACCGGCTCGTGCATCCCAGCACCGCGCAGGTGTGGGCCGACGGCATCGCCGGTGCCCGCATCGTGCGCTACCCCGACGCCGGCCACATGCCGATGCTCGAGCTGCCTGGTCGTACGGCCTCGGACTACCGATCGTTCCTGTCCCGCGTCACCGCGGACACGGTCACATCGGGGCGCTGAGGACGACCTCGGCCCGCTCCCGTGGCCGCTCCGCGCGCTCGTAGTCGTGGCCCTCGGGGATCCACTTGGTGTCCCAGAGGTCCAGCTCCGCCTGGTCGTCGCCCTGCAGCAGGTTGCGGGCCTTGGCCCGCTCCCCCGCCGTCTCCGGGTCGAGGTCGATCCACACCGCCAGGTCGAACCAGTCCCGCGTGCGGTCGTTGAACAGCCGGATGCCCTCGACGATCAGCACCGCCGGCATCGGGTGGTCCTCGACGCCCGTCTCGCCCGACCACCAGCGGTAGCCGTAGCGCAGCCGCTCCGGCTTCGGCACCGCGCGAACGCCCGTCACGACCGCCTCGAGCAGCGCCCAGTCGCACTGCTCCCACAGGCCCGCCTCCGGCCCGCACGTCACGGCGTAGAACGCGTCGGTCGCGACGACCTGCTCGGGCGCGAGGCCCAGGTCCGCCGCCAGCCGCTCGGCGAGCGTCGACTTGCCCGCCCCGCCGTGTCCGCTGACCCCGACGACCGGCGCCCGGTCCTCGGTGGTCGCGACCAGGTCGCGCACCCGCGCCAGCAGGTCGTCGTACGTGAGTCTCATGGCTCCCCGGGATGGAGTCGAACCATCGTCGCTAGTCCTGATTCAAAGTCAGGCGGGCCCTGCCGGCAGACCAACCGGGGATTGTGGGACAAGCCTAGAGCCCCGTCCGGGACGTGTGACGAAGCGGCGGCCCGGACGACCGCTTCGCAACACGTCCGGGTGGAGACAACCGACACGGACGTGGTGTTCCATCGACGAGGTGAAGGGACCCGTCGTGGCCGCAGTGGCGTCCTTCGCCCTCGCCCTCGCGCTCGTGGCCTGGGTGACCATCCAGACCGAGATCACCGGTGAGAACCCGCTGGGACACACCGAGCCAGGCGAGCGGTCGCGGGTCTACCACCTCGACAGGGGCGACTGCTTCGACGCCGGACCCGCGTACGACGAGCGGAGCGATGTCACGGTGCTCGACTGCGACGAGCCGCACGACTCGGAGGTCGTCTGGAGCGACAAGTTCGATGCGTACGTCGACCTGCTCCCCGCGGGATCGGACGTGGAGCTGCGGGCGTACCTGGATGGCGGCATCAGCAAGATGCGGGACTTCGGCGCGGACGAGGAGAAGTGGACCGTGGCGTGCGTCGCGTGGAGCGGCTGACCTTCACCACACCTCCACACGCCTCGGGGGCATCCCTGATGCAGGAGGTCGGTCCGGGCCGCTAGCGTGGCGGGCGTGACGGGGGAACAGATGGGTCGACCACCGGTGATCACGACCGCGGGCCTGACCAAGCACTACGGCGCGGTGCACGCGCTGACCGACCTGACGGTCGCGGTCGGCGCGGGCGTGACCGGCCTGGTCGGCGCCAATGGTGCCGGCAAGTCGACGCTGATCAAGATCCTGCTCGGCCTGCTCGAACCGACCGGTGGGCACGCCCACGTCCTCGGTCACGACATCGAGCACGAGGGCCAGGAGATCCGCCGCGTCGTCGGCTACATGCCCGAGCACGACTGCCTGCCGCCCGACGTGAGCGCGAGCGACTTCGTGGTGCACATGGCCCGGATGTCCGGGCTCGGCGCGTCGGCCGCGCGCGAGCGGTCGGCCGACGTACTCCGCCACGTCGGGCTCGACGAGGAGCGCTACCGGCCGATGGGCGGCTACTCGACCGGCATGAAGCAGCGCGCCAAGCTCGCCCAGGCGCTCGCCCACGACCCCCAGCTGGTCTTCCTCGACGAGCCGACCAACGGCCTCGACCCGGCCGCGCGCAACGACATGCTGAGCCTCGTCCAGCGCATCGGCAGCGAGTTCGGCATCGCCGTGCTCGTCACCTCCCACCTGCTCGGCGAGCTCGAGCAGGTCAGTGACCACGTGATCGTGCTCGACGGCGGCCACCTGCTCCGCTCCAGCGCCACCGGCGACTTCCTCGAGCAGACCGGCAGCCTGCTGGTCGAGGTGGTCGGCACCGAGGCCGAGCGTGACCGGCTCGGCGAGGCGCTCGCACTGCGCGGCCTCACCTGCCGCCCGCGCGGCGCGATGGTCGCGATCGACCCGCCACCGCCCGAGCTGGCCCACGAGGGCGCCGCCCACGACCTGATCCGCGACGTCGCCGCCGAGCTCGGCCTGGGCCTGATGCGGCTGCAGCCCGACCGCCGCCACCTCGAGGACGTCTTCCTGGACGGAGATGCCCGTGTCTGACCTCAGCCGCCCGGGCGTGATCCACGACCTCGGCTACCGCCACTTCGACGGCGTACGCGAGGGCACCGGCACCATCGCGCGCACCCTCTTCGTCACCGGCCTGCGCCACGTCTTCGGCCTCGGACGGTCCGGCAAGTCGAAGATCATGCCGTTCGTCCTGCTGGCGATGTCGGTGCTGCCGGCGCTGATCGTCGTCGGTGTCGTGGTCCTCACCGGGCTCGACAGCCTTCCGGTCTCGTACGCCGACTACACCAACCAGACCCAGCTGCTCGTCAGCCTCTTCGCCGCCTCGCAGGCGCCCGTGCTCTTCTCCCGCGACCTGCGCCACCGCTCGATCGTGCTCTACCTCGCCCGCCCGCTCCCCGGCGCGGTCTTCGCGCTGGTGAGGTGGGTCTCGCTGACGGTCGCCCTCTGGCTCTTCATGGCGGTCCCGACGATCCTGCTGTTCGCCGGCGCGATGCTCTCGGGCCTCGACAAGAGCGACCAGGTCACCGCCGTGCTCAAGGCGGTGGTGCTCCAGGCGCTGCTCGCCATGATGCTCGCCGGTATCGCCGGTCTCATCTCGTCGGTGTCGTTGCGCCGTGGGTTCGCCGTCGTGGGCTCGGTGATGGCGCTGATCGTCCTCGCGGGCGTGGTCACTGCCGTCCAGGCGATCTCGGCCGATCAGGACGCCGACTCTGTCTCCGTCGCGGCCGGCCTCTTCTCCCCCTGGACCCTCTACAGCGGCATCGCCGACGCCTGGGACGCCGGGATCGACGAGCTCGTCCCGGTCGACGGCGCCTGGCCGCTGGCGTACGTCCTGGTGGCGCTGCTGCTGGTCGCGGGCTGTCTCCTGGGCCTGGTCGCCCGCTTCCGGAAGGTGGGCTCGCGATGAGCAACCTCGTCCTCGACTCGGCCTCGCGCTGGTTCGGCAACGTCGTCGCCGTCAACGACGTCTCGCTCAACATCGGGCCCGGCGTCACCGGCCTACTCGGACCCAACGGGGCGGGCAAGACGACGCTCATGGCGATGATGGCGGGCTTCCTCGCGCCGTCCGCCGGGCACGTCACCCTCGACGGCAGGCCGGTCTGGCGCAACACCGAGATCTACCGCCAGATCGGGCTGGTGCCCGAGCGCGAGCTGAGCTTCGGCTACCTCACCGGCCGCCAGTTCGTCCGCGCCAACGCCGACCTGCACCGGCTGCCCGACGCGGCCCAGGCGACCGAGCGGATCCTGGCCGAGGTCGACATGGTCGAGCCGGCCGCGCGCCGTCTCGACACGTACTCCAAGGGCATGCGGCAGCGCGTGAAGATCGCGGCGGCGCTGGTCCACGAGCCGTCGGTGCTGCTGCTCGACGAGCCGTTCAACGGCGTCGACCCCCGGCAGCGGATGCACCTGATGGACCTGCTGCGCCGCCTCGGCGACGACGGCCGCACGGTGCTCTTCAGCTCCCACATCCTCGAGGAGGTCGAGCGGCTGGCCCGCCACATCGAGGTCGTGGTCTCGGGCCGGCATGCCGCCTCGGGCGACTTCGGCGCGATCCGCCGGCTGATGACCGACCGGCCGGTGCGCTACGCCGTCCAGTCGAGCGACAACCGCACCCTCGGCGCCGCGCTGATGGCGCAGGACTCCGTACGCTCGGTCAGCCTGCGCGGTGACCACCTCGACGTCCAGGTCGACGACCTGGGCAGCTTCGCGGTGAGCCTGCCCGGACTGGCCAAGCAGCACGACGTGACCCTCTTCGAGCTCTCCCCCAGCGACGAGTCGCTGGAGAGCGTCTTCGCCTACCTGGTGGCCCGATGATGAACACCACAATCGCCAAGCTCGCCCTCCAGGCACTCCTGGGACGCCGGCGCTTCTACCTCCTGCTGGCCTTCCCCGTGCTCCTGATCGGCCTGGTAGGGCTGGTCACCGCGCTCGCCGACGGCGACGCCGCGTGGGAGATCGTGCCCGGCCTGGGCTACACGCTGGTCCTGCCACTGGTCGCGATCCTCTCCACCTCGTCGGTGCTCGGCCCGGAGGTCGACGACGGCTCGATCGTCTACCTGCTGTCCAAGCCGGTCAGCCGCTACGGCATCGCGATCAGCAAGTGGGTCGTGGCGCTCGGCGCGACTCTCGCCGCCGGCTCGTTGCCGATCCTCGTCGCGGCGCTCATCACCGGCGACAGCACCCGTGCGCTCGCACTCTTCGTCGGCGCTGCCGTCGCGGGGACGACGTACTCCGCGCTCTTCCTCGCGATCTCCGCCGTCACCCGCCACGCGGTCATCGCGTCGCTGATGTTCGTGCTGATCTGGGAGAGCCTGCTCGGCAACCTCTTCTCCGGCATCGCCTGGCTGAGCATCAGCCAGTGGGGCATCCGGATCGGCCACGAGATCTCCGACCAGCTGCCCGACCCCGCCAACCTGGGGTGGGCGATCGGCGCCAGCCTGGTCGTGACGGCGGTCGGTGTGTGGTTCGCCGGCGACCGGCTGCGGTCGTTCTCCCTGCGCGGCGAGGACTGAGCGCAGCAGGACTAGGATTTGGGTGTGGACCTCCCCGTGATGCCGCCCGTGCAGCCGATGCTCGCCAAGAGCGTCAGCGGGGTGCCGGACCCGGCGAAGCACGGAGGGCTGAGCTTCGAGCCCAAGTGGGACGGATTCCGCTGCCTGGTCTTCAAGGACGGCGACGAGGTCGAGCTCGCGAGCCGCAACACCAAGCCGCTCACCCGCTACTTCCCCGAGGTCGTCGAGGCCTGCCGCCGCCAGCTGCCCGACCGCATCGTGCTCGACGGGGAGATCTTCGTCGGCCTCCAGGGCGCCGAGGGCTGGCGGCTGGAGTTCGAGACGCTGCAGGAGCGGATCCACCCCGCGGCCAGTCGTGTCGACAAGCTGTCGGTCGAGACGCCGGCCGGCTTTGTCGCCTTCGACCTGCTCGCGCTCGGTGACGAGTCCTTCATGGACCGTCCGCTCTCCGAGCGGCGGGCCGCGCTCGTCGAGGCGCTCGGCCACCTCGACGGCACCGGGCCCTGCTTCCTGACCCGCACCACCGAGGACCCGGCCGAGGCCGAGCGGTGGTTCGAGGCGTTCGAGGGCGCCGGGCTGGACGGTGTCGTCGCGAAGCCTCTCGGGGCGGCGTACGAGCCCAACAAGCGCACGATGCTCAAGATCAAGCACGAGCGCACCGCCGACGTCGTGCTCGCCGGCTACCGCGAGCACAAGACGTCGACGCCGGAGGAGCCGCTGATCGGCTCGCTGCTGCTCGGCCTGTACGACGACGACGGCGAGCTCCAGCACATCGGCGTCTCGGCCAGCTTCACCGCGGCGAAGCGCGCCGAGCTGTGGCACGAGCTGCAGCCGCTGGTCTGCGACATCGCCGACCACCCGTGGGGCCGGTGGAACGAGTTCCTCACCGCCAACCCCGACCGCGTCCCCGGCACCCAGAGCCGGTGGAGCGCCGGCAAGGACCTCGGGTTCACCGCCCTGCGTCCCGAGCGCGTGCTGGAGGTGAAGTACGACCACATGGAGGGCCGTCGCTTCCGGCACACCGCGCACTTCAAACGGTGGCGTGGCGACCGTGACCCCGAGAGCTGCGGATACGGTCAGCTCTACGAGCCGGCCGGCTACGACCTCACCCGAATCCTGAGCACCGACACCGGAGGCGCATCATGAGCGAGACCCCCACCCCGACCGACGACTCCATCCACGACGGGCGGGGCACGTACGACGTGGTGCTGCTCGTCGAGCAGGCCCTGACCTCCGTCGACGCCGAACAGGTGCGGTCCCTGCACTCCGAGATCGAGGACCGGGTCGTCTACCACGTGCTGATCCCGCTCGAGGACGCCGCGGCCCGCATCGAGGCCTCCCTCGGCACCCTGGGCGCCGGCGACCTGATGGCCGCCCCGGCGCTCGCGATGAACGACGTCGACATCGAGGCGCTGCGCCGCGAGTGCGAGGAGAACTCCTCCTCCGAGCTCCAGCACACCCTCGCCGCGATCAAGGCCGCCGGCGGCGAGGCGACAGGCAAGGTCACCTCCGAGCCGCCCGTCGACGCCCTCGCCGCGCTCGTCTCGGCGGTCGACGCACGCGAGGCCATCATCCTCACCCGCCCGCACGTGGTCGCCGAGTTCTTCCACGTCGACTGGACCTCGCGCGCCCGCCGCAAGCTCGGCGTACCCGTCCTCCACCTGATCGAGCACGAGAACTTCGACGAGCAGGCCGGTGCCGGCGAGGGCGTCAGCGGCCTCTGAGCCCGAGCCCCGCAGGGGTTGTCAGGCTCTCGCTGAGGAGCGTCAGCGGCGGGTGACGCGGCGTACGACGGCGCGACGCAGGATCGCGGCCGCCTCGCGACCGCCGACGGCGGGCGCGTCGGACGGGCTGCTTCGGCGGGCGTCGGCCAGGTCGCGGCGGAGCTGCTGGAGCGTGCCGCGCTGGGCGTCGCGGGCCTCGCGCGCGGCGAGCGTCGACTCGGCCTTCGTGTGGTCGAAGGTGAGCGCGACCGCCTCGGCGTAGCGGGCGCGGTAGTCGTCGTGGATGCGGTCGAGGGCTGCGAGCGTGTCGGCGTCCTGCGGCTTCTCGGTGAGGACGCCCAGGAGCTGCCAGACCTCCTCGGCGACCTCGCGCAGCCAGTCGGGCGTACGCACGTCGTCCCACGTGAGCTGCGACTTGCGCATGGACGGCTCGATGAAGTCGTCGACCGCGTGGTGATCACGAGACGTCAGGTCGGTGTTGAAGTCGAGCTCGAGCTGCTCCTGCACCGGGCCGAGGGCGGCGCGCCAGTCGCCGAGGAGGTCGGTGTAGCGCACGAAGGAGCGCTTGCGGCCGCGGCCGGCCCGCTCGGTGAGCAGCGCTGCGTGCACCCAGCCAGCGACGTTGGACGTCTCCTTGGTGAGCCGCAGGTCGTCGGACTGGCTGGAGAGGTAGGCGATGTCGCGCGACCCGACGACCTCGGCCGGGTGACGCAGCGCGGTGAGCCACCGGAGGTCGGCGCCGAGCTCCGCGCTGACCGACTCCCAGACCTCCGCGAACCAGAACGCGTGCGGGTCCTTGACGACGATCTGGTCGGCGTCGAGCTCGGGCGCCGTGAGCTGCCCGGACAGCCACTCGCGCAGCTCGGCGGTGGGCTTCCCGGAGGCGACGTACGCGGCGACCAGGTCGACCGCCGCGGGTCGGCTGTCGATGTTGAAGACCGCGAGCTCGGTGAGGTGCCGCTTGTGGAAGTCGATGACCCACTTCGGCTCGTAGAAGCCGCGCGGGTTGGTCTCCGACGCCTCGACCTCGGGTTGCGGCACGTGGAGGCCGAGCCGCTTGAGGCTCCCCGCCAGCGAGCTGGTGCCGCTGCGACCGGAGCCGGAGACGAGGACCAGCGGGGTGGTGGGCGTCGGCATGGAGGTCACCCTATAAGCCGCGCGCCCTCCCCCTCAGGGCGTGTCCCTCGACTCCATGGCCTGCTGCGCGCGACGGCCGAGAGTCGAGAGACACGCCCTAGGATCGTGCCGACGGCTCCGCGAGACAGGACTGAGGCGCACGTGGCTCTGGGCGACAAGGTGAGGTCGGCGATGCGGCGTGCTCGCCGCGACGGTCCGCTCGACATCGTCTTCGTCCTCTTCAACGCCGACGGGATGGGTGGCACGGCGCGCTCGGGCATCGAGCAGGCCAACGCGATCGTCCGGCTCGGCGAGGGCCACCGGGTCCGGATCCTCAGCGTCACGCGGAGCGGTGCGTCGACCCACTACCCGCTGGTCGACGGGCTCGAGGTCACCTACCTCGTCGACGTACGCGGCGCGCGGGCCACCGCGGTCGGCGGCGGGCACGCCGACGAGCTGGCCGAGCGGGAGTCGGTGATCGTCCCCCGCAGCTGGGACGCCCTCTACAACGGCCTCACCGACGCCACCATGCGCGAGGCGCTCGGCGACCTCGAGGCCGACGTGCTGGTGACCACGACCCCCGAGCTGCTCGCCGTCGTCGCCCAGCTCGCGCCGGCCGACGTGGCGCTCGTGCACCAGGAGCACCGCGCGTCCTCCGCGCGAGTCAACGACCTCGGCGCGCTGCTGGAGTTCGCGCCCCGGGCCGACATCGTGGTGTCGCTCACCGAGTCGATGTCGCGGTGGCTCGCCGGTCGCCTCGGCGGCGCCGCACCCGAGCTGCTGGTGATCCCGAACCCACTACCCGGCACCCCGCAGGCGCGCTCGCCGCTCGACCAGAAGAGCTTCGTCACCGCGGGCCGGCTTGCGCCGGAGAAGCAGTTCGAGCACGTCGTCGACGCCTTCTGGCGCATCCACGAGCAGCTGCCCGGCTGGACGCTGACGATCTGGGGCGACGGGCCGCGCGCCGAGAACCTGGCCGCCCAGGTGCGCAAGCTCGGCCTCGAGGACCGGGTGCTGCTCCCCGGCAGCACCGCTGACCTCGCCGCCGAGTGGGCGCGGGCGAGCGTGGCCGTGCTCGCCTCGCGCGGCGAGGGCTACCCGCTCGTACTGCAGGAGGCGATGTCGGCCGGCGTGCCGCCGGTGTCGTACGACTGCCCCTCCGGCCCGCGCGAGATGATCACCCACGACGTCGACGGGCTGCTCGTGCCGCCGGCCTCGAAGGCCGCCCTGGCCGCTTCGATGCTGCGCATCGCCACCGATGACGACCTCCGCGAGCGCCTCGGCGCAGCCGCGCTGGCGCGCTCCGAGCGCTGGGACGGCCAGCGGCTGGCCCGACAGTGGGTCGGGACGTTCCGCCACGCCGTCGAGCGCCGGGCCGACCCGCTCGCGCCCCGCCGGGTGCTGCACGGCCTACGTCCGGGGCCGCTGGGCGACCTGCCCGAGAACTCGTCGGCTGCCGGCACCACCCCGGCCGAGGCGCGTAGGACCACCCTGCAGGCACTCACCTCCGCGGCCGCGTCGACTGGGGACGGCTGGTTCGTGCTGCCCGCCCGCGGCCTCGACCCGCACCCGGTGGTCGTCGTGCCGTCGTCGCGCCGCGCCGACTTCCTGACCGCCCTCGCGGGTGGCCACGTGCCCGACTGGCTGTCGGTGCGCGACCCCGCCGAACGCGGGTGGCACGAGCGCCGCGGCACCGTCGCGGCGATGACCGACGAGCTGTCGCGCACCCGCACCGCCTCGCTCTTCCTCGAGCCGTGGCCGATGCGCGGCGGGCACGAAGGCGTGCTCGGCGAAGGCGTCACGGTGGGCGTGCAGTTCTGGGAGGAGTCACCCGAGGGCGACCTGCTCGCACCCGGCCTCAACCGCTTCGGCGACCGCGTGCCGGCCGGCACGCCGCGTACGACCATCGAGGTCGACGGCGTCGAGGTGCCGACGCTCGAGGTGATGGCCCTGCCGACCGCCGACGACGTCCGCTTCGACATCGACGTCGTCTACACCTGGGTCGACGGCGACGACGAAGACTGGCTCGCCGCCCGTGACACCCGGACCACCGAGCTCGGCGGCGTCCCGAGCGAGCGCGCCGCCGGCGCGCAGCGCTACAAGAGCCGCGACGAGCTCCGCTACTCGATGCGCAGCCTCCACCTCTTCGCGCCCTGGGTGCGCCGGATCCACCTCGTCACCGCCGGCCAGGTGCCGTCGTGGCTCGACACCTCCCACGACCGGATCCGGGTCGTCGACCACCGCGACATCCTCCCGGCGTCCGCGCTGCCGACCTTCAGCTCGCACGCGATCGAGACGCGCCTGCACGCCGTGCCCGACCTGGCCGACCACTTCGTCTACGTCAACGACGACGTCTTCCTCGGCCGGCCGCGGCGACCCGAGCACTTCTTCTCACCCGGTGGCCAGTACGCCGCGTTCGTCGCCGACCACCGCGCCGTCGGCCTCCCCGGCACCGACGACCGCCCGTACCTCACAGCCGCGCAGAACAACCGCCGCGTGCTCGCCGACGCCTTCGGCGTCGCGCTGACCAACACGATGATGCACAGCCCGCACCCGCAGCGTCGTACGACCCTGGAGGAGATCGCGGCCCGCTTCCCGTCCGAGGTGTCGCGCACCACCGAGGCGCCGTTCCGCTCGGCGAGCGACCTGTCGCTGCTGTCGTCATTCGCGCAGAACTACGGACTCATCACCGGCCAGGCCTTCCGCGCGAGCGCCCACCACGGCTACGTCGACCTCGGGCACCAGCAGCTCCCGGTCCAGCTGCGGCAGATGCTCAAGCGCGACCGCGACTTCTTCTGCGTCGCCGACAACCTCGTCTCCGCCTTCGACGACGAGCAGGCCGACGGGCTCCTCCACGACTTCCTGGAGGAGTACTTCCCGATCCCCGCGCCCTGGGAGCTCGACTGAGCAGTGCCCTCGGAGCGGTGGTCCAGCCACATTCCCGGGCCGTGGAGTGTGGCTGGACCACCGCTCTCGGAGCTCGACTGAGCGGTGGGTGAGGGGGATTCTGCGCGGCTCGAATCCGCCTGGACCACCGCCCTCACGCGTGTCGGCGTACGACGCGCCGGTGGGCGGTGCGGGAGGAGGATTCGCGGGCCGCGGAATACCCCTCACTCACCGCCCGAGGAGGAGGTCCGCTCAGTCGGGGATGCGGTTGCCGTCGGAGTCCCAGTGGGACTCGACCTTCTTCGACGGTTGTACGCGCGGGGGCTCGCCGGGCATCTTCGGGTGGTCGGGCGGGTAGTTGAGCTCGACGGGGTGCTCGTCCCACAGGTCCAGCAGCGGCTGGAGCGAATGGTGGACGTCGTCGATGGTGTCCCAGGGGTCGCCGTCGGCGGCCAGGCGCTCGGGCACGGTGAAGAGGTTGAGCCCGGCGGGTGAGTCGAGGGAGGCCAGCTCCTCCCACGCGAGCGGCGTCGAGACCGGCGCGCCGGCGATCGGGCGCAGCGAGTACGCCGACGCGATCGTGCGGTCGCGGGTGTTCTGGTTGAAGTCGACGAAGATCCGCTCCCCCCGCTCCTCCTTCCACCACGCAGTGGTCACGCCGTCGTCACGCTTCTCCAGCTCGCGGCCGAAGGCGATCGCCGCGTGGCGTACGTCGGCGAACTCCCATCGCGGCTCGATGCGTACGTAGACATGGATGCCGCGGTTGCCGGAGGTCTTGGCGTAGCCGATAATCCCGAGGTCGGCGAGCAGCTCGCGGGCGACCCCGGCGACGCGGACGGCGTCGCCGAACGTCGTTCCGGGCTGGGGGTCGAGGTCGATCCGCAGCTCGTCGGGATGGTCCACGTCTGATCGGCGTACGGGCCAGGGGTGAAACGTCAGCGTGCCCATGTGCGCGCACCAGACCGGCACCGCGATCTCGGTCGGGCAGATCTCGTCGGCCGTCCGGCCGGACGGGAAGGTGATCGTGGCGGTCTCGAGGTAGTCGGGAGCGCCCTTCGGCACGCGCTTCTGGTAGAACGCGTCGGCGTTGCGGTCCTGCGGCCCGGTCGCCAGCTTCATCCCGGGACGTACGCCGGACGTCCACCACTCGAGCGCCGTGGGCCGGTCGCGCAGGGCGCGCATGAGGCCGTCCTCGACGGAGGCGAAGTACTCCGCGACCATCAGCTTGGTGACCTCTGCGGTGGAGTCCGTCGCCTCGTAGATCACCCGGTCGGGCGAGGAGACGCGAACCTCCCGGTCACCGGCCTGCACCATCACCGGCTTCGCGGCAGCCATCAGAGAGCACGCACCCGGTTGTTGCGCGCCTCGTGCTCGAGCTCGACCAGGCCGAGCGCCTCGAGCAGCGGCGGGAGGTACATGCCGAACCGGCCGCGATAGCCCTTGCGCTGGCCGTACCACCCGCCCGCGGGATTGTCCGCCGAGCGGCCCCACGCCTCGACGGTGCCCTCGGCGGGCTCCTTCTTCTCGTCAGCGGCGCCCAGCGGCATCCAGTCGCCGTGCTCGCGCAGCATCGCGTGCAGGTCGTCGATCGCCGACGCGAGATAGGTGAGCCTCGTGGTGCCGACCTGGCAGACCAGGAACCCGGCCTCGTCGTCGCGGTGCATCGTGTACGCGGACGTCCCGGGCGCCGTCGTCAGCTGCCAGGGATCCTCGGATGTTCCGGTTCCGGTCATGACTCGCAACCTAGTCGTTCGGACCGACGCGGTCAGCCCACCGGCTGGAGGTTCGACTCCACGACGACCACGCCCTCGCCGTACACCTGGTCGGCCCAGCGCTGGATGCTGCTGTCGTCGTGGAACACCACGATCTCCAGCTGGTTGTCGAGGTTGCCGCCGACCTGCGACATGCCCGGGACCTCGGCCTCGATCACCTCTCCCTGCATCTGCTCGAAGTCGTCATCGGTGCGCTCGACCTCGGTCACGCAGAGCATCCCGCCCCACACCTCGCGAATCGCTGCCTCGGCGGCGGCCGGGTCACCGACCACGTAGAGCGAGAAGACGGTCTGGGCAGGATCGTCAGGTCCGGGCTCGCCGTCGGGCGTGCTCACCGCCCCTGACGCGAATCCGGGAAGTCCGCTGGCCGTGTTCATCGCCGCACCGAGGTCGTCCTGGGTCGAGCGCGCCGGATCCTCGACCTGCCAGCCGCCGTCGGGGGTCGGACACAGGATCTCGAAGTCCCACTCGTCCGGCTCGGGGTCAGGCTGGCTCACCTCCTCGACGGCGAAGGTCGTGCCGTCGAACGTCCCGGTCAGGACGTACGACCCCCATCGCTGGCCGCCGTCCTCGGACACGTCACCGACCGCCGACCAGTCCCAGCCGGTGACGGGTGCGCCCGAGCAGCTGGGCGGGTCGCCGAACGAGATCCCGCCGAAGCACAGCATCGGCCCGGACCCGTCGTCGGAGACGACCACAGGCTCCGTGGACCTCACCAGACCCTCGGCGCCCGGAACCTCCGTCGGGAGGGCCGCGGGGTCCTCCGGCGTACGCCGCTCGGGTGCCGACGACGCCTCCCCGCACCCGGTCGCGAGCGCGAGCAGCACGCCGATGACCAGCCATCTCCCCGTCATGCCGACACGGTGCCGCAGACCGGGGCGCACGACGAGGAGTGTGCACGAATCGTGACCTTCCGTCGCCTCGTACGCTGGTCCCATGGCCTACGACGTGCAGAAGACCGATGAGCAGTGGCGCGAGGAGCTGAGCCCCGAGGAGTACGCCGTCCTGCGGCAGGCGGGCACCGAACGCGCCTTCACCGGCGAGTACACCGACACCGAGACCGAGGGCACCTACTCCTGCAAGGCGTGCGGCTCGGAGCTGTTCACCAGCGACACGAAGTTCCACTCCGGCTGCGGCTGGCCGAGCTTCTACCAGCCGATGACCGACACGGTGGAGTACATCGAGGACAACTCCGCAGGCATGAAGCGCGTCGAGGTCCGCTGCGCGAAATGTGGCTCGCACCTCGGCCACGTCTTCCCCGACGGGTTTGGCACGCCCACCGGCGACCGCTACTGCATCAACTCCGTGAGCATCAAGCTCAACGACAAGTGAGCTACCTAGGGACGTTCTGGTAGGTCATCGGGCGCTTCCGCCCACCATTTCGTCCCTAGGTACCAGGGGTCAGGACGAGACCGGCTCGAGCGCCGAGCTGATCCGTACGAGCCCCTCGCCCCACGTGCCGTCGGCCCACTCCTGGATCGACCCGTCGTCGAAGACGACCTGGGCGTCGAGCGAGTCGGGCGACGTCGAGCCGCTGGTCAGGAGCTGGTCGCCCAGCGCCACCTGGAGCGCCTGGTTGATGACGTTGAGCTCGACGTCGGTGCGCTCGACGGTGGTGACGCACAGCAGTCCGCCCCAGGTCTTGCGGAGCTCGGCCTCGGCGCCCTCGGGGTCCTCGGTCACGGCGACGCTGATGGTGCCGTTGCTCAGCCACGCGGTGGCGTACGTCGGCAGCGCGGAGGCCGCGGCGAGGGTGGCGTCCAGGTCCTCGGGCGTCGCCATCTCGGCGTCGGTCGCGACCGCGTCGTCGCAGGCGGGCTCCAGCCCACCGGCCTCGGGCTCCGCCATCGCGTCGTAGAGCGCAGCCGGGATGGAGTCGGTGACGGTGAAGGTCGTGCCGTCGTAGGTGCCGGTGACGGAGTACTGGCCCCACGTCACCCCGGAGGCCGTCTCCGCCCCCACGTCGCCGAAGTCGAAGTCGACGAGCGCCGGGCCACCGCACTGGGGCGGGTACGACTCGGCGATCGCACCGAGGCACAGCTCGGGTCCCTCACCGGCGTCGAGCACGGTCACGAGGCCGTGCGTACGGACTTGGCCGTCGGGCACCGGCGTGGGTGCGGCGCCGGGCGAGGTCGCGGACGGCGAGTCGGACGCCGCCGGATCGACGGCGCGGGTGTCGCCCTCGTTGCCGCAGGCGGAGAGCGCGGTGACGGACAGGACGAGCGCGAAGGCCAGGCGTGGGTACGTCATGGTGGTCTGACGCTACTGCCCGGCACCGCGTTCCCGGCCGACCCACGACGGCCGGGAACGGTTCAGGACCTGTCTCGCGGGCAGGCGGTCGGCAGGTGCGCCCCACGCCAGGCCTTGAAGCCACCGACGACGTCGGTCGCGTCGAGGCCCAGGCTCCGCAGCGCGTCGGCGGCCAGGCTGGAGGTGAAGCCCTCCTGGCACAGCACCAGGATGCGCGCGTCGTACGACGCCTCCGGCAGGCACGCCTCGGAGCGCGGGTCGAACCGCCACTCGAGCACGTTGCGCTCGATCACCATCGGGTGCAGGCCGGGGCTGACCTCGCCCTCGGCGGCGCGCTGGGCTGCGGGGCGGATGTCGACGAGGAAGGCACCGTCGAGCGTCTCGCGGTAGGCGGCCTCCACGTCGATGCGGTCGAGGCGCGAGCGCGCATCGGCGAGCATCGCGTCGATGCCGTCGTGGCGGACCGGGCTGCTCACGGCGCTCACCACGTCTCGCCCCGCTGCTCGACGCTCGTGACCTGGAGCCGGCCGCGGACCAGCTCGTAGCGGGTCATCGCGGCGAGCGAGGGAGCGTACGCGTGCAGCGAGACCGCGGTGCGCGTGCCGTGGTTGACGACGTCGTGGATGTGGCTGCCGTCGAACTCCTGCACGCCCGGCGACGCCAGGGTGGTGGCGGTGGCGACGCCGGTCCAGACGTACTCGGTGAGGGCGCCCTCGAGCACCACGAAGGCGCCGCTGGCGGACCCGTGGTCGTGCCAGCCGGTGCTGGAGCCGACGGGCCAGGTGATCAGCCAGATGTCGGCGTCGACGCCCTGCTCGACCCGCACCCAGGTGCGCTCGGGAAAGGTGAGGTCGACGTCCTGGAGGGGGTCGCGACGGGCGAGGTACTGCGCGAGCGCTGCGCGGGCGGTCTGCGGACCGGGGCGGCGCTGGCGAAGCGCAGGAGCGGTGGAGGTGAGGCGGCTGGACGTGGGGAAGGTGGCGGTCATGGCATCTCCTGTAGAACAATGTTGAGTGACTTACTCTACATTGCTCCGGGGCGAGATCCCGCCATCTCGCGCCACGTGTTGCCGGGCGCGGGTGACAGGTCAGGGCAGGCGGGCGATGAGCTCCGTCGGGGTGACGCGGGCGCCGGTGTAGAACGGCACCTCCTCGCGCACGTGCATCCGGGCGTCGGAGGCCCGCAGGTCGCGCATCAGGTCGACGATCCGGTGCAGCTCGTCGGCCTCGAATGCCAGCATCCACTCGTAGTCGCCGAGGGCGAACGACGCGACCGTGTTGGCCCGGACGTCGGCATAGCCGCGCGCCTGCTGGCCGTGCTGGGCCAGCATCCGGCGGCGCTCGCCGTCCTCGAGGAGGTACCACTCGTACGACCGCACGAACGGGTAGACGCAGATGTGCGCGCGCGGCTCCTCGTCGGCGAGGAAGGCCGGGATGTGCGACTTGTTGAACTCCGCCGGGCGGTGCAGCGCCATCTGCGACCACACCGGCTCGAGGCGGTAGCCGAAGGACGTACGACGGAAGGCGTTGTACGCCGCCTGGAGCTGCTCGGAGTCGGCGGCGTGCCACCACACCATGAGGTCGGCGTCGGCGCGCAGGCCGCTGACGTCGTAGAGCCCGCGGACGACGACGTCCTGCTCGCGGAGCACCTCGAAGAGTGCCTCCACGTCGGTCGCCTCGGCCGACCGGTCCGCGTCGCCGAGGACGTCGCGGAGCTTGAAGACCGACCACATCGTGTAGCGGATGGTGTCGTTGAGCTCCCGTGTGCGGGAGGCGTTGGTCTGCTCGCTCATGCCCTCAGTCTGCCTGCGTGAGCGAGGCCACAGCACGGCGGGCCGACCCGATCACCGCCGGCACGCCGACCCCGTCGTACGCCGCCCCGCACAGCGCGAGCCCCGGCAGGCGGGCGATCGAAGCGCGTACGCGGGCGACCCGGTCGAGGTGGCCGACGGCGTACTGCGGCAGCGCGCCGCCCCACCGCTGGACGTGGGTGTCGACGGGCCGGGCGGTGAGGCCGGACATCGCCGTGAGGTCGGCGAGCGAGACCCGTACGAGGCCCTCGTCGGCGGCCTGCAGGGTCGCCTCCTCGCGGTGCCGGCCCAGCGAGGTCCGCAGGACGACGACGTCGGGGTCCAGGTCGCGGACCCACGCCCACTTGGCGAAGGAGAAGGTGGCCGCCTTGATCGCGCGCTGCTCGACCGGCGGCACGAGGAAGCCCGACCGCTCGAAGAGGGCGTCCGGCACGTCCTGCGCACGGAAGGCCAGGCTCACGACGGCCACGCTGGCCGACTCGATGACGGCGAGATCCGCAGCGGCCTCTGGCGAGACCTCGGCGAGCAGCCGGGCCGTCGGGGCGGAAGGCGTGGCCAGCACGACTTCCGTGGCCTCGATGGTCTCGGGGTGCGTGGTCGGGCCGACCGTGACCGCCCAGCCGGACGGCGACCCGGCTGATCCGAGGTGGCGCAGCGCGCGGACCGTCGCGGAGGTCCGTACGTCGAAGCCGCCGGCGTCGCGGACCAGGCCGGGCAGCGTGCCCATCCCGCCGGCGAGGGTGGCGAAGACGGGCGCGGTGGAGACGGGCACGGTGGCGGCCTGCTCGAGGAGGCTGCCGCGCCGGGCCATGGCGAGCAGCTGGGGCACGGCCGCGGCGGCGGAGATCCGGCGGGCGTGGCCGGCGTACACCCCACCGAGCAGCGGCTCGACGAGCCGCTCGACGACCTCGTCGCCGAGGCGAGCCGCCACCAGCTCGCCGACCGAGACGTCGTCGGTCACCTCGGTGGCGGTCTCCGCCGTGGCCCGGGCGAGACCATCGGGGCTGAGCACGCCGCTCGCCGCGAGCTGGTCGAGGTCGAGCGGCACGCCCATCAGCGAGCGCGGGAGCGCGCGCAGGGCACCGCGCGACCAGACCCCCGACGTCGCGGGAGTGGGGTGGAGCACCTCGGCGCCGAGCTCTGCTGCCAGGTCGAGGCCCTCCGGCCGGCGGGCGAGCATCGCCTCGGCGCCGACGTCGACGGGGAGCCCGGCGACCTCGGCGGTACGGAGCTTGCCGCCGAGCAGCGGCGAGGCCTCGAGCAGCAGGACGTCGCGTCCGGTGGCGGCGAGCCCGCGGGCCGCGACCAGACCGGCGATCCCCCCACCGACGACCACCACGTCCCACGCCACGGCCTCAGCCTAGGCTGCACGTGTGGACGCCAACCTGAGCTCTGACCGGATCGCCGTGCTGATCGACGGAGAGAACACGAGGGCGGCGTACGCCGACGAGGTGCTGAGCGAGGTCGCGAAGTACGGCAACCCGACGATCAAGCGCGTCTACGGTGACTGGACGAACTCGCACCTGTCGCCCTGGGCGCGCCGGCTCAACAGCCTCGGCCTCCGCGCGATGCACCAGAACGCGTTCACCAAGAGCAAGAACTCCTCCGACCTCGCGCTGGTGATCGACGCGATGGACCTGCTCTACGACGACAACGTCGAGGCCTTCGCGCTCGTGACCAGCGACAGCGACTTCACCAGCCTCGCCCACCGGCTGCGCGAGTCGGGCAAGACGGTCTACGTGCTGGGCGAGAAGAAGGCCCCCGACGCCCTCAAGAACGCCTGCGACAAGTTCATCGACCTCGAGGTCGTGCAGGACGGGAAGAAGTCCGACGTCGACGAGCCCGCGGCCGAGGACGACAGCGACGACGCACCCGCCCCGACGATCAACCTCCAGAGTGCGCTCACGCGCGCCTTGAACGCGGTCGCCGACGACGACGGCTGGGCCAGCCTCGCCCAGCTCGGCAAGCAGCTGAACCGGACGTACCCGTCCTTCGACGCGCGCTCGTTCGGCGACAGCGGCACCCGACTGAGCACCCTGGTCGCCGACCAGCCCTACCTCGAGACGTCGGGCTCCGGCAACGCGATGCGCGTACGCCGCAAGGGCGCGGCGAAGGAGGCCGCCAAGGAGGCGGCCAAGGCCACGCAGGCGCCCAAGGCCACGCAGTCACCCAAGGCCACGCAGTCACCCAAGGCGGCGCAGGCACCCAAGGCGGCGCAGCCGACCAAGGCGGCGAAGGAGCCCCGGGCGCCTCGGGCGAGCAAGGCACAGAAGGCGACGAAGGCGGCCGCGACCGCCGAGGCCACCCCCGAGAAGCCCGCCGTCCCCCAGGTCACCACCACGACCCGCGCAGCGCGGAAGGCGTCGAGCACCAAGGCCGCGGCCAAGAAGCCCTGACGCATCACAGTTCAGTCACGGGCGGAACCGGGTCGGTCACGCGTCGCGTCGGACCGGCATGACCACTCGCACCCGCGCCGCCGGCGTCCTCACCGCCTTCACCATGACGGTCTTCCTGGCCGCCTGCTCCTCCGGCGCCAGCGACGGCGGCGGCGACGCGTCGTCCGAGGCCATGAACGACCTGTCTGCCGGTGACTCCGGCGGCGCCACCAGCCGTGAGTTCGCCGCCGCCGAGGACGCGACCTCGTCCTTGTCCGAGTCCGGGTCCGGGTCCGCACCGGCCTCGGGCTCGGGCGCGAAGGTGGCCACCACGCCCCAGATGGAGCGCGCGGTGATCTTCAGCGGCACGGTCTCGCTGTCGAGCAAGGACGTCACGGAGACCCGCCAGGAGGTGCAGCGGATCGTCGACGCGCAGGGCGGTGACGTGACCGAGGAGAACACCGAGACCGACGAGGACGGCGACACGTCGTACTCGCGCTTCGTGATCCGGGTGCCGAGTGCGAAGTTCAGCGCAGCCATGTCGGCCCTCGAGGCGGTCGACGGGGTCGTCGCCTCCAACCGCGGCTCGGAGGACGTCACCACGCAGGTCATCGACAACGACGTCCGGGTGCGGGCGCAGGAGGCGAGCCTCAAGCGCGTCGAGCTGCTGCTGGCCGAGGCGACGTCGCTCAAGAACCTCATCTGGATCGAGTCGCAGCTCACCACCCGCCAGGCCGAGCTCGACTCGCTGAAGTCGCAGCAGTCGTGGCTGACCGACCAGACCTCCCTGTCGACGATCACGGTCGACATCTCGGCCAAGCACACCAAGGCCGTCGAGAAGAAGAAGGACGACCCCGCCGGCTTCCTCACGGGCCTCTCCGGAGGGATGAAGGCGCTGTCGGGCACGCTGCTCGCCCTTGCCACCGTCCTCGGCGCGCTGCTCCCCTTCGCGGTGCTGGCGCTCGTGATCGGCCTGCCGGCCTGGCTCGTCGTACGCCGTCGCCGGGCCACGCCCGCGCAGGCCGAGACCCCGACCGCGTAGGCTCAGACGGTGACGCGTTCGCGCGAGTCCGGCTCGATCGCCCGGTCCTCGCGGTCGAGACCGCGGCCTCGCGTCTCGGGCAGGAAGTGCGCGCAGGTGAGCGAGATCGCGGCGACCGCCACGTTGTAGCCCGCGACCCACCACAGGGTGCCGTCGCCCTTCGTCACCAGCCACGCCGCGATGAGCGGGGTGAGGCCGGAGGCCAGGATGCCGGAGACCTGGTAGAGCGTGCTAAGCGCGGTGTAGCGGTAGCGCGTGTCGAACAGCTCGGACCAGAACGCCGCCAGCGGGCCGTAGACGATGCCGTAGATCGCACCGAGCCCGACGATGAAGACCAGCGAGATCGCCCACCGGTCCTCGGTCTGGACCAGCCACGCCGCCGGGAACGCGAACAGCAGGCCGAGCCAGGCACCGACGCGGTAGACCGGCTTGCGGCCGACCCGGTCGGACAGTGCGCCGGCCATCGGCACCAGGACGACGCCGAGCGCGGCACCGACGATGATCGCGTCGAGCGCCCAGGCGCGCGGCAGCTCGAGGTTGGTGGCGACGTAGGCGAGCAGGTAGACCGAGAACAGGTTGAAGGTGAAGCCCTCGATGAACCGCGTGCCCATGCCCAGCAGGAGCGGCCGCGGCTGCTCGGCCAGCAGGTCGCGCAGCGGGAGCCGCGAGATCTCCTTGCGCTCCTGCACCTCGGCGAACTCCGGGGTCTCCATGACGGAGAGCCGGATGTACGCGCCGATGCCGAGCAGCACGATGCTGACGAGGAAGCACACCCGCCAGCCCCAGGCCAGGAAGTCCTCCTCGGGGAGCTGGCCGGCGATCGCGAAGGCGCTGGCCGCGAGGACCAGGCCACCGGGTACGCCGATGTGGGCGAAGCTGCCGTAGAAGCCGCGGCGCTCGGCCGGGGCGTACTCGACGGCCAGCAGCACGGCGCCGCCGTACTCGCCGCCGACGCCGATGCCCTGCAGCACCCGGAGCACCACCAGCGCGATCGGCGCCCAGACCCCGATCTGGTCGTACGTCGGGAGCAGGCCGATGAGGGCCGTGCCGATGCCCATGACGACGAGCGTCAGCAGCAGCATCTGCTTGCGGCCGATGCGGTCGCCGAAGTGGCCGAAGATCAGTCCGCCGATCGGGCGGGCGAAGAAGCCCACGGCGAAGGTCGCGAAGGCGGCGAACTGCGCCGCCGGTCCGTCGAGGCCGTTGAAGTAGAGCTTGTCGAAGACGACGGCCGCGGCCGTGCCGTAGAGGAAGAAGTCGTACCACTCGATGGTGGCGCCGACGGCCGAGGCGAGGGCGACCCGGCGCGGGGTGGGCGGCGTGGCCGATGACAAACGGCCGTCGGGGGTCTCGGGGTCCCCGCGGCGTTGTTCGACGGAGGAGCGAAGCGGAGGAGGAGAAGAACGTCGTGGGGTGAGTTTCATGCGGCGTCCTCCTTGTTCTGGTCGGACGCCTCGGCGGGCGTCTCGGCCGGCGGGCGCTGGTCGTCGCGGTCCACCTCGGCGCCGTTGATCCGGCCGTCGAGGCGGGAGGGGTCGAGGTCGTCGCGGTGCAGCTTGGCGAAGGTCGACCGGTGGAAGACGAGCGGGTGCTCGCCGTCGCCGCCGCCGACCTCGTGGACCTGGAGGAGCACGATCACGTGGTCGCCGGCGACGACCTCCTCGTGGACCGAGCAGTCGTAGGTCGCGACGGCCTCGTCGAGCAGCACGGCGCCGTTCTCGGTGACCCGGAAGGGCAGACCGGCGAAGCGCTCCTCACGCGGACCGGCGAGCTGGCGGCAGACCGCGTCGTGGTGGTCGGCCAGCACGCTGATGCCGAGGCGGTCGGCCTCGCGGAGCAGCGGCCAGGTGGAGCTCGTGGTCGAGATCGAGAACGACACCAGCGGCGGGTCGATGCTCACCGAGGTGAACGACGACGCCGCAATGCCGGTGAGCTGGCCCTTGACCGAGGCGGCCACGGCGACGACGCCGGAGGGGAACGCCCCGAAGGCGTCACGGAGCGTGCGCGGGTCGAGGACGGGATCGGAGGTCTGGGCGTGCAGGGTCATGCGGACACCGCCTGGGTGTGATGGGGGCTGGCTGCGGGGACGGCCTGGACGGGCAGGAGCTCCCGGGCAGTGGCGAACCACGCGTCGTACGGCGCCGCGTCGGCGTGCTGCGAGTCGAGCACGAAGAGGCCGCGGGTCGGCACCGTCGCACCGAGCTCGACGAGCAGCGGTCGCAGCGTGTGCTCGACGGCGAGCGCGTGGGTGTCGGCCGCTCCGAGCATCAGCGGGATGGCGGTCACGCCGCCGAGGCCCTGGTGGGGGAAGCGGTCGAGGAAGACCTTGAGCAGGCCGGTGTACGTGGCCTTGTACGTCGGGCTGGCCACAATGACCACCTCGCTGGCGGCCACCTCCTCGACCAGCTCGGTCACGGTCGTCGAGCCCCAGTTGAAGAGATCGCCGGTGTGGTCGGCCAGGTCCACGACCAGGTCGGCCCCACCCAGCCGCTCGGCCAGGGTGAGCGCGGCCTCGTACGTGCGCGAGATGGGCTTGGGGTTGCCGACGACGACGGCGACGCGGGCGCTCACTGCGCGGCCCGCTGCCCACCGAAGGGCACCGAGGCGGAGCCGCGGACGGGGGCGGGGTTGGTCCACAGGCCACGCTTCTCCAGCACGGGGAGCACGCCCTCGCCGAAGTGGTAGGCGCCCTCGAGGTGCGGGTAGGCGGAGAGCACGAACTCGCTGATCCCGACCGCGGCGTACTGCTCGATGAGGTCGGCGACCTCCTCGTGGCTGCCGACGAGCGCCGTACCGGCACCGCCGCGGACCAGGCCGACGCCGGCCCAGAGGTTCGGGTGGATCTCGAGGCCGTCGCGGCTGCCCTCGTTGAGGGCGAGCATGTTCTTCTGGCCGACAGACTCCGAGCGCTTGAGGCCCTCCTGCACGCGACGGATGTCGTCGTCGGAGATTCCCTCGAGCAGGCGGTCGGCCTCGGCCCACGCCTCCTCGGAGGTGTCGCGCGAGATGGTGTGCAGGCGGATGCCGTACGTCAGCTCGCGGCCCTTCTGCTCGGCCAGGTCCTTGATCCACTGGACCTTCTCGGCGACCGCGGCCGGCGGCTCGCCCCACGTCAGGTAGACGTCGGCGTGCTCGGCGGCGACCTGCCCCGCAGCGGGCGAGGACCCGCCGAAGTAGATCTCCGGGATCGGGTCGGGCAGCTGCTGGAGACGAGCCCCTTCGACGCGCAGGTGCTTGCCCGCGAAGGTGACCTCCTCCCCCGCCCACAGGCGGCGCACGATCGAGAGGAACTCGCCGCAGCGCTCGTAGCGGCCGTCCTTGTCGAGGAAGTCGCCGTAGGCGCGCTGCTCGTGGGACTCGCCGCCGGTGACGACGTTGAGGAGCAGCCGTCCATCGGTGAGGTTCTGGAAGGTGGCGGCCATCTGGGCGGCCAACGTCGGCGAGGTGAGTCCAGGGCGGAACGCCACGAGGAACTTCAGCCGCTCGGACAGCGGGGCGAGCATCGCGGTCGTCAGCCAGGCGTCCTCGCACCACGCGCCGGTCGGAGTCAGCGCGGCCTCGAAGCCGAGCTGCTCGGCGCTGCGCGCGATCTGGCCCAGGTAGGGCACGCTCGCGGGCCGGCCGGCGGCGCCGTGCTCGACGCCGTGGCCGCCGCTGACGACCTGGCGGCCGTCGCCGCCGTTGGTGGGCAGGAACCAGTGGAACTTCATGGGAGTCCTTTCGGGGGTGGACATCAGAGCTGGCCGTGGTTGGGCGGCGGGGTGCCGTCGACGACGTAGCGGCCGAGGTGCTGGACCTTCCACGACGCGGGGTCGTGGAGGGTGTGGGTGCGCGCGTTGCGCCAGTGCCGGTTGAGGTTGAGGGTGTCGAGGGCCGAGCGGGTGCCGGCGACCTCGAAGAGCCGGCTCGACACGTCGACGGCGACCCGGGCCGACAGGGCGCGCACGGCGGCGACGGCGAGGCTGGCCGCGGCCGCGGAGCCCGCGGCCAGGTCGGCGTCGGCGTCGTCGACGGCCCGCCCGGCCTCGCGCAGCAGCGCCTCCGCGGCGCGTACGTCGACCTCCATCTGACCGAGTGCCTGCACCACGAGCGGATCGTCGGCGGCGCGCTCGACCTCGGCGTCGGGATAGGGACGCGAGGACGTACGCACGAAGTCGGCCGCGTCGCGCAGGGCGGCGCGGGCGATGCCGACGTCGAGGGCCGCGTGCAGCACCTGCGCGAAGGCGCCATAGGTCTGGGGACCCTCGAAGGTCAGGTGGTAGGGCGTGATCCGGTCGGCGGCGACGTCGACGTCGCGCAGCTCGACGGTGCCGCTGGCGGTCGTACGCTGCCCCATCCCGGCCCAGTCGTCGGTGACGCGTACGCCGGGGGCGCGGCGCTCGACCCACGCGACGCGCAGAGGTCCGGTGCCCGGCGCGGCGAGCGTGTCCTGCCGCGCCAGCACCGGGATCCAGTCGGCGAAGAGCGCGCCGGTGCTGTAGCCCTTGGTGCCGGTGAGGGTCCACCGGCCGCGGCCGGCGGGGGTCAGCGTGGTGCGGATGTCGCGCACGTGCTTCGTGCCGATCTCCGACTGCGCGTTGCCGAACCGCTTGCCGGCGAGCACCTCGCCGAAGAAGAAGTGCTGCTGCTCGGGGGTGCCCTGGTGGCGCAGCGCGTTGACGTAGACGAAGTGGCTGTGCGGCACCTGGGCCACGCTGGGGTCGCCGGCGGCGAGGATCCGGAAGACCTCGACGAGCGTCTCGACCGACAGCCCGGCGCCACTGTGGCGCGTCGGGACGGTGACCGCGAGCAGCCCCGACGACGAGAGCCGGTCGACCTCGGCCTCGGGCAGGATCCGGTCGCGGTCGCGGTCAGCGGACGACGCATCGAGGTCGGCGGCGACCTCGTGGGCCACCGCGATCGCCTCGTCGGCGCTCAGCACGGGGACGCGGGCAGGCGTGTACGTCGACGCGGGCGCGGCGGCGGTGGCGCCGGTGGTGTCGGTGCTCATGCGGCGCTCTTGCGCTCGGCGGCCTCGAGCTCGCGGACGATCGGCAGCACGTGCTGGCCGAAGTGCTCGACCTCCTCCTGGAAGTGCAGGAATCCCAGGAGGAACAGGTCGACCCCGCGGCGCTTGAACTCGAGCATCCGGTGGGCGACCTGCTCAGGCGTGCCGACCAGGCCGGTGCGGAAGCCGTCGTTGTACTGGACGAGGTCGCGGAAGTCGGAGTCCTGCCACATCCCCTTCTTGTCACCGGTGGACTGGCCGGCCTGCTTCACGGCGTCGCCGAAGCCCTGCACCGCCTCGGGGTTGGCCTTGGCGATGATCTCCTCGAGGGTGGCGTGGGCCTCGGCCTCGGTGTCGCGGGCGACCATGAAGCCGTTGACGCCGATCTTCACGGTGCGCCCGGCCGCAGCGGCGGAGGAGCCGACGCCGGCGATCTGCTCGGCGATGCCGTCCGGGGTGTTGCCGTTGGCGAAGTACCAGTCGCTCACACGGCCGGCCATGCCCTGCGCCACCGCGGAGTTGCCGCCCTGGAAGATCTCGGGCAGCGGACGCCCGGGGAGGTCGAGGGGCTTCGGCTTCATGTCGAAGTCGCGCAGCTGGAAGAAGTCCCCCCGGAACTGGGCGTCGTCCGCGGTCCAGATCTCGCGGACGTAGGCGATGAACTCCTCGGCCATCCGGTAGCGCTCGCCGTGCTCGAGCCAGCGCACGCCCATGTTGGTCGCCTCGTCCTTGAACCAGCCGGACACGACGTTGATGGCCGCGCGCCCGTTGCTGAGGTGGTCGGCGGTGGCGATGAACTTGGCGAGGACGCCCGGGTGCCACATGTAGGGGTGCACGGCGGAGATGACCTTGAGCCGCTCGGTGGCCAGCAGGAGCGCGAGGCTGAAGCTGGTCGCCTCGTGCTGGTAGGCCGCGCCGTACGACGCGGTGTAGCGCACCTGCGTCAGCGCGTAGTCGAAGCCGTTGGCCTCCGCGGTCTGCGCGAGGCGCTTGTTGTAGTCGTAGTCCCAACCGGTGCGCTGCTCGATGTCCGAGATCACGAGGCCGCCGGACACGTTGGGCACCCAGTAGGCGAACTGCAGGGGCTCGGTGGTGCGGGCCGGGTTCGTGCTCATGGGATCTCCTCGGGACGGAGCGGATGGATCGGGTTGCTACTTAATCTCTATCAATCTTGTAGACAAAAGTACCAGTCGACGAGGCCGTCCCCGCGTACGTCCGGCACCGGGGATGTCGAGGGGGTGACAGGCAGTGCCTTGCAGGTGAAGCCGGTCAGCGCGCACGCGCGCTGCCCATCACCCCCTCGGGAGCCGGTGCGTGACCGGTCAGTCCCGATCGCCCGGGCGGGCGTCCGCCCAGTCCTGGCGCCGGCGGGTCGCGCCGATCGACCAGGCGTACGGCGGCGGCGTGCCGTTGACGGCGTGGGCGCCCACGACGCGGGCCTTGAGGATCCGCGGGTTGTGCGAGGCGACCGTACGGGCGTTGCGCCAGTGGCGGTCGAGCGCCAGCGGCCGGGCCGTGGCCGAGGCGCCGAGCGCGTCGAAGATGTCGGAGGTGGCCCGCAGGACCAGCTCCGAGACCACGACCTGTGCGGTCGACGACTCGATCTCGCTGGCCTCGACCAGCGCGGCGACCTCGTCGTCACCCGCCAGTGCGGCGTCGGCCGCTGCCTGGACGCTCGCAGCCACCCGCAGGGTCACGGCCTCGGCGGCGTACACCGCGGCGGCGATCTCGCCCACGCGGGCCAGCACCTGGGCGTCGTCGCGCACGCGCGGCGCGTTGGCGTGGGAGAAGTTGCGGGTGCGCTTCTGGACGGCGTCGACCACGTCGGCGAGCGCGGCGCGGGCGATGCCGGTCAGCGTGGCGAGGAGGTTGAGCTGGTAGAACGCCGTCTGGTGCGGGAAGCGCTCCTCGAACGGGAGCACGTGGTCGGCCGGGACGCCGACGTTGTCGAAGGTCGTGGTGCCGCTGCCGGTGCCCTTCTGGCCGAAGCCGTTCCAGTCGTCCGTGACCCGCACGCCGGGGTCGCGGGTGTCGACCAGCGCGATCGCGGTGGGTTCCTCGACCTCGTCGGGGTGGCCGGGGCGGGCGACCCGCACGTGCACGTCGGCCCACTCGGCGAAGATCGTGCCGGTCGTGTAGTACTTCGTGCCGTCGAGGCGGAAGGACCCGTCGGCGCGCTCCCGGATCACGGTGCGCGGCAGGTCGATGTCGGAGCCGACCTCGGACCAGGCGTTGCCGGCCATCTCGCCCGCCACGAAGCGGTCGAACCAGACGCGCTGGTCGCTCGACCGCGCGTGGTGCCACAGCCGGTCCTCGACGAGCGCGAAGTGGCCGCGGAACGCCTGCGGCAGGTTGGCGTCGACCGCGGCGAGCTCGATCCAGAGCCGGGCGAGCTCGACGAGGTCGAGGCCGCTGCCGCCGAACGCGGTCGGCACGCGCAGCGCGCCGAACCCCTCCGACTTGAGCAGGCGCACGGCCTCGACGGGCAGCTCGCCGTCGATCTCGCGCTGGAGGGCGCCCTCACGGATGGCGGCGAGGACCGGCGCCCACTCGGCGACGAGGGACTCGACCGAGGCTCGCGTCCGGCCGTCGTGGGTGCGGGTGCTGGTGGCGCGGCCGTCAGGGGTGGCGACGGAGCGGTCGTCCCGGCGGCTGGTGGGCCGGACACGCAGGGTGGTCATGGGTGGGTTCCTCCCGTTTTGTATAGTTACTTAGTAGACTTTAGTGAACCGGAGTCCCGAACCACGACTTCCCGGCAACAGGTTTTGCCGACCACCTCACGAGGCGGGCGGACATGCGCGACACAGCGAGAGCAGGAGCAACAGGTGCGGATCGAACAACTGGAGTACCTCGCGGCGGTGACCGAGCACGGGTCGTTGCGCCGGGCGAGCGAGGCCATGCACATCTCCCAGCCCGCGTTGAGCGAGGCGGTGACCAAGCTCGAGAAGGAGCTGGGCGCCACGCTCCTCGACCGTCGCCGGACCGGCTCGCGGATCAGCCGCCAGGGCCTCGACCTGCTGCAGAACATGACCGAGGTCCTGGAGGCCGTCGACCGGCTGCGCCTGGCAGCGGGCCAGCAGTCCGTACGCCGCCGCGACCTGCGGATCGGCACCGTCAACACCGCCTCGTCGACCCTGCTGGCGCCGGCCCTGCGCGACCTCCACGCCCAGCACGGGTCAGGGGGCGTCGAGGTCGTCAACGCCCGACAGGCCGACATCCAGCAGGGCCTCGCCGAGGGCTCCCTCGACCTGGGCCTGGTCAACGTGCTGCCGGGCGACGAGATCCCGACCACGATCGTCGCCGACAAGCTCATCGAGGGCACGCCCGTGGCGTGCCTGCGGGCCGACCACCCGCTGGCCGCCCAGGAGCGGGTCACGGTGGAGGACCTCCGCGCCGAGCCGCACGTCCTGATGCGGCCGGGGTTCGTCATGCACCGCTATGCCCACCGGCTCTTCGCCGGCGCCCTGCCGGAGACGACGTACGCCACCGACGGGGCCGAGATGGGCAAGGCCATGGTCGCGGCCGGGCTCGGCATCTCGATCCTGCCCGACTTCTCGATCACCGGTGACCCGCTCGTCCGCGCCGGCGTCCTCACGACCCGGCCGATCCTCACGGGCCTGGAGCTGACGACGGTGACGCTGCTGATGCTGCGCCGACGCGCCGAGCGCACCTCGGAGCCCGTACGCGACCTGCAGACCGCACTGGTGCGCCAGGCGCGTTCCTACCTCGCGTCGCTGGAGCTGCCGGCGACGGTGACCGCCATCAGTAGTCGTGCACGAACTCTGTGAGCCGCTGCAGCTGATCGGGGTTCGTCGACGGGATGACCCCGTGGCCGAGGTTGAAGATGTGGCCCTTCGCCGCGCGGCCCGCATCGACGATCTCGGCCGCCCGCTTCGTCATCACCTCGGTCGGGGCGAAGACGAGCGTCGGGTCGAGGTTGCCCTGCACCACGCGGTCGCCCACGAGCGGGATCGCCAGCTCCATCGGCGTACGCCAGTCGACGCCCACGACGTCGGCGCCGGCCTCGCCCATCAGGCCGAGGAGGTTGGTGGTGCCGACGCCGAAGTGGATGCGCGGCACGCCGAGCTCGCCCGCCGCCGCCAGCACCCGCTGTGAGTGGGGCATCACCGAGGCGCGGTAGTCGGCCGGGGTGAGCGCACCCGCCCAGGAGTCGAAGAGCTGCACGGCTGAGGCGCCGGCCTCGACCTGGATGCGGAGGTAGGCCGCGGCGATGCCGGCGATCTTGTGCATCAGCGCGTCCCACACGTCGGGCGCGCCGAACATCATCGCCTTGGTCTTCGCGTGCTCCTTGGACGGGCCGCCCTCGACCAGGTAGGACGCGACCGTGAAGGGGGCACCGGCGAAGCCGATGAGGGGAGTCGCGCCGAGCTCGGCCACCAGCTGGCGGACCGCCTGCGAGATGAAGGGGACGTGGTCCGGCGTGAGGTCGGGGATCGCCGCGACGTCCTCGAGGGTGCGCACCGGGGACGCGACGACCGGGCCGACGCCGGGCACGATGTCGAGGTCGACGCCGACGGCCTTGAGCGGCAGCACAATGTCGGAGAAGAAGATCGCCGCGTCCACGCCGTAGCGGCGTACGGGCTGGAGGGTGATCTCGGTGACGAGGTCGGCGTCCATGCAGGACTCGAGCATCCCGACGCCCTCGCGGATCTTGAGGTACTCCGGCAGCGAGCGGCCGGCCTGCCGCATGAACCAGACAGGGGTGTGCGACGGGGTGCCGCCTCGCGCGGCCACCAGGAACGGGCTCTCGGACAGTCCGGGGTGGGGAGCAGTGGCGGCGTCGATCACTGCGGAATCTTCGCAGGTCAGGCGGCGTGGCGGCACATCGGCAAGACCGACCGCTGGCCTACTCTGGACGAATGGTGGCCCGTCACGAGACCCACCCGGGCAGTGCTGCCGCGGCTGGGCCCGCGGAGTTCCGCGCGGCAGTGGAGTCGATGCGACACGCGACGTTGCGCCCGGAGGTCTTCTGCGAGGAGATGCCCGCCCCGCAGCGGATCGCCCCGTGGTCGTCGGCCCTCAGCGGCGACGTCACCGTCGACGACGAGGACCTCGGCACCGGCCGGCTGATCCTGCTGCACGACCCGGCGGGCAACGACGCCTGGGACGGCACCTACCGCTGCGTCGCGTACGCCCGGGCGGACCTCGACCCCGAGCTCGGCGCCGACCCGATGCTGGCCGCGGTCGGCTGGTCGTGGCTGACCGAGGCCCTCGAGGCCCACGGCGCCGCGTTCCACGCCGCCTCCGGCACCGTCACCTGCGTCACCACCGAGAGCTTCGGCGGGATGTCCGACGAGCCCGGCACGGCCCAGGTCGAGATCCGCGCGTCGTGGACGCCGACGGTCGGCGACGAGGGCCTTGACATGACCGCCCACGTCGAGGCGTGGGGCGAGCTGATGTGCACCGCCGTCGGCCTGCCGCCGGTGCCCGAGGGCGTCACGGCCATCCCCAGCCGGCGCGGTCAGCGCGGCACCTGACCGATGCCCCTCACCCCGGACACCGACCCCGCCACCGACCCGGACGACGAGCAGGCAGCCGCTGCCGCCGAGCCGGAGCCGCCCGAGGCACCCCCCGCACCCCTGCTCGTGCTCCGCGACGGGTTGCCCGAGGTGGTCGACACCGACGAGGGCCTGGCCGAGGCGTGCGCCGCCCTCGCGGCCGCGACCGGGCCCGTGGCCATCGACGCCGAGCGCGCCTCGGGCTACCGCTACTCCAACCGCGCCTACCTGATCCAGCTGCGCCGCGAGGGCGCGGGCACCTGGCTCGTCGACCCGATCACGATGACCACGCTCGCGCCGCTGCAGCAGGCACTCGAGGGCTCCGAGTGGATCCTGCACGCGGCGACCCAGGACCTGCCCTGCCTGCGCGAGGTGGGCCTGGTCCCGACGAGCCTCTTCGACACCGAGCTGGCCGGCCGGCTCCTGGGCTATCCCCGGGTCGGCCTCGCCACGCTCGTCGAGACGGTGCTCGGCCAGCGGATGCGCAAGGAGCACTCCGCGGCCGACTGGTCCACGCGACCACTCCCGACAGCCTGGCTCGACTACGCCGCGCTCGACGTCGAGGTGCTCCTCGAGCTGCGCGAGCACATGATCGCCGAGCTCGAGAAGGCCGACAAGACCGAGTGGGCGCGCCAGGAGTTCGAGAACCTGCTGGGCTTCGAGCCCGCCGTACGCGTCGACGCGTGGCGGCGTACGTCCGGCGTGCACCGCCTTCGCGGACGCCGGTCCCTCGGCGCGGCCCGCGCCCTGTGGGAGGCCCGCGACGCCATCGCCGCCGAGCGCGACGTGACCCCCGGGCGGATCCTGCCCGACTCCGCCATCGTCGTGGCCGCGACGGTCATGCCGACCGACCGCCGGGCCCTGCTCGCCACCCAGGGGTTCCACGGCCGCGGCGCCGGTCGCTACGCCGCGACCTGGGTGGAGGTCCTCGACCGGGTCCGCGAGATGGGCGAGGACGAGCTGCCCTCCCGCGCACCGCGCGGCGACGGCCCCCCGCACCCGCGCACGTGGGCCGACCGCGAGCCCGTCGCCGACCGCCGCTTCCGCGCCGCCCGCGAGGCGATGCTCAACCTCGCCGAGGTGCACCACCTGCCGGTCGAGAACCTGCTCACACCCGACTACCTCCGCCGGCTGATGTGGGCGCCACCGGAGACCCGCGACCCGGCCGACCTCGCGGACGCCGTACGCGCCCAGCTCACGTCGTACGGCGCTCGTCCCTGGCAGGCCGGGCTCGTCACCGGCGCGCTGGTCGGCGCGATCCTTGGCGCCGAGATCGAGCCCGAGGACCCCGAGGACCCCGAGGAGTAGTCGCCTGCTCCGTCTGCGCTCCACGTTGAGCGGTGGTGGAGCCACCTTCCCTGATCGCGGAAGGTGGGTGGACCACCGCTCGGGGGTCTGTCGGCGGGTCGCCGCCGTGCGCGGTGGTGGAGCCACATTCCCTGATCGCGGAAGGTGGGTGGACCACCGCTCGCGGAGGCGGCTACTCCGACGACTCGGAGGGCGACTCCGTCGGCGACTCGGTCTCCTCGGGGGGCGAGAGGATGGCCTGCGAGGCCTGGTCGATCTGCTCGGTGGTCAGGTCGAGGTCGAGGATCCCGGGCGCGGTCACGAGCCGCTCGAGCAGCGGCGTCACCGCCTCGGTGAGCTCCTCGCGCTGGTCGATGAACGGCGGCACCACCATGTAGCGGATGCTCGCGTTGAAGACCGCGCTGTTGGCCGGCTCGTCGTCGGGCGCCAGGAACTCGTCCGACGCGGCGACCTGCGTGTTGGCCGGCACGATGTAGCCGGTGGCGGAGACCGTGGCGATCGCGGCGTCGGAGACGGCGTACGCGATGAAGTCGGCGGCGTCGCCCTCCACCTCGGAGTCGGCCGAGATGCAGAGCCCGCTGATGTCACCGACGGTGGCACGGGTGTCGATGATCGGCATCGGGAGCACGTCGAAGTCGAGGTCATCGGCGTCGCGCAGCTGCGGCACGAGGTTGCGGAAGCCCGCGATCATCGCGAGCTCGCCGCGCTTGAACAGCTGCACCGGCGTCGCGCGAGCGAGCTGGGCGTTGGTCGGCGTGATCGTCGCGTTGCGCAGGATCGCCAGCGTCTGGTCGAGCGCCTCGCGCGTGGAGTCGTCGGAGAAGGCCAGCGATGTGGGCTCGCGATCGTCGTCGAAGACCTCGCCGTCCCCTGAGTAGATGAACGGCGCCAGGCCCTGCAGCGTCGGGTCGATCCAGACCCCGCGCCGGTCCCCGCGGCGGGAGGCGAACTCCGCGGCGGCACCGAACTCCGCGAGCGTCCATCGGTCGCGTACGCCGTTCTCGTCCGCGGTCGGCACGTCGTACTGGCGGCGCTCCATCTTGTCGAAGTCGACGAGGTCGGTGTTGTAGTAGACGACCATCGGGGACACGGAGTACGCCATGCACTGCAGCTCGTCGTCCATTGCGAAGGCGTCGACCGCGTCGCGCGAGAAGCGGTCGCCGAAGTCCACGCCGCGTTCGTCGAGCAGCAGGCTCACCGGCTGCAGGGCCTCGGCATCGACGAGCTGGCCGAGGTCGATGCGCGAGGTGAGGAACGCGTCCGGGGCGTCGCCCGCGAGCACGTCGGCGAGCGCGGACTCGTGGTCCGGCCAGGACTTGAGGGTGACCTGACGGGTCGCCGAGGTGGCGTTGAAGGAGTCGACCACGCTCTGGAACGCCGCGACCTCCTCGTCGGAGCCGTAGGCACCGAAGACGATCTTGCGCGGCTTCTCGGGCGGCTTGCTCGAGGGGCTCGGCGACGACGTCGGGCTCGACGCGGGGTCGGCGTCCCCGGTGCACGCAGCGAGCGACAGCGCCACCGTCGCCGCACAGGCGATCAGGGCGCCGCGACGCAGGGAGGAAGGGCGTACGAGCACGGAGGAACCCTAACGGTCGAGTCCACGCCAGGCTTCGGCCACGTCGCGGAAGATCGTCTCCTCCAACGCCGCACCCTCGCGGCGGATGGCGGCGCGCTCGAGGCGGATCAGCCGGTCGAGCCGGACCTCGCTGGGGCGACCCTGCGGGTCCCAGCCGCCGGCGCCGACGTCCATCCAGTGGCGACCGTGGCGGGCCTCGTCCTCGGCGTCGCGGTCGTGGTCCTGGCTGCTGAGCATCAGGCCGACCCACCCGTCGCCGTCGGTGTCGAGCAGCAGCACTGGCCGGTCCTTGCCCTGGCTCGGGTCGTCCTCGTAGGCCACCCACGCCCACACGACCTCGCCCGGATCGGGCTCGCCGTCGGCCTCGGGGGCGTAGCGGCCCGGGGCGTCAGGGGCCGTCGCGCCGACGGCCGGGCTGGACGTGCCGAGGAACCGGGCGACGCGGCGGCGCAGGCAATTCATGCATCGACCCTAGCCACGCAGCGACGAAGTTGATGAGTGCGCCGGACCGGGAGCGCCTCACGGCGCGTGGCCGCTCGTAGCGGCTGATTTCGGGACCCGGGGCTGCCACAGCCCGACGCACTCAGGCTCCAGTGTAGGACCTCACCCCAGCGAGTGCTCGATTTCCACGTGCCCGGCGGCCTCGAGCTGCTCGGACAGGGCGAGCATCCGGGAGATCTCCTCGTGGGTGGACTCGCCCAACGCGGCGCGCCCCGCGGCGACGATGCGCGCGAAGGCGGCGGCCCGGAACAGGGTCACCGCGAAGTCGCCGCGCGCGATCCCGCGCAGCACGTCGTCGACCATCCGGCGCAGCTCGTCGGGTCCGGGCGGGTCGGCGACGCCGGCGACGACCCGCGCCACGTCGGCCCGGCGCTGCCCGGCCTCGTAGTCGGACGCGACCCGCTCGGGGTCGGCGTACACCCACGAGCGCAGCAGGAAGAGCCTCCAGAGGCTGCCCGCGAGGGTGTCGGACGGCGCGCCCGACCAGACCTCGGCCAGGGTCTCGAGGCCCTCGGTCTCGGCCAGGTGGACGATGCGCTCGGCGATCTGGGGGTCGTCGGACGCGCGGGCGCCCCGCACCAGGATCGTCGCGGCGAGATCGCCCGCCTCTCGTACGTGCGCGGGGTCGGCGCCGCCGACGATGTCGGCGAAGAAGCCGTCGCCCGGTGTCATCGGACGGTGGTGGATGCGGCCGGTCACGGCGACCACACTAGGACGAGGTGCCCATCACCTTGCGGATGCGCTGGTCGCTGACCTTGTCGCGGGTGCCGAGCTGCTGGGCGAAGAGCGAGACGCGGTACTCCTCGAGCAGCCACCCCGCCTCGCGCAGGTGCTGCGGCACCGGCTGGCCCTCGGGCAGCGCGGCGACGGCGTGCAGCCACGCCTCCTGCAGGCCGGAGAGCTGGTCCTGGAGGCCACGGTCGCGGGCGACTGCGGCGTCGAGGCGCTCACGGCGGTGGGTGACCGCGGCGAGGTAGCGGGGATAGTCGCGCAGCCGCCTCGTTCCGGCGCGGCCGACGAAGCCCGGCTCCATCAGCCGTCCCACCTGCGCGCGCATGTCCGTCATCGCGGGCAGCGTCATCAGGTCGGCGCGTCCGGAGATCGCGCGGTCCGTCGCGCGCCAGGCCTCGAGCACCCGCATCACGTCGTGGACGGCCGCGCTCGTGCCCTCGGCCACGGCGTCGCGGGCGGCCGCGACCACGGCGTCGTACGCCGCCTCGTCCCGGACCGTCGGGCGGGAGTCGACGACCTCGCCGACGATCGCGGCGCGCACGTCGGCGAGCAGGTCGCCGACCGAGGCGTACGGCGAGCCGACGAGCGCGAGCTTGGCGCGTTGGTCGAGCCCCGCGGCCGCGAGCACGTCGTCGACCGGGGTGGGCGGGCCGAGCGCGACCAGCACGAGACGGCGTACGCCGAGCCGGTGGTGCGCGGCCGCGACGTCGGCGGTGGCGAGCACCTGCAGGCCGACCGTCGTGCCCTCGTCGACCAGCGCCGGGAACCCCCGCACCTCGTGGCCCGCACGCCGCTGGACGAAGGACTCGTCGATCGTCCCGAAGGTCCACGCGGTCTGGCCCGTCGCGGTGACGCCCGAGTCCGCGGCGACATCGGCCATCGCCCGTTCGAACGTGGGCCGCAGCGGCTCCTTGAGCGCGTCGAGGTCCTTGCCGCGACCGGCCTCCACGCCCTCCTCGGTGACCACACGATAGGTCGGCTGGAGGTGGGTCGGCACCTTGGCCCAGTCCCACGCCTCCCGGTCGATGACCAGGCTGCGGGTGCTGCGGGCGAAGCGCTCGAGGGCGTCGAGGATCGGCTCGGTGCCGGGCGGGGTCGCGGCGAGGAACTCCCGCGCGGTGTTGGGCGCGGGCACCATCGCGACGCGCAGGTGCTTGGGCAACGAGCGGATCAGCTCGGTCACCAGCTCCTCGCGCAGGCCCGGCACGAGCCACGAGAAGTCGTCGGCGTCGATGCGGTTGAGGGTGGCGACGGGCACGTCGATGGTGAGGCCGTCGTCGGTGGAGCCGGGCTCGAAGTGATAGCTGATCGGGAAGGTCAGCCCGGCCTCGTCGCTGTCGTGCCACTGCGTCGGGAAGTCGTGCGCGCGCACCTCGCCGGCGGTGTCGTGGGTGAGCATCTCGGGGTCGAAGGTGAGCAGGTCGGGCCGCTTCTGGCGGGCGCGCTTCCACCACTGGTCGAAGTGCTGGCCGCTGACCACGTCCTCGCCGACGCGGGCGTCGTAGAACTCGAAGAGCGTTTCCTCGTCGACGACGATGTCGCGGCGCCGCGCGCGGTGCTCGAGCTCCTCGGCCTCCTCGAGCAGGCGGGCGTTCTCGGCGAGGAACTTGTGGCGGGAGTCCCACTCCCCCTGCACCAGCGCGTGGCGGATGAAGAGCTCGCGGGCGAGCGGGGCATCGATGCGGCCGTACTGCACCAGGCGGTCGGCGACGAGCGGTACGCCGTACAAGGTGACGCGCTCGCGCGCCATCACGGCCGCGCGCTTGCGCGACCAGTGGGGCTCGGAGTAGGTCCGCTTGACCAGGTGCTCACCGAGGCGTTCGGCCCACTCGGGGTTGATCGCGGCGTTCTGCCGGGCCCAGAGGCGGGAGGTCTCGACGAGCTCGGCGCTCATCAGGAAGCCGGGGTTGCGCCCCTTGAGCACGCTGCCGGGGAAGACCGCGAAGCGGGCGTTGCGGGCGCCGACGTACTCCCGCAGCGGGCGTCGCTCCCCTGGCTTGGCCTTCTCCCGCTCCTCCAGCGCACCGATGTGGCTCAGCAGCCCGGACAGCAGCGCCTGGTGGATGCCGTCCTCGTCGGGGGTGTCGGACGGGTGGCCGACCTCGAGCTTCATTTCCTTGGCCACCTGGCGCAGCTGGGACTCGTAGTCCTGCCACTCGCGGATCCGCATGTAGTTGAGGTGCTCGCGCTTGCACATCCGGCGGAAGGCGCTGGACGAGAGCTCCTTCTGCTGCTGCTTGATGTGGCGCCACAGGTTGAGCCAGGTGAGGAAGTCGCTCGACTCGTGCTTGAAGCGGGCGTGCTGCTGGTCGGCCTGCGCGCGCTGCTCCTCCGGCCGCTCACGCGGGTCCTGGATCGAGAGCGCGGCAGCGATGACGAGGACGTCGCGTACGCACCCGAGGCGCTCGGCCTCGAGGATCATCCGGCCGAGCCGCGGGTCGATCGGCAGCCGGGCCAGGCGCTTGCCGACGGCGGTGAGGCGTACGCCGGGCTGGGACGTGCTGCGATGCGGCGGTTCGGACCGCCGGTTCGCCACACGTTGCGGGGCGGCCTCGGCGGTGATCGCGCCGAGCTCCTCGAGCAGGTCGGTCCCTGCCTTGATGTTGCGGCGGTCAGGCGGCTCGACGAAGGGGAAGCGGGCGATGTCGCCGAGGCGCAGGGAGGCCATCTGGAGGATGACGCTCGCGAGGTTGGTGCGAAGGATCTCCGGGTCGGTGAACTCGGGGCGTCCCTCGAAGTCCTCTTGCGAGTAGAGCCGGATCGCGATGCCGTCGGACACGCGCCCGCAGCGACCGGACCGCTGGTTGGCCGAGGCCTGGCTGATCGGCTCGATCGGCAGCCGCTGCACCTTGGTGCGTACGGAGTAGCGGCTGATCCGCGCGACGCCCGTGTCGACGACGTATGCGATGCCGGGGACGGTCAGCGACGTCTCGGCGACGTTGGTGGCGAGGACGACGCGGCGCACCGTGGACGGGTGGCTGGAGAACACCTTGTGCTGGTCGGCGGCGCTGAGGCGGGAGTAGAGCGGGACGATCTCGAGGCGGTCACTCTTCAGCGCGTCGAAGGCGTCGGCGGTGTCGCGGATCTCGCGCTCGCCGGGGAGGAAGACGAGCACGTCCCCGGGGCCTTCGGCCGACAGCTCGCGTACGGCGTCGACGATCGCCTCGGTCTGGTCGCGCTGGACCGGCTCGCCGTCCTCGTCGTCCTCCGGCAGCTCGAGCAGCGGGCGGTAGCGGACCTCGACCGGGAACGTACGCCCCGACACCTCGACCACGGGCGCAGCGAAGTGGGCGGCGAACCGGTCGACGTCGATCGTCGCGCTGGTGATGATCACCTTGAGGTCGGGCCGGCGCGGGAGCAGTCGCTTGAGGTAGCCGAGGAGGAAGTCGATGTTGAGGCTGCGCTCGTGGGCCTCGTCGATGATGAGCGTGTCGTACTTGCGGAGGTCGCGGTCGCGCTGGAGCTCCGCGAGCAGGATGCCGTCGGTCATCAGCTTGACCCGGCTGGCCTTCGACGTGCGGTCGATGAACCGCACCTGGTAGCCGATGACGTCACCGAGCTCGGTGCCGAGCTCCTCAGCGATCCGCTCCGCCACGGAGCGGGCGGCGATCCGGCGCGGCTGGGTGTGGCCGATCAGCTTCCCGCCCTCGGCCGGGCCTGCCCCGCGACCGAGCTCGAGGCAGATCTTCGGCAGCTGGGTGGTCTTCCCCGACCCGGTCTCGCCGGCGACGATGACGACCTGGTGGTCGCGGATCGCCGCGGCGATGTCGTCGCGGCGCGCGGAGACCGGAAGGTCCGGCGGGTAGGAGATCTTCACAACGGGCGCCATTCTCGCCCACTGCGGCAACCGGGTTTCGCGCCGGGATCCTGCTGACGCGGTTCGCTCAGCTGGTGGAGCTGTCGTCGTCCTCCGGCGGAGTGGTCGGCGGGAGCTGACCGGGTACGCCGTGGGGGCCGCCGTGCATGCCGTCGCGCCCGGGACCCCGGTCGTCCGCGTCGCGCTGCTGCATCCAGCCGCCGCGGTCCCGACCACCGTCGTCACCGATGGCGTGCACGGCCGCGAAGCCGAGGCCGCCGACGATGATCCCCGCCAGCGCGGAGGCGATCAGGGCCGCAAGCCCGAAGGTGCGGCTGCCGTCCGAGCTGCGCAGGCTGCGGAAGCGCTCGCCGAAGCCGCGACGCCCGGTCGTCACGGGCGCAGGCGCGACCGGCTCTGCGGTGGTCGCCGCGGGAGCAGCCGGCTCGGATGCCGGGGCCGGCGGCAGAGTCGCGGCGCCCTCGGGGCGTACGGGCTGGGTCTCGTCGTCGGGCTGGGTCTCGTCGTCGGGCCGGAGCTTGTCGTCGGTCATGGCAGGAGCGTGCGCCCGCTGCCTGTGGGCGACCTGTGAACGCGCCCTGAGATTCATGGGACTGCGATGTCGAGAACCACGGTGCGGCTCCGTCCCCGGAGTGGATGCGGCCACAATGGCCGCACCGGACAAGGAGAACCGAGATGCCGAAGTACCTGATCCTCAAGCACTACCGCGGCACCCCCGCCACCGTGAACGACGTCCCGATGGACCGCTGGACCCCCGAGGAGGTCGACGCCCACCTGAAGTTCATGGACGACTTCGGGAAGCGGCTGGAGGCCGACGGCGAGTTCGTCGACGGCCAGGCGCTGTCGCCCGAGGGCGCCTTCGTCCGCGCCGACGACCAAGGCAAGGGCCCGATCACCGACGGGCCGTTCGCGGAGACCAAGGACCTCATCGCCGGCTGGTACATCGTCGACGTCGACGGCTGGGACCGCGCGGTCGCCCTGGCCGGCGAGCTCTCGCTGGCCCCGGGGGCCGGCGGCAGGCCGATCCACGAGTGGCTCGAGGTGCGCCCGTTCTACGGCTCGCCGACCGGCACCGAGGACTGACATCCCGAGCCCGATGGATCCGTTCGACGGGACGACGCTGCGACCGCTCGTCCCAGCAGTGATCGGTGTCCTCGTCCGCCGCGGAGCCGACTTCGCGGCGGCCGAGGACGCCGTCCAGGACGCGCTCGTCGAGGCGTGGCGCACCTTCGGCGCCGGCGACGACGCGGCACCGCGCGACCTCAAGGGCTGGCTGGTCACCGTGGCGTGGCGGCGGTTCCTGGACGGCGTACGGTCCGGGTCGGCGCGGCAGCGCCGCGAGGTCGTGGTCGACGCAGAGCCGGGCGCGGGTCCGACCGAGGTCGCCGACGACACCCTGCGGGTCTTCTTCCTCTGCGCGCACCCGGCCCTCACCCCGGCGTCGGCGGTCGCGCTGACGCTGCGGGCGGTGGCGGGCCTCACCACGCGCCAGGTCGCCGAGGCCTACCTGGTGCCCGAGGCGACGATGGCGCAGCGGATCAGCCGTGCGAAGCGGACGATCTCGGGCGAGTCGTTCGACCGGCCGGGCGACCTCGCCACGGTGCGGCGGGTGCTCTACCTGGTCTTCAACGAGGGCTACTCCGGCGACGTGGACCTCGCTGCCGAGGCGATCCGGCTCACCCGGCAGCTCGCGTCGCTGCGGGCCAACCCCGAGACCGACGGGCTGCTCGCCCTGACGCTGCTCCACCACGCGCGTCGCCCGGCCCGGCTGCGGCCGGACGGCACCCTGGTCCCGCTCGTCGACCAGGACCGCAGCCGCTGGGACGGCGCCCTGATCGAGGAGGGCGTCCGGATCCTGCAGCGCGCCCTCGCTCTCGAGCAGCGCGGCGAGTTCCAACTGCAGGCGGCGATCGCGGCGCTCCACGCCGACGCGCGTACGACGGAGGAGACGGACTGGGTGCAGGTCGTGCAGTGGTACGACGAGCTGCTGGCCCTGACCGGCAGCCCCGTCGTACGCCTCAACCGGGCCGTCGCCGTGGGCGAGGCCGACGGACCTCGCGCTGGGCTCGCCGCACTCGCCGAGGTCGACCCCGACCTGCCGCGCCACCGGGCCGTGTCGGCGTACCTCCACGAGAGGGACGGCGACCTCGCGACCGCCGCCGGGCTCTACGCCGAGGCGGCCGCGCTCGCCACGAACATGCCCGAGCGAACCCACCTGACCAAGCAGGCCGCACGGCTCAACCAGCACTCCCCGGTGGTCGAGTAGCCGAGCGAGGCGTGTCGAGACCGACAGGCGCGTCACAGGAACTCCACAGGAACCGACGGCAGGATGCTGCCCATGCAGCAGCTCACCCGACCCGACGGCTCCCCCGTGCGCGTCCTCGTGGTCGACGACGAGGTCAACATCGCCGAGCTCTTGGCGATGGCCCTGCGCTACGAGGGGTGGGACCTGCGGGTGGCCCACACGGGCACCGATGCGGTCGCCACGGCGCGTGACTTCCGGCCCGACGCTGTCGTGCTCGACATCATGCTCCCGGACTTCGACGGCCTCGAGGTGCTGCGCCGGATGCGCGCCGACGGCAACGACGTGCCCGTCCTCTTCCTCACCGCCAAGGACGCCGTCGAGGACCGGATCGCCGGCCTCACGGCGGGTGGCGACGACTACGTCACCAAGCCGTTCTCGCTCGAGGAGGTTGTGGCGCGGCTGCGCGGTCTGATCCGACGCGGCGGGACGGCCGCCCAGGCCGACGCCGGCAACGTGCTCGCCGTCGGCGACCTCACCCTCGACGAGGACAGCCACGAGGTGCACCGCGCCGGCGAGGAGATCAGCCTGACCGCGACCGAGTTCGAGCTGCTGCGCTTCCTGATGCGCAACCCGCGGCGCGTGCTGAGCAAGGCGCAGATCCTCGACCGCGTCTGGCAGTACGACTTCGGCGGGCAGGCCAACGTCGTCGAGCTCTACATCTCCTACCTGCGCAAGAAGATCGACGCCGGGCGCGACCCGATGATCCACACCATGCGCGGCGCCGGCTACGTCCTGAAGCCGGCGTGATGCGTCGTCCCTTGACCCTCACGACGCGCTTGGTCGCGCTGGTCGTGCTGCTCGTCGCGGTGACCGCCGCGGTCATCGGGACTGCGACGACGCTGGTGATGCGCGGCTACTTCACCGACCGGCTCGACGACCAGGTGCGCAGCTCGCTGACCCGTGCGTACGGTCCCCCGATGGACTTCCGCGGCCCGGGCCGCGATGACGACGACGGGCGCGGACCGGGCGGGCAGAGCATCGGCACGCTGACCGCTCTCGTCGACCCCGACTCGGGCACCTCGACCGGCACCGTCCTGGAGGACGATTCCACCGGCGAGGCCAAGGAGAAGCCGCTGTCGGCGGCAGTGCTCGACCGCATCGCCGACGTCCCGGCCGACGGGAAGGTGCACGAGGTCACCCTGCGGGGACTCGGCGAGTACCGGGTGATCGCGAACGACGCCTACAACGTCGTCTCGGTCGCCGGTCTCCCGACCAAGGAGGTCGACGACGCGCTCGCCTGGCTGGTCACCATCGTCGTGGTCGTGAGCGGCGCCGCCGTCGCGATCGCCGGTGGCGCCGGCACCTTCGTCGTACGCCGCCAGCTGGCGCCGCTGCGCGAGGTGTCCGGCACCGCCCACCGCGTCGCCGAGCTCCCCCTCGCCTCCGGCGAGATCGACCTGTCCGAGCGGGTGCCCGCGCGCCTCACCGACGAGCGCACCGAGGTCGGCCAGGTCGGCGCAGCGTTGAACGCGATGCTCGACCACGTCGAGGCGTCCCTCGACCAGCGGCACCGCAGCGAGCAGCAGGTGCGCCAGTTCGTCGCCGACGCCTCCCACGAGCTGCGGACGCCACTGGCCACGATCGCCGGCTACACCGAGCTGGCGCGCAACCGCCCGGAGACCACCCCCACCGCGCTCGCCAAGGTCGAGACCGAGTCGGCGCGGATGACCGGGCTCGTCGAGGACCTGCTCCTGCTCGCCCGGCTCGACTCCGGCCGACCTCTCGAGCGCGAGCCCGTCGACCTGTCCCGGCTCCTGCTGGAGGCGGTCAACGACGCCCGCGTCGTGGACGCCGACCGGCAGTGGCGGCTGTCCCTCCCGGACGCGCCGGTGAGCGTCGTCGGCGACGCCGCCCGCCTGCACCAGGTGGTGACCAACCTGCTCGCCAACGCCAGCAAGTACACGCCCGCGGGCACCACCATCACCGTCACCGGCTCGGCCGACGGCTTCACGGTGCACGACGACGGTCCCGGCTTCTCCCCCGAGCTCGCCCCCCGCGCGTTCGAGCGGTTCACCCGCGGCGACGCCGCCCGCACCCGCGCCGGCGGCGCCGGTCTCGGCCTCTCGATGGTCCAGGCGATCGTGGCCGCCCACGGCGGCTCGGTCGAGCTGACCAGCAACCCCGGCGCCACCACCTTCACCGTCCACCTCCCCCGCTGACCGGGCACTTCCTCGCGCTACAGGGCGCTGACCGGGCACTTCCTCGCGCTACAGGGCGCTGACCGGGCACTTCCTCGCGCTACAGGGCGCTGACCAGCGCGAGGAACCGCCCGGTCGGCTGGTCTCAGCGCGAGGAACCGCCCGGTCGGCTGGTCTCAGCGCGAGGAATCGCCCGGTCGCTAGGTTGGTCGCATGGAGCCCGGGACCCCGATCCGCTGCGAGATGACGAAGTGGGGCGACCGCCCGCACTGGGAGTTCGACGGGGTCTACCTGGGCGCCGATGAGCACGGCGAGTGGCTCGGCTTCCCACAGGGGACGCTCAACAGCCGCCCCGGTCTGCAGATGGTCTCCGAGGTCGACTGCGTGACGCTCGTGCCGCCGGGAGGCTGGTACGCCGCGACCTTCCACGCGCCCGGGATCTGGTGCGACCTCTACGTCGACCTCGCCACCCCGGGCGAGTGGGACGGCACCGTGCTGCGGGCCGTCGACCTCGACCTCGACGTGATCCGGAGGTCCGCGACGCCACCGACCTCCACCAGGTCGGGACCGCAGAACATGGATGCCGGCCCGGGCGAGGTCTTCGTCGACGACGAGGACGAGTTCGCCGAGCACCAGGTCGCGTACGGCTATCCGGCCGACGTGGTCGCGCGAGCGCAGGCCAGCTGCGATGCGGTCCTCGCGGCCGCCCGCGCCGGCCTGCCGCCGTACGACGGCACGCACCAGCGGTGGCTCGCGGAACTCACTCGCCTGACTTCCTGAGCGCCCGACGCTCGGCGCGGGTCAGGGCGCGGAAGGGACCGACCAGGCGCGGTCCGGCGAGCCGGTTCTCCAGCTTGCGCGCCTCCCGCTTGAGCGGCTGGGCCACGTACTCCCCCAGGATCACGCCGGAGGCCAGCGCGATCGCTACGGAGATGGCGGTCATCAGCGCGAGGATGCCCTGGGAGACGAGGTAGCCCCCGTCCGCGAGCCAGGTGAGGCCGCGGTAGATCGACAGGCCGGGCAGGAACGGCACGATCGCCGGCACCGCGACCACCAGCGGGGGCACCCGGACGCGGCCCGCCACCGCATAGGCGACGAGGCCGACGAAGAAGGCGGCCACGCCGGCAGCGGCGGCGCGGCCGAAGCCGTTGACCTCGACGGTCTGGGAGATCAGGGCGGCGACGGCGGTGATCGCCGCGATCGGCGCCACGGCCCGGCGTGGGGCGTAGCAGGCGACGGAGAAGGCAGCCGACGACACGGCCGCGCCGAGGATCAGGACGGGCAGGTCGGAGTACTTGACCTGGCCCGGCACGAGGCCGCTGAGCCCGATGTCGAGCACGTCGGAGACCGAGATGCCGAGGGCGACGCCCGCGATGATGCCCGCGGTGGCCATCATCGCCTCGATCAGCCGCGCGCCCGCCGTCAGGTAGAAGCCGGTGAGCGCGTCCTGCACGGCGCCCATCAGCCCGATCCCGGCGAGCAGCATGATGATGTTGGCGGTGACGACCAGCGACTCGTCGACCTCGATCGGGGTGGCCGCAACGCCGGCGGCGAGCAGCGTGGCGATCGCACCGCCCGCGACCTGGTGGTAGAAGAACGGCAGCCGTCGCCGCGCCATGAGGATCTGCACGCGGTCGATCGACACGGCCGCCAGCGCGGCGACGGCCGAGACGAGGGCGCCACCGCCGAGGAAGACGCCGACGCCGGCGGCCATCACGGCCCAGGCGATCGTGACCGCCCACCGCGGGAAGGCGTGTCCCAGCGACACGATGGTCGCCATCCGGTTGCGCGCGAGGTAGAGGTCGGCCCGGTCCAGGAGGATGTCGCGCACCAGGTGGTCGACTGCGGTGAGGTCCTCGTAGTCGATGTCGCGCTGCTGCACGTGGCGCATCATCAGCGTCGGTACGTCGTCGAGGGAGCGCTGGTAGCTCATCGAGAGGGCGGTGAAGGTCACGTCGACCTCGGCCTGGCGCAGGTCGAGGTGGTCGGCCACCGAGCGCATCGTGGCGGTGACGTCCGCGGCGCCGGCGCCCGAGGACAGCAGCATCTCGCCGATGCGCAGTATGAGGTCCATCGAGAGGTGGATCTCGCGCACCCGCTGTGCCTCGGTCTGCTCGTTGTGCTCATCCACGCCGCCATGCTCGCACCGCTCCCGGGGCCGCTGTCACAGGGGTGATCCGTGACCGCCCGGCGCTCCCTAGAGTGAGCCCATGCGCATCGACTTCCACGCGTCAGCCCGGCCGACGCTGGGCGTCGAGTGGGAGCTGGCGCTGGTCGACCGGGTCAGCCGCGACCTCGTGAGCGTGGCGTCGGAGGTGCACGAGCTGGCGGGCGGGCGCCTCGACGAACCGGCCCGGCTGCACAAGGAGCTGCTGCGCAACACGGTCGAGCTGGTCACCGGGATCTGCGACACCGCCGGCGAAGCGGTTGCCGACCTGCGCGAGACCCTGGCCGTCGTCGCCCCTGCCGCGCGCGAGCTCGGCGTCGACCTGCTGGGCGCCGGCTCGCATCCCTTCGCCGACTGGTCGCACCAGCAGCTGACCGAGGGCCACCGCTACGCCGAGCTCATCAACCGTACGCAGTGGTGGGGCCGCCAGATGCTGATCTGGGGCGTCCACGTGCACGTCGGCATGCCCGAGCGCGACCGCGTGATGCCCGTGCTCGCCTCGATGCTGACGACGTACCCCCACCTCCTGGCCCTCTCGGCGAGCTCGCCGATCTGGGCGGGCCAGGACACCGGCTACGCCTCCAACCGGGCGCTGATGTTCCAGCAGCTCCCGACCGCCGGGCTGCCGTTCACCTTCGACACCTGGCCCGAGTTCGAGAAGTGCATCGCCGACCAGACGACGACCGGGATCATCGAGTCGATGTCCGACGTGCGCTGGGACCTGCGGCCGGCGCCGCACCTCGGCACCCTCGAGCACCGGGTCTGCGACGGCATGTCCGACCTGGGCGAGATCGCCGCGCTCACCGCGCTCGTCCACTGCCTCGTCGTCGACCTCGACACCCGGCTCGCGGCCGGCGAGACCCTGCCGACGATGCCGCCGTGGCAGGTCCAGGAGAACAAGTGGCGCGCGGCGCGCTACGGCCTCGACGCCATCGTCATCCTCGACGACCACAACCGCGAGCGGCTCGTGACCGACGACCTCCACGACCTGCTCGAGCGCCTCACCCCCGTCGCCCGCCGGCTGGGCTGCGAGGCCGAGCTGCGTACGGTCGCCGACATCCCGAAGCGCGGCGCGTCGTACCAGCGGCAGCGCGCCGTGGCGCGCGAGTCCGGCGGCGACCTCATCGCGGTGGTCGACGCGCTCGTCGCGGAGCTCGACCACTCGCTCCAGTCCTGACCCGCGGGACGCCGCCCTTGTGGCGGTCGTCACCGGGCGAGAGGATGCCCGGACGCCCTCACCTGGGGGAAGTGGCGGAGGAGAACCAGTGGTCAACCTGATCGACCCGACCGCGACGGGCTTCCTGCTCGCGGAGAACCGCAACATGCCGATGCACGTCGGCGGGCTGCAGCTCTTCGAGAAGCCCGAAGGCGCCGGACGCAACTACGTCCGCGAGATGTACGAGCAGATGCGCGACGTCGAGCAGATCGCCCCGCTCTTCCTCAAGCACCCCCACCGCTCGGCCCGTACGGCGGGCCAGCTGGTGTGGCAGCCCGACGAGCAGTTCGACATCGAGCACCACGTCCGCCACAGCGCGCTGCCCAAGCCCGGGCGGATCCGTGAGCTGCTCGAGCTCTGCTCGCGCCTGCACGGCACCCGCCTCGCCTGGGAGCGCCCGCTCTGGGAGGCCCACGTCATCGAGGGCCTGCGCGACGGTCGGGTGGCGATGTACACCAAGACCCACCACGCCCTCGTCGACGGCGTCTCGGCGATGCGGCTGCTCGCCAGCGTGCTGTCGACCGACCCCGACGAGCGCAACATGCCCGCCCCGTGGGCAATGCGGCCTCGCAAGCCGCGCGAGGAGGAGCCGAGCGACGGGGGCGCCTCGCTCGCCGACGTCTCGGCCAGCACGGTGCGTACGGCGCTCGCGATCGCGTCGGAGGCGGCCGGGATGCCCGGCGCGCTGATCCGCACCCTCAACAAGAGCGTCCGCAACGAGACCTCCGCACTCTCGCTCTACGCACCCCGCACGCTCCTCAACCAGAACATCACCGGCTCACGTCGCTTCGCCGCGCAGGACTGGCCGGTCGAGCGGCTCCGCGCCGTCGGCAAGTCCACCGGCACCACCATCAACGACGTCGTGCTGGCGATGGTGAGCGGCGCGATGCGCACCTACCTCTCCGACCTCGACGCGCTGCCCGACACGACGCTGGTGTCGATGGTGCCGGTCGGTCTCAACGCCAAGCAGTCGGGGCTCGCCTCTGCCGAGGGCGGCAACGCCGTTGGCTCGGTGATGGTGCAGCTCGGCACGCACCTGCCCGATCCCGCCGCCCGGCTCACCGCGATCCACACGTCCATGCAGGACGGCAAGGAGGGCCTGTCGGCGATGACGCCGGCGCAGATCCTGGCGATGAGCGCCCTGGGCCAGGCGCCGGCGATCCTCGGTCCGGTGCTGTGGATGTCTGGCATCGTCCGCCCGCCGTACAACCTGATCGTCAGCAACGTCCCGGGCCCGCGCACCACGCACTACTGGAACGGCGCGAAGCTCACCGGCACCTACCCGCTCTCGATCCCGATCAACGGCATGGCGCTCAACATCACCTGCACCTCGTACGACGGCAAGATGTGCTTCGGCCTCACCGGCTGCCGACGCACGGTCCCCCGCCTCCAGGTGCTGCTCCAGTACCTCGACGACGAGCTCAAGGCGCTGGAGAAGGCGGCCGGGATCTGACCCCCGGGGTAGTCCGCATCAAACTTCTTGTCCTGGAGCTTGTTCACCAGAATTCTGATGCGGACTATCCGGGCGAGGCGTGTACGTCCAATCCGCCGCCCACCTGCTCGGCGACGGCGGTGAGGCGCGCGCGGGTGATGTCGGCGACGGTCGGGAGGCCGGCGAGGCGGGCGTTGGAGCCCTCGCGGGTGGGCTCGGCGGAGTTGATGCTGATGCAGCGGCGGGTGCCGCCGTCGGCGGCGTTGGCCAGCGCGACCGCGTGACCGGTGGTGCCGCTCCCGGCGAACGGGTCGAGCACGACAGCGTCGTTGGGCACGGTCGAGAGGATCCGGCGCACCAGGCCGGTCGGCTTGGGCGACTCGAAGACATGGCCGACGAGGGCCTTGAGCTCGGCGACGGCGCTGTCGGTGGAGCCGATCTCCTCGGCCAGCCAGATGGTGCGCAGCTTCTTGCGGCGGCCACCCTCGCGCAGCAGCCAGTCGCGCTGGAAGATGTCGACCCGCTCGCCGGTGCGGCCGCGGATCACCCGGCACTCGAGGTCGTCTGGGCGCTCGTCGACGCGGGGGCGCGACCACCGCCACACGGCCGGCCGCCCGTCGCCGAAGACCGGGGTGAGCGCCTGGCTGCCCGGGAACTCGGTGGTGGCGACCCGACCGGTCGCGGGGTCGCCGTGGAGCGCGAAGTGCAGGGTCGGCGCGGTGACCGGGTTGAACTTCTTGTTGGTGTTGCGCAGCGGGAGGTAGCGGAAGCGCCGCCCGTCCGGGGCCGACAGCGGGAAGTCGGCCTCGTCGACCGACTCGGTGCTGCTGCCCTCGACGACGCAGGCCGGCAGGTGCCGGGCGTACGCCAGGACGTACTCGTGGCTGGTCGCGAACCCGCGACCGAGCTGGCGGCCCTTGGGGTTGAGGTTGACCACGATCTGGGCGAGGAAATTGGCCTCCCCGAACACCTCGTCCATCAGCAGCCGCAGGTGGGCCGCCTCGTTGTCGTCGATGCTGACGAACACCGCGCCGTGCGGGGCGAGGACCTCCCGGACCGCCTCCAGGCGAGGCCGCATCATCGCTGTCCAGGCCGCGTGCCGGCCGGCGTACGGGTCGGCGTGCGAGCCGTCGCGGAAGCGGTCGGCGTACGCGAAGTCGTTGCCGGTGTTGTACGGCGGGTCGGTGTAGACGATGTCGACCGAGCCGGGCGCGAGGCGGGGCAGGACGTCGAGGTTGTCGCCGACGTGGAGGGTGTTCCACGCGGGCGCCGCGGTCGGGGGCATTGACGCGGCGGGCACGGAAGCAGCCTAGGTGCAGGGCAGGGACCCGCTGGTCCCAATTTTCCCATCCGTCACACGATGTCCTTTACTCTGGAACACGTGCCTGACTTCTCGTGCAGCTCCGTGCCCTCTCCCGCTCCCCGTCGGCCCAACCGGGCGCTGACGATCGCCACGGCCGGCGTGCTCGTCGCCGGCCTCGCTGTCGGGTTGGGTGGCGGTCCCTCGGTGGCCAGCGACCCGGACGGCTCCGCATCTGCGCGCGAGGGATTCCCGGCGCCCGGCCAGGCCGGCAAGGGCGGCTACCGCGGACGCAACCAGACCTCGGACGGCAAGCCCGGTGTCGTGGTCGGCCCGCCGGTCAACCTGCGTGGCCGCTCCGCCGTCGTCGCCAACGAGACGGCGTACGAGATCGCGCCCGGCGTCGTGCTGCGCGAGTGGGACCAGGTCGACGGCAGGCAGCCGGTCGGCCAGGTGAAGATCAACCTGATCACCGTCAACCTCGACGCCCCGAACATCAGCTTCGGCCCGCTGAACGCCAGCTTCGTCACCACCCGCCGCACCGTCAGCCAGCTCGGCCGGTGGGGCGGGGCGCTCACCGCCGTCAACGGGGACTTCTTCGACATCGGCCGCACCGAAGGCGCGCTGGGCGTGACCGTCGACCCGGCGGAGGGCCTCCTCACCGGCTCGCGCGACGGCTGGATCCCGGGCATCAACTCCAGCCTGTGGTTCGACGCCTCCGGCCCGCACGTCAGCCCGCTCAGCGTCCAGTACCGCATCCGCCAGGAGCCCGGCCTGATCGTCAACGGGTTCAACCACCCGCGCGTCCCGAAGGGCCGCGTCGGGATCTACACCCACGAGTGGAACCGCACCAAGGGTTACCTCGTCACCGACGGCAAGAAGCGCGCCCGTGAGGTGGTGCTGCGCAAGAACCGCGTCGTCTCCAACAAGCCGACGCTCTCCAGCGGGCTCAAGATCCGCTCGAAGGACCGGGTGCTCATCGGTGTCGGCCAGGCCGCGGGCCAGCTCAAGAACCTCAAGCTGCGCCAGAAGGTCACGTTGGCCCAGCGCATCGAGGGTGGGCGCCCGACGGCCGCGATCAGCGGCGACCGGGCCCTGCTGGTCAACGGCGTGCGCACCGTCATCAACAACACGATCGCCCACCCGCGTACGGCGGTCGGCATCGACGCCGACGGCCGCAAGCTGCACATCCTCGTCGTCGACGGACGCTCGGCCACGAGCCGCGGCTACACGATGGTCGAGCTCGCCGACTTCATGACCGCGCTCGGCGTGGAGAACGCCATCAACCTCGACGGTGGCGGGTCGTCGGCGATGTACACGCGCAACGGCACCGGCGCGATGGGCATCGTCAACGAGCCCTCCGACGGCGGCGAGCGCAAGGTGGCCAACGGGTTCGGCCTGATCTACGGCGCGGAGCTGCCGCCGGTCGTGCCGCTGGTGCCGACGCCCACCCCGACGCCCACTCCCACGCCGACCCCCACGCCGACGGTCCCGACGCCCACGGAGACTACGTCGCCTCCGCCGCCCCCGCCGCCGACCTGACAGGCAGGGCCCTTGGTAGTCCGCATCAAACGTCTGGTCCTGTCAGCCGACCAGCAGAAGTCTGATGCGGACTACCGGGCGGGGCAGGCCGCTCAGGCGTCCGGGACGGTGAAGACCACGACGTAGGTCATCGGCGCCAGGCACTGCACGCCGTTCTTGGGCAGCTTGGGGACGACCTCGAAGCCCGCCTCGCCCGCGTCGATCGCCACGTTGCGCGGGTCGTCGCAGCCCACGGCCACCGTCGCGGCGTACGGCGTGGCGTCGGGCGCCAGCCCGGACTCGGCGCCGATGGCGGCGCCGATGCTCGGCGCGAAGGCGGCGTCGAACTGGCCGACGAAGTCATTGATGGCCTGGTCGGTGTCGAGCACGAAGGCCAGGGTCGAGGCCGACCCACCGACCTCCGTCGCGTGCACCATCGTCGCCTTCGTGACGCCGGCGGACCCGATGGCGTCGATGGCCTGGGCGGTGCCCGGACCGCCACCGTCCGACGCGGTCTCCGTCGGCGTCTCGCTGGGCGAGTCCTCGGAGGGGGACGGCGTGCTGCTCGCGGAGTCGGAGGTGGCGTCGGGATCGGTCGCGGTGTCACCGCCGTCGTCGCCGCTGCACGCGGACACACCGGCCGTGAGGGCCAGGGACGTGAGGAGGGCGGCGGTCCGGGTGCGGACGCCCGAGCGGCGCAGTGAGGTAGTCATGGTGGTTCGACGATAGCCACGCCGCGCCCGCTCCCCGGTCAGGCACGTCGTCGGCCGGCCCCCGTCTCTGGCAGGCTGGCCGCATGAGCGAGCAGGTGGGGACCGAGCCGGTCCGCGAAGCGGTCCGCGCCTATGCCGCTCGCCAGCCCCAGCTGGCCTCCGCCACCCGGGCCTACGTCGAGCTCATCCAGGTGCTCCTCGACGACGCCGGCATCGACTACCTCAGCGTCACGGGACGTACGAAGAGCGTCGCGTCGTTCGCCGAGAAGGCCAACCGCACCGAGGGCGGCACCCCGCTCTTCCCCGACCCGCTCGAGCAGATCACCGACCTGATCGGCGTCCGCGTCATCACGTACGTCCACAGCGACGTGGCGGCGGTCGCGGAGGTGCTCGACGACGAGCTCGCCATCCTCGACGACCGCGACCTCGGTGAGGAGACCGCGCGGTCGGGGCGCTTCGGCTACGCCAGCCGGCACCTGCTGGTCGAGACCCGGCCCGGCGCCGGGCTCCCGCCGCTCGAGGGCCACCGGGCCAGCGTGCAGGTGCGGACCGTGCTGCAGCACGCGTGGGCGGAGTTCGAGCACGACATCCGCTACAAGGGCAACATCCCCGAGGACGCGGCGCCCGACCTGGACCGCCGGTTCACCCTCGCGGCCGGCCTGATCGAGCTGGCCGACCGCGAGTTCGCCACCATCCGCGAGCGGATCCAGGCCGCGGCCCCCGGCAGCGCGACCGAGGCCGAGGACGGCCGCATCGTCGGCCAGGACCTCGCGACCTTCCTCGCCGGCCACTACAGCGACGCCGGCTGGTCGCACACCGACCACTACGACTGGATCGCCGGGCTCCTGGCCGAGCTCGACATCGACACCATCGACGACCTCGCCGACCTGCTCACCTCGGTCGACGCCGACGCGGTGATCCGCCGGATGGGCTACCGCTACCCCGCCGGCGCCGTACGACGGCTCGACGACGCGCTGCTCGCGATCTTCGGGGAGCAGTACGTCACCCTCGCCGGCAACAGCCACCGGGCGCCGCTGCTGCGGGCCCGGCTGGAGAAGCTCTCGACGCCCGAGAGCTGAGAGTCACGCTCAGGCGAGGCACCTAGGGTTGGCCCCATGAGCCGCCCTTCCTGGACGACCGTCGCCCCCCTCCTCGCCATCGTGGCGTTGGTGCCCGCATGGTTCGCGCACCCCGAGGGCATCGTGCTGGTAGTCCTCGCCGTGCTGTTGGTCGCCGCGGTCCTCGCTGCGGTCCACCACGCCGAGGTCGTCGCGCACCGCGTCGGTGAGCCGTACGGCTCCCTCGTCCTCGCGGTGGCGGTCACGATCATCGAGGTCGGCCTGATCGTCACCCTGATGATCACCAGCGAGAAGGACGCCGCGGGCCTGGCGCGCGACACCGTCTTCGCCGCCGTGATGATCACCCTCAACGGCATCGTCGGCATCTCGCTGCTGGTCGGCGCGCTCAAGCACCACCTCGCCGTCTTCAACCCCGAGGGCACGGGTGCGGCTCTCGGCACCGTCATCGCCCTGGCCGTGCTGTGCCTGGTCGTGCCGTCGGTGACGACGTCGCAGCCGGGTCCCGAGTTCACCGGCGCCCAGCTGACCTTTGCGGCGATCGCCTCGCTCACGCTCTACGGCATGTTCGTCTTCACCCAGACCATCCGGCACCGGGACTTCTTCCTGCCGGTCACGCACGGGCAGCACTCACCGGTGGTGACCTCGGCCGGGGGCGGCGACTCCTTCCAGCACGAGCCGGTCGACCTCGACGAGGACGGCCACGCCGACCCGCCGATCAATCGGGCGGCGTACGCCAGCCTCGGCCTGCTCGTCGTCTCCCTCGTCGCGGTCGTGGGCCTGGCCAAGATCGAATCGCCGGCCATCGAGTCGGGGGTCGCGGCGCTGGGCTTCCCACCGGCGGTCGTCGGCGTCGTCATCGCCCTGCTCGTGCTCGCGCCCGAGACGATCGCGGCCGTCCGGGCGGCCGCCCGCAACCGGGTGCAGGTCAGCCTCAACCTCGCGATGGGCTCGGCCATGGCCTCGATCGGGCTCACCATCCCCGCGATCGCCATCGCCGGCATCTGGCTCGACGGACCCCTCGAGCTGGGGCTCAACCAGCTGCAGACCGTGCTCCTGCTCCTCACCGCAGCGGTGGCGATCCTGACGGTCGTCCCCGGGCGCGCCAAGCCGCTGCAGGGCGGCGTACACCTCGTCCTGCTGGCCGCGTTCCTCTTCCTGACGATCGCGCCGTAGCGCCGGGACGCCGAGACGGACGAGGGCGGTGGCCCACCCACGTTCCGCAGCTGCCGAACGTGGGTGGACCACCGCCCCAGCGGTGATCGGTGAGGATCAGCCGAAGTACTTGTCGTAGATCTTGTCGTACGTGCCGTCGGCGCGGATCTTGGCCAGCGTGCTGTTGATCTTGCGCAGCAGCGGGATGTTGCCGTCCTTCTTCACCGCCATGCCGTACTGCTCACCGGTGTCGAACTCCCGCGCGAGCTTGAGCTGGGGGTTCGACCCGACGAACTCGCCGGAGACGGTGTTGTCGAGCACGGCGGCGTCGATCTCGCCCGCGGCGAGGGCGGCCTGCAGGCCCTCGGCGTCGGGGTAGGGGGTGACCTGGGTCGAGGCGGGCGCGTAGTCGCTCATGTAGGTCTCGCCGGTGGTGTCCTTCTGGACGCCGACCCGCTTGCCGGCCAGCTCGCTGAGCTGGTCGAGGCCCGAGCCGCGCGGCGTCACGAGCGCCTGCTTGGCGTCGAAGTAGGGGCTGGAGAAGTCGAGCACGCGCGCCCGCTCGCCGGTGATGGTCATCGCCGCGATCGCGACGTCGCAGACGTCGGTGTTGAGCGAGTCACCCGAGGTGATGGAGTCGAAGTCCACGTCGAGCACGTCGAGCTCCACCTCGAGGGCGTCGGCGACGGCCTGGCCGAGGTCGACGTCGAACCCGGTGAGCTTGCCCTTCTCCTCGTAGACGAAGGGCGCGTACGGGCTGTCGGTGCACACGGTGAGGGCGCCCTTGAAGACCGGCGAGACCTCCGAGAGGCTGTCGGCGGTCTTGCCGCTGGCCGCGCCACCGCAGGCGCTGAGCGTGGCCATGAGGGCCACGGAGGACAGGGCCGCCGCTGCGGCGCGGACGGAGCTGCTGGGACGACGGATCAGTCGGGACATGGTCTTAGTTCGCATTCGCAGTGAGCGACTCGCGCAGTCGCGTGAGGGCGTATTCGGTGATCTTCACGAGCGCACCCTTGGCCTGCTCGCGGTCGCGAGCGTCGAGGCTGATGATCGGCACCTCGGCCGGCAGGGCCAGCGCGGCGGCGATCTCCTCGGCGGGGTAGCGCGGCACGCCGTCGAACTCGTTGACGGCGACGATGAACGGGATCCCCTTGGACTCGAAGTAGTCCAACGGCGAGAACGACTCGTCGAGGCGGGCCACGTCGACCAGCACGATGGCGCCGATGGCGCCGCGGCACAGGTCGTCCCACATGAACCAGAAACGGCGCTGTCCCGGAGTACCGAAGAGGTAGAGGACCAGGTCCTCGGCCAGGGTGAGGCGCCCGAAGTCCATGGCCACGGTGGTCGTGGCCTTGGTGGGCACGGCGGCGAGGTCGTCGACGCCCTCGGACTCGTTGGTGACGAGTGCCTCGGTGCGCAGCGGGTCGATCTCGGAGACGGCGCCGACGAGCGTCGACTTGCCGACGCCGAAGCCGCCTGCAATGACGATCTTCGTCGACGCAGCCGCGCGCTGTGCCTTAGTAGTTTCGAAGTCCACGGAGGGTCCTTTCGATGAGCTCGAGCCGCTCATCTGTCGACGTGTTGTCGTTGATGGTGGCCTGGATGCGCACCAGGCCCTGCTCGATCAAGTCACCCAGCAGCACCCGGGTGACACCGATCGGCATCTTGGTCAGTGCCGACACCTCGGCCACGGAACGCCGGTCGCAGACCTCGAGAACCTGCGCGGCAGACGGGCTCAGGACGGGCGCCTCCGCACCAGCCTGGAGGCGCAGCGTGGCCTCCAGGGCGAGGTCGATCTTGGTCGCCGTCCGGCCCGCTGTGAGTGTGTAGGACCGGATGAGGCGAGGGCGGTAGGCCTCGTCCTCCGGCTCGAGTGGCGGCGTCATGGCATGAGTCCGGTCAGCCGCCCGTACCGACGCGGGCCTGGGCCTCGACGGTACGTCCCACTCGGTCCACCAGCAGGGCCATCTCGTAGCCCACCTGGCCGATGTCGGCCTCCTCGGTCGTGAGCACGGTGAGGTTGGACCCGTCACCGACGCTCATCAACATCAGGAAGCCCATCTCCATCTCGACGATGGTCTGCATCACCGAGCCGCCCTCGAAGAGGCGAGCGGCGCCGACGGCGAGGCTGGCCAGGCCTGAGGAGACGGCGGCGACCTGCTCGGCCCGCTCACCAGGGATGCTGGTGCTCGAGGCCATGAGGAGACCGTCGGCGGAGACGAGGATGGCGTGCGCGGCGTCGGGAACCTCTTCGACGAAGCGCGACATCACCCAGTCGAGGTCGCGGTCGTCACCAGCAGAGCTGGCGGCGGGGGCGGCGGATTCGTGCGTCATGCTGGGCCTGCTTCCGTGTGCTGAGGGGAACTTTGGGCTGCCTGTCGACCACGGGAGACTCCCGCGGTATGGGACTGGAGTCGACGGCGGATCGCGTCTGGATCGCGGGTCTTGGCTGCCGTGGGCGGGGTCACGCTACCGGGGACGAGGCGCTCCCCCGGGGCACGACGGGGCAGTCCGGTGATGACGGCTGCGGCGGCGGGCTCGGCGACCGGAGCCGTCTCGGCGACGTGCTGGGCAGCGATCTCCCAGCCCCGGTCGATCTCGGACTCGTGGATCTCGTCGGCGTCGCCGGTGAGCCAGCCCGAGCGCATCGACTTGAAGATCGGCGACTCGCCACCGGCTCGCGCCGGCTCGGCGCCACGTTGCGACAGGCCGTTCGTCGAGTGGCCGTTGAGCGAGTGGTCCTCGAAAGCCGCGGCGGGCTCGGCGACGGGCTCCTCGTCGGGCTCCTCAGCAGGCTCTTCGGCAGGCTCTTCGTCGACCGGAGCCTCCTCGGCGACCGTCTCCTCGACGGGCTCCTCGGCGTGCTCAACCTGCTCGGCCTGGTCTGCGTCTTCGGACCGGCTGCTCGCCGGACCCCCGAGACCCAGCGGGTCGTCGGCGTCGACGTGTACGTCGTCCTCGTCGGCCGTGGCGGCGGGCTCGGCGACTGCCTCGTCCTCGTCCTCGGCGACCGGCTCGTCCGGCGTGGTGTCGACGACGACCGTGTCGTCGACCAGCTCGTCGGGCGTGGTGTCCACGACGACCGTGTCGTCGACCTGCCGGTCGGCTTCGTCGAAGGCGTCCTCGGGCAGCGGGTCGGAGAGCGGGTCGTGGGCGCGTACGGGCTCGACGTGCTCCTCGGCCTCCTGCTCCTCGGCCACCGGCTCGACGACCGACTCCTCGGCAACGGTCTCCTCGACCGGCTCCTCGGCGACGGGCTGCTCGACCGACTCCTCGGCGACCCGGGCCTGCTCGGCCTGGGCGCGCTGGCGGGAGGCCAGGGCGGTGATCGGGACGACCGAGGCGACCCTCTGGATCCGGCTCGGCGCGCCGTCGGACTCGTCAGTGGTGCCCGACTCCGCGTCGCTCGAACCGTCGGTCTCGGCACGCTTGCCGAACAGCGGGCCCGTGGCGCCGGAGGTCTCCGGCGGCAGGAACGCGTCGGCACCGGTGCGGGGCATGTTGGCGCCGGGCTCGCGGCGGGGCAGCAGGCTGTCCAGCGACGGACGCTCGGACGCACCGGCCTCCACCGACTCGGGCACGACGGTGTCGTCGACCTCGGCCTCGGCAACGGCCACGGCCTCCGCGTCCTCGCGGGCGGCCTTCTCCTCCGCGGCCTGCGTCGCAGCGACGGCGCGCTCCTCGGCCCTGGCCTCGGCGGCGGCCTGACCGGCGGCCCGGTCGGCCGACTTCTGGGCAGCCTTCTGCGCGGCCTTGGCCTGGGACTTCTCGGCGCGGGTGAGCCGGCGTGCCTCACGACGCGACTCCCCGGGAGCGCCGCCCTCGACGGTCTCGACCGTGGTCGAGGAGGTCGACGAGGTGGACTCCCCGGCGCGCGCAGCCGAGGCGTCGCCCGGAGCCGCGACCTGCGGCAGCTCGGGCAGGACCGACGGCGGGAGCAGCACGGAGGCGGTCATGCCGCCGCCCGGGTTGCGGGTGAGCGAGGCAACGATGTCGTGGCGGTCCGCGAGGCGTGAGACCACGAACAGGCCCATCCGACGGGCGGTGTCCGGCGTGGCCTCGGCACCGTGGGCGAGGTCGCGGTTGAGGATCTCGAGCTCGGCCGGCGGAACGCCGAGACCGGAGTCGGTGACCGTGATGGTGACGCCCTCGTCGCCCTGCTTGGCGGCCAGCCGGACCGGCTCACCGGGAGGCGAGTACGTCAGCGCGTTGTCGACCAGCTCGGTCAGGAGGTGCACCACGTCGGCCGCGGCCTCGTCACCCACGCGGGTGTTGAGGTGCGACAGGATCTGCACGCGCTGGTAGTCCTGCACGGCGGACGTCGCGGCCTGGAGGGCCTCGCCGACCGTGAGGCTGAACTGGCCCGCGTTGCGGTTGGGCGCGTCGGCCAGGATCAGCAGCGAGTCGGCCGTACGACGCATGCGCGAGGCCAGGTGGTCGAGGCGGAACAGCGACTCGAGGCGCTTGGGGTCTTCCTCGTCGTGCTCGAGGCGCTCGATCTGGGCGAGCTGCTGGTTGACCAGCGAGTTCGACCGGCGCGACAGCGTCACGAACATCGCGTTGACGGTCTGGCGGAGCTGCGCCTCACCGGAGGCGAGGTGGATGGCCTGGCGGTGGAGGTCGTCGACCGCCCGGGCGACCTGGCCGATCTCCTCGTTGGTGGTGACGTCGATCGTCGTGACCGGCTCGGGCTCCTGGCCCGCACGGATCCGGGCGACCGCGTCGGGCAGGCGGTGGCGGGCGACCGCGAGGGCGCCCTCCCGGACCCGGTTGATCGGGCCGAGCAGGCTGTTGGCGATCACGAAGGCGATGAAGATGGCCAGTCCGAGCGCGACCAGGGTCAGCACGGCGCCGATGAGTGCGTTGCGCCGGGCGTCGGACGCGGCCTCGTCGAGGGACGACGTGACGCCCTGGGTCAGGGTCTGCGTGATCTCGTCGTACGGCGTGTAGGCGTCGCGGCCGTCGAGGTTCGTGGCGGAGTCGTCACGGACCTGTCCGGCGTGGCGGGTGTTCTGCGTACGGAGCTGAGCGGTCTGCTTCTCCGCACCAGCGACGGAGCCGGCGAGACGGTCGATGGCCGCCGCCTCGACGCCGATCTCCGAGAAGAGCTCCTGCGAGCTCGACTGGGCGAGGGTGGTGGCGATCAGACCCTGCTGGAGCGCCAGTGACAGGCGACCGCTCATCAGCTGGGAGAGCTGCTCGAGCCGCGGCTCGGGTGTCTCCTGGGCGGCGTTCACGCTGGTGATGAGCTGGGAGACGCTGGACTCGAGCTGGCGGACGAGAGCGATCCAGGTGGCCGGGCCGAGAGTCTCGGCCTCCGTGCCACGGAGCGCCTGGCTCAGGTCGAGCAGCGCGTCGACGTGGGCGGTCTGGAGATCGTCGAGGTCGGCGGCGTCCTTGGCCTGGGTGAGCGCCTCGCCGTTCGTGACGATGTCGTCGATGGCGTCGATCAGGTCGCCCTGGCTCGCGGCGCTGTCGGACTGCGCGGCCACCATGGCGGCCTCGGACGCGGTCAGGTAGTCGATCGCGGGCTGGATGATCGTGACCTGCTTGGCGCTGGTGCCGGCCTGGCGCGAGTCGGTGAGATCTCCGGACACGCGCAGGCCACCGAGGACGGCGGCAAGCAGCAGCGGGATCGCCAGTGCCATGGCCATCTTGCGGCCCAAGGGCCAACCTGCGACCGAGAGACCCGTGCCCTTCCGGGACTGGGCTGCATCCTGAGTCATGTGTGCCTCGCGTTATCTGGTACGACTTCCGACGACGAAACCTGTGCTCCGGGTGGCCGAAGCAGACTCAACCTAAAGAGTCTGGCGACATTCCGTGGCGTTTTCGCAGAACTGGGTGTGCGTCGGTGTAAAGGGCTGTACCGGCCGGTCCCTGAGCGTGTCTGGGGCCTCATGGCCACCACGCGCCACACCAGACCCGTGTCCTGAGGGTGGGGAGTGACGCGTGGGACCGCGGCCGATGCCAGGGTGGACCAGCCCTGTCGCCCGTCGCGACGTCCGGTCCGCGAGCCCCTTCCGCACGGCCCCGACTTCCGGCAGGCTCACCCCCCATGACCCTCCTTCTCGGGAAGGGCCGGTCGCTCACGGCCGCCCTTGTCACCTCCCTCGTCCTGTCCCTGACGCTGGCCCTCGCGGTCCTCGTCCTCCCGGCCGGCACGCCGCCGGCCCGGGCGGCCACGCCGCTCACGGTCAGCCAGGCCATCGCCCAGCAGACCGGCGCCTCCCAGACCGTCCGCGGCTACGTCGTCGGGCAGCCGACGGCGACCAGCACGGTCGTACGCTCCGGCTTCCCCAGCGACTACGCGCTCGCCATCGCCGACTCGGCGTCGCAGACCAACACCTCCTCGATGCTGTACGTCCAGATCCCCTCGGCCTTCCGGGCGCAGTGGGGCCTGAAGACGAATCCGTCCCTCATGGGCAAGCAGATCGACGTCACCGGCGCACTCTCGGCGTACTTCTCCCACCCGGGCATGACGAACACGTCCGCCTTCGCGCTGGCCGGCGGCGGCACGCCGACCGACCCGCCGCCGACCGGCGGCACGAGCCCATGGGACTCCACCTACTACGCCCCGGCGATCGGCAAGACCGGCTCGGCGCTGCGTACGTCGCTCCACGACATCATCGACAACAACACGACGCTGTCGTACGACGCCGTGTGGACGGCGCTCAAGGACACCGACCAGGACCCCAACAACACCGGCAACGTCATCGAGCTCTACACCGGCCGCTCCATCTCGAAGTCCAGCAACGGCGGCAGCGTCGGCAACTGGAACAGGGAGCACGTGTGGGCGCAGTCCCGCGGCGGCTTCAGCACGAGCGCGGGACCGGGCACCGACCTGCACCACCTGCGGCCCGAGGACGTCACGGTCAACGGCACGCGCGGCAACAAGGACTTCGACAACGGCGGCACCGCCGTCTCGGGCTGCACCGACTGCTGGACCGACACCGACTCCTTCGAGCCGCGCGACGCGGTCAAGGGCGACGTGGCGCGGATGCTCCTCTACATGGCCGTGCGCTACGAGGGCGACGAGGGCTTCTACGACCTCGAGCTGAGCACCGTCTCCGGCAGCGCCGTCCCGCGCATCGGCGACCTCGACATCCTGCTCCAGTGGAACAGCGCCGACCCGGTCGACGCCTTCGAGATGCGCCGCAACGACCGGATCCACGCCCAGTGGCAGGGCAACCGCAACCCGTTCATCGACCACCCGGAGTGGGCGGCCGCGATCTGGAACTGACTCCAGCGGCCACGACAGTGGAGCCCCACGCCGGTAGGTACGGCGTGGGGCTCCACTGTTGCGTCAGTCAGGTGCTCAGCCGCCCGAGCCGTGGCTGTGCGGCGGAACGACCGGGCCCTCAGACGGCTGTACGACGACGAAGCCGGGGCCCTGGAAGGCGTACTGGAACGCCTCGCCGGTGCCGCCGCGCAGCAGCGACTTCATGTTCATCGAGTTGACCACCTGCGGCACCAGGCCGGCCGACCAGCAGACCGCGGCGTTGATGTCGACGAAGGTCGGCGTCTGGCTGCAGTCGAGGATGAGCGGCTGGCCGTCACTGGTGAGCGCGACGGTGCCCTGGCCCTGGATGAGGGTGTTGAACATCCCGCCGCTCATCATCCCGGCCCCCTTCACGCGGTGCACGTCGTACTCGAGGTTGGCGTCCATCGCGAGCAGCGCGCTGCCGTTGACCGAGAGCCCGTCGCCCTCGAGGTGGACGAGGAAGATGTCCTTGGCGGTGTCGGCGAAGAAGACCTCACCCTGGCCCGTCACCGTCATCAGTGGCGTGTCCTCCGACGTGACCAGCCGGCGCATCATCTTGCCGACCGAGCCCGCCGACTTGTGCTCGAACCTCACCTGGCCCTGGTAGGCGACCATCGCTCCCTTGGCCGCCAGCACCGGCTCCCCCAGCACCGCCCGCAGCGTCTTGCGGTGATGCAGGCTGAACCGCTCGGTGGTCGCGTTCTCCTGGTTGGCCTGGTCGAAGAGCTCGCTGCGCATGTGTCCCCCGTGTCTGTCGAAGCGTTGTCGTGGCGGCCGAGGTCGACCGCACCCGCCGAGCCTAGGAGACCGGGACCGCGACCGCGCGCAACGACAACCCGTCCGTCGACCACCCGAGTGGGCGACCGCGATCTGGAACTGATCACCAACGTAGGCAGTTCGCCTGGCCGGTCGCGTCGTCACGCGTGGGCGCGGCACTCGACCGGGCGAACTGCCTATCTTGTGCGGGCATCACTCGCAGGCGATGCCGTCACGGGAGGCGCGACCGGGCCTGCGTGCCTCTGGTCACGGCGGCGGTCGGGGGTGTAGGCAAGGGCTCGAGGACACCGCGCCCTCGACAGCACCCGAGGAGATGACTCCATGGCCGCTCTCGACACCGCCCAGCTGATGACCGAGCTCGAGCCCACGGTGGAGGAGAACCTCAACCGGCACCTCGCGATGGCGGACGAGTGGATGCCGCACGAGTACGTCCCGTGGAGCCTGGGGCGAGACTTCGCCGACCTGGGTGGTGACCCGTGGGAGGTCGCGCAGTCCCAGCTGTCGCCGATCGCGCGGACGGCGCTCGAGGTCAACCTGCTGACCGAGGACAACCTCCCGAGCTATCACCGCGAGATCGACCGCGCCTTCGGCCGCGACAGCGCGTGGGGCACGTGGGTCAACCGGTGGACCGCCGAGGAGGGCCGGCACGCGTTCTGCATCCGCGACTACCTGCTCGTCACCCGCGGCGTCGACCCCGTCGAGCTCGAGCGGGCCCGGATGGAGACGATGGAGACGGGCTACGAGGCGCTCGACAAGTCACTGCTCAACGTCTGCGCGTACGTGTCGTTCCAGGAGCTCGCGACTCGCATCTCGCACCGCAACACCGGGCGCTACACCGAGGAGCCGATCGCGGAGAAGCTGCTCAGCCGCGTCGCCAAGGACGAGAACCTCCACATGATCTTCTACCGCAACATCGTCACCGCGGCCCTCCAGCTCTCGCCCAGCCAGACGATGCGGGCGATCACCGAGGAGGTCGTCGACTTCCAGATGCCGGGCAGTGTCATCCCCGGCTTCTCGCGCAAGGCCGTGCAGATGGCCAAGGCCGGGATCTACGACCTGCGGATCCACCACGACGACATCGTGACGCCGCTGCTGCGGCAGTGGGGCGTGTGGGAGCTCGAGGGCCTCGACGAGGACGGCGAGAAGGCGCGCGACGAGCTCGCGGCCGCAGTCGCGGCGCTGGACGGCGAGGCGACCCGCTTCGTCGAGCGCCGCGCGGAGGCCGAGGCGAAGAGGGCCGCGCGCCAGTCGTCGTAGGCCTCAGCTCAGGACAGGTCTGCCAGACCGGGCGAGAAGTGCCAGCCCGGGTGCTTGCCACGCAGCGTGTCGAGGTGCTGGTCCCAGTCCGCGTCGCCCAGCTGCACCGGCGGGACGAGCGTGATCTCGCCGCCGCGCGCCACGAAGCCCCACGAGAAGCCGAGCATCGGTCGCGCTTCCAGCCCGCTGCCCACGTCGTCGGGGACGCACAGGAAGCTGTGCGCCATCCAGTCCATGTCGATGCGGCCCGGTCGCGAGGGGGCGTCGAACAGCGTCGGGTTCAGGCCGAGCCAGCAGTAGGGGTGGGACTGATCACCGAGGAACGCGAGCGGATCCATCTCGAACCGCTCGCCGCCGCTCACGTTGTCGTCCGACCGTACGAGCTGCACCCAGCCCATCAGCGAGTCGTATCCCCGGAACGGTCGCTCGATGGTGGCGGTGCAGATCGGGTAGTCCACGGTGTCCGGTTGGCACCCCACCGACGCCGGGTCGGAGTTGCGGCGGTGGTCGACGCGCACCACGCCGGAAACACCGTTGAGGACGAAGGGGAGCTCCATGTGTGGACGTTAGCGGCATGCTCTCCCCATGAGCGAGCGCAACGTCCTCGGCGGCGTACTGGAACCGTGCGGCACCGACCCGATGACCGGCTTCCACCGCGACGGGACGTGCACGGTCGGAGCGCACGACGTCGGGCTGCACGCCGTCTGCGCGGTGATGACCGAGGAGTTCCTCGCACATCAGCGGTCGGTGGGCAACGACCTCTCGACGCCGCACCCCGAGTGGAGCTTCCCCGGTCTGGTCGCGGGCGACCGCTGGTGCGTCGTCGCGGTGCGCTGGCTCCAGGCGTACGACGCCGGGGTGGCCGCGCCGGTGGTCCTCGCATCCACCTCCGAGCGAGCCCTCGACGTGGTGCCCCTCGCCGTCCTGCAGCAGCTGTCGGTCGACGTGCCGCCGGACCTCAGCGCCTGGGAGTGAGGTTCAGGCCCGCTCGACCTCGCTGGCGAGCTTGAGGACGGTGGTGCCGTCCTCCTGCTCGATGACGTACGCCGGGTCGTCGTCGCTGCCGTGCCGGGTGACCTCCGAGCCCTTGGTGGTCCGGGACACGTCACCGTGGTGCTCCTCGGTGACCTTCCCCTCGGCCCACGAGGAGCCCCACTTCCACTTCACGCTCGTGCCGGTCCGGATCGTCATGAACTCCACCGTGCCACCGGTCCCGGAGCGGCGGATCACCCTTCGGGAGACCCGACGACCCGCCGCACGATCGCGAGCCGCGCGTCGTCCGGGACGTCGCCGACGATCCGCAGGGTGACCGTGTGGGCATCGCCCGCCGCGAGCCTGCTGCCGAGGTCGGTCGAGCCCAGGGAGTAGGCGCTCGGGTCGGTCATGAGCGTGCCGTCGACGAGGAGCTCGACCGTCCCCTGCCCGCTGCCGCTGCTGGTGATCTCGAGGAGCGCCTCCTCGTCGAGGGCGTCGAAGCGGTGCGTCAACGCGCGCACTCCCGGCGGAGACTCGACGGCGTCGACGTACTCCCAGTCCTGGCCGTCGAGCGGCTCGACCTGCTGGATGTCCGCCCCGGCGACGGAGTCGATCGGCGCCGGGAGGTCGTACGCCGCTGCGGCGAGGATCGCGCCCTCCGGCTCGACGACCTCGCCGTCCCGGGTGATCCAGAGCCGCAGTAGACGCCCTGTTCCGTCCGGCTCCCCCGCGGTCCACCGGAAGGACATCGTGTCGCCGAGCACCTCGAGCGGACCGCACACGGCGGTGTCCTCGTCGGTCCCGTCGATCGTGCGGTGCACGACGTACTCGGGTCCGACCCCGGCACACGTCACCAGCCACTGCGATCCGACCGTGGCATCGACCGTCATCTCGAGCGGCCGCCCGTCCAGCGTCTCCTCCGACGTGATCAGCGTGCGGCCCGCGAAGGACCCGGCCACGTCCACGACCCGTCCCGAGGTGTCGGCCGGTCCGGGCGACTCGTCGGCGCGCAGGAACCCGCTCCCGGCCAGTCCGGCCAGGGTGGTGACGGCCGCGACGGCGGCCACTGCGCCCACCCCGCGGCGTACGCGGATCGCGTGGGCCTCGCGCCGGGCGGCGCTCGCGCGACCGGGATCCACGTCCGCGGCCACGTCGGTGGCGTGCTCGGCCAGGGTGCGCTGCACCAGCTCCTCGACGTTCATCGCGTCGCCCTCCCCTCGTCGGCGCGGTCCGCCAGGGCGGCATCCGCGCGCAGCTTGGCCAGTCCCTTGGCGGACTGGCTCTTGACCGTGCCGACGCTGCAGCCGAGCACGCGCGCGGTCTCCACCTCGGTCAGGTCCTCGTAGAACCGGAGCACCAGCACCGCGCGCTGGCCCCTCGGCAACCGGGCCAGCGCCGACCACATGTCGGGGTCGCGCTGCACCAGGTCGGTCGGCGTCTCCGGCAGGTTCTCGGCCGGGCGCTCGCCGCGCCACTTGCGCCGCCACCAGGAGGCGTACGTCGTCATCATCACGGTGCGCACGTAGGCATCGGGCTCGTCCACCCGCGACCACGCCAGCCAGAGCTTGGCGAGCGAGGTCTGCAGGAGGTCCTCGGCGCGACCGCGGTCGTGCGTGAGCAGGTACGCCGTGGTCAGCAGTCGCGGCGATCGCGCCGCGACGAACTCCTCGAACTCGGCAACCCGGTCCGGCGCGACAGCGCCGGCAATCGCTGGTTGCGTCACGGCGACCACCTCCTCACCCTCGGGATCCACCGCTGGGTCCACGACGGGGAGGACCGGTTGGGGGTCGCGAAAGGTTGTCCGACGAGTTCGCGGATCAGACCAGCGTGCTCCGGCGCGGCCGCGCCGTCCAGTGTCAGGAGCGGACGTGCATCCGCTCGCCCTGCGGGCCGAAGATCGCCAGCACCTCGGCGGGCACCGGGCCGGGGTTGCCGACCCAGTGCGGGGTGCGGGTGTCGAACTCGACGACCTCGCCCGGCTCGAGGGTGAGGTCCTTGTTGCCGAGCATCAGCCGCACCTTGCCGCTGAGGACGTACAGCCACTCGTAGCCCTCGTGCGTCTGCAGCGTCGGCGGTGGTGTGTTGTCGACCGGCAGCAGCATCTTGAAGGACTGCAGGCCGCCGGGGCGCCGGGTCAGCGAGATGAACGTGCGTCCGTGGCGTACGACCGGTTTCGACCGGATCCGCGGGTCGCCCGTCTCGGGGGCGTCGACGAGCTCGTCGAGGGCGACGCGGTGGGCGCGCGCCAGCGGCAGCAGCAGCTCGAGGGTCGGCTTGCGCTGCCCGGACTCGAGCCGCGACAGCGTGCTCACCGAGATGCCGGTCTCCTCCGCGAGGTCGGTCAGCGTGGCCTCGCGCTCGAGCCTGAGCTGGCGCAGTCGCGGGCCCACGCCGCGGAGCACTCCGTCATCGTCCATGTCGCCCAGTCTGCACGTCATTTGCCGATTCAGCAAGAATGTTTGTCATTACGGCGAAGGCCCGTGCATCATCGGGGCATGACTGAGAACGAGATGCGCGACAGGTACGACGTGGTGGTGGTCGGCGGCGGTGCGGCCGGGCTGAGCGGTGCGATGGCACTGGGCCGGTCGAAGCGGTCGGTGCTCGTGATCGACGCCGGCGAGCCCCGCAATGCGCCCGCCGACCACGCCCACAACTACCTGGGCCGCGAGGGCGTGAACCCTCTCGAGCTGCTCGAGATCGGCCGCGCCGAGGTGGCGGCGTACGGCGTCGAGGTGCTCGCCGACCGCGTCGTTGGGCTGTCGGGCGGCATCGACGACTTCCTGGTGACCACCGCCGGCGGTCGGCGGGTCCGCGCGCGGCGCATCCTGGTGACGGGCGGCGTGGTCGACGAGCTGCCCGACGTGCCGGGCCTCGCCGAGCGCTGGGGCAAGGACGTGCTGCACTGCCCCTACTGCCACGGGTGGGAGGTGCGCGACCGGCCGATCGCGGTCCTCGCGACGATGCCGATGTCCGCGCACCACGGGCTGCTGTTCCGGCAGCTCTCCGACGACGTGGTCATGGTCGTGCACGACGGCGTCCAGATCCCCGAGGAGGAGATGGAGAAGCTCGGCGCGATCGGTGTCCGCTTCGCCCACGGCACGCCGCGGGAGGTCGTCGTCGACGGCGACGTGCTCGTCGGGCTGCGGCTCGCCGACGGCTCGATCCTCGAGCGGGACGCCATCGTGGTCGCCACGCAGCCGCACGTACGCGCCGACTTCCTGGGTCCGCTCGGCATCGAGCCGAAGCCGTTCGAGATGAACGGCGCCACGTACGGCTCGGTCATCGAGGTCGAGCCGAGCGGCGCGACCGTCGTGCCCGGCATCTTCGCCGCGGGCAACGCCACCGACATCGCGATGATCCTCATCGCCTCGGCGGCGCACGGCGTCCGCGTCGGCGCGTGGATCAACGCCGACATGGCCAACGCCGACGCCGCGAAGGCGGTCGTCGAGCGACGCGACGGGTTCTTCGAGCGGCCGGCGTGGGAGGAGCGCTACTCGGGCGACAAGGTCTGGAGCGGGCGGGTCAACGTCCAGCTGGCCGCGGAGGCACCGTCGCTCGCCCCCGGCCGCGCTCTCGACATCGGCTGCGGCGAGGGCGGCGACGCGATCTGGCTCGCCTCCCAGGGTTGGGACGTGACGGCGGTCGACTTCGCCGACGCCGCGCTCGCGCGCACCACGAAGCACGCCGAGGAGGCGGGAGTCGCCGACCGGATCGAGACCCGGCGGGTCGACGTACGCACCTTCGAGCCCGCGGGCGAGACCTGGGACCTCGTCACCTCCCACTTCTTCCACCTGCCCGACGGCGGCATGCCCGACGTCGTACGTCGGCTCGCGTCCGCGGTCGCTCCGGGCGGCACGCTGCTCGTGGTCGGGCACCACCCCGAGGACCTCGCGACCGGGCTGCGGCACGGGCACAACACCTTCATGTTCACCCCCGAGGAGCTGCTCCCCGCGGTGCCCGACGGCTTCGAGGTCGAGGTCTGCGAGGCGCGGCCGCGCACCCAGGCGCACCCGCACACCGGCGAGGAGATCGCCGTCGCCGACTCGGTGCTGATGGTCCGCCGCGCGGGGTGAACGTCAGGTCCGGGTGGGCATGATGGACGCCATGACCTCTCGCGATCTCGTCGTCGAGCCGGCCACCCGGCCGTGGTGGACCCTCGTGCCGTTCATCGTCGCGGTCGCCGCAGTGGCGGGCGTCGGCGGGCTCGCCGCGGCCGGCTCGCAGGCGACGTACCGCGCCCTCGAGCTGCCGGCGTACGCCCCGCCGTCCTGGCTCTTCGGGCCGGTGTGGTCGGTGCTCTACGTGATGATCGGCGTCGCCGGGTGGCTCCTGTGGCGGGCCGGCGGCTGGGACCGGGTGATGTGGCTGTGGGTCGCGCAGCTGCTGCTCAACCTGGCGTGGACGCCGCTGTTCTTCGCGGCCGACCTCTACACGATCGCGCTGGTCGAGAAGTCGCGGGTGGCGCCGCCGGTCCAGGCGCTGCGGGTGAGATCGTCGCCCTGGCGGCCTCGGTCGCGCTGCTGATCGCCTGGTCATGGCACCGGTCGCGGGTCGCCGCCTGGCTGCTCGTCCCCTACCTCGCCTGGGTCTGCTTCGCGACCGCGCTCAACGCCGGGATCGTCGTCCTCAACTGACTGGTCGCACGCCGTGGACGCTGGGCGCACGGCATGCCGTGCGTCGAGCGGACGTAGGTCCGCTCGAGTCGACAGGTGGTCAGCGGAGGTCGAGGCGCGCCAGCACGTCCTCGACGATCCGGTCGAGCGACTCGGCGGGGTCCACGTCCATGCCCGACTCGTCGGGCTGGAGCGGCTCGAGGGTGTCGAGCTGCGACTCGAGCAGGCTGGGCGGCATGAAGTGCTCGCGGGCATTCATCCGGTCGAGGATCAGGTGCTTGTCGCCGGTGGCGTGCACGAAGAAGGTGCCCTCGCCGCCGCGACGCAGGACGTCACGGTAGGACCGGCGCAGCGCGCTGCACGTGATGATCGTCGGCTCGTCGTGCGCGTCGCGCTCAGCGGTCCAGTCGGCAAGCGACTCCAGCCAGCCCCAGCGGTCCGCGTCGGTGAGCGGGGTGCCCTCGGCCATCTTCGCGACGTTCTCGGGCGGGTGGAAGTCGTCCCCCTCCGCCATCTCCCAGCCGAGCCGCTCCTGCACGGCGCGGGCGATGGTCGACTTCCCCGAGCCGGAGACACCCATGAAAATCAGATGGAGCGCGGTCATTCGGGGTCCCCGCGGCGTTGTTCGGCGGAGGAGCGAAGCGGAGGAGACGAAGAACGTCGTGGGGTATTCATCCGATCGCCCAGACTCCCAGGGCGAGCACGAAGATCGTGACGCCGAGCGTCGTCTCCAGCACCGTCCAGGTGCGCAGCGTCGTCTTCACGTCCATCCCGAAGAACCGGCCCACCAGCCAGAAGCCGGAGTCGTTGACGTGGGAGAGCACGGTCGCGCCCGCGGCGATGGCGAGCACGAGTGCGACCTTCTGCAGCGACGACGGGTCGGCCTCCACGACGGCGGCGGACAGCAGTCCGGCCGTCGTGGTGAGCGCGACCGTGGCCGAGCCCTGGGCGACGCGCAGGATCGTTGCGATGACGAACGCGGAGACGATCAGCGGGAGGCCGAGGTCGGCCAGCGAGTCCGAGAGCGCCGCCCCGATGCCGCTGTAGCGCAGCACGCCGCCGAACATGCCGCCGGCACCGGTGATGAGGATGATCGCGCAGATGGGGCCGAGCGCGTCGTTGAGCAACGACTCGATCTCCGCGCGCGAGTGGCGCTTGATGGCGAGGGTGTACGTCGCGACGAGCAGCGCGATGAGCAGCGCGACGGGCGTCTGGCCGATGAACACGAAGACGTCGACGAGGCCGCCCTCGGCCGCGATCGACTCATTGGTGCGCAGGGTCGTAAGGACGGTGTTGGCGCCGATCAGCACCAGCGGCAGCAGCAGGATCCCCAGCACGTGGGCGAACGCCGGCCGATCGCCCTCCTCGACCTCCCGACCACCGGTGAGCACCGAGTCGTCGATGGGGACGTGCACCTTGCCGAGCCACGTCACCGTGACGACGTACACACCGATGACCCAGGCGATCACGGCGATGACCACACCCACCAGGAGCGTCAGGCCGATGCTGGCGCCGAGCTCGGTGGCCGCGGTGACCGGACCGGGGTGCGGCGGGACGATCGCGTGCATCGCGGCGAAGGCACCCGCGGCGGGCAGGGCGTACATCAGGACGGATCCGCCGAACCGCTTCGCGACGGAGAAGATGATCGGGAGGAAGACCACCAGGCCGGCGTCGAAGAAGATCGGGAGACCGAAGAGCAGCGACGCGACGCCGAGCGCCAGCGGGGCGCGCTTCTCGCCGAAGCGGCTGACGAGGGTGTCGGCCAGCACCTGCGCGCCACCGGTCACCTCGAGCAGCCGCCCGATCATCACGCCGAGCCCGACAAGCAGCGCGACCGTGCCGAGGGTGCTGCCGAAGGCGGCGATCGAGATGGTCGGCACGTCCGCGACCGGTACGCCGGCGGCGACCGCGGTGCCGAGGCTGACCAGCACGAGCGCCACGAAGGCGTGCAGGCGCAGCACGATGATGAGGACGAGCAGGACGGCGACGGCGATCGCTGCGATGAGGAGCAGCGTTCCGGAGCCGTAGACAGGGTCCATGGTGTCCACGAGAGGTGCCTCCGAGATGGCGGTGGGGGTGGTCGGTCCACCCTCGCACACACCGCTAGACCGACGACGAGAGCTCGCTCTTGATCTCCGTCTTGAGCACCTTGCCCACCTTGGAGCGCGGCAGGTCGTCCCAGACGTGCACCTCCTTGGGCGCCTTGACCGAGCCGATGCGCTGCTTGACGAACGCGATCAGCTCGTCGGGGTCGACCGTCGCGCCGGGGTGCGGTTGTACGACGACCACCACGCGCTCGCCCCACTTGTCGTCGGGTCGCCCGATCACCGCGCAGTCCTGGACGGCCTCGTGCGCGAGCACCGCCTGCTCGACCTCGGTCGAGTACACGTTGAAGCCGCCGGTAATGATCATGTCCTTGGCCCGGTCGACGATGTGGAGGAAGCCCTCGTCGTCGAGGAAGCCGATGTCGCCGGTGTGAAGCCAGCCGTTGCGGAGGGTGCGGGCGGTCTCCTCGGGGTTCTGCCAGTAGCCGGCCATCACCAGCGACGACCGCGCACAGATCTCGCCTCGCTCCCCCGGCGCCACCGGCCGGTCGTCCTCGTCGAGGATCGCGACCGTGACCAGCGGCGCGGGCCGACCGGCGCTGGTGAATCGCTCGGTCGCCACCGAGCCGTCGGCCCGGAAGTGGGCCGCGGGCGGCATCATCGAGATCATCATCGGCGCCTCGGTCTGCCCGAACAGCTGCGCCATGACCGGCCCGATCCGGGTGAGTGCCTCCTCGAGCCGCGACGCCGACATCGGGGCCGCGCCGTACCAGAAGCACTGCAGGCTGCTCAGGTCAGTCGACTCGAGGTACGGGCTGCCGAGCACCATGTAGATGAGCGTCGGCGGCAGGAACGTGTGCGTGACGCGGTGCTCCTCGACGAGCCGCAGGAAGCCGCCGACGTCGGGTGCGCGCATGATCACGACCTCGCCGCCGAGCGACAGCACCGGGAAGCAGAGCACCCCGGCCGCGTGCGTGAGCGGCGCGAGTGCGAGGTAGACCGGCGGGCCGTCGAACGGGTAGCCCATCAGCGTCAGCGCCGTCATGGTCTCGAGGTTGGTCGGCGTGAGCATCACGCCCTTGGGTCGACCGGTCGTGCCGCCGGTGCCGACGAGCATTGCGAGTCCGTCGGCACCGGGGCGATCGCGGAGACCGGGCACGGTCGCGCCCGATCCGTTGGCGAGGAAGTCCCGCCAGGACAGGGATCCGTCGTCGGCTCCTTCTTCGGGGCTGTCCAGGCAGACCCACGTGTGGACCCCCGGCAGCTCGTCGCGGATCGAGGCGACGAGCGGCGTGAAGCCCGACTGGTAGAGCACGACCTCGGCGCCGAAGAGCTCGAGCAGCTCGCGGTTCTCCGCCGCCTCGTTGCGCGGGTTGATCGGGCACCACACGCCACCCGCCCGACTGATCCCGAAGACGCACGTGAACGCGACCGGGTCGTTGGCCGAGAGGATCGCGACCCGACCGCCCGCGCCGAGGCCGCGCCCGAGCAGCGCGGCCGCGACCTCGTGGGACAGCCCCACCACGTCGGCGTACGACAACGTGGTGCCGTCGGTGGTCAGGCAGGGGCGGTCGACGCCGAGGCTCGCGCCCTTGTCGAGGTAGTCGTGCAGCAGCATCTCGGTCCCGGCTCAGTCCTGCGTCGTGAGCACCGGCGAGGAGACCAGGCCGAACGAGCGCAGCACCCCGAGGAGCTCGTGGTGCCCGAACGCCTGGCAGCCCGACGCGAAGCCGACCCGGCGCGGCGGCTGCTGCAGCAGGGAGTAGGCGGCGTACGCCTGCATGAGGCCGGTCTGCTTGTAGTTGGAGTTGCCGTGGATCACGCAGTGCGCGCGGCCCAGCGGTCCGGAGGCGTGCACCGAGTCGAGCGACTTGTTGACCCGCGGGTTCTCGCGCGGCGGCATCTGGTCCATCACCTGGCGGGCTGTCGCCGTGAGCGCGGCCGCCCTGTCCGCCTCGTTCATCTCCTTGGTGGCCTCGATGGCGCCGGCGACGATGAGCGGCACGCCGTTCATCAGCGCCGCGTTGAAGACGCCGCCCTGCGCCTTGCAGTTGGCGACGCGCGGGTCGCGCTTGAACCAGACCGGGTGCGACGTCCCGCCCCACGGCAGCGACTGCGCGAGCTCGTGCTGGCCGGGGACGACGAGCGGCGTCAGTCCCTGGGCGGGGTCGAAGGGGACGTACGCGTTCTGCTCGAGGAAGTGGGCGGCCGAGTTCGCCGCGTTGACCAGGATCGTCTCGGTCGAGGCGATCGTCGGGGAGCCGCCCCAGAACACGGCGATGTCGAGGGTGTCGAGGCCCGGCTTGTCGAGGCAGAGCTGGGCGGCGATCTCGCCGGTGGTGTACATCTGCGCGATTCCGGGCGCGAGCAGCAAGCCCGCCTCGGCGAACTTCGCACCCCACTGGTCGTCGCACGCCATCAGCCAGTCCTGCTCGCCAGTGGTGTCCGTGTAGTGCACACCGGCCTTGAGCGCGGCCTCGACCGCGACCGGGCCGAGCGTGCTGAACGGACCGACCGTGTTGCACACGACCGAGGCTCCGTCGAACAGCTCGGCCAGGCTCTCGACGTCGTGGTCCACCGTCTTGATCTCGTAGTCGGCGGTCTCGACGCCGGCGACGTTGTGCGCCAGCGACGACTCGAGCTTCTCCTGGCTGCGCCCGGCCGCGACGAACGGCACGTTGTACTCGCGCAGGTACTCACAGATCAGGCGGCCGGTGTAGCCGGACGCTCCGTAGACGACGACCTTCTTCTCGCTCATGGGCTCTCTCTCGGGTTCGGGGTGGGTGGCGTACGGGCGGGCGGAGCTCACATGCCCATGCCGCCGTCGACGGGGATGCCGGCGCCGTTGATGAAGCGCGAGGCGTCGGAGGCGAGGAAGACCACGGCGTCGGCCATGTCCTCGACCTCGCCGAGGCGGCCCGACGGGGTCAGCTCGATGACGGCGCCGACGGCCTCCTCGGGGCTGCCATAGAGGCCGAGGCTCGCCATGTCGTTGGCCAGGCCCGCGCCCATCGCCGTCGGGACCAGGCCGGGGTAGATGCAGTTGACGCGTACGCCGTAGCCGAGCTTGCCCGACTCCATCGCGGCGACGCGGGTCATCCGGTCCACCGCCGACTTTGTGCCGGAGTAGATCGAGATCGCGGGGAACGCGATGGTCGCGGCGACCGAGGAGATGTTGATGATCGAGCCGCCCTTGCCGGCGGCGCCGTCGGGACGCATGGTGCGGAGGCCGTGCTTGAGGCCGAGCGCGGTGCCGAGGATGTTGACGTCGAGCATCTTGCGGATGTCGTCGGGCTCGACCTCGGTGATCAGGCTGGAGATCTCGATACCGGCGTTGTTGACCAGCACGTCGAGGCCGCCGAGCTGGTCGACGGTCGCGGCGACCGCCGACTCCCAGCCGGCCTCGTCGGTCACGTCGAGGCGTACGTAGCCGTGCCCCTCGCCGAGGCTCGCGGCCGTGTCGGCGCCGGCCTCGTTGACGTCGGCGATCATCACCCGGGCGCCGGCGCCGGCGAGGGCGCGGGCCATCCCCTCGCCCAGGCCCTGGGCACCTCCCGTCACCAGGGCGACGCGGCCGGTCAGGTCGATTGAAGTCATCGGAGAGCTCCTCTGGGTGCGGACGGGTGATGGTGCTCACACTGGCCCCGATTCTTGACGACTGTCAAGGAAATCTTTGGACAACTGTCAAGACGGCCGCTCGTGCCGCTAGGATCACGGCATGGCCGTCCCTCCCGCTCCCTCCGTCGCCGACCCGGTGGCGACCGCGGCGGCGCGCGTGAGCAAGCACGACACCCGACGCGACCAGCTCGCCGAGTCGGCGCTGACGACGCTCGGCCAGCTCGGCTACGCCAAGACCTCGCTGCGCGAGATCGCCCAGCACTCGCCGTACTCGCACGGGGTCGTGCACTACTACTTCTCCAACAAGGAGGAGCTGATCACCTACTGCGTGCGCTACTACAAGCGCACCTGCGTGACGCGCTACGACGAGATCGTGTCGTCGTCGGAGACGGCAGAGGAGCTGCAGTCGCGCTTCGCGGCCAAGCTCGCCGAGACCATCCGCGAGGAGGGTCCGATGCACCAGCTCTGGTACGACCTGCGCAACCAGTCGATGTTCGAGCCGGCGCTGCGCGAGGTGGTCCTCGAGATCGACGGCCAGCTCGAGGCGATGATCTGGCGGGTCATCTCGCGTTACGCCGACCTGGCTGGCCGACCGGCTGCCCTCGATCCCTCGACCACCTACGGCATGCTCGACGGGCTCTTCGCCCAGTCGCTGCTCTCCTGGGCGACCGGTCCGCGCGAGGCCCGCGAGGACGTCCTCGCGGTGCTGAGTGCGCGGGTCGACACGCTGATGCCGTCGCTGCTCGCCTGATCCGGTTCTCCACAGATTGCTGTTCGGGGCTCCCGCTCGCGCTCTGGGCCGGTCACGATCGACCCATGATCCTCTCGGGAACGATCACCCTCGACCCTGCCGCCCACGCCGCCACGACCGCCGCCCTGCGCGAACGGCTCGAGGACCTCGACGTACGCCGTCGCCGGGCCGACCGGTCGATCGAGGGCGTCCTCGCCACCTGGCGTGGCAGCGCCGCCGACGCCTTCCGCGCGCGGTGGGAGGAGTGGAGCGCGGCGACGGCGGGCGTGGTCGAGGAGCTCGCGGTCGCGACCCAGGCGCTCGACCTCGCGCGAGCCGGTCTGGCCGCAGCTGATGACGGTGCCGGCGGTTCGTCCGAGCGTCTCGAGGGTCGGCTCCGATGACCTCGTTCGACGTCGACCTCGGCGAACTCCGCGCGGCGCTCGCCGAGCTGGCCGCCTGCCAGCGCGACCTCGTCGGCATCGCCGCCGAGATCGACCAGGCGCAGACCCGGCTGCAGGACGACTGGACGGGGCGTGCCGCCGATGCACAAGTGCTGTCGTACGCCTCCTGGCGCGACGGGTGCGCCGCGATGGTGACTGCGCTCGCAGGGTTGCGAGCGATCGCCGGCGCCGCGGACGACTCCTACTCACGTGCGGCATCGGCCAACGTCGAGATGTGGCGGCAGGTCAGCGCGTGACGGCGACCCTGCCCGGCGTGACGACCGTGGCGTAGACCCCGAACATCGGCTCGCCGGCCTTGTTGGTCGGCCTGCTGTGCGTGAGGGCCTTCAGCAGCCGCGCGTCCTTGGCGCCGGTCTCCGGGTGGTGGTCGATGACCGCGCACCGCGGGATCGGCCCGCCGATGCGGATCGTCGCGACGCCGACGGTCATCGTCCGGCCCAGCCACGTGTCCTCGACCCAGGGCTCGTCCGTCTCCACCACCAGCGTCGCCCGGAAGCGTGCCGCCTGCTCGCCCTCGTCCAGCGCGTCGAGGGAGGCCGTCGTCACGAGGGTGATCGGATCGGCGAAGACCACGGCACCCCGCGGCGACCGCGCAAGACGTACGTCCTGGCCGAGGTGAACTGACATCAATTCAGCGTGCGGTCCGTCCGTCAGCGCGAGGTCGACCTGCCTCCCCCAGTAGTCGCACGTGATGGTCTCGCCGCTCGTTGTCGCAGGCCCGTCGACGGACTCGCCGCTCGGCAGCGTGAGCACCAGCGCGTCGTCGTACGACCGCGCGACGACGCCTATCAGCGACGGGCGCTGGACGGTCCTCAGGACGCGGCCCTGCGCCGGGTCGACAAGGCAGTACGCGCGATCCCCGACAGGACCGCGCTCATCGAGGTCGATGTGGTCGAGGGCGAGGTGGCGCATGCCCTTGACCGGCGAGAACCCGGCACGGCGTACGACGAGCTCCTCCATGCCACGCATGCTCGCACGGCCGGCTCACGCGCGGCGCGGGCGGAAGACGATGACGTTGTCGGGCCTCTTCCGGCTGCGCTGGGCGAGTGGCCGCGGCTGTGGCTGTGGGACATCGCAGGGCTCCGGCAGGGGAAGTCCGTGCACCTCGTCGTTGACGACCGCGACGAACCGCGCCACTCGGTCGCCAGGCCCGCGACCCAGGACGGCGCCACTGAGCACGTGGTCGAACGTGAACTCCGCGAACTTCTGATGCCCCTCCGCCTTCGCGCCGGGACGGAGCAGGTGGTCGAGGACGAAGCGGAGGGAGTCGACCATCCACCTCGAGTCCTCCTCGCCGTTCCACTTCAGGCAGCAGCCGTCCGGACAGACTTCCCACGCCAGCCGGGCGAACGGCACCGTCGGGTCCCCACGACCCGTCGGTGTTCCGCGCAGGGTGCCGTCGGAGTCGAGGAGGCCGAAGAGGAACGCGCTCTCGGCGTCGTTGAGTGCGGGCCGGACCTGGATGCGGCCGATGAAGTCGTGATGGGTCATCGCCCTCACCTGCCCACGCCGGTAGGGCGAAAACGCCGGTATCCGGATCTGTGGAGAACCCCGATCGCCTCCTCCACAGATTGCTCGGAGGGGGTCGCGAGGGCCCCGGCGATCCGGCAAGGGTGGTCGGTGTGCGGATCACTGTGGAGTGCGGCGGGTTCACCCGGGCGGCCGACGCCTGCCTGACCGCCAACCACACCAGCGCCGTGCTGACCGAGTCCCTCCCCGCGCGACTCGGCGCCTCGGCCGGGATGGCGGGCAACGACGCGACGAGCGTCGGCTTCGCGGCGGCGTACGACGCCGGCGCGCGCGAGGCCGTGGCGGCGCTCGCGGACCTCACCCACGCCTTCATCGGCGCGGGTCGACTCCTGACCGCGACCGGCGCCAACCACGCCTCGGCCGAGGTCGGCGCTGGCGGGATCGCCGTCCTCGGCCATGCAGGCGGCGACCTCGACGACTCGGCCTTCGTCCGCGTACGACCGGCGTCTCCTCCGACGAGCCTCGGACACCAGGAACCGTCGCTCGGCGTCGTCGACGCCTGGATCCTCGACCAGGTCGAGGGCTTCGTCTGGCCCGGTGCCGACGTCGAACGCCTGCGCGCAGCCGGCGACGCCTGGCGCCGAGCTGCCGCCTCCACCGCAGGTCTTGCTGACCACGTCGACATGGCGGTCGCGCTGATCGAGGGGCAGCGCTCCCCCGAGGTCCCGTACGCGGTCGATGCCCTCGGCGAGCTCACCCGCCTCATCGGCGACACCGCCTGGCAGCTGTCCCACCTCGCCGACGCGTGTGAGGAGTACGCCGACGCGGTCGAGGAGACCCGCGACCGCACCCGCGAGCTGTTGGGCGAGGTCGCGCAGATGATCGTGGAGGGAGCGGCCATCTCGGTGATCGTCACCGGTCTCACCGGCGGTCTCGGCGGCGGTGCGACTGCAGTTGCCGCGGCTGCCCGCGTGCGCTCCCAAGCCCCTCGGTTCTACGCCCTGCTCGTCTCGCTCCGCGCCGGCGTCGCCGCGACCGCGGCCCGGCTCGAGCGGGTCCGCGACGAGCTCGCGGTGGTGCGGACGCGTGTGGAGAAGTTCGTCCGGGTGCCCGTGCGAGATGAGGTGGGGGCCGTCAACCCGTCAGCATGGGTGCCACGCAAGCCCGGCTGGCTCCGGTCGCACGAGGTGCCTCCTGGACACACCATCGAACGGCACGTCGGAAGGACGTTGGACGAGTTGACGCAACGGTTGAACCTACGGCCAGGCATGCCTCTCGCTTCGACCTTCGATGACCAGCAGAGCGCCGAACGCCTCATCGCGTTGACGCTCGAGCGGCGGGCCGAGGAGATTGAAACGTGGCTGCTGGACCCGACGCACCGCCTCACTCTCATCGAGGACCTGGCGCAGCGGACCGGAACAACGATGGGGCGAGACGGAATAGTTCATACGCCGACCGGCATCAGAGTTGTCTTGTTGCCCGACAGCCGCGCTCGATCAGGTTGGCGCATACTGACAGCGTTCCCCGATTGAGGAGGATCGACCATGGAAGCCGTGAAGTATCTGATGGGTGCCTACTTCCACCAGGACTGGGACATCGACGGTGGACTCGTGTCCGACACCGTCTCCGCGTTTCTCCGCGAGCGGCGTGAACTGGTCATGGCGACGGTCGACCAGATCGGCGCGCTCCTCGAGGTAGACCTGCCCGAGGGAGGGCTGGATGCTCAACTGGAGGAGTGGGGCTGCCAGTACTACGCCGGCGAGACGGATGACGCGTACCGAGCATGGCTCAAGGACATCCGTGACCAGATGCGCTCGTTCCTCTCCACCAGCGCAGCTTCCTGATCACACTCCCTGACCCGCGGGCGCCGCTGAGAACACCGCCGAGGGACTCGGCGGCGACGATGCGTGTTGGAGCGCTGGTGAGCACTGCATCCAGACGCGTCCAAGTCTGACCGATATTGCACGCGAGCTGGCAGACGAGATCCGAAAGGCACTCCAGTCATGACCACGTCGCAGGACCTCGTACGTCGACTCGTCTCGGACTTCCCCGACCTCCAGGCGATGATGGACGAGCACCTCGCCGATCAGGAGGGCGAGCTGCTGCCCTACCTCTTCCTGGCGGACGTCGCGCGGTGGGCCCACAAGGCCCTCGACGCCGATCCCGAGGGGGTAGGCGATGTCGTCGACTGGTTGGAGGACGAGTTCGTGATCGCCGAGCCCGCCGAGCAGGACCTCATCGGTCTCGGTTTCGTGGAGGCGATCCCGTTCCCACCCGAGGGCGCAGCGCTCTTGCTGCGCCTGGGGCCGGCGCTTACGCACGTGGCCGCGGAGCTCGGTCTCCTGCCGGCCGCAGACTAGGCCACCTCCTCACGGCCCTTGGGCAACAGCCGAGCCCCAGGACGGACCTAGCGGCGCGGTGCTCCACTGTCGCAGCGTTCAGCCGTTGTCGACCTTCAGCGGCGCGAGTGTGCCGAGGGACTCGGCGACGACGACGGCGTCGTCCCCGGGCTGGAGGCGGAAGTCGGGGCCGGGGTTGACGAAGGACGCGTCGTCACGGCCGACCGCGAGGAGGGTCGCGTTGTGGTCGCTCCGCATCCGCGAGGACAGCTCGTCGATCGACAGGCCGATGTAGTCCTCCGGGAGGGAGACGCGGTAGAGCTCGGACCCCTCGCCGCCGGACACGATGTCGGTGACGATGCCCGCGATCCCGGGGTAGAGCGACGACCGGGCGAGCAGCCGTGAGGCGATGCGCGACGTCACGACGATCTCGTCGGCGCGAGCCCGCTTGAAGTGCTCGACGTGCGCAGGGTTGTTCGCCTCGACCACCGTGCGCACCTGGGGAGCGATCGTCTCGATCGCCATCACCGTCAGGATCGAGCGCATGTCGGCGTCATTGCTGGCGTCCGCAGGACAGACGATCGCCGCCATCGCCTCCTCGATCCCGGCCCTCCGGAGGTCGTCGGCGTTGGTGCAGTCGCCGCTGACGAAGTAGGCGAGCGACCCGGCCGGGTTCTTGTCGGAGCTGTGCACCACGACGACCTTGGGCGTGTACTCGTCGGTGGACAGCTCGGTGATCAGTTCCCGTGCGGTGGAGTTCCACCCGCACACCACGATGTGGTCGCGGTAGCCCGATGCACCCATGCCCTGACCTTCTTTCAGCAGGAAGTCGATGACGAAGCCCACGAGCGCACCGGTGATTGTGGCGACGATGGCGACGCCGAAGAGCACGAGCAGCCAGCTCACGAGATACCCGGCCACGGACGTGACGTACGACGCGTCGCCCGCACCCATCACCGTCGTGACGCCCCAGTAGAAGGTCGCGCCGAACGACTCGGCGACGGTTCCGACCGAGTCACGCTGACCCTCGATCGCGGTGACGACGACCGACGCGACCGCGACCACGGCGAACAGCCCGAGCATCAGGCGGAGGAAGAAGCCGCGCTCGATGCCGGCGGTGAGCCGCTGCGCGTGGAAGCCGATGCGGCGCAGCACCGGGGAGACGAACACGTGCTGCAGCCGGCGCGCCAACCGTCCCCTCATGGCATCCCTCGACCCCGTCGGCAGCGGCCGCTCCGCTGACGGACCGATGCTGCCAGCGCTGCCCCGTCGCTGACTAGATCCGCTAGACCGCTGACGCACGCCCGCGGACACCCGAGAATCAACGGGTGCCCCGGCGTACCTCCACCTGGCTGACCGTCATCGCGACGGCCGCGATGCTCGCTGCCGTGGTGGCGTGGCACCCGTCCGAGCAGTTCGCGACGGTCCGCAGGGCGATCGGCCTCGGCGCAGAGCGGCCGCTGCCCGCGCCCGCCGTCGTACGCGCGGGCGGCACGTTCACCTACGCGATGACCCAGCCGGGAGCCGGCACCGACCCGGTGGGCTGGGACCCGTGCGAGGAGATCCGCTACCGGGTGAACCCTGCCGGCGAACCGCCAGGCGGCCGTGAGCTGATCGACCGTGCCATCACCCGCGTCAGCGAGGCGACCGGGCTGTCGTTCGACGACGAGGGGGACACAGACAGGCGGCCGTTCCCCGGCGGCGTCAAGCTGTTCGGCCGGCCCGACCCCGTCGTCATCGGCTGGGCTGACCCGACGGAGTACGCCGACCTCGCCGGGCAGGTCGCGGGTGTCGGCGGCGCCGTGGCCGAGCAGGGAAGCAACGGCCGGGTGCACTACGTCAGCGGCGGCGTGGTCCTCGATGTCGAGGCGTTCACCCCGACCGCCGTCGCGCAGCAACCGCGCGTCCTCGAGGCGATCGTGCTCCACGAGCTCGCCCATGTCGTCGGCCTCGCGCACGTCAGCGAGCCGATGGAGCTGATGTTCGCGAACAACATCGGCCAGGTCTCATTCGGCCCCGGCGACCGCGAGGGTCTGGCCCGACTGGGCTCCCTGCCCTGCGGCGGCTGACCTACGGTGCGCGGTTGCCGCGTGCGTCCTCCTGCGCCACCAGCTCGTCGAGGTCCTTGAGCCGGTCGAGCCCGTTGACCGCGCGCGACATCCGGTGGTTGCCGGCGAACGTCTCCCGGTGCCGGTCGAGGAACCACCAGTAGCCGGCGGTGAACGGACACGCGTCCTCCCCCACCCGCACCTTCGGGTTGAAGCGGCACGACCCGCAGTGGTCGCTCATCGTGTTGATGTACGCACCGCCGGACGTGTACGGCTTCGTCATCATCACGCCGCCGTCCGCGTGCTGCGACATCCCGACGATGTTGGGCACCATCACCCAGTCGTACCCGTCGACGAACGCGCGGTGGAACCAGTCGGTCACCTGCGTCGGCGACCACCCGCGCTGCAGGGCGTACGACCCCAGCACCATCAGCCGCGGGATGTGGTGCACCCAGCCGTGCTCCGCGACCTGGCCGAGGGCGTGCGAGACGCAGCGGGCGTCCGTCGCGTCGGCGTCGAGATCCGTGAACCACTTCGGCATCTGCTCCCGCGCGCCGAGCGCGTTCTCGCGGCGGTACGCGTCGCCCTGGTGCCAGTAGGTGTGCCAGACGTAGTCGCGCCAGCCGATCACCTGCCGCACGAACCCCTCGACGCTCGCGATCGGCGCGCCACCGCTGCGGTACGCCGTCTCCGCGCGCTCGACGACCTCGAGCGGATCGAGCAGACCGAGGTTCATCGGCGCACTGATCAGGCTGTGCGCCATCCACGGGTCGCCCTCGAGGATCGCGTCCTCGTGGGCGCCGAACTCCGGCAGCCGGTGCTCGACGAAGTGGTCCAGCGCCGCCAGCGCCTCGCGCCTCGTCGCGCTGAAGATGCGCGGTCCGTCGCGGCCGATGAACGACACGTCACCGTCGCGCTCCCACCGATCAAGGTCCTCGCGGACCTGCGCGTCGATGTCATCCTCGCTCGGCCACCACGGCTCGGTGACGCCGAGCGTCGCGGCGCCCTTCGGCGGGGGCTCGCGGTTGTCGTGGTCGAAGTTCCACTGGCCGCCGGCCGGCTCGCCGTCGTCCATGAGCACCCCGTGCGCGACCCGCGCGCGCCGGTAGAAGTCCTCCATCACCAGGCGCTTGCCGCGCCGGCCCTCGGCCCACCGCTCGAAGTCCTCGCGGGCCGTCGCGAACCCCCGCGGCGGCAGCACCGTGCAGCCGAGCCGCTCGACCAGACCGAGCGCGGCGTACGACGTCGGGTGCACGACCTCGACGTCATCGAGGTCGCGCACCACCTCGGCGTACGTCTCCGCCCGGACGTACGCCAGCCGGTCCCCGAAGTCGGCGGCGCGGTGCCGCATCGCGCTCAGCACGAGGTGCGCCTTGGCGCGATGGAAGCGACGCCGCTTGAAGACCGACAGCGCCTCGACCATGAGCAGCGGGCCGCGGTGGTCGTCGGCGAAGTGCCGGCCGAGCTGGTCGCCGAAGAGCCACCGGGTCGTCATGCGGCCACCCTAGGTCGACGGGTGGAGCGAGACCTCACCCTTCGACACCGTCCGGCAGGACGGCGAGGTTGGAGGCGCGCGCGAGCCGAGCGTCGACGGTCAGGACGCGGGTGCCGAGCTGGTGGGCGAGCTCGACGTAGAAGGCGTCGGCAACCCTGAGGGACGCGGTCCTCTTCCACGCCCCCGCCACCAGGGGCGGGAGGTCGTGACGCTCGAGCGGGGTCCTCCCGAAAGTCGCCAGGGCACGGCCCGCCGCGGCCCGCGACAGGACGCCGGCCCGGTGGAGTCGGGCCAGGGCCGACGCAACCTCGAGGTCGACGTGCGCCGGCGCGTGCAGTCGACCACCGGCAAGCACTGCTGCGCTGGAGGACGCCGATGCGCCGGCGATGACCAGGTCCACCAGGATCGACGCATCGACCACCCAGCTCTCAGCCTCGGGCACCGAGCTCCTCACGAGCTCCGTCGATCGCCGCAAGGACGTCCTCGACCGCGATCGGCGTCGCGGGCGGCTTCGGCAGCGACCTCAACCATGCATCTGTCGCGTCACCCGCCAACGCGTCCGCCAGGGCTTGCTGGGTCAGGGCCGACACATTGAGTCCTGCCTGACGCGCACGAGTCGCGAGGTCATCAGGGACATACACGTTGAGCCGCGCCATACACACATGCTACACACTCACGCTGGCGCCCCCGCCGAAGCGATACCCCTGCCGCGATCTGTGGACAGCCGGACTAGCTCTGCTGAAGCCCCTTGACGTACGACGCCTGCCCGAGGTGCTGGAGGCAGTCACCGATGATGCTGACGAGCCGCTGGCCGGCCGTGACGGGCGGGTCCCAGTTCTGGTCGACCTCCCGCTCGAGCTCTCGGTCGTCGACGGTCTCGAGGTAGCGGGCGGTCGCGAGGGTGACCTGGTGGTGGTAGGCGACGAGCAGCTCGGGGTCGGTGATCCGGACGGCCTCGACCTGCTCGCTGGTGTGGCCGTAGCCGATGTCGTCGGTGCCGTTCGGCAGGCCGAAGCGCTCCTGCCAGTCCTCCCACACCTGCGGCGCCCCGGCGAGGTGGGCGATGTGGTCGTCCTGCACCCGCGCCAGGTGCCAGAGCAGCCAGGCGATGGGGTTGCCGGTGCCGCCCGGTCGGTGGTGGAGGGTCTCGTCGTCGAGCCCCTCGGCCACCCCGTCGTACAGCTCGGTGATGCGCCCGAAGGCCTCGGTCAGCACTCCGCGGGAGTCCATCAGGTCACTCGACCGGCGTCGCGGAGCTGACCTGCGGCGCGCTCGACTGCTCGTCCTTCATGCCGTCGATCTCCGCGAGGATGCGGGTCCGCTCGTCGTCGCTGAGCGTGACCTGCGCCTTCGCGAGCCCCTCGTCGAGCTGCTGGGCGATCGTGTCGTCCTCGGCGCTGTACTGGTACGAGCTCACCTGGTCGACCACGAGCTGGGCCGCCTCCGTCGCTGCCTGCTTCTTGTCGTCAGTCATGCATTCCAACCTAATGACGCCCTCCGACGCCACAAGGTCCCTCGGGGTGGCCGCTACTCGGCGGTGGCCGTCCAGAACGCCTCGAGCATCGCGACCGCGGGGTCGGCGAGCCCGATCTGGCTGAGCAGGACCGCGACGGTGCCGCTGTCGGGATGGACGTACGCCGACGTGCCCGTCCCGCCGACCCAGCCGTAGCGCCCGATCACGTTCCACGGGGAGATCAGGTCGGTGTCGACCCCGCCGCCGAACCCCCAGCCCTGACCGTCGAGGAAGAACCCGCCCAGCTCGCGGTGCTCCTTCGTTGTGTGATCGGTCATCATCTGGCGCACCGACTCGGGCTTCAGGATGTCTCCCCCGCCGTCGAGGAGCATCCGGCCGAACGCCAGCCAGTCGTCGACGGTCGTGACGAGTCCGCCGGACCCGGAGGCGAAGGCCGGCTCGGTGGTGAAGACGCCGTCGACCTCGTCGCTCACCTGGAGCACGCCGTCGTCGTCGCGGGAGTACAGCGTGGTGAAGCGGTCGAGCTTGTCGGCCGGCACGTGGAAGCCGCTGTCGACCATGCCGAGCGGTTCGAGCAGGCGCTCGGCCATCAGGTCAGCGAAGCCCTGCCCGGCCGCGCGCGCGAGCAGCACGGCGAGGACGTCGTACGACGCGTTGTAGGTCCAGCCCTCGCCCGGCTGGTGCATCAGCGGGATCCCGCTGAGCCGCCTCATCCACTCGTCGGGCTCGGGCACCGCGTGGATGTCACCGGCCGCCTGGCCCAGCTGCTCCATGAGCAGGCCGATGACCGGCGACTCCCAGGTGGCGAAGCCGTGCCCGGCCGTGCCGGTCAGCAGGTGGCGGGCGGTGATCGGGCGTACGGCCGGGACAGTGTCGTCGAGCGCGCTCCCTCGCTCGCGCAGCACGCGCGGCGCCGCGAGCTCGGGTAGCAGCTCAGCGACCGCAGCATCGAGGTCGAGACGGCCGTCCTCGACCAGCACCATCGCCAGCGCCGCGGTCAGCGGCTTGGTGATCGACGCCCCGCGGAAGATCGAGTCGCGCCGCATCGGCGCCCCACTGGTGCCCTGAGCGCCGAGCGTCGTGACGCGTACGTCGTCACCGCGCGCGATGAGCGCGACCAGTCCGGGGACGGCACCGGAGTCGACGTACGGGCGGAGGACATCACCGAGATCCGCCACCCCGAGAAGCCTCAGAACCTCAGAGGTGCTGCAGCTTGGCGTAGGGCGGCTTGATCCGCACCGACTGCTCGCCGAAGTCGACCGTGGCCGCGTGACTGTCGAGGTGCGTCACGACGCCGAGACCGTAGAGGTCGTGGCAGACGCGGTCGCCGACCTCGAAGACCTCAACCACGGCCTCGACCTTGGGGGCGAAGGGGCTGCTGCTGGTGTGTCTGGGCTTTGAACCGTATGAGCTGGTCATCGTCTGTCCATTATGCGCCCTTTCAGGTGAGATCGCCTCACTCAGGCCCAGATCTCTGCCTCCGCACCCCCACTACGCTCGCCACATGAGCACTCCCGACACCTCCCCGGTCGCCCTCGTGACGGGCGGTTCGTCCGGCATCGGCGAGAGCACCGCACGCGCCCTCCTGGTCCAGGGATTCACGGTGTACGCCGTCGCCCGCCGCGTCGACCGGATGGCCGCGCTGGCCTCGGAGGGCGTGCACACCTTCGCGATGGATGTCACCGACGACGCCTCGATGGTCGCCGGCATCGACCGGATCGTCGGGGAGCAGGGCCGCATCGACGTCCTGGTCAACAACGCCGGCTACGGGTCGTACGGCGCCGTCGAGGACGTGCCGATCGAGGAGGCGCGGCGCCAGTTCGAGGTCAACGTCTTCGGTCTCGCGCGCCTCGTCCAGCTCGTCACGCCGCACATGCGCGCGCAGAAGTCGGGCCGGATCATCAACATCTCCTCGATCGGCGGGAAGTTCTACGAGCCGTTCGGTGCGTGGTACCACGCGACCAAGTTCGCCGTGGAGGGCTTCAGCGACAGCCTCCGCATGGAGCTGCGGCCCTTCGGCATCAAGGTCGTCCTCATCGAGCCCGGCCCGATCCTCACCGAGTGGAACGAGATCGCTCGCGACTCGCTCCTCGAGCGCTCGGGTGATGGCGCGTACGCCGCCCACGCACGAAAGGCGCACGCCGTGCTGACGCGGTTCGACGAGCCGTCGCGGGCTTCGACGCCGGAAGAGGTGGCGGACAAGATCGTGAAGGCTGCGCTCGCGAAGCGTCCCGCTGCTCGCTACCCGGTGGGCAAGGGAGCACGGATGATCACCACCTCGCGCGACCTGCTCCCGGACCGGGTGTTCGACGAGGTCGTGAGCCGGACCTTCGGGACGCGCTGACCACAGAGTTCTTCGCGACCCGGCGCAGCTCGGTCTGGGCGGTGCGCGGCCGGCATCAGGCGAATGCACGACATGCTCGGGCGAGGTTGAGGAGGAGCCCCCGCGCCGGCTCGTGCACCAGCGACGCCCACCGCGCCCAGACGTCGTAGTGCCCGTCGCGGACCAGCAACCTGCGTGCGTCGGCACGCGCAGCCGGCTGGAGGATCGCGGCCGCTATGTGGGGAGCCTCGGACTGTTGGATCACGCCGTCGGCTGCTCGACGCAGGATGCGGAAGGCGGCTCGCGGGATCTCGTCACGGCCGGACCGGAGCTGCGCGGTGACGCGCTCCAGGTCGGCGGGCGGCGTACCGATCCTGAGGAGGTCGATGCTGAGCACGTCGGTGGTCAGCTCGTAGTCGTCGCGCATGAAGTCACGCTCCACCAGCCTGCCCTCGTCGAGCGCCTGCGTGACACGCGCCCATGGCTCCGATGCGCCGGACACCTCCCGAGCCACTCGCTCAGGCACGGCCATCGGCGCGGTGTCGAACATCAACAGGTCGTCGACGCCGCTGGGCACCAACCGCCCCAGCACCCACCCCTCGTCACCGGCGGTCGTCCGGGCACCGAGGTCGAGCACCTCCAGCGACGTACGCGCGCCGGGATCATGGATGCGCAGGCGTCCGCCCGGGCGGCTCGCTACGACCTGGTAGCCGCCCAGCGGAGCTCCCGCCCAGGACCTCGCCAGGTCCGCGTGCTCGGCGAGCCGATCCGTGACGAGCTCGTCCGCGAACCGGGTGAGCCCACCCAGGTCGTGGAGAAGGAGCTGGTGGAAGAGCCACGATTCCGAGGCCACCCAGGCGGCGACCTTGACCGGGTCGCCCGCGTTGGCATGGCAGTCGGCGAGCTGGTCGGCGTGAAAGGTCTCGACGGCGTACTTCAGCGCGAGCCGCTGCATCCGGCCGGACTCCGTGGCCGGGTCCTCACAGCGAACGGCCTGGTACGCCATCCAGCGTGCCCCCACCCATCCGGGGAGCTCGTCGCCGAGTGACGCGAGCTGGGTCAGCAGCACGTGGTGACGGCTCCGCTTGTTGAGCACAGGCACAGACGCGTGCAGGTGGAGTGCGCGGGCAGCGTCACCCGCCCGTTCGGCGGCATGGGACTGGTCGACCAGGTCGAAGTGGGCCGCGGTCATCTGGTCCGCGACGCGTGGCAGTCGGCGAAAGCCGGGAGTGGTGTTCCGAGACATGCCTCCAGCCAAGATCCGTTCAACAGCTCGCCGCAAGCGGCACGGACCGATCTGTGGATGACCACGGGACCTGTGGAGAAGCGTTCGCCAGGTGCGACGATCGCGTGCAGGGTCGGTGCCATGTTCGATCCAGTGCTCACCACCCAGTCACAGCTGGAGGACGCCTGGCGTGAGCTGATGGGGCCGTGGAGCTACGGCGGCCACACCGTTTGGATGATCCTCATCGTCGACGACCGCCCGCTGCCCCACCTCACCGAGATCGTGGAGGCCGAGGATCCACCTGACGCCGCCCACGCGGACGGCCTCGCCGAGATCCTCCTCATGCTTGACCGCGAGGTGGCGCCAGGCATGCGCGTCGCGTTCCTCCGGTCCCGCCCCGGCAAGGACATCGTCACGGACACCGACCGGGCATGGGCGACGAGCCTGTACGCCACCGCGCGCCGGGCTGGCGTGCCGTGCGAGGTGGTGCACCTCGCCACGCGCGGGGCGATCCGTCCCCTGCCGGCCGACGTGGTTGGACTCCGCTCGGCATCCGGGTGAGCAACCGGCGCGCTACGCGGGTGCGAGACCATGGGCGTATGGCGCTTTCCCTGGAAGAGGTCGAGGACCTGATCGACTCGTGGGAGCTCGACCCGCGCGTCGACACGGTCGTACCCGCCCACCAGCTGTTGGCGACGATGGCCGTCGGCGACCCCGGTCGCATCGACGTGTTGCAGGTGATCGCGGACCATCAGTCGATGCGCGGTGACGTCGACGCCGCCTTGTCGACCCTCGACCAGGCAGGCGCCGCGACGGACGAGGAGAACGACGTCCTGCAGGCCATGCGCGTGTCGTACCTCATCGGAGCCGGCCGAGGCGAGGAGGCCGAGGCGCTCCTTCGCGAGCTCCGCCGCCGAGGGTCGAACCTTCCGCGCGAGGCCCTCGAACGAGTCGCCGAGACGCTCGAGGAGAGCGGACGTCTGCGCGAGGCGATGCGGTGGTTCACCCTGGGCCTGCGTGACCTGCACCCACTCGAGGACGTCCCGGACTTCGACGAGGAGCAGGCCCTCATCGGCCGTCGGCGCGTGCGCGTGGCACTCGAGCTGCCACCAGACCACTACGACGCGCTCGCGCTCGCCACCTTGGACCGGAGACGAGCCAGATGACACCGTCCTCCACTCTGACGGATCGGGCTGTGTCGCTCCTGAGCGGCCCTGCGCGAGTGGTTCTCGGCATCACCGGTGCGCCAGGCGCCGGCAAGACGACGCTCACCGCGACGCTGCTCTCCGCGCTCGGCGAGCGTCTCGGCGAGGACGCCGTCGCCCACCTGCCGATGGACGGCTTCCACCTCGCCGACGTCCAGCTCGACCGGCTCGGGCGCCGCGACAGGAAGGGCGCGCCGGACACCTTCGACGTCGACGGATACGTCGCGGCGCTCCGGCGACTGAACGACGAGCCGGATCGGACCCTCTACGTCCCGGGCTTCGAGCGCAACCTCGAGCAGCCCATCGCCGCCGCGATCGCCATCCCGCCCGCTGCCCGGCTGGTGATCACGGAGGGCAACTACCTCCTGCTGCCCACCGCCGGCTGGGAGCGCGTACGCCCACTGCTGGCCGAGGTGTGGTTCGTCGAGGTCGACGACGACGTACGCCGCGAGCGTCTGGTCAGCCGACACGAGCAGTTCGGGAAGACACCCGACGCTGCCCGCGACTGGGTGGACCACACAGACGAGCCCAACGCCCGGCTGGTCAGTGCTACGAGCAGCACCGCAGACCTCGTCGTCACCCTCTGACCGGCGTCAGCCGTCGCGCGCGTCGAGGTACGCCGCGACGAGCCGGGCCGGGACCCGCCCGCGGTCGGAGACGTCGTACCCCTGCAGAAGGGCCCAGGCCCGCACCTCGGCCGGCGACGGGGGCGCCGGGGATAGTGGCGGTGCGGCAACGAGGTCGGCGGCGATCCGGGCAGCGGGACGTTCCTCGTCCGCGGCGACAGCCGCCGCAGCGAGGAACCGGTAGGTCCACTCCTGCGCCAGCTTGCGGGTCTCGCAGAAGAGGATCGGCACGCCCGGCCACCGGACCTGGCACTCGGCCAGCCCGTCCGCCACCACGGCGGGCCGCACGTGCGTGAGCTTGAACACGGCGGAGTAGCGGTCCTCCACCACGACAGCCGCCCTCGGGAGGGAGGCGAGCTCGGCGAGCTGGAAGCCGAGCTTGCCGCCGGTCAGCGACGACACGAGGTCATCCAGGCTCTTGCGCTCGACGCTTGCCAGCAGGCTGCCGTGGCGCACCACGCCGTAGTCGCCCGCATCCAGTCGCGCCCGCGTCGTGGTCGCTTGGCGGTCGGAGAACGTGTAGCCGTAGCGCTCGCGCGAGTCCACGACGATCTCCAGAGCCGCCACCCCCGAGGCGCGCGCGGTCGGCGTGGTCACCCGAGGGCGCGCCTTCTTGTTCGTCCTCGCGCTCTGCCAGAAGATCACCTGCCGCTGGCCACGCACCGTCGTCATCACGAACTGGGACCGGTTCTCCCGGCCGCGGTCGAGGACGAGGTCGATCGCGGCGCCGCGCCGTACGCAGCTGCGCGTGCCGACCCGCTCCACGATCTCGGCGTCGGCCGGCCACTCCTCCACGCGATGGCAGTAGACCTTCGCCGTCCGCGGCCACATCTCCCTGCTCTTGAGGACGACGCCATCGCCCAGCGGGATGCGGAGCAGGTAGGGCAGCGTCGAGTCCCCGTCGGGGTTGCGCGAGATCACGAAGTCGTCGGGCACGGGGCCACGCTAGCTCCGATAGATCCGACCGTGGTGTTGCTGTAGCCGACCGGTCCGCGGAGTTCCCACACGGAGATCCCTGGGTCACACCTCGATGATCACGAGGGTGGGATCTAGCCTCGCGATGTCACCTGCGTCCGACGTCAGCACCGCGAGCCCACGCCGCCGCGCGTGGAGGGCCACGTGTCCGTCGACGACATCCGGGATCCCGGCCGCGCCGCACATGACACCCACAGCACGCGCGGACTGCGCGTCCAGGTCGACCGTGATCACCTCACGGGCGTTGAGGAACCTCGCCAGCCGCGCCTGGTGACTCCCGTCCCGCCACACCTGTGCCACGACAGTGGCAGGCACCTCCAGCGAGGCGCCGGCAGCGACCGCGCGATCGAGCAGGCTGATCACCCGCCGCTCCCCTCGATCGACGGCGATCAGGGCACCAGCATCGAGGCAGAACCCGGTGGTCACGTCCCGAGCTGCGCCTTCGACAGCGCGTCCTGCACCCACGCCTCGTCCTCGACCGAGAGAGGCCCGGCCTCGACGAGCCACTCGGCCAGGACCTCGGCCACGGACTCGCGGTCGGCCTTCTCCCGCAGCGCGCCGGCGACGTACGCCGACACCGACGGTGCCTGACCAGACGCCACGGCAGCGATCGCTGCCTCGACGAGGTCCTCGGGGAGACTGACGGTGATGCGAGCGTTCATACTTTGATCATACTCCGGCATGTGCGCCGGCTGATCGCGCTCACGCAGTCCGCCCCGCCTGGTCGAGGCGCGCGCTGACGTCGATCGCCGCGAGGTCGGCGGCGGCCAGTCCTGCGATCCACCCGTCGCCGTTGCTCACGCTCGCGGACCGTCCGATCGTGTGCGGAACCATGCGGTCGAACGCGTCAGTCACCTTCGCCTCCTGAGATCGGAGCACCGGGAGCAGGTCGGCGCCGGCAGCTCGCGCGGCAGTCGCGTTGACGGCGGCCAGCCGCTCGCCGATACGAGTGGCGTACGCGGTGAGGAACGACTGACGGAAGGACTTGGTTCTCGTCACTCCCGACGCCGCCGTACGGCGCCCGTGGCGCAGCATTGCGGCATCCGCCTGCACGAGCAGGGACGTCACGAGGAGCTCGACCGCGTCGAGGTCGGCAGCCGCGCCCACGACCACGGTGAACCCGAGTCGTTCGGCACTCGCGGCACGGCACCGGTTGGCCGAAGCAACGGCCGAGACGAGGAGGGTCTTGGCCCGCACGTAGGGCGCATCCAGCCACACGCGCCGGACCGCAAGATCGCTGCTGTCGCGTTCCGACCCGCCGTCCAGCAACCTGTCCAGCGCGTAACGGGAGATCAGCTCCTGCGCCTTCGCCGAGAGCGCCTCGGCCTCCTCGTCGTACTCCGTCGACTCCGCCTTGGCCAGCAACGCCCTGACTCGCGCGAGCTTGGGGTGCTCGGGGCCAGGCGCCGCCGCAGTCGAGGCGATCGCATCGGTCAGCAGTGGTACGCCGCGCAGCAGGGCCACCAACCCCAGCAGCGACGACACCTCACCGTGGGCACCGATGTTCAGCGCGGGTTCGCAACCCATCAGGTCGATGGCGTCGCGCCACGTCTGTCCACGCCGGCGGCTCCCCTCCTGCTCACGCAGCGCGGCCGCGAGCGTCGGGAGGTGGGCCGCGCCCAGGTTGCGCCTCACCAGCTCGGAGAGGTCTCCTGGGGACCACCCACCCGCTGCGACGCCCTCGATCACCGCGCTCATGAGGTCGTGGAGGACGATCGACAACACGTGCTCCGGGTACGGCTTCGTCCTCGCGAGGAGCAGCTCCGCGACCTGCACCAGATGTGCCTCCGTCAGCTTCTTCAGCCTGAGCACCCGCACCGCCGTGCGCACTCGCTGCTCGACCGATGCGTACGCCGCGTCGGCGTCCCAGCTCTCGCCAGCCGCCGGACGCTCCTCGGGCCGTTGACTCGCCCGTTGCGCCCGCTCCTGCTTGCGCTGCTTCGCCGCCCTGCGCTTCCTGTTGTTGACACCCATTCCGTCTCCCCTCGTGGTCCGCACGACGCTACGAGGGGACACCGACAGGGAGCACCTCGTCATCCACAGGCACGAGGCGACCTACCCGTCAGGATCTGCCGTTCCGCGACGTAGTGCGCGAGCGACTGATCCGGCGGAACCAGCAGTTCCGGAAGTCCCACGTCGACGCTCGTGGGTGGGTCGAGGAAGTTGAGCTGGACCGCAACCGATCGCCGCAGCACTGCGTCTCCTGATGCACACGCTTCTCACCGAGAAGCACGACCAAGGAGAACGTATGACGACCACATCTCGGGAATCTCTCGTTGCGCGCGTTGCCCTCGGCATCGCGGTCGGCTCACTGATGGTGGCGGGTGTGGCCTCGCCGGCCCACGCAGCCACAACGTCTCGAACGGCATCTTGCTCAATCGGCGGGTTCACGGGCTACATGCGGGTGACCTTCGACGCTCCCAACTTCTTCAGCACCACGGTGCGCCGAGTCGAGTACCGGATCAACAAGGGCACCAACTCAGGTGGCAACAACGCAGACGTGTCATGGCTGGACTACGGCGTGGCGCCGACGCTGGAAGCAACCACGACGACCGCCATCCAGGACAACGCGTGGCACACCCTGCGGGAGACGGACTACGGGCGCGGATCCGGTGGGATCGGGACCCTGATGATCTTCGACAAGAGTGGGGCATCCGACCCGCGCTGCTCTCCGCAGTTCTGACGGGTCATGTCGTGCGGCCAGGGTGCCACCCTCCACGTGGCGCCCGGCCGCGCGATTGGCCCGACGGCGCAGGCTCCGCTCAGAGCCCCAGCCGGCGCGCGACGTCGTCGCCCGCCACCCGCCGTACGGCCTCCGGATCTCCCACCACCACCAGCTCGTCGGTGGCGCGGGACATGCCGACGTAGAGCCGCTCGCGCGCGCGATCGCGGGCGCCGTCCTCGTTGAGGCAGAGCACGACGGCACGCCGCTCGAGCCCCTTGCACCCGAGGACGTGGCCGTAGAAGACGTCGTCGTCCCAGTAGGTGCGCCAGTAGCCGTCCTGGTCGTGGAAGTCGGTGCGCTCGACCTGGATCGGGTGCCGGTGCCCGGTGGTGAGGAGCGCGACGTGGCACGGGTCCCAGCCGGCGTCGAGCAGGCGGTCGACCTCGTCGTCGGCGACGTCGAGGGGATCGTTCCCGCCCACGTCGACGAACCGGACTGACGGACCGTCCCCACCGTGGGAGTACATCCGGCTCGGAGCGAGCGGACCGAAGGACTCGTGGATCTGCTTGGTGTTGCGCAGGTTGTGGTCGAGCACGAGCGGGACGAGCGCGACCGGCGGGCGGCCGAACCGCGCGAAGATCCGCTGGTTCTCGTCGGAGTAGACGAACAGTCCGCCCTCCTCCTCGTCGCGCAGCGCGCGCAGCACGGGCGTCCACCAGGAGTCGGCAAAGTCCTGCGCCTCGTCGACGACCACCGCGTCGTACTTGCTGCCGTCAGGGAGGTCCGCCGCGAGCTCGGCCATCTCGGCCGGCAGCCGTTCCTCCCAGAACTCGCTGTCGGTGCGATCCCCCTCGGCCGCGCCCCACTGCTGGCCGAAGGCGTGGAAGGTGCCGACGAACGCGGGTCGGTGCCGCCGGTCCCACGTGGCAACCTGACGTCGGAGGTGCTCCGCGAGCCCGATGGAGTAGCAGAGCAACGCCACCCGCTGGGGCTTGCGATCCTGCCCGCCGCGGGTCAGCTCCTTGGCCTGCTGGAGCGCCAGGACGGTCTTGCCGCTCCCGGCACCGCCGCGGACCTCGACCCGGTTGAGCAGGCGGGTGACCTTGAGGATCGTGGCCTGCTCGAGGGTCAGGCGGTCGGCGACGCCCGCTCGCTCCTCTGCCTCGGCGCGGATGTCGTACGTGGTGGGCAGCCGGCCGGTCAGGATCTCGGCGATCTCGTGCACCTCGTCGAGCGTCGCCACCCGCTGGCCGTGCGTCATCCGCTGTGCGTTCTGGCGGAGTCGTCCGACCAGGTGGTCCTGGTCGCCCTTGTCGTGGAGCGCCCAGCGCGGCAGGTCGGGCAGCGCGAAGTCATGGTCGAACTCGGAGTAGGGCGTCACCACGGCGTGCGCCCACGCGACGCGCGTACGACTCCCCCATCGCTGGTCAGCCTCCGCGTAGGTGCGGAGGGCGTACTTCCCGTCGCGCGCCTGGTCGACCGGGTGGATCGTGGCCTCCCGGCCGCGGCGCATGATCCGCCAGCCGCCGTCCCACCAGACGCTGCCGCCCTTGACCTCCACTACGACGATGCCGATGTCGGGCATGAGGACGACGAGGTCCGCCTCGTGGTCCTTCTTCTCGTCGGTGAGCCGAAGGTTGGCGATGAGCACGTCGTCGTCGCCGAGACTGTCGCGCAGCCGCTCCCACACCGTCCGCTCGGAGTCCGTGGTGAAGGTCGGGCTCTCCGGGATCAGGCGCGGCATGCGCCCACCCCATCACCGAGCGCGGCGTCCCGTCTGCCGAACGCGGTCACCGGCTCGTCCCCGCCTCGTCCTCGTCGAACAGCGCCAGCTGGTCGGCCTGCACCTTGCGGACCGGCGCGTCCACGATCAGCCGGAGACCGGCACGCATCCGCACGGCGAGGTCGCGCAGGTAGTCGTGCCGCGCCCTCGCCAGCTTCTCCTGGGTGCGCCGACCCTCGTCGCGCGCACTGCGAGCCTTGGTCCGCATGTCACGACGGCGTCGCTCGGTGATGCGGATCGCCTTGAGCAGCAGGCCGGTGTCGTTGCCGAAGATGCGCGCCATCGCAGCCGGACCGACCGAGCCCCGCTGCTCGCGCTCCAGCTCTGCCATCACGGCGTACGCCGTGGCGAACCGACCGCTCGACCGGTCCCTGGACCGCGACTCGGCGCCCGTACGGACACGCTCGGCGAGGTCCCGTCCCCAGCCGTCGACCTGCGACAGCAGCCGCTGGATCTCACCCTGGACTGCGAGAGGCAGCGCGACGCCGAGCCCCAACTCGCGGGTGACGCTGATCCGGCGCTCGTGGAGCGTGAAAGTCAGTCCCCACTCCGCGCGGTTGAGCCGGTTGATCTCGACCAGCGCGGACTCCGTGTCATCGACATCGTCGAGCAGCATGCAGGACAGCAGCACGCGCGGCGCGTGGCCGTTGACCGACGCCCAGACCACGTGCGCCTCAGTGGGCAGGCCGAGGTCTCCGTCGTCGTCCCACTGCGGCGCGTCGTCGTAGACGTCGGCGACGGCCAGGTCGATGACGGCGCGTACGTCGTCGACCGAGGACGGCTGGGTCGCCTCGGTGAGGTCGATCTCCTGCTGCGGCGCGGGCTCTCCGAGCGCCTGAGGCTCGAGGCCGTCGGCGTGGAGGTAGATCGGGTGGAGGACGCCGTACGTCGCGCGGAGCGCCTCGACCACCATCACCGCGGCTCGGTCCACCTCACGTGGCTCGAGCTTGACGGTCAGATCGTGGTCGCCGTTGGCGAGCACCTGCACCCAGAGAATGCCGCCGGTCAGCGTCACCTCGCACCACGGCGCGGCCATCTCGTCCGGGTCGGTGTCGATCACGACGCTGTCGTCGATCTCGAGCATCGCCAGCCGGTCCGCCAGCCGCTGGCGGAACTCCCGCCACGCCGTCTCCACCGTGTCGTCCCACCGACGCTCCAGCTCATCGTTCATCGCCTCGACCCCACTTCCGGATCGCCCCCGCGATCCCCACAGATCTGACTCTAGAGAAGCCCACCGACAGTTGATCCGACCAGCGATCGGTACCCACCGACGGGGATCAGTCCCAGAGATCGACGAGGTTGTCGGCCACCCAACGCAGGGCGGTGCGAGCCTCGGCAACCCGATCGGCGTCGTCCGGGTCGTACGCGAGGAGCGCCTCGCCGGCGCCACGAACCTGCGTGCGCCACGCGTCGTACTCCAGCTCGGGCGGGTGGTTCCTGATCTCATCCACCTGAGCCGCCAGCATCGCGCCCAGCCGCCGGCAGAGGTACGCGTCGAGGTTCCAAAGGTCGGCGTCTGTCCAGCCGCGGACACGCCGCTGGCGACGTGAGCGGCGCTGGGCGAGGCGCTCCTCCATCACCCACTTCGGCGCCCGCGCGAGGCGACGCAGACGTACGGCCGGACGACGAGCCTCCGCCTCGAGCTGCTCGAGCGTCTTCGTCGGCCCGAGATTCTCAAGTGTCCACTGCGACGGATCGATGCCCGAGAGGTCGACCGACGTACGCAGGTGCAGAACCTTCGCACGCCGCACGGGTGCGTGACTCGCGTTGGCATCCTCGGACTCGTGCACGGTTCACCCCATCTCGTCAACTATTCCGCCTCGACATGGGCAATCTAGGCAGACCCACCGACAACTAGACCGCTCGGCAAGATCAGCCATGTCCACAGACGATCCTGGAGATCCGTCCGAGAGGATGACCGTCGTGCGCACTGGGACATGGAACCTCGCCGGCCGCTGGTCCGATGCCCACCTCGAGCTGATGATCCGGGCTGACTGCGACGTGTGGCTGCTGACCGAGGTCAATCTGCGCACCGAGCTCCCCGGCCACGACCTTCATCTTGGCGTGAAGGAGATGGCGCCGAAGCGCCGCTGGGCCGGAATTGCGACTCGCCTATCGATGACCCCCGCGGCCGACCCGCACGGTGCGAGCGCACTCGCCCGCATCGGCGGGACGACGTACGTCAGCTCGATCCTGCCGTGGAAGGGGTGCGGTTCCGCGAAGCCATGGGTGGGCGAGCGGCACGTCGACAAGACGGAGAACGCCGTGGCCGAGCTCGTGGAGAACCTTCGCAGCGTCGAATCGCTCGTGTGGGGAGGCGACTGGAACAACGCACTGACGGGTCGCGAATACGCCGGCTCCATCGGCGGGCGCCGAGCGATTCTCAGTGCCGTGGACGAGCTCAGGCTCGAGGTGCCGACTACCGGGCTACCGCACGCGATCCCGGAGCTTCTCACCATCGACCACATCGCCGTGCCCCGCGCCCAAGAGGCGTCAGCGGCGCGGTTCGTCGCGGAGCACGACGGCAACCGGCTGTCCGACCACGACGTGTACGTCGTCGAAGCGAACTGAGGGGCATCGCCCGGTTCGACGAGCCCGACGCGGCGATGGCAGTAGTCCTGGGTCGCCGCGACGACGCGAGCGCGCGACGAGTGGTCGAGAGATTCGGAAAGCTGGAGCTACCCGTCAGAACCGACTACTGGTCTCACGACCAGTTCTTCGACGCCGCATCGCAGGTCGACGCGCTCGCTGGGTGGGCGGCCGACCTCCGGCGGCGCTACACGCTGCCGGAGTGACGCACCAGCGACCGGCACCCGAGCCTCAGCGCTGTCGTATCTCGTCGACGAGCTGCTTCAGTAGAACGGTCCGACCCGGTCCGGGCGGTGCTGCGGACCCCTGCTGACTACTTGCCACGACGAACTGGCCGGAGTCGAGGCGGAACAGGCTGACTCGCCAGTGATTCATGTTCGAGCCAGGCACGGGCTCCGTGTCCGGCCCCCACGTCCCGACCTCGTCCAGCCCGAGGGAACGGCAGACGTCGAGCCACACCCGGCCGAACGCGAAGACCTCATCGACAGCGGTTTCCTCGACCGGATCCCACACGTACTCCTTGATCAGGTCGAGCGGCGGGCTCATCGCGCCCACTATGCGGTTGCTGTGCCACGGGTACAGCTCGAGGTTCAGCAGGTCGCTCACACCCGCAGCTTCGTCGCCGAGCCACCTGCGCTCGAACCGAACAATGTTGCGCCAGTACGTGCTCTCCTTGCCGTGCATCGACCTCCACGTCACCGGATCCTCGGCCGGGCTTCTCTCGAAGCACCGGCTGTACCCGCTCTCGCGAATTCGCCGCGTCCACACGCCGTCATTCCCCTGGAGGTCGTCGTAACCGATGCCCGGGTTGAGTCCGAGGAACACAAGTCGAGGTTCTGACCTCAGACCGCGAAGGTCCCCGATGTACGGATCCGGGTAGTGGTCGAGGTCTACCGCGCCAGCACCCTTACCGGAGTAGCCCGCGTGCCATCGATCCAGAGGCCTGACCAGGTGCGAGGTCCCTGGACGCCACTCGGCCAACACCTCGTCCCAGAAGTCAGCGACCCTGTGGCGCGCCTCGTGTGCAGTCATGCCTGGCCTCCCGTCGTCGTGCCGCTCTCATCGATCCTGTCAGGCCCCAGCCGTTCGAGCCGAACAAGTGCGTCGACCAGGAAGCGCCGAGGTCTCGCTGCCGGAAGCGCATCGACCACCGCCGACAAGGACTCCGCGAGCGGGTGCCCGGCGAGCACCGCTACCCGTGCTGCAACGACCGGCGTACGGCTCTGCCCCGTGACGCAGTGGAGAAAGACCGCCCTCCCCTCGTCCCGCAGGCGCAGCACAGTGCGGGCCACGTCGTCGATCGCGAACTCGATGTTCGGATTGTCCTCAGGTGTCGTGTCGAGGATGCGTGCGGCAAGACGCACCGCCGCAGCAGCTGGCTGGGCGGTCCCGACGCGGCACAGGCTCACCACCGCGTCGATCTCCTCCGGGAGCCGATCCAGCGCACCAGAGTCACCGATCCAGACGCCGGACACTAGCGGGTGCGACACGCACGTGCCTGCGACGTCCCAGTCCGAGTAGTACACCCAGTCGGTGGACGGCCATCCAGCATTGTCGGGTTGCCCACCACGCACCGTGAGGGTCGCCATCGCAATCAGGTCAACCCCGCTGCGTGCACCCCACCCGTGGAGCCTCTCCTGCCACTCGAGGGGTACGGCGCTGGCTCCCCACCGCGCACCCAGCAACGCTCCGGCGATCGCCGCAACCGTGTCCGTGTCGTGCCCGATCCCGATCGCGGTGGCGAGCGAGCACTGGAGGTGCCGGCACGGCATCACCTTCGGGATCTCGGTGTGGGCAATGGCCGACCACGCTGCCTGGAGGGCACCGACGACCCATCCGTTCTGGGTGAAGGTGCTTGGCGGCTTGGTCTCGGCGTCGGTCAGAATCGCCTGCCAGTCCGTGCCAGTGCTTCCAAGAAGCGGTACGACCTCGTCGGGCGTCGGCAGCTCGCCGTGAAGAACGGTGTGGCGGATCATCAGGCACCACAGCGCAGCACCCTCGCCGGCGACCGGGTCATGGTGGGTCAGCGCGCTGATGGCCATGGCGGCCTCGACCAGCGCGCCCGGGTCGTCGAGGTGGGCCAGGGCGACAGGAGCGGTTCGCATCAGCGAGCCGTTGCCGGCAGACCGACCTCCGTTCTGCTCATGCACCTCGGCCGCCGCGGCTGCCATGCGCGCCGCGTTTGCGGGAGCCCCCGCTCGGCGCAGCACGGCAGCGGTCTGCACGCCGACGTCCGGCGGAAACCCCGCGAACCACGCCCCGAACCCGTCAGCGATCGCGTCGAGCGCCTCGGTTGTGCGCAGGTCAGCGCCGGTTGCGGCCACTCGTGCGATGGCGACCGCCTGTGCGGTGTCGTCGGTCCACTCTCCCGGCTCGAAGCCCCCGAGGCCGCCACCGATCATCTCGGGCCAGGCGGTGTACGTCGCCGATCCGAACTCGTACCCGGCGCCCAGCGCGTCGCCGACGGCGGATGCCAGCAGGGCACCGCAGGCGCGGTCCACCTGAGCTGGAGTGAGGTGGAGCATCATCCGACCGTCCCGCCGACTCGGAACGCCAGGTCGTCCCGTGTCTTCGTCATCGCGTCGAGGAAGACGTCGACCATCGTCGACAGGTGCGCCGGAGCGAAGGGCAGAGCGGGGATCGGCAACCGCATCCACACCGCGCGGTCGTGCAGCACCCACTGTGTCCACATGTGCCTCCGGTTGAGCACGGTGATGTCGGCTGCCGTGGCGCGCCGCGAGTGCACTCCGCGCGTCACCCGGGCCAGGATCTCAACGGCCGGCTGGTCGTTGCGCACGCGCACCCACACCGGCTGGTCGAGGTGGGTGAGCACGAAGTGGCCGCCGCGGACCTCGAACGGCGGCAGCTCACCCAGGTGGTCTCGCAGGGTCGCGCCGACCATCTCGATCAGCTCGTGCCGACCGCTCGGCTGGAGGATCGGTTGCTTCGCGGCAGGCACCTCTTCGACCGGCACGTCCTCCGTCGCGCTCAACCCCACCTCTCGGGCCCCGTCGGCGTTCGGCCCGAACGCGTCGTACGTCAACAGTTGAGGGTGTCCGATCTTCAGCACGTCGCGCAGCGCGCCGATCGCCATCACGGCTGCGACGCCGGCAAGCGTGATCGCGCACTCGATGAACCAGTTCGGGTTCTCGTCGTCGTTACCCTGCCAGCCCACCGCGCGCAGCATCTCGCTGTCATCGAGGTCCAGCGCGTACATCGGAGCAAGGAAGGCATTGCCGCTGACCTCGGCGCGAAGCGCCGTGCCGCTGCCGAACCCGGCGAACTGGACGTACGGCGTGCATCCGTCGCCGTGCCCTGTGGGCATCTCAAAGATCAGGTGGTCCTCTTCGCTGGTCATCCGGGCCAACTGGATGGCCAACTGCCTGCGGAGAACCTGCCATGCCTCGTCCAGGTCGGGCGCCAACTCCGTCTGTTGGCGGACCCTCCGCGGCGATTGTCGTCTTCCATCACTGCCCCTTTTAGCCTGCCGTCATCTCTATAGCGCACGATAGCACGCGATCCGCGCTAATGTGACGGCGTGGCAGATCTCAATTCATTCCCGCGTCCTGGCGTGACAGTGGATGTCGCCGTCCTGACCGTCACCAGTGCTTCCGATGCCCCAGTGCTGAAGCTGCTGGTTCAGGACCGCGAGGACCCCGCTGGGCGTGGGCTCCCTGGCGGATTCATTCGGGAGCGGTGGACCGTGGCGCGCACCGTGGACGACGTACTCAGCCGTAAGGCCGGGATCGAGCCGTCGGACCTCGTACGTCCCCGGCTGCTGCGACTCTTCGACGACCCCGATCGCGATGACCGCACCTGGGCGATCTCGGCAGCCCACTCGCTCTCGCTGCCTGAGCTCGACCTCGCCGACACCCTCGGCGACCTGGTGACCGTGAGTGCCGACGGGCAGCTCGAGGGTGAGGGCCCACTGCTCTTCGACCACGACCAGATCGTCGAGGCCGCTGTCGACGCACTGCGCTCGCGCTACGAGATTCGATACCGCTACGTCGACATCCACCCCGACCCCGACAGCTTTCTCCCGGAACCCTTCACCCTTCACCAGCTGAGGAAGGTCCACGAGGCCGTTGTCGGTGCCGAGTTGCACAAGGACAACTTCGCGCGCCGAATGAAGGAGTACGTAGAGCCGCTGACCCGAGACGGGGAGGTGGTTCTCTCAGATGGGCTACGCGGGCGGCCCGCGACGCTCTATTGCAGACGCCGCTGATTCACGATCGGCGCCGGCGCCGGCGCTCCTCCGCGGGGATGTACGTCGACGCGGCCCCCAGGTCCTCCAATGTCGCACGGAGACCGCTCCACGTCTGCGAGCCCGCTGGAAGCTTCGAGTAGAGGCGACGAGCGGCCTCGGCCACCCGCTCTTCATCTGCGGTCAACAGGTCCTTGAATCGTCGGTCCAGCAGCCACGCCTGGTTCGAGCTCGCATGGGCTGACACACAATCGAGGAATATCTCGAGCGTCCTCGCGCGAGCCACGACGTCGTCGCCGGACAGCGTCAGCCAATCCAGCTGACCAGCCCAGAGCTCCTTGCGCAGGCTGTGACCGTCGAGGTCAAGCAGGGTGCCAAACGTGCCGTGCAGCTTGTACTCCTCACGATACGTCTGGACCTCGTGCGCAAGCCTGACGACGTTGTCGTCGTTGAGCGACACGCCCACCACGAGAAGGTGGCGCGTCATCAAGAGTGATTGAAGCAGCGCACCAGCTGGACGGGTCAGTGCGTCGAACCGCACGAAATGGCGCCGAGTGAGAACGATGCGCTCGGGATTCTCGACGTCTCCGTGCAGCTTGAGGATCCAAGGTCTATCGGGAAGCACGTTCTCGTAAGGAAGGACCGCGGCGGGGAGCTCGTCGACTGCTGCGACGGCACGCTCGTACAACCGGTCGTAGTTCGTCGTCACGACCTCCTTCGCTCCCAGACTTGAGAGCAGTGCATGCGCAAGGCTGGGGCGCTTGGCACGTGAGACGATCTCGGCAACCTGCGTCCCCAGCTCGCCGTCCCTCGAGCGCATCTCGAGAAGCTGCGCCTGGTCGAGCGCTGACAGTCCCGACCCGTCCCCCACGAGCCGGCCATCGGAGAGCTCGTCGAGCAGCTCGCTCCATCTCGGCAGCCCGGCGGGGATACTCACTCCTGCGCCGAGGAAGAGCGCAAGCTGCCCGCCCTTCGCGAGGCCGCCGATTCGCTGAGCCTCGTCAAGCTCATGACGACCGAGGTGCCACACAGTCTGGTTCTGATCCTTTGAATCGCCCTGGGTCTGATGGAGGCTCGAGCTATTGGATTCCGACCAGGAGTTGGTCGGTCCGTTTCGTAGCGTAGAACGACTGCTCGAACTCTGCTGGTGGGACGTCAGCCAGGTAGCCGTGCAGGCGGTCGTGGTTGTGCCAGTGGACCCAGCTCAGGGTGGCGAGCTCAACGTCCTCGACGCTCTTCCACGGCCGTCCTTCGCGTGCGGGTCCGCGGATGAGCTCGGCCTTGTAGTAGCCGTTCACGGTCTCGGCGAGCGCGTTGTCGTACGAATCGCCCACGGTGCCGATCGAGGGCACTGCGCCGATCTCGGCCAGGCGCTCGCCGTAGCGGATCGAGGTGAACTGCGACCCGGCGTCGCTGTGACACCGCAGGCCGGTGAGCTGGGTACCGCGTGACCAGCGGGCCATCTCGATGGCGTCGAGGACCATCGTGGTCCGCATGTGGGATGCGACCCGCCAGCCCACGATCATCCGTGAGTGGGCGTCGATGATGAAGCACACGTAGGCCACACCGGCCCAGGTCGGCACGTAGGTCAGGTCGGTGACCCACAGCTGGTTCGGCTCGGTGGCGGTGAAGTCGCGGCCCACCAGGTCCGGGTGGCGCGGCATGTCCGGGTCCGGCTTGGTGGTGCGGACCCGCTTGGTGCGCCGCACACCCTCGATCCCCGCGGCGCGCATCAGCCGGGCGACCTGGTCCCGGCCGACGTCGTGGCCGGCTCGCCGGGCTGACTTCCAGACCTTGCGGGCACCGTAGACGCGGTAGTTGTCCTCCCATAGCTGCCGCACGATGGGCGTCATGACGTCATCGCGTCGGGCACGAGCCGACGGTTGGCGGTTCTTGAACTCGTAGTAGCTGCTCGGGGCCACCTGCAGCATGCTGCAGATGAGCTCGACCCCCAAACGCCGGCCCGCGACCACGTCGTCGCGGTTGGCGTCGATGAACGCGGCTACTTCTTGTGCTGGCGGTCGAGCTCCGCCCCGAAGAAACTCGCTGCCCGCTTCAAGATCTCGTTGGCTCTCTTGAGCTCTCGGACCTCCTGCTCGAGCTCCTTCAACCTTGCGGCGTCGCTCGTGCTGACCCCCGGCACGTGCCCCTCGTCGATGTCGGCCTGACGCACCCACGACCGCAGCGACTCGGTGCCGTACCCGAGCTGCGCCGCGACGCGGTTCACCGTGCCGTGCTCTGTCCCAAGCTCGGCACGCAGTGTCCTGACCATCCGCACCGCGGCGGTCTTCTCATCAGGGCTGTAGCGACGCGTGGTCGGCTTCCCCGGGGTGGTGTCCTTCGGCATGAGCCCATCCTCGTTTCCAAACGATGGAGACTCCAACCAACCCAGGGCGATTCACTGCCACACCTCGCGGGTGACTTCAACGACGGTTGCGGAGCCCCCGAGATGCTTCAACGCTTCCATCACGAGTGCCGGTAGATCTTGCTTGGTCAGCATGACCTGAGCTCATCACAAAACCCGTGTCCGCGCATTTGATTGGAGCGACGCATACGCACGAGGGCGGACCGCGTTGCGCGGCCCGCCCTCGACGTGCTCATCAGATCAGCTGCAGCCGCTGGTGCTCCCGCAGCCCTCGCACACGTAGCAGGACCCGGCCGGGCGCATCTTCGTGCCGCAGGTCATGCAGAGCGGAGAGTCGACGGCGGTGCCGGTGAGCTTCTCGAAGAGCTCGGCGGTGGTCTTGGCCTCGACGGGTGCCGGCTTGACCGACGCCGCGACGATGTCGGCCTCGACGACCTCCGCGACGACGACCGGGGAAGACTCCACCAGCTCGGCCGCCGAGCCGGTCTCCTCCACGAGGGGCTCGTACGAGCCGGTCTCGAGGTGGCGCTGGCGCTCCGAAGCGGAGTAGATGCCGAGCATCGAGCGGTCGTCGAAGGACAGGTAGTCCAGGGCGAGCCGGCGGAAGATGTAGTCCATGATCGACTGCGACATCCGCACGTCCGGGTCGTCGGTGAGGCCGGCGGGCTCGAAGCGCAGGTTGGTGAACTTCGAGACGTACGTCTCCAGCGGGACGCCGTACTGCAGGCCCACCGAGACCGCGATCGAGAAGGCGTCCATCACGCCGGCCAGGGTCGAGCCCTGCTTGCCGAGCTTGAGGAAGACCTCGCCGAGGGTGCCGTCGTCGTGGGCGCCGGAGGTCATGTAACCCTCGGCACCGCCGACGGTGAACGACGTGGTGCGAGCGGTGCGCGACTTCGGCAGGCGCTTGCGGACCGGGGCGTACACGACCTTCTCGACGACCTTGGCCTCGACTGCTGCATCGGCAGCATCGGCCGCGTCCTTCTTGGCCTTGCCGCCACCGTCGGACAGCGGCTGGCCGACCTTCGCGTTGTCGCGGTAGATCGCGGTCGCCTTGAGGCCGAGCTTCCAGGACTGCATGTAGACGTCCTCGACCTCCTCGACGGTGGCGCTCTCCGGAAGGTTGACCGTCTTCGAGATCGCACCCGACAGGAACGGCTGCGCGGCAGCCATCATCCGCACGTGGCCCATGGGCTTGAGCGAGCGGGCGCCCATCGCGGTGTCGAAGATCTCGTAGTGCTCGGTCTTGAGGCCGGGGGCGTCGACGACGTGGCCGTGCTCGCCGATGTAGGCGACGATCGCCTCGATCTGCTCCTCCTGGTAGCCCATCTTCTTCAGGGCCCGCGGGATCGTCTGGTTGACGATCTGCATGGAGCCGCCGCCGACGAGCTTCTTGAACTTCACCAGCGAGAAGTCGGGCTCGATGCCGGTCGTGTCGCAGTCCATCATGAAGCCGATGGTGCCGGTCGGCGCGAGCACCGAGGCCTGCGCGTTGCGGAAGCCGTTCTTCTCACCGGTCTTGATGACGTCGGCCCAGGCCTGCGTCGCGAGCTTGTGGACGCGGCCGTCCTCGGTGTGCACGAGTCGGACGACGTCGTTGGCCGCCTGGTGCTTGCGCATGACGCGCTTGTGGGCGTCGGCGTTGCGGGCGTAGCCGGCGTACGGGCCGACGATGCCGGCGAGCTCGGCGCTGCGCTTGTACGACGTACCGGTCATGAGCGACGTGAGCGCGGCAGCCATCGAGCGACCACCCTCGGAGTCGTACCCGAGGCCCATCGCCATCAGCAGCGCGCCGAGGTTGGCGTACCCGATGCCGAGCTGGCGGTAGTCGCGGGTGGTGTCGCCGATCGGCTCGGTCGGGAAGTCGGCGAAGCAGATCGAGATGTCCATCGCGGTGATGATGAACTCGACGGCCTTCGCGAAGAGGGCGGCGTCGAAGGTGTCGTCGTCCTTGAGGAACTTCAGCAGGTTGAGGCTGGCGAGGTTGCAGGACGAGTTGTCGAGCGACATGTACTCCGAGCACGGGTTGGACGCGGTGATGCGGCCGGTCTCGGGGTTGGTGTGCCAGTCGTTGATCGTGTCGTCGTACTGCAGGCCCGGGTCGGCGCACTCCCACGCGGCCTGGCTGATCTTGCGGAACAGGTCGCGGGCGTCGACGGTCTCGATGACCTCGCCGGTGCTGCGAGCCCGCAGGCCGAACTCGGCGCCGTCCTCGACAGCGCGCATGAACTCGTCGGTGACGCGGACGGAGTTGTTGGCGTTCTGGTACTGGACGGAGGTGATGTCGACGCCGCCGAGGTCCATGTCGAACCCGGCGTCGCGGAGGGCACGGATCTTGTCCTCCTCCTTCGCCTTGGTCATCACGAACTCCTCGATGTCCGGGTGGTCGACGTCGAGGACGACCATCTTGGCCGCGCGACGCGTGGCGCCACCCGACTTGATGGTGCCCGCGGACGCGTCGGCGCCGCGCATGAAGGAGACCGGACCCGACGCCGTACCGCCGCTGGAGAGCAGCTCCTTCGACGAGCGGATGCGGGAGAGGTTGAGGCCGGCACCGGAGCCGCCCTTGAAGATGAAGCCTTCTTCCTTGTACCAGTTCAGGATCGAGTCCATCGAGTCATCCACGCTCAGGATGAAGCAGGCAGAGACCTGCTGCGGCGAGGCGGTGCCGACGTTGAACCAGACGGGGCTGTTGAAGGAGAAGTACTGGTTGACGAGCAGCCAGGTCAGCTCGTGCTCGAAGACCTCGGCGTCGCCGTCGGTCGCGAAGTAGCCGTGGTCGATGCCGGCCTTGGTGTACGTCTTCACGACGCGGTCGATGAGCTGCTTGAGGCTCCACTCGCGGACGTCGGTGCCGACGGCGCCGCGGAAGTACTTGGTCGTGACGATGGTGGAGGCGTTGACGCTCCAGAAGTCGGGGTACTCGACACCGCGCTGCTCGAAGACGACCTCGCCGGTCTTCCAGTTCTGCTGCACGACGTCGCGACGCTCCCAGGTGATCGCGTCGTACGGGTGGGTGCCGGGAGTGCTGAAGACGCGCTCCATCGTCAGGCCCTTGCCCTTGCCCTTCGCCTTGCCTGCCTGTCCTGCAGAGTTGGGTCCGGTGCTCACCGTCTCGGTCATGCTGTGTCCTCTATCCCTGGTGGTTGCTCAAACTGGTGCGAGTCGTCTCGCGGATGTTGGTGAGCCCGGCAGACCGCTTCCCCACGATCTGCCGGGCCGTTTGTGGGGTCAGCCCGTCGTGGCGGGCTGATCGTGGGTGGCGCGTTCGAGGCGCAGCATCGCGATCTCGTTCTCGAAGTCGTCGGCCGACTCGAAGGCCCGGTAGACGGAGGCGAACCTGAGGTAGGCCACCTCGTCGAGCGCCCGCAGCGGGGCGAGGATCGCGAGGCCGACCTCGTTGGCCGCGAACTCGGCCGCGCCGCTGAGGCGCAGCGCGTCTTCGACGTCCTGGCCGAGGCACGCGAGCTGGGCGTCGGTGACCGGACGACCCTTGCAAGCCTTCCGTACGCCGGCGATCGCCTTGTCGCGGTTGAACGGCTCGGTGGCGCCGGAGCGCTTGAGCACGGTCAGCTGCATCTTCTCGACGGTCGTGAAACGGCGGTCGCACTCCGAGCACGTACGGCGGCGGCGGATCGAGCCACCGTCGTCGGCGACGCGGGAGTCGAGGACCTTGGTGTCCTCGTTCTTGCAGTAGGGACAGTGCATGGCAGCCTCTCCTCTCGGGTCGTCGTGCGGGCGCGCTCGACACCCCTGCGGTGGGGTGTGGATGAGCTGTGGATGACCGGCTCTGGGGTGTGGGCGAAGCCCGGTCCCTCTGTGAGTGAGCTGGGGATAACTACAGCGGTGTAAGTACTAGATGTAGTGGTAACCGTACGTCCCGACCACAACACTTGGCAAGAGAACGCCGGAGTTCTCCGCGGGAATTTGCGTCACCAGGTAAAACCGCAGGTCAGTGCGTCGCATTCCTCAATACGGCGGCGTGTCGGCATCTGGAAGTGGTCCAATCAGGTGCCCCACTCAGGCCACATGCGTCACACTGTCCCCGTGTCCACGGGGAAGAGAGCAGGCTCGCGCAGAGGCGCGCGCCCGCCCCGTCCGCTGAACAAGACCGCGCTCGTCATCGGCGCCGCGATCACGCTGTGCGTGGTGGCCTGGGGCTACCTCGTGTACGCCGCGATCGACTTCGGTACGGCCGCGCGCGAGGGCAGCTCGTCGGCCTGGACCTTCATGGCGCTGGCGTGTCTCGGCGCGATCGCGTGCCTGTTCGTGGGGCTCCTGCTGGTCGCCCGGCTGATGCGCGCGCTGGGGATCACGCCACCGCCGTCTCCCTCGCCAGACGTCTCGGACTCCCCCGCTCCGCCCGGACCGCGGCCACCCGGCGGCAAGCGCGCGGCCCGCTGACCCTCTGTCGCCTAGGGTCGCTGAGGTGCACCCGCTTTCCCGCGACACCCCCGCCGGCCAGGGCGTGGACCCCGCCGCCATCCTCGGCTTCCTCGACGCGGTGGACGCCGATCCAGCCGTCGAGCTCCACGGGCTGATGGTGCTGCGGCACGGCCGCGTCGTCGCGGAGGGCTGGTGGGCGCCGCACACTCCCGAACGCACCCGCCTCCTCTACTCGATCAGCAAGAGCTTCACCTCGACCGCCCTGGCGTTCGCCGTCGACGAGGGCCTGCTCGGGCTCGACGACACGGTGCTCGACCACTTCCCCGAGTACGCCGACGAGGACCTGTCCGCGTACACGCGGTCGACGACCCTGCGGCACCTCGCCTCGATGGCCAGCGGGCACGGCCGAGAGATGTGGCCCGAGTCGGTGGCGGCGGATCCGCAGGACCCGGTCCACGGCTTCCTGATCTCGGGCGCTCCCGACGCCGCTCCCGGCAGCGTGTTCGCGTACAGCCAGCCGTGCACCTACACGGTCGCGGCCGCGATCCAGCGCCGGACGGGGCAGCGACTGAGCGAGTACCTCCGGCCCCGGCTCTTCGACCCGCTCGGCATCGGCGAGGTGGGCTGGCGCTGCTTCCCGCCCGGCCGCGAGCAGGGGTTCAGCGGTCTGTTCGCCCGGCTCGAGGACGTCGCCAAGCTGGGCCAGCTCTACCTCCAGCGCGGCCGGTGGGGCGAGGTCCAGCTCATCCCCGCGGCGTACGTCGACGAGGCCACGTCGGCCCAGGTGCCCTCGCCGAACGAGGACAAGGTCGACTGGGCCCAGGGCTACGGCTACTGCTTCTGGATGGCGCGCCACGGCTACCGCGGCGACGGGGCCTTCGGCCAGTTCTGCATCGTGCTGCCGGAGCACGATGCGGTCATCGCGATCACGGCCGGCACCGAGGCGATGCAGGAGGTGGTCGACCACGTCTGGGAGCACCTCCTCCCGGGTCTGAGTGGCGGCTCGGTCGACGAGTCTGCTGACGGCGACCTCGCCGATCGGCTGCGTACGCTCGGCCTCCCGCCGTGCGCGGCCAACCCCGCGCCTCTCATCCCGCCAGGCGTGGCCGGCCCCGGCCTGGCAGCAGCCACCTTCACGGTCGACGCTCTCAGCATCACTGCTACTGAACCCGACAACGCGCTGACCTTCCCGGTCGGGCTCGGCGAGTGGGTGGTGTCCGAACCGCTCGACGCGTACGGCGACCCCGTCCCCGTCGCCACCTCGGGCGGCTGGGTCGATGAGGACACGCTCCGGGTGGAAGTCGTCTTCCTCGAGACGCCCCATCGCTTGGACGTCCAGTGCTCGCTCGCCGACGGCACCTCCCACGCGACGTGGCGTACCGCCCCGCTGGACGGCGGCAAGATCAAGACCCTGCACCGGCCGCGCAGCTAGGGCGTGTCTCTGAAGTCATGCCAGCCAGAGCATGATCGCGGCCAAGACGACGCCGCCTCGAAAGACCACT
>NZ_SDWV01000013.1 GCF_004137345.1 Nocardioides zhouii
CAGTGGTCTTTCGAGGCGGCGTCGTCTTGGCCGCGATCATGCTCTGGCTGGCATGACTTCAGAGACACGCCCTAGCTCCGGCCCCACCGTCGTACGTCTCCTCGAGCGGTGGCCCAGCCACCTTCCCGCGCCAAGGAACGTGGCTCCGCCACCGCTCGTACGCCAGCCTCCGCGAGCGGTGCGTGAGGCGGACTCCATACGCCGGAAAGCCGCTTCGGCCACCGCCGGACGCGACGACACGACCGGCGCGTCGGCCGGGCGGTGCGTGAGGCGGAATGCGGACGGCCGGAAGCCGCCTCACGCACCGCTCTGCGGAACTACTGCGTGAGCAGCCCGAGGTAGGTCTCGATGTCCTCGACGGGTGCCGAGCCGTAGACCAGCACCGCCTCGTCGCCGACCTCGGTCGAGAAGCCGTGGTCTCCGCCGTCGTCCGACCAGGTCTGCCAGGTGTCGGTGATCTCGGACGGCACGGTCGCGTCGTCGCCGGCCTCGGCCTTCTCGTCGACGTACAGCTCGACGAGCGCGTCGACCGAGGTGTCCTGCTGGCGGATCCCGACGAAGTCGCCCTCGTCGGTGAGGACGCCGAGCCCCCACCGCGGGTCGTCGCCTGCCTTGAGCTCGACGCTCGTCGCCGTCCACCCGGCCGGCAGCTCGCGCGGGCGTACGACCTCCAGGCCGGCCTGGTCGGCGAGCTCGACGCTCTCCTGCCACTCGACGGGCTGCGGGGTGTCGTCGGTGTCGGTGCGGAACAGGCCGCGCCAGGCGACGAACGCGATGACGAACAGCACCGTGACGATGAGCGCCCCGGTCATCCCGCCGAAGGAGCGGGTGTACCTGCTCGGTCGTCCTTGCCCACTCACGCGGTCCATCCTCCCAGCCGCCCCCAGCCGCTGTAACGCCGGGTTAGTTGCTGTACCCACCCCCGAGGAACCTGGTGGGTACAAGCACTAACCCGGCGTTACAGCGGGACAGGCCAACACGCGGCGAACCCGCAGGAGCGGACGCTGCAGCGCGATCTTTCCGCACATGCGGCATACTTCCCGCGTGATCACCTATCGAATCGCGGAAGCGGCCGAGATCCTGGCCGTCAGCGACGACACCGTCCGCCGCTGGGTGGAGACGGGACGGATCCCGTCCCAGCGCACCGAGGGCCGCGCGACGGTCACCGGCGCGGACCTTGCGGAGCTGGCCGAGCACCTCGCCGAGTCGGGCGAGGTCGCCGACCGCGACCGTACGCGCGCCAGCTCGGTGAGCGCGCGCAACCGGATGAGCGGGATCGTCACCCGGGTCAAGCGCGACACCGTGATGGCCCAGGTGGAGATGATCTGCGGTCCCTACCGCGTCGTGTCGCTGATGAGCAGCGACGCCGCGGACGAGCTCGGCCTCGAGCCGGGCGTACGCGCCATCGCCAGCGTCAAGTCCACCAACGTGGTCGTGGAGGTCCAGAAGTGAGGCGCACCCTGTCCACCCTGTCCCTTCTCCTGCTCATCCCCCTCGCCGCCTGCGGGGCCGGCGACGAGGGGGATGACGCCACCGCCACCGACGGCGACCAGGCCGAGCTCACCGTCCTCGCCGCCGCGTCCCTGACCGACGTCTTCGAGGAGCTGGCCACCGGCTTCGAGGACGAGCACGACGCGACGGTGACCTTCTCCTTCGGGTCCAGCACCGACCTGGCCGAGCAGGTCGCCGACGGCGCACCGGGCGACGTCCTCGCCACGGCAGACTCCACGTCGATGGGGATCGCGGAGGACGCGGGGGTGACCGGCGAGGTCGAGACCTTCGCAACCAACGTCCTCACGATCGCGGTCCCGAAGGGCAACCCCGCGGGCATCACGTCGCTGGACGACCTCGAGGGCACGACGTGGGTGCGGTGCGCCGACGAGGTGCCGTGCGGCAAGGTCGCCGTGGCGGTCCTCGGTGACGCAGGCATCACCGCCGAGCCGGCCAGCCTCGAGGAGGACGTACGCGCCACGCTGGACAAGGTCGTCTCGGGCGAGGCCGATGCGGGCCTGGTGTACGCGACCGATGCCGTGGCGGCCGGCGACGACGTCGAGGCCGTCGAGATCCCGGATGCCGAGGCGAACCTCACGTCCTACTACGCCACGGCGCTGGAGCAGTCCGAGAACGCCGACCTTGCAGCAGACTGGCTCGCGTGGGTGACGTCGGAGGAGGGCCAGGCGATCCTGGAGGACGCCGGCTTCGGCAACCCGTGAGAGACCGGCCCGGACGCGATCGGCTGGGGCGGCCACCCGCCCTGCTGATGGTGCCCGCGGCCCTCGCCGCGCTGCTCCTGCTCGTCCCGCTCGTCGCGATGGTCGCCAGCACCAGCTGGACGGACCTGCCCGGCCACCTCACGTCGCGGGTCGCGCTCGACGCGCTCCGGCTCTCGCTGGTCACCTCGACGATCGCGATCGTCTTCTGCCTCCTCCTGGGCCTGCCGCTGGCCTGGCTGCTCGCGCGGGTGGACTTCCGCGGGCGGGGTGCGTTGCGGGCGCTGGTGACGGTGCCGCTGGTGCTTCCGCCGGTCGTGGCGGGCGTGGCCCTGCGCAGCGCCTTCGGCCGCACCGGCGTCATCGGCGAACCGCTGCTCGACTGGACCGGCTTCGCGTTCCCCTTCACGACGTACGGCGTGGTGCTGGCGCACGTCTTCGTCTCGATGCCCTTCGTCGTGATCGCCATCGAGGGCGCGCTGCGCTCGGCCGACCCGAGGTACGACGAGGCCGCCGCGACGCTCGGCGCGACCCGCTGGACGACCTTCCGGCGGGTCACCGTGCCGCTGGCGATGCCCGGCGTGATCGCCGGGACCGTGCTGGGCTGGGCCCGTTCGCTGGGCGAGTTGGGCGCGACGATCACCTTCAACGGCAACTACCCCGGCACCACCCAGACGATGCCGACGCTCATCTACGTCGCGCGCCAGTCCGACCAGGATGCGGCGCTGTCACTGTCGCTGGTGATGCTGGTCGTCTCGATCGGCGTCCTCGCCGCCCTGCGCGACCACTGGCTCGGTACGCCGTGAACGCGACCGGGACCAAGAAGCTCGTCGCCGACCTCCGGGTCGCCGACCGGGTGCACGCGGCCTTCACCGCCGAGCCCGGCGAGGTGCTGGCCGTCATCGGCCCCAACGGCGCCGGGAAGAGCAGCCTGCTGCACGCCCTGGCCGGGTTGGTGGACGTCGACGGCTCCGCCGTGCTCGGCGGCATCGACATGCTCCGCACCCCGGTCCGCGAGCGACGGGTCGGGCTGGTCTTCCAGGGCCAGCTGCTCTTCCCGCACCTCAGTGCGCTGGACAACGTCGCCTTCGGCCGGCGCGCGCGTGGCGAGGGCAGGCAGGCCGCGGAGGCGGTGGCGCGCGACTGGTTGGAGCGGTTCGGGATCGCCGAGCTGGCCGGTCGCAAGCCGCGCGAGCTCTCCGGCGGGCAAGCGCAACGCGTCGCGATCGCGCGCGCGCTCGCCACGGACCCCGACGTGCTGCTGCTCGACGAGCCCTTCACGGGTCTCGACGTGTCCGTGCAGATGGCATTGCGCCTCGAGCTCGGCCGGCACCTGCGCGACTTCCCGGGCATCGCGCTGCTCGTCACGCACGACGCGATCGACGCGCTCACCCTGTCCGACCGGGTGCTGGTCCTCGACGACGGACGGGTGGCGCAGGTCGGCCCGCCGGCGGAGGTCGCCGCGGAGCCCCGTACGCGCCACGTCGCCCGGCTCGTCGGTCTCAACCTCGTGCCCGACGGTGACGACCTGATCGCCTTCACGCCGGACGCCGTGACCGTGTCGCTCCACGAGCCGGAGGGCTCGTCGCGGCTGCGCTGGCAGGGGCCGATCGCGACCGTGGCCCCGCACGGAGACGCCGTACGCCTGATGGTGCACGCCTCGCCCGACCTGCTCGCCGACCTCACCCCGGCCGCCGCCGCCGAGCTCGGCCTGGTGCCCGGCAAGGAGGTCTGGCTCTCGGCCAAGGCGACCGCCGTGAGCCGCTACGGAGCACGCGAAGGGGCCGCGCCGACCGGTCGCTAGCGGTGGTTAACCTGTGCGCCATGAGCACCAGCGACCTCAAGCCCGACCGCAACCTCGCCCTCGAGCTGGTGCGGGTCACCGAGGCCGCGGCCATGGCCGCGGGCCGCTGGGTGGGCCGTGGTGACAAGAACGACGCGGACGGCGTCGCGGTCCACGCGATGCGCGTGATGATCTCCTCGGTCGCCATGCGCGGCACGGTCGTCATCGGCGAGGGCGAGAAGGACAACGCCCCGATGCTGTTCAACGGCGAGGAGGTCGGCGACGGCTCCGGTCCGGAGTGCGACGTCGCGGTCGACCCCATCGACGGCACCACCCTGACCGCCAAGGGCATGAACAACGCGATCGCCGTGCTGGCCGTCTCGCCGCGCGGCACGATGTACGACCCCAGTGCGGTGTTCTACATGGACAAGCTGGTCACCGGGCCCGAGGCGGCCGACCACGTCGACATCCGCCTGCCGGTGAAGGAGAACATCGCCAGAGTCGCCAAGGCCAAGGGCCTCTCGATCCACGACGTCACGGTCGTGCTGCTCGACCGGCCGCGCCACGCGCGACTGGTGGAGGAGATCCGGGCGACCGGCGCGCGGATCAAGTACATCACCGACGGCGACGTCGCCGGCGCGATCATGGCGGCCCGTCCGGACACCGGCATCGACCTGATGCTCGGCGTCGGCGGCACCCCCGAGGGCATCATCGCCGCGTGCGCGATGAAGTGCATCGGCGGCAAGATCCAGGGTCGGCTCTGGCCCCAGGACGACGACGAGCGCCAGCGCGCTCTCGACGCCGGCCACAACCTGGACGCCGACTTCGTGCTCGGCACCGACGACCTGGTCACCGGCGACGACGCGTTCTTCGTGGCCACCGGCATCACCGACGGCGAGCTCATGCGGGGCGTGCGCTACCGCGGCGACGGCGCGACGACGCACTCGCTGGTGATGCGCTCGCGCAGCGGGACGGTCCGCTCGATCACCGCGGAGCACCGGCTCTCGAAGCTAAGCGATGTCTCCACGCTCGACTTCGACCACTGACGCGACGACGACCGGCCGCAGAGCGGCCGACACGGCGGCGATGACGGTGGGGTCGAACGCCATGCCCACGTGGGACGAGCGCACCTCCACCGCACGGGCCACCGGGTCGATGCACGCCCGCCAGTCGACGATGCCGTCGCGCCGGGAGTAGATCGCGGTGAAGTCGACGCCGGGAGGCAGCTCGGCCCGGGCCTGGGCAAAGCTCTCCTGGGCGCAGTGCCCGGCCACGCAGTCCTCCGCCATCAGGTTGCGCATGCCCGCGCGGTTGAGGCGTACGAGCAGGTCCACGCTGCGGGTCAGCGACCTGTGGTGGGCACCCGGCGCGAGCATCGGACTGCCCATCGTCACGATCCCGGCGACGAGGTCGGGACGCCGCGCGGCGACGCCACGGGCGAGCATCCCGCCGAGGCTGTGCCCGACGATGCGCACCCGCGAGCCGCGGCGCTGGGTGATCTCCTCGAGCCGCTCCTCGAGCTGGGCGGCGGCGGCCAGGGTGCACCCGACGTTGGCGCGGATGTCGGCGCGATAGGTGCGGAAGCCCTCGTGGCGCAGCGACCTGCTCATCGGTCCCAACGACGAGTCGCCCGCAAGGAACCCGGGCACGAGCAGGACCGGCTCGGTCATCCGCGCGGGTCGCGAGCCATAGGGCGTACGCCGTCGCGCACCGCGCGAGCCGAAGGCCTGCACGGCGTAGCGACCGGCCTCCGTGACGACCGATCCCTCGCGCAGCACGGCCGACACCGAGGGCTGGGAAAAGCCCTCAGGGGTGAGGAAATCGGCCACTGTGCGCTGGGTCACAGTCATCGAACCTAGCCCAGACCCCCCATGGAAAGGGGGACATCCCTCACTTTGCGTTCTCCTCGGGCCACTCGTCGTGTTCACTGGAGGCATGCCTACCCCTCGTCGCGACACCACCGAGGCGCCCGTCGTCTCCGACGAGCTGGTCGCGCCCATCGGCAACGCGGTCGAGCTCTGCTACCAGACGTTCGGCGATCCCGGCGGCCAGCCGCTCCTGCTCGTCATGGGCCTCGGCGGCCCGATGACGTGGTGGGACAACGAGTTCTGCGAGCTGCTCGCCGCCGAGGGCTTCTACGTCGTCCGCTACGACAACCGCGACACCGGTCGCTCCAGCCGGATCCGGGCCCGCGTCAAGCGGAACCAGCTCGTGCGCGCCTTCGGCGGCCGCAAGGTGAAGGCGCCGTACTCGATGTCCGACCTCGCCGGTGACGCCGTGGCGCTCATGGACCACCTCGGGATCGAGTCCGCGCACGTCGCTGGCATCTCGATGGGCGGAATGATCGCCCAGACCGTGGCCGTCGAGCACCCCAAGCGGGTCCGGTCGCTGACGAGCATCATGTCGACGACCGGCCGGCGCACCGTCGGGTGGCAGGACCCGCGCCTGATCCCGGCCCTCATCGCCCCGCGCAAGCCGGGCCGCGAGTCGTACATCACCACCAGCGTGGCCTTCTGGGACGTCATCGGCTCACCCGGCTATCCCGCCGACCGCGACCGGCTCACCGAGCGCGCCGGCGAGACCTTCGACCGCGGCTACAGCGCGAGCGGCGTGATGCGCCAGATGATGGCGATCCTGCAGCAGCCCGACCGCACCCACCGGCTGCGCAGCCTCCGCGTCCCGGCGCTGGTCGTGCACGGGATGGCGGACAAGATGGTCCACGTCAGCGGTGGCCGGTCCACCGCCGCCGCGATCCCCGGCGCCGAGCTGGTGCTGGTCGACGGAATGGGCCACGACCTGCCCCCCGCCCTCTTCGAGACGTTCGTCGAGGCGATCGCGCGCACGGCCGACCGGGCCGGCTGAGGGTGTCGCGATCCCCGGTTAACCGGGGAAACTGGAGCTTCCAGTGCGAAGTTTCGGGGGTGAGGCTTCAGTTTCCCCGGGTACCCGGGGAAACTGACCGGACCCGGCTGAGGTCCCTACGCGGGGTGCGCGCCGGCTGACGGCTCGGCGGTGAAGAGCGACGGCTGCGCGAAACCCGCGTCGGCGAAGGCACGGCGTACGGCGTCGCCGGCGGCCTCGACGTCGCGCGCGGGCATCAGCCCGATCACGCAGCCGCCGAACCCCCCGCCGGTCATCCGCGCCCCGAGGGCGCCGGCCGAGTGCAGCGCGTCGACGGCGGTGTCGACCTCGGGCACGGTGATGCGGAAGTCGTCGCGCATCGAGGCGTGGGAGGCGCTCAGCGCGGGTCCGATGTCGAAGAGCCGGCCCTCGTCGAGCAGCCGCGCCACCTCGAGGACCCGTTCGTCCTCGGTCACCACGTGCCGGACGTAGCGCTGCAGCTCGTCGTCGTCGAGCCGGTCGAGGGCATCGGCGAGGTCGTCGGCCGTCACGTCGCGGAGGGCCGGGACGCCGAGGCGACGGGCGGCCTCCTCGCAGCCGCGGCGGCGGGCGCCGTACTCGCCGTCGCTGTGGCGGTGCGGCGCCTTCGTGTCGGCCACGAGCACGGTCAGCTCGCTGCCGGCGAGGTCGAGCGGCACCGCTCGGGTGTCGTGGCTGCGCATGTCGCAGAGCAGGACGTGGCCCACCTGGCCGCGCAAGCTCACCAGCTGGTCCATCCCGCCGGTCGGCGCACCCACGGCGTCGTTCTCGACGTCGCGGGTCAGGGCGAAGATCGCGTCGTCGTCGAGGTCGAGCCCGAGGTGGTCGTCCACCGCGCGAACGACGGAGCAGACGAGCGCGGCCGACGACGAGAGGCCGGCCCCCGTCGGCACGTCGGAGTCCACCGTGATCGCGAGCGGGGGCACGTCGATCCCCCGGTCGGTGAGCAGCCAGAGCGCTCCCAGCACGTAGCGCGTCCACTCCGGCGCATCGTCGGCACCGGCCAGCCCCGACCGGCGTACGACGACGGGCTCGGACTCCTGCGCCGACTGCACTGTCCAGCCGTCGGAGGCCGGCAGCACCGTCGCCGTGCAGCCCACGGAGAGCGCGAACGGCAGCACGAAACCGTCGTTGTAGTCGGTGTGCTCACCGATGAGGTTGATGCGTCCGGGGGCGAACCACTGCGTCACGTCGTGAGGCCTGTCTTCTCGGGAGCGGATTCGTGGAGCCACACCGCGGCGTAGGGATCGAGCCGGATCGCGCCCTCGTGCATCGAGGGCGCACTGCCGCTGATCGCGTCGCGCAGGCCGTCGGTGTGCAGCCCGAGCCAGTGCAGGACGTCGGCCTCGACCCACGCCTCCTCGCCGGTGACGTTGTAGGCCGCGAGCAGCGGCCCGGTCGGGTGGCGGCGTACGACGAGCAGCACGCGCGGGTCGCGCGGGTCCCACACCTCGGTGGGTGATGCGGCGTGCAGGTGCGGCAGCGAGCGGCGTACGTCGAGCAGGTGCTGCAGGCCCGACGTGATCCCGCGCGGGTCCTGTGTGCCGTCGACGACGTCCCACGGCATCCGCGGCCGGTGCACCCAGCGGTTGTCGTCGGCGTGCGCCGGGTCGTCGGCCCAGCCGGGGTCGTTGAGCAGCCCGAGCTCGTCGCCCATCCAGATGACCGGCAACCCGCCGAAGCCGAGCACGATCGCGTGGGCCAGCAGGATGCGTGCGGTCGCCTGCGGGTCGCCCGCCTCGAGCCCGGCGAGCGAGGCCAGTGACCCGGAGATGCGCCGGTCGCCGGTCGCCTCGTTGCGCTGGAAGACCAGCCCGCGCGCCCACGAACCGGGATAGGCGCCGGAGTACCAGTCGGACAGGAAGCGTCGGTGGGCCCACGGGTCCATGCCGACGGCGTGGGCGTCCTCGTCCGCGATGGCCCACCCGATGTCGTCGTGGCACCGCACGTACGTCGTCCACGCGGTGGTCGACGGCGGTTGCGGCACCTGCTGCAGCGCGCGGGCGGTGAGGCGCGTGTCGCCGGAGGCGAGCATCGACCAGACCTGCACCATCAGCCCGTTGTGGTAGGCGAGGTCGCTCACCCGACCCGCGTGCTCGCCGACGCCCAGGTAGGCCGGCAGGTCCGACGGGCCGACGATCGCCTCGGCCTTGAACAGCACGGCCGGCGCGGCGATGCGGGCGACCGTACGCAACGCGCGGGTCAGCTCGTGCACTTCGGGCTCGTTCTGGCAGACCGTGCCGAGCCGCTTCCAGATGAAGGCGATGGCGTCGAGCCGGAAGACCTCGACCCCGACGTTGGCCAGCGCGAGGATGATCTCGGCGTACTCGCACAGCACGGCGGGGTTCGACCAGTTGACGTCCCACTGGTAGTCGTTGAACGTCGTCCAGACCCAGCCCGCGAGCTCGTCGTCCCAGGTGAAGCTGCCCGGCGCGAAGTCGGGGAAGACCTCCGGAAGTGTCGCCTCGTAGGCGTCGGGCAGCTCGCGGTCGTCGAAGACGTGGAAGTAGCCGCGAAGCTCGGCGTCGCCTGCGCGCGCCGCGGCAGCCCACCCGTGCTCGCGCGCCACGTGGTTGAGCACCAGGTCCAGGCACAGGCTGATGCCCTCGCCGCGCAACGTCGTGGCGAGCGCCCGCAGGTCGTCGACGTCGCCGAGGTCGGGACGCACCGACCGGTAGTCCTGGACCGCGTAGCCGCCGTCGTTGGGACCCGAACGGGGCGTCAGCAACGGCATCAGGTGCAGGTAGGTGACGCCGAGGTCGCGCAGGTAGGGAACGCGCTCCTCGACCCCGCGCAGGGTGCCGGCGAACCGGTCGGCGTACGCCGCGTAGCCGAGCATCGACGACCGCTGGAACCAGTCGGGCTCCCGCAGCCGCCGCTCGTCGAGCTCGCGCAACCCGCCTGCGCGCTCGGCGTGGGCGGCGCGCGCGATCTCTGCCAGCCGGTCGGCCACGGCGGGCGCGGCGTCGGCACCGTAGACCCGTACGAGGGTGCCGAGCAGGTCGGGGGTCCACTCCTCGAGCCTGGTCTCGAAGCCGGCGTCGGAAGGGATCACGCCAGCCAGTATGTCGGGCGCGGGGACCCCCGTCACCGACATCTGGCCCTACGCTGGCGCGTCGTGAGCACTGATCGGCACGACCGCCCCCGCGACCACTTCACGCCGCGGCGCGGCTGGCTCAACGATCCCAACGGCCTGATCCACCACGCCGGCGAGTGGCACCTGTTCTTCCAGCACTGGCCGGATGCGCTCGTGCACGGCCCGATGTCCTGGGGGCACGCCGTGAGCACCGACCTGCTCGACTGGACGGAGCTCCCGGTGGCGCTGCCGGCGACGGAGGCCGAGCACATGTGGTCGGGCAGCGTCGTCCACGACGGCGCCAACACCTCCGGCCTCGGCACCGACGATGAGGGTCCGCTGGTCGCCCTCTACACCAGCTTCGACCCGGTCGGGCTCGGCCAGGCCCAGTCCCTCGTCTGGAGCACGGACGACGGCAGCACCTGGACGCCGTACGCGGACAACCCGGTCCTCGACATCGGCGCCACCGCCTTCCGCGACCCCAAGGTCCTGCGCCACGGTGACGGGTGGCTGATGGTCCTCGTGCTCGCGGACGAGCGCACCGTCGAGCTCTACCGGTCGCCCGACCTGCTCCGCTGGGAGCACGCCTCGAGCTTCGGCCCTGCAGGGTCGGTCGAGGGCGTGTGGGAGTGCCCGGACCTGCTCCGGGTTCCGGTCGAGGGGACGCACGAGTCGGCAGTGGTGCTGCTCGTGAGCGTGCTCGGCGGCGCCCCGGCGGGCGGATCGGGCATGCAGTACTTCGTCGGTGAGCTGCACGACGCCGAGTTCCGGCCGACGCAGGACGCGCAGTGGTTGGACCACGGCGCCGACTTCTACGCCGCCGTCTCCTACTTCGCAGCGCCCGGCCCCGGACCCGTCGTGCAGGGCTGGATGAGCAACTGGCTGTACGCCAACGACGTGCCTGCCACCGACTTCCGCGGCTCGATGACGTTGGCGCGACGCCTGTCCCTGAGGCAGCGCGACGGCCGCCTCGTGCTCGTCCAGCGCCCGGTCGTCCGCCCCGGAGAGGTCGTACACGCAGTGGCCGACGAGGAGCTCGCCGGCACCGTGATGCTTCCCGTCGCTGCGCGGTCGTGCCGCGTCGTCGCAGAGGTGGACCCCGGGACGGCCGACCGGGTCGGGCTGCACGTCAGGGTCGGAGCCGCAGAGCGCACCACAATCGTGGTGGACGTCCGCGCCGGAACGGTCGCGATCGACCGGACCCGGTCGGGCGCGGTCGACTTCCACGCCGACTTCCCGGCCCTGCACACCGCTCCCCTGTCGGGTGACGGCGTGGTGCGGCTCGAGGTCGTCGTGGACGAGTCGTCGGTGGAGGTGTTCGTCGGTGACGGCGAGGTCGTCCTCACCGACCAGGTCTTTCCCGGTGCCGGGAGCGACGGTCTGGCGGTCTTCGCCGAGGGCGGCACCGCGGTGCTGCGCCGCCTCACCATCCACGCCTGACGACATGACGAGGCCCCGGGAGCGTTGCGCTCCCGGGGCCTCGACGGTCGTCGATCAGTCCGAGAGGCGCTCCCCGGTCTCGGTGTCGAACACGTGCACGTGCTGCGGGTCGGTCGTGACGTAGAGCGTCTCGCCCTTCTGCGGGTGGTGCCGACCGGCGATGCGGACGATCACGTTGGAGGGCGCGCCCTCCACGTCGCAGGTGCCGTAGACGAAGCTGTCGGCGCCGAGCTCCTCCACCACGGTCACGCGGACGGGGAGGCCGCCCTCCTCCGCGGTGACGAGGCGCCAGTTCTCCGGGCGCACGCCGACGGTGACCCTGCCCTTCATCTTCTTCTCGGCAGTCGGGTCGACCGGCACGGTGAACTTGTCGAGCCGGACGTCGCCGTGCTCGTCGGCCACGCCCTCGAGCAGGTTCATCTGCGGCGAGCCGATGAAGCCGGCGACGAAGAGGTTGGCAGGCTTGTCGTAGAGCTTAAGCGGGGTGTCGACCTGCTGGAGGATGCCCAGCTTCATGACCGCCACGCGGTCACCCATCGTCATGGCCTCGACCTGGTCGTGCGTGACGTAGACCGTGGTGACGCCGAGGTCCTGCTGGAGCTTGGCGATGTCCGTGCGGGTCGCCACACGCATCTTGGCATCGAGGTTGGACAGCGGCTCGTCCATGCAGAACACCTGCGGGTTGCGGACGATGGCGCGGCCCATGGCCACGCGCTGGCGCTGGCCGCCGGAGAGGGCCTTCGGCTTGCGCTGCAGGAACTCGGTGAGCTGGAGGATCTCGGCGGCCTTGGCCACTCGCTCCTTCTGCTCGGCCTTCGGCACCTTGGCCATCTTGAGCGAGAACGCCATGTTCTCCTCGACGGACATGTGCGGGTACAGCGCGTAGTTCTGGAACACCATCGCGATGTCGCGGTCCTTGGGCGGGACGTTGGTGACGTCACGGTCCCCGATGAAGATCTTGCCGTCGTTGACCTCCTCCAGCCCTGCGAGCATCCGCAGGGTGGTGGACTTGCCGCAACCGGACGGTCCGACGAGGACCATGAATTCGCCGTCCTTGATGTCCAGGCTGATGCCCGGTACTGCTGGCTCGTCGGCCCCGGGATACCACCGCTGGGCCTTCTCGAACGTGACTGTTGCCATGACTTTTCTCCTTCACCGGCAGGTACGTGCCGGACGATCCGTAGTGAAGTGACTCGGGTCACACTAGGGCCGGGTGGAGTGCGCGGCAATGCATCGCCCGCGGCGTCTCACCTCGGGCGCACCGATCCTCCGTGCCGGACGGTCATCGGCACGGACACGGTGCCGCCCGGGTCCTCGGGGTCGAGCAGGCGGCGTACGGCGAGCGCGCCGAGGTCCGCGAACGGCAGCTCGACAGTGGTGGCCGCCGGCCGCAGCCAATCGGCCAGCGACGACCCGTCGAACGACACCAGGCTCACGTCCTCGGGAACCCGTAGCCCGGCCTCGGCGAGGGCCTGGTAGACGCCCATGGCGAGGCGGTCGTTCATGCAGATCAGGCCGGCAGCACGACCACCGCCCGCCAGCCACTGACTGGCGGCCTCGAAACCGTCAGGCACCGACCAGTCGCACGCGACGTGGTCGGCGACCTCGATCCCTCGAGTGGCGAGCTCGGCGCGGATGCCGGCCATCCGCCGCGGCCCGGCCGTCGCGTCCAGGGCCGGGTCCTCGCCGACCACCACGACGTCCTCGATGCCGGCAGCGAGCAGGACCGCGGCGGCTGCCCGGCCACCGCCCTCGTCGTCCGGCACGACCGAGGCAAGCTGCTCGCGCGGGTCCTCGCAGTTGAGCAGGACCGAGCGCACGCCGCGCAGGCCGCGCGGAAGCTGGATGGCGCGTGCGGTGCGGGTGGCATAGACCACCCCGTCGACGTCGCGCTCGAGCATCTCCTCGATCAGCAGCCGCTCCAGGTCGGGGTCGCCGCCGCTCTCGCCCATCACCACGAGGTGGTCGAGCTCGCGCGCCGCGACGCTCGCGCCGGTCAGCATGCTGCTGCCGTACTGCTCGCCGGCGATCTGGTCGGAGATCAGCCCCACCGTCGCGGTCCGCTGGGTGCGCAGGCTGCGCGCGCTGCGGTTGGGGCGGTAGCCGAGGTCGGCCACCGCCGCCTGGACCTTGGCCACCGTGGCAGAGGCGATCCGCATCTCGTCCGCGCGACCGTTGAGGATGTAGGACGCCGTCGTGCGTGACACCCCCGCACTCGTGGCGACGTCACGCAGCGTGGCGCTCCTGCGTCGCGTCATGCCGCCTCCACGGGGGTGAGTGGTGCCATCGATCGTGGCGCCGTTCCGCTGCGTTACCGAACTGGGTCTTGACACTTTTTCGCGTAGCAAGCATATTGCTGACACGATTCAGCATGTGGTGTCTATCACATCGCGCGGTCGTAGAACCAGTACCGGATCCCGGCACCCGGTGCACCCAACTGAAGGGAACAACCCCATGCTCCAGCGTGGAACGCGGCGCAAGATGGCGGCCACCGCGGCCGCCGCAACGCTCGCCCTCACGGCTGCCGCTTGCGGCGGCGACGACAGCTCCGGAAGCGATGACGGCGGCGCCGTCACGATCTGGATGAGCCTCGACGCGACAGTCGTCGAAGGCCTCCAGAAGCAGATCGACATCGCGGCCAAGGAAGCCGGGATCGAGGTCAAGATCGAACGCGTCGACGGCATCGACAAGCTCATCAAGACCAAGATCCAGGCCGGCGACACCCCCGACATCGCCCTGCTCCCGCAGCCCGGCGTCGTCGCTTCCGTGGTGGAGCTCGGCGCAGCGTTCCCCCTCGACGACGTGCTCGACACCGCGTCCCTCGAGGAGACCATGGTGGCCGGTGCCCTCGACGCGGGCAAGGTCGACGACGAGCTCTACGGCCTGCTGGTCTCGATGAACGTCAAGTCGCTCATCTTCTACCCCAAGAAGGCCTTCGAGGAGGCGGGCTACGCCCCGCCCGAGTCCCTTGACGAGCTGACCGAGCTGGCCGACCAGATCAAGTCCGACGGCGGCACACCGTGGTGCCTGACCATGGAGTCCGGCGACGCGACCGGCTGGGTCGCCACCGACTGGATGGAGGACCTCGTCATGCGCTACGGCGGGGTCGACGCCTACAACGACTGGGTCACCCACGACCTGCCGTTCACCGACCCCGTGGTGAAGGAGGCGGCCGCGTACTTCGAGGACGTCGCCCTGACCGAGGGCAACGTCCTGGGTGGGCAGCGTTCCATCACCGCGACGCCGTTCACCGAAGCCGCCAAGCCGATGTTCGACGAGGGCAAGCCGGGGTGCTGGCTGCTCAAGCAGGGCTCGTTCTTCACCGGCCCGGACTTCCTTCCCGAGGACGTCTACGCCAACCTCGACGACGAGCTCGGCGTCACGGCCTTCCCGCCCGTCGAGGCCGGTGGCGAGAACCCCGTCATGGGCGGCGGCGACCTCGCCGTGCTCATGAACGACTCCGAGGACGCCAAGACCGCGATGAACCTGTTGGCCACCGCCGACATCGGCAACGACGCGGCCCCGGTCTCCTCGTTCCTCTCCCCGCACACCGATTTCGACACCTCGCTCTACCCGAACGAGACGTCCAAGTCGATCGCCCAGGTGGCCTACGACTCCACCGCGTTCCTCTTCGACGGTTCCGACTCGATGCCCGCCGAGGTGGGCGCCGGGTCGTTCTGGAAGGAGATGACCGCGTGGCTCAACGGTGACGAGGACATCGACACCGCCCTGCAGAACATCGACGACAGCTGGCCGTCGAGCTGATCCTTGTCCGACCCCCGCCTGCGGGGCCCGCGTGACGCGAGCCCCGCAGGCTTCCCGGCTTCCTGCAGGAAGGTCCCCGCATGCTCGAGAAGACACTGACGGCCCTCATCACCGTCCTGGCCGGCATCGGCGCCGCGCTGCTCCTCTACTGGGTGCTCAACAAGATCTCCGAGCTCTTGCCCGAGAAGTACGAGGAACGGCTCAAGCCGTGGTTCTACATCCTGCCGGCCTACCTGGCGATCGCGATCTTCGTGATCTACCCGGCCGTGCAGACGTTCATCTACAGCTTCAAGACGAAGGTCGGCTTCCCGGCCGAGACCTGGACAGGGCTCGACAACTACTCCAACCTCCTCTCCAGCGACGCGTTCCGGCAGACGCTGCTCAACACGCTTCTGTGGATCCTCTTCGTCCCCGTGACCGTCGTCATCCTCGGCCTCCTGGTGGCGCTGCTCGCCGACCGGCTCGCTACCCGCGGTGAGAACGCGGTCAAGACGCTCATCTTCATGCCGATGGCCATCTCCATGGTCGGCGCCGCCACGGTCTGGGGGCTGGTCTACGACTACCGCCCGCCGGGGCGCCCTCAGGTCGGCATCCTCAACGGCATCGTCGACGCCCTCGGTGGCGACCCGATCGCCTGGTTGCAGGAGAACACGCTCCACTTCAACAGCTTCCTGCTGATGGTGATGCTGCTCTGGATGAACGTCGGCTTCGCGATGGTGCTGCTGTCCGCGGCCGTCAAGGGCGTGCCGACCGAGACGCTGGAGGCGGCCCGGATCGACGGCGCCGGCGAGCGCCAGGTCTACTTCCGCGTGGTGCTGCCGCAGATCAAGGGCACGATCGTGACGGTCTTCATCACCGTCCTGATCGGCGTGATGAAGGTCTTCGACATCGTGTTCGTGATGACCAACGGAAACTTCAACACCAACATCATCGGCAACGAGTTCTACCTGCAGTTCTTCAACAACAACAACCAGGGCGCTGCTGCCGCCATCGCGGTCATGCTGATGCTCGCGGTGATCCCGATCATGATCTACCAGGTCCGCACCTTCCGGGCCGAGGAGGCAGGACGATGACGACCAGCGCAACGCCGCCGGTGGCCGAGGCCGCTCCGGAGCCGCCTCGCGTTCAGAAGCGCAAGGAGAGCAAGGAGGGCGGCGCGACCGGCGGTGCTGGGTGGTTCACCTACGCCGCTCTCGGGTTCATCGTGCTCCTGTGGGTCCTGCCCACCATCGGCATCCTGCTCACGTCGTTCCGGTCTCGCGATGACGCGGCGTCAGGCGGGTGGTGGGAGTTGTTCCTGAAACCGTCCGGCTTCGCCGACATGACCTTCGAGAACTACCAGAAGGCGATCCAGGGCACCAACCTCGGCGAGGGCTTCGTCAACAGCCTCGCGATCGCCCTGCCGGCGACGTTCATCCCGATCCTGGTTGCCGCGTTCGCCGCCTATGCGTTCGCGTTCATGAAGTTCCCGGGTCGCGACGTGCTGTTCGTGGTGATCGTCGGCATGCTGGTGGTGCCCAGCTTCGTCTCGTTCGTCCCGATGCTCAAGATCTACCGCGACCTCGGGATTGGCGGCACCTTTCCGGCCGTGTGGCTGTTCCACCTCGGGTTCGGCATGTCCCTGGCCATCTTCATGATCCGCAACTACATGGCGACCCTGCCCATGACCATCATCGAGTCGGCCAAGATCGACGGGGCGAGCCACTTCCAGACGTTCTTCCGGCTGGTCCTGCCGATGTCTGTGCCGGTGCTGGCGTCGTTCGCGATCTTCCAGTTCCTCTGGGTCTGGAACGACCTGCTCGTGGCGCTGGTGTTCCTCGGGCCGGGCGACAAGGCGCCGATGACGGTCTCCATCTCGCAACTGCTGGGTCAGCAGGGGCAGAACCAGGAGCTCGTCACCGCATCCGGCATGTTCTCGATGCTCCTTCCGCTCATCGTGTTCCTGTCCCTGCAGCGGTTCTTCGTCCGCGGCCTGACGGCAGGAGCGGTCAAGGGCTGACGACACGTACGCCGCCCGGCGCGTGTCGCCGGGCGGCGTACGTGCGTCCTGACGCGCAACCGACATGACCAGCCGAGACGAGCAGGAAGCGATCAATGCTCTTCCCTTCCCGAAGCCTCGACGGGTCACCGCAGCTGACCCTTGAGCTCGACCCCAGGGCCAGCGGTGACCTCCTCCCGCGGATCCTGTGGGCGGGCGTCACGACGTCCGCGACGGCCGCACCGGGTGGCTACCCCTCGACGTTCCGCGGGCCGGGAGTGCCGCTGCTCGGCGAGCACGCCCACGAGCTGTTCACCCGGCCGCACCTCATCGGGCACCGGGTGGACGCCCCGGGCTCCGACGCGGCCTGGTCGACCCGCTTCACGGTCGACGAGGTGAGTGAGTCCGACGAACGACTGGTGGTGCGCGCCACTGACGCCGCGGCCGGGCTCGAGCTGACCGCCGAGCTCGAGGCACTGCCCGGTGGGCTGCTGCGGGCCCGCCACACCCTCACCAGCACCGGGACCGGCAGCTATCACCTGGCCGCGCTCGACGTCGTCCTCCCGGCAGCCGACGACCTGGTCGAGCTGCTCGACTTCACCGGGCGCCACGAGGGCGAGCGCACCCCGCAGCGGCACGCGATCACCGACGGGCTCTGGGTGCGCGAGGGCCGCGAGGGGCGCCCGGGCCTCGGCGGCGCCACCCTCGCCGTGCTCGGCACGGCCGGCTTCGGCACCCGCACCGGCACGGTCCTCGGCGCGCACGTCGCGTGGAGCGGCAACAGCTCCTTCCGGGTCGAGCGGTCCCCCGACCTCGGCACGACCCTCGGCGGCGGCGAGCTGCTGCAGCCCGGCGAGGTGGTGCTCGAGCAGGGCGACGACTACGCGACGCCGTGGGTCGTCTTCGGCGCCTCGGAGGAGGGACTCGACGGGTTGGCGTCGGCGTTCCACACGTACGAGCGCTCGTGGCCCGCGCACCCGCAGCACCAGCCAGTGGTGCTCAACGTGTGGGAGGCCGTGTGGTTCGACCACGACCTGCCGCGACTGCGCGAGATCGCCGACCGCGCGGCCCGCGTCGGCATCGAGCGGTTCGTGCTGGACGACGGCTGGTTCCACGGCCGCCGCGACGACACCGCCGGGCTGGGCGACTGGTGGGTCGACCACGAGGTGTGGCCCGAGGGCCTGACGCCGATCGCCGAGCACGTGCGCTCCCTCGGCATGCAGTTCGGGCTGTGGTTCGAGCCCGAGATGGTCAACCCCGACTCCGAGCTCTACCGCGCCCACCCCGACTGGATCCTGGCGACGGGCGCGCGGGTGCCGCAGCTGCATCGCAGCCAGCTCGTCCTCGACCTGTCGCGGCCGGAGGTGTGGCAGCACGTCCACGACCACGTCCACCAGGTGCTCGAGTCGGCACCGGTCGACTACGTCAAGTGGGACCACAACCGTGAGCTGCTCGACGCCGGGAGTGCCGTCCGCGGCGGGGCGTCCGCGGCGCGTGACCAGACCCACGCGTTCTACCGGATGCTCGACTCGTTGCGCGAGCTACACCCCGACATCGACTGGGAGTCCTGCGCGTCCGGCGGCGGCCGGATCGACCTGGGCGTGCTCGAGCGCACCCAGCGGGTGTGGACCTCCGACATGACCGACGCGCTCGCCCGCCAGCACATCCAGCGGTGGACCGCCCAGCTCGTCGCGCCGGAGTACCTCGGCGCCCACGTGAGCTCGCCGGTCGCCCACCAGACCGGTCGCACGCTGCCGCTCGACTTCCGGGCGGCGACCGCGATGTTCGGTGCCTTCGGCGTCGAGTGGGACCTCAGCACGGCCTCGGAGGACGAGCTGTCGGCGCTGGCCGCGTGGGTCGAGCTGCACAAGCAGTTCCGCCCCCTGCTGCACTCCGGACGGCTCGTACGCCCGGAGTCGTCGGACCCCGCGGTGCTGCTCCACGGCGTCGTGTCGGCCGACGGCGACCAGGCCCTCCTCGCCCACGTGCAGATGGACGAGTCGGCGAGCAACCGCGGCACGACGGTGCGCGTGCCCGGCCTCGTGCCCGACGCGTCGTACGCGCTGCGGTGGGTCGGCCCCGTCGACCGCAGGGCGACGAGCCGGTCCGTCGAGCTGTCGCGCGGCGGCCCGACCGAGGAGGTCGAGGTGCTGGGCGCGGTGCTCGGCACCCGCGGCTACTGGATCCCGCGCCGGCGCCCGGAGACGGTCACCCTCGTGCACGTCGAGCAGCTCGGCTGACAAGGTAGGACGATGGCTCTCACGATGGACGGCAACGACGACTGGTGGCGCACCGCGGTGGTCTACCAGGTCTACCCGCGCAGCTTCGCCGACTCCGACGGCGACGGCATCGGGGACCTGCGCGGACTGATCGACTGCCTCGACCACCTCGAGCTGCTCGGCGTGGACGTCGTGTGGCTGTCGCCGGTCTACCGGTCGCCGCAGGACGACGCCGGCTACGACATCAGCGACTACCAGGACATCGGCCCGACCTTCGGCACGCTGGCTGACATCGACGACCTGGTGGCGGCGCTGCACGCGCGCGGCATGCGGCTGATGATGGACCTCGTCGTCAACCACACCAGCGACGAGCACGCGTGGTTCGAGGAGTCCCGGTCCTCGCCCGACAACCCGAAGCGGGACTGGTACTGGTGGCTGCCGCCGCGCGAGGGCATGGCCGGCGGTACGCCCGGCGCCGAGCCGAACGACTGGGCGAGCGTCTTCTCGGGATCCGCCTGGGAGTACGACGAGGCGAGCGGCGAGTACTACCTGCACGTGTTCTCCCGGAAGCAGCCCGACCTCAACTGGGAGAACCCCGTTGTCCGCGAGGCGATCTACTCGATGATGCGCTGGTGGCTCGACCGCGGGGTCGACGGGTTCCGGATGGACGTCATCAACCTGATCTCCAAGGACCCGGCGCTGCCCGACGGGATCGTCAACGGACCCCGCGTCCACGAGTTCCTCGCCGAGATGCACCGCGAGGTGCTGGCCGGACGCGACCGCAAGATCCTCACCGTCGGCGAGATGCCGGGCACGACTGTCGAGCAGGCGCGGCTCTTCACCGACCCCGACCGGGCCGAGGTGGACATGGTCTTCACCTTCGAGCACGTCGGCATCGACCACGCGGAGACCAAGTGGGACCTGATCCCGTTCCGGCTGCCCGCCCTCAAGGCCGTGCTCGGCCGCTGGCAGGCAGGCCTCGCGGACGTCGGCTGGAACTCGCTCTACTGGAACAACCACGACCAGCCCCGCGCAGTCTCCCGCTTCGGTGACGACGGCCCCTGGCGCGTCCGCTCGGCGAAGCTGCTCGGCACCGTGCTGCACCTGCACCGCGGGACGCCGTACGTCTACCAGGGCGAGGAGCTCGGGATGACGAACCACCCGTTCGGCGGCATCGACGAGTTCCGCGACATCGAGTCGTTGAACCACTACGCCCAGGCTGTCGGTCTCGGCGCCGACCCCGAGCACGTGCTCGCGTCACTGCGCTCGCGCGGCCGCGACAACGCCCGTACGCCTGTGCAGTGGGACGACTCCCCGCACGCCGGCTTCACCACCGGCGACCCGTGGCTGCCCGTGGACCCGCACCACCCGGAGGTCAACGCCGCGGCCGCGATCGCCGACGAGCACTCGGTGTTCCACCACTACCGGCGACTGATCGAGCTCCGGCACACCGTGCCGGTCGTGGCGCACGGCGACTTCACGATGCTGCTGCCCGACGACGAGGTGGTCTACGCGTTCACGCGCTCCCTCGACGACGTCGAGCTCCTGGTCCTCGCCAACTTCTCCGGGGAGCCGGTGCAGCCCGACCTCGATCTCGCAGACTGGGCCGACGCGGAGGTCCTCCTGGACAACGTCGAGCCCACGAACGACGACGGGTGGTCGGGCCGGCTCGAGCCGTGGCAGGCGCTGGTCCTGCGGCGCTGACCGGCCTGCGTCAGTAGGTGCCGATGAACTTCTTCGGCGTGCCCGGCGCGGGCTGGCGCTGCACCGTCACCGAGCCCATCATCGCCATGCCACGCACGCGGATCGTCGGTGAGTCCGGGCCGATCTCGGCGGGCACCTTGTCCTTGCCGTGGCCGAACTCGCCCATGATCGGAGTTCCGTCGATCACCACGTTGAGGTGGGCGGGCACGATGATCTTGACCTCGCCCATGATCGTGCTGGCGTTGATCTGCGTGTCGTGCGACGACAGCTGGGCCTGACGGAGGTCGATCACGACCGACCCCATCAGGGCGAACGCGCTGTGGTGCTCGGGCACCGCCCAGACGCCCTGCCGCTTGCACTCGCCCATGATCGCGGTCGACGAGGCGTGGGCAGAGGTCGGCAACCCGGTCGGCGTACGCCGGGCGGGCGCGGCCGCCGGCAGCGGGTGCGCGGGCAGGTGGAGGTCGGCGGTGATGGGCACCAGGTCGGCGTACGTCTTCGCGCCCCACGCCAGCTCGAGGCGCTCGTCGAGCTCCTCCAGGTCGATGCGGCCCTCGCCGGCGGCCTCGCGGAGCACCTCGGCCACCTTCTGGCGGTCGTTGTCCGAGATCCGCAGCAGCGACGGGTCAGGTGGCCGGTTCTCGATCTCCCCCATGCGGCTCAGGATAGCGAGGACCGACCCCCGGCATCCGTGACGCCCGTCAGCACGCCCGCTCGACCTCCGCCGACGCCAGCACCCGCGACACGGCCAGCGCCGCCTGGCGGCCGGCCCGCGAGGCACCGATCGTGCTCGCCGACGGGCCGTAGCCCACCAGCTGCACGCGCGGGTCGACGACCGACGTCGTCGCCCCCTGCACGTTGCCGCGGACGCCCTCGAGCGCGATCCCGCCCTCGGTGGTGCGCAGCCCGAGCGGGGCGAGGTGGTCGACCGCGGGTCGGAAGCCGGTGGCCTGAGAGCGGCGACCTGTCCGCGAGCGCCAGCGAGCCGACAGGGCGCCGAATCGAGCGCTTGAACGGCAGCCGGGCCGCTTCCTGCTCCTGGGGGCGCAGCGCGAGCCCCGTCACGCTGACCACGGACGCCGGCGGGAGCCCGCGGCGTACGCGCTCCTCGACCGCGGTCACGGCGGCCAGACCGGCGGAGGCGTCGAACTCCTCGCGCCAGACCGGCGGCCGACGGGTGACCCACAGGGTGTCGGTCACGGGCGCGAGCTCGCCGAGGAACTGCACGGCCGAGGCGCCACCGCCCACGACGAGGACCCGCAGGCCGCGGAAGTGCGCGGCACCGGGGTAGTGCGCGGTGTGCACCTGCTCCCCCTCGAACGATGCGATGCCGGGGTAGAACGGCACGAACGGACGCGTCCACGTGCCCGTCGCGTTGACGAGCGTGCGCGTGTGCCATGTGCGTTCGCCGGTCCGGACGACCAGGAGGTCGCCGTCGTTCTCGACCCGGTCGACCCGCACCGGTCGTACGACGGGCAGGTCGTGGCATCGCTCGTAGTCGTCGAAGTAGTCGGGGACGACGACATTCGCGGCGAGCGCCGAACGCTCGGGCGCGGTCGACCCCGGCAGGTCGGCGACACCGTGCACGTCGGCCATGCCCAGCGACGCCCATCGGTGCTGCCAGGCGCCGCCGGGGCGCGGGTTGGCGCCGAGCACGACGTGGTCGATCCCGCGCTGGCGCAGGAAGTACGACGCGGCGAGTCCGGCCTGAGAGCGGGGACCTGTCCGCGAGCGCCAGCGGGCCGACAGGGCCCCGAATCGAGCGCTTGAACACCAACCCAGTGCGTCCATGCTGTGTCGGTGCGTCTATGCCCGTGACCACAGACGTGGCAGCCTCGACCACATGGACATCGCCACTCGCGCCACCACCCTGCTCGAGCTCCACCACACCGGGACCACGCTGGTCCTGCCCAACGTCTGGGACGCTTGGTCCGCCCGCGCCGTCGCGGACGCCGGATTCGCCGCCCTCAGCATCGGCAGCCACCCCCTGGCCGACTCACGCGGCCAGGGCGATAACGAGGACATGACGCTCGACGACGCCCTCGACGGCGTACGCCGCATCTGCTCCGCCGTGCCCGACGTGCCGGTGACCGCCGACATGGAGGCCGGCTACGGCGCGGATCCTGCCGAGCTGGTCGAGCGCCTGCTCGAGGCCGGAGCCGTCGGGCTCAACATCGAGGACACCGTGCACTCCGAGGGCGGTCGGCTGCGCTCGGTGGCCGAGCACGCCGAGTACATCGGCGGGTTGCGTCAGGCGTCGGACGCTGCCGGCGTCGACCTCGTGGTGAACGCCCGCACGGACGCGTTCATCAAGAAGGACCTGTTCGAGGACCCGGTCGCCGAGGCGATCACCCGGCTGCTCGCATGCGAGGAAGCAGGTGCGCGCTGCACCTATCCCGTCGGCGCCCCCGACGCTGAGTCGCTCCAGCGCCTGCTCGACGCCCTCTCCGGACCGGTCAACGTGATCGCCAACCCGCGCAAGGGCTCGGCCGCCGGCTCGCTGGAGGACCTGCAGTCCATGGGCGTGCACCGGGTGACGTTCGGCCCGCTGCTCCAGAAGGAGCTCGCGCCGGACCTGGCCGCGCTGGTCGCGCCCTGGAAGTAGGTCTTCGTCACGCCACCTGTCGAGCGGTGGTCCAGCCACAGTCCGCGCGCCAGGAGCGTGGCTCCATCACCGCCGACCGGCGTGTCGCCGTACGGCGCGCACCGGGCGGTGGTCCAGCCACAGTCTGCAGCCGCGAAAGGTGGCTCCATCACCGCTCGTGGCCGACGATGGCGGGGCTCAGCCGGCGACGACGAGCACGGCGGTCGGCGCCACCTCGAGGCGTACGGCGTCTCCGGGCTGGAGCCGCAGCGCGTCCGAGCTGGCGAGCTGGGCGATCACGTCCGTCCCGTCGGCGAGGGTGCAGGTGACCCGCGACAGCGGTCCCAGGAACTGGACGGTCGTGACCCGGGCCTGACCGGCCTCGTCGGCGACGACCGACACGCACTCGGGGCGGACGAGGGCGGTGCCCGACCCCGTGGCCGACCCGGGCAGCACCGGGACGTTCTGGCCCAGGACCGAGGCCACATCGCCCTGGACCTCGGCCGGCAACCGGTTGCTCAGTCCGACGAACTCGCCGACGAACCGGCTGGCGGGGGCGGAGTAGAGGTCAGCGGGCGGCGCCAGCTGCTCGAGGTGGCCGGCGTTCATGACGCCAACCCGGTCGGCGACGGCGAGCGCCTCCTCTTGGTCGTGCGTGACGAACAGCGTCGTGGTGCCGACCTCGATCTGGACTCGCCGGATCTCGTCACGCAGCTGGACGCGCACCTTGGCGTCGAGCGCCGACAGCGGCTCGTCGAGGAGCAGGACCGACGGCTCGATCGCGAGCGCCCTGGCGAGCGCGACCCGCTGCTGCTGGCCGCCGGAGAGCTGGTGGGCGTAGCGGTCGGCGTGCTCGCCGAGCCCGACGAGGTCGAGCATGTCCCCCGCGCGCGTACGGCGGGCGGCACCGTCCTTGCGCCGGAGCTTGAGGCCGAAGGCGACGTTGTCGATGACGGTCATGTGCGGGAACAGGCTGTAGGCCTGGAACACCATCCCCATGTCGCGCTTGTTGGCCGACACCCTGGTCAGGTCCTTGCCGCCGACCTCGACGCGGCCGGACGTGGGCTGGTCGAGCCCCGCGAGGATGCGCAGCGCCGTGGTCTTGCCGCAGCCGGAAGGGCCCAGCAACGCCACCAGCTCGCCCGGTGCGAGGTGCAGGGTGAGGCCGTCGAGGGCGCGCACCTGGCCGTAGACGCGGGTCAGGTCGGTGAGCTCGACGGCGAGCCCGGCCTCGGGTCGTGCCTGGGTGTGGGTCATTCCTTCTGTCCTCCGACGTCGGGCGCCTGGTTGCGGTTGAAGAACGAGAGCCCGAGGAGCAGCAGCGAGATGACCACGATCGAGGCGAAGCCGCCCGCGATCGCCGTCGAGGTCTCGGACTTGTAGATGGCGGCGAGGGCGACCGGCATCGTGTCGTAGTGCAGGAGCGAGGCGAACACGTACTCGCCGAGCACCAGGGCGATCGTGATGAAGGCCGCACCGAGTACGCCGCTGACGATGTTGGGCAGCACGATCCGGGTGATCACGGTCAGCCAGTTGGCCCCCAGCGAGCGGGCCGCCTCCGCGAGCGTCGCCACATCGATGGCCGAGAGCGCCGAGTCGATGGACCGGTAGGAGTAGGGCAGCACCAGCACGACGTACGCGAAGGCGAGCACCTGCGGGGAGTCGCCCAGCAGGTAGTTGACCCAGGTGTAGACGTTGGAGATGCCGACCACGATCACCAGCGGCGGCACGGTCAGCGGGAGCAGGCACAGGAACTCCACGAGCCGGCTCAGCCCGGGCGTGCGGAGCCGGACCCAGATCATCGTCGGCACCAGCAGCACGACCATCAGGACGACGGTGAGCACCGCGAGCAGGAGCGAGGAGATGATCGCGCTCCGCAGGTCCTCGTTGCGGACGAGCTCGGCGTAGTAGTGGAACGTGATGGTGCCCTTGAGCGGACCCTTGCCCTGCACGCTGAAGTTGGCCATCGAGATCAGCGGCAGGAAGAAGTAGAGCGCGAACAGGCCGAGCAGCACGGCCCGGACGATGCGGAACCCGCCCCCGGCCTTCATCGCAGCCACTTCGACGTACGACGGAGCAGGAGGGCGTAGAGGGCCATGACGATCGCGACGACGACGATCATCTCGAGGGCGAGCGCGAAGCCGAGGTTCTGCTGACCGAGCAGGACCTCACTGGTGAGCGCCGAGCGGATGAGCAGGGGCACGATCGGGTTGCCCTGACTGACCAGCACGGCCGCGGTGGCGTACGCCGCGAACGCGTTGGCGAACAGCAGCAGCACCGAGCCCAGGAAGGCAGGCGTCAGGAGCGGGATCCCGACCATCCGCCAGTACTGGAGGTTGGTGGCGCCGAGGTTGACGGCCGCCTCCTTGAGCTGCGGCCGGAGCCCCTCGAGCGCCGGGGTGAACACGATCACCATGAGGGGCACCTGGAAGTAGGTGTAGACGACGATCAGGCCCTTGAGCCCGTAGAGCCAGCCGGCGCCGTAGATGTCGATCCCCGGTCCGGAGCGCAGGACCTCGGTGAGGAGCCCGGAGAAGCCGAGCAGCGAGATCCAGGCGAACGCGAGCGTCACTCCGCCGAACTGCGCGAGCACGCCCGCGATCGACAGCGTCGTACGCCGGACGATGCTGCGCGGCCCGAGCGAGACGATCAGGTAGGCCAGCACGGCGCCGAGGACGCCGCCCAGCAGTGCGGTGGTCGCTGACAGCAGGATGCTCTTGCGGAGCGTGTCGATCGCCGCCGACGACGTCAGGGCCTCGATGTTGCCCATCGTGAAGGCGCCGGTGTCGCCGTCCTGGAACGCCCCGATGATCACCGTGATCGTCGGGACGAGGAGGAAGACGGTGAGAAATCCGAAGAACGGCAGCAGGGCGAGGTACCGGCCGACGGAGATCCGCCGGCCGGTGCCTGCCTCTGCAGGAGCGGTGGTGCTCAGCTGATGACCTTCGACCAGTTGTCGGCGAGGTACTCGCCCGCAGTGACCGTCTGGTCGTCGGTCGGGATGACGGGCTCGCCGCCCACCTCGGGCAGGGCGCCCCACAGGTCGGCGTCGATGGTGCCGGCCTCGGCCATCGCGTCACCGCGGACCGGACGAGCACCACCCTTCAGCCAGAGGTTCTGGCCCTCGTCGCTGTAGAGGAACTCCTGCCACAGGCGAGCGGCGGCCGGGTGCGGGGCGTCGGCGTTGATGGCCTGGAAGTAGTAGCCCGCGACCACCGCCTCCTCGGGGACGACCGTCTTCCACGTGTCGACGTTGGCCGCGGCAGCCGCGCCCAGGTAGTCCCAGTCGATGACGACAGGGGTCGCGCCGGACTCGATCGTGCCGGAGTCGGGGTCGACAGGCAGGAAGTTGCCGGCCTTCTTCAGGTCGCTGAAGAAGTCCACGCCCGGTGCGATGTCGTCGGCGGAGCCGCCGTTGGCGATCGCGGCCATCATCACGCCGCTGAACGCGGCGCCGGCCTGGGTCGGGTCACCGTTGAGCGCCACAGCGCCCTTGAACTCCGGTCCGAGCAGGTCCTGGAGAGAGGTCACGTCGGGCACCTTGGCCGAGTCGTAGCCGATGGACATGTAGCCGCCGTAGTCGTTGACCCAGGCGCCGTCGGCGTCCTTGAACTCGGTGGGGATGTCGTCCCACGTCTCCACCTGGTAGGGCGCGAACATGTCGGTGTTGGCCAGGGCGACCGACTGGCCGAGGTCGAAGACGTCGGGAGCCTTGTCAGTGCCGGCGAGGTCGTTGGCGGCGTTGATCTCGTCCTGCGACGCACCGTCCGGCTGGTCGGAGTTGACCTTGATGTCGTACTTCTCCTCGAAGGTGGAGATCATCTCGCCGTAGTTGGCCCAGTCCGGCGGGAGGGCGATGACGTTCAGCTCCCCTTCGTCCTGGGCGGCCTTGATCAGGTCGTCCATGCTGCCGAAGTCCTCGGCCGACGTCGCGGTCGCCGCGTCGACACCGCTCTCCGTCGTGGTGTCGGCCTCCTTCTCGGGCGCGGCACAACCGGCCGCCGCTGCGAGGGTCGCCAGGACGGCGAGGGACGCGAGTGTCTTGCGGGTTTTCACTGGACCTCCACTAGGTGCACTTGTCCGAGATCGGCAAGGTGTGCCGGGCGGAGCCTCCTCGGTCCCGTCGGATCGGAGGCTACTCCCGAATGGCCGTTGAGCGGCAGACCCGTGAACGGCCGGTACAGCAACGTGATGCGTCGTTGCGTATCGCGCTACTGGAGCGTGGCCGAATCGCTACCCCGGAATCCCTTCCTCGGCCGCGCACCCCGCGTTACGCTGCCGCCGCGCCCGAGGTTCGCCGGCGCCCGAAGGCCCCGGACGGGCCGACCTGCGGGGGTCTTGTCGATGCGGCTGCTGCTCTTCCTCATCCCATTCGTGCTCGGCGTCTACTGCCTGGTCGAGGCCATCTCCAGCCGTGACGGCGAGGTGCGCAACCTCTCGAAGGTCTGGTGGATCCTGCTGATCCTCTTCTTCCCGTTCGTGGGCTCGGTCGCCTGGCTGGCCGCCGGTCGACCCGTACGCACCCCGCGTCGCAACGGCCCGCACGAGCGGAGCGCCGGCGAGTTCCCGGAGTACGACCGTCCCGGCCGCTTCGCGGCTGCCGACCCGGCGGCGGACGAGGCGTTCCTCAAGAAGGTGCGCGAGCGTGCGGAGGAACAGCGGCGCAAGGCACGGGAGCAGAAGCAGCGCGAGCTCGAGGGTGATTCAGGCGAGGAAGCGGACCCCGCGTAACATCAGCAGCCGTGAGCGCCGCTGAGTTCCACTACTCCGACATCCTCCCGACCGCCGGTTCCAACGGCGCCGAGGAGACCCCCTACCGGCTGATCACCACCGAGGGTGTCTCGACCGTCGACGTCGGTGGGCGGACCTTCCTCCAGGTGGAGCCCGAGGCGATCCGACGGCTCACCGAGGAGGCGATGCACGACATCAGCCACTACCTCCGGCCCGGCCACCTCGCCCAGCTCCGCAAGATCATCGACGACCCCGAGGCCTCCGGCAACGACCGCTTCGTCGCGCTCGACCTGCTCAAGAACGTCAACATCTCCGCCGGCGGCGTGCTCCCGATGTGCCAGGACACCGGCACCGCGATCGTGATGGGCAAGAAGTCGGAGGGCGTGCTCACCGGCGCCGACGACGGTGAGGCGATCAGCCGCGGCGTGTACGACGCGTACACCCGGCTCAACCTCCGCTACTCCCAGCTCGCGCCGCTGACGACGTTCGAGGAGAAGAACACCGGCACCAACCTGCCGGCCCAGATCGAGCTCTACTCCACGCCCGCGAAGGACGTCCCGGAGTACAAGTTCCTCTTCATGGCCAAGGGCGGCGGCTCGGCCAACAAGTCGTTCCTCTTCCAGGAGACCAAGGCGGTGCTCAACCCGACGCGGCTGATGGAGTTCCTCGACGAGAAGATCCGCTCCCTCGGCACCGCCGCGTGCCCGCCGTACCACCTCGCCGTCGTCATCGGCGGCACGAGTGCGGAGTTCGCGCTCAAGACCGCCAAGTACGCGTCCGCGCACTACCTCGACGACCTGCCGACCGAGGGCTCGATGGCCGCGCACGGCATCCGCGACGTCGAGCTGGAGGAGAAGGTCTTCGAGCTCACGCAGTCCTTCGGGATCGGCGCACAGTTCGGCGGCAAGTACTTCTGCCACGACGTACGCGTCGTCCGGCTCCCCCGACACGGCGCGTCGTGCCCGGTGGCGATCGCCGTGTCGTGCTCGGCCGACCGCCAGGCGCTGGGCAAGATCACGACGGAGGGTGTCTTCCTCGAGCAGCTCGAGACCGACCCGGCGCACTACATGCCCACCGACGGCGTCTCCGACGACATCTCCGGCGGCGAGGTCGTGCAGGTCGACCTCAACCAGCCGATGGCCGACATCCTCGCGGAGCTCTCGAAGCACCCCGTGAAGACCCGGCTCTCGCTGACCGGCCCGCTCGTCGTGGCGCGCGACATCGCGCACGCCAAGATCAAGGAGCGGCTCGACGCGGGCGAGGAGATGCCGGCGTACCTCAAGGACCACCCCGTCTACTACGCCGGCCCGGCCAAGACGCCGACCGGCATGGCGTCCGGCTCCTTCGGCCCGACGACCGCGGGCCGGATGGACTCGTACGTCGAGCAGTTCCAGGCCGCCGGCGGCTCGATGGTGATGCTCGCCAAGGGCAACCGCTCCAAGGTCGTCACCGAGGCATGCAACGCCCACGGCGGCTTCTACCTCGGCTCCATCGGCGGCCCCGCCGCCCGCCTCGCGCAGGACTGCATCCGGTCCGTGTCCGTGCTCGAGTACGAGGAGCTCGGCATGGAGGCGGTCTGGAAGATCGAGGTCGAGGACTTCCCCGCCTTCATCGTCGTCGACGACAAGGGCAACGACTTCTTCACCGACCCGTCGGGCGCCGTGACCGTCCCGCTGAGTTCTCTCCTGGGGGCCGGCATCCGGGTCCGCTCCGCGGAGTAGCCCTCGTCGGGACGTGCTACGAAGCGGCGGTCCCGTCCGCCGCATCGTCACACGTCCTGCCCAAGGGGCAACCCCGATCGCGGAGCGCTCGCTCGATCTGGGCGAAGAAGTCGTCGGCCGCCACCCTCAGCCCGAGCAGCGGGAGGCGGAGGACCACGCTGTTGTCGAGGGTCACGTCGTTGTGACGCAGGGCGTCCTGGACGACGTTCGTCGCCCACGAGTGCTGGATGCCGTCGATCTCGACGACCACTCCCCACTCCTCCCAGCAGACGTCGAGGTAGTACGTCCCGTCCTTGCCCCGGCGTACGACCTGGCGTGAGGGCTTCGGCAGCCCGCGCTTGCGGCACTCTGCGGCGAACTCCGCCTCGCTGATGGACCGCACCCCGTCGAGGAGGTCTAGGACCGCGGCGTGCAACAGCCTGCGGCGCTTGTCACGGTGGACCGAGAGGAGCGACTGGCCGATCCGTTCGGCCGTCGTGAGCCGTTGCTGGACCGCCATCGTGATGAGCAGAACAGCCTGCTTGTCCGATTTCGCCCACAGGGCTGCGTGCACCGCGGCGACGTCGGGCCTGGCTCGCGGCACACCGGAGGGCACGACGACGCGCGGGTCGTACCTCCTGGTCCGTACGACCAGCAGGCCCGGTGCCGACCTGGCGCGCGACGCCATCGGGACGCTCACTCGCACCGCGTCCCAGGTGAAGCCGGTCAGGCCCTCGGCGATGAGGGCGGAAGCACCATCGAGATAGGCCTGCGGCCCGCCTTCCAGCACCGCCGCCCACTGCGCTCCGATGTCACTGAGCGGGCCGGTGTGCACCGCGACGACCTGGCTGTGGACTCGTCGCCACCGTCGCGCGGACACCTGCGCGCGCACCTGGTGACGGGTGACTCCGTGGTCGCGCAGCTGCATCAGGCTGATGACTCCGCCCTGCTCAGCGGCCTTGGCACCTGCCCGGTCGATGCGGCGGGCCCGGAGCGCACGTGGCTCGAGGGAGTCGTCCATCCACCGATGGTCCGCACCACGGGCCGTGGCCACCAGAGCGTCGTACGCACCTGTGGAGAGCCGGTTCGCCGGACGTGCTGCGAAGCGGCGGCCTGGACCGCCGGATCGTCACACGTCCGGGGCCGCAGGTCAGGTCAGGTCGCGGAGCGTGGCGAGCACGTCGGGCCAGTGGGCGACGAGGGTGGCGAGGTGGGTGGTGCGGGGGCGTACGACGACCTCGACGTCGGCGAACCCGGCGAGCAGGTCGGCGGCAGCTCCGGCTCCGGTCCGGTCGTCGTCCTCGCCGAACCACGCCCGTACGGCGCACCGCACCTCGGCAGGCGCGTGCTGCCACGGGCGGTGGAAGAGGGCGGCGTCGCGGAGGTAGCCATCGGGTACGGCGAGGGCCTCGCGCACCGACGCAGCGACCGCCGCCGGGCCGAGGGCCGCGACGAGGGCGGCATCGGCCGGAGGGAGCATCGGCAGCCAGCGCGCGGTCAAGGCGTCGTCGTCCGGGTCGGAGGGGTCGACGCCGGCGCGCCAGGCGAGGAACTCCGGCGCCATCTCGGCCACCAGCTCGTCCACCGGCTCGGTGCGCGAGCCCGGCGGTTGGGTCGCGACCAGCCCGAGCACGGCCACCCGGTCGGGGTGCCGGGCAGCGCACGCGACGGCGTACGCCCCGCCCACCGACATGCCGAGCACCGCGAACCGCTCGTGACCGAGCCCGGTCGCGACCTCCGCGAGGTCGTCGGCGACGGTGCCGTGGGTGCTGGCATGGGCGGTGGAGCGGCCGTAGCCCGGGCGGTTCACGCAGAGCAGTCGTACGCCGGCCGCGCGGGCGGCGTCGTGCCCGGTCATCGCGACGTGGCGGGTGTCCGGGCAGCCGTGGAGCACGGCCACCAGCGGTCCGTCGGGATCGCCGCCGGTCCAGCCCTGCAGCACCCGCCCGTCGGCCGACGGCCAGTGCACGGTCAGGAGGCCGTCGCGAGACGGTCGGCCAGCGCCGACGCTGCGGCGCCCGCCAGGTGGCCGAGGTGCTCCGCGCCGTCGACCAGGTCCTGGTGTGCGCCACCGAGCAGCACGGTCGTGAACGGCGTCAGCGCCTCGACCGCCTCGCGCACAGCGGGAAGGTCCTCGACGAGCGGTGCAGCGAGCACGACGGCCGCGGGTGCGATGAGGCGTACGGCGCCGACCCACGCCTCGAGCGGCAGGTCGCCGCCGAGATAGGTGACGGACACGCCCCGCGAGCGGAGCACGCTGGAGAAGGCAAGGACGCCGAGCTCGTGCCGGGCACCGCGCGGGAGTCCGGCGACCACCCGCGTTCCGCCATGCGACGTGGGCGCCAGGGACTGGAACGCCGTTGCGAGCCTGCGGTGCACGGCGGCGGACACGAAGTGCTCCCCGGCCACCGACACCTCGCCTCGCTGCCACGCCGTGCCGAGGTGCGCCAGCGACGGCAGCAGCCACTCGTCGACCGTGGTCGCGAGGTCGTCGGCGTCGAAGGCCTCCGCGATCAGCCACTCCAGACGCGGGACGTCGAAGTCCACCGCGCAGGCAACGAGCTCGCGCATGCGCGCGTCGGCGTCCGGCGGCTCGGGCCGGGCGATCTCCGCCTCCGCGGCCGACGTGTCGTCCACCACGTGCTGCGCCGCCTCGTGCGCGGACCAGCCCGCGTCGACGAGGGTGCGCATCACGCTGAGCCGGCGTACGGCCTCGTCGTCGTAGAGCCGGTAGTTGCCCGACGAGCGCTGCGGCACGACCACGCCGTAGCGCTGCTCCCACTTGCGCAACGTGGTGCTGGGCACGCCGGTCAGCTCTGCGGCGCGACCGACGGTGTACATCCACTCACGGTAGGACCTGGCGACCCGCATGGGCAGGGTTTGGACAACACTTCCGAGCCCGTCGAACTGGGGAAGGGTTCGACACCACCGGGGTGGGCCCGTGGCGCCAGATGCCGTGCAGGATGGGCGCGTGACCACCGACATCGCGGAGATCGCCCGCGCCGAGACCGCGCGCGGTGAGCTCGTGCTGCGGCGTCGGGTCTCCGAGACCGCCGCCGACGTGCTCGAGCTGCGCGTCAACGGGGTCTTCGTGATGGACACCCTCGAGACCACGAGCGAGATCGAGCTGGCCACGCAGGCCCTCGGGCTCGTCGACGAGCCGACCGCGGTGCTGATCGGCGGGCTCGGCCTCGGCTTCACCCTGCAGCGGGTGCTGGCCGATGCGCGGGTCGAGCGTGCCGTCGTGGTGGAGATCGAGGAGCCGCTGATCGAGTGGATGCGCGACGGCACCGTGCCCCACGGGCCGGCGATCCTCGCCGACGCGCGCGCGTCGGTGGTCAACGCGGACATCGCGATGGCCATCGCCGAGGCGCGGTCGACGTACGACCTGGTGCTGCTCGACGTCGACAACGGTCCGGGCTACCTCGTCCACGACGGCAACGAGGCGGTCTACGGGTCGGCGTTCCTCGAGCGCTGCCGCGACCTGCTGCGCCCGGGCGGGGTGCTCGTCGTCTGGTCGGCCGCCGTGGCGCCGGCCCTCCTCGCCGCGATGCGCACCGCCTTCGGGGACGCCGAGGAGCAGGCCCACGACGTGCTGCTGCAGGACCGGCCGGAGGAGTACTTCCTCTACCTCGCGCGACGCTGACCGACCCGCGGAGCCGGGGCAACCCGTCAGCGCAGGAACGCCTCGAGCACCGGACCTGCGGTCTGCGAGCCGGAGACGCCGGTCTCGACGAACACCGCCACGGCCAGGTCGCCGCGGGTGGCGATCATCCAGGCGTGGGTCGGGAGGCCGCCGGTCGCGTCGGGCTCGCCGTACTCGGCCGTGCCTGTCTTGGCCCCGATCTCGCCGGGTACGTCGAGCAGGAACCGCCCCGACCCCGTCGTCACCACCGCGCGCATCAGGCCGCGGAGGGTGCCGGCCTCCTGCGGGGTCAGCGGCACGTCGGGCTCTACCTGCTGCACCTCGTGCTCGGGCAGCAGCACCGGCAGCACGGTGCGTCCGGCGGCGACGGACGCGGCGACGGTGGCCATCGCGAACGGGCTGGCCAGAACGGTGCCCTGGCCGATCATGTCGGCGGCGGCTCCGGTCTCGGTCTCCGGCGGCGGCACCTGGCCGAAGTAGACCGGGAAGCCGAGGTCGTGGTCCGTGCCGAGCCCGAGCGCCTGCGCGGCGGCGGTCAGGTCGCCGGGGGCGAGGCGGTCGGCGTTGCCGATCAGGGCGGTGTTGCACGACTGCGCGATGGCCTGCACGAAGGGGATGTCGCCGAGCGCCGAGGACGGGTAGTCGTCGTAGTTCTTGAACGAGCGGCCGTCCACGACGGTCGTCGCGGGGCAGGAGACCACGTCGTCGACCGCCAGGCCGTTGCGCAGCAGCGCCAGTGACGAGACGACCTTGAACGTCGAGCCCGGGGCGTAGTGACCGGTGTCGGCCAGGTCGGCTCCGGCGGCCCCGGTGCCGTTCGCGGTCGCGAGGATGGCGCCGTCCGACGGCCGGATCGCCACCAGGGCACTGGCCGGACCCTCCTCGCCCAGGGTGGCCAGCGCCTGCTCGGCCTTCTGCTGGAGGTCGGTGTCGAGGGTGGTGACCAGGTCCGCGCCGTCGGTGGCCGGGGCCTCGTGGAGCGTGCGCAGCACGTCCTCGTCGTCGCGCGCGACGACCGCTGTGCCCGGCACACCGCGCAGCTGCTCGTCGTAGCGCGCCTGCAGGCCGGAGAGTCCGACCTCGTCGCTGGCGCCGATCGTTCCGCCCGACTCCTTCACGATGTCGGCCGTCGCCGGGCCAACCCGCCCGAGCAGGGCTGCCGCGAACTCCCGCGTCGGGGCGAGGGCGAGCGTGTCGCGCACCGCGAGTGCCCCCGGCACCTTCCGGAAGGACGGCAGCACCTCGAGGGCGTCGTCCTCGCGCAGCACCAGCGCCTCGACGAACGCCTCCGCGCCCATCTCCTCCGCGCGCTCGACGTACGACGCGGCGTCCACCTCGAGGATGCGGGCGATGCGACGCGCGCTGCGGGCCACCTGCGGGCCCCCGACCTTGGTCTTGTCGAGGCCGTAGCGCAGGACCGGACGCTCGGTCACCAGCTTCACGCCATCGGCACCGACGATGTCGCCCCGCACCGGGGTCACCGTCCTCAGTCCGAGCGTGTCTCCCTCGACCACATCGGGGGCGAGCGACTCCGGCGTCCAGTCGACCTCCCACCCCGAATCGGTCGAGGTGAGCTCCACGGTCGTCTCGTACGCCCACTGCCCGGTGCCCGTCACGTCCCAGCGCCACGCCAGGGAGGCGGTGGCCGACATGTCGTCCTCGGCCTGCTCGACACCCGCGACCTCGACCGCGACGGGCACGTCGACCAGAGGGGAGACCAGCTCGGCGAAGGCGTGCCGATCGGCGTCGTCGGTGAGCGGCACCTCGCCGAGCGAGTGCTGGCCGAGCGCGGCCGCGAGGTCGTCGGCGACGTCCGCGGCGGGAGGACCGGAGTCGTCGCCGAGCACCGAGCAGGCGCTGCCGGTCCCGATGAGCACGGCGGACATGGTCAGACCGATCCCGAGTCGGAGTGCACGCATAGGTCCATCGAACCAGCCCGTGAGCTCGGGAACCACGCGGGTACGGTCACCGCATGAGCGACACACGCACCGAGCACGACTCCATGGGCGACGTCGAGGTGCCCCGCGAGGCCCTCTGGCGGGCGCAGACCCAGCGCGCCGTCGAGAACTTCCCGATCAGCGGGCAGACGATCGCGCCCGCGCTGGTCGTCGCGCTGGCCCGGGTGAAGCGGGCGGCGGCACTGGCCAACGCCGGCCTCGGGGTCGTCACCGGCGCGCAGGCCGAGGCGATCGTGGCTGGCGCCGACGCCCTCATTGCAGGCTCGCACCACGACGCGTTCCCGATTGACGTCTTCCAGACCGGCTCGGGCACCAGCTCCAACATGAACACCAACGAGGTCCTCGCCAGCCTGGCGAAGCGGGACGGCGTCGACCTGCACCCCAACGACGTCGTCAACGCCAGCCAGTCCAGCAACGACACCTTCCCCACCGCGATCCACGTCGCCGCCGCCGAGTCCGTCACCGGCTTACTCGTCCCGTCGCTCGAGCACCTCGCCCAGGCGCTCGAGCGCAAGGCCGACGAGTTCGCCGACCTGGTGAAGTCCGGACGTACGCACCTGATGGACGCGACGCCGGTGACGCTCGGGCAGGAGATGGGCGGCTACGCCGCGGTCGTACGCCTGGGCGTCGAGCGGCTGCGGACGACGCTCCCCCGGGTCACCGAGCTGCCGATCGGTGGCACCGCTGTCGGGACCGGCATCAACACGCCCGACGGGTTCGCCGCCGCCGTGGTCGAGCATCTGAACGCCGACCTCGACCTCGGCCCCGACCTCGGCTTCACCGAGGCGCGCAACCACTTCGAGGCCCAGGGCGGCCAGGACTCGCTCGTCGAGCTGTCCGGCGTGCTGCGCACCATCGCCGTCGGGCTGACCAAGATCTGCAACGACCTGCGCTGGATGTCGTCAGGCCCGACCACCGGGCTCGCCGAGATCCACCTCCCCGACCTCCAGCCGGGGTCGAGCATCATGCCCGGCAAGGTCAACCCGGTGCTGCCCGAGGCCACGCTCATGGTGTGCGCCCGGGTCGTCGGCAACGACGCGACCATCGCCTGGGCCGGCGCGTCCGGGAGCTTCGAGCTCAACGTGATGATGCCGGTCATGGCCCACGCCCTGCTCGAGTCGGTCACCCTGCTGTCCACCTCGACCGTGCTGCTCGCCGACCGGTGCGTCGACGGCATCACCGCCGACGCCGAGCGGATGCGGCGCTACGCCGAGTCGTCGCCGTCGGTCGTCACGCCCCTCAACGCGTACATCGGCTACGAGGCGGCCGCCAAGGTCGCCAAGCAGGCGCTCGCCGAGGGCGCCACGATCCGCGAGACCGTCATCGCCATGGGCTTCGTCGAGCGCGGCGACCTCACCGAGGAACAGCTCGACGCCGGGCTCGACGTCGACTCGATGACGGGGCGCTGATGGACGCGACACGTGAGGCCTTCAAGGCGATCGACCGGGCCATGACCGGGGACTCGCGCGTGCTCGAGGTGGGCTGCGGCGCGGGCGAGATGGCGGAGCGGATCGATGCGCTCCCCGGAGTCTCCCTCGTGGCGACGGACTACTCGGACGACTGCGTGGAGGAGACCGCTGCACGCGGTGTAGACGCACGCCAGGCGGACATCTGCTACCTGCCCTTCGACCCCGAGAGCTTCGACGTGGTGTACGCCGGCTGGATGCTCGACCACGTCCGCGACATCGACCGGGCCCTCGCCGAGGTGCGCCGGGTGCTGCGGCCGGGCGGCACGTTCGTCGCCGTGACCGGTGGCGACGTGGGCGCGCCCGAGGGGCGTCGCCACCGCTTCTCCGGCGAGACCGGTGAGCGGATGCTGTCGCGCCGGTTCAGCGACGTACGCCGCCAGGACCTCGAGACCGCGACGGGCGACGTCACCGTCTTCGAGGCACGCTGACACGTACGAAAAAACGAGGCGCGACCCGTCCGTCCCCGTGGAACGGCCGAGTCGCGCCTCTCCGACCCCCCTGGCCGAATCAGTGGGAGCCCCGTGGGCTCGTCAGCTGGGGACCGTGGCGACCTCCGAGCCGCAGTCGAGGTCGTCGCCGTTCCCCATCACCGAACCATGACGCGTCACCGGGGCCTGCGAGGCCGGTTCCGGCTGTGACTAGGCCGACCGGTTAGACCACTGGTCCTGCCCCTGCGGGTGGAGCGCCCACCCCTGAGCGGTCGCTCAGTACCAGCCGTGGCCGGACTTGAAGCTCCAGGCACTGCACGGCGAGCCGTAGGTGCCCTGGATGTACTCCAGGCCCCACCGGATCTGCGCCTCGGCGGAGGTCATGTAGTCCGCCGGCAGGTCGTGGAGCTGCGTCAGGGCCTGCGGGATGCCGTACGCCGACGAGCTGGGGTTGTCCGCATCGACCCGCCACCCGGACTCGCTCTCGTAGAGCGAGTCAAGGCAGGAGAACTGGTCGGACGAGAAGCCGTAGAGCGGGAGGAGGGCGCGGGCGATGTCGCGCGGGTCGCCCTGGGAGAGGGTCTGCGACCTCGTGACGACGGGGCCGGCCGACATCGTCAGGGCCGTGGCCTTGGCCTTGGCCGCGTCGCGACGCGAGGAGCGCGAGACGACCTGGCGCTGCGCGCGCTGCGCGAGCGCCGCGCTGGTGTCTGCGCTGGTCGACGCGGCGGGGGTCTCGCCCGAGGTGGCCGGCGCGGACGCGGTGGTCGGGGCGACGTCGGCCGCGGCCGGCGTGAGGCCGGGGTCGCTGGAGAACATCCCGCCGGTGACGCTGACGCCGGTCGCGGCGGCCGCGAGGCCGGTCAGCGCGATCCCGGTGCGGAGCGCGCGGCGCGGACCGTGGGCGGCCTTGTGCTTGCCGGGGGCGCGGTGCGTGGGGACGTACTTCTGGGGCTGGGGCACAGCGAAGTCTCACGGGTGGACGACAGGGGGTGTGCGGCTCGAGAGGCACCACGGGACCGCCTCGTACGGACCTCGGGACGCGGTTCTCGGGGGGTGTCCTTGGCCCGACCCTCCGGGGAAGGTCACGAAACGATCACGCCCACCATGCACGAGGTGTCGGGGGCGCGCAAACCGAACTCCACAATTGATGAGGTCCCTTGCATCACACGTGGCTCATGGGTCCCGTGAGTCACTCTCCGCCCCACCTGCGTCGGCCCAGCGCCGCTGTAACGCCGGGTTACTGCTTGTACCCACCCCCGTGCTCGGGGGTGGGTACAGCAACTAACCCGGCGTTACAGCCGTTACAGCGGGGACGACGCGCGCGCCGTCAGAGGGTGACGTCCTCCAGCATCTCGGTCACCAGCGCCGCGATGGGCGAGCGCTCCGAGCGGGTGAGGGTGACGTGGGCGAAGAGCGGGTGGCCCTTGAGCTTCTCCACCACCGCGACGATGCCGTCGTGGCGCCCGACGCGGAGGTTGTCGCGCTGGGCGACGTCGTGGGTGAGGACGACCTTGGAGTTGGCGCCGATGCGCGAGAGGACCGTCAGCAGCACGTTGCGCTCCAGCGACTGTGCCTCGTCGACGATCACGAAGGCGTCGTGCAGCGAGCGGCCGCGGATGTGGGTCAGCGGCATCACCTCGAGCATGCCGCGGTCCATCACCTCGTCGATCACGTCCTTGCCGGTGAGGGCGCCGAGCGTGTCGAAGACGGCCTGCGCCCAGGGCGACATCTTCTCGTTCTCCGAGCCCGGGAGGTAGCCGAGCTCCTGGCCGCCCACCGCGAAGAGCGGGCGGAAGACGACGACCTTCTTGTGCTGGCGCCGCTCCATCACGGCCTCGAGCCCGGCGCACAGCGCCATCGCCGACTTGCCGGTGCCGGCGCGACCGCCGAGGGAGACGATGCCGACCTCGGGGTCGAGGAGCATCTCGAGGGCGATCCGCTGCTCGGCCGACCTGCCGTGGACCCCGAAGGCGTCGCGGTCGCCGCGGACGAGGTGGACCCGCTTGTCCGCCCCCACCCGGGCCAGCGCCGTTCCGCGGTCGGACAGCAGGACCAGGCCGTTGTGGCACGGCAGGTCGCGTGCCTCGGCGAGGTCGATGACACCGTCCTCGTAGAGCTCGTCGAGGTCGGCGGCGGCCACCTCGAGCTCGGACATGCCGGTGTAGCCGGAGTCGCTGATCCCCTCGGCGCGGTACTCCTGGGCGTTCAGCCCGACCGCCGAGGCCTTGATCCGCAGCGGCAGGTCCTTGGAGACGAGCGTGACGCGGTGGCCCTCCTGCGAGAGGTTGTGCGCGACCGCGAGGATCCGGGTGTCGTTGTCACCCAGCCGGAAGCCGGACGGCAGCGACTGCGGGTCGGTGTGGTTGAGCTCCACCCGGAGGCTGCCGCCCTCGGTGCCGATCGAGACCGGCTCGTCGAGGCGCCCGTGGACGACCCGCAGGTCGTCGAGCGAGCGCAGCGCCGCGCGGGCGAAGTAGCCGAGCTCGGGGTGGTTGCGCTTGCCCTCCAGCTCGGTGATCACCACCACCGGCAGCACGACCTCGTGCTCGGCGAAGCGGACGAGAGCCCCCGGGTCGGCGAGCAGGACGCTCGTGTCGAGGACGTACGTCCGACGGTTGGAGCTGGAGCTGGGCGATGAGGTGTTGCTGGCCACGACTAACCCCTTGCTGCGGGTCGGCGCGCACACTCCTCGCCCGGCCCGATGTCATTCAACGGACCGGAGAGCTCCCATTCGAGTGCTCAAGGTTGCCTCCCGGTTCAGCAAGCTTCCCCACCTGCCGATGACGCGAAAGTACGCCCGCCGAACACCCGATCGAGGACGACACGCCCGAACGCGAGGTGACGAGCAGATGACCGCTGATGCCGGGTCTGGTCAGCCGCCGAAGCGGCGCTCGCGGGCGGCGTACGCGCGGATCGCGCGCAGGAAGTCGACGCGGCGGAAGTCGGGCCACAGCGCCTCGCAGAAGTAGAACTCCGAGTTGGCCGACTGCCAGAGGAGGAAGCCCCCGAGCCGCTGCTCGCCCGACGTACGGATCACCAGGTCGGGGTCGGGCTGGCCCTTGGTGTAGAGGTGCTCGGCGATGTGCTCGACGTCGATGAGGTCGGCGAGCTCCTCCAGCGACGTGCCGCGGGCCGCGTGGTCGGCCAGCAGGGCGCGTACGGCATCGGCGATCTCCCGGCGACCGCCGTAGCCGATGGCCACGTTGACGAGGATCCCGTCGATGTCGCGCGTCGCCTCCTCGGCCGCCTTGAGCCGCGCAGAGGTCTCGGGCGGGAGCAGGTCGAGCGCACCGACGGGGTGGATCCGCCAGCGACCGGCCTCGGCGAGGGACTCGACGGCGCCCTCGATGATCGTCAGCAGGGGCGTCAGCTGGTCGGACGGCCGGTTCGTGAGGTTGTCGCTGGAGAGGAGCCACAGCGTGACGACCTCGACCCCGACCTCCTCGCACCAGCCGAGCAGGGGGCGGATGTTGTCGGCGCCGGCCTGGTAGCCCTCGGCGGTGTTGAGGCCGACCGCCTTGGCCCAGCGCCGGTTGCCGTCGAGCATGACGCCGATGTGCTGCGGGATCTGGTCGGGCGGGAGCGCCTTCACCACTCGGGACTCGTAGGCCGGGTAGAGCACCCGTCGTACGCCGTCCCTGAAGTTGACCATCCGCCGATCGTAACGCCGTGTGACCGACCGCTCGCCTCTGAAGGTGTGCGCGTCCCACCCCGCGACGGGTACTTTGGTAGGTATGGAGCCCTCGCCGACCCCTCGCGATCGCGTCGACCACGCCGTCGACCGCGTCGAGCAGGCCGTCGAGCTGATGGCCGACAAGCTGGCCGAGGTCAAGCCCCACCTCCGCGGCTGGCTGCACGCCGGCACCGCGCCGGTGGCCCTCGTCGCCGGCATCGTCCTGGTCGCCCTGTCGCCCACCGCCTCGACGCGCATAGGCTCGGCCGCGTTCGCGTTCTCGGCGCTGCTGGTCTTCACCGTGTCGGCGATCTACCACCGCGGCACCTGGTCGCCGCGCACGTGGGCGTTCCTGCGCCGCTTCGACCACGCCAACATCTTCGTGCTCATCGCCGGCACCTACACGCCGTACGCCCTGCTCTTCCTCGAGGGCTCGGCGCGTACGACGCTCCTGCTGGTGGTCTGGGGCGCCGCCATCGCGGGCATGCTCTTCCGGGTCTTCTGGATCGACGCGCCGCGCTGGCTCTACACACCGATGTACCTCGGCCTCGGCTGGGCGGCGGTCTTCTTCATCCCCCAGTTCGTCGACGGCGCCGACCGGTTCAGCTCGGGTGTCGCGATCGCGACGCTGGTCCTCGTCGCTGCCGGCGGCATCCTCTACACCCTCGGTGGCGTGGTCTACGGCCTCAAGCGGCCCAACCCGTCGCCCCAGTGGTTCGGCTTCCACGAGGTCTTCCACTCGTTCACGGTGCTGGCCTTCGCTGCTCACTACGTCGGCATCTCGCTGGCGACGTACTCGCTGCGCTGACCCCACACGTGACCGGGCACGTCGTGCCCGTCCAGCAGGTCGACCGGGCACTTCGTGCCCGTGTTGCGCCACAAAGTGCCCGGTCGATGGTCAGGACGGGCACGAAGTGCCCGGTGAGCCTGCTCACGTGCGCACCGTGCCGAGCCGGTTCCCGCGCAACCTGCAGGGGATGCTGGTGACGGCCGTGGCGCTCGGCCTGGTGCTTGTGGCGTTCCGCACCGGCGTCGACCTCGTCACCGACGACCTCCCCACCACCGGCCTCGCGGGACGGTGGCTCGCCGAGATCAGAGGGTGACGACCGCAAAGGTGACCAGGGAGCCCACCACGACGACGGCCGCGAGCGCCCACCCGAGCAGCGCCGAGCGGCGCGCGAGCCACTCCAGCGCGAGGTAGGTCGTGCCGATCACGGCGAGCCCGACCGTCACGTGGAGCAGGACCGCGAGCAGCACCCCGGCGATGGCGCCGGCCATCCGCAGCCGACCCCACAGCAGGCTGAGCGCCAGCGGCAGCACGATCGCGCCGGACAGCCCGCCGACGACCTCCGTCCACCACGGCCGTTGCCCCATCCACGGCACGTCGACGGCGCCGATCCAGGAGCGGTCGAACAGGTCGCTGGTCGAGGAGTAGCCGAGGTAGAGGATCGTCACGATCGTGACGGCCGCCGCGACCCGGTAGGACCAGTGCTTGAGGGGCGTCCACGGCACCTCGCGGCCCACGAAGATCGTCGCGACGGTCACCGCCGTCCAGACGATCCACCGGCGCACGACGCCCGTGCCGGTGTCGGCCATGGCGTCGCGGAAGATCCGGTCGGCCTCGAACCGGTCGACCTCGTGCCCGTCCGTGGAGACGTACGACGCCGGGTCGGCGCGCCCCGCCACGAGCGCGTCGTGGAGCAGCGCCGCCGGCAGGTGGGCGCCGGTCTTCGGGACCAGCCACGTGAAGAGCGCCGGCACCGAGGTCAGGTCGGTGCGGAAGCCGGCGTCTGCGGGGACGAGCAGCTCGCTGAGGTGGCGGTCGCGGTAGGCCAGGCGGCGCTCGAGCTCGAAGGTCTCGACGCCCTCCTCGGCATGGCGCTCGAGCACGATCCGCGGATCGGCACCCGGGTCGGGCGGCTCCCCCGGCACACCGTCGCGCGCCAGCGTGCCGCCGTCGTAGAACCGACGGGGTTCCTGCACCACCTGTCCGGCCATCGCCGCCACGCGCTCCCGAGCTCGCATGACCCCAGTGTGGCCTGCCGGACCGACAACCAGCCGCCCGTACTCTGGGCCGACCATGCGGATCCTCTGCACCTTCGTCGGTGGCCTCGGCCACCTCACGCCGCTCCTGCCGCTGGCCCGGGCGGCACGGGCCGCCGGTCACGAGGTGGCGATCGCCGGCTCGGGCGGGCTGGTCCCCAGGATCGAGGAGGCGGGGTTCCGGGCGTACGCGACGAGCCCTGCGCCGCACCACTCCGGCACACCTGCCGGACGCGACCTGACGCCTCTCCCTGCCACCGACGCGCGCGCCGCCGAGCAGGAGTTCGCCGACAACTTCGCCGATCGGGGCGCGCGGCGGATGGCAGGTGCCGTGCCGGGCGTGCTCGAGGACTTCCGGCCCGACGTCGTGCTGCGTGACGAGACCGACCTCGGCACGACGATCGCAGTGGAGCCGCTCGGCATCCCCGTCGTCACCCACCTCGTGCTCGCCTCGGGGCTGCTGGTGCGTCCCGACCTGGTCGGCCCGCGCCTCGACGTCGTACGCGCCGAGCACGGACTGGCGCCCGACCCCGACCTGGCCCTGCTGACGTCCGGTCCGGTGCTCTCGGAATTCCCGCCGTCCTTCCGCAGCCCCCACGCGCCGTTGCGGATGACACCGAGCCACTACCGGTCGACCACCGTGACGCGCGCACCACGACAGCCGGGCAGGCCGCGCGTGTACGTCACGCTGGGCACGATCTTCAACAAGACGTCCGGCGACCTCTTCGAGCGACTCCTCGCCGGGGTCGCCGACCTCGACGCCGAGGTCGTCGTCACGGTCGGTCGCGACCTCGAACCGGCGGCGTTCGGCGCCACTCCGCGCCACGTCCGCGTCGAGCGGTTCGTGCCGCAGGACGAGGTGCTGGCCGCGACGGACCTGGTCGTCTCGCACGGCGGCTCGGGCAGCCTGATGGCCGCCCTGGCCCACGGACTGCCGTCCGTCCTGCTTCCGCTGGGCGCCGACCAGCCGCACAACGCGCTGCGCGCCCGGGAGCTCGGCGTCGCCACGACGATCGACGCCGCCACCGCCACTGCCGCCGACATCACCCGAGGCGTGGCCTCGGCCCTTGCCGACGCCGCGATGGCCGCGCGGTGCCGCGAGGTGGCCGCCGAGATCGGCTCGCTGCCGTCCGTCGACTCCGCGGTGGCGCTGCTCGAGCGCGCCGCCTCTAGGGTGCGGCCATGACGACCGCGCGCACCGTCCCCGTCACCACCGAGATGGACGGTGACGAGCTCGACGCCCTCGACGCGTGGCACCTCGCCCGCCGCCACGGGCTGCGGACGATCGCGGCGGAGTCGTTCGTCCGGTTCCGCTACGGCGACGGGTTCACCAACTCGCGCGCGCTCGCCCTGCAGGCCTGCCTGGCGGTCGTGCCCTTCCTCCTCGCCCTGACCGGGCTGGCCGCCGACCTCGACGAGGAGCGGCCGGCCGCGGTCGTCGCGCACGTCGTGGACTCGCTGTCGCCCGGCGCCGGAAGCAGCGACGCCCTGGCGTCGGCGGTTGAGAAGTCCGACGAGTCCGAGAAGGCCGGTGAGGTGGCGCTCGTCCTCGGCCTTGGCTTCGCACTCCTGTCGATGACCACCGCGATGGCGCAGGTCGAGCGCGGCGCCAACCGGATCTACGGCATCCGGCGCGACCGCAAGGCCGTCGCCAAGTACGGCCGCGCCGCGGTGCTGACGGCCGTGCTCGCGGTGCCCGTCGGCATCGGCTTCGTGATGATCGTCGGCGGCGGCGCCCTCGGCGAGGCGATGGTCGACAACTACGGCTGGTCCGACCGCACCGAGGGCTGGTGGAACGTCCTGCGCTGGCCCGTCGGGCTCGGCCTGCTCGTCCTCACCATCGCGGTCCTCCTCGACCACGCCCCCCGGCGCCGGCAGCCGGCCCTCTCCTGGCTGGCGCTGGGCTCGGGCATCGCCGTCCTGCTGAGCGCGTTCGCGACGGTCGGGCTCGCGGCGTACGTCTCGCTGAGCGGGTCGTTCGGCAACGTCTACGGGCCGCTGGCCGGCATCTTCGCGCTGCTGCTGTGGGCGCTGCTCTCGTCGATCGCCTTCTTCTACGGCACCGCTGTCTGCGCCCAGCTCGAGGCGCTGCGCGCGAGCGAGCCGTCGCCCGCCCTCGACGATCCCGGCCGACCGCACGCCCGGACCGTCGGCGACCGTCCGGCCGAGGACGCGTAACCCGCGCTCCCGGGTAGTCCTTCTGGGTGGTTGTGCGGCCCGTTCGAGCACCGCGCCGGCATTCGTCTGCGCCGCGGGCGGCTCGTCCCTAGCGTTCCCCTGTCACCCCCGAGGGAGCGTTCCCATGCGCCGTTTCGCCGGCAGCCGTCTCGGCGCCACGTCCACCCTGTCCGTCGTGCTCGCCCTGGGCATCACGGCCGGGACCGCTGCGGCCGTGCCGCCCGCGGCACAGCCGACCGCCACCACCGCGACCAGCGCCCCGTCGGAGGTCGAACTCCCGCGCCCGGTGCGCGGTGCGAACGCCGTGCGCCTCCTCGCCGACCGGCTCGACGAGGCTGCCGCCCGCAACGAGATGTCCGCGACCGAGCTCACCGAGCTGCTGACGACGGACCCGACCGCCTGGATCGACACGGCGGGTGCGGTGTTCTACAAGGAGGGGGTCGCGACCGCGCCGACCGACGACCCGGTCAGCGCCCGGGCACCGCTGTCGGAGACCTTCGCGCTGCACAGCAGGCCCGGGTCGACCAAGACGATCTTCCTCGACTTCGACGGAGCCGCGGCGAGCGCGACCGGGTGGCACGCGAGCTATCCCGCGACGCCGACCAGCCAGCCCGCCTGGGACACCGGCGGCAACGCCGCCGTCTTCGACGATGCCGAGCGCACGGCGATCCAATCGATCTGGCAGGCCGTGGCCGAGGACTACGCGCCCTTCGACGTCGACGTGACCACGGCCGACCCCGGGCCCGACGGGATCAACCGGTCGAGCCTCCTGGACACCACGTACGGCTCCCACGCGCTGATCACCCCGAGCGTCGGTGCGCACGACGCCATCTGCAACCCGCTCAACAACGGGAGCGCGTGCGGGGGCGTGGCCTACATCAACGTCTTCGACAAGGTCCTCAGCGGCGGTGGGGACGGCTACGGCTACCGGCAGCCGGCCTGGGTCTTCCCGCAGAAGCTCGGCAACTCCGCGAAGAACATCGCCGAGGCGGTGAGCCACGAGGTCGGCCACAACTTCGGCCTGCAGCACGACGGCAACGCGACGCAGGGCTACGACCGCGGCCACGGCGCCTGGGCGCCCATCATGGGCGTGGGCTACGACCGCCCGATCAGCCAGTGGAGCAAGGGCGACTACGCCGGTGCCACCAACCAGCAGGACGACGTCGCGATCATCCGCGGCATCGTCGGATCGCGCGCCGACGAGGCCCCGAGCCTCGTCCTCGGCGCGCCGTCGGTCCCGGCCGGGACGGCGTACGTCGACAGCCGCACCGACGTCGACACCTACGTGCTCGGGACCTGCTCCGGCAGCGTCTCGGTCGTCGCGAACCCGCTGGCCTCCCTGTCCGACCTCGACGTCCAGCTGACCCTCCTCGACGGCCTCGGCCAGGTCGTCGCCACTGACGCCCCCACGTCCGCGCAGACCTCCACCAGCACCGCGTCGGGGATGGGCGCGTCGCTGACGCGGACCCTGTCCACCGGCATCTACTACGCGCAGGTGGACGGGGTCGGCAACGGGCCCTGGAGCACCGGCTACGACGACTACGGCTCCCTCGGCGCGTACACCCTCGCCGCGACCGGCTGCGACAACCCGACGCCGACCACGACGTCGCTGGTCGCCACCGCCATCGGTCGCACCGTCACCCTGACCGCAACCCCGTCGACGCTCCTCGGGATCCTCACCGGCGAGGTGGTGTTCCGCGAGGGCACCACGGTCGTGGGCACGACGGTGCTCGGCATCGGCTCGCCCGTCGCGGTCCTCACGTCGGTGTCCCCGGGCGCGCACACCTACACGGCGACCTTCGTGCCGCTGGGCGCCACGCACCTCGGCTCGGCCTCGCCGGCCACGTCGGTCACGGTCCGGACGACGTCGACGACCGCGCTGACCACCTCGGTCACCGGGCGCGACGTCACGCTCGACGCCCAGGTCGCGACCGACGGCGGTGCGCCCGTGGGCACGGTCGAGGTCCGCGACGGCGACACCCTCGTCGGCACCGCGGCCCTCGCCGCCGGCACCGCGTCGCTCACCCTCCCGTCAGTCGCGCCGGGCGCCCACTCCTACCGGGCCACGTTCGTGCCCAGCGACACGGCGGCGTACGCCGGCTCGACGTCGTCGACCAAGGCCGTCACGATCGCGCGCGTCGCGACGACGACCGACCTCACGACCTCGGCCACCGGCCGCACCGTGACGCTGGCGGCGGCCGTGGCGACCGGCTCCGGCGTTCCTGCAGGCGTGGTCGAGCTGCGCGATGGCACCATCCTCCTCGGGACGGTGCCGCTGTCGGCGGGCGCCGCGTCACTCACCGTGTCCGACGTCGCGCTGGGCAACCACACGTACACCGCGACGTACGTCCCCTCCGGCACCTTCCACGCGGGCTCGACCTCGCCGGCGCGCACCCAGCAGGTCGTCGACGCTCCCGTCGTGCCGCCCACTGTCCAGATGCCGGCGCCGACGCCGACGGCCGACCCCCTCCCGACCCTCCCGACGGTCCCTCCGGTCTCGGCGAGCACCACGACCATCAGGGCGCCGAAGAAGGCGAAGGCCGGCACGCGTCCCCGGGTGACGATCACCGTCGTGCGGGGTGCGTCCGCGGCGAGCGGCACCGTCGTCGTCACCGTCGGCAAGAGGTCGCGGACGCTGACCCTGAAGGCAGGGTCGGTCCGGATGCGGCTGGCCAGGCTCAAGGTCGGGAAGGTGCGGATCACCGTGCGCTACGCCGGCGACGCGACCACCACCGCCTCCACCGCGAAGCAGACGATCAGGGTCAGGACCTGAGGCCGCCTCAGCCCTTGGTCGAGCCCAGCGTCAGGCCCGAGACGAACTGCTTCTGCAGCGCGAAGAACACCACGAGCACCGGAAGGGCCACGATGATCGAGCCCGCCGCCACCAGGTTGGTGTCGGTGAAGAACTGCCCGCGCAGGTTGTTGAGTGCCGACGTCACGGGCAGCTTGTCGCCCTGCTGGATCAGCACGGTGGCCCAGAAGAACTCGTTGTAGACCCACGTGACCTGCAACGTGGCGAGAGCGGCGAGAGCGGGGCGTACGAGCGGCATGGTCAGCTGCCAGTACTGGCGCCACACGCTGGCACCGTCGAGCTCGGCCGACTCATAGATCTCGTAGGGCAGCGTCTTCATGTAGTTGCTCAGCACGAAGGTGCAGAACCCCATCTGGAACGCGGTGTTGACCAGGATGAGGGCCCAGAAGCTGTTGAGCATCGAGCCCGAGTCGCTCATGAAGTAGGGCAGCGGGATCTCGCGGAACATCCGGAAGACCGGGATCAGCAGAGCCTGCGGGGGCAGCAGGTTGGCGGCAAGGAACACGCCTAGCAGGGCGAGGTTGAAGCGATAGCTGAAGCGGGCGAGCACGAAGGCGACCATCGAGGACAGCCAGAGCGTCAGGACCACCGCCGGGACGGTGATAAGCAGCGAGTTCTTCATGTGCAGCCCGAAGTTGCCCTGCGTCCAGGCCTGCTCGTAGTTGCTGGTGGTCCACCCGCCGAAGGAGAGATAGCCGTTGGCCTGCGTGTACTCGTACTCGCGGAAGGAGTTGATCAGCGCCCACAACAGCGGGAAGAGCCAGGCGAGCGCCAGCAGGGCGATGATCACTGTGACCAGCGCCCCACGGCGCTTGCTCAGGACCCCGCCCTCCTTGCGCTTCGGCGGGGCCTGTTTGTCACCCAGCGGCGGCACCGTCGCCACCAGGACCGAATCGATTCCGCTCATCGGTTGCGCTCCTCACGAAAGACGGTCCGCAGGTAGATGGTGATGAAGATCGACGAGATCAGCATCATGATCACGGCCAGTGCCGAGCCGAACCCGTAGCGCGTCGCCTCGCCGATGACGTTCTGGGCCACGAGGGCCCCGATGACCTCCAAGCCGTTGCGGCCCTTGTTGATCACCCACACCAGGTCGAAGGCACGCAGCGACTCGATGACGACGATGACGATCACGACCATGTTGATCGGCCGCATGACCGGGAAGATCACGTGGAAGAAGGTCTTCACCTCGCTCGCGCCGTCGACCGCCGCTGCCTCGCGCAGGCTCGCGTCGACGCCCTTCAGGCCCGCCAGGTAGATGAGCATGATGTAGCCGGTGTGGCGCCAGGCCGTGGCGACCAACACCGCCCAGAGGTTGATGTCGGGGTCGCCGTACCAGTCCACCTCGGAATTGAAGACCTGGTTGATCAGGCCCTGGTCGCGGGAGTAGAAGAGCTGCCAGATGAAGCCGATGAGCGCCAGGGAGAGCACGACCGGCATGTAGAAGGCCGTCTGGTACAGCCGACTGCCCTTCATCTCGCGGTCGAGCACGACCGCGAGCAGCATGCCGAGGATGGTTGGCAGGAGGAAGAGGAACGTCAACCAGATCAGGTTGTGCTTCACCGCCGGCCAGAAGGCCGGATAGATGGTGAAGATGTCCTTGTAGTTCTGGACGCCGACCCACTCGATGGTGCCGAGGTCGCCGAAACCGTTCCACTTGCCGAAGGACAGCACCACCGACAACATCGCCGGCAGCCACACCAGCAGGAGCACCAGCACCAGAGGGATGGCCACCATTGTGATGACCGTCGCCCGGTCTCGGGTGGGCAGCTTCTTCGCCCGGCCCTGGTTCGGCGCCACAGCCTTCTCCGGCTCGGTGGACTGTGGCGCCTCGTCGATGTGGGTCATGGCTCAGCCGAAGATCGAGGCGGCCTGCTCCTGGATGCTGGCCGTGACCCCGTCGATGTCATCGGGGTCCTTCAGGAAGGCTTGGATCGACGGGATCATCACCGTGTTGGCGAAGTCGGCGTTGGTGTCACGGTCCATGAACTGGGCGATGTTGGCAGCCGCCCCCACCACCTCCGCCGACTTCTTCTGCAGGTCGTTGTACGACGAGGTGCTGGCGCCCTCGTTCGCCGCGATGAACGGCGCATCGGCACCGGCATTGCCCGCGTCGGCCGCGGCCGCACTGCCGAGCCACTTGGCCATTGCCTTGCCCGCTTCCTGGTTCTTGCCCGCCGAGGCCACGCAGAAGCCGTCGATCGGGGCGTCGAGCGCGTCGGCCCCGATGGCCGAGTCGAGCTCGGGGAAGGTGAAGAAGTCGATGTCGTCGGCCTGATCGGCGATGGCGTCGACGACGAAGGTGCCGAGGAGGTACATGCCACTCTCACCCTTGCCCATCGAGGTTGCGGCTTCCTGCCACGTGCGACCCAGGGGATCGGCCTGGTGGTAGGGCAACAACGTGCGCCAGGTCTCGAAGACACCCTTGACCTCGTCGCTGTCCCACTTCTCCTCGCCGGCCATCAGGCTCATGTGGTAGTCGAAGCCGTTGAGCCGCATGTTGAGGATGTCGAAGGTGCCCATGGCGGGCCAGCCGTCCTTGTCGCCGAACGCGATGGGCGTGATGCCCTTGCCCTGCATGTCCTTCATGAGCTCCATGAAGTCGTTGTTGCTCTCCGGCGGCGCCCAGCCGTTCTTCTCGAAGATCGACTTGCGGTAGAAGAGTGCCCACGGGTAGTAGCTGACCGGTACGAAGTACTGCTTGCCGTCTGGGGCGGTGGCGGCCTGCTTGAACGAGTCGTTGAGGCCGTCGATCGGCCACTGGTCGCTCACGTCGCTGATCAGCCCTGCCTCGGCGAACTGGGCCATCCGGAAGCCGGCGAACCAGGTGAAGACGTCGTCCGGCGTGCCCTGGAGGTAGGTGTTGATGCTCTCCTGGAACGTGTTGTGGTCGACCGCGTTGAGCTTGACCTCGGTGTCACTCTCCTTGCCGTAGGCGGCGGCGATCGCCTTGAGGCGGTCGTAGGCCGGGCCGGAGCCCTCGGCCTCGTTGATGCCGAACTTCACGGTGGCTCCCGAGCCGGTGGCGGGGCCGGAGTCACCACCGCAGGCGGCCAGCAGGCTGGCCCCGCCTACGGCGAGACCGCTGAGCCCGATGCCCCGGAGGACGTTGCGGCGGGTCGCCGCCATGGTGGCGACGGTGGAGCGGGGAATGGCAGTGGATGTGGTGCGGGACACGAAAGCCTCCTGGAGACAAAACCCAACAAGGATGCACAGCATGTGACGACTGACACAGCCCCGTCAAGCCTTTCGAGGTCACATTTCGGACCACTTCAAACATTTCCCAACGGTTTTCTTCGTTGAAGCGTTGACTTTCACGTGTGAGGGTCGCCACAGTTGCGCCATGCCGAGATCCCTGCCCGCTCTGGCCTTCGGTGGTGACTACAACCCCGAGCAGTGGCCGCCCGTCGCCCATGTCGAGGACCGCGCCCTGATGCGCGAGTCCGGCGTCGACCTGGTCACCCTCGGCGTCTTCTCGTGGGCGTGGCTGCAGCCCACGCCCGACACCTGGGACTTCACGTGGCTCGACCAGCAGATGGACGACCTGCACGCGGCGGGGATCGGCGTCGACCTCGCGACCGCGACCGCCTCGCCGCCGCCGTGGCTGACCCACCGGCACCCGGAGATGCTCCCGGTCACCGAGGACGGCCGCACGCTCTCCCCGGGCGGCCGGCAGGCCTTCTGCCCCAGCTCGCCGGTCTACCGCGAGCACGCGCTGGCCCTGTGCACGGCCCTCGCCGAGCGCTACCGGGACCACCCGGCGCTGGCGCTGTGGCACGTGTCCAACGAGCTCGGCTGCCACAACGCCCGCTGCTACTGCGACGTCAGCGCCGCGGCCTTCCGCACCTGGCTGCGCCGCAGGTACTACGACGACGTGGCCCGTCTCAACCACGCGTGGGGGACGGCCTTCTGGTCGCAGCGCTACGACGACTTCGAGCAGGTGCTACCCCCGCGCGTCGCGCCGACCCACGCCAACCCGACGCAGCAGCTGGACTTCCGGCGGTTCTCCTCCGACCAGCTGCTCGACAACTTCGTCGTCGAGCGCGACGCGCTGCACCGGATCTCCCCCGGCGTGCCGGTGACCACCAACTTCATGGTGATGCGCCAGACCATCGAGATGGACTACCTGCGCTGGGGTCGCGAGCTCGACCTCGTCTCCAACGACCACTACCTGATCTCCGCGGAGGACGGCGGCCACCGCGAGCTGGCGTTCAGTGCCGACCTCACCCGCGGCACCGCCGACGGGAAGCCGTGGCTGCTGATGGAGCACTCCACCAGCGCGGTCAACTGGCAGCCGCGCAACCGCGCGAAGGTCCCCGGCGAGATGATCCGCAACAGCCTGGCCCACGTCGCCCGCGGAGCCGACGCCGTGCTGTTCTTCCAGTGGCGGGCCTCCCGCGCCGGCGCCGAGAAGTTCCACTCGGGCCTGCTCCCCCACGCCGGCACCGACACCCGTCAGTGGCGCGAGGTGGTCGAGCTCTCGCAGCTGCTCGACGCCGTCGAGGAGGTCGCCGGGAGCGCTCCGCGCAACGAGGCCGCGATCCTGTTCGACTACGAGGCGTGGTGGGCCTGCGAGCTCGACTCCCACCCCAGCGTCGACGTCCGCTACCGCGACCGGGCCGAGGACCTCCACCGTGCGCTCACCGCGCAGGGCATCGGCGTGGACGTCGTCCACCCGAGCGCCGACCTGTCGGCGTACCGCCTCGTCGTGGTGCCGACCCTCTACCTCGTCAGCGACGCCACCGTGGCCGCCCTCACGGCCGCGGCGGACGCCGGGGCGACCGTGGTGGTCACCTACTTCAGCGGGATCGTCGACGAGCACGACCACATCCGCCTCGGCGGCTATCCCGGAGCGTTCCGCGACCTCCTCGGCGTACGCACGACCGAGTTCCTGCCGCTGCTCGAGGGCCAGGACGTGCAGGTCGAGGGGCTGGGCAGCACGGCCGTCGGCGCCGACACCTGGGCCGAGGACCTCGAGCTGGCCGGAGCCGAGGCGGTCGCGACGTACGTCGACGGGCCGGCCGAGGGTCTCCCTGCCGTCACCCGCCGGAAGGTCGGGTCCGGCGCGGCGTGGTACGTCGCGACCCGGCTCCACGCCGCCGGCACCGACCTGCTCGTCGAACGGCTCGTCGCAGACACAGGACTGGTCCAGCTGCCCGGGGCGTCACCGCTGGTCGAGGTCACCCGCCGGGTGGGCGACGACGCGAGCTGGCTCTTCGTGATCAACCACGGCGACGACGATGCCGCCGTCGCCACCCACGGGGTGGACCTGGCGAGCGGCCGCGAGGTCGCCGGCGACCTGCGGGTGCCGGCCGGAGGGGTCGCCGTGGTCCGCGAGGCAGCCGGCTCCGCGGCGCGGGACGCCTGATGCTCGCCGCCCAGCGTCGGGGACGGATCCTCTCCGAGCTCAGCCGCGACGGCACCGTGCGCGTCACCGACCTCGTCGAGCTGTTGGGTGTCTCGGACATGACGGTCCGGCGTGACCTGGTGGCGCTGCACCGCGACGGCCTGCTGGAGAAGGTGCACGGCGGTGCGCTGGCCGTCGCCGAGCCCTCGTCGTCCGAGCCCGGCTTCGAGGCGAAGTCCGTGCAGCGACGCCGCGAGAAGGAGGCCATCGCGAGGGCGGCCGCCGAGCTGGTGCACCCCGGCATGGCCATCGCCGTGTCGGCCGGGACCACCACCCACGCCCTGACCGAGCACCTGGCCCACATCTCCAACCTCACCGTCGTGACCAACTCGGTGTGGGTCGCCGACGTCCTGCACCGCACCGGCGACAGCACGACCTCGGTGCTGCTCACCGGGGGCCTGCGCACCCCGTCCGACGCCCTGGTCGGGCCGGTCGCGGTCTCCTCGCTGCGCAGCCTGCACGTCGACGCCTTCTTCATGGGGGTGCACGGCATGGACGTCCGGGCCGGCTTCAGCACGCCCAACCTCCTGGAGTCCGAGACCAACCGCGCCATGATCGAGCGCTCCCGTCGCCTCATTGTGTGCGCCGACTCCAGCAAGTGGGGGGTCGTCGGGCTCAGCAGCATGGCCGGGCTCTCCGAGGCCGCCGTGCTGGTCACCGACTCGGGCCTTCCTGCCCAGGCCAGCGGCGCACTCGCCGACCACGTCGGGGAGCTGGTGGTCGTCGACCCGATCGACGACGAGGACGACGACCTCGACGACGTCGAGGACGCATGACGGTCACGCACCTCAGCCGCGCCGGCGTGAGCCTGGTGCTGGGTCGCGACGACGCCGGGATCCCCTCGGTCCTGCACTGGGGAGCGGCACTCGGCGACCTCGACGACGACGCGCTCGCCGCGTTGCTCGCGGCGCGGCGCCCCGGAGTCTCGCGCTCGTCGTACGACCTCCCGCGCACCACCGGGCTCGTCCCCGACGGCACCCGCGGCTTCGCCGGCACCCCCGCCCTCGAGGGCCACCGGGTCGGCGGCAGCGCCACGGCGGCGACGCCGAGCCTGGTCGACTGGGAGGTCGTCGCCGGCGACAGCGCCCTCACCTGCACCGCGAGCGACACGGAGGCCGGCTGGGACGTCACCGTCCAGATCGCCCTCGACGACGTCGGTCTGCTCCACGCGCGTACGTCGGTCACCAACGCGGCGGACGGCGACCTCCACCTCGCCACCGTCCTCACCGCGCTGCCGGTCGCGGCGCACGCGACCGAGCTGCTCGACCTCACCGGGCGCTGGTGCAAGGAGCGCTCGCCCCAGCGGCACCCGTGGGTGCAGGGCACGCACCGCCGCGACGCCCGCCACGGCCGGACGGGCCACGACGCCACCCTCCTCATGGTCTCCGGCACGCCCGGTTTCACCTTCGGCACCGGCGAGGTGTGGGCCGTGCACACCGCCTGGAGCGGCAACCACACGACGTACGCCGAGCGCAGCCCCGAGGGCGACTGCCTGCTCGGCGGCGGCGAGCTGCTCGCCCCCGGCGAGGTGGTGCTCGCTCCCGGTGAGACCTACCGTTCCCCGTGGCTGCTCGGGTCGTGGTCGCCTGCCGGGCTCGACCCCCTGAGCCACCGCTTCCACGCCCACCTGCGGGCGGTGACGCCGCGCGCGCGTACGGAGCGGCCTGTCATCGCCAACACGTGGGAGGCGGTCTACTTCGACCAGTCGCTCGACCGGCTGACCGAGCTCGCCGACGTGGCCGCCTCTGTCGGGGTGGAGCGGTTCGTCCTCGACGACGGGTGGTTCCTCGGCCGGCGCGACGACACGGCGGGACTGGGCGACTGGAGCGTCGACGCCTCTGTCTGGCCCGACGGGCTCGGGCCGCTGGTCGAGCACGTGACGGGTCGCGGGATGGAGTTCGGGCTGTGGGTCGAGCCCGAGATGGTCAACCTCGACTCCGAGGTGGCGCGCACCCGTCCCGAGCGGGTCCTGCGCGGACGCACCGCGGTGCCGCCCGAGTGGCGCCAGCAGCAGGTGCTCGACCTCCAGGACGACGGGGCGTACGCCGACCTGCGCGACGCACTGCTGGCGCTCCTCGACGAGCTCGACATCGCGTACCTCAAGTGGGACCACAACCGCGACCTCACCGACGTCACCCACGCGGGCCGACCGGCCGTGCACGGGCAGACGCTGGCGGCCTACCGGCTCCTCGACGAGCTGCGCGACGCGCACCCGACGCTCGAGATCGAGTCCTGCTCGTCCGGCGGCGGCCGGGTGGACGCCGAGGTGCTGACCCGCACCGACCGGATCTGGCCCAGCGACACCAACGACCCGCTCGAGCGGCAGCACCTGCAGCGGTGGACGTCGCTGCTCGTGCCGCCGGAGCTGATGGGATCGCACGTGGGGCCGGCCACCTCGCACACGACCGGGCGTACGCACTCACTGCGCTACCGCGCGGCCACCGCCCTGCTCCACTCGTTCGGCATCGAGTGGGACATGACCCGCCTCGACGAGCAGGGACTGGCCGAGCTGCGGTCGTGGATCGACCTGCACAAGCGGGTCCGTCCGCTCATCGGCACCGGCGCGCTGGTCCACCCCGACCACCCGGACCCGGCCGTCGCGGTCACCGGCATCGTCGCGGCGGACCGCTCGGAGGCGTGGTACGTCGTCGCCACCGTGGCGATGACCGCCACCCAGCACCCCGCTCCCCTCCGCCTCACCGGGCTCGACCCCGACCGCTCCTACCGGCTCTCCGAGGAGCTGCCACCCACCGGGGGCGCGGACCTGTCCGGTCGGTGGTCGGCCTCGGGCGCCGTGCTCGGCGGGCGGGTGCTGGCCACGGCCGGGGTGGCGCTGCCGGTGCTCGACCCGGAAGAGGCCCGGGTGCTGCGCGTCGTCGAGGCCTAGGCTCGTCGCATGGACGCACGCGCATGGGACGAGCGGTACGCCGCGAGCGACCTCGTCTGGTCGCGCGAGCCCAACCAGTTCGTGGCCGCCGAGCTCGCCGACCTCACGCCCGGGACGGCGGTCGACCTCGCTGCCGGCGAGGGTCGCAACGCGATCTGGCTCGCCTCCCGGGGCTGGTCGGCGACTGCGGTCGACTTCTCCCAGGTCGCGCTCGACAAGGGTGCCCGGCTGGCCGAGGACCTCGACGTGACGTGGGTCTGCGCCGACGCCACGCGGTGGCAGCCCCCGGCGCCGGTGGACCTGGTGGTGATGGCCTACTTCCAGGTGCCGGCCGAGGACCGGCGGCGGGCCGTCCGCGGCGCCTTCATGATGCTGCGGCCCGGCGGCACGCTGCTGCTCGTCGCGCACGACTCGACCAACATCGCCGAGGGCACCGGCGGACCGCAGGACCCCACCGTGCTGATGACCGCCGAGGACGTGCTCGCTGATCTCGACGGGCTCGAGGTCGAGGTGGTGCGCGCGGAGCGCGTCGCGCGGGAGGTCAGGTCAGCAGACCCCTCCCGCCACGAGCACGGCGGCGACGAACGGCGTACGGCCTGGGACTGCCTGGTGCGAGTCGTCCGCCGCTGATCCCGCTGCAGGCGGTGGTGGAGCTACATTCCTGCGATCAGGAATGTGGCTGGATCACCGCTCGTCGGGGACCGAGGCTTCTTCGGAGTCGCGGTTGACCGGCTCGTCGCCGTAGACCCCGGCGTCCTTGGCCGCCTGCGCCTTGCGCAGCTGCTTGACCAGGCTGAAGCCGATCACGACGACCGCGAGGATCATGAAGATCCAGACCGCGAAGCCGAGTGGACCCGCCTTGACCTCGGTGGGGTCGGGAGTCGGGTCCTCGATCAGGATCAGCAGCAGCTCGAGCATGGCTCCAGTGTCCCACCCAACCGTCAGGGAGCGGGCGTCGGGATGCCGGCGAACAGGTCGTCCTCCGGCAGCGCGCTCTCCACGGTCGAGGAGACGAGCTCGTAGTCCTCGGTGGGCCAGGTCTTCACCTGGATCTCGCGCGGGATCGCGAACCAGAAGCCGTCGGGGTCGATCTGCGTCGCGTGGGCGAGCAGCGCCTGGTCACGGACCCCGAAGTACTCGCCGCACGGCACCCGCGTGGTGATGCGGTCGTCCCAGTCGGGCTCGCGCTCCCACTTCTCGAGGCGCTCGGCGTACGGCGACTCGAGCCCGTGGTCGAGCATCGCCTGGTGGAGGGCGTTGGTCTTCTCCCAGCTCCAGCCGTGGTGGTAGTAGAGCTTCATCGGCTGCCAGGGCTCCCCCGCGTCGGGGAACCGCTCCGGGTCGCCCGCCGCGTGGAAGGCGGCGACGGAGACCTCGTGGCAGCGGATGTGGTCGGGGTGCGGGTAGCCCCCGCGCTCGTCGTACGTCGTGACGACGTGCGGGCGGAAGTCGCGGATCAGCCGCACCAGGCGCTCGGTCGCCTCCTCCAGGGGGACGAGCGCGAAGCAGCCCTCCGGCAGCGGCGGCTTGGGGTCGCCCTCGGGCCAGCCGGAGTCGACGAAGCCGAGCCAGTCCTGCCGGATGCCCAGGATGTCGCGGGCGCGGTGCATCTCCTCGCGGCGGATCTCGGAGATGTTCTCCTGCACGTCGGGGCGGTCCATCTTGGGGTTGAGCACCGAGCCGCGCTCACCGCCCGTACAGGTCGCGACGTGGACGTCGACGCCCTCGGCGACGTACTTCGCGGTGGACGCGGCGCCCTTGCTCGACTCGTCGTCGGGGTGGGCGTGGACGTGCATGAGTCGGAGGCCGGTGCGGAGCGTGCCTGCTCCGGGCCGGTCTGCGGGGGGTCGGGCCATGGCCTGAGTCTAGGAGCAGCCGCTTACCCTTCTGACCGTGACCACCGACCTCACCGACCGCTACGGCGCCCCCTCGCGCTGGGGCCGGCCCGCGACCGTCACGCTGGCCGTCGTCCTCGCCGTGGTCGGCCTGGGCTGGCTCGGCTGGACGGTGTGGTTCCACACCACGCCCGCCGTCACCTCCGACCTCGTGTCCTTCGAGGTGACGAGCGACCACGAGATGCAGGCGCGGCTCGACGTACGCCTCGGGGACGACGACGTGGAGGCGTCGTGTCGCCTGCGGGCGTTCGCCGAGGACCACACCCCCGTCGGCGAGAAGGTGTTCACCCCGGTCGGCGGCACCAACGAGGTGGTGATCCGCACCGAGCGGCGGGCCACGACGGTCGAGAAGCTGGGATGCACCGCCGACGGCCAGCCGCGCCCTCGCTGACCCCGGTCCGGGGCGCACGAACTGCGCTTTCGGTCCCGGCTTGCTAATCTAGACGTTCTGCCCGTCCGGGTGCACTGGTCCACGTCTGAGACCGCGCCGACGCCGACCGGACGGAACACACGATTCATCGACCCGATGCGGGTGCGCTGGGGCACATCCCGAGCACCCGAGGCATCCAGCACCACAGCGAAGCAGGAGCGACGACATGACCGACCAGGGCACCATCTGGCTGACCCAGGAGGCCTACGACAAGCTGCAGGCCGAGCTCGACGACCTCCGGGGCCCCAGGCGTCAGGAGATCATCGAGAAGATCGCCGCGGCTCGTGACGAGGGCGACCTTAAGGAGAACAGCGGCTACCACGCGGCCAAGGACGACCAGGGCAAGCAGGAGGCCCGCGTCCGCCAGCTCGAGGACATGCTGCGCCGCGCCGAGGTGGGCGAGACGCCCGCCAACGACGGCGTCGTCGAGCCCGGCATGGTCGTCACGGTCGACTTCGGCGGCGGCGACACCGAGAAGTTCCTCCTCGGCGCCCGCGAGAACCTCATGGACGGCGACGACCTCGACGTCTACTCCCCCCAGTCCGCGATGGGCGCCGCCATCAACGGCAACTCGAAGGGCGACAAGGTGTCGTACACCGCGCCCAACGGCAAGGAGCTCACCGTCACGATCGTCGACGCGGAGCCCTACCGGGCCTGAGCCCCGTCACGACTGATCACCGTCTGGGCGGTGGTCCAGCCACCTTCCGACACCACGGAACGTGGCTGGACCACCGCCCTTCGGCGTGTCGAGCCGCGTGTCACGGCCAAGCGGTGGTCGAGCCACATTTCCCGACGCGCGCATGTGGGTGGACCACCGCTCCAGACGGGGCGTACGCCGCGCTCAGTCGGCGACGCGGTAGCCCCGCTCGCGGAGCCGCTCCATCAGGTGCTCGGCGTGCGCCTCGCCGCGGGTCTCGAGCTGGATGCGCACCTCGACCTCGTTGAGGGTGAGCGAGGGCGAGATCCGTTCGTGGGCGACCTCGAGCACGTTGGCGCCCTCGGCGCTGATCTCGACGAGCAACGACGAGAGCCCGCCGGGGAGGTCGGGGATGCAGACCCGGAGGTAGAGGTAGCGCCCGGCGGCGGCGAGGCCGTGCCGGATCACCTTGCTCAGCAGGAGCGGGTCGATGTTGCCGCCGGAGAGCACGGCCACGGCCGGGGTCTCGAAGATGCCCGGGTTGTCGATCATCGCGGCGACGGCGGCCGCGCCGGCGGGCTCGACGACCTGCTTGGCCCGCTCGACCAGCGCCAGGAGGGCACGCGAGAGCGACTCTTCGGAGACGGTGATGATCTCGTCGACGTGGTCGCGCACCGCGGCAAAGGTGATGTCGCCCGGTCGGCCGACCGCGATGCCGTCGGCCATCGTGCTCATCGACGCCAGCGGCACCGGCTTCCCGGCCGCGAGCGATCCGGGGTAGGCGGCGGCGCCCTCGGCCTGCACGCCCACGACTCGTACGTCGGGTCGCAGCGCCTTGATCGCGATCGCCACACCGGCCAGCAGCCCGCCACCGCCGGTGGGCACCAGCACGGTGCGTACGTCGGGTGACTGCTCGAGCACCTCGAGGCCGAGCGTGCCCTGGCCGGCGACGATGTCGACGTGGTCGAACGGGTGGATCAGGACCGCGCCGGTCTCCTCGGCGAAGGCGCGGGCCGCGACGAGCGAGTCCTCGAGGTAGCGACCGTGGAAGACCACGTCGGCGCCGTAGCCCCGCGTCGCCTTCTCCTTGGGGATCGGTGCCCCCTCCGGCATGAAGACGGTCGAGTGGATGCCCAGCGTGCTGGCGGCGAGCGCCACGCCCTGCGCGTGGTTGCCGGCCGAGGCGGCCACGACACCGTGGGCGCGCTCCTCGGCGGAGAGCCGGGAGATCCGGACGTACGCACCGCGGGCCTTGAACGACCCGGTGCGCTGGAGGTTCTCGCACTTCAGCGACACAGGGCCGCCGACGAGCGCGGAGAGCCAGCGCGACTCCTCCATCGGCGTGGTCACCGTGAGGCCGTCCAGCAGCTCACGGGCGGCCACGATGTCGGCCAGGGTCACCTGCTCGGTCATGACCGCTCCTTCTCGTGCTCGGTGTCGTGCTCGTCCGGGGCATCCGGGCCGGCCAGCGGGCCGTCGTCCTCGGGCGTGCTGGAGGGTGGCGACCCGTCGGGCGCCAGGTCCTCGTCCAGCGCGTTGTCGGGCTCGTCCTCGCCGATGTCGGTGTACGTGGCCAGGTGCTGCGCGACCGCGTTGCCGGCCGCCGCCAGGGGTACGGCGATGAGCGCGCCCGCGACGCCCGCCACGAGCACGCCGCAGCCGATCGCGACGATCACGCCGAGCGGGTGGAGGGACACGAAGCGGCCCATCAGGAACGGCTGCAGCACGTGACCCTCGAACTGCTGGACGACGATGACGCCGGCGAGCGTCAGCAACGCCGTCACCGGCCCCTGGTCGACGAGGGCGACCAGGATCGCGACCATTCCGGCGATGGTGGCACCGATCATGGGCACGAAGGCGCCGAGGAACACGAGGACGCCGATCGCGACGACGAAGGGCACGCCGAGGAACCAGGCGACGAGCATGATCCCGATCGCGTCGGCCAGGGCCACCAGCACGGTGGCCCGGACGAACTGGGTGAGCGAGACCCAGGCGACCCGGCCCGACGCGTCGACCCGCTCGCGCGCGGCACGGGGGGCGATCCGGACGAGCCACGCCCAGATCCGGTCGCCGTCGGCCATGAAGAAGTAGGTGGAGAAGAGGACGATGAAGAACCCGGCGACCACGTGGCCGACCGCGGTGCCGACCTCGGTCAGCCGGGTGACGATGCCGTTGGCCCCGGTGCTGTCGGTCACCGCGCTCTGGACGCCCTCGATGTAGGCGTCGAGCTGGGAGTCCGAGACGTGGAAGGGTCCGGTGCGCAGCCACTCGCGCACCTGGTCGAGGCCCGCCACCACGGAGTCGGCGAGGTCGCTCGCGCCCTGGGCGACCTGCTGGCCGACAAAGGTGAGCAGCAGCGCCACGGTGCCGATGCCCAGCACCATCACGATGCCGGCGGCGGGACCGCGCGGCATCCCGATCCGGCGCAGCAGGTTGACCAACGGCACGGCGAGCGCCGCGATCAGCAGCGAGATGGCGAGCGGCAGCGTGATCACGGCGAAGAAGCGCAACGTCCACAGCAGGCCGAGCATCGCGACGACGATGACGATCAGGCGCCACGACCACGCTGCGGCGAGGTCGAGGCCCCACGGCACCTGCGCCCGGCTGAAGTTCGACGGCCCGGTCGTGAAGGCCGGCTCGACCCGACGCTCGGCACGCATCTGCGACCACTGGCCGACGATGCGCTCGGTGAGCCGGTCCTCGTCGCGCGCGAGGGCCGCGAAGATGCGCCGCGGCCCCGACTCGTCGGTGTCGTCCTCGTCGGGCTGGTCGGGCGGGTACTGCTCGCTCACGTCGGTCACGCTACTCAGTACCCACCTTCTGCAGGCGCGCGACCAGCCGGTGCGCCGCGAGCGGGTGCTCCTCGGCCAGGAGCCCGGCCGCGGCCAGGACGTAGTCGCGGTCCACGACCACCACCGGGTCGCGCGGCAGCTGCCACCCGCCCTCGAAGGCGTCGCCGGTCGACGGCAGCAGCACACGGCGTACGGCGTCGGGGCCGCCGTGGCGCAGCACGCCACCCGAGCCCACGAGCAGGTCGACCTCCCGGAGGTCCTTGCCGCTGCGCTCGACGACGCGACCCTCGGGGCTGACCACCACCTTGCTGCGGCCGGCGTGCCGCTCCAGCGCGATCCGTACGGCGGCGGCGGCGATGTCGAGGTCGGCCTCCCGCTCGGCATCGCTGTCGGGCAGGAAGTCCGGATGCTCGCGGCGGCGTACGGCGCCCGCGGCCAGGTCGTCGCGACCGGCCGCCTCCACCGTCGAGACCGCCGACCACCGCATGCCGAGGTCGCCCTCGACGGTCCGCGTCACCGGGGTGGTGGCGACCACCTCGCGGGCCAGGCCGCTGTCCTCGGGGTCGAGCTCGACGACGGAGTGCACGTCGGTGGTCGCACCACCCACGTCCACCACGACGACATCGCCGGCACCGGGGTGCTGGTCGTCGAGGCCGCGGGCCAGCAGCTCGACGCCGGTCAGCACCACGTCGGGCGTCGCGCCGCGTACGAGGTCGGTGAAGCCGCGGCCGTGGGCGTCGACGCGGCTGCTGAGGTGCTTGCCGCCGATCACGTGCGACAGGAACATCTCGCGGATCGCCGCCCGCGCGCTGCCGGGCGCGAGCACGCCGATGCGCGGCACGACGTTGTCGGCCACGACGTGCGGGGTGCCGGCGCGCGTCAGGGCCGCGGCGACCTCGGGCCGGGCGTCGGTGTTGCAGGCGACGACCACCGGCCGGTCCCACTGCAGCGCCGCCAGCGCCTCAGCGGCAGTGACGGCCGCCTCGGCGTTGCCGCCGTCGGTGCCACCGGTCAGCAGCACGATGTCGGCCTCGGCCTCGCGCAGGGCCTCGCCGTCGAGGCCGCCGTCCGACATCGGGAGCACGGCCACGACCTTGCCGCCGCTCGACAGCGCGACCCGGCGGCCGGCCTCCGCGGTGACGAGCTCCTCGTTGCCGACGACGGCGATCCGCAGGCCGCCGCCGGCGCTGGAGCAGGCGAGCACGTCGGCGTCCCTGGCGGCCGGGTCCTGCTCGGCCAGCGCGGTCAGGCAGGCGTCGTACCCGTCGAGGACGTCGCCCTCACCGTCCGGCCCGGGCAGCGTCGTCGCATGGCTGGCCGTGGCGAGGAGGTCGCCGGAGTCGAGGTCGACCAGCGCCGCCTTGGTGAAGGTGGAGCCGAAGTCGACGCAGACGACCGACCTCGTGCTCACCCCAGGGCTCGGTCGAGGTCCGCGACCAGGTCCTCGACTGTCTCGATGCCGACGCTGAGCCGGATCAGGTCGTCCGGGACCTCGAGGTCGGTGCCGGCGACGCTGGCGTGGGTCATCTTCCCGGGGTGCTCGATGAGCGACTCGACGCCGCCGAGCGACTCGCCCAGGGTGAAGACGTCCGCGCGCTCGCAGACCGCGAGCGCCTGCTCGAGTCCGCCGGCGACGCGGAACGAGATCATCCCGCCGAACCGCTTCATCTGGCGCGCGGCGACCTCGTGGCCGGGGTGCGCGGCGAGACCGGGGTAGATCACCTCGGCGACCCGCGGGTCGCCGTCGAGGAACTCCACGATCTTCTCCGCGTTGTCGCAGTGGCGGTCCATGCGTACGCCGAGGGTCTTGAGGCCGCGGTGCGTGAGGAAGGCGTCGAACGGTCCGGCCACGGCGCCCATCGCGTTCTGGTGGAAGCCGATCTTCTCGGCCAGGTCGAGGTCGCGCACGACCACTGCGCCGCCGACCACGTCGCTGTGCCCGCCGACGTACTTGGTGGTCGAGTGCACGACCACGTCGGCGCCGAGGGTGAGCGGCTGCTGCAGGTAGGGCGAGGCGAAGGTGTTGTCGACGACCAGCAGGGCACCGGCGTCGTGGGCGACGGTGGCGAGCGCCTCGATGTCGCCGATGGTGAGCATCGGGTTCGTGGGCGTCTCGACCCAGACCAGCTTCGTACGACCGGGCTCGATCGCCGCGGCCACCGCGTCGGTGTCCGCGACGGGAGCGGGGGTGTAGGCCGTGCCCCAGAGCTTGGCGACCTTGTCGAAGAGGCGGAACGTGCCGCCGTACGCGTCGTCGGGGATGACGACGTGGTCACCGGGGGCGGTCAGCGCGCGGATGATGGCGTCCTCGGCGGCCAGGCCGGAGGCGAACGCGAAGCCCTTCTCGCCGTCCTCGACGGCCGCGAGCGCGCCCTCGAGGGCCGTACGCGTGGGGTTGGCGGAGCGGCTGTACTCGTACCCGCCGCGCAGGCCGCCGACGCCGTCCTGCTTGTAGGTGCTGCTCGCGTAGATGGGCGGGTTGACCGCCCCTGTCATCGCGTCGGGCTCGTAGCCGGCGTGGATCGCACGCGTCTCGAAACCGACCTTGTTGGCACGTTCCTGGGTCACGTGGCGAGCGTAGACCCAGCCCTCCGCGCACCCCACGGCAGAGGACAGCGGAACGGCCGCCACACCCACGCGTGGCGGCCGTTCTTGTTCGGTGTCCGTGCTGAGCGGATCCGTTCAGCTGGGGGCAAAGATCGCGATCATCGAGCTGTCCCGCAGGTCGGCGGTCGCAGAGAACTGCTCGCAGACCAGATTGACAGTGAGCAGCACGCCCTTTGTGGCCGCGAACCCCCGGGTGCCGGCGATGACCTCCGTGGCTCCGGGGTCGGCGATGACGGCGTACTGCAGGAAGTTGAAGTCGATGCCCGTTCCGGTCGTGAGGTTGCAGCGCGAGGTCGCCGAACCAGCCGACGTGTTGATGACGTAGGCGTTGTTGGACACCAGAACCGTGCCGTTGGACGGCGGCATGATGCTGACGGACCTGACGACCTGAGGAACTCCCAGAGCAACGCTCTGGTCGCCTCCGGCGGAGGCCGCGACCGAGTTCACGAGCGGTGCAAACTTCGCGTCGATCTCGGCCTTGCTGTACGACGACCCCGCGGCGGCGTACTTGGCGTCGGTCTCTGCCTTCTTGTAGTAGCCGCTGAGCTTGGCGTCGGTCGCGGCGTTGGACGCAGCTTGCGACGCAGCGTCCCCGGCGGCCGACTCGGCCTTCGTCGCGTACTTCGTGTCGGACTGCGCCTTGGTGTAGTAGCGCTTGTCGGCGAGCGGCTTGAGGTTCTTCTTCCAGATCTTCTTCCAGTTGGTGGCCACGGCGCTGCTGACCTCCGCACCGGCGGGCGTGACGGCCATCAGGCCTCCACCGACCAGGACCCCGAGGAGGACGGCAACGAGCAGCTGCCGCACGGATCGACGTGAAGACATGAGGTAGTTCCTTTCGAGCGAGGTTGTTGGTGTCCCTCACGGTCCTCCCGACCCGCCGCGAGCACATCGGTGGCAGCACGACGTCTAGACCACGTAATTCCACGTAGGCCCGCTCTACGGACGCCGCCGGCCGGGCTTGTCCGCCCGGGGATGATGGAGGCATGTTCGGATTCGGCAAGCCCTCCACCCTCCCCACCCTCGACCAGGCCCTCCCCGGCCGCACTGAGTCGATGTGGGGCCTCGGCGACCACGTCGTCCTCCACACGCCCGTCGTCACCGACGAGGCCCCCGCCGGCCACGAGGTCGCAGTGCTCGGGCTCGGCTGCTTCTGGGGCGCGGAGGAGATCTACTGGCAGGTGCCCGGCGTCTGGTCGACGTCGGTCGGCTACGCCGGTGGCAGCACGCCGCACCCGACGTACGAGGAGGTGTGCAGCGGTCGCACCGGCCACACCGAGGCGATCCGCGTCGTCTTCGACCCGTCGGTGGTGTCGTACGCCGACCTCGTCAAGAAGTTCTTCGAGATCCACGACCCGACCCAGGGCATGCGTCAGGGCAACGACGTCGGCACCCAGTACCGCTCCGCGATCTACTTCACGACCCCGGAGCAGGAGCAGACCGCTCGCGAGCTGACCCAGGCGTACGGCGACGAGCTGGCCCGCCGCGGCCTCGGCGAGATCACCACCGAGATCCGCCTCGCCAGCGAGACGCAGTACTTCTACGCCGAGGACGCCCACCAGCAGTACCTCGCCAAGAACCCCTACGGCTACCGCTGCCACGCGAACACGGGCGTGAAGTTCCCTGAAACGTCTTGACGGGCACTCGCGGCGAACGGACCGGGGGGCAGCGGCGGTCTCCTCGTAGCAGCCGGGCACCCATCAGCGACCCAGCGCAGCATTTCTAGTTGACGAGAGTTGACCGACCGAGGCACGCGCGCACCATACGGCGCTCCATCGGGGTACGCCGGCTGCTAGGCAGGACGCCGACTGTCGACGTGCCCTATTTCTCTCCGGTCTTTCGCCGCCGTATGACGAGGCTCGGCGCAGAGCCCATGAGGCATGCGAGGAGGACCGCGGCGGCGCTAAGTAGTGGCGTGCGCGGCGACCCGCTGTCGGAGCCGAGGTCGAGGGCGTCGGTGGGGTAGTCGATCATCTTTGCTGCCGCGCGTGCGTCAGCTTCCCCGGTGGTGTTCGCCAGGTGCTCGAGGGCTCCGTCGAAGCCGGCCCGCCCGCTCGTGCCGTGCACGCCGGGTCGCAGTCGGGTGTCGAAGACGGCGGTGTTCGCCTCGGTGAGGGTGAGAAGCGTCAGCCCGTGCGCGGTGTGAACCACGCCGGTTGCGCTCAGAGCAACGGTTCGCGCGGCGGCGGAGTTGCTGTAGACCTCGAACAGGCTCGCGGTATCGATCTCGCCATCGCCGTCGTGGAGGGTGATGGCGACGGTGGGGCGTCCCCATGGCAGCAGGGTGTTCAGGGCGACGGGCCAGTCTGAGGGCGCCCAGGTCTGGCTGGGGATGGCGGTGGACGCGTCGGGTGACCATCCGGGATAGCCCACCTGTGCGCCGATCTTGCGGGCCTCCTCGGTTCCCGCCAGGTCTTGCATGACGGAGAGGGCGCCCGGGATGCCGGATGTGATGCCGGCGGTGGTGGTGATGTTGCCGTCGCGGACGAACCGCTCGCCGGCGACCCAGCGGGTTTCGGGGTGGGCGGCTCGGAGGGCGGAGAGTCGCGACCAGTGGCTGGTGGCGGTGCGACCGTCGAGGAGTCCGGTTTCGGCCATGAGCATCGCTCCGGCGCAGACGCTGAGGACGCGGGCACCGCGTGCATGCTGCTGCACGACCCAGTCGCGGGTGTTTTTCTCAACGGCGCCTTCCGGGTCTTCGACGGCCGGGACGACGACGACGTCGGGTGCTAGCTCGGGGCGGGTGTCGACGTCGCCGAACGTGTGGTCGGGCACGATCGATGGTGCTCCCTGGACGGAAGCAGGCCCGGCGTCCCGAGCGACCGTGTAGACGGAGAACCGCGACGAGCGGGCGAACACCTCGTACGGCCCCATCGCGTCCGTCGCGACCGTGGCGGAGGTCCCAAGGACGACTGCGACCACGAGTGTCCCCGGCGCCGGGGGCCGGCTCGCTGTACTGGTCGCGTCCGCGGCAGGGCCGGCGTCTGGCGGGGTGTAAGCGAGTTCTCCTTGGGAGGCGGTGACTCGAGCTCCGGCGAGGCTCAGGCCGCCCAGAGTGGCGGCCGCAAGTCCTGCGAACACGGCTGCGCGGAGCGTCGCGGCACCGATCGTCCGGGCCCGCATCACAGCTCGCCCTTCGCGCGGCTGGTGGTGGCGCGCCAGCCGAGGACGGCGGTGGCGAGTGCAACTACTGCGGCTGCGGTGAACGCTGCGGTGAACCCTGAACCGTCGAGGACGCCTGTTGCCTGTCGGCTGCCGGACGCTCCGATGATGATGAACGCGGCTGTGCCGAGGGCGCCGCCGACCTGCATGGACGCCGAGGCGAGGCCCGAGGCCAGACCGGTGTGGGAGGCGGGAACCGCGGAGGCCATCACCATGGTGGTCGGGGTGAAGCTGAGAGCCACTCCCGTCGCGACCAGCAGCAGGCCGGGCAGGACCGCAAGCACGTAGGTGACATCCTCGGGCGAGTAGGCGAGCCACAGCTGTCCGCCGGCGAGGAGCACGAGACCGAACACGAGAGTGCGTAGCGGCCCGAATGTCTTCAACGCTCGCGGGAGGACGCCGAGGGAGACGGCGAACCCGGCGAGCGAGGTGGGAACCATGGCGATGCCTGCCTGCTGGGGCGACATGGCGAGGGCCTGCTGGAAGTACAGGGCGACGAGGACGAAGGTAGATCCCCGAGTAGACCCGCCAAGTACCGCCAGGAGCACGCCGCGGCGAGCCATGGCGGACCCGAACACCTCAAGCGGGACGAGGGGGTCACTGACCTTGCGCTCGACGACGACGAACGTCACGGCGAGTACCACGGCTGCGGCCAGCAAACCCAAGACGCGTGGTGACGTCCAGGCGTGGTCGCCGGCGTCCACAGCACCGTGCACGAACGTGATGACGGCTCCGGTGGCGAGGGCCGCGCCGACCCAGTCGAGGGAGCGTCCTGCCGTGGTCGTGTCCGGTGCGAGCACGCGTCGCGCGAACGCGACGGCAGCCACCGAGACGGGGACGGTCACGAGGAACACCGAGCGCCAGCCGACGCTGCCGGCGAGGAGGCCGCCGCTGACCACGCCGGTCGCACCGCCGAGGGTGGACGCGGCGCCCCAGGCGCCCATCGCTCGTGCACGTTTTCCGGCGGGGAACGTGGCCAGCAGGAGGGACATGGCGGCGGGGCTGAGGGCGGCTGCGCCGACGCCTTGCACGACGCGACCCCCGATCAGCATGGCTGGCCCGGTCGCAAGAGCTGCGAGAAGGGTGCCGAGGGTGAAGAGACCGGCGCCGCTGGTGAAGAGGCGACGGCGCCCGAAGAGGTCGGACGCGCGCCCGGAGAGGAGGAGCAGGCCCGCGAAGGAGAGCACGTAGGCGTTCACCACCCACGTCACCGCGGCCGAAGAGAACCCGAGCTCGGACTGGATGGACGGCAGCGCGACGTTGACGATCGAGGTGTCGAGCATGACCAAGAACTGGGCCGAGACGAGCAGCGCCAACGCCAGCGGCTGTCGCTGACGGTCCAGGAACCGGTCGCCAGGCTCGGCGCGGGCGGCAGGCGGCTGGGTGTGGAGGTTTGTGGCGTTCATGCGTGTCACCACCTCATGCCGCGAGGCGGGGCAGGACCGCGTCGGCCCGCGCCACGCGCATCGTGCCGCACCGGGGGCAGTGGTTGCCGCGGAAGACGTCCATGTCCTGTCCGCACCAGCACAGGTCGTGCCGTGCGTCGGCGGTCGGTCGCCCAGCCGTCATCGACGGCCTCGAGATGCTGCGGATGGTTTCGGTGGTCGCAGTCATCGTGGTGGTCCTGGCCGTGGTGGCTGTCGCGGTCCTCTCGGTCCGGAAGCTACTGTCCATGGTTCTCACCGCCTGGTCCTGATGTGTCGTGGTGGGTGGGTTGATGCCCTCACGGTGTCGCGGACCCGGCTTCCTCGAACCGGTCGAATGGCCGGGTTCTGATGGGTTTAGCCGGGTCCGCGACACGTTCAGTGGTGCATGTGGCCGATGCCGCCGGTGACGCGCTGTGCGGGCATCCGCCACAGGGCGTACGCAGCGACAACCATCGCGATGACGGCGGCGCCGGTGAAGCCGCGGCTGAACGCGGCGGTGGCTCCGTCGAGTGTCATGAGCGACCCGGCCGTACTGGCCACGGCGGAGAGGACGGCCACGCCGAGCGCGGCCCCCACTTCGTGTCCGGTCATCAGAAAGCCTGACGCCACACCGGCATGCGAGGAGGGGATGCCGGCCATGGACGTCACGGACACCGGGACGAAGACCATGCCAACACCGACGCCCATGATGATCAGCCCGGGGAGCAGATCGGCGGCGTAGTCCGCGTCGGTGCCCGCGTAGGAGAGCAGGACGGCTGCGGCACCTGTCATGACGAGGCCAGTGGCGGCGACGACGCGCGGCGCCAGGTGCGCGAGCAGGTGACGGGCGACGACGGTGCCGGCGGTGATCGCGAACGCGAAGGGCAGGAACGCGACGCCGGTCTCCATGGCTGAGTAGCCGAGCACGGTCTGGACGAAGATCGACGTCAGGAACACGGCGCCGACGAGGAGCCCCGTGATGCCGAGCATCACGGCTGTACCCGACACGAGCGCGTCGAGCTTCCACACGTGCGGCGGGAACAGCGGCTTCGCGGCGCGGCGCTCGATGGCCAGGAACGCCATCAGCAGGACGGCTGAGACGGCCATCGCGACGACCGTGTGGGCCGACCACCAACCGTGCGTGGCGGTCGCGCCAAGGGCGTAGGTCAGGGCTACGAGCCCGCCGATGACGGCGGCCGCGCCGGGGAGGTCGAGGTCGGCGAGCCGGGGGCGCGCGACCTTCTCCTTGGCGATGGTGCGGCTGCCGACGAGCAGGGCGAGGGCACCGATGGGTCCGTTGATCCAGAAGATGAACTGCCAGCTCGTCCACGTCGTGACGGCCCCGCCGAGCAGAACGCCCGCGGCGACACCGAGGCTGCCGACGGCCCCCCACATGGCGAGCGCACTCCTACGCTGCGCGCCGGCATACGTCGTGGTGATGAGGGACAGCGCGGCCGGGGTGAGGAGCGCCGCGCTGAGACCTTGGACGGCCCGCGCGGCGACGAGCTCACCGGTCGACCCGGCGAAACCGCTGACGAGGGACGCGGCCGTGAAGAGGGCGAGGCCGGTGAGGAACGCGCCGCGGCGCGACAGCAGGTCAGCGATGCGGCCTCCGAGGAGCAGGCCGCCGCCGGACATCATCACGTATGCCGTGACGAGCCACTGGAGGTTGCCTCCCTCGATGTTGAGGTCGCGCCCGATGGTGGGGAGTGCGGTGTTGACCACTGAGATGTCGAGCACCACGAGGATCTGGGCGGCCAGTGCGACGGCGAGCACCGTCCATGGCCGGCGCGGGCCGTCCTCGTCGTCAGCGCCGTGCGTGACGGCGTGCGGCGCGGGCTGGTGGGGGTCGTGGGGCGCTGCCTGGGCTGCGCCGTGGCGTGCGGGTGTCTTGGACATGTGCTGCTCCTGCGGGGATGGGTGATGGGCGGGTGGGCGGTGCGTGACGGGCGTGGATGCTGTCCTGGTGGGCCTTGGCGCGCAGGGTGCAAGTTCAGGGGGCTGCCAGCGGGGTGTTGTTGCGGACTCCTCGGACGACTGAGGTGATGGCCTCGATGGAGGCAGCGGCGCCGGCGGGGTCCTCGACCATGCCTTGGTGGCTGGCGTCGACGACGTTGTGAACGACGTCGCTAGACAATGCCGCGAGCTGGGTCTGGGCTGCCGTCCAGCCGCCCGTGTCGTGTGCCGTTGCGTTGCTGGTCAGCACGACGAGCGGACGGTCTCCGAGAGTGGTGAGCCGTTGAGCCTGGCGGAACACCCCGGGCAGCGTTTCCAGCTCGTCGCGGCCGTTCCGGCCGGCTCGCGGGGAGGTGTTCATGTCGTCGACCGGGCGGGCCTCTTCGGCGGGCAGGTGGGACCCTTCTAGCAGCGCCCCAAGGCCGAGTCGCGCCAGGGTGGGCATGACGCCGTAGGTGCGACGCATCATGGAGTAGGTGCGCGGATAGCTCGCGATGGCGTCGAACTGGTGGGGGCTAGTGCTGTCGAGGAGCACCATCCCGGCCACCTCGTCGGGGTACCGGTGAGCGTAGGTCAGGGCGTACGGGCCGCCGATGGAGTGACCGACGAGCACGAACGAGCCGGTCTCTCCGGCGACCCCGAGCAGGGCGTGGAGGTCCTCGGTGGCAGCAGCTGCGTCCTGCGGTTCGGCGAGGTCGTCGCTCCAGCCCTGGCCTGGCCGGTCGTAGGCGCAGACGCGAGTGGTGAGGGCTGCGCCGTCGACGATGCGGGCCCACGAGGCCGAGAACTCCCCGAGTCCGTTGAACAAGATGACCGTGGGGCTGCCTTGGCCTCGGCAGTCGATGTGGAGGTCGTGACCGTGCACCGAGAAGGTCGTGCCCGGGGCGGGGTTTGCTTCGGCGAACGGTTCGGTGCTGACTTGGCGCGCTCCAGCGCCGATAGCGGCGGCTGCGAACACGAGCAACGTCGCGGACACCAGCCATCGGCCGGCGCCCACCATGTTGCGGCGCATCCGGAGGTACGTCCAGCCGGTGAGTGCGAGCGCGAGCGGCGGCCACCCCCACGTAAGGACGCCGAGGGTGTCATCCGAGGGGTCGAACGCGATGAGGGCTAGGCCCGTGGCCGCCATCGCGACCGCCGGGACTGCAGCCCACGGCTGGGGCCGGGTCGTCCTCCCCGACGTGGCGTACAGCGCTGACCACCCGATGCCGAAGCCGAGCAGGGCCGCGCCTGTGCTGACTCCTTCGGTGGCGCCCGGGAAGATCACCATCGTGAGGACGGCAGATGCGACCATTCCGACGACCAGGGAGATGACCACGGCGGATGTCGAGGACCGCTTGGTTGGTGACGTGTCGGTGGTGCTCATGAGGTGCTCGCTCTCGCAGCAGGGGGTGGGTACTGCTGAGAGTGGGCGCGGGTAGGACCGATCGCCCCGGTCAGATGGCCGGGATGACGTGCCTGGTCGTCCCCCTGGAGCTGGAGCAGCGTCAGGAGAGGTCGAGCTGGGCCAGCTCTCCCCGGGAGGTGACACCGGCCTTGGTGAAGACGTTGCGCAGGTGGAACGCCACGGTGCGCGGGGAAATCCAGCACTGCGCCGCCACGTCCTTGTTCGACATCCCGGAGCTGACGAGCTGGGCGACCTTGCGCTCCATCGGGGTGAGCTGCAGCTGCGTTGACGGGTCGCGCTTGCGGGCCGTCTCGCCGGAGGCACGGAGCTCCTGCTCGGCACGTGACGACCACGCGCTGGCGCGCACGTCGGTGAAGGTGTCCAGTGCGTGCCGCAGGTGCTGTCGGGCATCGACACGGCGCTGCTGGCGGCGCAGCCACTCTCCGTAGGCCAGCTCGATGCGCGCCACGTCAAGGGGGTGTTCGCGCCCGCGGCCCTCGGCCAGCGCAAGCTGGAAGAACTTCTCCACGTCGCCGTCCTTGGTGACCGAGCGACCGAATGCCACGGCGGACCGCGCCCACGGCTGCGCCGCTTCGTTTGCGAACTCCTCGAGCTCGTCAGTCCACACCCGGGCCTGCGTAGCGTCCCCGGCGCGGGCCGCTGCCTCGAGCCGTTGGGTCGCGACCATCCGGGCGACGAAGGAGAGCCGTATCCGGGAGAAGTGATGGAGCGCGCCCGCGGTGTCTCCTCGTCCGGTGCCTCGTACGGCCGCCGCCCACCGTGTCAGGTCGTGCACGGGGTCGGCGGTGATGCCGAGCGGGTGAGCAGCGACCAGGGTCTCCAGCCGGCACGCGAGGTCGTCGTACTCGTCGCTGCCCTGGTGGGCGGCCAGGAGCGCCAGCCACGCGACAGGGAGGGCCGTCATGGCGGGTTGGCCGATACCCTCACCGAGCGCTAGCGCCTCCTCGGCACTGACGCGCACCGCGAGGTGGTCACCAGTGACGAAGTGGACAAAACACAGGCGTTGCAGGCAGTAGATGACTGCGGTGACGGCTCCGCTCTCGCGGGCCCGTGAGAGGGCGTGCGAGTAGAAGCGCCGCTGCCCTTCGTCGTCACCGAGCTGCAGGGCGGCGTTCCCCAGGTTCCACAGCACGTCGCGGTCGTCGACGTCCCCACCGAGGTCGAAGGCGAGCGCCAACGCGTCGACCGCCGCAGCCCACCGGTTGTCGGCGACCTCGGTCATCGACACCAGCATCGCCCTCAGGCACCGCGTGCGAACCGTGTCGTCGCCTGCGGTCGCGGTGAGCAGGTCCTCGAACCTCAGCGGCGTGCCGCTGTCGGCACCGAAGGTGCGCATCACGGCCGCGAGCACCCCCATCTGCAGCGCCCGTACAGCGTCGACATCGCACACCGCGTGCGCGGCCTCGACGAAGATCCGGTGACCCTCCGGCGCGGAGCCGATGTTGACCTCAATGTGCCCCCGCAAGCTCGCGATGTCGCACACCAGAACCGGGTCCTCGGTCACCTCACGAGCGGCGGTCAGCAGAGCACGTGCCCGTTCAGCCTGCCCGCACGCCCACGCGCTGCGTGCGGCTGCGAACATGAGCCCCGCCCGGCGCGCCGGGTCGGTCGAGAGGCTTGCGGCGCGCTCGTACGCCGCCAGCGCGGCGACGTACCCGCCACGCCTGCCGGACCGCGCGCCAACGTCGGCCAGCGCGTCGACGAGGTCGTCGTCGTGGTCGTGGTCGTGGTCGTCGCCACGGTCGTTCGCGGCGAAGGCGCGGTGCCATACCGCACGGTCGGCCTCCCCGGAGCTGCTGAGCGAATCGGCCAGGGCTCGGTGTGCCTGCCTCCGGTCGTCGTCTGCAGCAGCTTGGTAGATCGCCGATCGGACGAGCGGGTGCCTCAACGCGACCACGTCGTCGGTCTGCAGAATCAGTCCGGACTCCACGGCGGCTCGTAGCGCGTGCTCGTCGAGACCGAGGCGACGGGCGGCGTCGCGGACCACATCGAGTCGGCCTGAGTCGTCCGCAGCCGCGAGGAGGACCATCCGCTGCACCGGTACTGGCAGCCGTCGGCTCCGGTCGAGAAACGCCTGCTCGACCCGCTCAGTGAGATGCAGCTGGGCAGGCAGCGGCGCAGCACCGGTGAGTTGAGCAGTGTCCAGCTCGCGCGGGAGCTCGAGGAGAGCCAACGGGTTGCCGCGCGACTCCTCCACCAGCCGAGCGACGACACCCGCCGCCGCCGACCCACCCAGCTGGCGGGCGAGAAGGGCCCGGCTCGCGTCCTCGTCGAGCCCATCCAGCACGACCTCATCCACCCCGGGGGCCTCAAACCGAGCAGCAGTGCCCTCCCGGGCCGAGAAAACCATGGCCACCCGGTCCGCACCCAGACGTCGCGCACAGAACAGCAGGGCGCCTGCCGAGGCCGGGTCGAGCCAGTGGGCGTCGTCGACGATGCACAGCACCGGGCCCTCCTCACCGGCCGACGTCAACAGAGACAAGGTGGCGACCCCCACCAGGAACGGCTCCACCGACGGACCGTCGTCCTCCCCGAACGCCACCCCGAGGGCGCGAGCTTGCGGCGGCGGGAGCTGGTCCCGCAGCCGCGTCAGCGGAAGGAGCAGACGATGCAACGCTGCGAACGGCAGCGGTGCCTCGACCTCGAGCCCCTGCGTGCGAAGCAACCTGACATCCGTGGCCTCTGTGGCGAGTGCGTCGAGGAGGGCCGACTTCCCGACCCCCGGATCGCCTCGGACCACCACCGCTCCGGCCGTGCCGTCGCGTGCGTCGTCGACGAGCGCTCCCAGGAGTGCCCGCTCAGGCTCTCGGCCGACCAGCACGGCACGAACGTACAACCGCTGCGGCACGCCCGCAGGCGTGGACCGGACCAATCCCGGCGCTTTTGCCGGGGCGACCCGGCGGCCGTCGCTTCAGGCTCGTCGTATCGCTCCGGAGGCACTCGGCCCCGGAACGCCCGCAGCCAGGAGCTCCACATGCCCGAACACCCAGTTCCCAGCACACCGCCCACGGAAGGGCCGAGCACGTCGGTCACCGCGCAGGCCGGCACGCAGGCGTCTCACGCCTCCGAGACAGCCCCGACCAGGCGTCGGCAGATCGGGCTGCTGGTCTTCGACGGGGTCGAGGAGCTCGATGCCGTCGGCCCGTGGGAAGTGCTGTCCAACTGGACGCGCCAGCACCCCGAGGACGGCTGGGATGTGTTCTGCATGTCCGTTCACGGGGGGCCGGTTGTCGGCGCGAAGTCACTCATGCTCGGAGCCCACCACTCGACGCAGAGCACCCCCCAGCTCGACGTGCTCATCCACCCCGGAGGACCCGGCACCAGGCCGATGCTGAACGACCCCGAACATCTGCAATGGGTACGCGACGCACGTCGCGACGTACCGCTGATGGCGTCGGTGTGCACCGGCAGCCTTGTCTACGCCGCCGCCGGCCTGCTCACCGGCAGGCGAGCCACGACCCACTGGGCCTCGCTCAACCACCTGGCCGAACTCGACCCGACCGTCATCACCGACGTCCGCTCACGCTTCGTTGACGACGGCGACCTCATCACCAGCGCGGGCGTCAGCGCCGGCATCGACATGGCGCTGCACCTCGTCGCCCGCCTCGCGAGCACCGACCGCGCGCAAGAAGTCAGACGCGACATCCAGTACGACCCCATGCCCACGGTCTGACGAGCCAGAGCCAGAGCCAGAGCCACAACACACCGACATCGAGACTGGGACGACGACATGAGCACCGACACCTCCACCGACGCCCGCACCCGCGCAGCACGGCCCGGCACGATGCGTGCCATCACCCAGTACCGCTATGGCAACGCAGACGTGCTGCGCACCGCCCGCGTGCCGATGCCGGCCGTCGGCGATGACCAGGTCCTCGTCCGCGTTCGCGCCGCCGGCCTCGACCGCGGCACCGAGCACCTCCTCACCGGCAAGCCCTACGCCGTGCGCCTCGCAACGGGAGTGCGTCGACCCAGGAACCCTGTGCCCGGCAGAGACGTCGCCGGCATCGTCGCCGAAGTAGGCGCCGACGTGGTCGGCTTCGCGCCCGGCGACGCGGTCTACGGCGTCGCCCCTGGTTCGTTCGCCGAGTACGCCGTCACCACCTCCGACAAGCTCTCGCGCAAACCAGACGACATCACCTTCGCCCAAGCCGCCGTCATGCCCATCTCAGCCGGCACCGCCCTCCAAGCGCTCACCTTGGGCGGGCTCCAGGCCGGACAATCGGTCCTCATCACGGGCGCGTCCGGCGGCGTCGGCAGCTACGCGGTCCAGATTGCCGACGCACTTGGAGCCGAAGTCACCGGCGTCTGCAGCCCCGCCAAGGCCGACTACGTCCGCGCCATGGGCGCCCACCACGTCCTCACCTACCCCCACGACAGCTGGACCGACGGAACCCACCGCTGGGACCTAGTCATCGACATCGCCGGCAACCCCACCATCCGCGAGCTCCGACGCGCGCTCACCCCACACGGCACCGCCGTCTTCGTCGGCGGTGAAAACGCCGGCGCCGTACTCGGGATGGCCCGCCAGATCCGCGGGGCCCTCCTGTCGCCGTTCGTCGGGCAACGGTTCATCCCACTGCTGGCCCGCGAACGCGCCGAGCACTTCGAGCGGCTCACCCAGCTCATCGAGGCCGGGCAGCTGGGGCCAGCACTCGACCGGACCTACCCGCTTGAACAGGCCGCAAACGCCATGAGGCAACTGGAACGCGGCACCATCCGCGGCAAGGTCGCCATCACCGTGTTCGAACCCACACCTATCGCTGCGGGGTGACGCTGCTCGATCGCGCCAGCAGTACCTCGCCAAGAACCCGTACGGCTATCGCTGCCACGCGAACACGGGCGTGAAGTTCCCCGAGGCGGTCTGAGGGTCGTACGGCACGCTGGGTCGAAGTTGACTCGTGACATTCGCGAGCGAACTGCGTCCTTGACGGCGGCGGGCTACTCGGGTCGCTCGTCGAGCCAAGCCCCGGGGGCCGCGTCGGCTTCGTCCGCCGGGGCGGGTCCTGCAACGCGCTCGAAGAGGCCGTGCCCCTTGGCCGCGCCACGCGCCAGAGGCGGTCTGGCGTGCAGAGGCGGCGGAGTCGTTCTAGGCGATCTTCAGCCGCTTCCAGCGCGACACGTTGCCCGCGCCGTCCCGTACCCGGACGAAGATCTTGCTGCTCGAGCTCTTGAAGGACGACCGCTTCTTGTAGGTGCGCCAGGCGCCCGGCCTGGCCTTCTTCGAGGTGACCTGCATCGTGGCGACGCCTGAGGTCTTGTCGACCGCCCTCACGGTCACGACGTACCTCCGCTTCGCCAGCCGCGGCGCGAGGTCCGTCAGGCGGGGAGAAGCGACAGGTGCCTTCGCCCCAGCCTCGAGCACGGCCGGCGCGGTCTCGTCGAGGATGATGTCGTCCTGGTAGGTCTCCGGGCCGGATCGTCCGCCCAGGAATCGGGCGTAGATGGTCTTGGGCAGGCGCTCCGGACCGCTGGAGTCAAGGGTCCATGCCATGGTCGCACCGACCGGTCGCTGCGACGCGGGGAAGAAGCCGCCGTCGTTGGAGATCACGACGTCCTTCGCGTACGTCGGCCACCTCATGAAGACGGTCACCTGGGGATCGTTGGTGTATCTGGCGCCGTTGTTGATCGAGACGCCGATCGGTCCGACGGGCGACGCGCTGCTCACGTCGACCGCAGTGCTGGCGGTCGCCGTCGCGCCCGCGGGCGCAGTGACCCGAACGGTGACCGTACGGATCCCCGGGGTGTCGTACGCGTGCGAGATCCGACCGGTGGCGCCGGAGTCGGTCTCGAACGAGCCGTCGCCGTCGAGGTCCCACTCGAAGCGAGACGGCGAGGCGAACGGGACGAACGATCCCGTCGCGTCGAGGGCGACCGGTGCGCCGGTGAACGCCTGCGCCTCAGATGCCGTGAGCTTCGCGTCGGGGGTGGTGGGGTCGAGGTGGACCCGGACGTTGCTGCTGAGCGCCCATGTCTCGCCGCTCGGAGTGACCGAGAGGTCCGCAATGCTCGCGCTCGTGCCCCGGTCGACGCCGAGGGTCGAGCTGCCGTCCGCCGCGAACTTCCGGATCGAGGCACCCGACTGGGTCGAGACGGCTGCGATCACCTCACCCGAAGCCGTGGTGTCGAGCGCGCCGGTCGAACCGGGAATGGTGCGCCGAGCCACGCCGGCCGGGTCGTACTCCGTGATGCCGGTGGTGCTCGAGCTGGCCAGGACGTTGCCGTTGGCCAGTGCCTCGACGTACGCCCCCGAGGCGGGAATGCTGCCGAGGAACTCCCCTGTCAGGGGCGAGAACTTCAGGATCGTCGTGCCCTGATCGGTCGCGAGCCAGATGGCAGCACTTCCTGCGGATACGTCACGTGCTGAGGTTCCAGCAGCCAGAGCGGTTTCCCATTCGGTCGATCCCGAGGGGCTGACCTTGCGCAGCAAGGTGTCGTTGCTGCTCGTGTCACGGAACGCGAGGTAGAGATTTCCCGCGGCGTCCACCTCGAACGCTTTGATCAGCGGAACTGTGCCGATGCTCACGGGTCGCAGGTAGTCGCCACTGGACGTGCTCTCGGTGACCTGCGTGGTTCCATTCGAGAGGAAGGCCGTGAAGAGGTGGTTCTGCGGACCTCCGACGGCCATGCGCCACGGCATGGGCAGGGATGGGTACGGCGTTAGCGTGACGCCAGCACTCACCTGGGGAGCCGCGAGCAGCACGAACGACAGGGCAACAACGACCGAGAGTCCACCGCGTCGAGCGGCGGAGGCGACTGGCATCTTCACCGTCGAACCCTAGACGCGGAGACCGAGATCTCGCGCTGCAAGCGCGTCCATTGCACCCCTTTGAGGCGAACTCGCCACACGCGCCCGACGATGCGGACCGCTGATGCTGTCGATTTCGCGTCGACCCGTCCGTCAGAGTGGTGGAGGCGGCCGCAGGGGCCGCCCGGACGGAGGAGTCTCCATGACGATGTACGCCATCTACTTCATGCAGCAGTGGGTCGGGGACCACCCCGCGGAGTGGTACCAGACCCGCGTGGAGCCCTCCACGGCCGTCGTCGCCGACATGGAGACGGCAGGGGTGCTGGTGTTCGCCGGCGGTCTCGTGGAGGACATGGAGCTCGCCTTCAGCGCCGACGGCACCAGCGGGGAGATGGTGGTCACCGACGGCCCCTACACCGAGGTGACCGAGTACCTCGGCGGCATCACGATCATCAGCGTGCCGACCATCGAGGAGGCGCGGGAATGGGCCGCGAGGGTCGCCGAGGGCTGCGGGTGGCCGCAGGAGGTCCGCGAGATCAAGTAGCCGGTCTCGATACGCCCACCGAGGTCACTGGGCCACCCAGTCGGTGAAGCTGCGCGGGTCGCCGAGCCAGTCCCGGGCGGTGTCCTTGCCGTTGGGGCGGGTGCCGGCGACACGTACGGCGACGCGGACCTCGGCCGGGGAGCCGAGGGCGTCGCGCGAGATCCGCATCCGGACCTGCTCCGCGTCGTAGTCCACCTTCATCCGGTACGACCCCTCGACCGGCTCGCCCCACTTCGAGGTGGCGAAGCCGTCGGTGGTGAGCAGGATGTAGTCAGTGCCGACGAAGTAGCCGCCCGAGAGGACGTACTCCGGGCCGGTGTCCGCCGGGTCGGTGTCGAGGAAGACCGCGCCCGACGAGCCGGTGAGGTAGGACTCCTGCAGGTCGGTGTGCGTCGTGGTCACGACCACGTTGCGCGCTCCGTGCTCGACGACCACGGAGCGGAGGTCGACGCCGTGGCCGAGGTCCTGCGGGTCCTCTACGCCGATGCCGTCGGCGTTCGCCGGGAGCTGGGTCAGGGCGAGGGCGGCGATCGACAGGGTCGCGGCGCTCAGGATGGTCGTACGCATGGAAGTCATCACGATCTGAAGACGCAAGACCGTTGCCGTTGGTTGCATCTCCTGCGCCCGCGTCTGACATGATCCCTCTCTCGATGCAACACCCGACGACCGAGGAGGGACGTGGCCTCCTCGCGGAGCACCTTCCTGACGATCGCTTCCTGGCTCGTGCACGCCTACACGGCCTCGGGCTTCGTGCTGGCGTTCCTCGCCGTCGTGGCGGTGATGGAGGGCGACACCACCCGGTGCCTCTGGCTCTTCCTGGCCACCATGGTCGTCGACGGCACCGACGGCATGCTCGCGCGCTGGGTCGGGGTGAAGGAGCACGTCCCCTGGTTCGACGGGGCCCTGCTGGACAACATCGTCGACTACCTGACGTACGCCTTCATCCCGATGGTGCTGCTGTGGAGCACGGGATACCTGGGCGAGGGTGCCTCGGCGACCGTGCTGGCCGTCGTGCCGCTGCTCGCGTCGGCGTACCAGTTCTGCCGGGTCGACGCGAAGACCGACGACCACCTGTTCCTCGGCTTCCCGAGCTACTGGAACATCGCCGCGTTCTACATCTACGTGCTGGACCTGTCGCCGGCGGCCGCCGCGGCCGTGCTGCTGGTGTGCGCGGTGCTCGTCTTCGTGCCGATCGGGTACGTCTACCCCTCACGCACCACCACCCTGCAGGCGCCCACCCTCGTGCTGACCTGCCTCTGGCTGGTCAGCTACGCCGTGATCCTCTGGCAGGCGCCCGACCCGAGCGCGGTCTGGCTCGCACTCTCGGTGGCCTACATCGGCTACTACGTCGCCCTGAGCCTCTACCTGACGGCACGGCGCGGTCGCGCCACCGCGTCAGTCGCCTGACGACTGCCCGACCCGGAGGCGTACGCCGACCACCTCGCCGAGCTCGATCCCCTCGGCCCGGCGCACCGCGGCCTTCACGGGCAGGAACCAGGTCTCCTCGCGCGGGAACATCGACGTCGTGAAGTCGGTCCCGCCGATCCGGGCGCGCACCGGGACGACGCCCCAGTAGGCGACCTCGGCCTTCACCTCGTCGACCAGGTCGGCCTCGTCGGGCGGGAGCGGGACGAAGTAGTAGGGCGCGGGACCGCGCCACTCCACCAGCTCGCCGCTGAACTCGATCTCCAGGCCGGTCTCCATGCCCCTCAAGATCGCACAACCAGGAGAGCGGGCGGGAGCTCTCGCTCCCGCCCGCTCCTTCCACCGCGCCCCTGTTGCGCGGTGGCTCCCCCCTGGAGGGTCTATGTCAGCCTCGGGTCAGTGCCTCACCCGAGGGCCGCCACGGCGGCCACGACGTCGACCAGGCCGTAGCCCTTGTCGTACGACGTGGTGCCGAGGGGGCCGGCCGTGTAGGCGGCCCCGTTCGTGTACTTGTAGGCCGAGACCTTCAGCGCCCGCTCGATGTCGGCCGGGGTCGCCGAGGGCTTGGCCTGGAAGAGCTGCGCGACGATGCCCGCGATGTGCGGGGCAGCCATCGACGTGCCGCTGATCGTGTTGAACGTACCGATGTCGAGCGGGCCGGGGCCGTTGCGCGGGTCGAGTCCGGTCGAGCAGATCGCGAGGTAGAGCCGGCAGGACGAGGTGATGTTCTCCCCCGGCGCCGAGATGTCGGGCCAGGTGGAGGCGTCGGACGTCAGGCCGCGCGAGCTGTAGTCGGACACGGTGCCGTCGCGGGTGCCGGTGTCCTGGTCGAAGAACGACGCCACCGAGAGGATGCCGCCGGTCGGGTCCTGGCCGGGCGGGTTGGTCAGGCTCTCCGAGCCGTCTCCGCCGTCGTTGCCGGCGGCCCACACGGTGACCACGCCGGCCGCGGCGAGCGCGCGCTGGAGCTTGACGGTGGCCGACTCGGGGTCGAACGACCCGCCGCCGGTGGGGCCGTAGGAGTTGTTGGTGACCTTGATCGGCGGGCAGGTCGAGGCCGGGATGCCGGCACCGCACGGGGCGGCGTGGTTCTCCAGCACCCAGTTGAGCGCCGAGTCGGCACCGAGGATGACGATGCCGGCGCCGGTCGAGATCGAGACCAGCTTGGCGCCGGGCGCTGCGCCCTGGAGCTTGCCGCCGTCGGTCAGCGTGGTGGGCCGGCCGGCGACGATGCCGTTGACGTGGGTGCCGTGGCCGCCGAGCGACAGGGTGTCGGTGTCGACGAAGTTGGGCAGCCGCTGGACCGAGCAGGTCTCGGTCAGCGGCTCGCACAGCGCCTTGAGGTTGGCCACGACGGCAGACGAGCCGTCGGCCTCCTTGAAGTAGGGGTGGGTCGGGTCGACGCCGGAGTCGATGACCGCGACGCTGACGCCCTTGCCCGTGAGCGGGCTGCCGTCGGCGCCGGTGAGCGTCGAGGCCGCCTCGGCACCGCGGGTGGCGGTGTTCGACGTCTCCTGGAAGAACTCGATCGGCTGCGCGCCGCCCTCGACGTACGTCACGCCGCTCTGGGTGCGGACCGCGGCGATCTGCGCCGTCGTGGCGTTGGCGACGACCACGCCGATCGAGCGGTACTCGCCCTTCTTGGCCATGCCCGTGGCGGTGACGGCCTGGCGGGCGGCGGTGATGGAGGTGCCGTGCACCAGCACGGTCGTCTTCCCGGTCAGGGTGGTCAGCTGGCCGGCCAGGAAGTCGGAGACGTTGGCCTGCGGGGTGCTCTGGACTGCCGCCGTGGCGGTGCCGCCGACGCCGAAGGTCGCCGTGGCGGCGAGGATGCTCGCCGTGCAGGCGAGAAGGGGCTTGAGTCGCACGTGGGTCCTCCCGAGGTGTGGAGTGGGTTGACCGGTCAACGACGCAACGTGCGTCAGGTCACGCAGGTGGCCAGCCCCTGTTCGGAGCCCGTACACGTCCGGATTGGGTGGCATGGGGATGATGGGTGCATGACCGAGCTCCCGCGCAAGGCCGCCGCCCGTACGGCACGCCTCGCGGCGCTGCCACTGGGGTACGCCGGCCGGCAGGCGATGGGCCTCGGCAAGCGCCTCGGCGGCCGTCCCGCCGACGCGGTGCTGAGCGAGGTGCAGCAGCGCACGGCCGAGCAGCTCTTCCGCACGCTGGGCGAGCTCAAGGGCGGCGCGATGAAGTTCGGCCAGGCCCTGAGCGTGCTCGAGTCCGCGCTCCCCGAGGAGCTCGCCGCGCCCTACCGCGAGCACCTCACCGCGCTCCAGGACTCCGCCCCGCCGATGCCCACGGCGACCGTACGCCAGCAGCTGACCACGCACCTCGGTGCCGACTGGCGCACGCGGCTGGTGTGGCTCGACGGCGCACCCACCGCAGCCGCGTCGATCGGTCAGGTCCACCGCGGCCGGTGGCTCGACCACACGGACGGCGGCGGCGAGCGCGACGTCGCGGTCAAGGTGCAGTACCCCGGCGCCGGCGAGGCCCTGATGAGCGACCTGCGCCAGATCGCCCGGGTCGCGCGGGGCGTGGCGCCGGTCTTCCCCGGCATCGACATCAAGCCGCTCGTCGCCGAGCTCCAGGCGCGCGCCGCCGACGAGCTCGACTACACCCTCGAGGCCGAGGCCCAGTCGGCGTACGCCGAAGCCTTCGCCGACCACCCCGACATCGTCGTTCCGGGCGTCGTGGCCGTCGGCGGTGAGGTGCTGGTGACCGAGTGGATGGACTCCGCCCACTCCTTGGCTCACGTCATCCGCGAGGGCACGCAGGAGGAGCGCGACCACTACGGCGAGCTGTTCGTACGCTTCCTGTTCGAGGGACCGCGCCGGACCGGCATGCTGCACGCCGACCCGCACCCCGGGAACTTCCGGGTGATCCCGGCCCCCGACGGCGGTCTCGGCCGGCTGGGCGTGCTCGACTTCGGGGCCGTCGCCCGGCTCCCCCACGGACAGCTCCCCGAGGCGATGGGCCGGCTGATCCGCATCGCGCTGGACTCCGACCAGGACTCGCTCGTCGCCGGGCTGCGCGCCGAGGGCTTCATCAAGGAGCGCATCGAGGTCGACCCGGCGATGCTGCTCACCTACCTCGCCCCCTTCGTCGAGCCGGCCGCGGTCGAGCGCTTCGCCTTCACCCGCGAGTGGATGCGCGAGCAGTTCGAGCGGATCAACGACCCCCGCGCCGAGACGTTCACGCTGGCCACCAAGCTCAACCTGCCGACGTCGTACCTCCTCATCCACCGCACCTGGATCGGCTCCCTCGGCCTGCTCAGCCAGCTCGGGTCGACGGTCCCGTTCCGGGAGATCCTCGAGGAGTCCCTGCCGGGGTTCGGCGACGCCTGAGGTTCTCCCCCGCCCGGGGTAGTCCAGTGAGTTCTGGCTATCCCGCCCGGGTAGTCCAGTGAGATATGGCTGCCGGATGGGCTCCCGGACGACCGAAGGTCACTGGACTACGCCGGCCTCCACCTGACGCGCAAGCAGCACGAACGCCGCCGCGGCGAGGGCCACCGCCGCCATGAGCGGCCAGAGCAGGTCGGGCGCGGCGGCGTACACGGCGGTGCCGATGGGCGCGGCGAGAAGCGTGCCGCTGGTGGCGGCGCCGGTGTAGAGGCCCTGGTACTGGCCGACGAGGTGGTCGGGCGCTTGGTCGAGCACGTGGGCGGTCGCCGTCGTCTTGTAGAGGATCTCCCCGGCGGTGAGCACGACCATCGCCGCGCACACCGTCGCCACCGAGACCGGCAGCGCGAACATCGCCGTGCCGACACCCACGAGCGCATAGCCGAGGGCGATGACGCCGTACGCCCCTCGGCCGTGCAGCCACTGGGTCACGGGGATCTCGAGGGCCAGGATCACGGCGGAGCCGAGGGCGATGACCAGGGCGTAGAGCCAGATCGGCTGGCCCGCGTCACGGAGGTACAGCGGGAGGGTCGAGTAGAGCTGGCGGTAGACGAGGTCGACGAGCACGACGCCGACGAGCAGCACGAGGAGCCCGCGGTCGGCCCGGACCGAGCGCCACAGGCCGTGGCCCGGCGCACGTGTCGTCACCGCCTCCGCGTCTGCGGGCAGCACCCGGCTCAGCACGAGCCGGACGAGCACGACCGAGAGCCCGTCGACGACGAAGAGCGCGTCATAGCTCCACGCCACCAGAAGGGCCCCCAGCGGCGGCCCGATCACGAACCCCGCGTTGGACGCGGCGCGATGGACCGCGACCGCCGTACGCCGCTGGCCGCGCGGCACCGCAAGCGCGGACAGCGCGCCGGCGGAGAGGGAGCCGGTGGCCAGCAGGTACGCCGCAACGGGGAGAAGACCGGCCAGGGCCCACGTCGGCACCAGCGGCACGACGGCGAGCAGGGAGCCACCGATCGTGGAGGCCGCGAGGAGGACCCGTCGGTGGCCGAACCGGTCACCCCAGCGGCCTCCGGTGAAGTTGCCGGCCAGGGCGCCGACGCCCACCGCGCCGGCCAGGAGGCCCGCCGTCGCCGTCGCGACGTCGCGCGGTCCGGTGAGGTAGAGCGTGAGGAAGAGCATCGTGAACGACGCCGCCGACGAGACGAACCTCGCCGCCGCCAGCGCCCACACGACGCGGGGCAGGTCTCGCAGGTCCACGGGCGAGACCCTGCCAGATCAGCGCGCGCGGGTGCGACGATGGCGCGCATGGACGCAGCCACCCCAGCCGAGCGGGCACTGGCCCGCTGGCACGCCGTCGTCGAGAGCCGCGACCCGGCGGGCCTCCCTGCGCTGATCGCCGAGGAAGCGGTCTTCCGCAGCCCGGCCGTGCACACGCCGCAGGTCGGCCGCGACACCGTCGTGGGCTACCTGACCGCCGCGTTCACGGTGCTCGGTCCCGCGCTGACGTACGAGCGCGAGTGGCTCGGCGACGACTCGGCGGTGCTGCAGTTCCGCACGGAGGTCGGCGGTCTCGACGTCTCGGGCGTCGACATGATCACGTGGGACGCGGGCGGGCAGATCGTCGACTTCACCGTGATGGTCCGCCCGGCCAAGGCGCTCCAGGTCGTCATCGAGCACATGGGCGCCGAGCTGCTGCGGATGCTCGAGGCCGCCGGGCCGTAGGCTCTCAGACCCAGAAGCCCCGACCGCCGCCGTAGACGTCGCCGAAGTGTTCGCGGTACGACGTGCCGGGGCCGCGGGAGCCGAGGTAGGACCCGACCACCGCGGCGCCGAGGTCGTCGAGCTCGGGGCTCACCATCCGGCCGTCGACGCGCCGCGCCATCGAGTCGATGAAGCGGGCCAGTCCGGGGTCCTCGCCGAGGCGGAAGAACGTCACCTGAGCGCCCAGGCGCGCCGCCGCGTCGAGCTCGCGCACCGAGTGGGCGATCGTCAGCGGGTGCGGCGGGTAGGAGAACCAGACCTCACCGTCCGGCTCGAGGTGCGCGGTCGGCTCGCCGTCGGTGACGATGAGCAGCACCGGCTGCGCGTTGGGGTGCTTGCGGAAGAACCGGTTCGCGAGGAGCAGGCCGTGGTGGAGGTTGGTGCCCTTGTCCCAGCGCGCATCCAGCCCGGTGAGCTCCTCGACCTCCATCACCTGGGCATGCCGGCCGAAGGCGATGAGCTGCAGGTCGTCGCCGCGGAAGCGGGAGCGCACCAGCTGGTGGAGGGCGAGTGCAGTGCGCTTCATCGGCACCCAGCGCCCGTCCATCGCCATCGAGAACGACGTGTCAACGAGCAGCGCGACGGCCGCCTGGGTGCGCGCCTCGGTCTCGACGACCTCGATGTCGTCGACCTGGATCCGCACCGGTGAGGCGCCCCCGCGCAGCACCGCGTTCGTGATCGTGCGCGACACGTCCCAGGGCTCGGTGTCGCCGAACGCCCACCGCCGGCTCGCGCCCGACGGTTCGCCGGCCAGCCCGGTCGTACGCGTCTCGCGGGCGCCGGAGCGGCCGCTCATCCGGTCCGCCACGTCGCGCAGCAGCGCCTTGCCGAGCTGGCGCATGGCCTTGGGCGAGAGCCGGAGCTCGCCGTCGGACCCGCGCTTGAGGTAGCCGCTGTCGCGCAGCGCGCGCTCGAGCTCCTGGAGGGTCTTGGCGGCGACCGCAGCCTCCGGGCCGAGCTGGCCGGCGAGCGCGTCGAGGTCGACGTCGTCGAGCCGCGCCCCCTGGTAGGACTGGGAGATCTGGTCGGAGAGCTGGTCGAGCTGCGCGAGATCCGCGAGTGCGCCGGTTCCGTCACCCAGGCCCATGCCCTGCTCCCCCTCGAAGCTCTCGGACCCCGACCAGTCTTCGCCGGGACGCAGCGCCTGGAGGTTGGCGTCCATCCGCGCGAGCTGCTCCATCAGCTGCGGCGACCCGAAGGCCTGCTGGGAGAGCTCCATCAGCTCGCGGCGCTGCTCCTCGGTCATCGAGTTGAGCATCCGCTGGGCCGCGGCGGCGCGCTGCGCGAGCGAGTCGAGCAGCTCGTCCATGTCCTGGGGGTTGTCGGGGAAGAAGTCGCCGTGCTTGTCCATGAACGCGGCGAAGGCCTCGTCGGTGTCCTCCCCCGCCGCGTGCTTCTCGAGGAGGTCGTTGAGGTCGGCGAGCATCTCCGCGACGGCGGCCCGGTCCTCCTCGGTCGCGCCCTCGAGCGCCTGCTTCATCCCGGCGAGGCGCTGGTCGAGCAGCTCGCGCCCGAGCAGGTCCTTGATCTCCTCATAGGCCTCGCGGGCCTCCGAGGACTGCCAGTCGTACGACGCCAGCTCGCTGACCGCGGCGGCGGTCGATGGCGACCCCCCTTGCGGCCACGCAGAGTCCAGTACCATCTCGCGGAAGTCACGGTCCTCGTCGGACATCGTGATGTCGCGGGCGAGCTGGCCGCGCTCGGCGAGCACGGCCTTGTCGAGCAGCTCGCGGACCTCCTGCATCGTGCCGTCGAGGTTGTTGCGCTGCAGGATGTCGCGCCGGCGCTGGGCGAGCTGGCGCTGCAGCTCGTCGAGCCCGGCCTGGTCGTTGCTCCCTCGCCGCAGGAACTCGCGCATCGCGTGCTCGGGCGAGTAGCCGGCCATCACGTCCTGCCCGATGGCGTCGAGCGCACCGGCGAGGTCGACCGGCGGCGCGAGCGGGTCGCCGCCGTCGTACCGCTGGAAGCGGCTCATCGTCCGACCAGCTGCTTCCGCATCCAGACGTCGTCCGGCCACGGGTCGCGGTCCGGAGTCCGCTCGACCTCCTCGAAGCCGTGCGAGCGGTAGAAGGCGAAGGCCTGCTCGTTGCCGTCGACCACCTCGAGCCACAGCTCGTCGCCCTCGACGAGCGCCTCGACCTCGCCGAGCAGCCGGCGCCCGATGCCGAGGCCCTGGTGGTCGGGGTGGACGTAGAGCTTCCACATCACCTCGCGGTCGCCGGTGACGTGCGGGAAGTCGCGGTAGGACCGCGCGAGGCGCCCGAAGTTGGCGAGCGCCACGACCTGCCCGTCGTGCTCGGCGACGAGGTGGGCGTTGCGCTCCAGCGACGTCGCGAACACCTCGGGCGTCCACCACTCGTCGAGCATCTTCTGGGCGTACGCCGCATCGATCGGGCCGTACGTCGGCGGCACAACGGCGTGCCCGATCGCGACGAAGGCCGGGATGTCGTCCGCAGTGCCCAGCCGCACGAGGACATCAGCCATAGACGGTCTCACCGGCGTCGGTGTCCTTGCCGATCTTGCGGGCCAGGTAGAGCCCCTCGAGGGCGAGCTCGAGGGCGGCGGCGCGCTCGCCGTCGTTGGTCGCGCCGAGCCGGTCGCACACCGCGTCGTAGAGGTCGGACTCCCCCAGCACCGGCAGGCCGGCGAGGAAGTCGCGCGCGCCGACGCGGGCACCGGTGCTCACCATGGCGCCGGCCTCGATGGCGTCCACGAGCAGGCGCAGGTCGATGCCGGCGAGGTGGGCGCGCACGGTCTCGGCGACGGCGGTGCGGAGCAGGTGGGTGAGCACCTCGGCCTCGCGGCCCTCCTCGCCCGTCTCGAACTCGATCTTGCCGCCGAGCACGTCGACGGCGGTCTCGAGGTCGACGACTCGCGCCACGGCCTCGTCCTCGCCCTGGGTGGTGGCCCGGTGCAGCGCGGCGGCGGCGATGGTCTCGGCACCGGCGATGGCGAAGCGGGCGCTGACGCCCGAGCGCTGGTCGACGGCCTGAGACTCACGCAGGTTGCGGGTGAAGCGGGCGAGCACCTCGAGGAGGTACGCCGGCACCGCGGCGACGAGGTCGGCCTCCTGCTCGATGACCGCGATCTCCTCCTCCACCTCGCGCGGGTAGTGGGTGCGGATCTCGGCGCCGAAGCGGTCCTTGAGCGGGGTGATGATCCGGCCGCGGTTGGTGTAGTCCTCGGGGTTGGCGCTGGCAACCACGAGCACGTCGAGCGGCAGCCGGAGGAGGTAGCCGCGGATCTGGATGTCGCGCTCCTCCATCACGTTGAGCATCGCGACCTGGATCCGCTCGGCGAGGTCGGGGAGCTCGTTGATCGCGACGATGCCGCGGTGGCTGCGCGGGATCAGCCCGAAGTGGATGGTCTCCGGATCGCCGAGGTGGCGGCCCTCCGCCACCTTCATCGGGTCGACGTCGCCGATCAGGTCGGCGACCGACGTGTCCGGAGTCGCCAGCTTCTCGGCGTACCTCTCGTCGCGGTGCTTCCACGAGATGCGCAGGTCGTCGCCGTACGTCGCCGCCGCATGCTGGGACGTGACGGTGACCGGGTCGTACGGGTGCTCGCCGATCTCGGAGCCGGAGATCACCGGCGTCCACTCGTCGAGGAGTCCGACCAGCGACCGGAGCAACCGGGTCTTGCCCTGGCCGCGCTCGCCGAGCAGCACGATGTCGTGGCCGGCGAGCAGCGCGCGCTCGACCTGCGGGATGACGGTCTCGGAGAAGCCGTGCAGCCCCGGCCACGGGTCCTCGCCGGCGCGGAGCTTGGCGAGCAGGTTGTCGCGCAGCTCCTGGCGGAGCGTACGGAGCTCGTGGCCGCTGTCGCGGAGCTGGCCGAGGGTGCTGGCTGCGGGGTGCTCGTTCACGCCTTCCACGCTAGACCGGTGCGTCAACGTCGAGTGCGCTCGAAGCCGCCAAATGGCGGTTCAACGGGTCTCCGGCAGGGCAGGATGGCGGCATGGCCTCCATCTGGCTCCTGATGTTCGTCGTCCTGATCGGCGTGGCCTTCTGGGCCGGCCGCCTGTCCGCCGGCGCCGGGGCCGCCCCGCCCGTCGTCGCCCCCGCTGCGCCGCGCGCCCTGGCCGAGCGGGACACCTTCATCGAACAGCTGCGTGAGCTGGCCTGGCAGCACCGCGACGTCTCGCCCGAGCTCTCGACGATCATCATCGACGAGATCACGACCCATCACCGCCGCCTGTCCAGCGGCCCCGACGCCTGAGGATCCCGATGTCGACCACCGCGAACAAGATCGCCAACCGCGCCGGCGCTGTGAAGAAGGCCACCGGCGGGTTCCTCCTGCTGGTCGTCCTCGCGGTCGCCGTGCTCATCTTCGTCCGCCCGACCACCGTCTCGACCGGTCCCGACCAGGTCGCGCTGCACTACAGCGACGGCGCCTTCACGCCGCGCCGGTTCAAGGACTGCGTGTCGAGCTCGACGCGTGCCTGGGACGGCCCCGGCGACAAGCACTACTCGTACCCCAAGAGCCAGCGCAACTACGTGTTCGGCGAGGGCGGCGACCGGCCGATGGTGACGTTCGTCAGCAAGGACGGCATCGAGATGAGCGTCGACGGCGTCGCGGCATTCCTGCTCAACACCGACTGCAAGACGCTCCAGAAGTTCCACGACCTCATCGGCAACCGCTACGCCGCCTACATGGACTCCACCGACGGGAACGGCTCGGCCGGATGGCTGCAGATGCTGAGCGTCTACATCAGCCGGCCGCTGGAGACCGCGATCGACCGGGCCAGCCAGAACTACACCTACACCGAGCTCTACACCGACCCAGGCGTCAAGGCGCAGTGGGAGCAGGAGGTGCTGGCGCAGATGCCCGAGCTCGTGGGTCGGCAGATTGACGGCGACGAGGAGTTCTTCACCGACTTCGCGATCACCCTGCAGAAGCCGGTGCCGCCGGAGCAGGTCAAGGCCGCGCTGGTCGCCCAGCAGGAGGCCGTGGCCCGCGCCAAGGCCAAGGAGGCCGAGGCTGCCGCCCAGGTGAAGGCAGCGCAGGCGCAGATCGAGGTCGAGAAGGCCGAGGCCGCCAAGATCGCCGAGCGGATCAAGGTGCTGGGCCAGGAGGGCTACCTCAAGCAGTACGCCATCGACCACGGCCTCAACCCCTACCAGCCGACGACCGGCGGGCTGATCACCGACTCCACGCCCTAGGGCACAGCCCGTTCGGGACCTTCGACCCTGCCCGCGCGTTCCGCAGACGGGGAGGCTGGGAGTCCAGCCGAAGGAGGCCCCCATGCCCATGACCCACGACCTGTCCCGCGAGGACTGCTCGCGCCTGCTCACCGCGGGCGTCGCCGGCCGCGTGGCAATCGGCACGCCCACCGGCCCGCACATCATCCCGGTCAACTACGCGGTCGACGGCGAGCCCGGGCATGAGTCGGTCCTGCTCCGGACCACGGCGTACAGCCTGCTCGGGACATACGGCCGCGATGCCCAGGCCTGCTTCGAGGTCGACCAGTTCGACTACGAGCGCAAGCGCGGCTGGAGCGTGGTGGTCCGGGGGCGCGCGACCTTCGTCGACGACCACGAGGAGCTGCGCGAGATCGCCCGCACCTGGCAGCCCCGCCCGTGGGCTGAGGGCCAGCGCAACCTCGTCGTACGCATCCCGTGGACCGAGGTCACCGGTCGACAGCTGGGCGGCGGCTGGGACCCGTGGGAGCACCTGCCCGTGCGCCGCACGGCCTAGGGACACACTGTGGGGGTGACGCCCACCTCAACCGCCCTCGGAGCCGAGGCACGCTCGCTGCTCGAGGCGGTGACCGCGATCTCCAGCGACCTCGACCTCGCCAGCGTGCTGACCCGCATCGTGGAGGCGGCGACGGAGCTGACCGGTGCCCGCTACGGCGCGCTGGGGGTGCTCGGCGTCGACGGCGACGAGCTCGTCGAGTTCGTCACCACCGGCCTCGACGACCGGACGCGGGCCCTGATCGGCGACCTGCCGCGCGGGCACGGAATCCTCGGCGTGATCATCGACGACCCCTCCGGCCTCCGGCTCGCCGACCTGTCGGCACATCCGTCCTCGGTGGGGTTCCCGCCGAACCACCCTCCGATGACCTCGTTCCTCGGGATGCCGGTGCGGATCCGGGGCACGGTCTTCGGCAACCTCTACCTCACCGAGAAGGCCGGGGGCGGTCCGTTCACGGAGGCCGACGAGGGCCTCGTCGAGGAGCTGGCCCGCACGGCCGGGTACGTCATCAGCAACGCCCGGTCATTCGCGCTCAGCGAGCGGCGGCGGCAGTGGCTCGAGGCGTCGGCCGAGCTCGCCGAGGCCCTGCAGCCGCCCGTCCAGCTGTCCACCGCGTTGGACCGGATCGTCTCCACGGCGCGTCAGGTGTCCCGCGCCAGCGCGGTGGCCCTCTGGTCGTCGCTGGGACCGGACCACGACACGGTCAGCCTGGCGCCCGACGCCGACGACGAGCACGTCCTCGCCTGCCTGGCACAGGCGCGTCGTACGGAGCACGGGCCGGGCGGCGCCGTGACCACGCAGCTCGTCGACGGCGGGACCGTCGTCGTCGTCCCGCTGCGCTCCCACCTCGCTCCGGTCACCGCGCTCGTCGCCGTGGTGCCGACCGGGTCCGGACTGCTGGACGTCCAGGACCGCGACCTCTTCGCCGGCTTCGGCGACCAGGTCGCGCTGTCGCTCGACCGCACCCAGGCGCTCGCCGACCGCCAGGAGCTCGCCCTGATCTCTGACCGCGAGCGGATCGCCCGCGACCTCCACGACATCGTCATCCAGCGGCTCTTCGCCACGGGACTCCAGCTCCAGGGAGTGGCGGCGATGGCCGGCGACGGGGCCGTGACCGACCGGCTCGACCGTTCGGTGGCCGACCTGGACGACACCATCAAGGCCATCCGGGGCACGATCTTCGAGCTCCAGGACCGTCGCGGCGACACGCTGCGCGCCGGCGTCCGCAACCTCGTCAAGGAGTACGTCCCGGTGCTGGGGTTCACCCCGGTGGTCCGGACCTCCGGACCGCTCGACACCGTCGTGCCGGCGGCCCTGGGGGCGCAGCTGCTGGCGGTGCTCCGCGAGGCGATCTCCAACGTCGCCCGGCACGCCCTCGCCGACGGCGCGGAGGTCGACGTGGTCGTGAGCTCCGACCTGCTGGAGCTGCGCGTCGCGGACGACGGCATCGGCCTGCCCGCGTCGGTCAGCGAGAGCGGGCTGCGCAACGCCCGACGTCGCGCCGACGACCTCGGCGGCACCCTGGAGGTCTCGCCTGTCGGCGAGCGCGGCACCGTCCTGGTCTGGCGCGTGCCGCTGCGCTGACTGGCCGCCCCGCGCGCAGGAAAGCCCGACGCCGTGGAGGCGTCGGGCTTCCGGGGTCTGCTGGTCACCGCAGGACGGGGTGTTGCTCCACCACGTCCATGCGGTTCCACCAGTGACCCAGCCCCCACGTGCTGCCGGCCGCGCCCAGGGCGAGGACCGTCATCACGATGATGCCGACGAGGTGAGCGTCGACGAGCGGGTTGTTCTCCAGCGGGAGCGACGCGGCGTACATGAACGCGTACATCAGCGCGCCTGCCGCAGTGCCGAACCGCATGGCCACCCCGAGGAGCAGGGTCACGCCGATGCCGAGCAGGCCGAGCATGAACAGCCAGTCGATCGCGGCGCTTCCGACTAGGGCGTTGAAGAAGCCCTTGAACGGGTTGTCGGCAGGAACGGCGAAGGACAGGAAGCCCTCGGTCGGGCTGGCGCCGTTGATCCACGCCGCCGGGCCGAAGCGGTCCAGGGCACCCTCCTGGTCGTAGCCGGTGTGGAAGCCGAGGGCGAGGGTCTTGTCGAGGAAGGCCCACAAGAAGGTGATTCCGAAGGCGATCCGCAGGGTGGCCAGGGCCCGGGCGAACCAGGTGCCTCGGTCGTGGTCGGCCGAAGCCTGCACTGCGTGGGTCTCGTCGCTGTGACGGTGGATGACGCTCATCGTCATCCCCTCCTTCTGTGGTGTGTGTGTTCTTGCTGGGTCACCACCAGAGTCGCGCGGATCGAGAGCGGCCGTCAGGGCCGCCGGTCACCGATCAAGCGGGACTTAGGTCCCCCCGGGTCCCAGCAGCTTCGAGGCGAGGACGGCCGCCTGCGTACGTCGCTCGAGGCCGAGCTTGGCCAGGATGCTCGAGACGTAGTTCTTGACGGTCTTCTCGGCGAGGAACATCTTCTCGGCGATCTGCCGGTTCGTGAGCCCCTCGGCGATGTGGCCGAGCAGGACCCGTTCCCGATCGGTCAGCGACGACAGCTCGTCCGGCGTGCCGGGGCCGTTCCGGATCCGGTCGAGCACGGTCGCCGTCATGGTCGGATCGATCAGCGACTTGCCGGCCGCGACGTGCCGCACGGCGGTGACCAGGTCGGAGCTGCGGATCTCCTTGAGGACGTAGCCCGACGCACCGGCCATGATCGCCGCGAACAGCGCCTCGTCGTCGTCGTACGACGTCAGGATCAACGCGTTGATCGAGGAGTCCACCGACCGCACCGCGCGGCACACCTCGATGCCCGAGCCGTCGGGCAGGCGCGCGTCGAGGACGGCGACGTCCGGGCGCAGCGCGGGGATCCGGGCCGTCGCCTCGACCGCACTGGCGGACTCGCCCACCACCTCGATGTCGTCCTGCTGCTCGAGCAGGAACCGCAGGCCCTCCCGTACGACGTCGTGGTCATCGAGCAGGTACACGCGGATCGGGTCGGCCATGGGCCCATTCCACCAGACCCGGACCCGAGCGACCGGTCTGGACCGTGGTTCCCGCGACCCGGATCGGGAGCACACTGGAGGGAATCGACGGGGGCCACCACTCAACCCCCTGGAGGCGCGTCATGCCCCTCGCCAAGCGCACGGTCGCGATGATGCTCCCGGTCCCCGACGTCGACCGAGCCCGCAGCTTCTATGCCGAGTCCCTCGGGCTCGACTACACCGGCACCAACGACGAGGGCAGCGCGATGTTCGCGCTGGACGGCGGCGCGACGCTCATGCTGCTGCCCCGCCCCGGCAGCACTCCCTCCGAGAGCACTGCGATGAGCTTCGAGGTCGACGACATCGATGCGGAGATCCAGGAGCTCGAGCACCACGGAGTGGTCTTCGAGGACTACGACCTGCCCGACCTCACGACCGTCGACCACGTCGCCGTGATGGGCGGCGAGAAGGCCGCCTGGTTCAAGGACCCGGCCGGCAACGTGCTCTGCCTGCACCAGCAGGCCTGACCCGGCACGAGCTCAGACGTCGGTCGCGCCGTCGATCGACTGGCGGATCAGGTCGGCGTGCCCGGCGTGACGGGCGTACTCCTCGACCATGTGCACCAGCACCCAGCGCACGGTCGCGGTGTCGCCCTTCGCCGGGTCGCGCGGGCGCGCGACCGGCCGGTCGAGCTCGGGGTCGGCGGTGAGCGCCTCGTCGAGGCACGCGTCCGAACGGACGATGGCGTCGGCCAGCAGCGCGTCGAGCTCGGCGTGCGGCGCCCCGGCGGCGGAGTGCCAGTCCCAGTCGGCGTCGTCGTCCCAGGGGGCGGTGTCCCACGGCGGGGATGGCTCGCGGGCCAGGAGGTTGTAGGAGAACCAGTAGTCCTCGACGAAGGCGAGGTGCTTGAGCATCCCGCCGAGCGTGAGGTCGCTGGGGCCGAGCGTCTGGTCGAGCTGCTCGTCGGTGAGGCCGGAGGCCTGCAACCGGATCGTGCCCCGGAAGTGGTCGAGGTAGGACCGCAGCATCCCGACCTCGGTGTTGCGGAAGGACGGCTCGGGCCGCTCGATCGTCATGGCCGCGAACCTAGCGCCGCCGCGACCGACCCCACCACCGCATTGACCAGCCGACCGACGGACCGAACGCACTCCGCCCCCACCGCGGCGAGCGCGACAAGGGCGGCGTTGCGACCTGTTCGGTCCGTCGGTCGGCGTGCGTCAGAGGGTCGGGCCCTCGCCGCGCAGCTTGTCGACCTCGGCCATCGCGTCGCGCAGCTGGCCGAGCCACTCGTCGGCGTGCTCGCCGACCAGCCGGACCGACCAGGCGAGCGCATCGGACCGCGACCGCGCGACGCCGGCGTCGACGAGGGTGTCGAGCACCTGCCGCTCGGGCTGGCGCAGCCGCGTCATCACCGGCGCGGCGACGTGGGTGAAGAGTGCCTCGACCTCGCCGAGCCGTACGCCCCACGACACCTTGCGCTGGTAGCGCGCCTGCGCCTCGAGGGCGATCTCGATGCGCTCGGCCTTCGTCTCGGCGCGGAACCGGCCGATCCGGCCCTCCGCCGCGGCGCCGTCGGCACCGTCTGCCTGGCTCTCGCTCAGCGTGCCGAGGACAGTGATCTCCTCGCGGTCCGTACGGACCTCGATCTCGCTGAACCAGCCGTCGGGCAGCCGCCCGCGGAACCAGTCCGTCGCATCGTCGGCGGGCGGGAGGTCGGCGACCTGCCAGCCCCCGCGACGGCCGCGACCCTCGGGTCCGCCGCGCTCGCCGCCACGGTCTCCGCGGCGCTCGCCACGGCCTCGGCCGCGTCCTTCGCCGCGTCCGCTGCGGCCTTCTTCGTTGTCTTCTCGGGTCATCATGTTCCTTCTCCTTCGTGCTGTGCTTACATGATTACACCCTTACAACGCTGCATTCAAGGAGGATGTTCCCCGCCCTAGGCTGTGGCCCGTGCCTCCCCTCCAGTCGAGCTGTCCGTGCGGATCCGGGGCGACGTACGACGCGTGCTGCGGGCCGCTGCTGGCGAACACCGCGCAGGCGACCTCGCCGGAGCAGCTGATGCGCTCGCGCTACACCGCGCACGCGACCGGCGACGCCGACCACCTGTTCCGCACCTGGCACCCGCGCACCCGCCCCGACGACATCGACCTCGACCCGGCCACCCGGTGGACGGGGCTCCGGATCGTCTCCGCCGAGGGAGACACGGTCGAGTTCGTGGCAACCTCGGAGACCGGGCGGATGCACGAGGTGAGCCGCTTCGAGCAGCGGGCCGGCCGCTGGGTCTACGTCGACGGCGTCCGACGCCCGACCTGACCGACCTGACCGATCTGACCGATCTGACCGATCTGGTCGACCCTGTCGCTCGGCGGCCACGTCCCCCACACTGGGCGGGTGACCGACCTCCTCTCGTTCGCCGACGACCAAGGTGTCGAGACCGTCCCCGGTGGTGCCGTGCTGATCGAGGAGGGAGCGCACCCCGGGCGGATGCTGGTGCTCGCCGCCGGCGAGGTCGTCGTGGAGCACGACGGCGTCGCCTTCGCGAGGATCGACACCCCTGGCGCCGTCTTCGGTGAGATGTCCGCGGTCCTCGCCATCCCCGCCACGGCCACCGTGCGTGCCGTCGGCGACGTACGGGTGCACGTCGTGGACGACCCGCTGGCCTTCCTCTCCGACCGGCCGGGTGCGGCCCTCGCGGTGCTGCGGACGACAGCAACGCGACTGGACGGCCTGACGCACTACCTCGTCGACGTCAAGCGGCAGTACGCCGACGCCGGCGACCACCTCGGCATGGTCGACCAGATCCTCGACACGCTCGTGCACCACCAGGCCCCGCGCGCACGGACGGGGTCGTCACGCGACCCCGAGGGAGACCACCACTCCCACTGAGCGGCATGCCGAGCGCTGGTCGCTCAGGCCAGGCTGATCGTCTCGGACTCGAAGACCCCGAACCACGCGGCGGTCATCGCGTCGGTGTCCAGGGTGATGTGCGCCGGCACCTTGCCGATCTGCTTGCCGGCATTGAAGACCCGGGTCCTGCCCAACCGGGCGTGCCAGGTCCCGCCGGCGATCCACGGCGCCTGGTGGATGTGGCCGCAGAGCACGATGTCGGGCTGGTGCTCGGCGATCCACGAGGCGAGCTCCTCGTCGGGGAAGGTCCGTCGCCCGTCGTCGCACAACGGTGTGCCCGCCGGAGGGGCGTGGTAGAGCCACACCCAGCGCGCGGGCCGGTCCACCGCTGCTGCGGCGAGCTGGGCGGAGACCTCCTCGCGGGTGACCGGCCCGTCCCACCACGGGCACACGGTGAACCTCGTGTCCCCGATGTCGACGCTTGCTCCGTCGACGTGCAGCGACCCGTGCACCGGCCTCCGCAGCCAGCCGGCCACCTGCTCGCCGTGGCTTCCCGGACCGTCGAGGTCGTGGTTGCCCGAGGCCGCGAGCACGGTGGTCCGGTCCGCGAGCAGACCGAGGTACTTCGCGAGCACGACGGTCTGCATCTCGTGCGGCACCGCGCTGACGACGTCGGCGAGGTCGCCGACGATCGCCACGGCGTCGACCTGTTCGGAGGCGGTGACGAGCCAGTCGTAGTGAGGGAGCCGGTAGTGCAGGTCCGAGACGACAAGGATCCGCATGCGGCACATCCTCGCGCACCCTCGGCGTCGAGGGCAGGTCCTACGACTCCTCGGTCTTCTCCTCCGACGCGTCGATCTCGGCCGGTCCGGGTTCCCAGACCACCGACACCTTCTCGAAACCCTTGTGCCGCTGCATCCGGGCGTACGACGCGTACGCCCGACGGTCGGCGTCGGTGAGCTGGACGTTGTCGGTGAACGGCGTGAGCAGGGCGCGCGGCCAGAGCCGCCGGGACAGGACGACGTTGACCTCCATCGCCAGCACGGCCATCACGGCGCCGATCCAGAGGAAGCCGATCAGGCCGAGGACGAGCCCGAACGTCTTGGTCATCGAGGTGGTGTCGACCAGCACCCGGTCGACGTACGCGGCTCCGGCGTACTGCAGTCCCTGCCACATCAGCGCGAGGGTGAAACCGCCCGGCGCGGCGCGGCGGAACGAGTGCTGACCGGTCGCGGCGTAGCGGAAGAGGAGCGTGAGGAACGTGCCGACGACCGCGATGGTCAGCACCGGGAGCAGCACCTTGATGCCCGGGCCGAGCACCTCGGTGAACGCGTCCGTCGTGCTCGCGACGGTGGACACGATCGACACGGCGAGCAGCGAGAAGCCCGCAGTGACCAGCAGCACGAGCGTCTTGACCCGGGCGTAGACCGGGTTGGGCCGGCTGTTGCGCGGCACCGACCAGGCGACGTGCTGGGTGTTCTGGAGGGCCTGGCCGAGCCCCATCGCGCCGTAGAGCGCGGCGACACCACCGACCGCGACGCCGGCGAACGAGCCCTGGAGGCCCTCGGGGCGGCCGAGCTCGTCGCCGATGATCGGGAACTGGGCCAGCGCGGAGTCGAGGATCGCCTGCTGCCAGTTCGGCTCGCCGCGCAGGATGATCCCGAGGATCGAGGTGCCGAGCAGCATCAGCGGGAAGATCGCGATGAAGGCGTAGTAGGTCAGCGCCGAGGCGAGGTAGGGGCCCTGGTCGTCGAAGTACTTGTAGACCACGGCCAGCGGGAAGCCGATGACGGGATGGCGGCGCTGGAACTCGTCGACTGAACTGACGGCTCCCACGAGGGGGAGGTTACCGGTCGCTCCCCCATGCGGCCGTCACCACCAGCCGAGCACGTCCCCGCCGAGCCGGACCACGAAGCCGGAGACCACCACGAGGAAGAACGCGCGGACGAACCTCGCGCCCTTCGCCATCGCGACCCGCGCACCGAGGTAGCCACCGACGATGTTCGCCGCGGCCATCGGCAGCGCCAGCTCCCAGATGACCGCGCCCTGGGGGACGAAGACGATCAGTGCCGCGAGGTTGGTCGCCCAGTTGGCCAGCTTGGCCTTGGCGGAGGCCTCGAGGAAGTTGTAGCCGAGCAGCCCGACGAGCGCGAAGACGAGGAACGAACCGGTGCCGGGTCCGATCGACCCGTCGTAGAAGCCGATCGTGAGCCCGGTCATCAGCACGGCGGTGAGGTGCTGGCCGCCCTGGAAGCGCAGGCTGGTCAGCTCACCGACACTCGGCCTGAACCAGACGTAGCAACCGACGAGCACGAGGACGACCAGGATGATCGGGTCGAAGGCGCTGCGCGGCAGCAGCGAGGCCACGAGCGCGCCACCCGTCGACCCGACGAAGGCGGCGAGCATCAGCGGCAGGAACGTCCGCGGGTCCGGGCGGATGCGCCGGACGTACGTCGTCGCGCTGATCGACGTGCCGCAGAACGACGCCAGCTTGTTGGTGGCCGCGATCTGCACCACCGAAGCGCCCGGCAGGCCGACGAGCAGGGCGGGGAGCTGGACGAGCCCGCCACCACCGACGACGGCGTCGACGAACCCTGCGACCAGCGCCGCGAGGACGAGGAAGAGGGTGACCTCGAGGGTCAGGTCTCCCATGCCGCCGACTGCCTGTCAGCTCGAGCTGGTGTCTCGGGTGAACTCCTGCACGACGACGGCGTCGTAGTCCTCGGGCATCTCGGCACTCAGCCCGGGGCAGACCAGCGACTGCGACTGGTCCTTGGCCATCTTGCCGGCCGTGCAGTTGACGGTGGCGAGGGCATCGCCGTCGGCCGAGAAGACCATCTGGAAGATCGCGGCGCGTTCCTCGTCGTCGGTGTTCGTGATCGTGCCCTTGACCTCCGGCGTGGTCACTTCCTCGGCACCGGCGGGGCGCTTGATCGCGTTGAGCTCCCACCCGTCGTCGACGACGAAGCCGTTCCAGCTGAAGCCCTTGCCGACCTCCACCTCGACCGGGTCGGTGCCGGTGTTGACGTCATCGCCACCGCCGCACGCAGCGAGGGACGCGACGCAGGCGAGCACGAGCGCGGCACCGCGCAGGCGGGCGCTCACTGCAGCGCCACGAAGGTGAGCAGGTCCTGGCGGGTCAGGACGCCGATGGGCTTCCCGTCCTCCTGCACCAGCACGGCGTCGGCCTTCTCCAGCAGCGACACGGCGTCGCTGGCGGCCTCGGTGGAACCGATGGTCGGCAGCGCGGCGGACATGTGGTCCTCGACGCGGTCGGTCATCTTGGCCTTGCCGGTGAACAGCGCGTCGAGGAGCGTGCGCTCCGAGACCGAGCCCGCGACCTCCGCGGCCACGATCGGCGGCTCGGCGCGGACGACGGGCATCTGGCTGACGCTGTACTCCTGCAGGATGTGCACGGCCTCGGCGATGGTCTCGCCAGGGTGGGTGTGGACCAGGTCGGGCAGCTTGCCGGACTTGCCGCGCAGCACCTCGCCAACCGTACGGTGGTCGGCCTCGGCGCCGGTCGCGAAACCGTACTGGCCGAGCCAGTCGTCGTTGAAGACCTTGGTGAGGTAGCCGCGGCCGGAGTCGGGCAGCAGCACCACGATGACGGCGTCCGTACGCCCCTCGGCGGCAAGCTCGTGGGCGAGCTGGCGGGCCGCGAAGGCCGCCATCCCGGCCGAGCCGCCGACGAGCATGGCCTCCTCGCGGGCCAGGCGACGGGTGAAGGAGAAGGAGTCGGCGTCGGAGACCTCGATGACCCGGTCGGCGACGGTCTTGTCGTACGTCTCGGGCCAGAAGTCCTCACCCACGCCCTCGACGAGGTAGGGGCGACCGGTGCCACCGGAGTAGACCGAGCCGGCCGGGTCGGCACCGATCACCTGGACCTCAGTCCCAGCAAGGGCGGCCTGCTCCTTGAGGAAGCGCCCGACGCCACTGATCGTGCCGCCGGTGCCCATGCCGGTGACGAAGTGGGTGATCTTCCCGTCGGTCTGCTCCCAGATCTCCGGACCGGTGGTCTCGTAGTGGGAGCGCGGGTTGTGCGGGTTGGAGTACTGGTCGGGCTTCCAGGCGCCGGGCTGCTGCGAGAGCCGGTCGCTGACGTTGTAGTAGGAGTCCGGGTGCTCCGGCGCGACGGCGGTCGGGCAGACCACGACCTCGGCGCCGTACGCCTTGAGCACGTTGCGCTTGTCCTCGCTGACCTTGTCGGGGCACACGAAGACGCACTTGTAGCCCTTCTGCTGGGCCACCATCGCCAGTCCGACACCGGTGTTGCCGGAGGTCGGCTCGACGATCGTGCCGCCCGGCTGCAGGGCGCCCGAGGCCTCCGCGGCCTCGATCATCCGGCTGGCGATGCGGTCCTTCACGGACCCGCCGGGGTTGAGGTACTCCACCTTGGCGAGGACCAGCGGGCCGTCCTCGAGGTCCAGGGTCCGGCCGAGCCGGACGAGCGGAGTGTTGCCGATGAGGTCGAGGAGCGAGTTCACGTACTGCACCCGGTCAATGTATCGACCTACCGCTCCATAACAGGCAATGGCGTTGTCCCTCGCCCCTCCCGGAACCGGCTCGATCGAGTGCGTAGGCTCCGGACTGTGGGGGCGACAGGAGCAGCACGCAAGCTGGCATCGGCCGCCGCCCTGGGCGGCGGCGGACTCTCCGTGCTCGGCGCGGGGCTCTACGGCGTCCTGGTGGCCGAGGCGAAGATCGCGCGCAAGGTGATCGGCAACGCCACGGGCACGGCGCCGGACTCGACCGGGTGGTACGGCCGCGGCCGGCCGGGCCCGGCGATCCGGATCGCGCTGCTGGGCGACTCCAGCGCCGCCGGCTACGGCGTGGACCGCGTCGAGGACACGACCGGCGCCCACCTGGCCAGCGGCGTCGCCGCGCAGGCCGACCGACGCGTGCACCTGCGCTCCTTCGCGAAGGTCGGCGCGATGTCCAGCGCGCTCGCCGACCAGGCCGAGGCCGCCATCGGCACCCACCCCGACCTCGCCGTCGTCCTCGTCGGCGCCAACGACGTCACCCACACGGTGCTGCCGTCGGCGTCCGTACGCCACCTCGCCGAGGGCGTACGTCGACTGCGCGAGGCGGACATCGCGGTCGTCGTCGGCACGTGTCCCGACCTCGGCACCATCCGGCCGATCCCGCCGCCGCTGAAGCAGGTGGCGCGCGAGTGGTCGCGCCGGCTCGCTGCCGCCCAGACCATCACGGTCGTGGAGAACGGCGGACGCTCGGTCTCCCTCGGCGACATCCTCGGACCGGAGTTCGAGGCGGCCCCGGCGCTGCTCTTCGGCCCGGACCGGTTCCACCCGTCGTCCGACGGCTACCGCCAGCTGGCGTCGGTCCTCATCCCGTCCTGCCTGGCTGCCCTCGACCTGCTCCCCGACGACGAGTCGCTCCCGGAGCCGCGGCGTCGCGAGGGGATCCTGCCCGTGGCCGCCGCGGCGGTCCGCGCGGCGCGTACGCCCGGCACCGAGGTCGACGGCACGGAGGTCGGCGGCAACCAGCGCGGCCTCCGCGGCCGCTGGGTCGAGCTCCGGCACCGCCGCCGTCGCCCCGCCACCGACGCGGAGTCCCCCGGCGAGCACGAGGACCACGACCCCGCAGCCGCTTCGTCGAGCGGTGACTGACTCACGTTTTCTCCGCTCGGAACGTGGCTCCACCACCGCTCTCCGGAGGCAACACGTGTCGTACGTCGTGAGCGGTGGTCCAGCTACGTTTCCACAGCTCGAAATGTGGGTGGACCACCGCTCGGCAGCACGGCCTGAAATGACGCCGGCCCGCCCGGGTGAGACTCGGACGGGCCAGCGGAGTTGAGCGGGTTGATCAGTCGCCGCGGATGATCGCGAGGATCCGCAGCAGGTTGGTGTAGATCCACACGAGGCTGACGGTCAGGCCGAAGGCCGCGCGCCACGACTCGCGCTCCGGGAGACCGGCGGCGACGCCGTTCTCGACGAAGTCGAAGTCGAGGATGAGCATGAAGACACCGAGGACCAGGCCGGCGAGGGCGAACAGGAAGCCGATCGGGCCGTTGCCGTAGAGGGGCGACTGGACGCCGAAGAGGCTGAGCACCAGGGACAGCAGGCCGAGGCCCACCATGCCGAACATGCCGGCCACGACGCCGCGGCGGAACTTGTCGCCGACCTTGATGTTGAGGAACTTGTAGGCCGCAAGCGTTCCGGCGAACGCGCCGAAGGTGCCGAGCACGGCGCTCATCACGATGCCGGGGTACTGCGCCTCGAAGAAGGCGCTGATCGCACCGAGGGCCACACCCTCGGCGAGCGCGAACGCCATCACCAGGGCCGGGCTGATCACCTTCTTGAAGGAGTTGACCAGCGACAGCAAGAAGGCGCCACCGGCGCCGAGCATCGCGAGCAGGCCGATCCGGCCGAGGTCGGCGGTCTCGTCGACGTCACCGATCCACCACCAGGTCGCGAACGCGGCAGCGAAGACCAGCGCGATCGAGATGGCGGTCTTCTGCACCACCGAGTCGACCGTCATCCGGCCCTGGTCGGCCTGGCCGGGGGTGCCGGGCGCGCCGGTGCCCCACTGGGACGGGTCGGTGCTCGTGTCGCCGTAGCCGGGGTAGGACTGACCCCCGCCGGCGTAGGTCTGGTTCGACGAGGCGCGGTTGAACTCCTCGGAACGGTTGAACACGGGGTTGTTGCTTCTCATGGTCTCTCCTTGGAGGCCGCCCTCGCAGCAGCGGGGGCTTTCGACGTCGTCGCGGTGACGGCGCCTGTCACGTCACACCACTCTAGCCGGGGTGACACTTGTTCAAACGCGCACGGCGGGTCGGCTGTTCCCGTCACAGCAACTTCTCAGGTTGCTCATCGGACTTCCTCGCAGCCCACCATGTCCTCGCCGCGGCACCGGTCGTCGCCGCGACCGCCCACGACGCGGTCGCGTCCTGGACCGCCGAGCAGCACGTCGTCGGCGTACGACCCGATGAGGACGTCGTCGCCGTCCCTGCCCCTCGCGGTGTACGCCGCCCCGCCGACAACGCGGTCGTCCCCCGGCGTGCCGAGGTAGGTCCAGCGGCCGGGGCCGTCGGGCATGCGCACCCGCTCGACGTCGAGGACGCGGGCGCGGATCGGGGACCGCTGCGCGAGGCGTACGAGGAAGCGCTGGCGGGCGTGGTCCATCACCCCGCGTGCCCGGGCCCCGCTGTCGAGCACGTCGAGGAACACCTCGTCTCGACCCCGGCCGCCCGTCAGGCTCTGCCGGCCGGAGCCGAGGTAGACCTCCAGCTCGTCACGGCCGGCGCCGCCGTCCAGCGTGCCCGGGCCGCCCTCCTTGCGGAGGTGGTCGGCGCCGTCGCCGCCCAGCAGCACGTCGGTGCCACCGGTCGAGTCGAGGAAGTCGTCGCCGGCACCTCCGTCGAAGTGGTCGTCGAGGCTCTCGCCGGGCGCGGCGTCGTACTCGTAGGCGTCCCAGGCGTTCATCAGGAGATCGTCGCCCCCGCGGCCCTCGATCCGGTCGCCGGCACCGTTGCCGACGAGCTGGTCGGGTCCCTCGGTGCCGAGCAGGTGGTCGGGGTGGCCGGAGCCGAGCAGCTCGACGACCGCTCCGTACGCCGGCTCGGGCTGGGCGACGACGACGATGTCGTTGCCCTCGCCGGTCGCGACGCCGCTGACGAGGTCGACCACGACGCCGCTTGCCGAGGCGGAGTAGTCGACCGTGTCGGGGCTGTTCCAGCCGTCGTCGCGCAGCACGGTGTTGACGCCCACGTCGACGAGGTCGTCGCCGGGCCCCGGGACGAGGGTGTCGCCGCGCGACTCCGGCTCGCTCTCGAAGAGCGGCACCAGTCCGTTGGTGCCGCCGTACAGCCGGTCGTTGCCGTCTCCCCCGACGAGGGCGTCGGCGCCCGCGTCGCCGCAGACGAGGTCGTTTCCGGCGCCCGCGTCGATCGTGTCCTGGCCGTCGAGCGCAGCGATCACGTCGTCGCCCGCGGTGCCGACGAGCTCGTCGCCGCCCGCGGTGCCGACGATGGTGGCCGGCACCCCGGCGCACGTCGCCGCCGCGGAGTGGGCGGGCGCACTGAGGAACGTGACGCCGAGCGCCAGCGCGCCGACGATGGTGTCGAGCGTGGTCCGAGATGACATGGGAACCCCCTTGCCGGTCGAGGGTATGCGAGGTCCCGCCGTGGCAATCTGGGGCGATGAGCACCGACCTGCCCCGCCCCGTGCGGGTCTTCACTCCGGCCGACCTCGAGTCGGCCGACCCGACGCTCGGCATGCAGCGCGCGCGGGCCTTCGAGCTGCCGCTCCTGTGGGCCGGCCAGGTCGAGACCGAGCCGGGAGCGGTGTCCGGCTGGCACCACCACGAACGCAACGAGTCGAGCCTGTACGTCGTGCGCGGCGTGCTGCGGCTCGAGTTCGAGGGCCACGAGGGCTACCTCGACGCCGGGCCGGGCGACTTCGTGCACGTCCCGGCGTGGACCGTGCACCGTGAGTCGAACCCGACCGGCGAGCCGTCCTTGGCAGTCATCGCGCGGGTGGGTGGCGGCGTCCCCACCGTCAACGTGGACGGCCCGCGCGGTTAACCCGTTGCGGGTGGATCCCCGCCCTGCCTACCGTGCAGGGAGCCGGAGAGGCCGGCCAGCACCACGTCCCAGGAGAGAAGGCACCGAGATGCGAGCAACGCACGCTCCCGTCCGCATCCACCTCCTCGAAGGGACCCCGCGTGCCGTCACGCTCTCTCAACCTGGGCATCCTCGCCCACGTCGACGCCGGTAAGACCACCCTCACCGAACGCCTCCTGCATCTCGCCGGGGTGATCGACGAGCCCGGCTCGGTCGACGCCGGCACCACCCGCACCGACAGCCTCGCGCTCGAGCGCCGGCGCGGCATCACGATCAAGGCCGCGGTCGTCGGCTTCCCGCTCGGCGACCTCGACGTCAACGTCGTCGACACCCCGGGCCACCCCGACTTCATCGCCGAGGTCGAGCGGGTCCTCGGCGTGCTGGACGGTGCCGTGCTGGTCCTGTCCGCCGTCGAGGGGGTGCAGCCGCAGTCCCGGATCCTCATGCGGGCGCTGCAGCGCCTCGGCGTGCCGACCCTCATCTTCGTCAACAAGATCGACCGCGCGGGTGCGGACGTCGACGCCGTGCTCGACGCGGTCCGCCGCCGACTGACGCCCGACCTGCTGCCGATGGGGACGGCTGCCGGGCTCGGCTCGCGGACCGCGACGTACACGGCCCACTCCCCCGGCGACCACGCCTTCCACGAGCGCGAGACGGTCGCGCTCGCCGAGCACGACGACGCGCTGCTGGCGTCGTACGTCGACGGGCGGGGCCGCACCCCCGAGCAGCTGATGGCCCTGGTGGCCGCGCAGACCCGCGCGGGCACGCTGCACCCGGTGTTCGCCGGGTCGGCCGCGACCGGGGCCGGCGTCCCCGACCTGATGGACGCCATCGCCACACTGCTGCCCGACGCAGACCCGGCAACGGATCCCGACACGGGAGATGTTGCCTCGGGCCGGGTGTTCAAGGTCGACCGGGGCGAGTCCGGTGACAAGGTCGCGTACGTCCGGATGTTCTCCGGGGAGGTCCGCGCGCGGCAGCGCCTCGAGCTGCCCGACGGCCGGACCGGGAAGGTGACGGGCGTCCAGGTGCTCCGCGACGGGCGGTGGGAACGTACGGCGGCCGCGGGCACGGGCCAGGTCGCGCGACTGCTCGGCCTGGGCGCCGTACGGGTCGGCGACGGCTTCGGCACGTCGAGCCGGGCCGAGGACCACCACTTCCCGCCGCCGACGCTGGAGTCGTCGGTGCGGGCGTGCGACCCGGCGCAGGAGCCAGCGCTCCGCACGGCGCTGGGCCAGCTCGCCGACCAGGACCCCCTCATCGCGGCGCGCACCGACGAGGACGGCCACGCGACCGTCTCCCTCTACGGCCGCGTCCAGCAGGAGGTCATCGCCTCGACCCTGGCCGACGAGCACGGCATCGAGGTCGAGTTCTCCGAGGCGAGCGTGCTGCACGTCGAGCGGCTGCGTCGCGTCGGCACTGCTGTGGAGCGGTTCAACACACCGACCAACCCCTACTGGGCGACGATCGGGCTCCGGCTGTCGCCAGCAGCGCAGGGCACGGGGGTGGTGTTCGACCTCGACGTCCCGCTCCGCGACCTGCCGCTGTTCCTCTTCAAGTCCGTGGAGCACTTCACGTCCGTCATGGCCGAGCACGTCGCCCGCACGCTGGCCCGCGGCCCCGCCGGCTGGGAGGTGACCGACTGCCGGGTGACGCTCACCGAGGTCGGCTACGCCTCGTACGACGGCCCACCGTCGAAGCGCGGTCCGCTGCCCACGGCCCTGGACTTCCGCAAGCTGACCCCCCTCGTCGTACGCCAGGCGCTGGCGCGGGCCACGACGCAGGTGTGCGAGCCGGTGCTGCGGGTGGCCCTCGAGGTGCCCACCCAGGACGGTCCGCAGCTGCTCCGCCTGCTCGGTCGGTGGGGTACGGAGGTCACCGGCCAGACCGCGACCGCCGACCTCACCCGGCTCGACGCCCGCCTCGTGGCGGCCCGGCTGCACGACCTCCAGCACCAGCTGCCGGACCTCACCGGCGGCGAGGGCGTGCTCGAGGCGACGTTCGACGGCTACCAACCGGTGCGCGGGCAGGCCCCGACGCGACGCGTCTGAGCAGCATGGCTCGACGTCAGGACTACACTGGCAGCACCCGCTTGGCTCACTCCTTTCGAGTCCACGGCTGGTCTGCAGCGTCTCGTGCTGAGCGCCTCTCTGTGTGCCTCGCTTCCAGTGCCCTGAGAGAGCCACGATGCTCGCACCCACGGAGTACGCCCTGTCCATCGCCGAGGCGGCCCGCACCCTCTACCGACCCCGCAGCCTCGACGACACCCTGCAGACGATCGTCGAGGTCGCCTGCAACTCCGTGCCGGGGTTCGACCACGTGGGCATCTCGACGTTGGAGAAGAAGGGGGACGTCGAGACGCGCGCCTTCACGGGCGACCTCGTGCTGCCACTCGACAAGCTGCAGTACAGCCTGGGCGAGGGCCCCTGCTCGGCGACCCTGCAGGGCGACGAGGCCGTCTCCGTGTCAAGCCTGCGCCACGAGCAGCGGTGGCCGCGCTTCGTGCCGCAGGCGCTGGCGCTGGGAGTGCGGTCCCAGCTGGCGGTCAAGCTCCACCTCGACGGCGACACCCTGGGCGGGATCAACTTCTACTCCACGTTCTCGGACGAGGTCAGCGAGGACGCCCGGGCGCTCGCTCCGCTCTTCGCCACCCACGCGGCCATCGCCCTCGGGCACGCCCAGGAACGCGAGGAGCTGACGGCGGGCCTGCAGAGCCGACGCGTCATCGGCCAGGCCATCGGTCTGTTGATGGAGCGCTACCAGATGAGCGACGACCGCTCCTTCGCGTTCCTCGTACGGGCCTCCTCGCACCGCAACATCAAGCTCCGCGCGGTCGCGGAGGAGCTCGTGGCCGACGCCAACCTGCGCTAGCCCGACGCGTGGTGTAGGGGTGCCCCGGCTGGGGTTCGAACCCAGACTGTGCGGTTTTTAAGACCGCTTCCTCTACCGGTTGGGATACCGGGGCCTCGTGCTGGATCAGTCTGTCAGCGCGCGGGCGCGCTCGAAGACCGCGTCGGTCATCTCCCGGGTCAACCGGCCGGTGTACGTGTTGTGCGGCGACGGGTGGTAGCAACCGAGCAGCGTGACGTCGTCGAGCCGTACCTCGGCACCGTGGCCGAACTTCGGCCGCTTCGCGGGCGCCGGCGCGCCCGCCGCCGCCAACGAGCGGACCGCGCCATCCCAGCCGAAGGCGCCGAGGGCGACGACCGCGCGCACCGTCGGGAGGCGCACCAGCTCGGCCGCGATCCACGGCGCGCAGGTGTCGCGCTCCACCGAGGTCGGCTTGTTGTCGGGCGGCGCACACCGGACGGTGGCGACCATCCGGGCGTCGATCAGGCGCTGCCCGTCACCCGAGTGCTCGCTGGTCGCCTGGGCCGCCCAACCGGTGCGGTGCAGGCTGGCGAAAAGCCAGTCGGCACTCGGGTCGCCGGTGAAGATCCGCCCGGTGCGGTTGCCGCCGTTGGCGGCGGGCGCCAGTCCCACCACGAGCAGCGACGGCTCGGGAGCGCCCCACCCGGGGATCGGCCGGCCCCAGTAGGGCTGGTCCGCGAACGACGCGCGCTTCTCGATCGCGACGTCCTCGCGCCAGGTCACCAGCCGCGGGCACGCCGAGCAGACGCTCACCCGGGCGTCGAGCTCGGCAAGGGTGTCGGCCTGCGCGAGACGGCGTACGTCGTCCGCGTCGCGAGCCACTGGGGTGTCCCGCGCGGCCGGGTCGTCGGGCCAGCCGGTGCCGGGGCCGACAGGGCTGGAGAAGTCGCCGCCGACGACGGGGTGCGGCAGCCCCCTCACGCTGGCCACGTCAGATCGCGGCGGCGATGCCGTGGAGGATGTCGGCCTCGGAGACGATGTGGTCGGGCACCGGCACACGCGCCAGGATGCGCGTCCAGATGAGCGCTCCGGCGCCGATGACGTCGGCGCGGCCCGGGTGCATGTAGGGCAGCCCGCGCCGCTCGTCGACCGTCATCGCGACGAGTTCGCCCACGAAGGCGGCGGTGTCCGCGTTGGCCAGCACGGCGCGGTCGAAGGCCTCACGGTCGTACGCACCCAGGTCCAGGACCCCGCAGGCGAGCGTCTTGATCGTGCCCGAGGTGCCGATCACGCTCCGCGCCCGGTCGAGCGGGATGCCGCAGGCGTCGAGGTGCTGGTCGATGTCCGCCACGCAGGCGGCGATCTCGGCCGCCGTCGGCGGGTCGCTGCGGAGGTGGCGCTCGTGCAGGCGCACCGACCCGATGTCCATCGAGACGGCCTGCCGGTCGTCGCCCTCGCCCAGCACCAGCTCGGTCGAGCCGCCGCCGATGTCGACCACGAGGACGGGCTCCGGCGGCACCGGGCTCTGGGCGGCGATGGCCCCGGCGAAGACCAGCGCGGCCTCCTCGTCGCCGGACAGCACCTCCGGCTCGACGCCGAGTCGTCGGCGTACGCCCTCGGCGAAGACCGCGGCGTTGTCGGCGTCGCGGGTGGCCGAGGTCGCGCAGAACCGGACCCGCTCGGGAGGCACGTCGTGGGCGCGGATGGTCGCCGCGAGCTCGTCGAGCGCGCCGAACGTGCGCTCCAGCGCCTCGTCGGCCAACGTCCCGGTCTGGTCGACCCCCTGGCCGAGCCGGACCACCTGCGACGCCCTCAGCGCGACGTCGAGCGTGCTGTCGGGTCGGCGCCTGCCGATGAGCAGCTTGATCGAGTTGGTCCCGCAGTCGATCGCGGCCACGAGGTGCTGGTCTCCGGGCATGGGCTCATTGTGCCGACCGGGCGATTCCTCGCGCTGAGCGGTGCCGACCTCCCCCCTTCCTCGCGCTGAGAGGCGCCGACCGGGCGATTCCTCGCGGTGGGTGAACGTCTCCAGCGCGAGGAAGGGGGGAGGTCACTGGCCTCCAGCGCGAGGAACTGCCCGGTCAGGGGTCGACGGTGACGCAGGGACCGGAGGACCACCAGTCGCCGAGGGCGTCGAGGACCTCGTCGCCGAGCGGGTTCACGCCGCGGCCCATCGCCAGCGACTGGCCCGCGAGGACGTGGAGGCACTTGACCCGGTCGGGCATGCCGCCGGCGGAGATGCCGTCGATCTCGGGTACGTCGAGCCCGGCTCGCGCGCCGACCTCGGCACGGGCCTCGAGGTAGCGCTCGTGCGCGGCGCGGTAGGCGGCGGCGAGCTCCTCGTCGGTGCCGAGGCGCTCCTCCATCTCCTTCATCACGTGCGAGCCCTCGAGCGTGCCGATGCGCGACGCCGCGCGCGGGCAGGTGAGGTAGAAGGTCGTCGGGAAGGGCGAGCCGTCGGGCAGCCGCGGCTCCGTCGTGACGACGTCGGGGTTGCCGCACGGGCACCGGTGGCCGACCGAGTCGATGCCCCGCGGCTTGCGCTCGAGCTGGGCCCGGATCACGGCGACGTCAGCAGGATCGATGGGGCTCACTGCGTCCCACCGCTGACGGAGCCGTCGACCAGGTCGGCCGGCTCGTCTCCGGGCGGGGGCGGGTTGCCGGCCAGCTCCATCGACTCCCAGGCCGCGGTCCACCACGCCTTGGGCACGGTCTTGATCACGTCGGACGGGTCGTTGAGCGAGGCCTGCGCCTCGAGCGGCTTGCCGTCGACACCGATGACCTCGAAGCCGGCCTCGCCGGGCATCAGGTAGCCGAAGCGGGCGCGCGCCTGCGCCTTGACGTACGCCGGGTCGTCCCACCGCTGCTTCTCACGCTCGAGGTCGACGATGTTGGCCTCGCGCTCGACGATCTGCGACTTGAGGTCGCCGATGTGCTCGCGCTGCTGGAGGTAGGCACGCAGGGACGAGGCGTACGAGACGGTCAGCACGGCGAGCACCAGCACGAGGACTGCAGCGCGACCCGTGAAGCGGGGCCGGCGTGCGGCAGGTCGCGCCGCGACCGTGCGCACTGCTCCGGTGGTCGGCTCGGGACCGCGGGCGACCGGCGTACGGGCTCCTGCCGCGCGCGGACGCGCACCGCGGGCACCCGGGTGTGTCGAGCTGCTCTGCCTCGGTCCACGAGAGCCGTTGCCGCCGCGGGGAGTACGGCGCTGGGAAGGCATGCCGGCAAGTCTGCCTCGTCCATCCGCCGAATCCCGGTAGCCGGCAGCGCGCGGCACCAATTGGGCTGCCTCGTTCAGCCGCCGAATCGCGGGAAGGCACCCCGACCGGCATAGCGAGCCGCGTCACCGAGCTCGTCCTCGATGCGGAGCAGCTGGTTGTACTTCGCCACGCGGTCGGAGCGGGCCGGCGCGCCGGTCTTGATCTGGCCGCAGTTGGTGGCGACGGCGAGGTCGGCGATGGTCGTGTCCTCGGTCTCGCCGGAGCGGTGGCTCATCATGTTGCGGAAGCCGGCACGGTGGGCGAGCTCGACCGCGTCGAGGGTCTCGGTGAGCGAGCCGATCTGGTTGACCTTCACCAGCATCGCGTTGGCCTGGCCGCCGTCGATGCCGCGCTGGAGGCGCTCGACGTTGGTGACGAAGAGGTCGTCGCCGACGATCTGGATCTTGTCGCCGAGGCTGTCGGTCATCGCCTTCCAGCCGGCCCAGTCCTCCTCGTCGAGCGGGTCCTCGATCGAGACGATCGGGTAGGACGCGACGAGGTCGGCGTAGTAGTCGACCATCTGGTCGGTCGTCTGCTTCTTGCCCTCGAAGGTGTACTTCTTCTTGTCGTGGAACTCGCTGGCCGCGACGTCCATCGCGAGCGCGATGTCCTTGCCCAGCGCGAAGCCGGCCGACTTCACGGCCTCGGCGATCAGGTCGAGCGCGGCGCGGTTGCTGTCGAGGTTGGGGGCGAAGCCGCCCTCGTCGCCGAGGCCGGTCGAGAGGCCCTTCTTCTTCAGGACCGACTTGAGCGCGTGGTAGACCTCCGCACCCTGCTGGAGCGCCTCGCTGAAGGTCCCGGCGCCGATCGGCGCGATCATGAACTCCTGCACGTCGACGTTGGAGTCGGCGTGCGAGCCGCCGTTGACGATGTTCATCATCGGCACGGGGAGCAGGTGGGCGTTGGGACCGCCGACGTAGCGGAACAGCGGCAGCCCGGACGACTCGGCCGCGGCCTTGGCCGTGGCGAGCGACACGCCGAGGATCGCGTTGGCGCCGAGCTTGGCCTTGTTGTGGGTGCCGTCGAGGTCGAGCATCGCCTGGTCGACGAGGCGCTGGTCGTCGGCGTCGAGGCCGATGACCGCACCCGAGATCTTGTCGACGACACCGGCCACGGCCTTCTGGACGCCCTTGCCCAGGTAGCGCTTGCCGCCGTCGCGCAGCTCCACCGCCTCGAAGGCGCCGGTGGAGGCGCCGCTGGGCACGGCCGCGCGGCCGAACGCGCCGTCCTCGAGGAGGACCTCGACCTCGACGGTGGGGTTGCCGCGCGAATCGAGGATCTCGCGGGCGCCGACTGCAGCGATGATCGACATAAGGGGTGCTCCTGAGGGGGACGACGTGGGACGTCGGCCAGCCTAGCCACGTGAGAGCCCGGCGTCGCCGGGGTGTCCGCGGGCGACCGTACGGTGGCCCCGATGACCACCGCCGCCGACCACTTCCGTGCGTACGTCGACCGCGCGACGGCCACCGGTGACGACCCCGCGGCCGACCCGGACGCGGCGCGACTGCGGGTCGCGATGGCCGGTGAGTCACCGGCGCGGTTCCGCGACCGGCTCCTCCTCGAGCGCGCGGCGTGGCTGGCGAGGGAGACCGACCTCCGGCTCCAGGACATCGCCGTCGACTGCGGCTTCCGGGGCTACGGCGTCTTCGTCCGCGCGTTCCGTCGTGAGCTCGGCGCCTCGCCGTCCGAGTGGCGGGCCGACCCGACGACGTGGGAGATCGACGCGCCGGGCGACGTGCACGTCCATCCGCCCGACGGGATCTGGCTGCCGGCCCGGAGCTCGTACGACGAGAGGGCCTCGGTCACCGCGGCCTACGTCGGCGCGTTCTTGCCGGACCCGGAGGTGGTGCCGCTCAGCGAGGCGTGACTCGGACGAGCGCGGTAGTCCGCATCAAGGTTCTCGTCGCCCTGCCCGGAGCACCAGAAGTCTGATGCGGACTATGCCGTCCGGTGGGCCTTCTCGGCGGCCTTGGCCGCGTTCCAGAGGGTCAGCACCTCGGCCGCGTCGTGCGCGACCGCGTCGCCGAAGACGTGGGGGTTGCGGCGCTCCATCTTCGCGATGACGCCGCGGGCGACGTCGTCGAGGGTGAAGTGGCCGGCCTCCTCGGCGATGACCGCGTGGATCACCACCTGGAGCAGCAGGTCGCCGAGCTCGTCGCACAGCGCGGCCGGGTCGCCCGACTCGATCGCCTCCACGACCTCCTCGGCCTCCTCCCGGACGAACGGGATCAGCGAGGTGTGCGTCTGCTCGCGCTTCCAGGCGCACTCACGACGCAGGAGGCGCATCTGGTCGGCGAAGGCCTCCAGTGGCGAGTCGTCGACCGGCACCGGAGCCCGCTCAGCCGCAGCGGTGCGTCGACGGGAGCGTGTCGGCGAAACCGGGATCCGGCGTCTCGGAGAGGCCGAGCTTGGCGGTGTCGCCGACCGCCACAGAGGTGTTGGTGTCGACGGGCTTCAGCACGCCGTCGACGCTGGCCAGGCCGTAGCGCGGGTCGACGTCGATCCCGTTGGCGTCGGGCCACTGGTTGAAGACGTCGAGGCCGGCCTGGGTGACCTGCTCGGTCGTCGGGTCGGTCACGCCCTGGTCGTCGAGGACGACCTTGCCGATCTGGTCGACCACGTCCTGCGCGTAGGACGGCGCGGACGTCAGCCGGATGTAGTCGGCGCGGACGTCCTCGGGGAGCGTCCTGGCGGTGCCCTGCCGCTGCGCGACGTCGTTCTGGTACGTCGAGCCGGCCGTGACGCCGTAGTCGTCGGCGAGCTGCTCGGCCTGCGAGCGCAGCGTGAGGAGCTGGACGACGTACTGGCGCACGAAGCTCATCGGCACCGTCGACTCGAACTGCTCGCCGACCGCCGTGCAGTAGTGGGACGTCGTCGCGTCGATGTCGCGGACGGTGAGGACCTCGTCGCCGACCTGGACCGCCACGCCCGGCGCGGCGCTGCCGCACCCGGTGAGCAGGAGACCAGCGGCGCCGATCGTCGCGGCCGTCATCAGGCGGGTCATGCTCACGAGTCGCTCCTGCTGGTCGGGGTTGTCGGTGCCGCTGGTGGAGGTGTCGGCGGGGCGATGATCTCGTCGATCACGCCGCGGGCCCATTCAAGCAGGGCCACGCCGGCCACCGGACGGACGGGGAACCCCGTCCCCTGCGGTCGCGGCACGAGGATCGTACGCACCGGGGGCTTGACCACGCTGCGCGGATGCAGCCGCTCGAGGCGTACGACGCGGGACTCGGGGAGGTCGACGGGCGCGAACCGGATGTACTTGCCCGACACGGTGACCTCACTGACGCCGACCTGGCGGCACCGCGCGCGGAACATCGCCACGAACAGCAGCGACCGCACCACCTCCGGCGGCTCGCCGTAGCGGTCGACCAGCTCGGCGCGGACCTCCTCGACGTCGGCGTCGGTGCGCACCTCCGCGAGGCGCTTGTAGATCTCGAGGCGCAGGCGCTCGCTAGGGATGTAGTCGTGCGGCAGGTGCGCGTCGACGGGCAGCTCGATGCGGACCTCCGCGGCCACCTCGTCCTCGCCGCCGCCCTTGAACTCGGCCACGGCCTCGCCCACGAGCCGGACGTAGAGGTCGAAGCCGACGTCGGCGATGTGGCCGGACTGCTCGCCGCCGAGCAGGTTGCCGGCCCCGCGGATCTCGAGGTCCTTCATCGCGATCGCCATGCCGCCGCCGAGGTCGGAGTGCTGCGCCAGAGTGGCGAGGCGCTCGTGGGCGGTCTCGGTGAGCGGCTTCTCGGCCGGGTAGAGGAAGTAGGCGTACGCCCGCTCCCGCGAGCGACCGACGCGACCGCGCAGCTGGTGGAGCTGCGAGAGGCCGAGAGTGTCGGAGCGCTCGATGATCATCGTGTTGGCGTTGGACACGTCGAGGCCGCTCTCGACGATCGTCGTGCACACCAGCACGTCGAAGCGCTTCTCCCAGAAGTCGAGCATGACCTGCTCGAGGGCGTGCTCGCCCATCTGCCCGTGGGCCGTGGCGACGCGCGCCTCGGGCACCAGCTCGCGGATCCGGGCCGCGGCCTTCTCGATCGACTGCACCCGGTTGTGGATGTAGAAGACCTGGCCCTCGCGCAGCAGCTCGCGGCGTACGGCTGCGACGACCTGGCGGTCCTCGTAGGCACCGACGTAGGTCAGGACCGGGTGCCGCTCCTCGGGAGGCGTGGTGATCGTCGACATCTCGCGGATGCCGGTGACCGCCATCTCGAGCGTGCGCGGGATCGGCGTCGCACTCATCGACAGCACGTCGACGGACGTACGCATCCGCTTCATCTGCTCCTTGTGCTCGACGCCGAAGCGCTGCTCCTCGTCGACGACGATCAGGCCGAGGTCCTTGACCTTGATGTCCGGGTTGAGCAGGCGGTGCGTGCCGACCACGATGTCGACCGAACCTTCGGCCAGGCCGGCGATGACCTCCTTGGCCTCCTTGTCGGTCTGGAACCGCGAGAGTCCCTTGATGACGACAGGGAAGCCCGACATCCGCTCCGAGAACGTCGACAGGTGCTGAGTGACGAGCAGCGTCGTCGGCACCAGCACCGCGACCTGCTTGCCGTCCTGCACGGCCTTGAACGCCGCCCGTACGGCGATCTCGGTCTTGCCGTAACCGACGTCGCCGCACACGAGCCGGTCCATCGGCACGACCTGGCGCATGTCGGCCTTGACCTCGTCGACGGTCGTCAGCTGGTCGACGGTCTCGTTGAACGGGAAGGCGTCCTCGAGCTCGCGCTGCCACGGGGTGTCGGGGCCGTAGGCGTGCCCCTTGGTCGCCTGCCGGGCGGCGTAGAGCTTGATCAGCTCGGCCGCGATCTCGCGGACCGCGCGACGCGCCTTGTTCTTGCGCTTGGTCCAGTCGCCACCGCCGAGCCGGTCGAGGCTGGGGTTCTCGCCGCCGACGTAGCGGGTGACCTGGTCGAGGGTGTCGGCCGGGACGTAGAGCATGTCGTTGGGGCCGCCGCGCTTGCTGGCGCCGTACGTCAGGACGAGGTACTCGCGGACGGCTCCGCCGATCTCGCGCTGCTTCATCTCCACGAACCGGCCCACGCCGTGCTGCTCGTGGACGACGTAGTCGCCGGCCTTGAGCTCGAGCGGGTCAATCTGCTTCTTGCGGCGCGCGGGCATCCGGCGCATGTCGCGGGTGGAGGTCTTCTGGCCCGACAGGTCGTCGCCGGTGACGACGGCGACCTTGGCCTGCTCGTCGACGAGGCCGTGCACGACGTGGCCGCACGTCACGGTCACGACGCCGGGGCCGGCGGTGCCGCCCTCCTCGACGAGTCGCGCCGCGATGTCGTGCTCACCGAGCAGCTCGACGAAGCGCTGGGCGGGCCCGTGGCCGACGTGCACCACGACGACGTCGAGGCCCTCGTCGACCCAGCCGCCGATGTCGGCGATGGCCTGCTCGAGGTCGCCGCGGTAGGCCTCGGCGCCGTGGGTGGGCAGCGTGACGGAGGCGTCGTCGACCTCGTCGAGGCCGAAGGGCGACACCGACCACCACGCGTGCCCGAGGCCCAGGGCGTGGAGGCGCACGTCGGCGATCTCGCGGTAGGACGCTGCGCCGAGGTCGATGGGCGCGATCCCACCGCCGGCGGCTGCCGCCCACGAGGCCCCGAGGAACTCCTCGCTCGTCGCGACGAGGTCGTGCGCGCGGCTGCGCGCCCGCTCGGGGTCGAGGAGCAGCACGGTCGTGTCGGCGGGCATCAGGTCGACAAGGAGCTCCATCGTGTCGACGAGCACCGGGGCCAGCGACTCCATGCCCTCGACCGCGATGCCGGCGGCCATCTTGTCGGTGAGCTCGAGCAGCTGCGGGTGCGCCTGGCCGAGCGCGGCGGCGCGGCGACGTACGTCCTCGGTCAGCAGCAGCTCCCGGCACGGCGGCGCCCACAGGCGCTGCACCGTCTCGAGCGTGCGCTGGTCGGCGACGGCGAAGGCGCGGATCTCCTCGATGTCGTCGCCCCAGAACTCCACGCGCAGCGGGTGTTCCTCGGTGGGCGGGAAGACGTCGACGATGCCGCCCCGCACCGCGAACTCGCCGCGCCGCTCGACCATGTCGACGCGGGTGTACGCCGCCTCCGCCAGGCCGCGTACGACGTCCTCGAGCGGCAGCGAGTCGCCCGGCGCCAGCTCGACCGGCGGGATGTCGGCGAGGCCCGGCACCTGCGGCTGGAGCAGGCTGCGGATCGGCGCGACGACGACCTTGAGGGGACCGTTGGCGGCATCGGTGCCGGGGTGCTTGAGCCGGCGCAGCACGGCGAGCCGCCGCCCGACGGTGTCGCTGCGCGGGCTGAGCCGCTCGTGCGGCAGCGTCTCCCAGCTCGGGTAGTAGGCGACGGTGTCGGGGTCGACGAGGTCGGTCAGCTCCTCGACCAGGTCCTCGGCCTCGCGGGAGGTCGCGGTGACCGCCAGCACCGTACGGCCGCGCTCGACCAGGCCGTGCACGACGAACGGCCGGACCGCTCCGGGGCCGGTCAGGTCGAGGGCGGGCCGCACCGCCGCGTCGGCCAGCGCACCGGCGAGCGTCGGCGCGGCGACGAGGCGCCCGGCGACGGCGAGGAGAGGCGTGGACGACACCGTGGATCCCTTCTCGGAGCACGCAGAAAGACCCCCGTCGTGAAGAGGCCGGGGGGAGTTTGGAAGTCTACGGGGGTGGTGGTTTGTCCCAGGCGTCACGGGGTAGCACCACTACGAACGGCCGGCGCCCGAGCGCGGGCCTGCCCAGACTTCATCTCGAGAGGAACAACGGGGAACATGCGCATCACTCGACTCGTGGCCGGTTCGGTCACCGCAGGACTCATCGGCCTCACGCCGATCGCCATCGCCGCACCCACCCAGGCCGCGGTCACCTACACCACCTCCGCGGTCGCCGCGCCCAGCGAGACGAGGGTCGTGTACGGCGACGCGCTCACTGTCGACGTCGACATCGACTCGTCGCAGGGCTTCGCACCCCCCGGAGGCACGACCACGCTCCTCGCGCAGGAGGTCGGCTCCACGACGTTCGTCCCGGTCGCCACGTCGGACGGCGCGTACGCCTACTTCACGGACGTCAAGCCCGCGGCTGGCACCACGTACAAGGCCTCGTACAGCGGCTTCACCGCGTCCAACGGTGACATCTACCAGCCGACCGAGTCGGCCACGTTCACCGTCGAGGTGGCCCGCAAGATCACGTACCCGTCGTCGGGCTTCGTGATCAAGGGCAAGGTCACGCCCGACTACGCCAAGAAGAAGATCGTCATCAAGGTCTCGAGGAAGCAGAACAAGGGCTACAAGTCCTTCAAGACGATCAAGACCACCTCGGCCGGCAAGTACAAGATCACGCTGCCCCGTCGTGGTGGCACCTGGTACTGGAGCTTCGTCATCAAGGGCGACGACAAGTACCTCGCCAACGGCTTCGTCTGGAAGACGTTCGTCGGCTGACCCCGACGCCTCGCGCACCGGCCCGGCAGATCACCTCTGCCGGGCCGGCGTCGTTTCCGACAGCGCTGTCGCGTGTGACAGTGGAGGCATGACCCGTACGCCGTTACTCGCCGCACTCGCGACCGCGGGCGTCCTGGTGACCGGCGCCTGCGGCGGCGGCCCGTCCCCCGCACCCGCCGACGACGACCTGCGGCCTGCCGACGCGGCGGTCGCGGAGCAGGTGCCCGGCGACGACCCGTTGGCGCCCGCGCTGGCGGGCACTCCCGCGCGTCCGGCGACGCCGGCGCAAGCCGCGGACATGGTGGCCGCGGCGCAGGACGTCATCCGCTCGGACGCCCCGGACGCCCCGGACGCCCCGGACGCCGACCTACTCGCCGCCGCCGGGCACACCGCGCAGCTCGCCGTCCGCGAGATCGCCGTACGCCACACGTGGCTGACCCGCGTGCTCGACCGGCTCGGACCGGACGACCGCGCCTGGGTGCGTACGACGGTCGCCGCGCGCCGCGAGTTCCGCTCGATGCACCCGACCTCGAGCGCCGACCTCGCCGACGAGCTGCCCGCGTGGCGCATCGTGGCACCGGCGTCCGCGCGCACGTTGCTGCGGAGCTATCGCGAGGCCGAGCGCCGCTTCGGCGTGGACTGGGAGTACCTCGCCGCGATCAACCTGGTCGAGACCGCCTTCGGGCGGATCCGCGGCACGTCGGTGGCGGGCGCCCAGGGGCCGATGCAGTTCATCCCGACCACGTGGGACATCTACGGCGCCGGCGGCGACATCAACGACGCGCACGACGCGATCCTGGCCGCGGGACGCCTGCTCCGGGCCAACGGCTTCGCGCGCGACAAGGGTGCGGCGCTGTGGCGCTACAACAACTCGTGGGCCTACGTCCGCGGCGTCACGCTGCACGCGCGGGCGATGCAGCGCGACCCGCGGCAGCTCGACGGCTTCCTCGCCTGGCAGGTCTACTACCTGACCGAGGTCGGGAGCGTCTGGCTGCCCGAGGGCTACGTCCACCGGCAGCCGGTGCCCGTCCGGGCGTACGTCGCCGCCCACCCGGAGCGGCTGCCCTAGATGTGATGACCAGTCACGTTGGTCGAGATCGTGTGACGACACGGTCTGACCTGTAGGTGGGTGAAGGCCTCCTGGTGT
>NZ_SDWV01000014.1 GCF_004137345.1 Nocardioides zhouii
TCGTGGTCATCACGGCACCTTCCCCGCTGACACTCGTCAGCGCGTCAGGCCGGAAACACCGTTAAATCCACAGTCCCAGGGCGACAGCAGGACTCAGCCGAAGCGGCCGGAGATGTAGGCCTCGGTGGCCTCGTTGTCGGGGTTGGCGAACATCTTCTGGGTCGAGTTGAACTCGACGAGGTGGCCGGGCTCGCCGGCGGCCTTGAGGTTGAAGAAGCCGGTCTCGTCGGAGACGCGGGCGGCCTGCTGCATGTTGTGGGTGACGATGACGATCGTGTACTCGGACTTCAGCTCGTGGATGAGGTCCTCGATCGCCGAGGTCGAGATCGGGTCGAGGGCCGAGCAGGGCTCGTCCATCAGCAGGACCTGGGGCTCGACGGCGATCGCGCGGGCGATGCAGAGGCGCTGCTGCTGGCCGCCGGAGAGACCCATGCCGGGCTTGCCGAGGCGGTCCTTGACCTCGGTCCACAGGTTGGCGCCCTTCAGGGAGCGCTCGACGATCTCGTCGGCCTCGGCCTTCTTCATCTTCTTGGCGTTGAGCTTGTTGCCGGCCAGGACGTTGTCGTAGATCGACATCGTCGGGAACGGGTTCGGCCGCTGGAAGACCATGCCGATCTGGCGGCGGACGGCGACGGGGTCGACGGCGCTGTCATACAGCGACTGCCCGTCGACCATCACCTTGCCCTCCACGCGGGCACCGGGGATGACCTCGTGCATGCGGTTGAGGGAGCGCAGGAAGGTGGACTTGCCGCAGCCGGACGGACCGATGAAGGCGGTGACCGACCGCGCCTTGACGGTCATGCTGACGCCTTCGACGGCCTTGAAGTCGCCGTAGTAGATGTCGAGGTCGTCGACGGTGATGCTCTTGGCCATGGGGGTGAGTCTCTCTTGTCTTCCGGGACTTCGGGGGTCGGGCTCAGTGACCGGTCTTGGGGGCGAAGATCGCACCGATGGTGCGCGCCACGAGGTTGAGCAGCATCACGATGACGATCAGCACCAGCGCTCCGCCCCACGCGATCTCGATGCCGGGCGGCGTGCCACCGGGGGTCTCGGCGATGCCGGGGTTGGCGTTCTGGGTGAAGATCAGTACCGGCAGCGTCGTCATGCGACCGTCGAAGACGTTGAAGTTCGTCCGCGAGGTCAGACCGGCGATCAGCAGCAGCGGCGCGGTCTCGCCGACCACGCGCGCGACCGCGAGCGTGACGCCGGTGACGATGCCGCCGAGTGCGGTCGGCAGCACGACCTTGACGATCGTGCGCCACTTCGGCACCCCGAGGGCGTACGATGCCTCCCGCAGCTCGTCGGGCACGAGCCGCAGCATCTCCTCGGTCGAGCGCACCACGATCGGGATCATCAGCAGCGCCAGCGCCACCGAGCCGCCGATCCCGACGCGGGTCGAGGGCCCGAAGACGAGGATGAAGAGCGCGAACGCGAACAGGCCGGCGACGATCGAGGGGATGCCGGTCATCACGTCGACGAGGAAGGTGATCCACCGTGCCAGGCGGCTGCCCTTCCCGTACTCGATGAGGTAGATCGCGGCCATGATGCCGATCGGCACCGAGATGATCGCCGCGAACAGCGTGATCAGCAGGGTGCCGATCAGGGCGTGGTAGATCCCGACCTCCTGGTCGAGGTCGGTGCGGTACATGGAGAACGTGAGGAACGTCGTGTTGATCGCGGGCAGCCCGCGGTCGACGACCGTCCAGAGCAGCGAGAGCAGCGGGACGATCGCAATCGCGCAGGCGGCCCAGACGAGCCCGGTGACCATGCGGTCTGTCGCACCGCGCGAGCCCTCGACGACACGCGCCCACAGGGGCAGCGCGACGAGGAAGACGAGGCCGGCGAGGATCGCCCAGGCGATCGGACCCCAGCCGAGGAACAGCACCGGCAGGGCGGCAGCGGCAGCGGCAACGACCGCCACCAGGACGGGCGCGAAGCGCGGGAGCTTGGCCGCGGTGAGCGACAGCGACCCGGTGACGGGTCGCGTCGGAGTGACGGTGCTCATCGCGCGAGCCTCCTCTCGCCGCGCTGGACGATCCAGCGGGCGGCAAAGTTGACCAGGAAGGTGACCAGGAACAGGACGAGCCCGGTGGCGATGAGCACCTGGATCTTGCCGGGCGTGCCCTCCTTGTAGTTGGAGGCGATGTTGGACGCGATCGAAGCGGGGTTGCTGCTCGAGATCAGGTTGAGCGAGATCCCGCCGCCGGCCGAGAGGACCATGGCGACCGCCATCGTCTCGCCGAGCGCGCGACCCAGACCGAGCATCACCGCGGACACCATGCCGGAGCGGGCGTACGGGAAGACGGCCATCCGGATCATCTCCCAGCGCGTGGCGCCGAGGGCGAGTGCGGCCTCCTCGTGCAGCCGTGGTGTCTGCGAGAACACCTCGCGCGAGATCGCGGTGATGATCGGGAGGATCATGATGGCGAGCACGAGTCCTGCAGTGAGGATGGTGCGGCCGGTGCCCGACGCAGGCCCCGCGAAGAAGGGCAGCCAGCCCATGTTCTCGTCGAGCCAGACGTAGCCCGGCTGCAGCTGGCGCGCGAGGACCGTGATGCCCCAGAGCCCGAAGACCACCGACGGCACCGCGGCGAGCAGGTCGATGACGTACGCGATCGGGGTGGCGACGCGCTTGGGTGCGTAGTGGCTGACCACGAGCGCGATCCCCCACGCGAGCGGCACGGCAACGATCAGGGCGATGACCGCAGCCAGGATGGTGCCGAACAGGAGCGGCGCGACGTAGCCCCAGAAGTTGCTCGCGTCCCCGTAGAACTCGGCAGGCTTGGCGAGGCCGGGCACGCCCTCGATCGCCAGGAAGATGAAGACGGCCGCGAGCGCCGCCAGGATCGCGATCCCGGCTCCCATCGCGAGCCGGGAGAAGACCAGGTCACCCACCCGGGGCTTCGCCCGGGCGGTCTCCTCAGCAACGACAGTGGTTGCCACGTGCTACCTCATTCAGTCGGTTCATGCGCCGGTGCGGCGGACCGAGTTCTCGGTCCGCCGCACGCGGTGCTGGACGGTCGGGGAAGCATGCCCCGGACCTAGTGGATCAGCCGGCCGAGATCATGTCGACGATGCCCTGGGCCTTCTCGGCGACCGTGGCCGAGAGCGGCGCGGAGCCGGCCTCCTCCGAGGCGGCCTGCTGGCCCTCGTCGGACACGATGTAGGAGAGGTAGCCCTTCACGAGGTCGGCCTCGGCCTGGTCCTCGTAGGTCTGGCAGGCGATGAGGTAGCTCAGCAGGACGACCGGGTAGGCGCCGGCCTCGGTGCTGGTGCGGTCGATGTCGACAGCCATGTCGACGTCGGCGCGACCCTCGGCGGCCGGCGAGGTCTCGACGACCACGGCAGCGCCCTCGGCGGACGGGGCGACGTACTCCTCGCCGACCTTGACCGAGACGACGGAGAGGTCGCCGACCTGGCTCTCGTCGGCGTAGCCGATCGTGCCGTCGCCACCGGAGACGGCGGAGATGACGCCCGAGGTGCCCTCGGCAGCCTCGCCACCCTTGACCGGGAAGGCGTCCTCTGCCTCGTAGGACCAGGAACCGCTGGCCTTGCCGAGGTAGTCGGTGAAGTTCTTGGTCGTGCCCGAGTCGTCCGAGCGGTGGACCGGCGTGATGGCCGTGTCGGGGAGGTCGGCGTCGGGGTTCTCCTCGGCGATGGCCGGGTCGTCCCACGTGGTGATCTTGCCGTCGAAGATCTGCGCGATCGTGTCGGCCGACATGTTGAGCGAGTCGACACCCTCGAGGTTGAAGGCCACCGCGATGGGCGAGACGTAGGCGGGGACCTCGATCGGGTCCTCGCCGTTGCACCGCTCCTTGGCCGCGCTGAGCTCGCCCTCGTCGTCGTTGAGGTAGGAGTCGGAGCCGGCGAAGCTCACGCCGCCCTCGATGAAGTTGGTGCGACCGTCGCCGGAACCGACGGGGTCGTAGTTGACGGTCACGTTGCCGTCGTTCATGCCCTGGAAGCCGGTCGCCCAGGCGCCCTGGGCCTTCTCCTGCGAGGAGGCGCCGGCGCCGTTGAGGTCGCCGGACAGGCCCGAGGTCTCGCTGGAGCTGTCGTCGCCACTGTCGGCGGCGGTCTCGTTGCCGGCGCCACAGGCGGTGAGGGAGATCGAGAGGGCAAGCATCGCCACGCTGGGGGCGAGCAGCTTGCGGGAAGAAGTGCGATTCACTTCGGTTGCTCCTGATGAAGTCTGGTGATTGCTGACATCACGGACGCTAGGCACGTCAGGAGAACGAGCACGGCGCCGTCGGTGAACGAGGGATGAACTCGACCGGACCGGATGGCGTCGCCCCGCGGTGCGTGAGACGACGATCACATGAAATCACCTTGTCGCCCTTGACGCGGAGTCGGTCGCGGGCCTAGGAGCGTGCCGTCAGGGTCGTCGTACCTCGGTGGCCACGATGCGGCCCTTGCGGTGGTGCACCACGAGCATCGCGCCCGGCTCGAGCTCGACGTCGGGCAGTCCGAGCGCGTCGACCACGGTCGCCAGCACGGGGCGGTGCGTGCACAGGAGGGCGCTCGCGGTGCCGTGGAGCAGGGCGTCGACGATTTCGACGACCCCCTCGGCCGTCGCGTGCTCCTCGCTCAGCTCGTCGTACACCCTGGTCGGCCAACCGGTCGTGTCGACGTAGGGCCGCACGGTCTGCAGGCACCGCACGCTGGAGGAGGTGTGCGCCGACGTCACGTCGAACGCAGCCAGGAGCGGGACCAACCGTTCGGCCTGGACCTCGCCGAGCCGCAGCAGTGGCCGCAGCCGGTCGTCCTTGCGCCAGGCGCCGCGCGAGCGCGCCCTGCCGTGCCGGAGCACGAGGAGGGCGTGCGTACGTCGTCGCAGCGGGCGCGCCTCGGCGAGGGTGTCGCGGTCGTGGGGATAGGTCAGTCGCGTCATCGCCGCCTCCCACGGCAGCCACTCGACGACGTCGATCTCCTCGTTGGGCCGGTAGCCGCTGATGTCGTCGCTGCCCACCACCTTGGCGGTCCAGTAGTCGACGTGCTTCCAGCGGCCGCTGGACATCCGGTAGCGCTGCGGGGCGAGCGCCGGCCCGAGACGGACGTCGAGTCCGGTCTCCTCCGCCACCTCGCGCACCGCGGCCGTGACCTCGTGCTCACCGGGGTCGAGCTTGCCCTTCGGGAAGGACCAGTCGTCGTACTTGGGCCGGTGCACGAGCAGCACCTCCCACTCCTTGCGGCCGCCCTTGCGCGTCACCACGGCACCGGCAGCACGCACGTCGCGGAGGTCCCCGTTGGGCATGGACGTAGTCTCACATCCACTCGCCTGTCTGCAAGGAGACCGTCCGTGCCGCGTCGTGCCGTCATCGCCCTCGCGGCAGTCGTCGCGGTGCTCGCCGCCGGGCTGGTGACGTGGCGACTGCTGTCACCCGAGCCGGAGCTCGCCGGCGCCCTGTCCCTCGTGCCGGCGGAGACGAGCCGGGCCTCGTGGACCGACTGGGAGGGCGTACGCCGCGAGCTCGACGCAGGAGTCGACGCGGACTCGTCCGCCGAGGAGGTGGACACGTTCATGGCCGAGGCATTCGCTGCCGACCTGTCCGCGATGTCGGCCCTCGGCACCTCCGCCGGGACCATGCAGGAGCAGCTCGGGCTCTCCCCCGCGACGCTGCGCTGGGAGCTGCTGGCCCAGTCGGGCGACGGCGCGGTCGAGGTGTTCGGCGTCGCCGACGACCTGTCCTACGACGACCTCGCCGAGCGGCTCGCCGCGCTGGGCTGGGCCGAGCCGGACGAGGAGGACGGGATCTGGGTCGGCGGGCCGGACGTCCTGACCGGGGTCGGCTCGGCGCTGACGCCGGAGCTCCAGCACTTCGTCCTGCTGCCCGACCGCCACCTCGTCCTCACCTCCGACCAGGCGCCCTACCTCGAGCAGGTCATGGAGGTCGTCGACGGTGGGGACGACGCCGCCGACGACCTGGCCGACCTGTCCGCGGGACTCGTGGAGCCGCTCGCGGCAGCGGTGTACGACGGCGCGTACGCGTGCGAGCACCTCGCGATGGCCCAGGCCGACGACGACGCGCGCGCCGAGGCCGACCAGCTCGTGACGGCCGCCGGCGGGGTGCACCCGCTCACCGGGTTCGCGATGGGCAGGCTGGCCGGCGGCGACCTGCGGGCGCTCCTGCAGGTGGAGGACGCCGACAACGCCCCGGGCGACGCCGACGCGCGTGCCCAGCTCGCGGCCGGTCCGGCTCCCGGCCAGGGCGGCGACTTCGGCGACCGGTTCTCGGTGGAGGGCGCCGGCTCGCGGGGTCGCGAGATCACCCTCGAGCTGCGACCCGAGGAGGGGACGTACGTCCTCTCGGACCTGACGAGCGGTCCGGTGCTCTTCGCGACCTGCTGAGCGACGGGTGCGGCTGGGCGCGGTTCAGGCGCGGCGCGGCTCGGGCGGCTTCGGGACGACCCCGAGCAGCGTGTCGATCTCCTCCTGGGAGAGATGCTCCTCCGACTCGCTCGCCGCGATGATGAGCGTGGTCGTGAGCTCGACCTCGTTGAGCAGGTCACCGTCCTCGAGGGTCACGTCGAACTGGTCGTGCACGTCGCCCTCCCTCCTGCGTGGATCATCCGACTCTAGGCGCCGGATCCAAGTGTTGGGTGCCATTCTCTCCGACCGGGCGGGCCGTCGAACATGGCCCGAACGAGTCAAGTGTCACGGTGGAACGACACCGGCCCCACCCCCCGAGGGGGATGGAGCCGGGTCGTGATCAGATCTGGAACAGGTCCAGCGTCAGCAGATCAGAGCGGACGGACGTTCTCCGCCTGCGGGCCCTTGGGGCCCTGGGTGACGTCGAACTCGACCTTCTGGTTCTCATCCAGCGACTTGTAGCCGTTGGACTGGATGGCCGAGTAGTGCACGAAGACGTCGTCGCCGCCGTCCTCCTGCGCAATGAAGCCGAAACCCTTCTCGGCGTTGAACCACTTCACGGTGCCTTGAGCCATGTGCTCGGTACTCCTGTTATCGGAACGAGAAGCCATCACTGCGACGGCTCCGCACCAAGTGCGGTGACACGTCGTCCCGACTCACAAGCTGGAAGGCCCGAAGAAGAAACGCCGTTGGATCACAAACTCCGCGGGCGTCTACCTGCTGGAACTTGCACCTGTTGCACGTCGAACTCTACCAAGAAATGGCGTGACGTCATCGTCCGAGCACCACCTGTTCATGAACAGCGCACGAATGGTCCCGCCGACGGCGCCCTGACACGATCGTCCGGTGACCTCCTCCTCACCCCGGCCGACACGTCCGCGCGTGGCCGTCTGCGGCATCAGCCTGGAGGCCTCCACCTTCTCGCCGGCCCTCACGACGGCCGCGATGCTGGCGCCCCGCCGCGGCCGCGAGGTCCTCGACGCCTGGGACTTCTGGAGCGAGGGCGGCTCGCTGGCCGACCGGGCCGAGTGGATCGGCGTGCTGCAGGCGCGCAGCATCGCGGGCGGCGCCATCCCCGCCGAGGACTACGGCCAGCTCAAGGCGGAGATCCTCGCGGGACTCGTCGCGCACGTCGCCGAGGCCCCGCTCGACGGGCTGGTCCTCGACATCCACGGCGCCGCGGGCGTGTTCGGCCTCGACGACATGGAGGGTGACCTCGCCGTCGCCGTACGAGCGGTGGTCGGCGCAGGCTGCCTCATCAGCAGCGGCATGGACCTGCACGGCAACGTGTCGCGGACGCTCGCCGAGACGGTCGACCTGCTGACCACCTACCGCACCGCACCCCACGTGGACTGGCGCGAGACCAAGGAGCGGGCCGCCCGCAACCTCGTGGATCGACTGGCCCTGCCGCCGGGTCGGCGACGACCGGCGAAGGCGTGGGTGCCGGTCCCGATCCTGCTCCCCGGCGAGATGACCAGCACGCGGCAGGAGCCCGCGAGCAGCCTGTACGCCCGGGTGCCCGAGATCGAGGCGCTCGACGGGATCCTCGACGCGGGCATCTGGATCGGCTACCCGTGGGCCGACGAGCCGCGCAGCTGCGCGGTCGTGATGGTCGTGGGCGACGACGCCGACCTCGCGATGTCGTCGGCGACGACGCTGGCCGGCGAGCTGTGGGAGCGGCGCGCGGAGTTCGGGTTCGTCGCGCCGACCGGGACGTTCGACGAGGTGCTCGCCGCTGCGGTCGCCTCGCCGGTGGCGCCGTACGTCATCTCCGACTCCGGGGACAACCCGACGGCGGGCGGTGCTGGCGACGTCACCTGGACCCTCGCCCGGCTGCTGGCGAGCGACGAGCTGGCCGCGAGCGGGAAGCGCGCGATCTACGCCTCGATCCCCGACGCGATGGGCGCGCTGGCCGCGGCCGAGGCGGGCGTCGGAGCCGACGTACGCCTGCAGCTGGGGGCGCGCGTCGACGACCGGCACGCTCCGCCCGTGGAGGTGTCGGGCTCGATCGTGGCGGTGGTCCCGAGCGAGGACAACCTCGAGGTCGTCGTACGCACGCCGACGGTGGACGTGGTGCTGACCCGGCGCCGCCGGCCGTACCACCTCGAGGCGGACTTCACCCGGCTCGGGCTGGACCCGCGTCGCGCCGACATCGTGGTCGTGAAGATCGGCTACCTCGAGCCGGAGCTGTTCGGCCTCGCCGCCGACTGGATGCTGGCGCTGACGCCGGGCGGCGTGGACCAGGACCTCGCGCGCCTCGGCCACACCCGCATCCAGCGGCCGATGTTCCCGCTCGACGACGTCACGTCGGTCGACCCGGTCGCGGGCGCGGTGCTGTTCCCCGGTGACACCGCGGGCTGAGCGGTCGGCGAGGCCATCACCTCGGGACGCCCCGGAGGCGTACGGACAGGCAGGTCACGCAGCCCTCCATCTTCTCGAACTCGGAGATGTCGACCGTGACCACGTCGAGCCCTCGCTCGCGGAAGAGCGCGGCGGACGCCGGTGCCGACGACGCCATCAGGACGGTGCCGGCGTCGAGCACCACGACGTGCGCGCCCGACTCCTCCGGCACGTCGAGGAAGTGACCCGCCCAGACGTCGGGGTCGTCCACGAGCGGCCCGTGCCCGACCACGGTCCCGTCCGGCAGTGCGGTGACGGCGGACTTGAGGTGCAGCACCTTGCGGACCGGTACGCCGATCACGTCGGCGCCGAGGGGCGCGAGGTGCGCACGCAGCTGCTCGACGCCCGCCTCGTTGGTCCGGCCGCCCAGGCCGACCCAGACCCGACCGTCGTGCTTGAGCACGTCGCCGCCGTCGAGCGTGCCGGGCGCCTCGATGTGGGCGATGCGGTAGCCGCGAGCCCGCACAGCGACCTCGGCCGCCTCGGTCTCGGCACGCCGCTCGTCGGCGCCGGGGCGGGCGATGACGGCGAGGTCGCCGTAGACCACCATCGCGTCCTCGACGAAGACCGAGTCGGGCAGCTCGTCGGCGGCCTCGACCTCAGTGGTCGTCCACCCCGCCGCGTGCAGCGCGTCGACGTACGCCTGCCACTGGCGCACGGCCAGGCCGTAGTCCACGTCGTCGCTGCGCTCGATGTGCGTGACGAGGCCCTCGCCCATCCGTGAGGACGGCGGTCGGACCAGGGCGTGACGGGTGTCCATGGGGCGAACGTACAAGAGGACGCACCCCGTCTGAGATGATCGCCACCGGCGTGGAACCCCGCGCCGGGCGGGCCTCTAGCTCAATTGGCAGAGCAGCAGACTTTTAATCTGTTCGTTCAGGGTTCGAGTCCCTGGAGGCCTACCAGCGTCGGTTCGCCGACAACCGGCGAGGCCGTGGCAGGCCGCGTCAGGTCGAGCGCACCGTCCGCCTCGTCGAGGAGTGCCCGGGCGGCGGCGCGGCCGGCGCTGACCATCCGGTCGAACTGGTGGAACTCGAGCAGCCCGACGCCCAGCGTGGCCGGCGTGACGACCCACGCACCTTCCGCCCGAGCGGCCGCGACGGCGCCTCCGCTGCCGATCATCATGGTGCGCAGCAGCGTCTCGCCCAGCGCGGGGACGCGCGGGCGGGTGGGTCGTGCCGAGCCGCCACCTCCGCTGCCACCCATCGAGATGTTGACCGCGACGACCGGTCCCTCGTCGCGCTCGGTCAGCAGGTCCACGGGGAGGTTGTCGAGGACCCCACCGTCGATGAGCAACCGACCCTCGTCGTCGGGGACCGGGGCGAACAGGACCGGCAGCCCGGCAGACGCCCGGATCGCGGCCGCCACACTGCCGCGCCGGTGGACGTAGCGGGTGCGGGTGACCATGTCGGTGCTGGCGGCGTGGAGCTGGCGCGGCAGGCCCTCCAGCACCTCGTCGCCGAAGGCCCGGTCCATGGCGTCCTCCATCCGGCGGCCCCTGGCCATCGAGTGGGTGGGCAGCCGCCAGTCGCTGAACGGGCGACGGCGTACGAACTCGGCGTAGCAGAGCTCCTCGAGCGCCTCGCCGTCCAGCCCGCTCGCATGGAGGGCGGCGAGGATCGCGCCCACGCTGCTGCCGGCGACCCGGTCGACGTGCAGGCCCGCGTCCTCCAGCTCGCGCAGCACGCCCACGTGGGCGAAGGCCCGGGCGCCGCCTCCCGCGAGCACGAGGCCGAGGGATCGCCCGGCCAGCCGGTCGGCCAGGGCGCGTACGTCGCCGTCCAGGTCCGCGCCCACCACGGTGACCTGCCAGGCGTCGGTCGCGGCCGACCACGCCGCTCTTGCTTGGGGCGGGACAGCCGACCCGCGGAGCACGACGTCCGGCTGGCGCAGCGGCGCCGGGACGATCGGCGCCTCGGGCACAGGCAGGTCCCCGCTTCCCACGAGGACGACGGCGTCGGCCTGGCGCAGGCAGAAGTCGCGCCACTCGGCACCCGCCGGGCCGTCGTCGGCGCCGGCCACGAGCACGACCCGGTCGTGGGTCCGCTCGGCCCGGTCGAGGGCCTCGGCGCCGACCTGTCCGGGTGCCGCCACCGAGCAGTGCAGCGACAGCCGTCGCACCAGGGCGGCGGCGAGCTCGTCCAGGCCCACGCCGGGGTGCAGCCCGACGATGGCGACGACCGTCGGCTGGACCGGTCGCGGGCGTCCCGCGGAGGCACCGACGGTGCGCAGCCGCTGGGCGACCTGGGTGAGCACGACGCGCGACGCCACGGGGTCCTTGCCGAGCAGCTCGTCGAAGGCGGCCCGGGGCAGCTCCAGGACCGTGGTGTCGCGACGGGCGCGCACTGACGCCGATCGCGCCTCGCCGGTGAGCAGCGCCATCTCGCCCAGCACGTCGCTCGGGCCGAGCTCGCGCACCAGTCGCCCGTCGATCTCCACCTCCAGCCGACCGGTGCGGACGACGTACGCCGCGCCGGGCGGGTCGCCCGCCTGCATCAACCAGCTGCCGGCCGGCACCTTGACCAGCCGGGACGCCGCCTCGAGGCGGCGGCGTGCCTCGACGGACAGCGCCGACAGCATGGGTACGTCGGAGAGGTCGGCCGCGTCGTGGCTCGCACCTGCGGGCACCACCGCGCCTCCGGAGACAGGCACCGGCGGCAGCACGCGCGCCGGGGAGCCGTCGTCCCCGGCGTCGGTCTCGACCACCTTCGCCAGCCGTCCCAGCGGCACGGCGACCAGGGCGACCAGCACGAAGGCGGCGATCGAGAGTGCCCAGCCGTCGTGGAACGCCTCGACCGCCGTGGCGGGCGTGGGGTCGCCGAGCACGACGACCAGCACCGCGATGCCGAGCACCCCGCCCAGCTGGCGGGCGCTCGAGACCACGGCCGAGGCGGTGGCGTACCGACCGCCCGGCACTGCGGCCAGCGCGGCGCTGCCCAGCAGCGGCAGCGTCGCTCCCACGCCGATGCCGCTGAGCACCTGGCCGGGGAACCACTGCGTCCAGAACGCCGGCTCGAGCCCGACCTGCTGGTGGTACCAGAGGTAGGCGCCCGCCCACACGAGGGCACCCGGGACCACGATCACGCGGTAGCCGAGGCGGTCCGCGAGCGGACCCAGCCGCGCGGCGACGACGGCGGCCACGAGGGCGCCGGGCACGAGCGCGAGGCCCGCGCGGAGGACGTCGTAGCCCCAGACGTACTGCAGCCACAGGATGTTGGTCAGCAGGTAGGCGTAGAACCCGAAGCCCGCCAGGATCGTCGCGGCGGAGGCGATGCTGAAGGACGGGATCCGCAGCAGTGCGGGGTCGAGGAGTGGCGAGCGGTGCGCGCGCGAGCTGACCACGAACAGGGCCAGGAGCAACGCGGTCGCACCGAAGGCGCCGACGACTCCGCCGCTGGCCCATCCCCAGTCGCTGCCCTTGACGATGGCGAGGTTGAGCGCGCCGAGGCAGGCGACCAGCAGCGCCGCACCACGCAGGTCCGGGAGCGTACGTCGGCCGGGCGCGCGGCTCTCGACGAGCAGGCGCCGGGCGGCCCAGACGGCCGCGACCCCGAAGGGCAGGTTCACCCAGAAGGCCCAGCGCCAGCCGCCCAGCTCGACGAGCGCGCCGCCCAGCGGCGGGCCGAGTCCGGCGGCGACGGCGGCGGCCGCGCCCCACAGCCCGATCGCGTGGGCGCGACGGTCCTCGGGGAACGCCTCCACCACCAGGGCGAGCGAGGACGGCACGACCAGGGCGGCGCCCAGCGCCTGGAGCACGCGCGCGGCGATCAGCAGCTCGACGGACGGAGCGGCGCCGCACAGGACCGAGGCGGCGGTGAAGAGCACCACGCCGCCCACGAACGCGCGCCGCCGGCCGAGCAGGTCGGTCAGTCGCCCGCAGACGATGAGGAACGCCGCGAAGACGATGTTGTAGGCGTTGAGGACCCACGACAGCCCACCGATGGAGGTCCCGGGGAACGACTCGATGATCGAGGGGAAGGCGACGTTGACGATCGTCGCGTCGAGGAAGGCCAGGAAGGCGCCCGACGACGCAACGAGCAGCACCCTCGATGCGGGCACCCGCGCGCCACCGTCCGATGACATGTTCACCCTCCACTGCTCCGATGCCGCCCGGGCAGTCTGGACCTGGGTGCCGATGCCGCACAACGGAGGTCGGACGCGTGGCTAGTCCGCGTCAGCAGTTCCTTGACCTGCACCGACACGGACTGCGAATGTGGACGACCTTTCAACCACTCCCCGCCCGGCCCGTGGCGTCGGAGGAGCAGTCGGAGGAGCAAGGGCCTCAGGCGTCGGCGACCTCGAGGAGCACCTTGCCGACGGCACCGCTCTCGACCGCGGCGTGCGCGTCGGCGGTCCGCTCGAGCGGGTAGTGGTGGAGCGGCAGGCCGTGCTCGTCGCCGACCCCGAACCCGCCGTCGGCGACCGCCGTCGTGATGTCCTCGGCCGCCGCGCGCAGCGCCGCGTGCCCGACGGTGTAGAGCAGCACCCACTGGAAGCGCGCGTTGGTGGAGAAGGTCTCGCGGACGCTGAGGGTCAGCTCGTCGCCACCGTTGTTGGCATAGATCGCGATCGTCCCGCGGGGCTTGATGACCCCGACGTCGAGCCGCAGGTTCTGCGCGGGTGCCACCTCGACGACGAGGTCGACCCCGTCCGGGGCGAGGTCGCGGATGGCGGTGGCTGCGTCCACCTCGCGATAGTTCACGACGTGGTGCGCGCCGGCGGCCCGCGCGAGCTCGCCCTTCTCGGGTCCGCTCACCGTGGTGATCACTGTGGCGCCGGCCCAGCGGGCAAGCTGGATGGCGGCGTTGCCCACTGCGCCGGCCCCGCCGGCGACGAGCACCGTCATGTCGGACAGGGCTCCGGGAGCGAGCCGGTCCGGGCCGTCCTCGGAGGTGGTCAGGGCCCGGTGCGCGGTGACGGCGGGCACGCCGAGGGAGGCGCCGACGTCGTACGACGCCGCGTCGGGCAGCGCGGCGACGTTGGCCAGCGGCAGGACGACGAGCTCCTGCGCGGTGCCGCCGGGGCGGGTGTGCTGCGCCAGCATCGTCCAGACCCGGTCGCCGACCGCGAGACCGGCGACGTCGGGCCCGACGGCGTCGACGACCCCGGAGCCGTCCTGGCCGGGCACAATCTCGGGGAAGGCGAGCTCGCCCATCCCGCCGGCGCGGAACTTCCAGTCCGTCGGGTTGACCCCCGCGCGGACGATCCGCACGCGGACCTCGCCCGGACCGGGCTCGGCCGCGTCCCGCTCGACCAGCTCGAGGACCGAGGAGTCGCCGCTCTCGGTGTAGACCACTGCACGCATCACGTCTTCTTCCGTCGGGGATCGTGTGCCGACGTCAACACACGGAGGCGCCCGACTATGCCGGACCGGGGGCGACCCGACCGGTCAGCGGACCCTGACCGACCCGACGCGGTAGGCGCCCGACGCCGTGCGTCCGGCATTGGCGAGGTGCATCGGCTGCGAGTAGCCGGTCGGGTCGACGACGCTGACGAGGACGTCGTACCTCCCCGGCGACAGCCGCGGGACGGAGACCTTCGTGGTGCGCCGCGAGGAGGCGACGAGCCCGTCGAGCTGCTGGCCGAGCGCCGCGCTGACCGTCCTGCCCGACCGCGCGAACGTGAGCCGCACGTCCCAGCGGTCGTACGTCGGCGCACTGCCCTGGTTGACCCACGCCGTCCGCACGGTGATGCGGTCGCCCGCGGCGATCGAGCGGGGCAGGGTCAGCGACCGGAGCCGGATCCGGTACCCGGCGGTGGCGAGCGCCGTGGCGTACGCCGAGCGCTGATGTGGCGTCAGCGCGTCGTGCGTCCACGGCATGTTGCCGGACGACAGCGTGGACACGTGGAACTGGCGGACCTGCTTCGCCCCGAGGACGGGATCGGCCTGCGTACACCACTCCGAGAAGAACGGCCGGGTGCGCCAGAACGACTGGAGCCTCTCGTCGACCGCGAGCATGGAGTACATGTCGGGGCAGCCGAGGCCGTCGGTGCGCATACCGAGCTGGGGGTGGGCGGCGAGCGCCTTCAGGGTGAACTCCACCGGGGTCATGGTGTTGATCAGGAGGTGCTTGTTCGGGAAGGCCGAGGCGACGGCATCGACGATGGCGAGCCCGTTGGCGTCGGAGACCCGCTCACCGGCGTCGACGTGCCACTCGCCGTAGCTGCCGTAGCCGCCGACGTCGACGTAGCCCAGCCGCGGGTCGTCGCCGTAGCGCCGACCGAGCTCGGCCATCAGCTCGCGCCACTGGCCCTGGAACCCGGTGGAGTTCCAGTCAGGGATGTCGGTGCCCGGCTGGCGTGGGACGAACGGCGGCGTCACCGCCGGGCGGTCGGCCCGGTAGTTCATCCAGCAGCCGGGGCAGTAGGCCATGACGCGGAAGCCGAACTTGCCGCCGCGCTCACCGGCCTCGGCGAGCCCCGCGTCGAGCCAGGTGAAGTCCCACTGGCCGTCGGCCGGCTCGATCCGGCCCCAGTAGACCTGGTCGCGGTAGTAGACGTCGTTCGAGGTCACCGTCGACGGCGTGGGCTCGGCTCCGAGCCAGCGGTACTGCCCGCGCAGCGGGTTCGGGAGGTCGGCGCCCGCGGGCAGCGCGGCGAGGGCGTACGTGCGCTCGGACCGCTTGCCCGGGCCTGTCTGCGCGGTCGACGGCGTCGCGACGAGCGCCGCGGTGAGGCCCGCGATCCCGACGAGGGCCACGACGGCGCGCGTCAGCGAGGTCGTCCGTCCCAGGCCTCGTGCTCGCACGCCCGCCAGTGTGCGCGAGACCCCAGGATCCCCGCAGGATTACCGAAGGATCCGTCAAGCCGAGCGTACGGTCAGGCGCGCTCGGGTACGCCGCGCGCACCGGAGTCGGTGAGCTCGGCCTCGCGCTCGGCGACCGCCTCGAGCTCCTGCCGGCGGGTCTCCTGCATCATCGCCCGCGTGGCGTCGTAGATGCCGGGGTCGGACACCAGGTCGGCGGCACCGCGGCGCAGCCGGGCGAGCGCGGCGCGGGCGAAGATCTGCTGCTCGGTCGTGGTGCGCTCGGAGCGGTTGTTGCTGATGAACGTGATCGCCCACCGCATCAGGGCCGACACCTGATTCTTGAACCCGGTGAGGTAGACGAGGTGCACGCCGAGCCACATCAGCCACGCGACGATGCCGGTGAGCCGGAACCTGCCGACCATCGCGACCGCGCGGAACCGGCTGATGATCGCCATCGAGCCCTTGTCGAAGTACTTGAACGGCTCCTGCGGCTGCTTGTCCTCGAGCCGGTTCCTGATCTCCTTGGCGGCGTACTTCGCGCCCTGGATGGCGACCTGCGCGACGCCCGGGAGGTTGTCGAGGGCGATCATGTCGCCGACGACGAAGACCTCGGGGTGGCCGGGCAGCGTGAGGTCGGGGTTCACCGCGATGCGGCCGGCCCGGTCGAGCGGGGCACCGGTCTGCTCCGACAGCGTCTTGCCGAGCGGGTTCGCCTGCACGCCTGCGGCCCAGATCTTGGTGACCGAGGAGATCCGCTCGGACCGACCGTCCTTGAACTTCACCTCGAGGCCGCGCTCGTCGACGTCGGTGACCATCGCGCCGAGCATGACCTCGACCCCGAGCTTCTCGAGCTCGGACTTGGTCTTCTCGCCGAGCTTGGCACCGAAGGGCGGCAGCACCTGGGCGGCGGCGTCGATCAGCAACACCCGCGCCGTACGGGTGTTGATAGCCCGGAAGTCCTTGTTGAGGGTGCGGTGCGCGAGCTCCGCGATCTGGCCGGCCATCTCGACACCGGTCGGGCCGGCGCCCACCACCACGAACGTCAAGTGGTGGTCGACGTCGTCGCCGCGGGTCGCCCCCAGCTCGGCCATCTCGAAGGCGCCGAAGATCCGGCCGCGCAGCTCGAGGGCGTCGTCGATGCTCTTCATGCCCGGCGCGAACTCGGCGAAGTGGTCGTTGCCGAAGTAGGACTGGCTCGCGCCGGCGGCAACCAGCAGCGAGTCGTACGACGTCACGGTGTCGCGGCCCAGCACCTGCGAGGTGACCGTCTTGGCGGTGAGGTCGATGGCGTTGACCTCGCCGAGGATCACCCGGGCGTTGTCCTGGCTGCTGAGGATCTCGCGGGTCGGCGGGGCGATCTCGCCCTCCGACAGGATGCCCGTCGCGACCTGGTAGAGCAGCGGCTGGAAGAGGTGATGGGTGGTCTTCGCGATCACTGTCACGTCGACGTCGGCACGGCGCAGGGCCTTGGTGCCGAAGAGCCCGCCGAAGCCTGAACCGATCACGACGACCTTGTGTCGCGGCGTCTGCGTCGTGGTCATCGATAGCTCCTGGAGTCGAGGTGCGAGTGCTCGTGGTGGCGCTGTAGAAACATTGTCCTCCCGCGCCGACCGGGAGGACGAAACGCCGGGCGCGTCTGGTTGCTCACATCCGCTACCCGGAGTCGCGAGAAACTAGGGTGATGTCGAGGTTTGAACCGCCCCGATCGCGGGTAACCATCGCCCCACTGGACTGCCCACCCCCTCGAAATGAGTCCCAGTGCCGCTGAGCTCCGAGTTGACCCTGGCGTCATCGCCGCGCGCCGCGGCCGATGCCCGGCGCTGGGTCAGCGACGTCTGCCACCGGCTCGAGCGACCCGACCTCGTCGAGTGCGCCGAGCTGGGCGTGTCCGAGCTGGTGGCCAACGCCGTCCTGCACGCGAGCGCGCCCTTCCGGGTGCGGGTCCGCGGCACCGCGAGCCACCCGCGCATCGAGGTCATCGACGGCTCGACCAGCCCGCCCGTGCCACCGGCGCCGCTCGTCGGTGACAACCTCGACCTCCTCCTGACCTTCGGGCGCGGTCTCGCCATGGTGGCCCAGTGCGCGGTCGCCTGGGGCGCGACGATCGAGGCCGACAGCAAGATCGTCTGGTTCGAGCCGGCCGCACAGATGAGCGACGAGGGTGGCGCCGAGTGGGTGATCGACTCCCACGACCAGCCCGGCCCCGAGCCCATCAACGACGACGCCGTCGAGGTGCGCCTCCTCGCCCTCGAGGTGCCGCTCTACTCCTCCCTGGCCCGGCAGTACCACGAGCTCCGTCGTGAGCTCCGGCTGCTCTCGCTGTCCCACCAGTCCGACTACCCGCTGGCCGGCGACCTCACCTCGATGTTCGCCAACTTCGAGCGGCAGTTCCCCGCGACGTTCGGCGACCAGGTGCGCGCGGCCGAGACCGGTGGGCTGCGGCGGGTCGACCTGACCTTCTCGATGATGCCCGAGGCCAGCCCGATCTTCGTGACGATGACCGAGATGTTCGACGTCGCCGACGCCTTCTGCCGCGCCGAGCGCCTGCTGTCGCTCGCGCGCACGCCCGCACAGCGCTCCCTGCAGAACTGGCTCCTCGGCGAGCTGGTCCACCAGCTCGGCGGGGCCACGGCCCAGCCGTGGTCAGGTCCGTCCGGCGCCAGCGCGTCCTCCGCCAGCCAGGTCGGGTGACCGCGCGCCCGCTGCGCGCCACCGACCTCCTCGTCGTGGCGGCGGGCGGCGCCCTCGGCGCCCTGCTCCGCCTGGCGGTCGACACCGCTGCGCCCGACTCGCTCTTCCCGTGGCCGACGCTGGGCATCAACGTCGTCGGCGCCTTCGCGCTGGGGCTGCTGCCCGCGCTCACCGTCGTACGCCGCTCGCCCCAGGTGGCGCTCGCCCTCGGCCCCGGCGTGCTGGGCGGCTTCACCACGGTGTCGGCGTGGGCCGGCCAGGTCCGGGCGCTCGCGGACGACGGCCACACGGGACTGGCCGGGCTCTGCCTCGTCGCCACCCTGGCTGCCGGACTCGTCGCGGCGGCACTCGGCCAGCACCTCGCGCGTGGGGCGGCCCCGCCGGAGTCGCAGACGTGACCGCCGTCCTCGTCGCCCTCGGAGCGGTTGTGGGGGCACCGCTGCGCTACGTCATCGCTCGCGCCCTCGACGGCCGTTTCCCGACCGGGATGCTGCTCGTCAACGTCGTGGGCTCCGGACTCTTCGGCGCGTTCGCGGCGATGGCGCTCGGCGACGCCGGGTGGGCGCTGCTCGGCACCGGGTTCTGCGGTGCCTTCACGTCGTTCTCGTCGTTCGCCGTCCAGGCCGTCGAGCGCCCCGCTCGCACCGCGACGGCGTACGTCGTGGCGACGGCCGTGCTCTCCGTCGGTGCCTGCGCCGTGGGCTGGGGCCTCGTCAGCGCCGTGGGCTAGGCCAGCCGTCGGCAAAATTCTTGACAGTCGTCACGACGTCCGGCGCTAGCCCCAGCCGAGCTCGTGGAGCCGAGCGTCGTCGAGCCCGAAGTGGTGCGCGACCTCGTGGACCACGGTGATCCGGACCTCCTCCTCGAGGTCGTCCACGGTGTCGGCCATGTCGAGCAGCGGCCCCCGGAAGAGCAGGATCCGGTCGGGCAGCATGCCGCTGTGGTTGGCCGGGCGCTCGGTCAGGGCGAGCCCGTCGTAGAGCCCCAGCAGGTCGGGGTCGTCCGCCGGCGCCTCCGCCTCGACGAGGACCACCACGTTGTCGACCAGGCGCGCCAGGTCGTCGGGGAGGCCGTCGAGGGCGCGCCCGACCATCGCGTCGAACGCGGCCGGGTCCAGGTCGATCGGCATGGCACCCAGCGTAGGGAGAGGGAAGAAATCCGGCCGGAGATGAGAAAAGCCGAACGGGGTGAGCTGAGGCTCACCCCGTTCGGCATGCGTTGGCGACCCCGACGGGACTCGAACCCGCGGCCTCCGCCGTGACAGGGCGGCGCGCTAACCAACTGCGCTACGGGGCCAGGTTGGAACTGGTCGTACTGGTGAAGCGGGTGGAACTCTAACCCATGGTCAACGGCCGCCACCAATCGGCGTCGGCCCCTGACCCGGTCGTACCCCCAACCGGATTCGAACCGGCGCTACCGCCGTGAAAGGGCGGGGTCCTGGGCCGCTAGACGATGGGGGCCAGCTTGCCTGGGCAGGCCCACTCAAGCGTCGACCAGCATAGGGCCAGGGGCCGTCGCGCTCCCAACCAACGCGCTGCATGCAGGCCGTGTGGCTGGTCGTCGCCGGACGCATCGCGGGATAGGCCTCCGGGTGTGGGTGGCGCTGACTAGGCTTGGCCAGTGACTACGGGGGCGCGTCAGCTGCACTTCCTCGTTGTCGATGACAACGAGGACATCCGGGACGTCTTCCGCCGCCTCGTGGAGCGTGCAGGGCACCTCGTGACGACTGCCAACGACGGTGTCGAGGCGGTCGAGGCGCTCCAGCAGGAGACCTTCGACGTGATGCTCCTCGACCTCACGATGCCGCGGATGAACGGCGTGGAGGTCGTCCGGTGGATGCGCGACCACCCCAAAGTAGGTGCCACGATGCGGGTCGTCGTCATCAGCGCGTGGGCCGGTGAGCACAGGGCCGACCTCCAGGAGCTCGGAGTCGAAACCGTGATGCAGAAGCCGCTGCGCATCCAGCAATTGACTGATCTGATTGCGGAGACGCTGCCTGATCAGGAGTCCTGACTCCCGACCCTGACAGCTTTTTCGGGGGTTCGGCCTCTGGGCGGTGTCGTGGCGCGCCCAGCCGGGCGTGCTTCACACCCAACCCCTGGAGAAGAATCATGATGAACCGCATCCGCACCCGCATCGAGGCCAAGCGCACGAGCACCCAGCTGCAGGCCGTCTACCTGTGGCGTCCCGCGCCCGGTCGTCGCTGACACCGGCTGGATGACTCACCTGACGTGAGGCATCCACCGTGATGCACATGGACAGCGTCGAGTCGGCCGACGGCCGGCTCGGCGCTGTCCTCTCAGCGCCCCGCTCGGGCGCCGTACCCCTGGGTCGGCACGGGCCGTGGCTGGCCGCCTCGCCGGCGCTCGCACGCAGCGTGCTGACCGATCCCGGGTCGTACGACTTCCCGGGCGACGTCAGCCGGAGCGGCGACCTGTCCGGGAGCACGGGTGACACCCGGTCCGGTCACCTCACCTTCGCGGCGCTGACGCCTGCCCAGGTGTCGACCGGCACCACGGTGTTCGACGACGAGTGGCGGGCCGCACTCGCCGACCACGTACGCAGCGCCCCGGCCGAGGCGTACGACGCCATGGTGCTGTTGCGACGCCCCGTGGCCAGGTCGACAGTGGCCGCCGTGCTCCCCGGGCTGTCCGTCGCGCGCCGCGACGACCTCGCCGACCGGTCGCTGGCCTGGATCGACTCCCTGGCCCCCGTGATTGCCGCGGCGCGACCCCCGCGCCGCTGGAGCAGGGTGCGCCGCTCGGAGCGCGACGCGAGGTTCGCCCTCGAGGACGCCCTCGCGGCCACCAACGACCTGGCTGCGACCCCGGCCGAGGTGGCCACCATGCTCGCCGCCGGGATCCAGGTCCCCATCGCCGCCGGTGCCTGGCTGCTCGCCTTCCTCGCCGTCCACCCGACCTCGGTCGCCGACCCCGTCCACGCGGTCTGGGAGACCCTCCGGCTGACGCCGCCGACCTGGGTCACCGCCCGGGTGACGACCCGCGAGGTCGCGCTCGGCGCCGAGTCGCTGCCCGCGGGGGCGGTCGTGCTCGTCAGCCCGCTGCTGCTCGGCCGCTGCCCCGACCTGGTGCCCGGGGACCCCGACGGGCTCGCGGACTTCGACCCCCAGCGGTGGCGCGACCCGACGAAACGGCCGGGTGCCTGGCTGCCCTTCGGCGCGGGTCCACACGCCTGCCCGGGCCGGAACCTCGGGCTGGCCCAGCTCACCCGGCTCGCCGCGTGGGTGAATGCACACCAAATCACCTTGAGCGAACACGTCTCCATCGACCAGAGTCGGGGCATCGCACCGCAGCCGTGCCGCTTCACGGTCGCTGGCAGGAGGGAGGCACCGTGATCGAGCACCCTGCACTGCAGGACGTCTCGGCGGGAGGCCCCGTCTCCGGCGAGGCCGCCGCCTTGGCCGCACGGATCATGCAAGGCGAGGTCGGCGTCGGCGAGGCCATCGGTGACATGGCGGCGCACCTGCTGGCGGACAGCCGCGTGGAGATCGTGGTCGCGGCGCTGACCCGGGTCGGCCCCGAGGACGAGGATGGCTGGCGTCGCCTCGGCGGGCGAGCGTGGGTGCGTGAGTGGTCGCGCCCGTGGTCCACGACCTCGCTGCTGCCCCCGCCCGGGGCGGGCGCAGAGGCCGCGCAGAGCATGCCCTGGCTCTCGCAGTTCGGTCGCAGGGGCACCGTCGTGCTGGTCGACCGTGAGCTGCTTCCGCCCGAGGCGGACCAGGACCGGTCCGAGCTGGGCGCGGTGGGCATCCGGAGCGTGGCCGCCACCTCGTTCAGCGCTCGTGGCGAGATGTTCGGGAGCCTGTCGGCGGCCAGCATCGGCGCCGGCCTCTGGCCGCAGACGCTCGTCGACGACCTCCGGCTGCTCACCTCCGCCGTCACCGCGCGGCTCGCCCTCGAGCAGTCCCGGCGCGCGCTCGCCGAGGCGATCGACGCCGGCGCCGAGGCGCAGGAGGGCTACCAGCAGTTCTTCGCGGCAGTCGGGCACGAGCTGCGTACGCCCCTCGCCGCGATCACGGGCTACACCGAGGTCCTGCTCGACGATGCGGCCCAGGCACCTGACGGACCGGTCGCGGAGGCGCTGCTGCGCGACGGGCCGGTGATCCTGCGCGCGAGCGAGCAGCTCGTGGCCGTGGTCGACAGCCTGCTCGGGGCGGGACGCGCCCTGGCCAGCGACGACACCCGCCAGGACGTGGGGGTGGCCGACGCGCTCGCGGACGTCGTCCACTGGCACCGGGCGACCGCACTCGCCGCGCACGTGGAGATCTTCGTCGACGTCGACCCGGAGCTGACCGTCTGGGCGCACGCGTCCGGCGTACGCCAGGTGCTCGCCAACCTCCTCGGCAACGCCATCACCCACCACCGCGCCGACGGCGGGACGGTCCGGCTCTCCGCGAGTGGTCTCCTCGGCGAGAGCGGCCAGCCGATGGTGAGGATCATCGTCCGCGACGACGGACCGGGACTCGATGCCGACCAGCTCGCCCACGCCTTCGACCCGTTCGTACGTTTCGCGACGCGCGGCACCCAGGGCACCGGCCTCGGGCTCTCCATCTGCCGCACCATCGCCGAGCGCGACGGAGGTGCGGTGCGCGGCATCTCCACGGTCGGTACGGGGTCGTCGTTCTGGCTCGAGCTCCCCGCCCAGCAGACCGTCGCGGCCCCCGGCCCGGCCACCTGAGCCGATTCCGTCCGCACCCACGGGCTCATGTATCCTCGTCCCCGCTTGGGCAGGTAGCTCAGTTGGTACGAGCGATCGCCTGAAAAGTGATAGGTCGGCGGTTCGACCCCGCCCCTGCCCACAAGCACAGAAGGGCCCCGATCACGTCCCGATCGGGGCCCTTCTGCGACTCCGCGCCGGACCCGCGAGGATGTCTGCGTGCTCCCCCGCCTCGAGGTCGTACGACGACTGCGTCCGGTCGACCTCGTCGCGCCGGGCTCCGTGCAGTTCGACACGACCACCGGCGGCATCGTCGCGCTGCCGGCCGTCGCGCCGTACGTCGCCGCGACGACCACCGCGGTGGAAGGGGCGGTCCTTGCGTTCGGGCTGGGCGGCCGCCGGCTCGCCGCCTCGCTGGAGGACGGCTCAGTGTCGCTCCGGGTGACCTCCGGCGACGAGACGCAGGTGTTGCGGAGCCGACGGTTCCACCGGGCCGAGGACCCCCTCGGCATCGCCCTGACGCTGACCGGGACGCACGTGACGGGGTGGACGCGGGAGGACGACCGCTGGGTCGCCCGGGCGCGCCACGACCTGCGCGACGACGACGGGACCGGTCGTGCCCTCGACACGCGGGACGAGGTGGCGCTGGCGGACCTGCGGGTCGAGCTTCCCGACGGCGGCGGCACGGCCGGCGCCTTCGGCCAGCTCGGGCTGCGCGACGTCCGGTTCGTGACCGACGAGGACGGCCGGCCCGTACGCGACGACGAGGTGCTCTGGCTCACCGCGACCTCCGCCGGCCCCGGCTTCTTCGACACCGCGCACACGAGCGTGTGGCGCCTGGACCCGACGAGCCTCGACCTGGCGCACGCGGGCGACCTGTTCTTCCGGCGGCCCGACCGGCCGGGGGTCTTCGGCGACCACGCCACCCACCTCGTCCGCTCGTCCGGCGGGTGGCTCGTGGCGACCAGCACCTGGGGCGACTTCGAAACCCCGACGACGCGCGCCGGCCGTCGTACGCCGTCGGGGTTGCGGGTGACCCTCGCCGAGTCCGACGCCGACCTGTTGCGCGGCACCCACGTCCTCGACACCCGCGAGCTGCCGCTGCCGACCGACGGGCTCGCCTCGATCGCGACCTGGGACCCGCACCTCGTGCGGCGCGACGGTCAGTGGCTGGTGGGCTTCGTGAGCGCCCGACGCTTCTTCGACTTCCATCCCGCGCTGGCCGGCGGGCCTGCCCTCGACGTCCTGCGGCTGCTGGGCGCCGCGACCGACCGGACCGCCACCGAGGGAACCACGCTCGTGGAGGTCGACGGGGACCTGATCGTGCTGGCGAGCGACGGCCGCGACTCGCCGCGCGGCATGCGGGCACGGTTCCCCGTCTTCGACCTCGCGATGGGCGAGACCGGCATGCTCGACGCGCCCTACCCGACCAACCTGCCGTGGCCCGCCCTCGCCCGGGTCGACGACGGCTGGCTGATGGCGACGTTCAACGGCAGTCCCGCCGGCGGCACGCTGCTCGGCTACGGCACCCACGGCGACCTGGTGCTGATGCGTCCGACCTGATCGCGCGGCGATACGCTGGGCGTGACGGCGGTCACCACCCCTCGACCGCTCCGACCAGGTCCGCACACCCCGCGGCCGCCCTCACCAGAAAAGGATCCACAGCATGTCTGGAGCCGCCCCGTCCGGCGTCGACGTCTTCGACCTCGGCAGCGAGCACGAGCAGGTCGTGTTCTGCAACGACCCCGCCAGCGGCCTCCGGGCCATCGTCGCGATCCACTCCACCGCACTGGGCCCGGCCCTCGGTGGGACGCGGTTCTATCCCTACGCCAGCACCGACGACGCGATCGTCGACGTGCTCAACCTCTCGCGCGGGATGTCGTACAAGAACGCGCTCGCCGGCCCCGACCTGGGCGGCGGCAAGGCCGTCATCATCGGTGATCCGGCCGAGCTCAAGACCGAGGCCCTGCTGCGGGCGTACGGCCGGTTCGTGCAGTCGCTCAACGGCCGCTACTTCACCGCCTGCGACGTCGGCACCTTCAGCGTCGACATGGACCACATCGCCCGCGAGTGCGACTTCGTCACCGGCCGCACCGTCGCCCACGGCGGCGCGGGCGACAGCTCGGTGCTGACGGCGTACGGCACCTTCCAGGGCATGCGGGCCGCCGCCGAGCAGCTGTGGGGCGAGCCCACGCTGGCCGGGCGCACCGTCGGTGTCGCCGGCGTCGGCAAGGTCGGCCGCCACCTCGTCCGCCACCTCATCGAGGACGGCGCCACCGTCGTCGTCACCGACGTGCACGCCCCGTCGGTCGAGGCCGTCCGCGCGGAGTACCCGCAGGTGCAGGCCGTCGGCTCGACCGACGAGCTGGTCGCCTCCGAGCTCGACGTGTACGCGCCCTGCGCGATGGGCGGCGCCATCAGCGACGAGGTGCTCGAAGTGCTGCGCGCCTCGATCATCTGCGGCGCGGCGAACAACCAGCTCGCGCACCCCGGCATCGAGAAGCAGATCGCGGAGCGCGGCATCCTGTACGCCCCCGACTACTGCGTGAACTCCGGTGGCGTGATCCAGGTCGCCGACGAGCTCGAGGGCTTCTCCTTCGAGCGCGCGCAGCAGCGCGCGAGCGGCATCTTCGACACCACCCGCCGCGTGTTCGAGCTCGCCGCCGCCGACGGCGTCACCACCGCCGAGGCCGCCGACCGCCTCGCCGAGCGCCGGATGCGCGAGGTCGGCCGCCTGCGCGGCATCCACCTCTGAGGTGACCGGGCAGCGTCGGGGCGCGGTCGTACGCCTCGGCGCCCGGTGGCCCGGACGGCGATCAGGTGTGATCAGTCAGTCGGCACGACGACTGCGGTCGGCATAGTCCGACCACTCGTCCTCATCCGGCTCGACCTCAGTCGGCCTGGGATGGGAATTGTCGTTTCCGTGCAGCTCATTCGCCAGCGCCCCGAAGTCGGTCTCGTGAGTCCGGTACTTCAGGTCGCGTGCGACCTTGGTCTGCTTCGCCTTCGCTCGGCCGCGCCCCATAGGGTCGACCCCCTCGCACACTTGGCCGGGGCCGCCAGAGGGAACTTGTGCAGTTCCCCGACGCGCCCGGTCTGATCGGTCACATATCGTGGGCACAACGCTACCTGAGCGGTGGCTGTTCCCGCACACCAAGGCCCGGCATTTCGCCGACGACCACAGATTTCGGGCTCACCAGCCGGGGTGCTGGCCCTCCATGAGCACGCGTCCGCCGTGGTCGCTGTCGAGGCGTACGTCGCCGGCGACCCACGCCTTGATGCCGTGGCCGGCCAGGACGGCAATCGCGGTGTCGACCGACTCGGGCGCGGTGAGCGACACCATGCCGACGCCGCAGTTGAGCGTCGCCTCGAGGTCGGCCTGCGACACGGCACCGACGCGGCGTACGACGTCGAAGACCGGCTGCGGCGTCCACGTGGAGCGGTCGAGGCGGACCGACACCTCGGCGGGGAGCACCCGCTCGAGGTTGGCGGCGAGCCCGCCGCCGGTCACGTGGGACATGGCGTGGGTCTCGGTGCGGTCGGCGAGGTCGAGGCAGGCCTTGGCGTAGATGCGGGTCGGCTCGAGCAGCTCCTCGCCGAGCGTACGGCCGAAGTCGTCGACCTGCCGGTCGACGGTCCAGCCGGCTCCGCCGGAGTCGGTCGAACCCAGCAGCACGTGGCGCACGAGCGAGTAGCCGTTGGAGTGCAGGCCGCTGGCCTCCATCGCGATCACCACGTCGCCAGGACGGACGCGGCCCGGGCCGAGCAGCTTGCTGGCCTCGACCACACCGGTGGTGGCGCCCGCGACGTCGTAGTCGTCGGGGTCGAGCAGGCCGGGGTGCTCGGCGGTCTCGCCGCCGATGAGGGCGCAGCCGGCGACTACGCACGCCTCCGCGATGCCCTTGACGATGGCCGCGATGCGCTCCGGGACGACGCGGCCGCAGGCGATGTAGTCGGTCATGAAGAGCGGCTCGGCGCCGCAGACGACGAGGTCGTCGACCACCATGCCGACGAGGTCGAAGCCGATCGTGTCGTGCACGTCCATCAGCTGGGCGATGGCGACCTTGGTGCCGACGCCGTCGGTCGAGGTGGCCAGCAGCGGCCGCTCGTAGCGGGTCAGCGCGGACGCGTCGAAGAGCCCGGCGAAGCCGCCGAGGCCGCCGATCACCTCGGGCCGACGGGACTTCTCGACCCAGCCCTTCATCAGGTCGATCGCGCGGTCGGCCGCCTCGATCGAGACCCCGGCTGCGGCGTAGGCCCCGGGAGAGGACTCAGTGGGCTGGTCGGTCACGCAAGGCTCCTGGGGCGTACGACGGGTCAGGGGTTGTTGAGGACCGGCAGTGCCCGGCCCAGCGTCGGCGACTGCAGCGTCGACTCGAGCAGGTGCTTGCCGAGCAGGCTCTCGTCGGGCAGCTCGATGGGATAGGTGCCGGTGAAGCAGGCCGTGCAGAGCGAGTCGCGCTGCTGCTTGGTCGAGTCGATCATCCCGTCGAGCGAGATGTAGCCGAGGGTGTCGGCCCCGACACTGGCGGCGATCTCCTCAGGGGTCAGGCCGTTGGCGATGAGCTCGGCCCGGGTGGCGAAGTCGATGCCGTAGAAGCAGGGCCACTTGACCGGCGGGCTGGAGATGCGGACGTGCACCTCGAGCGCGCCCGCCTCGCGGAGCATCCGCACCTGCGCGCGCTGGGTGTTGCCGCGCACGATCGAGTCGTCGACGACCACGATCCGCTTGCCGCGGATCATGTGCTCGAGCGCGTTGAGCTTGAGCCGGATGCCGAGCTGGCGCAGCGTCTGGCTGGGCTGGATGAAGGTGCGCCCGACGTACGCGTTCTTGACGAACCCCTGGCCGAAGGGAATGCCGGACTCCTCGGCGTAGCCCGCCGCTGCCGGGGTGCCCGACTCGGGCACGGGGATCACGAGGTCGGCCTCGACCGGGAACTCACGCGCGAGCTGTCGGCCCATCTCGACGCGCGACTCGTGGACGCTGCGCCCACCGATCGTGGCGTCGGGCCGGGCGAGGTAGACGTACTCGAACACGCAGCCCTTGCGGTCGGGCTGGGCGAACGTGTGGGAGCGGAGCCCGTTCTCGTCGATCACGACCATCTCGCCGGGCTCGACCTCGCGGACCCGGCTGGCGCCGATCGTGGCGAGCGCGGCGTCCTCGCTGGCGACCACCCAGCCGCGGTCGAGGCGACCGAGCACGAGGGGGCGGATGCCCTGCGGGTCGCGGGCGGCGTACAGCGTGCCCTCGTTCATCCAGACGAAGCAGAAGGCGCCGCGCAGCAGGGGCAGGACCTCGAGCGCGCGCTGCTCGAGCGAGGTGTCGGGGTGGTGCGCCATGAGCGCGGTGACCAGGCCGGTGTCGTTGGTCGAGGTCTCGATGTCGCGGGTGTGCAGCGGCAGCTCGCCGTCGGGGTCGGGCAGGTCGCGGACCATCTGGGCGAGCTCGTGGGTGTTGATCAGGTTGCCGTTGTGGCCGAGCGCGATGGAGCCGTCGACGGTGGGGCGGAAGGTCGGCTGCGCGTTCTGCCAGGTGGAGGCGCCGGTGGTGGAGTAGCGCGAGTGGCCGATCGCGAGGTGGCCCTTGAGCGACTCGAGGGTCGACTCGTCGAAGACCTGCGAGACCAGGCCCATGTCCTTGTAGACCAGGATCTGGCGACCGTTGCTCACCGCGATGCCGGCCGACTCCTGCCCGCGGTGCTGCAGCGCGTACAGCCCGAAGTAGGTCAGCTTGGCGACGTCCTCGCCCGGCGCCCACACGCCGAAGACGCCACAGGCGTCCTGCGGGCCCTGGTCCTGGGGGTCGAGGGCCATGGTCAGACGGCCGTCGCCGCCCATCCGTCTGCTCGTCGGCTGGGGCACGGCTCGCAGTCTACGGGCGCGGCGTCACATCCGTTCGGCGCCGTCCCGGATGGCCTCGCGGATCCGGGTGTAGGTGCCGCACCGGCAGATGTTGCGGATCGTGTCGAGGTCGGCGTCGGTGATGGTCCCGCCCTCGGCGCTCACCCTGTTGACGAGCGCCACGGCGGCCATGATCTGGCCGGGTTGGCAGTAGCCGCACTGGGCCACGTCGCGGTCCAGCCACGCCTCCTGCATCGGGTGCAGGCCGTGGTCGCCGCGCTGTGCGGGCTCGACCTGGTCGGGCAGGCCCTCGATGGTGGTGACCTCGTCGTCGGCGCCCAGCTGGCCCACCGGGACGGCGCACGGATTGAACGCCTTGCCGTTGATGTGGGACGTGCACGCCTTGCACACGTTGATCCCGCAGCCGTACTTCGGCCCGGTGATCCCGAGGCGGTCGCGCAGCACCCACAGGAGGCGTACGTCGTCCTCGACGTCGACCGTGACCCGATTGCCGTTCACGATGAAAGTCTGCTCTGGCATGGGGATGCTCCTCAGGAGGTGAGCTCGAGGCCGTCGGTCGGCGACTGCGGGATGGGCGGCGTGAAGGGCTTGGGCTCGAAGGACAGCTGGCCGTGGTTGATCGGGAACGTGGTGGGCATGGTCCCGGTGGCGCGGGCGTACGCGCAGGCCACGGCGGCGAACGTGGCGGCGACGCCTGCCTCGCCGGCCCCACCGGGCACCGTCTCCTCCGACGGCATCACGATCACCCGGACGTCGGGCGGGGTGTTCCACTGGCGCGTGTAGAAATAGTTGTCCCAGCTCGCCTCGAGGAAGTGGCCGTCGCGCAGGTGGAGGCTCGACGTCAGCGCGAGGGCGATGCCGTCGTTGATCCCGCCCTGCATCTGCGCTTCGAGCCCGCGCGGGTTGACCGCCAGACCGACGTCGATCGCGAAGGTGACCCGGGTGACGCGCGGACCGGTGACCGCGTTGCGGATCTGGCGACCCGTGGTCGCGGGTCGGGTGTCGATCTCCACGAGGCAGGCCGAGACGCCCTTGTACTCCTTGTGGATGGCGATGCCCTGCGCGGTGCCGGCCGGCATCGACCTGCCCCACTCCCCCGCCTGCGCGACCGTGTCGAGGACCGCGAGGAGCCTCGGGTTGCGCTGGAACTTCCGGCGGAACTGGTAGGGGTCCATCCGCATCTTGGCGGCGAGCTTGTCCACGACGAGCTCGCCCGCCACGCGTACGTCGGGTGAGTAGATGTTGCGCATCGAGCCGGTGTTGAAGCGGTCGTCGGTCTCGACGAGGGTCTGCACGACGGCGCCGAAGTCGTAGGGCACCTCCTGGGTGAGCGCGAAGATCGTCTCGGCGAAGCCGAGGTTCCCGACGCCGGCCGGGAGGTCGGCGCCGGCAGCCGTGATGATCTCGCCGAGGCCATGGCGGAAGTCGGTCTCGACGCAGGTGAGCGACTGGTTGAACGCGAGCACCTCGTTGCCGAGGACCGTCGCCTGGACCCGGCAGGTGCCCATCGGGTGGCCGCGGCCGACCCGGGCGTCGTCGGCGCGGTGCCACATCAGCTTGACCGGCGCGGCCATCTTCTGGGAGATCTCGGCGGCCTCGAGGGCGGCGTCGAAGAACAGCCGTCGACCGAAGGAGCCTCCGGCGGTGACGACGTTGACCTTCACCTTGTCGGGCGCCATGCCGAGCCGGAGGGCGATCTGCTGCTGCGCCACGATGGGCGACTTGAGGCCCGCCCAGATGGTGGCCCCGTCGGGACGTACGTCGGCAATGGCGCTGTTGGTGTCCATCGCGGAGTTGCTGCGGAAGTAGAAGGTGAAGTCGCCGGACACCGTCTGTGTGAGCGGGGTGCTGGGCAGCGCGGGCATCGGCAGCTGGGCCGCGCGCAGCTTGCGCAGGATCGTCGCGTCGCTCTCCCCCGCGACCGGGCCCGCCTTCCACGCGACGTCGAGCGCGCGAACGGCGTCGATGCACTGGCCGAAGGTCTCGGCACGGACGGCGACGCCGGTGCTGACCTGCGAGACGTGGGTGACGCCGGGCATCGCCTCGACCGCGGCCTCGTTGCGTACGGACACGGGCGTGCCGTTGAGCGTGGGCGCCCGGCAGACCATCGTCGGCAGCGCACCGGCCACGTCGAGGTCGGTGGTGAAGTCCTTGGCGCCGGTCACGGCAGCCACGGCGTCGACGCGGTTCGTGGGCCGGCCGACCAGGGTGAAGTCGGCCTCGCTCTTGAGCTCGACCTCGACGGCGCGGTCCCCCGAGACGGCGGCCTTCGCGGCCAGCTCGCCGTAGGTGACCGAGCTGCCGTCGCCCGCGGTGATGACGCCGCCCTTGGCGACGAGGCCGCCCACCGTGTCGCCGAGCACGATCGCGGCGGCCTCGAGCAGGGCGAGTCGGGCGACGGCGGCGGCGACCCGGATCGGGGTGTACGTCGAGATGGTGGTGTTGGACCCACCGGTCAGCTGGTTGAAGAGCAGCTCCGGGCGGGCCGGGGCGAGGGTGACGGTGACCTTCTCCAGCGGCAGGTCGAGCTCCTCGGCGATCAGCATCGCCGTGGACGTGGTGATGCCCTGGCCGACCTCCGCGCGAGGAAGCTCGAAGCTGGCCGTGCCGTCGGCGTTGATCGTGACGGTGATCAGGTTGGCCGTCGGCCGCGCGGCGTCGGTCAGCATGTCGTTGAGGTCGTAGAGCTCGGGGACCTGCGGCGCGGTCGGGATCTCGGCGCTGGCGGGCGGCGCCTCGACGAGCACCAGGTCGGCGGCGGCCACGAGGGTCGCGCCACCGAGGACGTAGCCGACGAAGCGGCGCCGGTCGAGGGCGTACGGCGCCGCGGGGGCCCCGAGATCTTGGTCGGGCGCAGGGTCGTGGGGGTCGCTCGAGTTGGGCATCCGAGAATCACCCGATCTGGTCGGCCCGGGATCCTCCCGGGCAGAGGTCCCTCCCCAGGAACCGCCCGTCCACTGTGACAGTGACGCTGTCACAGTTCAAGGCGAGGTCCAGCGACCGATACCTGAGGACGTGGTAATCGGGTCCGGAGCCGACCGACGTACGTGGTGTCCTCAGGTATCGGTGAGGACGGTGCGGACCCGGTGGAGGGCCAGGCGCGCGGCGGCGCGGGTGGTGGCCGGGAGGGGCAGCGCGTCGAGCAGCCGGTGCGGCCGGGCCCAGTCGGGGTCCGAGGGCAGCGACGCCTCGGGGCCGGCGTACGTCGGGTCGGTGGCGAGCTCGATCGCCTCGCCGAGCCCGAGCAGGTGGCCCCCGTCGCGCGGCACCCAGGTGTGGCCCGGCCGGCAGACCATGTCGTGATGGAGCGACTCGATGAGCGAGGTGACGGTGTGGAAGGGGGCCGTCGTGGCGAGGGCGGCTCCGAGGCCGACGAGGCTGGTCGGGACGAGTGGTGCGGGCAGCCGCAGGCGGGACAGGCCGGCGCCGCGGGAGCAGGCGCGCATCAGCCGCGGGTAGGTGATGACGTCCGGTCCGCCAATGTCGACGGCACCGCGCGGCCCGTCGTCCTCGAGGGCCTCGCCGATGGCGCGGAGCACGTCGGAGACGGCGATCGGCTGCACGTTGCGGTTCATCCACGTCGGCACCGGCTGGACGACGAAGAGCGTCGCGATCTGGCGGATGATCTCGAACGAGGTCGACCCGGCCCCGATGACGACACCCGCGCGCAGGGCCGCCGCGTCGTCGCTGGCGCCCAGCAGGATCCGCTCGACCTCGAGCCGCGAGGCGATGTGGGCCGACAGCTCGTCCTCGGCCACGTCGGGCACCAGGCCGGAGAGGTAGACGAGGCGGCGTACGCGGTGGTGACGGGCAGCCGCCGCGACGTGCTCGGCCCCGAGCCGGTCGCGGTCGGTGAAGTCGCTGCGCTGCAGCGAGTGGACGAGGTAGACCACGGCGTCGACGTCCGACACCGCCGCGTCGACCGACGCCTCGTCGGTCACGTCGCAGCGGATCGCCTCGACGCGCTCGTCCCAGCCGAAGCGGTCGGGGTCGGGCACCGACGACGACGCGGCCACCACGTCATGGCCGCGGTCGAGCAGGTGCGGGACGAGGCGGGAGCCGACGTAGCCGGTCGCGCCGAGGACGAGGATCCTCACGGCATGCCTCCTCGTCCCAGGCCGTCGCGAGCGGCGTCCGGCGCGTGCGATGGCAAGGCGGAGGAGGGAGACATGGCGGAGCCATGGCGACTGACGACAACGCGGCCAGCGTGCGTGCCGGGGGCCGCGCAGCAGGCCGTGGGGCGGGGAGTCATGCCTGAGCTTCACCGAGGTGCTTGAGCAGGTTGCGGGAGAAGACGCTGCCCATGTGCTTCACGACCCCGGCCATCACCCGCTCGACCGCCGGCCGCGCCAGGCCCGGCAGCGGGAGGGTGCAGGCGATCTGCAGGTCGATGGTGACGTCGGTGCCGCCGCCGGCGTGGTCGGCCAGGAGGTACGTGCCCTCGACCGAGGTCATCTCGTCGGTGCGGGCGGGGTCGTGGGTGAACTCGATCCGCTCCTCGGGGTGCAGCTCCATCACCTCGGTGAACGCGGGCGCCACCGAGGCGCCGAGCACGGGGATGGTGGCCAGCCGCCAGACCCAGCGGTCGCCGTCGACCGTGATCGAGGTGACGTAGGGCGTGATCTTCGCGATCAGGTCGGCATCGGTCAGCGCCGCCCACACCTCGCTGCGGGGTGAGCGGAGGACCGCGGAGGACCGGTCGCGTGCACGGAACGTTGCCATTCCGCGAGGCTACCGGCGGGTTCCCGACGACCATCGGGGTGAGTCAGCGGGCGAGCTCACCGAGGTTGCGCAGGAGGAACGCCTCGGCCTTGACGACCTTCTCGAACTCGGCAAGGTGCAGGCCCTCGTTGGCGCCGTGGGCGCGGGTGTCGGGGTCCTCGACGCCGGTGACCAGGACGCTCGCCTGCGGGAAGGCCTCGAGGAACTCGGCGATGAACGGGATCGACCCGCCGACCCCCATGTCGACCGGCTCGGTGCCGTCCCAGGCCTCGGCGAACGCGGCGCGCGCGGCGTCGTACGCCGGACCCGTCGCGTCGATCTGCGTGGCTTCGCCGGTGTCGACGACCGTGGTGCTCAGCGTGGCGCCCCAGGCGACGTGCTTCTCGAGGTGGGCCTGCAGGCACTGGACGGCGTTGGCGGTCGTGTCGCCGGGCGCGATGCGCATGCTGATCCGGCAGCGGGCGGCGGGCGTCAGCGTGTTGGAGGCGCCCTCGACCTTCGGGGCGTCGAAGCCGGTGATGCTGACGGACGGCTTGGTCCAGAGGCGCTCGACGACCGACCCGGAGCCGATCCACTCGATGCCCTCGGCGGCGCCGGACTCGGCGCGCAGGCGGGCCTCGGGATACTCGACGTCGGCGGCGGGGCCGGAGTGGAGGCCCTCGACGGCGACGTTGCCGGCGTCGTCGTTGAGGCTCGCGATGAGTCGGCTCAGGGTCATGATCGAGTCGGGCACCAGGCCGCCCCACATGCCACTGTGCACGGCGTGCGTGAGCGTACGGACCTCGATGTCCATCCGGACCAGGCCACGCAGGCTGGTGGTCAGCGCGGGCTCGCCGATGTCCCAGTTGCCGGAGTCGGCGATGACGATGACGTCGGCCTCGAGGCGGTCCTTGTGGGTGTTGAGCAGCTCGACGAGGGTGTCGGAGCCGACCTCCTCCTCGCCCTCGATGAACATCACGAGGTTGACCGGGAGCTCGTCGCCGAAGATGCGCACCGCGCCGAGGTGGGCGGCGATGCCGGCCTTGTCGTCGGCGGCACCGCGGGCATAGAGCCGGTCGCCTCGCTCGGTCGGCTCCCACGGCGGGGAGTCCCAGTCGGCGTGGTCGTTCTCCGGCTGGACGTCGTGGTGGGCGTAGAGCAGGACGGTCGGCGCGCCCTCGGGGCCGGCCTTCTTCGCGATCACGGCCGGCGGCGCACCGTCGTACGCCCGGACGATCTCGGCCTCGAAGCCCTCGGCGGCGAAGAGGTCCCGCGTCGCCTCGGCGCTGCGCTCGACCTCGCCGGCGCGCTCGGGGTCGGCGGACACGGACTGGATGCGGACCAGGTCCTCCAGGTCGCGGCGGATGCCGGGCATGACCTCGGCGAGACGAGCGGGGATGTCGACAGTCATACGGCCCACCCTAGAGCGACGTGCTCAGCCGTCGAGCGTCGCCCATTCGCCGCTGCGCTGCTCCATCATCAGCTGCCGCTCGACGTCGGCGAACCCGAGCTTGCGGTAGATCCCGATGGCCTCGCCGTCGGTGTCGGCGACGATCACGAGGGTGCGTACGCCGAGCCGGTCGAGGCCGTGCTCACCCGCGGCGTGGACGACCGCAGCAGCCAGGCCCCGGCGGCGGTGGTCGGGGTGCGTCTCGACGCTCTGGTAGCGCGCCACGCCCTCCTCGGTCACGAAGATCCCGGCCGTCGACACGAGCGTCCCGTCGACGTACGCGCCGAAGCGGGTGCCGCGACCGGCGTCGACGAGGCGGCGTTCCTGGGCGTTCTTCTGCCGGGCGAAGGTCATGAAGGCGTCCTCGGACGTCTGCGGGTAGAGCTGCTGGCTCAGCCGGGCGCGCGCCTCCCAGTCGTCGTCGCCGTCGAGCGCCCGGACCTCCGCCTCGACCTCGCGGGCGGGCTCGAGTGACGACGCCGTGAGCACCGTCGCGACGTCGACGGTCAGGCCGGCGGCCTCGAAGGCGGCCCGTGCCTCGTCGGTGAGGTCGGCGGTGTCGATGCCGATGCTGACGTGCTCGGCGAGCGGGAACTCGGTGTGGAACGCGCCGACGACCTCGCGCTCACCTCCGGGCACCGGCGGCCGGGCGAGGAGCAGGAAGTTGCCCCAGAAGTAGGACGGGTTGTCCGGCGAGCGGACGACGAGGTGCGTGCCGCGATCCTCGACCACGCTGCCCGAGGAGGTCAGGAGGGCGAGGTCGGTGCGGAATCCGAGGGAGCTCACGTGCATGGTGCGGAGGCTAGTCCGTCGAGAGCGGGAGGTATGCCGAGAGGTCGGTGCGCTCGCCGCTCGCGAGGACCGCGCCCGAGGCCAGCGCCTCCGCCCAGGTCGTCCGTCCGGTCGCCACGGCGAGCCACGTCTCGCCGTCGGTCTCGATCACCGCGGGCGGCGTGCCGCGGGTGTGGCGTACGCCCGGCACCACCTGCACGGCGGCGTACGGCGGCACGCGGACCTCGACCGACCGACCGGGCGCACGCTCCTCGAGGACCGCGAGGTAGTGCTTGACCAAGGCCTTCGTGTCGGCGGTCGCCAGTGCCTCAGGGCTCAGGATCTTGAGGCGGGCCGGCACCCCTCGAACCTATCCGGCGGTGCCCCCGGCTGCGGTCAGGCGATGGCGTCGAGGACGGCGATGCAGGCGGCCCAGGCCTCGCTGGTCGGGTCGATCACGCCGAAGTGCCCGCCGGTGACCTCGACGAGGGTGGCTTCCGCGCCCGCGGCGGTCGCGGCATCGACGTATGCCGTGGCCTGCGCGAACGGGACGATGTCGTCGTCGGTCGCGTGCACCGCCCACATCGGCACGTCGAGCGGGACCTGCGCGAGCGGATCTGCCTGTTCGTACGCCGCCGGGGCCTCGCCGCCGAGGAACGCCTTGGCGGCATCGGCGCCGAGGCCCTCCGCGACGGCAGTCTGGAGGTCGAGCACGCCCGCCTGGCTGATCACGTGGGTGAGGGCCGGGCCGTCGGCCCAGCGGTCGAAGCGCGCGCGGGCGCCCGCCCACGTGGCGAGGTGGCCGCCCGCCGAGTGCCCCAGTGTGATGACGGGGCCGGTGGCGTCGGTCGCGACCGCTCCGATGGCCGCGTGGATGTCGTCGAGGGTCTCGGGGAAGCCGCCGCCGTTGCCGACCCGGCGGTACTCCACGTTGGCCGCGGTCCAGCCGCGCCCGACGAGGTCCTCGGCCAGTGGGGCGCCGTACTCCGCGCCGTACTCCGCCTTCCAGAAGCCGCCGTGGATGACGACGACCAGGCCTCGACTCGTGCCCTCGGGGGTGTGGCGGTCGACCCACTGGCTCGGGTCGTCGCCGTAGGTGATGCGCTCGACGCCGCCACCGCCGGGATCGCTGGCGGTGGGCGCATCGGGCACGGCGGACTCCTCGGAGCAGGCGCTCATCAGGGCGGACGACATCAGCCCGAGTGCGGGCAGGGCGAGCAGCGTACGACGGCGCATGACGGGGGTTCGGAGCCGAGCCGCGGATCGCTCGGCGCGCACGACCGGCGTCACTCGACGACCGCCTCCGGGAGCGGCTGGAGGATCTGGACGAGGTGGTAGGTGCGGCGCTTCTCGGCGCGGCCGCGCGTGCGGTCCGACCACGCCTCGACGAGGTCGTCGATCTCCTGGCGCAGCTGGTGGGCCTCGTCGTCGGTCAGCTTGATCGCGTGGTCGGACGCGGTGAAGACGCCACTCCCCTCTGCCCGGTCGAGGACGAACGTGCGGTCGACCACCTCGTGGAGCCGGGCGAGCTGGGTGGTGCGGAAGACGTCGACGGCAGCCCGGCCACCGGGTGCGTCCTTGAGCTGGCGGAGGTTCACGGTGAAGCCCTGCGCCGCCGTCGCCTTCCACACCCGGTCGCGCTTGTCGCGCGCCTCCTCGGGCGCCTCCTCGACCAGGCCGTACTTCGCGAGCTGGCGCAGGTGGAAGCTCGCCTGGTTGGCCGGGATGCCGAGCTCGCGAGCCACGTCGGCGGCCCGGATCGGGCCCGACGCGGACAGCTCCTCGAGGATGCGCGTACGCACCGGGTGCGCGATCGCCCGCAGCACTCGGGGGTCGCTGAGCGGTTGCGGTTCAGGCATGGCGCCATCGTACCCGAATTGCGCACGTTCTATTGCGCAACACTACGTGCGCAACATATGGTGCGGACATGCCCGGATACCGCCAGCTCTCCCGCAACCGCGACTTCACCGTCCTCTGGCTCGGGGACACTGTCAGCGAGCTCGGCAGCGCGCTGTCGATGTTCGTCTTCCCGCTGATCGCCTACGCACTGAGCGGCTCGGCCCTCACCGCGGCCGTCGTCGAGGCGGCGTACCTCGGCGGCCTGTGCGCGACGCTGCTGCCGGCGGGCGTGCTCGCCGATCGCGTCGACCGCAAGCGGATCATGCTCGTCTCGAGCGCCACCGGCTGCGCGGCGTACACCTCGCTGGCCGTCGCGGGCGCCACCGGCCACCTCACGCTCCCCCACCTGGTCGGCGTGGCGCTGGTCGCCGGCGTCGCGGCGGGCGCGTTCAACCCTGCGCAGACCTCAGCGATCCGCTCGGTCGTGGCGACCGAGGACCTGCCGACCGCGCTGAGCCAGAACCAGGCCCGCCAGCACGTCGCGTCGCTGCTCGGCGGCCCGCTCGGCGGTGCGTTGTACGCCGTCACGCGCTGGCTGCCGTTCGCCGTCGACGCGATCTCCTTCGCGATCGCCTGCCTCACCGTGAGCCGGGTGCGCACCGACCTCAGCGCCCCGCAGCGGCGGCACGAACCGCTGCGCGACCAGCTCGCCGAGGGGTTCCGATTCATGTGGGGGCGCCCGTTCTTCCGCACCCTGCTGCTCTGGGCCTCGCTCACCAACCTGGTGACCAACGCGATCTTCTTCGTGGTGGTGCTCCGGATGGTGCAGGAGGGCGTGCCGGCCGCCCAGATCGGTCTCGTCTCGACCGCTGCCGGCGTCGGCGGGATCACCGGCGCGATGCTCGCACCGAGCCTGATCCACCGCATGCCGACCGGTCGACTGACCGTGCTCATCGGCTGGATGTGCTGCCTGCCGCTCGTGCCGCTCGCCTTCTCGTCGAGCGTGTGGACCGCCTGCGCGAGCACGTTCTTCCTGCTGCTGCTCAACCCGGTCGGCAACGCCGGCATCAGCTCCTACCGGATGGCGGTCACTCCCGACCACCTCCAGGGCCGGGTCGGCTCGACCAGCCAGTTCGTCTCGATGTCGGTGATGCCGCTCTCGCCGCTTCTCGGCGGCTACCTCCTCGAGCACCAGGGCGGGACCACCGCAGTCTCCGTGCTGGTCGTCGCCACGGCCCTGCTGGCCGTCCTGCTCACCTCGAGCCGGTCGATCCGGTCGGTGCCGCGGCCCTCGGAGTGGGTGCTCGACGACGCGGCTCAGCCTGCGCTCGCGGCCTGACCGACGCGGCCGAAGCGCGCGCCCACCTCGGCCACTCGCTCGGCCAGCTCGGGGGGCGACTCGACCACGAACTCTGCGCCCGACCCGGCCAGCACCATCACCGGCCAGTCGAGATCGTCGACGTTCATCTCGAGCACGCACCCGTCGCCGTCCGCGGTCACGGTCCCCCACCGGCCGACCTGGGCGGCGAGGTCGTCGGCCGCCATCGCCAACCGTGCGCGTACGGCGTAGCGCTGGGGCATCCGGCGGATGCCCTGCTGCACGAAGGCGAGGGCGTCGGCGGCGGGCAGCTCGCGGGCCCGGAACCGCTGGCCGGTCGGCTCCGGCGCGGAGATCCGGTCGAGGCGGAAGCTGCGCCAGTCCATCCGGTCGCGGTCCCAGGCGACGAGGTACCACCGGCGCCCGAGGCTCACCAGGCGGAGCGGCTCGACCCGGCGGTGAGTGACGTCGGCCTCGCGCGCGGTGTAGTCGAACCGGAGCAGCTCGCTGTCGCGGCAGGCCTGGGCGAGCGTGGTCAGCACGGCGGCGTCGAAGACCGGCGCGCCCTCCCACGGCCCGGGCGACTCGGTCTGGCTGGCGACCGCGTCCATCTGCCGGCGCAGCCGCGGCGGCATAAGCGACAGCACCTTGGAGAGGGCCCGCACGGACCAGTCGTCCATCCCGGCGACCGCCCCGGCGGCCGCCGTACGCAGGCCGACGGCGATCGCGACCGCCTCCTCGTCCTCGAGCAGGATCGGCGGCAGCGAGCCACCGGCTCGCAGCTGGTAGCCGCCGGCGGAGCCGCGCACCGCGTCGACGGTGTAGCCGAGCTCGCGCAGCCGGTCGACGTCGCGGCGCAGCGTGCGCGGGCTGACGTCCAGCCGGTCGGACAGCTCCGGACCCGGCCAGTAGCGGTGGGTCTGGAGCAGGGACAGCAGCCGCAGCATCCGCTCGCTCGTGCTCATGTCTCCAAGAATATTCGCAATGCGGTCAGAAAGTGACCGCATGGGTTCCTAGCATGGCTGTCATGACCATCAACCACCGCCAGAACACCACCGGACCGGCGATCGTGACCCGTGGCCTGACCCGCCACTTCACCTCGCGCAAGCAGACCGTCGAGGCCGTCCAGGGCCTCGACCTCGAGATCGGGCAGGGCGAGCTGGTCGCCTTCCTCGGCCCCAACGGGGCCGGCAAGTCGACCACGCTGCGCATGCTCACCACCCTCATCCCGCCCACGTCCGGCTCGGCGAGCGTCGCCGGGCACGACGTGGTGACCGGCCAGCGCGACGTACGCCAGGCGATCGGCTTCGTCGGCCAGGGCAACGGCGCCGGGCACCGCCAGCTCGGCCGCGACGAGCTGATCAGCCAGGGACGGGCGCACGGGCTGTCCCGGGCCGATGCCCACCGTCGCGCCGGCGAGCTGATCGACGACCTCGACCTCGGCGCCGTGGCCGACCGCAAGGTCTCCTCGCTGTCGGGCGGGCAGCGGCGCCGGCTCGACATCGCGATGGGGCTCGTGCACCTGCCTCGGGTGCTCTTCCTCGACGAGCCGTCGACCGGCCTCGACCCGCAGAACCGGATCAACCTCCAGGAGCTCATCCAGCGGCTGCACGCCGAGAGCGGCAGCACGGTCGTGCTCACGACCCACTACCTCGAGGAGGCCGACGCCCTCGCCGGCCGCGTGATCGTGGTCGACCACGGCCGCGTCATCGCGGACGACTCGGCAGCCCGGCTGAAGAGCGGCCTCGGCGACCTCGTGCGGCTGTCGTACGACGACCCGGCACCGCTCGCGCGCGCCGCGGCCCGGCTGGAGCGGGTGCCCGACGCCCGCGTCGAGGTCTCCGACGACACCGTCGACCTGCGGGTCAAGGACGGCTCCGCGATGATCGGCGAGCTGCTCGCCGACCTGGCCGCGGACGGCGTACCCCCGGCGCGGATCGAGGTCGCCCGGCCGACCCTCGACGACGTCTTCCTCGACCTGACCGGCCGCAGCCTGCGCGAGACGCAGCAGACGGCATCCACCGACACCGAGGCCGCCACCAACCAGACCCAGAGCGAGGTCGCAGCATGAGCACATTCGTTTCCGACACCGTCAACGTGATGAACCGCGAGCTCAAGCCGGTCTGGCGCGAGCCGATGGCCGTGATCTTCGCGATGATCCAGCCGCTGGTCTTCCTCGGCCTCTTCGCGCCCCTCCTCCCGGAGATGGCGACGGGTGGGTCGGCGCTGCAGTGGTTCGTGCCCGGCATCGTGGCGATGACCGCCCTGATGGGCGCGTCGTTCACCGGCTCCAACCTGATGGAGGAGATGCAGTCGGGCTCGCACGAGCGCCAGCTCGTCTCGCCGCTGGGCCGGCCCGCGCTGCTGGTCGGTCGCGCCCTCAAGGAGGTCGTGCCGATGCTCATGCAGGTCGCGATCATCGTCGCGGTCGTGACGCCGTTCAGCTTCGACCTGCACCTCGGCGGCGTGCTGGCCGCGGCGCTGGTGCTCTCGCTCTTCAGCATCGGCGTGGGTGCGCTGTCGTTCGCGCTCGCGCTGGCGTCGAAGGGCCAGGACTGGATGTTCTGGACAGTCCAGCAGACGCTGCTGTTCCCCGCGCTTCTCACCGCCGGCGTGCTGCTGCCGATGGACGGCGCGCCCCGCTGGCTCGAGGTCGTCTCGATGCTCAACCCGATGACGTACGTCGTCGACGCGACGCGCGCGCTGTTCGCCGGCACCTACCCGGCCGACGTCGTGGCGCAGAGTGTCGCCGGCGCGGCCCTCACCGCCGCGCTCGGGCTCCTGGTCGGCGTACGCGCGATGCGCCGCTCGAGCTGAGGCCGGACTTCCATAGCCAAACTGGAGCCTCCACCGCGAAGTTTCGGGGTGGAGGCTCCAGTTTCCCCGGGTACCCGGGGATCGCAACGAGGGAGGGGCGGACCGCCCAAGCTCAGGCTCCGAGGACCGCCGGGAGGGTCGCCTGCCAGGCGGCCTTCGCCTCGGCGACCGGGAGGTCGAAGACGCCCTCGACGGAGATCGAGTCGCCGCCGGTGCGGCCGAGCGGGGTGAGGGGTACGCCGTAGCGCTCGGCGAGTGCGACGAGGGCGTCGGCCCGGTCGTCGGTCACCGTCACGATCGCGCGGGCGGTCGACTCCGAGAACAGCGCGATGAAGGCGTCGTCAGCCACCGAGGCCAGCGAGACCGAGACGCCGATGCCGCGGCCGAAGGTCGACTCGGCCAGCGCCTGGGCCAGCCCGCCGTCGGACAGGTCGTGGGCACTCGTCACGACGCCGTCGCGGGAGGCGTCCTGCAGCAGCGAGGCGAGGGCCTGCTCGGCCGCGAGGTCCACCTTCGGCGGGAGTCCGCCGAGGTGGCCGTGCACGACGTGCGCCCACTCCGACCCGGACAGCTCCTCGCGGGTCTCGCCGAGGAGGAAGACCCGCTCGCCCTCGTCGCCGAACCCGGTCGGCGTACGCCGGGTGACGTCCTCGATGACGCCGAGCACGGCCACCACCGGGGTCGGCAGGATCGCGGTCTCGCCGGTCTGGTTGTAGAGGCTGACGTTGCCGCCCGTGACCGGGATGCCGAGCTCGAGGCAGGCGTCCTTGAGGCCGCGGCAGGCCTCGGCGAACTGCCACATCACGTCGGGGTCCTCGGGCGAGCCGAAGTTGAGGCAGTCGGACACCGCGAGCGGTCGGGCGCCGCCGGTGGCGACGTTGCGGAACGACTCGGCCAGCGCGAGCTGGGCGCCGGCGTACGGGTCGAGCTTGGCGAAGCGGCCGTTGCAGTCGGTCGAGACCGAGACGCCGAGGTTGGTCTCCGCGTCGACGCGCACCATCCCGGAGTCGGCCGGCTGGGCGAGGACGGTGTTGCCCTGCACGTAGCGGTCGTACTGGTCCGTGACCCATGACTTGTCGCACAGGTTCGGCGAGGCGACGAGCTGCAGCAGGGTGTCGCGCAGCTCGGGACCCGACGCCGGCCGCGGCAGCACCTCGGCACCGTCGGCCTGGAGCGCGTCCTGCCAGTCGGGTCGGGCGTACGGGCGGTGGTAGGTCGGGCCGTCGTGCGCCACGGAGCGCGGGGGTACGTCGACGACGCGCTCACCGTGCCAGTCGATGTGCAGCCGCCCGGTGTCGGTGACCTCGCCGACGACGACCGCCTCGACGTCCCACTTCTCGCAGATCGCCATGAATGCGTCGATGTCGGCGGGCTCGACGACCGCCATCATCCGCTCCTGCGACTCGCTCATGAGGATCTCCTCCGGGCGGAGCGTGGAGTCGCGGAGAGGCACCCGGTCGAGGTCGACGTGCATGCCGCCGTCGCCGGCCGAGGCGAGCTCGGAGGTCGCACACGAGAGCCCGGCACCGCCGAGGTCCTGGATGCCGGCGACCACGCGCGCCGCGAACAGCTCGAGCGTGCACTCGATGAGCAGCTTCTCCATGAAGGGGTCGCCGACCTGGACGCTCGGTCGCTTGGCCGGGCCACCCGCGTCGAAGGTCTCGCTCGCCAGGACCGAGACCCCGCCGATGCCGTCGCCACCGGTGCGCGCGCCGTAGAGCACGACCTGGTTGCCGGTGCCGGTCGCGTTGGCGAGGTGCAGGTCCTCGTGACGCAGCACGCCGACGCACAGCGCGTTGACCAACGGGTTGCCGGCATAGGTCTCGTCGAAGACCACCTCGCCGCCGATGTTGGGCAGGCCGAGGCAGTTGCCGTAGCCGCCGACGCCGGCCACGATCCCCGGCAGCACGCGAGCGGTGTCCAGGGCATCGAGCGGGCCGAAGCGCAGCGGGTCCATCACCGCCACTGGCCGGGCGCCCATCGCGAGGATGTCGCGGACGATGCCGCCGACCCCGGTGGCCGCGCCCTGGTAGGGCTCGACGAACGACGGGTGGTTGTGGCTCTCGACCTTGAACGTGACGGCGTAGCCCTGACCGATGTCGAGGACGCCGGCGTTCTCGCCGATGCCGGCCAGCGTCTTGCCGATCGGCGTCTCCTGCGGGATCTCGCTGAACTGCTTGAGGTGCACCTTGGTCGACTTGTAGGAGCAGTGCTCGCTCCACATCACCGAGTACATCGCCAGCTCCGAGCTGGTCGGGCGGCGGCCGAGGATCTCGCGGATCCGGGCGTACTCGTCCGCCTTCAGGCCCAGCTCGGCCCACGGCTGCTCGCGCTCCGCGTCGGTCGCGGCACCCGCGACCGTGTCGAGGGTGCCGGAGGCGCCTGAGGTGGTGGATGCGGACCGGTGGACGCTCGTCTCGGGCACGGCGCCAATCTACCGGCGCCGGCGCGCGGCTACGTCAGCAGTCCGTCGGCGACGACCTCGAGCATGGGACGTACGGCCGCCGCGTCGAGCCCGGACTGGTCGGCGACCGTGGCGATCCCGCCCACGAGGCGCGCCACCTGGATCGGCGTGACGTCGTCGCGGATGGCGTCCTCGTCGTGCAGCCGGTCGAGCACCCGGCCGCCGGCGGCCTGCAGGACCTGGCACTTGGTGCGGATCGGCGACTGCTCGTCGCCCATCGCGCCGGTGATCTTGGCGGGGCCGCCCTTGTGCACGCTGATCAGCCGGACGTACTCCTCGAACCAGGCGAGCAGCAGGTCGCGCGGGCCGCCCTCGTGCGTGAGCACCTTGTCGGCGGTCTCCTCGACGTGGTCGACCCAGCTCTTCATCACCGCATCGATCAGGTCGTCCCGGGTCGCGAAGTGCCGGTAGAGCGTGCCCGGGCCCACGCCGGCGTCCTTGGCGATCTGGTCCAGCGAGGTGTCGTAGCCCCGCTCGCGGAAGGCCATCCGCGCTGCTTCGACGATGCGGTCGTAGTTGCGCTGGGCATCGGCTCGCACGGAAATTCTCACCTGGCCTTGCTAAACGGAGACTGTCTCCGTATGGTTGCTGGAGGAAGCGGAGCCATCCTCCGGATCTACTGTACCTCGGCCCACGAGGCCAGAACAGGACCTCACTCTCATGTCACCCCTCACCACCTCCCGCTCCTCGGGAACCACCCGCGAGCTCCCCACCGAGCTCCCCCCACGCGCCGGCCGCGCCGCCGCCGGCATCGCGATCGTGCTGGTCGCCCAGCTGATGATCGTCCTCGACGCCACCGTCGTGAACGTCGCGCTCCCCCGCATCGACGCCGACCTCTCCTTCGGCCCCGCCGCCCTGTCGTGGGTGCTCAACGCATACACGCTCGCGTTCGGCGGCCTGCTGCTCCTCGGCGGTCGGCTCGGCGACGTCTTCGGTCGGCTGCGCGCCTTCCAGGTCGGCCTCGCGATCTTCACCGTCGCCTCCGCGCTCGGCGGATTCGCGCAGACCCCCGGCGAGCTCGTCCTCACCCGCGCCCTCCAGGGCGTCGGTGCCGCGCTCGCCGCCCCCAGCGTCCTGGCGCTGCTCACCACGAGCGCCCCCGACGAGGCCGCCCGCAACCGCGCCTTCGCCCTCTTCGGCGCCGTCTCGTCGGGCGGTGCCTCCATCGGCCTCATCCTCGGCGGACTGCTCACCGACGTCGGGTCGTGGCGCTGGACGCTGTTCATCAACGTCCCACTGGGCCTGGTCGTCCTGCTCCTCGTCGGCCGGTTCGTCGACGAGACCCCTCGCCGCACCGGACGTTTCGACCTGGTCGGCGCGGCGAGCGCGACGGTCGGCGCCGTCTCCCTCGTCTGGGCGCTCATCGGCGCACCCGAGCACGGATGGGGCTCGCCGACGACCATCGGTGGGTTCGTCCTCGGAGCGGCACTGCTGCTCCTGCTCGCCCGCACCGAGACCCGGCACCCCCACCCGATGGTCCAGCCGCACCTCGTGCGAAGCCGCCGCCGGGTCGGCGCGCTCGCCGCGATGGCGCTGATCATCGGCGCGAACCTGTCGATGTTCTTCCTCGTCGTGCAGTACATCCAGCTCGTGCTCGGCTTCGGCCCGCTCGCCACCGGGATCGCGTTCCTCCCGTTCAGCCTCGGCATCTTCGGGATGTCACGCATCACGCCGTGGCTGATCACCCGGGTCGGTCCGCGCGCGATGCTGCTGACCGCCACCTCCGCCCTCGTCGTCGGCTACGCCTGGCTCAGCGGCGCGGGCACGGACGGCACGTACGCCGGCACCGTGTTCGGTCCGATGCTGATCGCCGGGCTCGCGACCGGGCTCGCGTTCATGCCGCTCACCGTCACGATCCTCGCGGGCGTCGAGCCCGAGCACGCCGGGTCGGCGTCGGGCCTGCTCCAGACCACGCAGCAGCTGGGCAGCGCGATCGGCGTCGCGGTGATCGTCTCGGTGTACGCCGCCGGCGCGGCGCCGGGCCAGTTCGTGCCCGGCCTCCAGCCCGCCCTGCTCACCTCCGCCGGCTTCGCGGCGCTGGCGCTGCTGGTCACGGCGACGGTGCTCCGTACGCCGCGGGCCGAGGTCGAGCCGGCCGCCATCGAGCCTCCGGTCGTCGCCGAGGCCGCCTGACACAGCTGACCTCCCCCCTTCCTCGCGCTGCGTACGCGAGGAAGTGCCCGGTCAGCGCTCTGGAGCGTGAGGAAGCGCCCGGTCAGCGCTCGCGGGGCGCCTCGCCGGGCGAGTAGTGGACGACCGTGATGGCGGCCGGTCGCTCGCCCGGGGCGTCGACACCGTCGACCTGGGCCTCGGTCTCGTCCGGCTCGGCGGTCTCGTCGGACGTGTCGTCCTTCTCGTCGTTGTCCCTGTCCTTCTCGCGCTCGGCCTTGCGCGCCGCCCGCTCGGCCCGCTTGTCGGCGAGGGCTGCCTGCTTGGCCTCCTTCGCCGCCTGCTTCTCGCGTGCGATCCGGGCGGCCTCCTCGTCCGAGGTGCCGGGGAGCTGGGGGGTCGCCAGCCGCGCCGGTCCGGAGCGGCCGCTCGCCATGCCGCGCGACATCGTGCCCGCACGGGCACCCATCGCCCCGACCCCCATGCCTCCCATCGGCGGCGCGGCGGCATTCGTCGTACGTCGTGCTCCGCTGCGCCCGGCCAGGCCACCCGCCGCGGTGGCGGCGAACGGCGCGAGCGCGGCGGCGGACAGGCCGGTCAGGTGGGGCATCGACACCGAGATCGGCGCCACGGGCGGCAGCGACGACAGCGCCACGCCCGACTGCCCCGAGCCGAGCACCGAGGTCGACGGAGGCATGATCGTGCCGACGCCGGACTCCTGGCCGCCCGGGCCGAGCCCCGGCAGCCGGAGTCCCGGCACACCGCCGGCCCCGAACGTGCCGCCGGTCAGCGTCGTCAGCTCGGTGCGCACCATCACGAACTCGGCGCGCGCGGTGCGCAGCCGGGTGCTCTCCTGGTCCAGCGACATCGTCAGCTGGCGCCGGATCTCCTCGGTCTCCGACTGACCCTGGGTCACCTTGCCCTTGTCGTCGTCCTCGGACGGCCGGAAGACGAGATAGCGCGACTCGCCGACGAACTCGTGCGGCACCAGCGCGACCTTCGTCCAGGCCCGGTCGAGCTCCCCCTGCGAGGACGTGATCACGGCGCTGATCGCGCGCAGCGAGCCGGCGACCTGGGTGGCGAGAGTGGTGAAGCGGTCGAGGTTGACCAGCACCTGGCGGCGGTGCTGCTCGTAGCTCTCGGCAGCAGCGGCGTCCCAACCCTCGGTGGCCCGGCGGGCCGCGTCGACGATCTCGTCGCCACGACGCGCCATCACGGTCGCGACCTCGGTCCACCGCACGGCGGCGGCCTCGAGCGGACGCACGTCGGCGCGCAGCTCCCACGGGTTGGCCGGCACGGTCAGCGACCTCCGCGCCCGGGCAGTCGGCCAAAGCCGCCCTCCGCCATCTGGTGGGCGGTGCGCGCCAGCTCGCCGGCCACGTTGTCGTCGGCGCGTACGGCGTCCTGCGCAGCGTCGACGAGGCCCGCGACCCCCAGTCCCAGCGCCTGGACGAGGCCGGTCACGACCTCGCCGGCGTCGGCGAGCGAGTCGGCGTACGACGCCGAGACGTTGAGCATGCCGGTGGCGTCTCCGAGCGCGGTGCACGCCTCGGCGAGGTCGTCGACGGCCGCCTGCCAGTCCTGCGCCATCGCGGTCAGGATGCTCTCCGAGGACGCGGCAAGCTCGACGAGCCGCGTGGGCTCGACCTGCATCAGGGCTCGCTTGCCGCCTTCGGTCACCTGAGCGGGATACCCGCGCACGCGTGGCCCAAACACCCGCCGTCGTGCGCTGTGGGTAAACAAATGGCGACCGCCGGTTTCGCTCGCCGCCGTTCGGGGAACGTCGAGGGGCACAGCACCCCGCCACATCGGATGCACCCCTCGGACCCCCAGGAGCCGCGATGAACGCCGTGATGACCGTCGACCTCTCCGAGCTGGACGCCTGGTCCGCCCAGGTGCAGCGCGCGAGCGACGACCTCACCGGGATCGCCCGCAACGGCGGCAACGCGCTCGTCCAGACCGACTTCGGGCCGATCCTCGAGACGATGATGGGCGCGTACAACGCCCTGCTCCCGTCGGTGCACCAGTCGCTGGAGGACAACGGCACCGGGATGCGCGACCACGCCGAGGCGCTCCAGGCGACCGCCCGCGACTTCACGCTGACCGAGGACGGCGTCGTACGCCGCCACAACGCGCAGGGCACCGACGGACGCGACGGGTCGAGCAGCTTCTTCGACGTCGCCGACACTACGATCCGCCGCGCGGGGGCGACCGAGACGAGCCTGCCGCAGATCAGCTTCGGCTTCCCCTACGACACCGTGTGCGACCTCGTCCGGATGCTCACCGGCTTCGACATCCGCGCCGAGCTCGCCGAGAAGATCGGCGGCGACGTGGTCGGGGCCTCCTCGCAGGGCTCGTCCTTCGGCGCCCTCGGCCAGTCGATGAAGGGCGTCGCGGGCAACCTGCAGAGCGGTGGCCAGACTATCGCGAACAGCTGGCAGGGCGGGGCCTCCGACGCCGCGATCACGCAGATCGGCACGTGGGTCGGCTCGCTCAACACCCAGGCCGGCCAGCTCGTGCAGATGGGCCAGAACGTCGTCCAGATCTGCCGCGACGCGTGGCAGACCGCCCTCTCGGTCGTGCAGTGCGTGAAGTCGGCCGTGCAGACCGTCTCCTCCGCCCTGGCCACGATGAGCATCCCCGGCGTCGGCTGGGCCCGCGTCGTGCAGGCCGTGTGGCAGGCGTTCCAGGCCGTGATGAAGGCCTACAAGGCGATCATGAAGCTGATCAGCATCCTCAAGCAGGTCAAGTCGTTCATCGAGACGGTGAAGAACTTCTTCGACGGCGACAAGGCGCCGGTCTCCACGCCGACCGCCCCGATCGCGACCGGCGCGCCGAGCAGCGTGACGCGCGACCCCGGCTCGATCACCACGCCGACGATCGGCCAGCACCCGACACCGGTGGCACCGATCGCGCCGACGCCCATCTCGGCATGAGTGACGACCTCCGCAGCCAGGCCGAGATCCTGGCCGCCATCGCCGAGGCCCGCGAGGACCTGACGACCAGCCTGGCCGACCTCAAGGAGACGGTCGACGCGATGAACGCGCGGCCGCTCCTCACGCCCGAGGAGCGGGAGGCCCTCGAGGCGCAGGGCGAGTCCGGCGAGCTGGGTGAGGACATGAAGACGCTCGTCGAGAAGATCAAGGGTGGCGAGGACACCTGGGAGCAGGTCTTCTCCGGCGACTCGCCCCACGCCACGCTCCTCCAGGGCCACCTCACGAAGATGTTCGAGGAGCACAAGGAGGACCTCGCGCTCGCCTTCGAGGAGCTCATCGAGGCCGAGGAGGCCAAGGGCAACTTCATCTTCGACGAGGTCCCCACCAGCGAGCCCTGATCGTCGCCCGGTCGAACTACCCCTCTGTAGTTCGGTCGATCGACTGTGACGCGTGTGACTGGTGTGGCAACCTGTCGTCGGCCTGCCCTTCCCCCGCGTCCCGCCGGAGTCACCCATGCGTCGCCTCGCCCTCGCTGCCCTCGCGCTGCTCCTGCCTGTCGCGACTGTCGCGCCGACCGTGGCGTCGGCCCCGGCGAGCGCTGACAGCACGAACACACCCCGGCTCGCCTCCCAGCGCCAGATCGCCCTCGCGACGCCCGGCGACTTCACCGGCTACGGCTTCGACCAGTGCCTGGCTCCTACCCAGTCCGCGATGGACACGTGGTGGACGAAGTCGCCGTTCTCGGCCGTCGGGATCTACATCTCCGGCGACTCGCGCGCGTGCCGCTCGCAGCCCAACCTGAGCACGACGTGGGTCGCCACCCAGGTCTCCCGCGGTTGGCGGTTGCTGCCGATCGCGCTGGGACCGCAGGCGTCGTGCCAGCCGCGCTTCCCGCGCTACAAGGACGACTTCACGATCTCCCCCTCCCCGACCGGCGGTTACGCCAAGGCGGCGGCGCAGGGCACCGCCGAGGCCGACAAGAACGCCGCCGACGCGATGGCGTACGGCATCGGGCCGGGCAGCACGATCTGGTACGACCTCGAGGGCTTCGACCTCACGAACACTGCCTGCCGCGAGTCCGCGCTGGTCTTCGTGTCGAACTGGGTGGCGCGCACCAAGGCGCTCGGCTACGTCGCCGGCTTCTACTCCAGCGCGAGCTCCGGCATCAAGATGCTCGACGACGCGCGCGTCCAGCGGCCCGGCCAGTTCGCGCTGCCGGACCGGATCTGGATCGCCCGCTGGGACGGCGCCGCCAACACCTCCACGACGTACATCCCCGAGGACGGCTGGCGTCCGGGTGGCCGGATGAAGCAGTACCTCGGAGGCCACAACGAGACGTGGGGCGGGGTCACGATCAACATCGACAGCAACTACATCGACCTCGGCGCCGGCTCCGTCGCCGCGCCCGAGGGCAGGTGCCCCGGCACGCGGCTCGGCTACTGGAAGTACCCGACGCTCACCCCCGCCGCCGCGCAGCCGACGCGGGTGAAGGTGCTGCAGTGCTTCCTCACCGAGCAGGGCACCTACTCCGGTCCGCTGAACGGCACTTACGACGCCGCCACCGTCGCCGCGGCGCGCGCGTGGCAGGCGAGCCGGAAGTTCACCCCGACCGACACCTTCGAGACCCGGCACTGGACCGCGCTGCTCTCCGCCGGAGCCCGTACGACGGTCAAGCGCGGCTCGGCGGACGAGTCGGTCCACCGCCTGCAGCGGGCACTCAACGCCGCCGGCGCCGGCCGGTTCCGGGCCAGCGGGGTCTTCGACGCCAAGACCGAGGCCGCGCTCCGCGCCTACCAGTCCCGGCTGCGCATCGCCGTCTCCGGCGTCGCGACGCCGCAGACCTGGAACAAGCTGCAGCGCGGGCTCTAGTCCCGATTGCTCAGGCAGGCGGCCCGGCGAGCAGCGCCGCGCCCGTCAGCCCGGCAACGGCGACCACGAACAGACCGGCCGTGAGCCGGTGGTGACGCAGCAGCCAGCACGCCGCGCGCTGGGGCGCCGTCGGGCTGTCGTGGCGCGAGAGCCACTCGTCGCCGAGCAGCCCGCGCCGGTCGGCGTACCACTCGAAGAGCAGCGTCGCAAACGGCGGGACGGCCGCAACGAGGCCGATGACGAGACGGCCGAGCGACCACCTCTGGTCGATCGCGACCAGCAGCGTGACGAGGCAGTAGGCGATGAAGACGACGCCGTGCACCATCCCGAAGACCTGGACGCCGAGCTCGGTCGTCTCGGTGACGTACTTGAGGAACATGCCCGTCAGCAGCAGCGCCCAGGTGATCGCCTCGGCGACGGCCAGCCCGCGGAAGAGGCTGCGGGGAGTCAGGTTGCCGAGCCGGACGCTCATGCGAAAATGGTGGCGGCGAGCGAGGTGAAGAATCCGAGCCCGTCCGTGCCGGGACCGGTGAGGTCCTCGACGGCGTGCTCGGGGTGCGGCATCAGCCCGACGACGTTGCCGCGCTCGTTGGAGATCCCGGCGATGTCGCGGAGCGAGCCGTTGGGGTTGTCGTCGAGGTAGCGCGCGATGACCAGGCCCTCGCCCTCGAGCCTGTCGAGGGTGGGCTCGTCGGCGACGAAGCCGCCCTCGCCGTTCTTCAGCACGATCGTCACCTCGGCGCCGGCGGCGTACGCCGACGTCCACGGGGTGTCGACCCGCTCGATGCGCAGCCGCTGGTCACGGCAGACGAACTTGCGGTGGTCGTTGCGGATCAGGGCGCCGGGCAGCAGGTGCGACTCGCACAGGATCTGGAAGCCGTTGCAGATGCCGAGCACGGGCATCCCCTTGCCGGCGGCCTCGACGACCGAGGTCATCACCGGGGCGAAGCGCGAGATCGCGCCGCAGCGCAGGTAGTCGCCGTAGGAGAAGCCGCCCGGGAGCACGACCGCGTCGACGCCCTTGAGGTCGTCGTCGCCGTGCCAGAGCGCAACGGCCTCGTGGCCGCCGATGCGTACGGCACGGCGGGCGTCGGCGTCGTCGAGCGAGCCGGGGAAGGTGACGACGCCGACCTTCACTGGGCGTGCACCTCGAAGTCCTCGATGACGGGGTTGGAGAGCAGCTTCTCCGCCATCTGGCGCACCTGTTCGAGGTGGGCGTCGCTGGCCTCGCCCTCGAGCTCGATCTCGAAGCGCTTGCCCTGGCGGACGTCGCTCACGCCCGCGAAGCCGAGCCGCGGCAGGGCGCCGTGCACCGCCTTGCCCTGCGGGTCGAGGATCTCGGGCTTGGGCATGACATCGACGACGTAACGAGCCACGGGGCGCTCCTGCACTTGGCTGGACGGATGCAGGACCCATCCTAGGGAGCCACGCTCAGTCGAGCGGGATCGGGTCCGAGCACAGGACGTGCTGGGCGGCCACGGCGCCGCCGCCGTGGTTGAGGAGGATCCCGTCGTCGGTGCGGTCCAGGCCCCATGCGGGCTCCGGGTCGCCGGCGACGACGCCGAGGCAGTACTGCACCGAGGTCACCGGATCGGGCAGCTCGATCGAGCCGAAGCCGATGTCGTCGCCCCACGGCGACGCGCGGACGAGCGGGAGCGGGACCTCGAGGTCGCGCTCGAGGCTGTCGCCGGGCGCGAGCTCGGTGGCGCCGGCCCGCGGCAGCTGCGCGTACGAGATCCGGTCGCCCTCGGGGAGGTCGTACAGGCGCTGTGCGACCTGCACGGTCCCGTCGTCCGCGCCCACGACGTACGTCACCTCCGGGTCGTACGCGACGGACGCGCCCGACGCACGGGGAACGCGGTCGACCACCAGCAGCGGCGCGGCGCCGGTGTTGGTGAGCGACCAGGAGACGGAGATCGCGTCGGGTCCCGGATTCACCTCGACGTCGAAGTCCACGTCGGGGCGCGGCGCCTCCTGGGGTGGCGCGGCCGGTCCGCCCTCGGTCGAGGTCTCCACCGGCTCCTCCTGGGTGTCCGAGCATCCGCTCACCGCGAGCAGTGCCACCAGCGTCGCGGCCGCGAGGCGTGCGACCCGGCGACGTACGTCGTCAGCGACCGTAGTGGTCACGGTTGGGCAGGCCCATCTCGTCGCGGATCCCGTTCTCGGTGAGCCCGAAGTCGTGGTCCGGGTCGATGACCTCGGGCGTGGACGGGTCGTGGTCGTGGTCGATCGGCAGGCCGCTCGCCTGCCGCTCGCCCTGCCGGATCCCGTGGTCGGTGGTGTCGTCGCCGCTGTAGGGCGTCGAGTCGAAGGTGTCGTTCATGTAGTCGTAGACGTGCGCGAACTCGTGGTAGAGCACCACGACCGGCGACGCCCCGCGGAAGTCATCGAGGCGGGTGTTGTAGTTGATCGTCGAGTTGGTGCCGTCGGTCGACGCGGTGCTGTTGTCGGGGTCGGCGGGGTTGTTGTACTCGCGGATGGTCAGCGTGTCGGGACCGTCGGCGATGTGCCCCTGCAGGTTGGCGATCATCTGCTGGCCCTCGGGCGAGCTCGCCAGCATCTGGAGGTCGGCCTGCACGCGCTCGACGAACTCCGGGCTGCCCTCGATGGTGATGCCGGCCAGGCCGTCGGGGATCTCGATGGTGACCGTCGACTCCACGCCGTCGTTGGTGTCGCCGGCCTCGCCGTTGGCGGTGTCGGCGCCCGTGCCGCCGTACGTCGTGTCGTTGCCGCGCCCGGCGTACGACACGTCGTCGCCGCTGCCGCCCCGGAGGGTGTCGTCGCCGTCGCCGCCGGAGACGACGTCGTTGCCGTGGCCGCCGTCGAGGGTGTCGTTGCCGGTGCCGCCCTCGAGGTAGTCCTGCTCGGCGCCGCCGCTCAGGGTGTCGTCGCCGCTGAGGCCGTAGAGGGTGTCGCGGCCCTCGCCGCCGTGGACGCGGTCGTCGCCGCCCTGCCCGTTGAGGTAGTCCTGCCCGGCGCCGCCGGACACGCGGTCGTTGCCGGTGCCGGCGTCGACGTTGTCGTCACCGTCGAGACCGAGGAGCGTGTCGTTGCCGTCGCCGCCGGTGATGTTGTCCTTGCCGCCGCTGCCGACCAGCGTGAAGTCGATGCCGCCGCCCTGCGGAACGGTGATCGTGTCGTTGCCGTCGCCGCCGCGGAGCACGACGTGCTGGCCGGCCGGGACCGTGTAGGAGACGCCGTTGACGGTGACGGTCTGGACGCCGGTGGCCGGGTCGACCGAGACGGAGATGTCGTCGTCGCCGTCAGTGCCGTTCACGATGACCTGGTCGCCGATGACGATGACGCCGACCTGGGTCGCGCCGGCCGGGACGGTGAACCCGTCCGTGGTGCCGTCGGCGATCGATGCCCACTCGCCGGCGGTCTGGTTCCAGAAGGTGGTCGCCGTGGTGAGGTCGGCTGCGTCCTGGGCGAGCTCGGCGTCGAGCCGGCTGCGCACCTCGTTGGCGCGGTCGATGGCCGTCCGTACGCGCGTCGCCTCCGCCTCGTCGCGCGGCTGGAAGGTGACCGCGCCACCGCCGCCGGAGGACGGGATGTCGGAGACGCTCGACCACGACGCGTCGAGCTCGGCCTGCGCCTTGCGCACGGACCCGGCGGCCCGCTGCAGCGCGGTCGACACCCGCGCCGCGGAGTTGGTCGCCTCGTCGATCGACGTCACCAGCTTGCGGCGGTGGGCGTCGTACGACGTCGCGCTCTCGCCCTCCCACGTGCCGAGCACCCCGCTGGCCTTGTTGTTGACCGCGGTCGCCGCCTCGTCGACGCGCTCGCCCATGCTCAGCCAGGCGTGCGCAGCGGCGTCGAGGGCGTCGGGCCTCGCCGCGAGGTCCCAGACCCCTGCGCCGCTCATCGCGGGCCGCCGGGGCGCGAGGTGCTGGGAGTACCGGCGCCGTAGGTGGCGGCCGTGGACTCGTCGGTCGTGGTCATGTCGAACGCCACGGCGTAGAGGTCGTCCATGTCCTGCTCGAGCACGCTCATGAAGCGGCCGAAGGCGAGGTCGGCCGACTCCGACGCGGTGGTGTGGGCGCTGACGAAGCTGCCCCCGCCGGCGGTGTTGCCGGCAGCGCCCGCGACCGAGCCGAAGGCGCCGAGGGCGCCCGTCCAGGCATCGGCGACCGCCTGCGAGGAGCTCAGGCAGGTGCCGGCGAGCTCCGAGAGCTGTTCGGGCACGGTATACATCGGCAGGTCCTCTCGACGTGGTGAGAGGGGGATACCCCCGGGCACGCGCGCCGAAACCCGGCGCCACCCCAGCGGTGGTCCAGCCACGTTCCACCGCCTACGAATGTGGCTCCACCACCGCTCAAGGGCCAGCCGCCACACCGCGTCAGGTCAGGGCGTACGCGTCACTCCCGCCGACGCGCCGCGACCACGATGACCCCGACGCCGAACCCGGCGAGGATCGGGCCAAGGATCGCCCAGAGCGTCTGGTCGGTCATCGGGCTGCCCTCGAGGTAGCCGAGGCCCTGGAAGGTCCAGATCGCGCCCACCACGATCATGACCGCGCCGAGCGCGGTCGACAGTGGACGCATCAGCTGAGCTCGCGCTTGAGGATCTTGCCGGTCGCGGTCATCGGCAGCGCGTCGACGAACTGCACGATGCGGGGGTACTTGTAGCCCGCCATCTGCTCCTTGCCCCACGCGACCAGCTCGTCCTCGGTCACGGTGGCACCGTCGTTGCGGATGACGACGGCCTTGATCTCCTCGCCGTGGCTCTCGTGCGGCACGCCGATGACGGCGGCGAGTGACACGTCGGGGTGGGTCAGCAGGACCTCCTCGATCTCGCGCGGGTACACGTTGTAGCCGCCGCGGATGATCATGTCCTTGGAGCGGTCGACGATGTAGTACCAGCCGTCGGCGTCCTTGCGGCCGAGGTCACCCGAGCGGAACCAGCCGTCGACGATCGCCTCGTCGGTGGCGTCGGGCCGGCCGTAGTAGCCCTTCATGATGTTGGGGCCCTTGATCGCGATCTCGCCGACCACGTCGTCGCCCTCGAGGTCCTCGCGTACGCCGGGCTCGGGGTTGATGAGCTTCATCTCGACGCCCGGGATCGGCCGGCCGATGGAGCCGACGCGGGCGGGCTCGCCCCACACCGAGAAGCTCGACACGGGCGAGGTCTCGGACAGGCCGTAGCCCTCGAGGATCGTCACGCCGAAGCGGCGCTCGAAGTTCTTGTGCACCTCGACCGGAAGCGCGGACCCGCCGGCGGCGGCCACGCGCAGCGTCCCGGCGAGCTTCTTCACGTCGACGCCGGAGTCGTCGAGGGCGCCGAGCAGTCCCCAGTACATCGTCGGGACGCCGGCGAAGAAGGTGACGTCCTCCTGGTCCATCAGTGCCAGCGCCGGTCCGGCCTCGAAGCGCGGCAGCAGCACGACGGTGCCGCCGAAGGCGAAGCCGGCGTTCATGATCACGGTCTGGCCGAAGGAGTGGAAGAGCGGCAGCACGCACAGCAGCGTGTCGGGGTTGTCGGGGTCGGCGCCGAACAGCGCGTCGCTCGCGAGGGCGTTGCTGATCATGTTGCGGTGCATCAGCTCGGCGCCCTTGGGCTGACCGGTGGTGCCCGACGTGTAGAGGATGACGGCGGTGTCGTCGCCGTCGACGTCCCGGGTCTCGAAGACCGGCGACTGTCCCTTCAGCGCCTGCCCCAGCGTCTCCGTCCCCTCGATCGGGGACTCGGCGGCCGGGTCGGCGGTGATCACGAAGAAGTTCTCGCAGCCGTCGGTCTGCTCGAAGCCCGCGTGCCCCTCCGCACCGATCGGCAGCTCGGGCGTGCCCTGGAAGCAGAAGTACGCCTTCGCGTCCGAGTCGTCGAGGTGGTAGGCCACCTCGCGTCCCTTGAGCAGCACGTTGAGCGGGACCACCGTCGCGCCGGCCTTGAGGATGCCGTAGTAGACGATCGGGAAGTACGGCAGGTTCGGGCAGCTCAGCGCGACCTTGTCACCGGGCGCGATGCCGCGCGAGACGAGCAGGTTGGCGACCTGGCTGGCGCCGGCGTCGACCTGGGCGTAGGTCAGGCGCGTGTCACCGAGCACCACCGCCGTACGGTCCGGGTGGGCATGCGCGGAGCCTTCGAGCAGCGAGGAGAGGTTCGACATGGCGCCAAACCTACTCACCGGGTGTGAGCGCCGTCACCGTCTCGTCTCGCGATCAGGCGCGGGAAGCGAGGATCCGTCCGGCCTTGCGGAGGTCGGCCGCGATCGCCTTCGAGGCGAGCAGCCCGGCCGCGCCGGCGGGCACGGCCCAGGCGCCCTGCCCGCTGACCTCGCCCTCGGCCCGCACCCGGCAACCGCCGGTGACGTCGGTGAAGTGCAGCGCGAGAGTCGCCGTGACGCCGCGCCAGTGGCCGGTCTCGGCCCACGTGCGGAACGGCGTGAACACCGTGGTCTCCAGGTGGGGTCGTACGCCGACCGCGGTCGTCTCGCTCCACCGCTGGCCGAGGTGCGGCTCCTCGTCGGGCGCGACGTCGACCGACAGCAGCGACGACTGCCACTGCGGGCGGCATCGCGGGTCGGAGAGGAAGCGGAACGCGTCTTCCGCCGTCACCGGCAGCTCGACCGTGGCCGAGATCGCCCGGGCGGTCAGAACGTCTCCCCCGTCAGGACCTCGTAGGCCTCGACGTAGCGCGAGCGGGTCCGCTCGATCACGGCGTCGGGCATGGGCGGCGGCGCGTCGCCGGAGAAGCGGTCCCAGCCGGACTCCCCGGTCAGCCAGTCACGGACGACCTGCTTGTCGTACGACGCCTGGGTGCGGCCGGGCTGCCACTCGTCGGTCCGCCAGAAGCGGCTCGAGTCGGGGGTGAGGACCTCGTCGGCGAGGATCGTCGTCCCGTCAGGACGGCGGCCGAACTCCAGCTTGGTGTCGGCCAGGATGATGCCGCGCTCCCTGGCGAGGTTGTGGGCCTTGCCGTAGACCTCCATCGTCAGCATCCGCAGCTCGGCGGCCGCGTCGTCGCCGACGGCCTCGACCACGGCCTCGTAGTCGACGTTCTCGTCGTGGTCGCCGAGGTCGGCCTTCGACGCGGGGGTGAAGATCGGCTCGGGGAGGCGACTGCCGTCCTGGAGCCCGGCCGGCAGCGCGATGCCGCACACCTCGCCGTCGCGGTGGTAGTCGAGGAGTCCGGACCCGGTGAGGTAGCCGCGGGCGACGCACTCGACGGGGAACATCTCGAGGCGTTCGCAGATGACCGCGCGGCCCGCCACCGAGGCCGGCACGTCGGTCGACACGACGTGGTTGCCGACGAGCCCGGAGAGCTGGTCGAACCACCACAGCGACATCCGGGTGAGGATCTCGCCCTTGTCGGGGATGGTGGTGTCGAGGACGAAGTCGTAGGCCGAGATGCGGTCGCTGGCCACCATCAGCAGCCGGCCCTCGTGCTCGCCGCCGTCGATCCGGTAGAGGTCGCGGACCTTGCCGGAGTGGACGTGGGTGGTGCCCTCGATCGCGGGCGCTGCGGGGAGCATCAGATCGGCCACGCGGCCAGCCTAGCCGTCACGGGCACGGCTCAGCGGTGCAGCCACCACGACATGCGACGCGTGATCCACGGCAGGAAGACGTACGTCATCAGCGGGGTCATGACGGTGGTCACCAGCACGACGCGCGGCACGAGCGGCCAGCCGGAGATCGTGTGCGAGGCCACGAGGTTGGCCAGCAGGCTGAGCGGCAGGAAGACCATGAAGATCACGACCATCTGCTTCCACCGCGGCGGGGCCACGGGTGCCGCGCTCAGCGACTCGACGGACGCCGGCTCGACGAACCACCCCTCGATGCCCGTACGCCGCTCGCGACGCTTCTCCTCGACGTCACCCTGGGCCGCCTCGAGCCACCACTCCCGCTGCGGGGAGGCCTCCCACGCCGCCAGCGAGTCGGTGTCGGTGAAGCGGTAGAGCATGTGCCGGTCGGGCGACTCCGCACTCGGCCGCACCCACCCCGAACCGAGGAAGCCGTCGAACTTCTCGGCCAGCGACGTGCCCGCCTGCACCCACGCCAGCATCTCGCTGGAGCGGGACGGGTCGACGTGGCGCGTGACGGACACGGTGACGGGGGCGGTCATGTCTTCCAGTGTCCGGCGTCGAGGCATGCGGTGCGAAGCCGCGGGGAACGAGATCTCGCCCACGTCCGTGCCTTCTGGTCGGCGTACGCGCGGGGTATTGTCCAGTGAGTCAGTAGACATAACAGTCCTGGGAGGGACTCATGACCCGAGCACCGCGACCGGACTTCCTGGTGATCGGCGCGCCGAAGGCCGGCACCACCGCGCTGCACGCCGCGCTGGCGCAGCACCCGGACGTCTTCGTCTCCGACCCCAAGGAGCCGAAGTTCTGGCTGTGCGACGGCGCTCCCCCGCCGGCCTGGTGCGGCCCGGGCGACAAGCACTCGCAACAGGAGTGGATCTGGCGGGCCGACCGCTACTACCCGCTCTTCGAGCCGGCCGCCGCCCACCAGGTGCGCGGCGAGAGCACTCCCTTCTACCTCTGGAGCCGCGGCGCCCACCGCCGGATCGCCGAGCACCTGCCGGAGGTCCGGCTGATCGCGGTCGTCCGCGACCCGGTCGACCGCGCGTACAGCAACTGGATGCACCTCTGGTCCGACGGCCTCGAGCCCGAGTCCGACTTCGTCACCGCCTTCGAGCGCGAGGACGAGCGTGTACGTGCCGGGTGGGCGCCGTTCTGGCGCTACCGCGAGCTCGGCCTGTACGGCGAGCAGCTGCGGCACCTCCACGACTACGTCGACCCCGCGCGGATCCTCGTCGTCCGCTACCGCGACCTCGTCGACCAGCCGGGCGCGACGGTCGACCGGGTGAGCCGGTTCCTCGGCATCCGCGAGGGCCAGGTCGACGCGATCCCGCGAGACAACTCGCGCGGGTTCGTGACGCCGGGGCTGCGGCCGAAGGTCTTCGGTCCCGTCGTGCGTACGGGCGCCCGCCTGGGCCAGTTCGCGCCGCCGCAGGTGTGGCGCCAGGTCCACCCGCTCTCCCTCGCCCTGCTCGGCGACAGCCGGCACGCCCACCGCCCGCGCCTCGACACCATGAAGCGCGAGCGCCTCATCGCGCCGTACGCCGACGACATCGCGCTGCTCGGCGAGCTCACCGGGCAGGACTTCGGGGACTGGCTGTCGCCCGCCGACCGCGGCTCGTTCGCGCAGCGGTCGGGCGATGCGTCGGTGACGAAGATCAGCGCACGTCGGTAGGTCAGCGCACGCAGGTGACCAGGTCGTGTGCGCCGTCGACGCGTGCGGCCTCGATGTAGTAGCGGATGCGGCCGTCGGGCAGTGGCACTGCGGTCGCGTAGCGGAACGCACCGTCGGAGTGCGGGGACGTGATCGGGGGCTGGTCGACGCGGGTGAGCGCGGTGCCGTCCCAGGTGGCCACACCGGTGGTCTCGAACCAGTTCGACGCCGCGTCCGGCCGACCGTCGTACAGCACGACGCCGTCGGGCAGCACGGCGCTGACCCGGGCGCCGCGCGCGTCCCACTGGCCGTCGCGCCCGGCGAGCACCTCGCCGTGGTCCTGCCAGTCGAGGCCGTCGCTGCTGGTGAGCCGGCGCGTGGTCATCCGGTCCTCGTGGCCGGGCTCGTCGAGCGGGTGGCAGCACAGCCACATCTCGTAGCCGTCGTCGCCGACCGTGATCACCGGGTCCTTCACGGCGGTTGACCGGTCACCCTCGTGCACGCGGCGGCGTACGCCGTCGGGCAGGCCCGCGACCGTGTCGGCCGTCAGGCTATCGACCCACCAGTGCTTGGAGCCCGGGGTCGCGCAGGAGAGGTAGAGCCGCCAGCCGCCCTCGCGCAGCGGCACCAGGACGGGGCGCTCGAACGACTCGGCGCCGAAGGCCTCCCGCGAGACCTCAGTGACCGGCTCGAACGCGAGGCCGTCGGTGGAGCGGGCGACCACGACCGAGACGCCGCGGCCGTCGGTCAGCGGACGGCGTACGCGCCAGGTGAGCCAGAAGACGTCGTCGACCAGCACCGCGCTCGCCGCGCCCGCCCAGTTGCCGGCGCCCGGGCCGGGCGCCGGCACCACGACCTCGACGTCGTCGTAGGTGGGTGGGGCGGAGAGGGCCGTCGTCATGGCTCCATGATAGTCGACCGGATCACTCCAGTTTGCGCGCGCCGCGGCTTCACTCGCAGCCGAGCCCCTCGCGGTACTCGGGAGGGACCCGGCCGGCGTTCACATCGGCGGAGATCTCCCACACGACCTCGGGGTAGTCGCCCTCGTCGTTCATCGCGTTCAGGAAGGCCCAGTCCCGGGTGGCGGCGAGGGCCTTCTGGGCTGCCACGGTCGCTCGTTGATCGCCCGCCTCGCGGGCTCGGGCGAACTCGACGATCCACGGGCAGACGACCTGACGAGCCACGTCGGCGCCGAGCTGGTAGGGGTCGTTCTCGCCGGAGCTCGGCACGTCGGCACCGGGGGCGAGGCGGATGCCGCGGAGCATCGCCGCGATGGTTGCGTCGGCCTCGCCGGCGGTGACGAACTGCTCGGGCAGTGTGAACTCGAACTCTGCCTCGTCGGTCCACGCCAGCCGGGCGAGCAGCGCGACGTACGCCGCCTCATCCATGCCCTCGGCGCGCACCTCGGGATAGACCGTGCCGTCGACCGCACCGATGGTGGTGTGGTCGCGGGCGGAGTAGTGCCACATCCGAGCCGGCTGCCCCAGCAGCTCGACGGGCGCGCCGCGGTCGACGCGCGGGTAGTCGATCCGCTCGCGGTCCTCGACGTAGGAGTCGCGCAGGTCGGCGGGGTAGAGGTGGACGTTGAGGGTCGCCTCGCCGTTCGTCCACTCCACCTCGCTCCCGCCCTCCAGGGGGTCGGAGATGTAGGTGACGTCCCAGCCGGGGGCGTCCAGCACGACCCAGTCATGGGCTGGCGCACCGGCGAAGACCGGCGCGGGGTCATCGCGCGACAGGAGCCAGCTCGGCACCGCGACCAGGGCTGCTGCGGCAGCGGCCGCGGCGATCGTCGCCACCCACCGACGACCTCGTCGCGGACCCTCGTCGTGCTGCGCGTCGGGCCGATCGGCCAGGGCTGTGGACATGATCTCCTCCAGGAGCTCGGCCCGGGCCGCGGCGAGCGGCAGCTCGGAGACGGCCTGGTCGGTCAGTCGGGTACTCATCGGTCCTCACGGATCGGGGTCGGTTGCTTGTCCTGGATGTGTCCGGCACCCGGCGGATCGTTGCCGAGCAGCTCGCGCAACCGCGCCCTGGCGCGCGACAGGCGCGGCCTGACCACCGTCCCGGGCAGACCGAGGACCTCACCGATCTCGCGTGCCTCGAGCCCCTCCCACAGGTGCAGCTGGAGCACCTCCTCGTCGCGCGCGCTGAGGCGGGACATCGCGGCGTCGACCACGTGGTCCTGGACGACCTGGTCGCTGAGGTCCGGTACGACGACGCTGAGGTCACGGCGCAGGCGCTCCCCGAGCCGGCGCCGGCGCAGCTCGCCGCGCCGCTGGTTGGCGAGCTGGCGGCGGGCGACGGCGTAGAGCCAAGGACGGGCGCCGTCGCCGACCGGGACGTGCGACAGCCGGCGCCACGCGACGAGGAAGGTCTCCGCCGTGACGTCCGCCGCGTCCTCCGCACGCGACGTACGACGCAGGGCGTAGCCCAGCACGCAGTCGAAGTGTGCGGCGTAGAGACGCCGAAAAGCGTCCTCCCGTGGATCCCCCGATGCGTCCATGACTCCCCCATGTCCCCCTCACACCCGATCGTTGCAGCCGATGCCCGAGATTCTCGATCGACTAGTAGGTCACCTCGAAGGACGTCGCACCGCCGGGCGCCGCCTCCCGTACGGCGACCTGCTGCACCCGCGCGAACCCCGGCCCCTCGTGGCACCACGCGACGAGCGCGTCCACGGCCTCGTCCTCACCCTCGGCGTGCAGGAGGACCGAGCCGTCCGGCTCGTTGCGCACCCAGCCGACCACGCCGAGCAGCCGCGCCTGTTCCTGGGTGTACCACCGGAACGAGACGCCCTGCACCCGTCCGGTGACCCGCACCTGCACCGCCTTCACGGTCCCATCCTGCCTGCCGGCGGACATCAGGGCGTGGGCCGACACCGGCCCGACTCGAGCGGACCATTGGCCGCTCACGCACCCGTATGCCGCGGCACGGGGCTACTCGAGCGCACCTCTGGCCGCTCGACGCACGCCGTGGTCTGGTCTGGTCGGGCCGGTGTCGCGCCTAGAGGATGGCGCCCGGGACGTACGCCGCCGCGTCGGGGTGGCGGGCCGCGAGTGCCTCGATCCGGGCGACGACCGCGCGGGTCTGGGCCACGGCTGCGCCGGTGAACTCGATCGGGTCGGCGACGAGCGCCTCGATCTGGTCGCGGGTGAGCCCGAGCCGCTCGTCGGCGGAGAGCTTGGCGAACACGTCGTTGTCGGCCTGGCCGGCGCGCATCGCGAGGGCGGTGCCGACGGCGGCCTCCTTGATCGCTTCGTGGGCGGCCTCGCGGCCGACCCCGTTGCGGACCGCGGCCATCAGCACCTTCGTCGTGGTGAGGAACGGGAGGTAGCGGTCGAGCTCGCGCTGGATCACGGCCGGGAAGGCGCCGAACTCGTCGAGCACGGTGAGGAAGGTCTGGAAGAGGCCGTCGGTGGCGAAGAACGCGTCGGGCAGGGCGACCCGGCGGACCACCGAGCACGACACGTCGCCCTCGTTCCACTGGTCGCCGGCGAGCTCGCTGACCATCGAGAGGTGGCCGCGGAGGATGACGGCGAGGCCGTTGACCCGCTCGCACGAGCGGGTGTTCATCTTGTGGGGCATCGCCGACGAGCCGACCTGCCCCTCCTTGAAGCCCTCGGTCACCAGCTCGTGGCCGGCCATCAGCCGGACGGTGGTCGCGAGGTTCGACGGACCGCTGACCAGCTGCACCAGCGCGGCGACGACGTCGAAGTCGAGCGAGCGCGGGTAGACCTGGCCGACGCTGGTGAGGGTCTGCTCGAAGCCGAGGTGGGACGCGACGCGCTGCTCGAGGTCGTCGAGCTTGTCGGCGTCGCCGTCGAGCAGGTCGAGCATGTCCTGCGACGTGCCCATCGGCCCCTTGATCCCGCGCAGCGGGTAGCGCGCGAGCAGCTCCTCGATCCGCTGGACGGAGATGAGCATCTCGTCGGCGATCGTCGCGAAGCGCTTGCCGAGCGTGGTCGCCTGCGCGGCCACGTTGTGCGAACGACCGGCCATCACGGTGAGCTCGTGCTCGGCGGCGAGCCGGCCGAGCCGGACCAGCGCGGCGACGGCGCGGTCGCGTACGACCTCGAGCGAGCGGCGCACCTGCAGCTGCTCGACGTTCTCCGTCAGGTCGCGCGACGTCATGCCCTTGTGAATGTGCTCGTGACCCGCGAGCGCACTGAACTCCTCGATGCGCGCCTTCACGTCGTGGCGGGTGATCCGCTCGCGAGCCGCGATGGAGTCGAGGTCGACCTTGTCGATGACCGACTCGTACGCCTCGACGACACCGTCGGGCACGTCGATGCCGAGGTCGCGCTGGGCCTTGAGGACCGCCACCCACAGCTGCCGCTCGAGGACGATCTTGTGCTCGGGCGACCAGATCTCGGCGAGGTCGGCGCCGGCGTAGCGGGTGGCCAGGACGTTGGGGACGCTCACGGCGCGATTGTCCCATCCGCCGGGGACCAGTCGTCCCAGGGCGCCCACCAGCGGTCATCGCGATCGAGAACGTCGGCCACGTCGGTCGCCGCTACGAGGACGGCGAGCAGCTCGTCCTGGGTGATCCGGCCGGCCGCCAGCGACGGCGCCAGGTCCTGCACGTCCTTCCACCGCCACTCGCCCCCGGCGGGGATCACAATGTCGAGCTGCAGGTCGTTGACCTCGATGCCGTCGCTCGTGCGGACGTACGGCGTCTCGAAGTTGACGTACCAGCTGAGGAACCGGCCGTCGGCGTCGAAGAACTTCCACACGGCGTACCAGTCGCCGACCCGGCGCAGCTTGAGCACCGTCGTGCCCTGCCAGGCGTCGAGGTGGCCCCAGGGGTGCGGCACCGGGTGCGGCGGGAAGCTCAGCGGCGTGCCGCTCGGCTGCAGGGTCGCGAGGATGCCGCCCGGACCAGGGTCGTCTGCGAGCAGCCGCTCGTTCCAGTGCGCCCACGCGGCGCCGTGCAGCACCTCGCGCATCACGATGTCCGAGCCGGGCTCGAAGCCGGGCTCAGCCACGCGAGGCCGCACCCTCGACGACGCCGAGCGGCTCGGCGGCGATGTCGCGACGCCACTGGGCACCCGGGAAGGAGATGCTCGAGATGCCCTCGTACGCCTTGGCGCGGGCGTCGGCGACGTCGGTGCCGGTCGCGCAGACCGCGAGCACCCGACCACCGGCGGTGACCAGACCGGCCTCCGTACGGGCGGTGCCGGCGTGGATGACGTCGACGTCGGTCTCGACGGTGAGGGTCTCGGTGCCGACGACGACGTCGCCGGAGCGGGAGCCCTCGGGATAGCCCGCGCTGGCCATCACCACGGTGACGGCGGCGCCGTCGGCGAAGGTCGGGTCGGCCGCGGTCGAGAGGTCTCCGTCGGCCGCCGCCTTGAGCAGCACGCCGAGCGGGGACTCGAGCAGCGCGAGGACCGGCTGGATGTCGGGATCCCCGAAGCGCACGTTGAACTCGATGACCTTCGGCCCGTCGACGGTCAGCGCCAGTCCGACGTAGAGGCAGCCGACGAAGGGTGCGCCGAGGCGGCGCATCTCGGCGAGGGTCGGCGCGACGACCTCCGCCATCACGGTCTCGACGGTGCCGGTGGGCAGCCAGGCCAGCGGGGCGTAGGAGCCCATCCCGCCGGTGTTGGGGCCGCGGCCGCCGTCGAAGATCCGCTTGAAGTCCTGGGCCGGCAGCAGGGGCCGACCGGTCGTGCCGTCGCAGACGACGAACAGCGAGAACTCGGGCCCGTCGAGGAACTCCTCGACCACCACCCGCTCGCAACCGGCCGCGTGGGCGAGCGCCTCGGCGCGGTCGTTGGTCACGACGACACCCTTGCCCGCGGCGAGCGCATCGTCCTTGACGACGTACGGCGCACCGAAGGTGTCGAGTGCGGCGGCGACCTCCTCGGCGGTCGTACAGGCGCGCGATCCGGCGGTCGGCACGCCGGCGGTCGCCATGACCTCCTTGGAGAAGGCCTTGGACCCCTCGAGCCGGGCTGCGTCGCCGGACGGCCCGAACACCGCGATCCCCGCAGCGCGTACGGCGTCCGCGACGCCCGCGACAAGTGGGGCCTCCGGACCGACGACGACCAGCTCCGCGCCGATCGAGGTGGCGAGGGTGGCGACGGCCGGGCCGTCCATCGGGTCGACGTCGTGGAGGGTGGCGACCGCACCGATGCCCGGGTTGCCGGGCGCGGCGTGCACCTCGGAGACCGCCGGGTCGCGGGAGAGCGCGAGGGCCAGGGCGTGCTCGCGGCCGCCGGTGCCGATGACGAGGGTCTTCACGGGCGTCGAGCCTATCGGCGTCGTCGCGGCTCCCGACGCGCCGTTCAGGACTGGTCGGGGCCAGCGTCGTGCCGGGCGAGGCCGTGCCGGTCGAGGAAGTCGAGCGACGCGTCGGCGACGGCGCGCCAGCCGCCGTCGATCACCAGCGAGTGGCCGACCCCCGGGATCTCGACGATCTCGGTCGCGGAGTGCCCGTTCTTGCGCTGCTGCTTGTACGCGGCGTTGGCCAGGGCCCAGGGGACGATGTTGTCCTTCTCGCCGGAGATGACGAGCAGCGGGCCGCGCTCGGGGGTGCGCTTGTCGGCCTTCGCCTCGGTGGTCGGGTCGAGGTTGGCGGTGGCGGCCTGGAAGAGCGGGCGGCCGGGGGCAGGCGTGTGGAAGGTGTCGTACAGCTCGCGGGCCTCGGTCTCGTCGACGGCGTTGGCGAAGCCGTAGCGGAACTCGTCGAAGGTCAGGGTGACGGTCCGCTTGCGGTTGGCCGGGTTGCCCAGCACCGGGAACGCCGCCTTGAGCGCCGAGAACGGCAGCGGCAGCACGCCGCGGCTCGGGGCGGGGTCGATGCTCACCGTGGCCGACGCCAGGCCGCGACCGGCGATGATCTGGACGAGCAGGCCACCGAAGGAGTGCCCGACGACGATCGGCGTGAGGTCGAGCGTGCCGATGACCTCGGCGACATGGTCCGCGACCTGGCCGACACCGACGCCGGAGAGGCTGTTGGCGTGCGCGTGGGCGGCGGCGTGGTCGGCCTGGTCGCCGGGCCAGTCGACGGCGAGGGCGGCATAGCCGCGCTCCTCGAAGGGCGTGCGCCAGGCGTCCCAGCTCTCGGCGAGGAGCCACAGGCCGTGGACGAAGTCGACGGGCTGGCGACCGGTGGCGTTGACGCGCTCGACCTCGGCGGCCTCGCGGGCGGTGATGGTGGTGGTCATGGCTTGGACCCTTCTCCTAAAGTGTAGACAGAACGTTCGTTCTGCTAGATGAACAGTGCTCCTCCCCCATCCATTCCGTCAAGGGAGGAGAGCCGCGATGAGAGAGGGATCACTAGGGTGAGCGCCGTGTCCGAGGCCCGCGAGCGACTGCTGCGCACCGCCACCGAGCTGTTCTACGCCGAGGGCATCCACTCCGTCGGCGTGGACCGCGTGCTGCGCGAGGCGGGCGTCACCCGCGCCACGATGTACCGCCACTTCGCCGGCAAGGAGGAGCTGGTCGTGGCCTACCTCGACGTCGAGGACGCCACGATCCGGGGCTACTTCACCGCGGCCGCCGAGCGGGGCGGGACACCCGACGAGCTCCTGGACGCGGTCGTCGACGGCATCGCCACCGACGCCGGGCGCCACCACACGCGGGGCTGCCCCTTCATCAACGCCTCGGCGGAGTACCCCGACCCTGACAGCGACGTACGCCGCGTGGTGCGCCGGCACCGCGACTGGTTCCGCGCGACGCTCACCGACGTCGTCTCCGCGGCCGGCCTGCCCGACCCGGCCGGGGCCGCGGGCGCGCTCGTGCTGCTCCGCGACGCCGCACTGGTCGGTGCCTACCTCGACCCCGACCACGACGTCGTCGACACCTTCACCCGCGCAGCCAGGGAGCTGCTCGGGCGCTGACCGCGACGGTCAGTCGGGCACGACCACGGTCTGCTCACGGCCGGGTCCCACACCGACGCCCCAGATCCTGGCGCCGGAGATCGCCTCGAGCGCCCGGACGTACGCCTGTGCGTTGGCGGGCAGCTCGTCGAAGGACCGGCAGCCGGAGATGTCGCTCATCCAGCCGTCGAAGTACTCGTAGACCGGCTTCGCGTGGTGAAACTCGGTCTGCGTCATCGGCATCTCCTCGACGCGCTTCCCGTCGATCTCGTAGGCCACGCAGACGGGGATCTGCTCCCACGAGCCGAGGATGTCGAGCTTGGTCAGGAAGAACTCGGTGAGGCCGTTGACCCGACTGGCGTAGCGCGCGACAACGGCGTCGTACCAGCCGCAACGACGCGTACGCCCGGTCGAGACGCCGATCTCGCCACCGAGCTTCTGGAGCTGGATGCCGTCCTCATCGAAGAGCTCGGTCGGGAACGGACCGGAGCCGACGCGGGTCGTGTACGCCTTGATGACGCCGATGACCCGGTCGATGCGGGTGGGTCCGATGCCCGCCCCGACGCAGACGCCACCGGCGACCGGGTTGGAGGACGTCACGAACGGATAGGTGCCGTGGTCGACGTCGAGCATGGTGGCCTGGGCGCCCTCGAAGAGGACGGTCTGGCCGGCGTCGAGCGCCTGGTTGAGCAGGAGCGAGGTGTCGCACACCATCGGCCGGAGCCGCTCGGCGTACGCCAGCAGCTCCTCCACCACTGCGTCGACCTCGATCGCGCGGCGGTTGTAGACCTTGGTGAGCAGGTGGTTGCGCACGTCGAGCGCCGCATCGATCTTCTCGCGCAGGATCTTCTCGTCGAAGAGGTCGGCGATGCGGACGCCGACGCGGTTGATCTTGTCGGCGTACGCCGGCCCGATGCCGCGGCCGGTCGTGCCGATCTGGTTCTTGCCGAGGAAGCGCTCGGTGACCTTGTCGATGGTCGCGTGATAGCTGGCGATCACGTGGGCGTTGGCGCTGACCTTGAGCTCGGCGACGTCGACGCCGCGGGCGATGAGGCCGTCGAGCTCGCGGAAGAGCGCCTCCGGCGAGACCACCACGCCGTTGGCGATCACCGAGGTGGCGCCGGGGGTCAGGATGCCGCTGGGCAGCAGGTGGGTGGCGTACTTCTCGCCGTTGACGACGATGGTGTGGCCGGCGTTGTGACCACCGCTGGTGCGCACCACGAAGTCGATGGGATCCGTGGTGGCCAGCAGGTCGGTGGCCTTGCCCTTGCCCTCGTCGCCCCACTGGGCGCCGAGCACGACGATCGCGGGCATCTCAGCCCTCCTCGTTCATGTCTACTGATGTGGACGCGGTGCACATGCGACGAGCCCCGGGCACAAGGCGTCGGGGCTCTTGCGGCCACACGCTATCGCACCCGGCCGGGCGGCCCCGGTCGCGCGTCCTCCGGGGTGGGACGGACGTCGTGAGTGGTGGGCTAGTGTCCGGACGTGCGATCGCTGCTGGTCATCACCAATGCCGATGCCGGCACGTCGGACGAGGCAACCCTCGCGACAGCGCTGGCGGTCCTCCGCGAGGAGGCGTCCGTCGAGGTGGCCAAGACGTCCAACCCCGGCGAGCTCGACGGCGTGCTGCACCGCGCGGGCGGACGGACCGTCGTCGTCGCCGGCGGGGACGGCAGCATCCACGCCGTGGTCACCGCCCTGCACAAGCGCCACGAGCTGGCCGGCTCGACCCTGGCCCTCCTGCCGATGGGCACCGGCAACGACTTCGCCCGCGGCAACGACATCCCCCTCGACATCGAGGAGGCGGCCCGCCTCGTGATCACCGGCGAGGCGCGACCGATCGACCTGATCATCGACGAGACCGGCACGGTCGTCGTCAACAACGTCCACGTCGGGGTCGGCGCGCAGGCCAGCCGCAAGGGCGCGAAGTGGAAGACCCGCCTCGGCTCCGTCGGTGTCGGCAAGGTCAACCTCGGCAAGCTCGGCTACCCGATCGGCGCCCTGCTCTCCGCCTTCCACCCGCCCAGCTGGCGCCTGCGCGTCGAGCTCGACGGCAAGGTCGTCAACGACGTCGACCGTCCGGTGCTCATGGTCGCGATCGGCAACGGCGGCAACGTCGGCGGCGGCACCGAGCTCAACCCCGACGCCGACACCGAGGACGGCCGGCTCGACGTGATGATCAGCCGCGCGGTCGAGCCGATGGCCAAGCTGGCGTACGTCGCCAAGCTGCGTCGTGGCGAGCACGACGAGCGCGACGACGTGCTGACGCTGCGCGGGAAGACCGTCAAGGTGAGCGGCGACGAGTTCTGGATGTCCGCAGACGGCGAGATATCCGGGCCCGAGCGCAGCCGGAGCTGGCGCCTCGAGCCGGCGGCGTACTGCATGATCCTGCCCTGACCCGGACAGGTCGAGTGCGCTCGCGGCAGTAGTCACCACAGGGCTGCGCACTCGACCTCCGCGGTCCAGTCAGAGCCAGCCGCGGCGGACCGCCTCCACGCCGGCCTGGAACCGCGTGTCGACGCCGAGCTCGCTCATCAGCGAGGCGACCCGGCGGCGTACGGTCCGCAGGCTGAGGTCAAGGTTGCGGGCGATCTGCTCGTCCTTGACGCCGTCGGCGAGCTCGACGAGCAGCAGGCGGCGGTGGTCGTTCTCGGCCAGCCGGTCGCCGCGGGCCTCGACGCGACTGGCGGTCTCCCAGAGCTCGTCGAAGTAGGCCTGGAGGATCCCGACGAGCGCGGCCTGCCGCACCACCACGCGCCGGTCGGAGCCCGCGCCCAGCGGCTCGGGCACGATCGCGCGTCGTGGGCCGACGACCACCAGCCGGGTCAGGACGCTCGGCACGACCCTGATCTCCTCGCCGATCTCGGCGCGCATCCGTAGCATGTGCGGGGCCTCCGACATCGCCCGGGCGGGATAGATCGCGCGGACGCGGCGGCCCTCGCGGACGGCGTTGCCGACGGCCACGGCCATCTCGGACTCGCTCGGCAGCCGCCACTGGTCGGGTCGGAGGAAGCACAGGTCTCCACGCTTCTCCCGGATCCACTGGGCGATCAGCGCCGGTACGTCGCTCTCGGCCGACACGTCGCCGTCGATGTGCTCGTCGTCCGCCGACGCGGTCTCGCGACGCTCCGCCAGGATCGGGAGCACCTCGGCGATGCGCCTCAGCTCTCGCGCCTTGACGCCGAGCTCGTCGGCCTGGGCGACGAGCGCCCGACTGGTCGCGGTTGCGGGATCGATGACGTGCAGCACCTCGTCCTCGATGGTGACGATGTCGAGGGCCAGGAGCGGCGCGAGCTGGTCGAGCAGCTGCTCACGGGTCAGCAGGAGGCTGGCTGCGACCCCTTCGACGGTCTGCCCGGAGCCGGGCTGGATCCGGCGGTAGATGGGCTCCATCTGGGTCGGCAGCCCCAGCGCCGCGATCACCTTGCTGTCGTCCACGCCCCACCTCTCCCCGGACTGTTTGGCATCTTAGTGCCAGCGGCCACTTGGAGCCACTGTCAAGAGTGCCTTGCTGGCACAATGCTGCCGACCACTCGGGAGATCTGCGCGGACGCGGGGGTGACTGCGCCGGATCGAAAGTGCTTGCACGGACCTCGAGTGGAGGCGTCGGAGCCGCCGCGGGGGACGGCTCCGGCGCCGATCCGTGCCACCGATAACCTTGCCCGCATGGCACGAGGTGGACGGCAAGGGCAGGACACTCCCGTCGACTGGGTGACCCGGGCGGCGGACGACGCCGTACGCCATGCAGGCGAGGGCAACCTGGTCACCGTCGCCTCCGGCGCCTCCCCCAGCGGCCCGATCCACCTGGGCAACCTGCGCGAGTTCATCACCCCGCACTTCGTGGCCGAGGAGCTCCGCCGTCGCGGCGTGCCGGTGCGCCACCTCCACTCGTGGGACGACTTCGACCGGTTCCGCAAGGTGCCGGCCGGCGTACCCGCGTCGTGGGCCGAGCACATCGGTCGTCCCCTCACCGCCGTGCCCGACCCGTGGGAGTGCCACGCCAGCTGGGCCGCGCACTTCAAGGCACCCCTGCAGGAGGCGCTGAGCGACCTCGGCGTCGAGATGGAGGAGATCTCCCAGACCGAGATGTACACCTCGGGCGCCTATCGCGACCAGGTCCTCCTCGCCGTCTCGCGCCGCGACCAGATCGAGGAGGTGCTCGCCCAGCACCGCACCAAGAAGGTCGCCCCTGCCGAGGACGCGTCCGACCAGGAGGCCGCCGACCTCGCGGACTCCGTCGCCAACGAGGACGAGTCCCCGGCGGACTCCACGTCCGCCGACGCGATCGCCCGCTTCCCCTACCGCCCCTACTGCCGCGACTGCGGCCGCGACACCGTCACCACGACGGCGTACGACGAGGCCACGACGACGCTGTCCTACACCTGCTCGTCCTGCGGCTACGAGGGCACCACGAACCTCTCCACCGACAACGACGGCAAGCTCGTCTGGAAGGTCGACTGGCCGATGCGGTGGGCCTTCGAGTCGGTGAACTTCGAGCCGGCCGGCCGCGACCACATGACGCCCGGGTCGTCGTACACAGTGGGCACTGAGATCGTGTCGTCGATCTTCGACTGGCGCGCGCCGGCGCGGGTGATCTACGCGTTCGTCGGCTTCGCCGGCGTGCAGAAGATGTCGTCCTCGGCCGGAGGCGTCCCGACCGCGGTCGACGCGCTGCGGGTGCTCGAGGCGCCGATGCTGCGCTGGCTCTATGTCCGCCGCGCACCCACCCAGGCCTTCGACATCGACTTCGGCCCCGCCGTCGTACGCCTGTACGACGAGTGGGACGCGCTGGGCCGCAAGGCGGCCGAGAAGTCCGACGTCGCGACGCTCGCCTGGCACCGCGCGTCGGAGACGGCCGCCGGTCGGCTGCCCACGCCGGCCGTGCCGGTCCCCTTCCGGACGCTGTCCGGGATCGCCGACGTGACCGCCGGCTCCGCCGACCTCATCTCGAGGATCATCGAGTCGTCGGGCTTCCCGCACGACTCGGTCGCCGACCTCGAGCCGCGGCTCTCCAAGGCCGTGCAGTGGACGGCCGAGCACGTGCCGGCCGACGAGCGAACGACCGTACGGTCCTCACCCGACACCGAGCGGCTGGCCGCGCTGTCGGAGGACGAGGAGCTGTGGCTGCGGATCTTCCTCGACCGCCTGCCCTCCGAGCCCGACCTCGAGGCCGTCACCGCCGTCGTCTACGGCGTGCCCAAGGTCGCCCGCGGCCTCGGGTTCGAGGACGCCCCGACCGACCAGGTGAAGGCCGACCAGAAGGACTTCTTCCGGCTGCTCTACCACCTGCTGGTGTCCGCCGAGCGAGGCCCGCGACTGCCCACCCTCGTCCTCGCCCTCGGCCCGGAGAAGGTCCGCCACCTCCTCGGCGCCTGAGCAACGTAGGCAGTTCGGCGCGGGATATCCGCGGCCGAGCGTGAGCGGGTTCTGACGAGCCGCGAACTGCCTATCCTGGTGCCGAGGTCAGCGGCGGAACCTGACCGGCTCGCCGAGGTAGCGCTCGAGGTCGGCGCGTACGCCGTCGCTCAGTGGCCACGCGGACTGGGCGGCGTGGTCCCAGAGGACGTTGACGCACTCCCAGACGGCGGCGGGGCCGCCGTCCGCCTCGACTCGCAGCTCGGCAGCGACGGTGAACGAGCTCCGGCCGATCCGGCTGACCCAGAGCGAGGCGAGGAACGGCTGGTAGGGCACGAAGCGCATCTCGCCGTGGTACTCGATGGACTGCGAGGCGACGAGCTCCGAGACGCCCTCGTCGACGGCGTGGAGCAAGCCGGTCCCGCCCGCCGGCAGGCCGGGCAGCGGCGCGAACCGCAGGAACTCGTAGCGCGCCTCGTCGAGCACCCGGACGGCCTCCACGTTGTCGACGTGGCCGGCGAGGTTGATGTCGCGGTAGCGCGCCTGGATCTCGGTCGTGAAGGTCTCACCCATGGGGGAAGTCTGTCGGACCGGGGCCGGGCCTAGTGTTGCGGGCATGACCTCGAGCTTCGGCGACCTGATGGCCGGTCCCCCGCCCACCCACCTCCCCGCCGACCCGGCCGACGCCGAGCTCGCCGGTGGTGACGCCCCGGCGGCCGTCGTACGCCGTCACCCGGCCTCGCCCGCGGCGTGGGCCGCGCTGGCGCTGCAGGCCAAGGACGCCGGGGCCGACGACGTGACCGTGTACGCGTACTCGCGGGTGGGCTACCACCGCTCGCTCGACATGCTGCGCCGCAACGGCTGGAAGGGCCACGGCCCGGTGCCGTGGGAGCACGAGCCCAACCGCGGCTTCCTCCGCTCGCTCGCCCTGCTCGCCCTCGCCGCCCGCGCCATCGGCGAGACCGAGGAGTGGGACCGCTGCTCGTCCTTCCTCCGCGACTCCAGCGCGACTGCGGCGGACGTGCTGCTCACCGACGACTGACCGCTCGTCGCGCGAGACCGACCGCTCGTCGGCGTACGGGCTCCACTCGCCTCCCAGGGGTGGGTGACCGCCGTCACGGCGGGAGTACGTTGCTGGGCATGAATCCCGGGAACACACCTCCACAGTCGCGCCCTGAACAGGGCCCACCGCCGACCGACATGCGCAAGATGGCGCTCGCCGGCGTCCTGCTCGTCATCCCGATCGTCGTGCTCCTCTGGGTGCCGCACTACGCCAAGGTCGAGCCGAAGCTCTTCGGCTTCCCCTTCTTCTTCTGGTACCAGTTCCTCTGGGTCTTCATCTGCTCGGCGCTGACCTGGACGGCCTACAAGCTGACCCTCTCGGCGCGCGGCAAGACCACGCACAAGGTGGGTGAGGACCGATGACGCCGCAGCTCTCCGTCATGGCCGCCGACACCGGCGGGATCAACGGCGTCGCACTCGCAGTGCTGATCGCTCTGTTCCTCCTCGTCACCGTGGCGGGGTTCATGGCCTCGCGCTTCAAGCGCGCGGAGTCGCTCGAGTCGCTCGACGAGTGGGGGCTGGGAGGTCGCTCGTTCGGCACATGGATCACGTGGTTCCTGCTCGGCGGTGACCTCTACACGGCGTACACCTTCGTGGCCGTGCCGGCGGCGATGTTCGCCACCGGCGCTGTTGCCGGGTTCTTCGCGGTGCCGTACACGATCATCCTGTACCCGATCATCTTCATCTTCATGGCGCGGCTGTGGTCGGTGAGCCACCGCCACGGCTACGTCACCACGGCGGACTTCGTCCGCGGTCGGTACGACGACCGGGTGCTGTCTCTCGCGGTCGCGGTGACCGGCTTCGTCGCGACGATGCCCTACATCGCACTGCAGCTCGTCGGCATCCAGGCGGTGCTCGAGGTGGCCGGCCTCGGTGGCGGCGACAACATCGTCGCGAAGGACGCACCGCTGTTCATCGCCTTCGCCCTGCTGGCGGCCTACACCTACTCGAGCGGCCTGCGCGCTCCTGCAGTGATCGCCTTCGTGAAGGACATCCTGATCTACGTCGTCATCATCGTCGCGATCATCTACCTACCCGGCAAGGTCGGCGGCTGGGAGGCGATCTTCGGTGCCGCGCAGGACAAGATGGACGCCAACAACGTCGCGGCGGCCGAGGCGGGCCTCCCGCAATCGTCCTCGTTCGTGCCCGGCTCCGGTGCCTTCTGGGCGTACGCCACCCTGGCGCTGGGCTCGGCGATGGCCCTGTTCATGTACCCGCACTCGATCACCGCGTCGCTGTCGTCCAACTCGCGCAACACGGTCCGCCGCAACGCCGCGCTCCTGCCGGCGTACTCCTTCGTGCTCGGTCTCCTGGCCCTGCTCGGCTGGGTCGCCATCGCGGCCGGGACCACGCCGATCGGTCTCGACGGCGAGCCCAATGCGCAGCTGGTCATCCCGCAGCTCTTCGAGGACATGTTCCCGGCCTGGTTCACCGGGGTCGCGTTCGCCGCGATCGCGATCGGCGCGCTCGTGCCGGCCGCGATCATGTCGATCGCCGCGGCCAACACCTTCAGCCGCAACATCTACAAGGAGTGGCTCAAGAAGGACGCCACCCCGGCGCAGGAGGCGAAGGTCTCCAAGCTGATGTCGCTGCTGGTGAAGGCGTTCGCGCTGGTCTTCGTGCTGACGCTGGACAAGCAGAACGCGATCAACTTCCAGCTGCTCGGTGGCATCTGGATGATGCAGACCTTCCCGGTGATCGTGTTCAGCCTCTTCACGCGGTGGTTCCACCGCTACGCCCTGCTGGTGGGCTGGGCGGCCGGCATGGTCTACGGCACGATCGAGGCCTACCAGGTCGTCAACCCGGTGACCGGCAAGCACTTCGGTGGCTCGCTGGCCCTCATCCCGGGCATCGAGCGGATGGGCTACATCGCGATCACCGCGTTCGTGATCAACGTGGTGCTCGCCGTGGTACTGACCGCGATCCTCAACGCCATGAAGGTCTCCAACGGCAAGGACGAGACGATCCCGTTCGACTACTTCGCCGACGCCGACGACCCGCGGGTCCAGAAGGACCTCGCGGAGCACTCCACGCACGACAAGGAGTACGGCGACCCGGACGACATCCCGGGCAACGCGCCGGCGCGCTAGGTCGTACGCCGCTTCGTCGAGCGGTGCGTGAGGGGGATCCCCGAGGCCGGGAATCCTCCTCGCGCACCGCTGTGTCGGCTCGGGGGAAGCAATGTCGGCCCGCGGGTGTTCACTGGAATCGTGATTGCCACCCAGAGCCCGACGTCCGCGACCGATTCCGACGTACGTCCGTGGCCCGCCCTCGGCGCGCTGTGCGTCGGCTTCTTCATGATCCTGGTCGACATGACGATCGTGTCGGTGGCGACGCCCGCGATCCTCGAGACGTACGCCCCGCACGGCGCGACGGTCAACGACGTCATCTGGGTGACCAGCGCCTACCTGCTGGCCTACGCCGTCCCGATCCTGATCACCGGGCGGCTGGGTGACCGCCTCGGCCCGAAGCGGATGTACCTCGGCGGCCTCGTCGTCTTCACGCTCGCGTCGCTGTGGTGCGGCCTGGCCTTCGAGCTCTCCGCGAGCATCTGGATGCTGGTGGCCGCGCGAGTGGTCCAGGGCTTCGGTGCCGCGATGGTCGCGCCGCAGACGATGGCCGTGATCACGCGCATCTTCCCGCGGGAGAGCCGCGGGTCGGCGATGAGCCTGTGGGGCGCCACCGCGGGTGTTGCCACCCTGGTCGGCCCGATCCTCGGCGGCGTGCTCGTCGATCTCGCGGGATGGGAGTGGATCTTCTTCATCAACATCCCCGTCGGCGTGGTCGGCTTCTGGCTCGCGTGGCGGCTGGTGCCGTCGCTGGAGGTCCACGAGCACTCGTTCGACTGGATCGGCGTCGCGCTCAGCGGCGTCGCCCTGCTGCTGATCGTCTTCGGGATCCAGGAGGGCCACGCGTTCGACTGGAACGCGACGATCATCTCGATGATCGTCGGCGGTCTCGCGGTCGGCTCGGCCTTCATCTGGTGGCAGTCGCGGATGACCCGCGAGCCCCTCATGCCGCTCTCGCTCTTCCGCGACCGCAACTTCTCGCTGGCCAACCTCGCGATCGCCAGCGTCGGCTTCGTGTTCGCATCGATGGGCTTCCCGCTCATGCTGTGGGCGCAGCTCGTCCGCGGCGACTCGCCGACGCAGGCCGGGCTCCTGCTCGCGCCGATGGCCGTGATGTCGATCCTCCTCGCGCCGGTCGCCGGCAAGCTGACCGACCGCGTGCACCCGCGAATCCTGGCCGGGGCCGGGCTGACCGTGCTGGCGATCTCGCTGCTGCTGCTCGCCTCGGTGATCGGTCCCGACACCCCGCTCTGGCAGATCCTCGGTGCGATGGGCCTGCTCGGCATCGGCAGCTCCTTCGTCTGGGCTCCGCTGACGACCACGGCCAACCGCAACCTGCCGCTCCACCAGGCCGGCGCCGGCGCCGGGATCTACAACGCCAATCGGCAGATCGGCTCCGTCATCGGCGCGGCAGCGATCGCCGTGCTGATCGACAGCCGGCTCGCCGCCAACGGCCTTGCCGACGGCGGCGGCACCAGCGAGGCATCTGTCGGCGGCACCCTGCCGGACGCCGTGCACGCGGCCTTCAGCACCTCGATGTCGCAGGCGATGTTCCTGCTGCCCGCGATCCTCGTCATCGGCGTGCTGGCCGTGCTCTTCTTCGAACGGCCCCAGCACTTCGCCGCAGCGCCGGCCCCCGCCGAGGCCGTCGCTCCCCAGGCCTGAGCGCGGTCGCCGTACGCCGTCTGGCCGCGCGCGGCGGTGGTCCACCCACATTCGGGCGAGTCCACAGGTGGCTCCGGCACCGCCGCCTCGGCGTCCCGCGCGCGACACGCCAGCGAGCGGTGGCCCAGCCACAATCCGGCTGACCGGAAGGTGGGTGTACCACCGCTCGGTGGTGCGTGACGAAGGGGTCAGCCGGCGAGCGACGTGCCGGCGGAGCGGAGGTTCTGGCAGGCCTCGACGATGCGCGCGGCCATGCCCTCCTCGGCAGCCTTGCCCCAGGCGCGGGGGTCGTAGAGCTTCTTGTTGCCGACCTCGCCGTCGACCTTGAGGACGCCCTCGTAGTTCGCGAGCATGTGGCCGGCGACCGGGCGGGTGAAGGCGTACTGGGTGTCGGTGTCGACGTTCATCTTCACCACGCCGAAGTCGACGGCGTCGCTGATCTCCTGGGCGGTGGAGCCGGAGCCGCCGTGGAAGACGAGGTCGAAGGGGCGCGCGTCGTCGCCGAGGCCGAGCTCGGAGGCGGCGGCCTCCTGGGCGGCCTTGAGGATCTCGGGGCGCAGCTTGACGTTGCCCGGCTTGTAGACGCCGTGCACGTTGCCGAAGGTCAGCGCGGTCAGGTAGCGGCCGCGGTCGCCGGCCCCGAGCGCCTTGATGGTCGCGATCGCGTCCTCGGGGGTCGTGTAGAGCTGGTCGTTGATCTCGTTGTCGACACCGTCCTCCTCGCCGCCGACGACTCCGACCTCGATCTCGAGGACCATCTGCGCCGCGGCGCACTTGGCGAGCAGTTCCTCGGCGATCCGGAGGTTCTCGTCGAGCGGCACCGACGAGCCGTCCCACATGTGCGACTGGAAGAGGGGGGCCTCGCCGCGAGCGACGCGCTCGGCGGAGATGTCCAGCAGCGGCCGGACGAAGCCGTCGAGCTTGCCCTCGGGGCAGTGGTCGGTGTGCAGCGCGATGTTGATGGGATAGTTCTTGGCGACCTCGGCGGCGTACGCCGCGAACGCGACGGAGCCGGTGACCATGTCCTTGATGCTCGGGCCGGAGAGGTACTCAGCGCCTCCGGTGGACACCTGGATGATCCCGTCGGAGCCGGCGTCGGCGAACCCCTTGAGCGCGGCGTTGAGGGTCTGGGAGGACGACACGTTGATGGCCGGGTAGGCGAAGCTCTTCGACTTCGCGGCGTCCAGCATCTGCGCGTAGACCTCGGGGGTGGCGATGGGCATCGGGGTTCTCCTCGGAAGCGGTCGTTCAGGCGCTGCCAACCCTAGTGGCTACCCGCGGGTCGCTTCAGCGGTCCGATTTCGTCTCAACCCGTGACAACCGATGGGGCCGGTGCTCCGTGTCCAGCGGTGCAAGACTTCGCACTGGGGGAAGGACCGGGATGAGCACCGACATCGACTGGCAGCACGAGCTCGACACCTCGTTCGGCGCCGGGGAGGACGTGCCCACCGGGCACTACGTCGCCGCGGGACGCACGGCCGTACGCCGCCGCCGCGCCACGTCCGTCGCGCTCGTCGCGGCCATGACGATCGGCATCGGAGCCGCGTGGGCGAGCGGTGCCGGCACCGCGCCCCGCAGCGATGACCCCGTGGCGACCCAGCCGTCGGCCCCCACCACCGATGTGCAGCCGACGACGTCGGCGCGCGAGGCCCGCAAGGCACGGCTGGAGCGGATGCGCGACGCCGCGCGTGAGCAGCTGACCCGGATGAGCTTCCCGGGAGTGCTGACGTACGCCGGCCTGGTGCTGGCGCCGGGCGGCGGTCCGGTCCTCGAACGGGTGCCGAACCCGATGGGTTACACCGCAGACGAAGGCCGCTCCCTCGGCATCCGACTGATGGTGGACGGTCAGGAGCAGTACGCGCTCCTGACCGCATACCCGAATGACGGCTCGTCCTCGATGAACGTGCTCAGGACGGGCGACTTCGACGGCTGGTTGGCGCAGGCGGTGCGGAGCCAGAACACCCTGGACGTCGCCAACGGGGTGACGGCCTCGTCCGGCGACACGGGCGGCCAGCCCTGGTTGACGCTCGACGGCCAGGGCGGTCTCGCGTCCGCGCGATCCGGCGTCGTGATCGTCGAGGTGCGCGCCGAGGTCGACCTCGGCGACAACTTCTCCGCGGGCGCCACCCGCGCGGGCGTCGTACGCCTCCTGGTCGACGGCCGCTCCGAGTTCGCGGCCTACCGGGTCATCGACGGCACGCTCGACGTCATCCCGGGCGGCGGCAGCTTCGACTCGATCAGCGCCTTCATCACGTCGGCCCGTGAGCAGTACGCCTCCGGGGCGGGCCTGCGATGAGCCGACCCGACCGCGACGCGGCCTTCAGCGAGTTCGTCGCCGCCCGGCAGGGACACCTGCGCCGGGTGGCGTACGCGTTGTGCGGCGACTGGCACCGCGCCGAGGACCTCCTGCAGACGTCGCTGACCAAGCTCTACGTCGCCTGGCCGCGGATCCGGCACGAGGGCGGCGAGGAGGCCTACTGCCGCCAGATCATGGTGCGGGCCAACATCGACGAGTCCCGCAGGCCGTGGCGTCGCGAGCGACCCAGCGACCGGTTGCCGGAGCTCCAAGCCGAGGGGGCGACCCCAGTCGAGGAACGGTCCGCCCTCTTCGACGCCCTGCAGGACCTCCCCGAACAGCAGCGCAAGGTCGTCGTCCTGCGGCACTGGCTGGGGCTGTCGGTCCGCGAGGCCGCCGTCGAGCTCGGCATCAGCGAGGGCACCGTGAAGAGCCACAGCAGCCGTGGGCTGGCCGCCCTGGAGGCCGTGCTGTCCCCGCAGCGCCACGCCTGACGCGCTCGCCCGCGTCCAAGGTCGGGGGAGGGTGACTGCACCCTCACGGGTATGGCACCGGCGCCCTGATCGGCCTACGTTGTGCTCGACCACGGCTCCCGCAGCCGTGAGCGATGGGGCGGTCCGGGAGGCCGTGGGGACCTCCCGGCCCGCTCTCGTGCACGCAGTCGGGAGTGCTCAGCCGCGCCAGGCGTCCGCGCCGCCGAGGTCGGCGTACGCCCGGACCCAGCTGTGCATCGCGATCGCGGCCGCCGAGCTGGCGTTGATCGAGCGGGTCGAGCCGAACTGGGCGATCGAGAAGGTGCCGTCGCACACCTCGCGCGCGGACTCCGACAGGCCGGGACCCTCCTGGCCGAAGAGGAAGCAGACCCGACGGGGCAGCTCCATCGTCTCGAGGTGCAGCGAGCCCGGCAGGTTGTCGATGCCGAGGAGCCGGACGGGTCCGCCGGACTCTGGCGGGAGCCCGTGGAGGTACGCCGCCAGGCTCGCGGCGTCGGGGTGGTGGCGGACGTGCTGGTAGCGGTCGGTGACCATCGCGCCGCGCCGGTTCCAGCGACGGTTGCCGACGATGTGGACCTCCGCAGCCAGGAAAGCGTTGGCGGTGCGGACGATCGTGCCGATGTTGAAGTCGTGCTGCCAGTTCTCGATCGCCACGTGGAAGTCGTGGCGCCGGGTGTCGAGGTCCGCGACGATCGCCGCCATCGACCAGTAGCGGTAGCGGTCGACGACGTTGCGGCGGTCGCCCTCGCGCAGCAGGTCCGGGTCCCACCGCTCCCCCTCGGGCCAGTCGCCCTCCCACGGACCGACCCCCACCTCGGGCGGGCCGTGCGGCATCGGGTCGTACGGCGCCCGCTGGTCCTCGTGCATGCGGGAACAGTAGGCGTGCCGCCCGAGCCTCGGCCGTCGCGAGCGGCGGGGGACGCGTGCAGCGGCAAGGCGGAGGAGGGAGACGTGACGGAGTCACGGCGACTGACGACAACGAAGCCGGTGTGCGTGTCCCGCGTCGCGCAGCAGGCCATGGGCTCGGGCGACGCGCCTTGGGCCGCGCTGGCTAGGGTGACGCGCGTGAGCCTCCCCGACCTGTCCGGCCTCGTGACACCCCTCCTGCTGGGCATCGACTGGATGGACCCCAACTACCTCCTCGACCGCTTCGGGGCCGAGCTCTTCTGGATCAGCCTGCTGATCGTCTTCGTCGAGTGCGGGCTGTTCTTCCCGATCCTCCCCGGCGACACGCTCCTCTTCGCGCTGGGCCTCTTCATCGTGACCGGGCAGCTCGACCTCTTCGACGGCCCGCCGTTCGCGGAGCTGCTGGTCGTGATGGCGGCCCTGACCACGGCTGCGTTCGTCGGCAACGTCGTGGGCTACGAGATCGGCCGCAAGCTCGGGCCACCGCTCTACGAGCGCGACGGCCGGATCATCAAGCGGAAGTACTTCGACCAGACCACGGCCTTCTTCGACCGCCACGGCAACAAGGCCCTCGTGATCGGCCGCTTCGTCCCGTTCGTGCGGACCTACATCACCGTCGTGGCCGGCGTGACCCGCATGGACCGGGCGCGCTTCTTCCTCTGGAGCCTCGTCGGCGCCGTGCTGTGGGTCATCTCGATCTGCCTGCTCGGCTACTTCCTCGGCGACGCGTTCCCGACCCTCGGCGAGAGCATCGACAAGCTCGTCATCGTCATCGTGGCCTTCTCGCTGATCCCGATCGTCGTCGAGTGGGTGCGGCACCGGCGCACCGGTTCCCCGGGCGCCGAGATCGGTCCGCACGACGGCGGCCCGGACCGCGACATCACCGGCCGCGACCTCGACTGACGACTACCCGCGTACGGCGTCGAGCTGGGCGCGCGTGAGCACCGATCGGATCTCCAGGCCGACGTCGGCCAGCGGGTCCTCCCCCTCGGGCGAGCGGTCGATCGCGCACACGACGACCTCGACGACCGCGCCCAGCTCGCGCAGGGCGTTCGTCGCGTCGCGCACCGCGCCGCCCGTCGTGATCACGTCCTCGATGATGGTGACCCGGCGACCGGACACGTCCGGGCCCTCGGCGAGCTTGGCGGTGCCGTACTCCTTGGCCTTCTTGCGCACGAACAGCGCCGGCAGGCCCGTACGCGAGCTCACCATCGTCGCGATCGGGATCCCCCCGAGCTCGAGGCCGCCGAGCAGCTCGGTGCCCTCCGGCAGGAGACCGACCATCTGCGCGGCCACCCGGTCGAGCAGGGCCGGCTGCGCCTCGAAGAGGTACTTGTCGAAGTAGGTGTCGGCGACCTGTCCCGAGCGGAGCGTGAACTCGCCCGTCAGGCGGCAGATGGCGTCGATGTCGGCGGCGAGGGTGGCATCGGGAGTGGCGTCCGTGGTCATGCCGCGATCCTGTCAAACCCCGCGCCGGGAGGGTGGACCGGACCGGAGAGCGGCTCTCACCTCGCTATCTTCGACGACATGAGCGCCTCCCCGCTGTCACGCCGCCTGGCCCACCTCCCGCCGACCGTCTTCAGCGAGATGTCGGCCCTCGCGGTGCGCACCGGCGCGCTCAACCTGGGGCAGGGCTTCCCCGACGTGGACGGCCCGGCGTCCGTCGTCGCGGCGGCCGAGGCGGCGCTCGAGGGAGGCGCCAACCAGTACGCCCCCGGCATCGGTGTCCCCGCCCTGCGGGCCGCGATCGCGCGCCACCAGCACCGCCACTACGGCCTCGAGGTCGACCCCGACCGCGAGGTCGTCGTCACCACCGGCTGCACCGAGGCCGTCGCCGCGGCCCTCCTCGGCCTGGTCGACCCGGGTGACGAGGTGGTCGTGCTCGAGCCCTACTACGACTCGTACGTCGCGATGCTCGACGTGTGTGGTGCAGTCCGTCGGCCCGTCACGCTGCGGGCGCCGGCCGGCTCGACATCACCACCGCGTCCGGACCCCGACGAGCTGCGCGCCGCGGTCACCGACCGGACCAAGGTCATCCTGCTCAACACCCCGCACAACCCGACCGGCACCGTGCTCACGCGCGAGGAGCTGCAGGTGGTCGCGGACCTGGCGATCGAGCACGACGTCATCGTGGTGACCGACGAGGTGTACGAGCACCTCGTGTTCGACGACGCCCGGTCGAGCGAGGGGCACGTCCCGATCGCCACCCTCCCCGGCATGTGGGAGCGCACGCTCACGCTCTCGAGCGCCGGCAAGTCCTACTCCTTCACGGGCTGGAAGGTCGGCTGGGCGACCGGTCCCGCTTCCCTCGTGCAGACCGTGCTCGCCGCCAAGCAGTGGCTCACCTTCACCTCCGGCTCACCGCTGCAGCCGGCGGTCGCCCACGCCCTCGACCACGAGCCCGACTGGCCGCGGGCACTGGCCCGCGACCTCCAGGCCCGCCGCGACCTGCTGTGCGACGGGCTGGCTGCCGCCGGGCTCGCGCCGCGCGTGCCGGAGGGCACCTACTTCGCGACCACGGACGTCTCGCACCTCGGCTGGGCCGACGGTCGCGAGCTGTGCCTCGCACTCCCCGAGCGCGCCGGTGTCGTCGCGATCCCGACGCAGGGCTTCTACGACGACGTCGAGGCCGGTCGGCAGCTGGTGCGCTGGGCCTTCTGCAAGCAGCCCGACGTCATCGCGGAGGGCGTACGCCGACTCGCCGCGGCCGACCTCGTCCGCTGACGGGTCAGCGACCCGGGTAGTCCCGCGGCGGGTGGTCGCCGTCGCTCTGCGGAGGCTGGCCGTAGGGGTTCTCGCTCGGCGGCGGGTACTGCGGACCGGAGTCCTGGCCCTGCTCGCTACCCGAGGGGTTGCCGTACGGTTTGCCGTAGGGCGACGGGGGCTGGTTGCCCGAGGTGTCCGTGGGCAGCGTGCCGTAGGTCCCGGTGGGCGGGGCGCCGTACTGGCCACCCGGCGGGTTGCCGTAGGGATCGCCGTACCCGCCGGCGGGCTGGGCCTGCAGTCGCTTGAACCAGTCGCCGGCACCGCCGGTGAAGAGGAGCACGATCACCGCGATCGCGGCGATGAGCAGCACGAGGGAGATGCCGCTGGTGATGCTCAGCAGCGAGATCACGGCCGTCACGGCCGAGGAGATCACGAGCAGGATCCGCGCGACGTTGGACCGGCGCATCACGAGGACGGCGAGGACGATCGCGATGATCGCCCACACGACGAGGCCGATCATGACGGCGACCAGGACGCCGACGGCGGCGTCGGCGTCGATGCCGGCGTCGCGGAACTCCGGGACCCTCTCCATCTCGGTGATCACCTGGTCGCGCGCCACGATGAGCGCGAGCCCGGTGAAGCCGAAGATCATCGCGACGATCGCCGAGAAGACGATCGTGATCCAGCTGGCGGCCGTCACCGTGCCGGGACGTCGGTCGCTCGTCGGCTGCTGGCCGTACGCGGCGGGCTGGCCGCCGTAGGGCTGCTGGCCGTACGGGCTGGGCTGGCCTCCTTGGCCATAGGGCTGGCCGGTGGGCGGCTGGCCGTAGGGGTCGGGCTGGCCGCTCGGCTGGCCGTACGGCGTGTGCGTCGGGCCAGGATCCTCATTGCTCATGGCGACATCTCATCACGTCGGACCATGCCGGCGGGAGACCGTCAGTGCGGCTCGAGGGAGAACCACCGGCGGACCTCGACCCGACGCAGGCACACGACCGTCGCCACAGCGGCCATCGCCGGCAGGATCACGAACGGGGCGTCGAGCACGAAGAACAGGCAGCCGCCGGCGCTGAAGGCCGCGACGATCATCAGGCCGCGCCGCGCCCAGTCGCGTCGCGCCATCGCGAAACCGGCGAGCACCAGTGCGACGACGCACCACACGACGAACGCGCTGGCGAAGGCGATCACGGTGTCGCGGACCTGGTCGAAGGTCAGGCCGTCGTCGAACATGTTGGGCTGCTGCTCGAGCACGCTGCGCAGGAACTCCGGCGACAGGCCGGCGATGGCGATCCAGAGCAGCGACAGGGTGAGCAGGCCACCGGCCATCACGACGGTGATGACGAATGCCGCGACCATGGCGGCGGGCCGGGCGTGCAGCTGGTGGTGCTGCCAGGGGCTCGCGGCCCCCGGCGAGCCCGGCAGGCCGCGCCCGGCGGCCCGCTCGTGCAGCGCCGCACCCGGCGGCGTACGCGGTGACAGGGCGGTGCCCTTCTTCTTCTCGACCTCCGCGGGGGGCGTGGGCGGGGTCCACCGTCCGGTCGCAAACCACTCGCGGCCCGGGGCGAGCCACAGCATCGCGGTGCCGGCGGCGACGAACGACCCGGCCAGCCCGCCGATCGACAGCCCGCTCACGAACACGGGGACGGCAAAGATGCTGAGTCCGAGCCTGGCCGACCGGTCGGGCTTGCGGACGTACCAGCCGAGGATCGCCGTCGCGCAGGCCCCGGCCGCAGCCACGAGCGCCCCGATGCGCAGGAGCTGCGTGGCGCCCTCGAGGTCGAGGCCCAGTGAGGAGAACGGGGACTCGGCCAGGACGTCGCGGATGGATTGCTGGGTCTCGAGCGAGCCGAGCGTGCTGACCCGCTCGAAGGCGGTGAGCAGCACGATCACCGACGCGAACATGATGATGCTCGACGCCAGGGTGACCTGGGGCGGACGCTGCTCGGTGGGCTGGCTCACGCGCCCATTGTCCCCAGTGGTCCCCAACCCGGCCGCATCGCGTCGGGCCGGGGTCCTCTCAGGGTCGTTCTCGGGGCTCGACCGGGCCCTCTCCCCGATGTGCGCGACCGCCCACCCCGCGAGGGTTGACCCATGATCAGCGTCGAGTCCCTCACCAAGCAGTACGGCCGCTTCACGGCCGTCGACCACGTGTCGTTCACGGCCGCGACGGGCCGGGTCACCGGCTTCCTCGGCCCCAACGGCGCCGGGAAGTCCACCACCATGCGCGTCATGGTCGGCCTCACCCGCCCCACCACCGGCCGGGTCACCATCACCGGCCGCGACTACCGCGAGCTCGTCAACCCCGGCCTCGAGGTCGGCGTCCTCCTGGACGCGTCCGCGCAGCACGCCGGGCGTACGGGTCGCGAGATCCTCACCATCGCCCAGCAGACGATGGGCCTGCCGAAGACGCAGGTGGCCGAGACCCTTGCCCGCGTCGGCCTGACCGAGGACGAGGCGGGCCGCCGGGTCCGCGACTACTCCCTCGGCATGCGCCAGCGCCTCGGCATCGCCACCGCCCTCATCGGCGACCCCGAGGTGCTCATCCTCGACGAACCGGCCAACGGGCTCGACCCGGCCGGCATCCGCTGGATGCGCGACCTGCTCCGCGGCTTCGCGAACGACGGCGGCACCGTGCTGCTGTCCTCGCACCTGCTCCACGAGATCGAGGTCATCGCCGATGACCTCATCGTGATCGGCCAGGGCCGCATCGTGGCCCAGGGCAGCAAGTCCGAGCTGCTGGCCTCGGCCGGCACGCTCGTCCGCGCCACCGACGTCGACACCCTCGCCCGTGCCCTGCACGAGGCGGCCGTCGTCACCACCCCCATCGACGGCGGCCTGCGCGTCGACGCCGACCCCGAGCTCGTGGGCGCGACCGCCCACCGTGCAGGCGTCGTCCTGCGCGAGCTCCGCCCCGCCGACGGCGCGGGCCTCGAGGAGATGTTCCTCGAGCTCACCGCCGACACCGCCCGTGAAGGAGCAGCAGCATGAGCACCGCCACCGCAGTCCCCGTCTCGTCGTCCGACGCCGTCGCGCGACCCGCACGGACCATCGCCCCCATCCCGACGAGCCGTCTCGTCACGGTCGAGCTCCGCAAGATGTTCGACACCCGCGCCGGCTTCTGGCTGATGGCGAGCGTCGGCATCATCTCCGTGCTCGCCACGGCCGCCGTGATCATCTGGGCACCCGACGAGGCCATCACGCAGAACAACTTCTCCGTCGCGATCGGCATGCCGCTGTCGGTGGTGCTGCCGATCATCGCGATCCTGTCGGTCACCGGTGAGTACAGCCAGCGCACCGGCCTGACGACGTACACGCTCGTGCCCTGGCGTGGTCGTGTCCTGTCGGCCAAGCTCGTCGCCACCCTGCTCGTCGGTGTGGTCGCGATGTTCGTCGCCCTCGCCGTCGGCGCCCTGGGCAACCTCCTCGGCTCGGCCCTCACCGGTCTGGACGCGGTCTGGGACGTCAGCCTCGCGGAGTTCGGCACCATCGTCCTGGCCAACGTGCTCGGCATGCTGATGGGCTTCATGCTCGGCGTGCTGTTCCGCAGCTCGGCAGCGGCGATCGTGGGCTACTTCGTCTACTCCTTCGTGCTGCCGGTGGCCTTGGGCGCTCTCGCCGCCTTCCAGGAGTGGTTCCGCGACCTGCAGCCGTGGGTCGATGTGCAGTTCGCCATCACCCGCCTGTACGACGTCACGATGACCGCGGAGTACTGGCAGCAGCTCGGCGTCACGACGCTCGTCTGGCTCTGGATCCCGCTGGCCCTCGGGCTGCGTGCGGTCCTGCGTGCCGAGGTCAAGTAATCCCTGCTTGCCTCGTGCGAGTCAGCGGCTGCCGGTCGGGGGACCGGTGGCCGCTGACGTCTGCGTCCGCTCTCTGACAGGCTGGCGGCATGCACCCCGACGCCTGGCTCGTCGTCATCGACCCGCAGCGGATCTTCGCCTCCCCTGACAGCCAGTGGGGCTCCCCGATGTTCCCGGGCATCGTCGATCCCGTACGCCGTCTCGCGACCGCAGCCGGTCGACGCACGGTCGTCACCCGCTGGGTGCCTGCCGCCGATCCGCAGGGCAGCTGGGCGGCGTACCTCGAGGCCTGGCCCTTCGCCGACGTGCGTGAGGACGGCCCCCTGCTCGAGGTGGTGCCCGAGCTCGCCGACCTCGGCAGCGCGGTGGTGTCGCTGCCGACCTTCGGCAAGTGGGGCTACGCCCTGCAGGCGGTCACCGGTCCGCTGCCGCACCTGGTGCTGGCCGGCGTCTCGACCGACTGCTGCGTGGTCTCGACCGCGCTGGCCGCCGCCGATGCTGGCGCGACCATCACCGTCGTCACCGACGCCTGCGCCGGGTCGACGCCGGAGAACCACCAGACGGCCCTGGACGTGATGGCGCTCTACCCGCCGCAGATCACCCTGGCCACGACCGCTGAGGTCCTGGAGTCGTGAGCCGCGTCATCCACACCGGCCAGGCGCTGGTCGACGTCGTCGTCGAGGTGCCCGACCTCCCGGCGCGCGGTCAGAACGTGATGGCGACGTCGGCCACGGACTACGCCGGCGGTGCCGTGACGGTGCTCGTCTCCGCGGCCCGCTTCGGCGCCGACTGCGTGCACGCCGGTGCGCTCGGGACCGGTCCGCACGGCGACCTGATCCGCACCGCGTTGCAGGCGGAGGGGATCGTCGCGTCCGCCGACCCGGTCCCCGACCGCGACACCGGCATCTGCGTGGTGATGGTCGAGCCGAGCGCCGAGCGTACGTTCGTCACGACCCTCGGCGCCGAGCGGCAGATCTCCGTCGACTCACTGGCCACCTCGGACCCGCGGGCCGGCGACCTGGTCTGCGTCACCGGCTTCTCGCTCGCGCTCGACAGCACGCGCGAGCCGCTACTGGCCTGGCTGCCGGCGCTCGACCCCGACGTGGTCGTCGTACTCGACCCGGGTGCGGCGTTCGCCGGTCTCGACGAGGACGTCCGCGCGGCCATGCTCGAGGTCACCGACGTCTGGTCGAGCAACGCCGAGGAGGCCGAGGAGCTCCTGCGCGCCGTCGGCTCCGAGCCGCCGACCGACCTCGCCGACCTGACCACCGCGATCGCTCCCCTGCTGCGAGGCGACGCGGTCGCCATCGTGCGCGACGGGCCGGAGGGCTGCGCCGTGCACGTCGGCCGCGAGACGACGTACGTCGCCGGCTTCCCGCAGACCCCGCTCGACACGAACGGCGCGGGCGACACCCACACCGGCGCGCTGCTCGCGGAGGTCGCGGCCGGCACGCCGTGGGTCGAGGGCTGCCGTCGCGCCAACGCCGCCGCCGCGATCAAGGTGACCCGCCGCGGACCCGAATCGGCCCCGACTGCCGCCGAGGTGGACGCCTTCCTCGCCTCGCCGGACCGGTCCACCCGTGAACCCTGACGTCCTCCTGGTCGGCGCCGGCGACCTCGGCGCGGCCGTCGGCCTGCGGCTGGCATCGCTCGGGCACGACGTGCTGGCGCTGCGGCGCAACGCCTCGCTGGTGCCCGCACCGCTGACCGGCAAGTCCGTCGACCTGACGCAGGTGGCACCGGACCTGGCCGGCGTACGTCCTCGCTTCGTCGTGGTCGCGCTGACGGCTCGGCCGCGGACCGAGGAGGCCTACCGGGCGACGTACGTCGACGGGATGGCGCGGGCGCTCGACGCCCTGGAGGTCGCGCCCGAACGGGCCGTGCTGGTCTCGTCGACGGCCCTGATGCCCAGCAGCGAGCAGCCGCCGCTCGACGACGAGTCGACCTCGGCGGCGCCCAGCGACGGACCGGGCCGGATGCTGCTCGCCGCCGAGGCGGCGTTCCACGAGCGGATCCCGCACGGCACGGTGCTCCGCCTCTCGGGCCTGTACGGCGGCAGCAGCACGCGGCTGCTCGACCAGGTCCGCGACGCGAAGATCACCGACCCCCACCGCTGGACCAACCGCATCCACCGCGAGGACGCAGCCGCAGCGGTCGTACACCTGCTGACGATGTCATCAGAGCCCGAAGCCCTCTACCTCGGCACCGACGACGCCCCCGCGCAGTTGGGCGACGTGGCGGCGTACCTCGCCGAACGCCTCGGCGCGCCCGCTCCCCCGCCCGCCGACCCCGAGCAGGGGCACGGCAAGCGGCTGTCCAACACGAGGCTCCGCGCGACCGGCTGGGAGCCGACGTACGCCGACTATCGCGAGGGCTACGTAAGCGTGGGGCAGGCCTGACGGCGACCGGGTGGGCGAAGTCTGACGCTGATGGGCCGTTGCAACGGCCCACCCGCGACGGAGTCACCGCTTGAGCGGGGACTCATACGGCAGGGATCAGCCCGAGGCCATCAGCCGCTCGAGCGCGGCAACCCCGGGAGCCGTCGCCGCGGCGAGCCGCTCACGGACGGATTCGAGGACGGGCGAGCCGGGGTGGTCGGGAGGGATCCGGGACGGGTTGACGGCGACTCCGTTGGCCCAGGCGGCGATGTCGGGCTCGGCGCCGAAGGCCATCGCGGCGCGGGTGCCTCGGACGTTCATCTCCGCCCACTGGGCGAGCGAGTTGCCGAAGCGCGACGGCGGGCAGAGCCGGTTCTTCTCGTCGTCGTCGCGACGGGTCGCCTCGACGTAGCCGGTGAGGGCTGCCGAGAAGCAGGGGAAGCCCGCGCGCACCGGCTGGATGGTGATGTCCTCGGGGCGCCAGATCGGCACGAGCGGCGGGTTCTTGAGCCCGTCAGCTGCGCAGTGCACGACCACCGCGTCGTCGGCGACCTGCACCGACGTGCCGTCCGTGAACTCGAGGCGACCGCGCGACACCGACCGCAGGTGCCCGTGGCGCTGCACGTCCTCGATGGTGCGCAGCAGCTCGAGCTCCCACGTGCCGAGGGTGGGCGACTTGGCCATCGTCGGCGTGACCGACCGGTCGATCCGCATCATCACCCCGGCCTCCTCCAGCCGGAGGAACACCTCGTCCAGCGACTCGGAGGCCACCGCCGCCTCGAACATCGTCGCGGGCACGCCGAGGTAGACCTCGGGGTCGGGCTGGATCAGCGCGCGGTTGAGCATCCACGGCTCGCGCGGTCGCACCCAGCAGATCGCGCCGGGGTCGACGCCCTGACCGAGCAGCCACACGCACGCATCGGTCGCGGTCTTGCCGGAGCCGACGATGACGTACTGGCTGGGCGCCTCCTCCATCCGTACGACGTCGTTGACCGTCACCACCCGCGCGTCGTCGGCGACCGCAAAGGGCGGTGACGACTCGGCCGGGATGCTCGGCGCGAGGTAGTGGGCGTTGACGATGCGGCATCCCTCGGGCACTTCCCAGCGCTGCCCGGAGATGCGTGAGACGACCGTACGGTCGCCGACGTAGTCGCTGCCGGTGAGCACCTCCACGCGGCCCGTGTGCCGCATCCGATCGAGCACCCGGGCGTAGTAGTCGACGATCTCCGGCTGCGAGGCCCGCACGTGCAGGCCCGCCTCGGGGCCGCTCTCCTGCGTCCGCCCGCCGGCCAGCACCGTCGAGGCGACGCCGTAGAACGTCGAGGACTGGTGGAGCCGGACGAAGGGGTAGTCCTCGATCCAGTGGCCGCCGGCAGCGTGCCGTCGGTCGACGATCGCGACCCGCACGTCGGCGTGGTCGATGAGGGCGTCGACGAAGCCCATCCCCATCGCGCCAGCACCCACCACGAGGTAGTCCACGTCCAGCTTGCGAGTCATGCGCACACCGTGGCACCCCGGTGGGCCGCCCGTCCACGCACGACGACGCAAAGGATCAGGAGAGGACGGCGTCGACCGTCTTCTTGAGAGCGCTCGGCTGCGAGGGCTTCTTCGGCGCCTTCTTCTTCGCGGCCACCATCTCCTCGCCGATCTGCTGCAGCTGCTTGCGACCCAGGCCCTCCCGCACCTTCGGGAACCAGTCCTGCTCCTCCTCGTCCATGTGGTGCTGGACGTTCTCGATGAGCACGGTCGTCTTGGCGTCGAAGCGCTCGTCGGTGGGCTTCATGGCCGCGAGCTCCATCACGAGGACGTCGGCGACGTGGTGCTCCTCGTACGACTCGAGCACGTCGTCCTCGAGCTCCGGCATCAGCGCGCGGACCCGCGGGTACATCACCTCGTTCTCGATGTACGTGTGCTGGGTCAGCAGCTCGATCATCGTGTCGACCAGCGTGCCCTTGCGGACGTACGCCTCGTCGCCTGCGGCCTGGAAGTCGCGGAAGACCTTGCGGATCTGCTTGTGGTCGTCCTTGAGCATGACGATGGCGTCAGTGGAAATGGAGTGCCTCCTGATAGGGGTGGAGCGTGTCCCTGCTCCGTACCCCGATGCATACGGCGGCAACGGTGGCGCGCCGGCCCGCGAGCACGCACACTGGGGCATGGCCGTGATGACGACTGAGCGACCCGCTCCCCCAGCAGCGCCGCGCCGGCGCCCGTGGCTTCCTCTGGTGCTCGCCGTCCTCTGCCTGGTGCCGTACGCCGGGCTGGTGCTGCCCTACTACGCCAACGGCCTCGAGGACCGGCCGCCGGGCGAGACGCTCTATGCGTACGAGCTCTCCGGGCTGTGGCCCTACGACACCGCCCTGGGCGGGTTGCTCGCGTTCGTCGCGCTCATCGGAGTTCCGCTCGCGCCGTTCGTCGCCACCGTGGTCGCGATGTGGTCGGGGCTCTGCATCTGGGACGCCCGGAGCACCATGCAGCGGAGCGCGATCGCCCTGTACGCCGCCGCCGCCGTGGTCGCCGTCGCGTCGATCGCCTGGCTCGCGACGCCGCTCGCCAACGACCTCCTCGTCTGGTTCTTCGACTAGACACGCGAGCGCGACACGCACCGGTCAGAATCGGGACGTGCTGATCCACCGCGCCCACTTCACCGATCCACGGCTCGCCGCCTTCCTCCAGGCGCACCTCGACGACATGGAGCCGACCGCGCCGCCCGCGAGCCGGCACGCCCTTGACCTCGACGACCTGCAGCGCGACGGAGTACGCCTCTGGGTCGCGACCGCGGCCGACCGGCTCGTCGGCACCGCCGCGCTGGCCGCCCTCGGCGAGCGGCACGAGGAGCTCAAGAGCATGCGTACGGACCCGCAGGTGCGCGGCCAGGGCGTCGCGTCCCGCCTGCTGGCGCACGCGCTCGACGACGCCCGGTCCCGTGGGGTCGAGCGGATCTCGCTCGAGACCGGGAGCATGGAGTTCTTCGCGCCGGCGCGGAGCTTCTACGCCCGGGCGGGCTTCACGTCGTGCCCGCCCTTCGGGTCGTACGTCGTCGACCCGAACAGCACGTTCATGACGATGGCGGTCCCGCCGGGCTGACGTCGTCGGGATCGTGCGCGGGCAGGGTCACCGCGACCGTGGTGCCGCGACCGAGCTCCGAGGACACCTCGACGTGGCCCGAGTGGCGACGCACGATGCGGTCGACGATCGCGAGGCCGAGGCCCGTGCCGGGGCGGGCGAGGGCGTCGGGATTGGTCGAGCGGAAGAACTCCCGGAACAGGTGGCCCTGGTCGCGCTCGGAGATGCCGATGCCCGGGTCGATGAAGGAGACCCGCACGTCGCCGTCCATTCGCTCGAGCCGGACGTCGATGACGGCCCCCTCCGGGGAGTACTTGATGGCGTTGCCCGCCAGGTTGGCCAGCATCCGGTGGAGCTCGTCGGCGCTCCCGGCGACCAGGACGGGCTCGTCGGGCGTGACGATCGTGCAGTCCTGCGACTTCGCCGCGGCGGCGTGGTGGCACTCCTCGGCGACCTCCAGCAGCACGCGGCGCAGGTCCACGGGGTCGGGCACGAATTCGCGCTCGGGGTCGGCCACCTGCGCCATCGTGAGCAGGTCCTCAATCACCGCGCGCATCCGGTCGGCCCCGCGTTCGGCCGCGGCCACCGACCGACGGTCCTCCAGACCGAGCGCACCGACGTCGAGCAGCTCGAGGTTGGCGGTCATCGAGAACAGCGGCGTACGCAGCTCGTGGCCGAGGGTGTTGACCATCTCCATGCGATAGGTGTCGAGCTTGCGGAGGCGGTCGGCGACGGCTCGCTCGCGGTCGAGCTGGCGCGCGTTGGCGACCGCGCGGCCGAGGTCGCGACCGATGTCGAGGGCGGCCTCGCGCTCCAGCGGCGTCCAGGCCGGGGTGTCACTGACCCGCGTGAGCACCAGGAAGCCCAAGCACTCGGGGCCGGCGCCCAGCGGGACGAAGAGCACCGACCCGATGCCGATCCGGTCGAGGAACGCCAGCAACGAGTCGGCACCCGCTGCCGGGAGGCCGGGGTGCTCGGAGTGCGCGTATGAGAAGTGCGCGACGTACTGGTCGTCCCAGTAGCGGTGGGCCAGTGCGATGACGACGTCGTCGATCTCGGAGAAGGGCGGCGCCTCGCCCCCGCCCAGGGCGTACGACGTCGTGGTGTTGACGCCGTCGCCGTGGAAGGCCGTGAGCCACATGCCGGCTGCGTCGAAGCACGAGGCGACGGCCGCGCGGCACGCCTCGAGCACCAGGTCCAGCGACGGCTCGCCGAGGGCACGGCGCACGATCTGTCTCGCCTCGTCGGCGATCCGCACGCGCTCCGTCAGGTCCTCGCGCTCCAGCGCGAGCAGGACCAGCGTGCGGGCAACGCCGGCGTACTGCGTGAGCACCTCGAGCTGCTGGGGTCCCGGCAGCCGCCCGTTGCGGGGGCTGTCGACGGAGAGCAGCCCGCGGAGCACGCCGTCGTCGTCGTGGAGCGGCGCGAAGAGCATGTCGAGCGGGTGCCAGGCGTCCGTCAGGTCGAGGGGGACGACGTCGGGGATGTGGCTGTAGGGCAGCACCTCGGCGCTGACGTGGTCGTGGTGGACGAACTTCCACGCACCCCAGTCGTCGGCCCGGTCCATCTCGGCCTGCATGGCCGACAGGGGAACCCGCGTGCCGGCGAAGCCGTCGGGGACACCGGCCGCGACGAGGATCAGGAAGTCGTGGCTCCGCCGCAGGGTGATGGCCGACTGCTCGAAGCCGGCGAGCGTGGCCACGCTCTCGACGAGCACCTGCAGGTGCTGGCGCGTCTGCTCGTCGGCCCAGGGCGCGACCTGCTGAGCCTGGTCCTGCGACTCGTCAGCTGCGTGCGACACGGCACCTCCTCCCGTAGACCCAGTGGCACCGATCCCACCTTCACAGAAGAGTGGTCGCCGCGGACACGGTTCGTGAGAACGCCGGGCGCGCGTCGCTGCGGAAACTGGTCAGTCCGTCGGGACGGGAGTCACCAGCGCGCCACGCTCGAGGAAGGCGTCGACGTTGTCGAGCACGACGCGGCCCATCGCCTCGCGGGTCTGCGTCGTCGCGCTGCCGACGTGCGGGAGCAGCACGACGTCGTCACGGGTCAGCAACGCCTCGGGCACGTGCGGCTCGTCGGCGAAGACGTCGAGCCCGGCCCCGGCGATGCGGCCCGCCTCCAGCGCCGCGACCAGCGCGTCCTCGTCCACGACCGAGCCGCGGGCGACGTTGACGAGGTAGCCGTCGGGTCCGAGCGCGTCGAGGACGGCGGCGTCCACCAGCTTCTCCGTGCCGGCGCCGCCGGGCGTCAGCACGACGAGCACGTCGCTGGCGCGGACGAGCTCGACGGGCGAGCCGTGGTGGGTCCAGGCCACGTCCTTGGGGCTGCGCGAGTGGTAGTGGACCTCGGCGCCGAAGGCCTCGAGCCGCTCGGCGGCGGCCGTCCCGATCCGGCCCAGGCCGAGCACGCCGACCACCGCTCCGCGTACGTCGCGGGTCAGCGGCAGCTTCTCGCCGCGGCCCCACGCGCCGCTGCGTACGAACCGGTCGGCGGCCGTGATGCCGCGCAGGACATCGACGACCAGGAACGCTGCGAGGTCGGCCACCGCGTCGGTCAGCACGTCGGGCGTGTTGGACACGACGATGCCGCGTCGTTGCGCCTCGGCGACGTCCACGTTGTCGTAGCCGACGCCGAAGTTGGCGATCGCCCGCAGGTCGGGCAGCGCGTCCATCTCGGCCGCGCCGACCGGGGCACCGCCGCCCACCACCGCCACCTCGACCCCCGCGGGGTCGGCGAGGTCCGCGAGCTCGGGGGCGGCGTAGCGGTCCACCAGCCACTCACGCACGAAGGGCATCAGCCCACCGAGCTGGACGACACGGACCGGGTGCTGGGCGTCGAGGGTCACCACGCCATCCTTGCCGGACGCGGCTCGCGAGACCATCGTGGGCCGGACCGTCCCGAAGGAGCACCCGTTGACCGACCTCCTCGACCGCCTGCGTACGGCCGTCGGCACCGACCACGTCCTGACCGACGCCGGCGACGTGTCGGCGTACGTCGTCGACTGGACCGGCGTGCACGAGGGCCGGGCCCTCGCGGTGGTCAGGCCGGGCACGACGTCCGAGGTGGCCGCCGTGGTCGCCGCCTGCCACGAGGCCGGGGTCGCGATCGTGCCGCAGGGCGGCAACACCGGGCTGGTCGGTGGCGGGGTGCCGGATGCGTCGGGCGAGCAGGTCGTGCTGTCGCTGGGCCGGATGCGCACGATCCGCGAGGTCGACCCGGTCGCCGGGACGATCACCGTCGACGCCGGCGTCGTGCTCGCCGACGTGCAGGCCGTCGCCGAGCAGGCCGGGCGGCTGTTCCCGATGTCCCTCGGCTCGGAGGGCAGCTGCACGATCGGCGGCAACCTCGCCACCAACGCCGGCGGCACCGCGGTCCTGCGCTACGGCATGACGCGCGAGCTGGTGCTGGGCCTCGAGGTGGTGCTGCCCGACGGGCGGGTGTGGGACGGGCTTCGCGGGCTCCGCAAGGACAACACCGGCTACGACCTGACCCAGCTGTTCGTCGGCTCCGAGGGCACACTCGGCGTGATCACCGGCGCGGTGCTGCGGCTCTTCCCGGCCACGCCACGGCACGCCACTGCGTGGGTCGCCGTGCCCTCGGTCGAGGCCGCGGTCTCGCTTCTCGGACTCGCGCAGCAGCACGCCGGCGCTCACCTGTCGACGTTCGAGATCGCGAACCGGCAGGCGCTCGACCTCGTGCTGGCCCACCTGCCCGGCGCGAGCGACCCGCTGGCCGAGCCCACCGACTGGTACGTCCTGGTCGAGCTCGCCGCGGCCGAGAACGACGGCGGGCTGGACGACGCGCTCGAGGCGATTCTCTCGGCGGCGGTCGAGGCCGACCTGGCGAGCGACGCCGCAATCGCGGGCAGCCCCGCACAACGCTCGTCGCTGTGGGCGCTGCGCGAGGGGATCTCGGAGGCGCAGAAGGTCGAGGGCGCGACGCTCAAGCACGACGTGACCCTGCCGATCACCCGCCTCGCGGAGTGGGCCGCGGCGATGGGGCCGCAGCTGGACGCGGTGCTGCCGGGCATCCGCCCGGTGACATACGGCCACGTCGGCGACGGTAACCTGCACTACAACCTGAGCGCGGCAGTGGGGGCCGACGACGACCTCCGCGCGGCGGCGGCAGACCTCTCGACGGCGATCTACGACTCGGTGGCCGCCGCGGACGGCTCCATCAGCGCCGAGCACGGCCTCGGCCGGACGAAGGCGGCCGCAGGAGCGTCGTACAAGTCCGCGGTGGAGGTCGACCTGATGCGCGCGGTCAAGCGGGCGCTCGATCCCGACGGGCTGATGAACCCGGGCGTCCTCCTGCCGCCCACCTAGGCTGACGACCATGAAGGCACAAACCGTCGGACGCGTCCTGCTCGGCTCGGCGATGGTGGGCGCGGGGGTGCTCCACCTGACCATCCAGCGCCAGGAGTTCCAGGCCCAGGTGCCCGACTGGTTCCCGCTCGACGAGGACCTCACGGTCATCGGGTCGGGAGTCGTGGAGATGGCCCTGGGCGGCGCCTTCATCGCGCTGCCGAGGCACCGCCGCACGATCGGTGCCCTGCTCGCGGCGTTCTTCGTCGCGATCTTCCCCGGCAACATCGGCCAGTACCTCGAGGGCACCGACGCCTTCGGGCTCGACACCGACCGGGCCCGGTTCATCCGGCTCTTCTTCCAGCCCGTGCTGGTCCTCTGGGCGCTGTGGGCGGGCGGTCTGCTCGGTCGGCGCGCCGAGGAGCGGCGGGCCGAGGAGCTGGCGACCGAAGAGGTCGAGACGCGCGAGTGACCCGCTGAGATCCTGCTAGAGCGTCGGCAGCCAGTCGACCCGGCCGGCCAGCACGGCGTACCCGACGAAGGCGCCGACGTCGAGCAGCGTGTGCGCCACGACGAACGGCATCACCCGTCCCCACCGACGGAACAGGTAGCCGAAGAGCAGCCCCATCGCGAGGTTGCCGACAAAACCGCCGAGGCCCTGGTAGAGGTGGTAGCTGCCGCGCAGGAGCGCCGCGAGGCCGATCGCCGCGGAGTCGCCGAAGCCGAGCTGGCGCAGTCGCACCTGCACGAAGCCGAGCACCACGAACTCCTCGAGCACCGCGTTCTCGGCGGCCGCCAGCACGAGCACCGGCACCTGCCACCACTCCCCCGGCAGCGACTGCGCGACGACCGTGAGGTTGGTCCCGAGGGCGTACGTCGCGAGGTAGAACACCACCCCGACCGAGCCGACGCCGAGCGCGAGCAGCGCGCCCCGACCGAGGTCGCCGATCCCGGCCCAGCCGCCGTCGCGCGCCCACACCTGGCGCAGCCGCGTGCCCGAGCGGACCAGGAAGTACGCCGCCAGTGCGACGGGCACGAGCGCGAAGCCGATCCGCAGCAGCTGGTAGGTCAGGTCGAGCCAGGGCCGGTCCGGGGCGAGCGAGTTGTTGAGGCTCGCCCCCTGCGCGGACAGCGGTCCGGGTGCGGTCAGCGCCGAGACCAGGCTGACGACCGAGTAGACCGCCGACCGGCCGAGCGAGACCAGGAGCACGAGGGCCAGCTCCACCCAGAGCAGCGCGCGCGCCAGCTCCGGCACGCCGCCGGGCACCGGGGTGTCGCGCAGCCGCCACCAGGGGCGGGCGTCGGCGGTCGGCGTGCTCACGGAGGACAGCATCCCCCAGCCGGCTGAGCACCGGCTGAGGGATGCCGAAGAGACCTCAGTACGTGTCGGCCAGCGTCGTGGCCATCGACTCCCACTGGGCGTACGCGTTGGGGCAGCAGGACCGCTGGACGGCGTCGGCGGCCAGCGTCTTGCTCATCGACTCCCAGCCCGAGATGTCGAAGAGCCCCGGGTTGGAGGTGTACGCCGAGATGCCGAGGAAGCCCTGCGTGGCGTACGTCGGGTTGACACAGGCCACGCCGCCGGAGCACCAGCCCTGGCTCGACCGCTGCTGGAACAGGCCGAGCGAGTCGCGGTCGCCGAACTGGATGTTGCAGAACCTGGACTCCTGCATCGCCGTCATCAGCGCGATGATCTGCGCGTTGCGGTTGCCGCCGGCACCGCGGGTCGCGGACAGGATCCGCTGCACGTTGTCGACCTGCGCCGGGATCAGCGTCGAGATGCTCGTGCCGCCGGTGCTGTAGCAGAGCGTCTGGTCGTACGTCTGGCTCCAGCCGAGCAGCTCCTGCCACGTGGCGAGGTCGACGGTGCCGGTCTGCGACAGGCCGCGGTTGGCCTGGAACTGGACGACCGAGGCGCGGGTGCCCGCGCCGAAGACACCGTCCACGATCAGGTTGGCGCCGTACTTGTTGAGCTGCGTCTGCGCCGCCTTCACCGCATTGGCCTCGGCAGAACCTTGGGAGACCGCGATGACCAGCCGCGGCCAGGTGCCGCTGCCCGCGACGCCGTCGACGGGCGAGATGCCCTGGGCGGACTGGAAGGACTTGAGGTTCGTCGTCGTGCCGCTGCCGAAGACGCCGTCCGCTGTCGTCGGGTACCCGCGGGCGGTCAGCAGGTACTGCAGGGCCATCGCGTTGTTGTTGCGCGGCTGGCCGGCCTTCGTGATCGGCCAGGCGCTGGCGGCCTGCGCGGGTGCGGCCGCGGCCATCACCGCGAGGACGCTGACCAGCAGGGCGACGACGGTCGCAGCGAGGGCGGGACGGCCGGCGCGGGCGCGCGCAGGCAGGGTCGTACGAGTCATGGGGTGCTCCCGAGAGAAGGCCCGGGAGATTCCGAGAGTCCCGGGCGCGTGGCCTCGACCCTGCAACAGCCGGACGGAGTCGGTCAAGGCCCGCCGCGGGCCCTTCCCCTCACGCCGAGACCGTACGACGATCGGTGGATGACCACGATCTACGAGGCGGCCGGCGGCATCGAGGTCCTCGAACGGCTGGCCGAGGCGACCCACCAGCGCTGCCTGGCCGACGAGCTGCTCAACCACCCGTTCTCCCACGCCGACAACCAGCCGGACCACACCGAGCGGCTGGCGGCCTACTGGGCGGAGGCGCTCGGCGGGCCACCGACGTACTCCCAGCAGATGGGCAGCGAGTCCCACGTGCAGCGGCTGCACGCCGGCGAGAGCGCCTACATGGAGGAGGCGAGCCCGCGCTTCGTCGCGTGCGTCGTCGAGTCGTTCGACGAGGCCGGAGTGCCCGACGACCCGCGCCTCCGGAAGGCCCTGACCGAGTACGTCACCTGGGCCGCGATGGGCCCGTTCCGAGCCTGGCCGAGCTCCTCCGACGACGTGCCCGCCGACCTGGCGATGCCCCGCTGGGGCTGGGACGGGCCGCTCAGCTGAGCACGAGACCGCCGTCGCCCACGTCGACCGTGACCGTGCCGCCGTCAACCACCTCGCCGCCGATCAGCTTCCGCGCGAGCGGGTCGCCGATCGTGGACTGGATCAGCCGGCGCAGCGGCCGGGCGCCGTACGCCGGGTCGTAGCCGGTCTCGGCCAGCCAGGCCCGCGCCGCGTCGGTCACCGAGATGGTGATCCGGCGGACCGCGAGCCGCTGCTCGAGCAGCGCGAGCTGGAGGTCGACGATGTGCGCGAGGGCGTCCTTCGACAGCGCCTCGAACAGCACGACCTCGTCGAGCCGGTTGAGGAACTCGGGCTTGAAGTGCGCGCGTACGACGCCCATCACGGACTGCTTCTTGGTGTCGGGCATGAGGCTCGGGTCGACCAGGAAGTTCGAGCCGAGGTTGGACGTGAGGATCAGCAGCGTGTTGCGGAAGTCGACCGTACGACCCTGCCCGTCGGTGAGCCGCCCGTCGTCGAGCACCTGGAGCAGGATGTCGAAGACCTCCGGGTGGGCCTTCTCGACCTCGTCGAGCAGCACGACGCTGTACGGCCGTCGCCGCACCGCCTCGGTCAGCTGGCCGCCCTCGTCGTAGCCGACATAGCCGGGAGGGGCGCCGACGAGCCGCGACACCGAGTGCTTCTCGCTGTACTCGCTCATGTCGATGCGTACGATCGCGCGCTCGTCGTCGAAGAGGAAGTCGGCCAGCGACTTGGCGAGCTCGGTCTTGCCCGTGCCGGTCGGCCCGAGGAAGAGGAAGGAGCCGGTGGGCCGGTTCGGGTCGGCGATGCCGGCGCGCGAGCGGCGTACGGCGTCGCTCACCGCGGTGACGGCCTCGCTCTGGCCGATCAGGCGCTCGCCGATGACCGACTCCATCTCGAGGAGCTTGGCGGTCTCGCCCTGGAGCATCTTGCCGGTGGGGATGCCGGTCCAGGCCTCGACGACGTCGGCGATCTGCTCGGCGCCGACCTCGTCGCCGACCAGCGGCTCCAGGTCGACGGCCTCGGCCTTCTCGACCTCCGCGATCTGCTTCTCGAGCTCGGGGATCTTGCCGTACTGGATCTCGCTGGCTCCCGCGAGGTCGCCCTCGCGCAGCTTCTTGTCCGCCTCGATCTTGAGGTGGTCGAGCTGGCGGCGCAGCTCGCCCTCACCCTGGAGCTGGTCCTTCTCGCGCTCCCAGCGGGCCTCGAGTCCCCGGAGCTCCTCCTCCCGGTCGGCGAGGTCCTTGCGCAGCGTCGCGAGCCGGTCGACCGACGCGACGTCGGTCTCCTTGGCCAGCGCGAACTCCTCCATCTTGAGCCGCTCGACCTGCCGGCGGAGCTGGTCGATCTCCTCCGGCGAGGACTCGTGCTCCATCCGGAGCCGCGAGGACGCCTCGTCGATCAGGTCGATCGCCTTGTCCGGCAGCTGGCGACCGGTGATGTAGCGGTCGGACAGGGTCGCGGCGGCGACCAGCGCGGCGTCGGTGATGCGGACGCCGTGGTGCGCCTCGTACTTCTCCTGGATGCCGCGCAGGATCTGGATGGTGTCCTCGACCGAGGGCTCGCCGACGAAGACCTGCTGGAAACGGCGCTCGAGCGCGGGGTCCTTCTCGATGCGCTCGCGGTACTCGTCGAGCGTCGTCGCGCCGATCATGTGCAGCTCGCCGCGCGCCAGCATCGGCTTGAGCATGTTGCCGGCGTCCATCGCGGAGTCGCCGCCGGCGCCCGCCCCGACGACGGTGTGCAGCTCGTCGATGAAGGTGATCACCTGGCCCCCGGCGTCCTTGACCTCCTCGAGCACGGCCTTGAGCCGCTCCTCGAACTCGCCGCGGTACTTCGCGCCGGCCAGCATCGCGGCCAGGTCGAGCGACAGCACGCGACGGCCCTTGAGCGAGTCGGGCACGTCGCCGGCGACCACGCGCTGGGCCAGACCCTCGACGACGGCGGTCTTGCCGACCCCCGGCTCACCGATCAGGACGGGGTTGTTCTTCGTGCGCCGCGACAGCACCTGCACGACCCGGCGGATCTCGGCGTCCCGGCCGATCACCGGGTCGAGGCGCCCCTCCTCGGCCTGCTGGGTGAGGTCGACGGAGTACTTCTCCAGCGACTCGTACGACGCCTCGGCGGCCTCGCTGGTCACCCGGCGGTTGCCGCGGACAGCCGTGATCGCCTCCCGCAGCCCGGCCGCGGTCAGACCGGCGTCGGTCAGCACCTTCTGCGCCGGCGACTCGACGGTGGCGAGCGCGACGAGCAGGTGGTCGGTGGCGACGTAGTCGTCCTTCATCGATCCCGCGAGGTCGATCGACGACGCCAGCACGCGCGTCAGCGCCGGCGAGGCGCTGGGCTGCTGGACCGTCGATCCCGTGGCGCTGGGCAGCGCCCGCTGGACGGTCACGGCCTTCGCGAGCAGGTCGACGGAATCCACGCCGGCCTTCATCACCATGCTCCGGCTGGTGCCGTCCTCCTGCTGGAGGAGCGCGACCAGCAGGTGGATCGCCTCGGTGTGGGTGTTGCCGCCGGTGGTGGCGGCGAGCTGGGCGGCCTCGATCACCGCCCGGCTGCGGGTGGTGAACTTCTCGGCACCGAACTGGCTCAACGCTGCTCCTCCGGGCTCGAACACGATCTCGTGGGGCCACTGTGGTCCCACTCGGCGCAACGCGCCACAAGTTGAGTCGATTCCCCTCAACTCCGAGATCTTTGCCGGGCCGGTCGAAGACTTTACTTTCCCATTGTTTGATTCTTGGGACAGCAGGGCACAGTTGGACCTATGGGAATGTTCACGATGCCGAAGTACCTCGCCGACAACCGATTCGTCGCGACCATGTTCATCGCGCTGACCTACGTCAACGCGTTCGCGATCCAGAACAAGTGGTACGCCTGACCAAGGCCCGCTTCGTGCCTGCGTGACACGATCCCCCGGTGACGACCCCCGGGCTGCGATCTGACTGCTCGAGCTGCTTCGGGCTGTGCTGCGTGCTCCTCCCCTTCTCCGCCGCCGCGGGCTTCGGCGTCGACAAGACGGGCGGACGACCCTGTCTCAACCTGCTCGACGATGACCGCTGCGGCATCCACACCACCCTGCGCGAGGACGGCTGGCCGGGGTGCACGGTCTTCGAGTGCTTCGGCGCCGGCCAGCAGGTCTCGCAGGTGACGTACGCCGGCGTCTCCTGGCGCGACACCGGCAACCTCGGCGAGATGGGTGCAGTCCTCTCGGTCATGCGCCAGCTGCACGAGATGCTCGTGCACCTCGTCGAGGTCGAGGCCCGCGCGCCCGACCCCGACGCGCGAGCGGCCCGCCTCGAGATCGAGGCGTTGACCGCGGCGGACGCCGAGACCCTGCTGGCGTCCGACGTCGACGGTCTCCTCGGACGGGTCGGCCGCCTCCTCGCCGACGCGAGCAGTCGCGTACGCCACCGGTGGCCCGACGCACTCGACCGGTCCCGCGACGACCTGGCCGGACGCCGGCTGGCGGGGGACCTCCGCGGCTGCTGCCTGCGCGGGGCGATGCTGATCCGCGCCGACCTGCGCGACGCGCGCCTCGACGAGGCCGACCTGCTCGGTGCGGACCTCCGCGACGCCGACCTCCGCGGCGTGGACCTCTCCACCGCCCTGTTCCTCACCCAGCCGCAGGTCAACGCAGCCGTCGGCGACTCCGCCACCGCACTGCCGCCCGGTCTCGACCGACCGGGGCACTGGCCGCGCTGATCAGTCCACCGGCCGGTCGACCAGCGCATGCCGGATCCAGGGGTTGTCGCAGAACACCACCGTCCATCGGGCGCAGCCGATCGCCACGTCGACCAGTGGCTGCTCGGCGACCACCACCAGCCAGCGACCGGACCCGATGGCCCGGCGCTGCCCGGCGAGCTCGCGCGTCCCGTCCGGGTCGTTGAGGAAGTAGGTGCAGAACGGATCGCCGGCGGGCCCGCGCGAATCGACGTACGTCGCCTCCGGTGACTCGACCACGCCGACGTCCCCGACCGACCCGAGCATGACGCACCCCCGAAAGCTCCACCGCAGCACGCAGGTCTCCCGGTGCCGGATCGCCATCCACCCGCTCTCGTCGGCCGTGAAGCTGCAGACCTGCTCGATCCACTCACGATCAGCGTCGCGCCCGGCCGTGACGACGAGCTCGTCCTGGGCCTGGACGGCACCCGGCAGGACGCGCTCGAGCACCGGCGCGACGTCGGCTGCCACGAGATGGCTGCGCACGATCCCGACAGCGGTCACCAACAGGTTGCCGACCAACCAGGCCATCAGGAGGGTCGTGGCCGCAACGCGGAGGATGCGGCCGAGCTCGGAGATGATGGGCACCGGTCCATGCAACGACGGGCGGGCGACGTGGCACCACAGTGCCCGTACTCACGCGCGGCGCCCGTCAGGTGACTCACACTCGGCCCATGCCCTCACGTCCGGAACCCAGCACCTGGCAGCGCCCCGGCCTCCGCGCCGCCCTCCTCTATGCGGTCGCCGCCGGCCTCCTCGGCTCCGTCGTCACCGCGGTGAGCCGACTCGAGCTCACCCGGCGCGCCGTCCCCGACGCGGACCTCCCCGACGGGCCGGTCATCGTCGTCGCCAACCACACGAGCTTCGCCGACGGCATCCTGCTGGCCCTCGTCGGCCGCCGCCTCGGTCGCTCGCTGCGGCTGATGGCGACCGGTGGCGTGTTCCGTTCCGGCCTGGTCGGACCTGTCGTCCGCCGCCTCGGCTTCATCCCCGTGCTGCGCGGCACCGACTCGGCGGCGGGCTCGCTGGACGCGGCCGCCACCGCTCTCGCTGCTGGCGAGGCGGTGGGGCTGTTCCCCGAGGGTCGGATCACCCGCGACCCGCAGCACTGGCCCGAGCGCTCGAAGACCGGCGCCGTACGCCTCGCGCTCCGCACCGGCGCGCCGATCGTGCCGGTCGCGCTCGTCGGCGCCCAGCAGGTCGTCGGCAAGCAGGGCATCGTGGGTCGGCTGCTGCGCAACACGGTCCTACGTCCGCGGGTCGCGGTCGCCGTCGGCGCGCCCATCGACGTACGGGCGCTGGCGCAGGTCGGCGACGGCCAGCCGGTCGACGACGCGACCGTACGCCGGGTGGCCGACGAGGTGATGGCGGTGCTGGTCGCTCAGGTGGCCGAGCTCCGCGACGAGCCCGCGGCGCACCCGACCGGTGTCCCCGAGGAGGCGCTCAGCGCCTGAGCCGACGGGTCAGCGGCTCCCGTCAGGAGTAGCGGTGGCTCTTGGCTGCGTGGCCGCGCTCGCGCGTGCAGGTGCGGCCGCTCATGTTGCGGTGGCCGCAGAGCTCGTCGGTGTCCGCCTCCGTGGCGTCGGCCGCGGGCTCGGCAGCCTGCTTCGGCGCGGCGACCGGAGGGGCGACGGGCGCCCTGGTGGCGGCTGGCTTCGCGCCGGCGGCCTGCTTCTGGGCAGCGGCGTACTTGGCCTCGCGCATGGCGCGCAGGTTGTCCATCTTGCTCATGGCATGCCCATCACTTGCTCGTCGACCCGGTCACCGCTGAACCTACGCGGTCGCACCGACAACCCGGCCCCCGGCACGCCCTCAGGTGGGTCGGCGCCAGACGACGACCGACTGGCCAACGGCCTGGTGCAGCACCGGCAGCTTGTTGGCGGGCGTCGCGGCCTGGGCCGCCGCGCGCGCAGCGAAGCCACGGCGTACTGCGTCGAGCTCGGCGAGCAGCTCGTCGTTGCGGGCGCGCAGCGCGTCGACCTGGAGCTCGAGGGCCATGATCCGGCGGACACCCTCGATCCCGATGCCGGCGCCAGTGAGGTCGGCGATCTCGCGCAACCGCTCGAGGTCGCGGTGGGAGTAGCGACGACCGCCGCCACCGGTCCGACCGGGCGCGATGAGGCCCATCCGCTCGTACGCGCGCAGGGTCTGCGGGTGCAGCCCGGTCAGCTCCGCGGCCACGCTGATGACGTACACCGCGGCGTCGGGGTTCGGCGCCCCGAACGGGCTGCTCATGCTCATGACTCGAAGAGCCCGTTGCGCAGCGGAGTGCCGGCCATGGCCGCACGATAGGACTCGAGCGCCTCGCGCGCCGTCTGGTCGAGGGTGGCCGGCACCTGGACCTCGATCGTGGCGAGCAGGTCGCCCTTCGAGCCGTCGCGCTTGGTGGCGCCCCTGCCGCGCACCCGGAAGGTGCGGCCGTTGGGCGTGCCGGGCGGCAGCTTGAGGGTCACCGGCGGACCGCCGAGCGTCGGGATCTTCACCTCGGCACCGAGCGCGGCCTCGTCGAAGGCCACGGGCACGTCGAGGGTGAGGTTGTCGCCCTTGCGCCCGAAGACGCGGTGCGGCGTCACCTTCACCGTCACGAACAGGTCGCCCGCGGGGCCGCCCTGCTCGCCCTGGGCACCCTTGCCCTTGAGCCGGATCTTCGCGCCGTCCTTCACGCCCGCCGGGATGCGCGCCTGGATCGCCCGGGCCGAGGTGCCGCGCCCACTGCCGTGGCAGGTCGGGCACGCCTCGGCGTACACGAGCTGGCGACCGCCGCAGGCGGGACAGGTCTCGTTGATGGAGAAGGCGCCGCCGGTGCCGGCCACGACGAAGCCGGCGCCCTCGCACTCGGGGCAGATGTGCGGGCGGGTGCCGGGCTTGCCGCCGGTGCCCTGGCAGGTCGCGCAGGCCGCGTCGGAGGTCAGCCGCAGGGAGACGGTGACGCCGTCGAGGGCGTCGACGAACCCGATCGTGGCCGTGCTCTCGACGTCGGCGCCGCGGCGGGGTCGCGGCTGCTGCTGGGTGCGTGTGCGCTGCCCGCCGCCGAAGAGGTCGCCGAACATGTCGCCCAACCCGCCGCCGCTGCCGCCGCGCTCGCGGAGCAGGTCGTCGATGTTGAAGCCGCCACCGCTCGTGAAGCCACCCCCGCCGCCACCCATGCCGGGGCCGAAGCCGCCGCGCGACTGCAACGAGCGGAACTCGTCGTACTTCGCGCGCTTGGCCTCGTCACCGACCACGTCGTACGCCTCGGCGACAGCCTTGAACCTGTCGTGCTTCTTGGCGTCGCCGGGGTTGGAGTCGGGGTGGTTGGCGCGGGCGAGCTTGCGGTAGGCCGTCTTGACGTCGGCCGCGCTCGCATCCTGGGCGACCCCGAGGACCTGGTAGAAGTCCTTGGTCGCCCAGTCGTTGCGCCAACCCTCATTTCGCTGGCCATCGGTGTCGGCCATCGATCAGCCCTCGACCGGGTCGACCACCAACACCTGGGCGGCCCGCACCACCCGGTCACCGATCTTGTAGCCGGCCTTGGCGATGTGCTTGCAGGTGATGACCTCGACCTCCGGGTCGGTGCCCAGGTGGCTCAGGGCCTCGTGGAGGTTGGGGTCGAACGCGTCACCGGGCTCGCCGAAGCGGGTCAGGCCGAGGTTGGCCACGACTCCCTGGAGCTGGTCGGCGACGGCCTTGAAGCCACCGGAGTCGACCTCGCCGTGCTCGCGGGCACGGTCGATCGTGTCGAGCACCTCGATGATCGGCGCGAGGACGCGGTAGGTCGCGTTCTCGGCGATCAGCTGGCGGTCGCGGTCGACGCGCTTGCGGTAGTTGGCGTACTCCGCCTGGAGCCGCTGCAGGTCCGCGGTGCGCTCGGCGAGCTGGACGTCGGCCGACGCGGCGACACCCTCGACGGGGTCGACGTCCGCGAAGTCCTCGGGCTCGAGCGGTCCGCCCTCCTCCAGCCAGTTGTCGACGCCGCTGATCTCGTCGTCGACCTGCGACTCCGGACGGCCGGCCGAGGCCGAGGCGTCCTGCTGGGCAGGCGCCTCGACCTCGGTCTCGTTGGCCATCTCGCCGGCCGCGTCACCGAACGATGAGCTGCCGGACTCGGTCACTTGGACTCACCTTCCGAGGTCGACCCCTCGTCGGGCTCGGACGTCTCGTCGGCAGGCTCGTCGACGATCTCGGCGTCCACGACGTCGTCGTCGGACTCGCCCGTGGCGCCGGTGGCACCGCCCGCGGCGGCCTGGTCGGCCTCCGCGGCGGCGTACATCGCGGCACCCATCTTCTGGCTCGACTCGTTGAGCTTGGTGACCGCGGCCGTGATCTCCTCGGCGGACGAGTCGTCCTTGGCGAGGGTCTCCTTGAGCGCGTCGACGTCGGTGCGGACCTCGGTCTTCACGTCGTCGGGGAGCTTCTCGTCGTTGTCGGTGAGGAACTTCTCGGTCGTGTAGACGAGCTGGTCACCCTGGTTGCGGGCCTCGACCGACTCGCGACGCTTGGCGTCCTCCTCGGCGTACTGCTCGGCCTCCTTGACCATGCGGTCGATCTCGTCCTTGCTGAGCGCCGAGCCACCGGAGATGGTCATCGACTGCTCGCGCCCGGACGCCTGGTCCTTGGCGGAGACGTGGACGATGCCGTTGGCGTCGATGTCGAAGGTGACCTCGATCTTCGGCACGCCGCGCGGGGCCGGCGGGAGGCCGGTGAGCTCGAAGTTGCCGAGCGGCTGGTTCTGCGACCACATCTGGCGCTCGCCCTGGGCGACCTTGATCTCGACCGACGGCTGGTTGTCGTCGGCGGTGGTGAAGATCTCCGAGCGCTTGGTCGGGATGGTGGTGTTGCGCTCGATGAGGTAGGTCATCACGCCGCCCTTGGTCTCGATGCCGAGGGAGAGCGGGGTGACGTCGAGGAGCAGCACGTCCTTGACCTCGCCCTTGAGGACACCGGCCTGGAGCGCGGCGCCGACGGCGACGACCTCGTCGGGGTTGACGCCCTTGTTGGGCTCCTTGCCGCCGAGCAGCTCCTTGACGACCTCGCTCACGGCGGGCATCCGGGTGGAGCCACCGACGAGCACGACGTGGTCGATCTTGTCGACCGCGACGCCACCATCCTTGAGCACCGACTGGAACGGCGCCTTGGTGCGGTCGAGCAGGTCGGCCGTCAGCTTCTGGAACTCGCTGCGGGTCAGCTTCTCCTCGAAGTGGAGCGGGCCGCCCTCGCCGTGGGTGATGTACGGGAGGTGGATCGTGGTCTCGGAGCTCGAGGACAGCTCGATCTTCGCCTTCTCGGCGGCCTCCTGGAGGCGCTGCTTGGCGATCTTGTCGGCACCGAGGTCGACGCCGTTGTTGTCCTTGAACTTCTTGATCATCCACTCGACGACGCGGTTGTCCCAGTCGTCTCCACCGAGGTTGTTGTCTCCGGAGGTCGCCTTGACCTCGACGACGCCCTCGCCGATCTCGAGCAGGGACACGTCGAACGTGCCGCCACCTAGGTCGAAGACCAGGATCGTCTGGTCGTCGCCCTTGTCGAGGCCGTAGGCCAGCGCGGCTGCGGTGGGCTCGTTGACGATGCGGCTGACGTTGAGGCCCGCGATCTCGCCGGCCTCCTTGGTCGCCTGGCGCTGCGCGTCGGAGAAGTACGCCGGAACCGTGATGACCGCGTCGGTCACCGTCTCACCGAGGTAGGCCTCCGCGTCGCGCTTGAGCTTCTGCAGCACGAACGCGCTGATCTGCTGGGGGGTGAAGGTCTTGTCGTCGATCTCGACCTTCCAGTCCTCGCCCATGTGGCGCTTGACGGACCGGATGGTGCGGTCGACGTTGGTGACCGCCTGTCGCTTGGCGACCTCGCCGACGAGGACCTCGCCGGACTTGGTGAAGGCGACGACGGACGGGGTGGTCCGGGCGCCTTCGGCGTTGGCGATGACGGTGGGTTCGCCACCTTCGAGGACGGCCACGACGGAGTTCGTCGTGCCGAGGTCGATGCCGACCGCTCGAGCCATGGGGGGTACCTCCTGCGTTGGGATGCCTGGGTGGTGCGATGTCTGGACAGTGCTGCCATCCTGCCGCGCTGCGACCGGGGAGGCAAAACACTTGAGCCGATCTCGCTCAACTCTGTTCATGGGGTTCAACGCATGGCAGCGGTGGTTGTTCCCGATCCGGACGAGAAATCCGAGATCACGTCCGGCGCCTGGCCGTGGCGCGGCGCCTCCCTGGCACCGCCCGTCCCACGGGTGTGCGGAGTCTTGCGCCGATGGGCCGTTGCAACGGCCTATCTCCGTGGGAGTCACCGCTTAAGCGGTGACTCCAGCAGGGCTGAGTCAGCGGGACCAGACGTACGGCGTCGTCGTGGTCACGGCCCGCAGGCCGGAGCGCTCGAGGATCGGGCGCGACATGTCGGTGCAGTCGGAGTGGATGAACCGGATCCCCCGCTCGAGGGCCGAGGCGGCGCGGGCGGCGACGAGCGCGCGGTAGATCCCGCGACCGCGGAACTCCGGCAGCGTCGAGCCGCCCCAGATGCCGGCGAACTCGGTGCCCGGGACGGGCGTGAGCCGGCCCCCGCAGACGACGTCGCCTCCGACCTCGGCGATCCAGAACTCCGAGTCGCCCGACTCGAGCTCGGCCATCGAGGAGTGGATCGAGGGCCCGCGCCCGGTGCCGAAGATCGACTCCTGGGCGGCCAGCATCCGCGTGAGATCGGCCTCGGCGTCGGGTCCGGGCACGATGCGGCGTACGACGACGGGGCCGGCAGGCGTCTCGTCGAGGGGCACGTCGACGGCGAGCCGCGACGCCTCGCCGATCATCACCGTCTCCATCGGCTCGGGCACGAGGCCGTGTGCGACGAGCCGGTCACCGAGGTCGGCCGGCAGGTCGTGGCCCCGCGACTTCCACTCGAACTGCTCGACGTCGGTGTCGTCGCGGTAGTGCGCGATCGTGCGCTCGACGAGGCGATCCAGATCGTCACCCTCGACGCCGCCGAGGTCGCGGTAGGACACGAAGCCGCCGTGGTCGAAGACTGCGCAGAGCAGCGGGCCGGACCGCACCACGTCGTGGGCCCGGGCCATCTCGGCATCGGTGCGCAGCTGCTCGTCGTACGCCGTCAGGAGCTCGTCGGGGGTCACAGGCCGACACCCTAACCCTGATCTTTCCCCCAGGTTGTCCCAAAGATGTGCGGGATCGGGGCCTCGCACCGCACACTTTGCGCGTGCTCCATCGGGGGATCCTGCGCCGGCTCACCGGCGCCTCAGTCGTCGCGCTGCTGCTGGCTGCCCTGATGGCGTTCTACGCCGCCGATCGGGCGGGCGCTGGAGCGACCCGCTGCCAGCAGCACCGCCTCGACGCGCGCGACCGATCGCACCTGGTCACGGGCGAGGGATCGCCCGTCCTGGTGATCGGCGACTCGTGGTCGGTCGGGCTCGGCCAGGACGACCTCGGCAGCTCGTGGGCCGCCCGCCTGCCCGGCGAGGTGCACGTCGCCGGCTTCTCGGGCTCCGGGTTCAGCGCCCACGCGAGCGGGTGCGGCCGGGTCTCGTTCGCCGACCGGGCGCCCACCGCACTCGCGGCGCGACCCGCGCTGGTGGTCGTCGAGGGCGGACTCAACGACTACGACCAGCCGGCGGCGGCGATCGAGACCGGTTTCCGCGACCTGATGGCCGACCTGGCCGGGCACCCGGTCGTCGTCGTCGGGCCGGCCGACGCGCCGTCCCGGACGCGCGCCGTCCCGCGCGTGGACGAGCTCCTCGCGCGGCTCGCGCAGGAGTACGGCGTCCCCTACGTGCGTACGAGCGACCTCGACCTCGACTACCTGGACGACAGGCTCCACCTCACCGAGGAAGGGCACCGCGAGTTCGGTGACGTCGTCGCGGAGCGGATCGCTGCCCTCACGCCGACGTACCCGGCTGTTCTCGCCCGCTGACCCGCTCAGCCGCCACGGAATCGGTCGATCAACCGATTATCGGACAGTTCTGTCGAATGTCGACCGAACCATGCAGGTTCTCGCGTTGCACGAACCTGCAGTTCTGCGTCCATTGACGCCCTTGCCGCTGATTGCGAACTTGTGCAGTGGTCCGCAACACCCAATCCATCCTCGGGCCTTCTCGGGGCTCGACTCATGATTGGACAACTCTCAGTGAAGACAACTCGCCTGGCCGCCCTGGCCGGTATCGCAGCGACAGCCGTCGCCGCGTCGTTCCTGGCACCGACCGTCACCCCGGCCGACGCCGCACCCTCGGCGGGCAACCCCCGTCTCGAGGCCCAGCAGGCCGCCAGCGCCTGGGTGAAGGGCCACGGCAACGCACTCGAGCGCGCCTCCGCGGACTCCTTCGTCCGCACCGGCACCTTCGACGGCGACAACGCCATCTACTCGATGGCCTACGAGCGCACCCACGAGGGCCTGCGCGTGGTCGGTGGCGACTTCGTCGTCCTGGCCAACGCCGCCGGCCAGGTCGTCGGGTCGTCGGTCGCCCAGGAGGCGCCGGTCGACCTCGCCAGCACCACGCCGAAGATCGGCGCCGACCGTGCGGCCGAGGCCGCCCGCGGCCAGGTCGACCAGGTCGCGGACTCCAGCGCGCCCGAGCTGGTCATCTGGCACCGCGACGCCGGCACCCGACTGGCGTACGAGGTCGAGGTCCGGGGCACCGACGCCGGCGAGGTCTCGTGGCAGAAGGTCTGGGTCGACGCCGTCGACGGCACCGTCCTCGAGTCGCGCGAGCAGATCGCTCACGGCTCGGGCACCGCGGCCTACTCCGGCCCCAACCCGCTCCCCATCGCCACCAGCGGCTCGGGCAGCAGCTACAACATGACCGACCCGACCGCCACCACGCTGAAGTGCCAGGACGCCGCCAACAACACGACGTTCTCCGGCACCGACGACCTGTGGGGCAACGGCGTCGCGACCAACCGCGAGACCGGGTGCGTCGACGCGCTCTACGCCGCCCAGCAGATGAAGGGAATGATGTCGTCGTGGCTCGGCCGCAACGGCATGAACGGCTCCGGTGGATGGGTGCCGATCCGCGTCGGCCTCAACGACATCAACGCCTACTACGACGGCACCCAGGTCCAGATCGGCAAGAACCAGGCCGGCGAGTGGATCTCCTCGATGGACGTCGTCGCCCACGAGTTCGGCCACGGTGTGGACGACAAGACCCCCGGCGGCATCTCCGGCGGCGGCACGCAGGAGTTCATCGGTGACGCCTTCGCGACGTCGACCGAGTACTACGACGGCCAGGTCTCGCCGTACGACTCGCCCGACCACACCATCGGCGAAGAGGTCAACCTCGTCGGCCAGGGCCCGATCCGCGACGGCTCCAACCCGGCCAACGTCGGCGACCCGTCGTGCTACACCAGCTCGATCCCGACCGCCGAGGTCCACGCGGCCGCCGGCCCCGGCGACCACTGGTTCTACCTCCTGTCGCGCGGCGGCGTCTCGAAGTGCGACGGCACCTCGGTGACCGGCATCGGCGAGCAGGCGGCCATGAAGGTGCTCTACAACGGCATGCTGATGAAGACCACGTCGTCGAGCTACCTCAAGTACCGCACCTGGACGCTCACCGCGGCCAAGAACCTGGACAGCACCTGCGCCCAGTTCAACGCGGTCAAGAACGCCTGGGACGCGGTCAACGTGCCGGCCCAGACCGGTGACCCGACGTGCGGTGGCACCACCACCCCGCCGACCACGCCGCCCACCGGCGGCAACATCCTGGCCAACCCGGGCTTCGAGTCCGGCGCGACCTCGTGGGCCGGCACCACGGGCCTGATCACGACCAACACCGGTCGCCCGGCCCGCACCGGCTCGTACAAGGCCTGGTTCGGCGGCAACGGCACCACGTCGACGGAGAACCTGACCCAGTCGGTCACGATCCCCTCGACCGCCACCGCTGCGTCGCTGTCGTACTGGATCCGCACCGACACCGCCGAGTCCGGCTCGACGGCGTACGACACCTTCCGGGTGCAGGTGGTCGTGAACGGCGTGACCACCACGCTGCGCACCTTCACCAACGTCGGCACCAACGCGACGTACACGCAGTTCTCGCACAGCCTGCTGGCCTACAAGGGCCAGTCGGTGCAGGTGAAGTTCCTCATGAACGAGGACTCCTCGCTGCAGACGAGCTTCGTGGTCGACGACACCGCGGTCAACGTCTCCTGACCTCCGGGTCGACCGTCTGGCACCACCGGACGGGGCGGGGCAGCACACGCTGCTCCGCCCCGTTCGTCGTTCCCTGCCCGCCCCACCTGTCTCGGGAGTTCCCATGCGCTCGTTCCGTACGCCCGCCCTGTCCGCCGTCGCGGCGGCGGCCCTCATCGCCAGCCTGTCGGGGGCGACCCTCGCCGGCACCAGCTCGCCCGCCGTCGCCGCCGCGTCACCCGACCTCAGCCTCACCAACGTGACCGCCCACCTCCAGCAGATGCAGAGCATCGCCACCGCGAACGGCGGCAACCGCGCCACCGGACGGCCGGGCTACAAGGCCTCCCTCGACTGGGTGAAGGCCAAGCTCGACGCCGTCGGCTACACCACGACGGTGCAGCAGTTCTCGACCTCGTCGGGGACGTCGTACAACCTCATCGCGGACTGGCCCGGCGGCGACCCCGAGCACGTCGTGATGACCGGTGCCCACCTCGACAGCGTGGCGGCCGGACCCGGCATCAACGACAACGGCACCGGCTCGGCGGCGGTCCTCGAGGCCGCCCTCGCCTGGGCCGGCAGCGGCAACAGCGCGCGCAACCACCTGCGGTTCGCGTGGTGGGGCGCGGAGGAGCAGGGGCTGCTCGGCTCCAACAAGTACATGTCCTTGCTGCCGACGGCCGACAAGGACCGGATCGACCTCTACATGAACTACGACATGGTCGGCTCGCCCAACCCCGGCTACTTCGTCTACGACGACAACGCCGTCGGCAACTTCGCGCGCGACGCGATGACGTCCTACTACACGTCGAAGGGCCTCCCCTGGGAGTACATCGACGTGCAGGGGCGCTCCGACCACGCGTCGTTCCGCAGCTACGGCATCGCCACGACCGGCATGTACTCCGGCGGCGAGACGACCAAGACGTCCGCGCAGGCCCAGAAGTGGGGCGGCACGGCCGGGCAGGCCTTCGACCCCTGCTACCACCGGTCCTGCGACACCATCTCCAACATCAACAGCACCGCGCTCGACCGCAACATCGACATGATCGGCCACATGGTCTGGCTCTACGCCGACCAGGACTTCGGCACCACCGGGGCCCCGCCCACGGGCGCGAACCTGCTCGCCAACCCGGGCTTCGAGTCGGGCGCGACGAGCTGGACCGGCACCACCGGCGCGATCACGAGCAACACCGGACGCCCGGCGCGCACGGGCTCGTGGAAGGCGTGGCTCGGGGGCAACGGCAGCACCTCGTCGGAGAACATCTCCCAGCAGGTGACCATCCCGTCGACGGCGACCACGGCGTCGCTGTCGTACTGGATCCGCACCGACACCGCCGAGACCGGCTCGACGGCGTACGACACCCTCAAGGTGCAGGTCGTGAGCGGCACGACGACCACGACGCTGAAGACGTACAGCAACGTCGGGACCAGCGCGACGTACGCGCAGTTCTCCCACAGCCTGCTGGCCTACAAGGGCAAGACGGTCACGGTGAAGTTCCTCATGGCCGAGGACTCCTCGCTCCAGACGAGCTTCGTGCTCGACGACACGGCGGTGTCGACGGGCTGAGCCTCGCGTGGTGGCCGCTCCGGAGGGGCGGCCACCACCCCTGCGGGGTACCGCGCCGGAATATCGCGGCCGCGATCCGCGTAGGAACTCACATGACTGTTCCCCGGATCACGCTCCACGACGGCACGTCCATCCCCCAGCTCGGCTTCGGTGTCTTCCAGGTCCCTCCGGAGGAGACCGCCGCGACGGTCGCACTCGCGCTCGAGGCCGGCTACCGGCACATCGACACCGCGCAGATGTACGGCAACGAGGCCGGCGTCGGCCAGGCGATCAAGGACTCCGCGCTGGGCCGCGACGAGCTCTACATCACCACCAAGCTCAACAACGGCTTCCACCGGCCCGACGACGCCCGCCGCGAGATCGACGCGTCCCTCGAGCGCCTCGGCATCGAGCAGACCGACCTGTTCCTCATCCACTGGCCGCTGCCGACGCAGTACGACGCCGACTTCGTCTCGACCTGGCGGGCACTCATCGAGGCGCAGGAGGCGGGGAGGACCCGCTCCATCGGCGTCTCCAACTTCCAGCCCGCCCACCTGGACCGCATCGTCGAGGAGACCGGGGTCGTGCCGGTGGTCAACCAGGTCGAGGTCCACCCGTTCTTCGCCAACGAGGACGTGCGAGCGGCCAACCAGCGCCGCGGCGTGCTGACCGAGGCGTGGTCGCCGATCGCCAAGGGAGCGGTCAACGACGACGACACCATCGGCGAGATCGCCTCGCTCGTAGGCCGTACGCCGGCACAGGTGACGCTGCGCTGGCACCTGCAGCGGGGCGACATCATCTTCCCGAAGTCGATGAAGGCCGAGCGGATGCGCGAGAACTTCGAGATCTTCGACTTCGAGCTCGACCCGGCGCACGTCAGCGCGCTCGACGAGCTGGACCGGGGCGAGGCCGGACGGACGGGCCCGAACCCGGACACGTTCGACTACATCCCGTGATCCCCGGCCGGTCCTGCTCCCCAGCTCACTCCGCGAGCCAGGCAGTCCAGCTGTCGAAGGAGTAGGGCCGGCCCAGGAAGTCGGCGACGAGGTCGGCGGCGTCCTTGCGACCGCCCATGCCCAGCACCCGGTCGCGGTAGCGCCCGGCCACGTCGGCGGCGAACATGTCGTCGACGTCGAAGGCCGAGAACAGGTCCTTGGCGATCACCAGCGACCACATGTAGGTGTAGTAGCCCGACGAGTAGCCGTCGAGGTGGCCGAAGGCGCAGTGCATGTGCGCGCCCTCGAGGGGCGGGAACACCGAGTAGCGGCGCTGGAGCTCGTCGCCGAAGGCCGTCAGGTCGTCGTTCGGCCCGGCGTGGAAGTAGTAGGACCGGGCCGCGTACGACATCTGGTGCGCGGCGTAGATGCCCTTGCCGAACTGGTCGGCCCGGCGCATCGCGGCGACGAGGTCGACCGGGATCGTCTCGCCCGCGGCGTTGCGCGCGAAGGTGGCGAGCACGTCGGCGTCCCACGCCCACTCCTCGAGCATCTGGCTCGGCGCCTCGACGAAGTCCCACTCGGTGGCGACGCCGGAGAAGCGCAGCCACTCGCCCTGGCCGCCGAGCACGTGGTGGACCAGGTGGCCGAACTCGTGGAAGAGCGTCACGACCTCGTCGTGCTCCATCAGGCCGCGGTTGAAGTTGCACACCAGGACGCCCTCGGGAAGCTGGTGGCCGGCGACGCCCTTGACCAGGTCGAACTGGGCGGCGTGCTTGAACTTGCCCTCGCGCGGGTGCAGGTCGAGGTGGATGCGGCCGATCCGGACGCCGTCCAGCCCGACGTCGTACGACGCGACCTCGTCGTGCCACGTCCCGGCCTCGTCCCGCCCGACGGGCGTCCACTCCAGCCCGAACAGCCGGCCGGTGACGTCGAGGAGGCCCTGCCGGACCTGCTCGAAGGGGAAGTAGGTGCGCACGACCTGGCCGTCGACGTCGTACTGCTCGCGGCGTACGAGCTCGCCGTAGTGGCGGAACTCAAAGACCTCGACCTCGTCGGCGCCCGGCTGGTCGACCTGCTTGCGCGCGAGCAGGACCCCCTTGTCCTGGGCCGCCCGCTCGGCCGATGCCGAGCTGATCCGCTCGATGAAGTCGGCGATCGCCTGACCGGTGCCGATCATCTTGACCTCGGTGTCGAGGTCGGGCCACGAGTCGTAGCCGAGCAGGCTCGCGGTCTCGCGCCGGACCGCCAGGAGGTCCTGCAGCACCTGGTCGTTGGCCGGCCAGGCGACGTTGTTCTGCGTCAGGGCGAGCTCGTGGCGGGCCTCGCCGTCCGACGCGAACGTCATGAACGGCACCAGGTCGGGGTAGTCGGTGGTGATGGCGACCAGGCCGTCGTCGCCGGCCGGGTGCGCGGCGCGGTAGTCGTCGGGAAGTCCGGCCAGCCGCTCGGGCGCGACCCTGATCGAGCGGACGTCGTCACGGATGTTGCGGCCGAAGTCCTGGGAGAGCTTCACGCCCTGCTCGCTGAGCTCGCGGAGCCGGTCGCGCGTGGCGTCGTCGCGGTCGACGCCGGCCCGCCGGAAGTCCCGCAGCGTGTGCTCGAGGACCCGGACGGCCCCGTCGTCGAGCCCGTCGGCCGACAACCCGTCGAACACGGCGAACAGGTCGCGGTCCTGGCCGAGCTCGGTGACGAACTTCTGCACCTGCTGGCTCAGCTCGTCGGCGCGGTCGCGTACGGCGGCGTCGGGGTGCACCTCGGCCCAGAGGTGGGCCGCCTCGGCGTTGGCGATCGCGGTCTCCGCCCGGTTCCACGTGGCGAGCACCGTGTCGGCGTCGGTCGGGCCGCTCTTGACGAGCGCGACCTCCCTGGCCGCCTCGGCGAGCTGTCCCTCGCCGTGCTCGGCGACCCAGGTGAGCCAGTCGCCGGAGCCGGGAAGCTCGAGCGGCTCGAGGGGTGAGGAGGGGATCGATCCGGTCCGGGTCTCGGTGTCGTCAGCCACGGACGCGAGCCTACGGCCGGGTCGTGACAACCTCCACCGAGATCCCTGCAGGCGTCGCACCCGTTCCGGGGAGGGCGCCGGGAGCACGTAGCGTTGCGCGGGTGACGACCAGCGGTGCGACGGAGACCGAGTTCCGGTTCCGCGACATCTGGCTCGTCGCGTACGGCCCCTCGATCGTCTCGGCGGTCGGGCACGGCGCGATCATGCCGGTGCTCGCACTGCGTGCACGCGACCTCGGCGCCGATGTCAGCACCGCCGCTGCCATCGTCGCGCTGACAGGGGTCGGGATGCTGCTGGCCAGCCTGCCCGCGGGTGCGCTCGTCGCCCGGATCGGCGAACGGCGGGCCCTCGTCGCGGCCGGCTTCGCCGACGCGGGCGCGATGGCGCTGGCGGCGCTCACCGACTCGGTCGCCGGCCTCGCTGCGGGTGTCCTGCTGAGCGGGATGTGCTGGACCATGTTCCTGATCGCGCGGCAGGGCTTCATGATCGACGTCGTCCCGATCACGCACCGCGCGCGGGCGATGTCGCTTCTCGGCGGGTCCTACCGCGTGGGCGTGCTGGTGGGGCCGCTCATCGGCGCGGGGCTGATCAGCCTGACGGGCCTGACCAGCGTGTTCTGGCTGGGCGCCGCCATGTCGGTGGCCGCGTCCCTGCTGGCGGGCACCATGCCCGACCTGGGCGAGGAGAAGCGCGCCGCCGCCCGCGAGACCGGCCACGTCGGCGTGTGGTCGGTCATCGCCGGTCACCGTCGACTGCTCGCCACCTTGGGCACGGCCGTCGTGATCCTCGGCATGAGTCGCTCGTTGCGGCTGAGCCTGCTGCCGCTGTGGGCCGACCACGTCGGTCTCTCCGCCTCGACGACGTCGCTGATCTTCGCCGGTGCCGCCGCCCTCGACGTCGCGCTGATGTGGCCCGGCGGCTGGCTGATGGACACCCGCGGCCGGATGGTCGTCGCCGTGCCGGTCGTCCTGTCGATGGCCATCGCCTGCCTGCTGCTCCCCCTGGCGAGCTCGGCCCTCTCGGTGGGACTGGTGATGGCGCTGATCGCGGCCGGCAACGGCCTCGGCTCGGGCATCGTCATGACGCTCGGCGCCGATGCGGCACCGATCGAGGGCCGCTCCCAGTTCCTCGGGGCCTGGCGCCTGTGCGGCGACATCGGCAACACCGGGGGTCCGCTGGTGGTCAGCGCCGTCGCGGCCGTCGCGCCGCTCGCCACGGCGTGCCTGGTCGTCGGCCTCCTCGGCCTGGCGGGTGCCGGGTGGGTGGGCTACTGGACCGGTCGCGTCGACCACGACCGGCGTACGGCCTCCGCAGTCCCCGCCGCGGCCGGCCGGCGGACCTAGCTGTGATGACCAGTCACGTTGGTCGAGATCGTGTGACGACACGGTCTGACCTGTAGGTGGGTGAAGGCCTCCTGGTGT
>NZ_SDWV01000015.1 GCF_004137345.1 Nocardioides zhouii
CCCACCCAACACAACGCGCTGCAAGCAGTCCTCAACCACCTCGAGGCCGCCTGACGTTGACACAGGGCTACTCATCGGGCGTCCTCCTGGTCTCCCCACGACTGGCCGGGGCGCGGGTAGGCGTTGAGGTTGACCACGAACGGAGCCGCGTCGCCGTCGTCGGACTTGGGCGCCTCCTCGATCAGCTCGGCGAGCTTCTGCACCAGGGCCTCGGCCTGTGCCGGGGTCACCCTCAGCTCCCAGTCGCTCAGGGTGCCGACCTTGCGCCACGGCTCGGGGAGGAACGACATCTCCGACACGGCCGCGCGCATCCGGTCGGCGTACATCAGCGCCACGGTCGTCAGGTAGGCCTCGACGTCGCTGTCGACGATGCCCTCCTCGCGGAAGTCGGTGCGGGTGCTCTCGTGAGCGGCGCGCCACCAGCGGTCGCGGGCGTTGCCGCGCTCGGCGTCCTCCTCGATGAACCCGTGCTGCGCGAGCTGGCGGAGGTGATAGCTCGTGGCCCCGGTGTTGAGGCCGAGCCGCTGCGCGAGTGATGTCGCGGTGGCCGGTCCCTCGCCGCGCAGGAGCGTCAGCATCCGCAGCCGGACCGGGTGGCTGAGGGCGCGCAGCCCGGCGATGTCCGGGGTGATCGAGGAGGCCATGGGGCGACGCTACGACTGCAAAGACTTATTTGCAAACACTTCTTTGCGATCTGTCGGGTAGTCCACCGGGTTCCGGTCGTCAGATGACCCGTCCGGCAGCCATTTCCCGGTGGACTACCCGGGCGGGGCAGCCATTTCCCGGTGGACTACCCGGGCGGGGCAGCCATTTCCCGGTGGACTACCCCGACAGGCGAGCGACCAGGCACGGTCCGCCCTCGTAGATCCCGCCGTCGATGTCGAGCGCGAGCCCGTCGGCGTACAGCCGCGGCTCGGTGTACGAGTCGCAGCGCTCGCCGAAGAGGTCGCCGATGATGCTGTGCCCGTGCACGATCCGCTCGCCGCCGAGGGTGTCGAGGAGCCGGCGGGCGGCGGCCGGGCCGGACCTGCCCGCGAACTCGTGGCGCCGACCGAGCCGGACGAGCACGTCGAACCACGCCACCGGGTCGTCCCCGGCGAGCGTCGATCGCACCGCGTGGTTGATCGCGTCGACCGAGCTGCCCCACTCGAGGTAGCCGACCGTGTCGGAGTGCATCAGCAGGTGGTCGCCGTCGCGGGCGATCGCCGGCAAGTCGGCCAGCCACGCGAAGAGCTCGTCGTCGATGCCGGCCTGGTCGGACGCGAGGCCGCCGTTGCGGGCCCAGATCGAGCCGAAGGTCCGGAGCACGCCGCGGTGGACCACCTCGGCGTCGCCGAACATCCGGGTGCCCAGCGCGATGACCTCGTGGTTGCCGAGCACCGTGTGCACCGCCCCTCCCGCGGCGGCGGCCTCGACGGTGAGCCGGCGTACGAGCGCGATCACGCCGAGCCCGTCCGGACCGCGGTCGAGGAGGTCGCCGAGGACCCACAGCCGGGCGTCGCCGCCCGACCAGCGGGCTTCGTCGTCGAGGAGCCCGGGCGCCCGGAGCGCCGCGGTGAGCTCGGCGAGGTGGCCGTGGGCGTCGCTGGTGGCGAAGACGGCGGGGCCGGCGGGGCCGGGAGGTGTCGCGCTCACGCCCCAGACCGTACGGCGTGGAGCCGTCGGTATGGTTGAAGCGTGAACGACACGGCGACCTACACCACCGAGGGCAAGCCCTTCGAGCGCGACATGTCCTACCTGCCCGACCGCATCCTGGCCGGCGACACGTCGGTCGACCCGCTCGACGACACCTTCCCCAGCGGGTCGAAGGACAGCCCCCGCGACGTCCCGGTGTGGAGCGCCGAGCCCGGCCGCTACCGCCTCGTCGCCGCGCGCGCCTGCCCGTGGGCGCACCGCTCGATCATCGTGCGCAGCCTGCTCGGCCTCGAGGACGCCATCTCGTGGGGCGCGCCCGGCCCGACCCACGACGCCCGCAGCTGGACCTTCGACCTCGACGAGGGCGGTCGCGACCCGGTGCTCGGCATCGAGCGGCTCCAGGAGGCCTACCTCGCCCGCGACCCCGACTACCCGCGCGGCATCACGGTGCCGGCGATCGTCGACGTCGCATCGGGCGAGGTCGTGACCAACGACTTCCCGCAGATCACCCACGACCTGGCCTTCGAGTGGCGCGAGCACCAGCGTGCCGATGCCCCGGACCTGTGGCCCGTCGACCTCCGCGAGGAGATGGAGGGGGTCATGAAGCGGGTCTTCACCGAGGTCAACAACGGCGTCTACCGCTGCGGCTTCGCCGGCTCGCAGGAGGCGTACGACGACGCGTACGCGCGGCTGTGGGCGGCGATGGACTGGCTCGAGGACCGCCTCGCCGAGCGTCGCTACCTCATGGGCGAGCGCCTCACCGAGGCCGACGTACGCCTCTTCACCACGCTCGTGCGCTTCGATGCGGTGTACCACGGGCACTTCAAGTGCAACCGCAACAAGCTGACCGAGATGCCGCACCTGTGGGCCTACGCCCGGGACCTCTTCCAGACGCCGGGCTTCGGCGACGAGGTGGACTTCGACCAGATCAAGCGGCACTACTACGACGTCCACACCGACATCAATCCGATGCAGATCGTGCCGGCCGGGCCGGACGAGTCGGTCTGGCACACGCCCCACGGGCGTGGCTGACTGGACGATCCGGGCCGAGGTCGGTGCTTTTGCTCAAGGACCCATGTAGGTAGCCCTGCGATTCACCCTAGTGGGGCGAGAGTGGCGTGTCGGTGCCCCAAGGTTGCACTTCGAAGGCCGACTCGTGGGGAGCACGGCCCCCCGGGTCCGCCCGGGGTGCTCGACAGGGGACAACTGTGGGAACTCTCTTCGGCTCGACGACCTCCGCACGCACCGGACGCCTCGCGGCACTGCTGCTCGTGCCCGCCGTGGTCGTCCCGGCGTCGACCACCGCTGCATCGGCCGCCGTGGGCGACGCCCTCGTGGTCACGAACACCGTCTCCGCGACGTACGACGTCGACCACGCGTGGCAGGTCTTCAACGCGGTCGACCGCAACCGCGCCTCCGCGGCCGTCGGCGGCACCACCGCAACGATCAACTACGCCGTGGGCGTGACCGCGCTCGGGTCGCCGGCGAGGTCGGGCTTCGAGGTCCGCGGCACCCTCGGCGTCACGAACCCCGACGAGCAGGCCCTGCCCGTCGAGCTGTCCGCCGACCTGGCGGGTGCCGGCGCGTGCGCGATCGCCGCGGCCGACGAGTCGCCCGCCACGGGCCTCCAGGTCACGCTGCCCCCCGGCCCGAGCTCCTTCGCCTACGCCTGTGCCCCCGGCAGCGTCCCGGCCGACCCGGCGACGACGACGGTGACCGTGTCGTGGCAGGCGCCGGCGGTGCAGGACGAGGCCGCACGTGCGGCCGGCTCGTCCAGCGCCGTGGCGCAGGCCGCGTACGCCGTCGACCAGCGCACCGACGAGCTGACCACCGTCACCAACTCCCTCGACGGCGCCACCGCGGTCGACCTCGGCACCTTCGACTGGGACGACGTCTGGGCCGCCCCGGACCACCGGGTGCTGGTGAAGGTCTCCTCGCTGGCGCTCGCGGCCGGTGACGGCGTGTGTGCCGACCACGTCAACCTCGCCCGCGAGTCGGCCGATGCGACCAGCGACACCGAGACGGTGACGGTGTGCCCCGCTCCCGAGGTGCTCGGCGAGCAGTCGTTCGGCAAGGCCGTCGGCCGGATCCGCGTGACCTGCCAGGGCACCGTCCGCGCCCACCTGGTCAACCGCTCGGGACGGACCGTCGTCTACCGGCTCCGGGTCGGCACGAAGGTGCACAAGGTCGCCGTGAAGTCGCTGGCGCGCAAGCAGGTCGTCACCCACGGCCGCCCCCGGGCGCAGGTCACGCTGCGCGCCGACGGCGCCCGCCTCGACCGCCTGCGCATCCCGCAGCGCTGCCAGGCGCCGGGCGTGCTGCCCGACACCGGGCTCCGCGGCACGACCCGCTGACCCACCGCACCTCCCCTGACGCCTCCGCCCACACGGAGGCCGCCGGCGCCGACGAGTACCCACGAGCTCGTCGGCGCCGGTCTGTCGTACGCCGCCCCCGGTCTGGTCCGGTGACGTCCGGCGGCCCTCTATCCGGTCGGCGCAGTGAAGGTTCGGTCAAGGCGGGCTGGAGGTAGTCCACGACTTCGATCCGGGCCCGTCGCGCGCACTCCCGGAAGCGGAACGTGGACAGGTCAGTCGACTCACCTGTGGGGCGGCACGGACCTCACCCCGGGCGGCGTTATCCCTGGCCGCCCAAGCCTCCACCCCCCATGGAGGGAGCCGGCGTCGGCGGTTTCACCCACGGACCCGTCGGCGCCGGCTCGTTCGTGTCGTACGGGTCTGTCTGGTCCAGTTGCCCCGCTAACGGGCCAGATGCCCCGAAAGTCCGTCAAGGCCCCGTGCAGTTAGGCCGTCACCTTGCGCAAGACGCGACGCGCGACGCGAAACGGGGTGACAGTGAGGGCTGACGAAAGTGCAGTGCCGGCCCGCCTTTGGGGGGCGGACGGCGTGCGGTGGTCGACGGCTTTGGGGCGCCGGTCATTTCATCCACGGCCAGCAGCAAGGGGACATCCGATGTCTGACTTCTCTCAGATGGGCGCCAGCGCCTCCGACCCGCCGCGCAGCGGCAACCCGACGTGATGCGCCGGCTGGCACTCGTGCTGCTGGCGATCTTCCTGACCGCAGGCGGCCTGACGGCCGTGCAACCTCGGGCCTCCGCGTCGGGAGACAGTGCGCCGGCGCACCACTCCGCGGTGCGTCCGTAGTCCTGACCAGCTCGCCGAGCGCGCCCGCCGCCCGGCGTACGAGCGCGCCCGGAACGCCCTGTCGTGGACTGCTCGGCACGTCCCGGTGTACGCCGATCCGGCGGCTCCGGCAGGGGTTCGAGCGCGTTTCCGGCGTTCCCGTGGAGATGGATGGCGGATCGAAGGGGTGGAAGGGCCTAGTCCATTCGGCCCCTATCCGGGCTGATACACCAAGACTCTGTCAAGGCCTCACGCAGATAGCCCGCCACCTTGGATCAGGCCCTGTGTTGCGGCTTGCCAAGGGGAGACCCTTGATGTGCAGCCGGTCGCTTTGGGGGCGACGGCTTGCGGTGGTCGTCGGCTTTGGGGCGCCGGCCACACACTCCACCAATCAAGGGGACCACAACCATGTCTGACTTCACTCGCCGCACCGTCGTTCGGGGCGCAGCCTGGACGGTTCCGGTCGTCGCAGTCGCGACCACCGTGCCGGCGTTCGCAGCATCCAACGTGCCGCCGCCGCCCGTCATCAACTTCGGCGGTGCCTGCGGAAACACCGGGGCGCAGCAGAAGGGCTGCGGAGGCGACAAGACGCTGCAGGTCCCGTTGACGCTGAGCAATCCGGGGCCCACCGACATCATCTTCCAGATCACGGCCATGTTCACCTGCAACTGCGCGACCGCGCCCACGTCCGCGACGCCCGGTGACGGCACTGCGGTCGGCGTCCGCGGCATCTTCGCCACGCCCAACCACACCGTGCCGAGCCAGAACGACTGCACGCTGGTCACCCCGCCTTCGCCTGCTTGCCCGGGCGGGATCGCCGGGGGGAACGTCCTCGTTCCGGCCGGCACCAGCAATGCGACGTACTGGATCGAGTCCAACTCCCTCGGGTCGTCCAGCACGTTCTCGTCGAGGATCACGTTCAGGCTGCTCGCTGTGGGCTCCTGCGCCGTCCTTCGTACGGGTGAGGCGTTCACGGCCTCGGCCATCTCGCCGGCCAACTGCGACGGGTAGTAGAGCCCGCGTCCTCCGAGGAGGGTTGCCGCCTCGCGCGCGCGAGCGCGGCGACCCTGCCGGGGTGAATCCTTTGAACCAGTAAGGCAACCAGAGGAGCTTGTCATGCGACGTGCCCTGTTGGCCTTGCTGGCGGTCGGTCTGGCCGTCGGCGGGCTGTCGGCGGTGGGGCCCCGGGCCTCCGCGTCCGACGACGTCGCACCGGTAGATCACTCGTCCGCTCTGCAGAAGGACTGACGGGTTGATGCCATCCCTCCTCGGGCTGTGTGGTGCTTCAAGCCTCGGACCAGGACCTGACCGCGACCTGATGCTCGGGAAACACCCGACGACCCCCCCCGCCGGGTAGCGGTCTCTGCTGCCCGGAGCCTCCACCCCCAATGGAGGCGAGCCGGCGTCGACGGGTCACCCACGAGTCCGTCGGCGCCGGCTCATCCATGCCCCCGTGGGCCTCCCGTCAGATTGGTGCTGGCAGGCTGCGGCCGATACGTTGAGCCCGATCATGTGGTCGGGGTCACACACGCCGACGACCACGCCTGCAAGCCGTCGGCGTCCGGCGATCCCGCGACTGCCGCTAGCTGTTGAAGGAGAGTCCGTTGACCGATCCTGTGAGTTTCGGCCCCGACCTGGCGGAGGTCTTCGGGCCCTCGCAGTCCGACGGTGGCCCCGACCTCGTCCAGCTGCTGACGCCCGAGGGCGAGCGCGTGCACCACCCCGACTTCGACCACGACTTCTCCGCCGAGGAGCTGCGCGGCCTCTACCGCGACATGGTGCTGACCCGGCGGATCGACGTCGAGGCCACGGCCCTCCAGCGCCACGGCGAGCTCGGCATCTGGGCCCAGCTGCTCGGCCAGGAGGCCGCGCAGATCGGCGCCGGTCGCGCGATGCGTCCCCAGGACTACGCCTTCCCGACCTACCGCGAGCACGGCGTCGCCTACTGCAAGGGCGTCGACCCGCTGCGGCTGCTCGGCCTGTTCCGCGGCGTCGACCAGGGCGGCTGGGACCCCAACGAGAACAACTTCGGCCTCTACACGATCGTCATCGGCGCCCAGACGCTCCACGCCACCGGCTACGCGATGGGCATGCAGCGTGACGGCGTCGTCGGCACCGGCGACCCCGAGCGCGACTCGGCCGTACTCGCCCACTTCGGCGACGGCGCCTCCTCGCAGGGCGACGTCAACGAGGCGTTCATCTTCGCCGCGTCCTACAACGCCCCGGTCGTGTTCTTCTGCCAGAACAACCAGTGGGCCATCTCGGAGCCGATCGAGCGCCAGACCCGTATCCCGCTCTACCAGCGCGCGTTGGGCTTCGGCTTCCCGGGCATCCGCGTCGACGGCAACGACGTGCTGGCGACGTACGCCGTCACGAAGGCCGCACTGCAGCGGGCCCGCGACGGCAACGGGCCGTCGTTCGTCGAGGCGTACACGTACCGGATGGGCGCGCACACCACGACCGACGACCCGACGCGCTACCGCCTCAACGACGAGCTCGAGCACTGGAAGCTCAAGGACCCGATCGAGCGGCTCAAGGTCTACCTGCGCCGCAACGGCCTGGTCGACCAGCAGTTCTTCGACGACCTCGATGCCGAGGCCAAGGCGCTGGGCCACCACCTCCGTGAGGGGTGCAAGGCGCTGCCCGACCCCAAGCCGCTGGACCAGTTCGGCTACGTCTTCAGCGAGATGACCGACGAGATCCGCGAGCAGCGTGACGGCTTCGCGGCCTACCTCGCTTCCTTTGAGCTCGGCCAGTCAGAAGGGGCCCACGCATGAGCACGCAGAAGATCACTCTCGCCAAGGGCCTCAACATGGGCCTGCGCAAGGCGATGGAGGCGGACGACAAGGTCCTGCTCATGGGTGAGGACGTCGGCAAGCTCGGCGGCGTCTTCCGCATCACCGACGGCCTGCAGAAGGACTTCGGCGAGGACCGCGTCATCGACTCGCCCCTGGCCGAGTCCGGCATCGTCGGCACCGCGGTCGGCATGGCGCTGCGCGGCTATCGCCCCGTGGTCGAGATCCAGTTCGACGGCTTCGTCTACCCGGCGTACGACCAGATCGTGTGCCAGGTCGCGAAGTACACCTACCGCTCGCAGGGCAAGGTGAAGATGCCGATCGTCATCCGCATCCCCTTCGGCGGCGGCATCGGCGCGGTCGAGCACCACTCCGAGAGCCCGGAGGCGCAGTTCGCGCACACCCCCGGCCTCAAGGTGGTGGCCTGCTCCAACCCGGTCGACGGCTACTGGATGATCCAGCAGGCCATCGCCCACGACGACCCGGTCATCTTCCTCGAGCCGAAGCGGCAGTACCACGCCGACAAGGCCGATCTCGACGAGTCGGCGACGCCCGAGCCGCTCTTCACCTCGCGCGTCGTACGCGCCGGCACCGACGCGACCGTGCTGGCCTACGGCCCGACCGTGAAGACCGCGCTCAAGTGCGCCGAGGCCGCCGAGTCCGAGGGCCGCAGCCTCGAGGTCATCGACCTGCGCACGCTCTCGCCGCTCGACATGGGCCCGGTCTTCGAGTCCGTACGCCGGACGGGTCGCTGCGTGATCACCCACGAGGCGCACGTCAACCTCGGCATGGGCGCGGAGGTCGCGGCCCGCATCACCGAGCAGTGCTTCTACTCCCTCGAGGCCCCGGTGCTCCGCGTCGGCGCCTTCGACATGCCCTACCCGCCCTCGCGGATCGAGGAGGAGTACCTCCCCGACCTCGACCGCGTGCTCGACGCCGTCGACCGCACGTTCGCTTTCTGAGAGGCACGCGATGTCCGAGTTCCTGCTCCCTGATGTCGGTGAGGGCCTCACCGAGGCCGAGATCGTCGCCTGGAAGGTGAAGGTCGGCGACACGATCGAGATCAACGACGTGATCGTCGAGATCGAGACCGCCAAGTCGCTCGTCGAGCTGCCCTCGCCCTACGAGGGCACCGTCCTGGCGCTGCTCGTCGCGGAGGGCGAGATGGTGCCGGTCGGTACGCCGATCATCGCGATCGGTGCTGCCGGGGAGGAGCCGGCTGCTCCGGCCGCCCCGACCGAGCAGACCGAGTCGGACCCCTACCTGGGCATGGCTCAGAAGGCCGGCGCGGCCGAGGCCGACCTCTCGGAGATGGACCTGTCCAACCCAGCCGCTTCCGGGTCGATGGAGGGTGCGTCCCTCGTGGGCCGGATCAAGGCCGACAAGGGCCCGATGCGTCGCGCCCGCCGGGGCTCCGCCTCGCCGAGCACCGACGCCGGCGCCCAGGCCCAGCTGCAGCTGCAGGGCGCCTTCGCTCCCGGTGGTGCCCAGTCGCAGGACGTGCTGCCCGCCGACGAGTCGCCGGTCCCGGCCGTCGACCAGCGGCCCGCCCCCGCGGCTGCCCCCGCCGAGGCGCTCGTGCCGGCGTCCGCGCAGGCCGAGCCCAGCGACGTACGCGCGCTGGCGAAGCCGCCGGTGCGCAAGCTCGCCAAGGACCTCGGCGTCGACCTCACCACGCTGACCGGCACCGGGCCGTCGGGCTCGATCACCCGCGACGACGTCCAGGGTGCCTCGTCGGGTGCGCCCGCCGCCGCCCCCGCAACGGCCGCTGTCGGTGGTCGAGTAGACCCGAGGAACGAGGGCCGTATCGAGACCCGCGAGACCCGCGAGCCGATCAAGGGCGTGCGCAAGATGATGGCGACGGCGATGAGCCAGTCGGCCTTCACCAGCCCGCACGTCACCGAGTGGATCACCGTCGACGTGACGGCGACGATGCAGCTCGTGGCGCGGCTCAAGAAACGCTCCGACCTGCGCGACGTACGGGTCAACCCGCTGCTCGTCCTGTCGCGCGCGGTGATCCTCGCGATCAAGAAGACCCCGGAGATCAACTCGTTCTGGGACGACGCCGCCCAGGAGGTCGTCTACAAGAGCTACGTGAACCTCGGCATCGCGGCCGCCACGCCGCGGGGCCTGGTCGTGCCCAACGTCAAGGACGCCGACGCCCTGTCGATGACCGAGCTGGCGGCGGCGCTGGGCCAGCTCACCGCCACCGCGCGCGACGGCAAGACGCAGCCCGCGGAGATGGCAGGCGGCACGTTCACGATCACCAACGTCGGCGTCTTCGGCGTCGACGCCGGCACGCCGATCATCAACCCGGGCGAGTCCGCGATCCTGTGCTTCGGCGCGATCAACAAGCGGCCCTGGGTCGACGACGAGACCGGCGAGATCGTCGTCCGCGACGTCACGACGCTGGCGCTGTCCTTCGACCACCGTCACATCGACGGCGAGAAGGGCTCGCGCTTCCTGGCCGACGTCGCCGGGATGCTGTCGGACCCCGGGACCGCCCTCCTCTTCTGACTCGGTATCTAGGGACGTTCTGGTAGGCCGGACCGGCGTCCGACCTACCATTTCGTCCCTAGATACCCAGGGTGCGAGCGTGCCAGGCGGCGAGAACCTCGGCCTCCCGCTCGGCGGTCAGTGCGGTGACGGGGGAGTCGAGGCAGCCGGGTGCGGTCTCCGCCACCGGGCGCAACTGAAGCCCGGCGGCCACGGCCGGTCCGGGGTCGCGCGCCAGCATGCCGTCGTACTCCGGTCGCGGCAGCCAGAGCGGCAACGAGCCCTCACCGGCCCACGGCACGACGTCGTGCGCCTCGAGGAACGCCGAGTCCACCCACGTGAGGTCGGGGTCGGGTGACCCGACGCCCGCAGCCACTCCGGCCAGCAGTTCGCCGAACGGCACCGGCTGCCCGACCGCGTCGAACACGCCGGTCGTACGGGACTCCGCGAGGTCGAGCAGCCAGGTCGCGAGGTCGCGTACGTCGATCACCTGGACCACGTCGTCCGGGGTGCCGGGGGCGAGGACCTCGCCGCCGCGCGCCAGCCGCTGGGGCCAGTGGGCGAACCGGCCGGTCGGGTCGCCGGGGCCGACGATGAGTCCCGGCCGCGCGATGACCGACGATGCCGCGACCGACTGGGCGGCCTGTTCGCAGGCGACCTTCATGCCGCCGTACGCCTCGGGATCCACCGCGAGGTCCACGTCCTCGGTGATCGGGTCGGCGAGCGGGCCCATCTCGGAGGAGGAATTGTCGGGATAGACGTTGATCGTCGAGACGAAGACCCAGTGCGCATCGGCGGTCGCCTCGACCGCGCGGCGCGCGTGGGAGGGGAGTCGGGTCACGTCGACGACGGCATCCCACCAGCCGTCCGTGATCGCGGCGGGCGCGTCGTCGTTGCGGTCCCACGGCAGGTGCGTCCCACCCTCTGGGAGGGGACCGGACTCCCCGCGGCACGCGCAGGTGACGTCCCAGCCGCGAGCGACCGCCTGGGTGGCCGTCTCGCGGGAGAGGAAGCGGGTTCCGCCGAGCACCAGGAGCTTCATGGGTCCACTCCACCGGCCGCCGGGTCGGGGGGACAAGGTGGTTCGCTCTGGGCGCAACCACTGGCCCCTTTGTCAGCGGTGCGGTCGCGCTGCCACACTGTCGGCCTCGGAACGCGCGCGAAGGGAGCGGGCAGATGGCCCTCGATGCCGCCACAGCCTCCTCGGGCGACCCCTCGACGGCCGCCCTGCTGGCCCGCGCCCAGCAGGTGGCCGACCAGCTGCAGAGCGAGGCGCGACAGGAGGCCGAGCGGCTCACCGCCGATCTCGCGGTGCTGCGCGAGGAGGCCCGCCGCCTGGTGGCCGGGGCCGAGGCCGACCGCGCCGAGGCCGGCCGGGCGCGCAAGCAGGCGGAGCAGGTGCTCGCCGGCGCGTCCGAGGAGGCGGCCACGATCGTGGTCGACGCCAACGAGCAGTCCGCCCTGCTGATGAGCTCGGCGGAGGCGGCCCGCGACGAGCAGGTCGAGGCGGCGCGGACCGAGGGCGACGGGCTGCGCGCCCGGGCCACCGACGACGCCGTGGCGCTCCGCGCCGAGTCGCAGGAGCTGCGCGACATGGCTGCCGCCGAGAAGGCGGCGCTGCTCGAGGGCGCCCGGGCCGAGGCGGAGTCCATCGTCACGACCGCGCAGGAGACGGCGACCCGGCTCGTCGAGGAGGCCCGCGCCGCCGGCCAGCAGCACCTCGGGTCGGCGACGGTGGAGTCCGAGTCGCTGCGGGCGACCGCGTCGATCGAGTCCGCCCGCATGCGCGACGAGGCGTCGCTGCACGTCGAGGACCTGCGCCGCACGACCGGCGCCGAGACCGAGCGGATGCGCCAGGCCGCCGAGGACACGCTGGCCGCTGCCCGGGCCGAGAGCGAGGAGCAGCTGCGCAACGCCGCCGAGCAGACCGAGTGGGCCACGGCCACCGTGCACTCGGTGCTCTCCGGTGCGTCGGCCGAGGCCGAGGCGACGCGCAAGGCCGCGTACGCGGATGCCGGCGAGCACGTACGCCTCGTGCGCGAGCGTGTGCAGGGCGTCATCGCCGCGGTCAACGGCAGGGTCGCGCTCGAGATGGCCGAGGCCCAGCAGCGCGCCGAGGAGATCGCCAAGGACGCGAGCACCGTCGCGGGCGAGCGGAAGGCCGAGGCCAACGCCGCCCTCGTGCAGGCCGAGGCGGAGGCGGCCCGGATCGTGGCCGACGCGACCGACGAGTCGGAGCGTGCCGTCGAGCGCCTCGAGCGCAGGCGTGCCGAGGCCGAGACCGGTGCCGCCAGCCTCCGGAGCCTCGTGGCCGAGGAGGTCACCCGCAGCCGCGCCACGGCAGCCGAGGACCGGCGCCGCGCCCGAGAGGAGTCGCTGGCGCTCGTCGCCGAGGGCCGCGCCGAGGCCGACCAGCTGCGCGAGGGCGCCCAGCGCGCCCTCGAGCGGGCGCGCGCCGAGATCGCCCAGCTCCAGACCCGCCGCGACGGCATCGCCGCCGAGCTCGGCCAGCTGTCCGGCGTCATCGAGGCGCTCTCCGTCCCCGAGCGCGGCGCCGCCGCCGATCCCCAGCAGACCGACCCCCCGTCACACCCGCAGCCCTCCACCCCTGACCAGGAGACCCCCGATGCCTGACGAGATGTTCACGACCGTGCGCCGCGGGTACGACCCGGCGGAGGTGGAGCGCGCCATCGGCCAGGCCCGGAGCGAGGCCGAGGACCTCCGCACCCGGCTCGCGTCTGCGGAGGCCGCCGCCGACCAGGCGCGCGGGGAGGCGACGACGTCCCGGGAGGCGCTCGTCTCGCGGGAGTCGCAGGAGCCCGAGGCGCCGACGTACGCCCACCTCGGCGAGCGCGTCGGCCAGATCCTGGCCCTCGCCGAGGCCGAGGCGGCGGAGATCCGCGACCGCGTGGTCGGCGAGGTGGAGGCGCTGCGCAAGGACGCCGAGGTGGAGGCGGGGACGGTGCGCTCGGAGGCCGACCGCTACGCCGACGAGACCCGGCGCGACGCCGAGGCCGAGGGCGGCCGGCTCGTCGCCGACGCCCGGACCGCGGCCGAGTCCGAGCGCGACGCCGCGGAGCGCGATGCGTCCGCCCGCCGCGCCGAGGCCGAGGCCCTCTACGAGGACGCCCGGGCGAAGGCCGCGCAGTCCGCGGCCGACTTCGAGACGACGCTGGCCGAGCGGCGCCAGAAGGCGACGTCGGAGTTCCAGGCCCAGCAAGCCGCCACCCAGGCCGAGCTCGACGCGATGACCGCCCGCAACCGCGACGCCGAGGCCTCGATGGAACGCACCCGCAGCGAGGCCGAGTCCCGCATCGCGCGGATGCTCGCCGACGCCGAGGAGCGCTCCACCACGATGGTCTCCGACGCCCGCTCGACGGCCGACCGGGTGCGCGCGGAGTCCGACCGCGAGCTCGGAGCGGCCGCCCAGCGTCGCGACAGCATCAACGCCCAGCTCTCCAACGTGCGCCAGATGCTCGCGACCCTCACCGGCACCGTGCCCGGGGTGGTGCTGCCCGAGGAGCCGCAGCCGGTCGCGGCGGACGTACGCCCCGACGTGCCCGCGGACGCGCCCGCGGCCGAGGCGCCCGAGGCCGACGAGGCGCCCGCCGAGGAGCCGGAAGCCGTCACCGAGGCCGAGGTCGTCGAGGCCCAGGAGGACGCGGCCGCCGACAAGCGGTGAGCCAGGAGGATTCCGCGAGGGTGGAATCCGCCTCACGCACCGCCCTGGCATGCGACACACCGGACACGCTGGTGAGCGGTGAGCCAGGAGGATTCCGCGAGGGTGGAATCCCCCTCACGCACCGCTCGACACAACCTCAGACGTAGCGGCGGGCCCGCTTCTCCGGCGAGCCCGGTCCGGCGATGAGGAGCGCGCTGAGCTCGTGCTCGAGCACGGCCCCGACCCGGCGGCAGAACTCCTCGGGCTCGTCGGCGGCGTCGGGCTTCTCCGCCACGATCCGGTCGACGATGCCGCGGCGGTAGAGGTCGAGCGCCCGCACCTGCTGGGCGCGGGCCATCTCCGCGGCGTGGTCGAGGTCGCGGTGGACGATCGCGGACGCGCCCTCGGGCGGGAGCGGCGAGAGCCACGCGTGCTGGGCCGCGACCACGCGGTCGGCGGGCAGCAGCGCAAGTGCGCCGCCGCCGTTGCCCTCGCCGAGCATCAGGCAGAGCGTCGGCGCGTCGAGCGTCACCAGGTCGGCAAGCGAACGGGCGATCTCGCCGGCCAGGCCGCCGTTCTCCGCGTCCGCCGACAGCGCCGCACCCTGCGTGTCGATCACGGTCACCAGCGGCAGCCCGAGCTCGGAGGCCAGCCGCATCCCGCGCCGTGCCTCGCGCAGCGCCTCGGGTCCCATCGGGTGGTCGGTCGTCTGGCCGCGCCGGTCCTGGCCGAGGAAGACGCACGGCGCCTCGCCGAACCGGGCCAGGGCGATCAGCAGGCCGGGGTCCGACTCGCCCTGCCCGGTGCCGTTGAGGGGGACCACGTCGCTGGCGGCGTAGCGCAGCAGACGGCGTACGCCGGGCCGGTCCGGGCGCCGCGAACGGGTCACGCAGTCCCAGGCGTCGACGTCGGGGACCGACTCCTGCCCCGGGTCGGCCACCGGCGCGACGCCCTCGCGCGCGGCCATCAGGATCGTCAGCGCGCGGTCGAGGATGTCGGCGATCTCGTCGGGCGGCAGGACGGCGTCGATGATGCCGTGGGCGTAGAGGTTCTCCGAGGTCTGTACGTCTCCCGGGAACGCGCGTCCGTAGAGCGCCTCGTAGACCCGCGGGCCGAGGAAGCCGACGAGGGCACCCGGCTCGGCCACCGTCACGTGGCCGAGCGAGCCCCACGAGGCCATCACCCCGCCGGTGGTCGGGTTGCGCAGGTAGACGAGGTAGGGCAGCCCGGCCGTGCGGTGGGCCGCGACGGCGGCGGAGATCCGCACCATCTGGACGAAGGCGGGCGTGCCCTCCTGCATCCGGGTGCCGCCGCTGATGGGGGCCGCGACCAGCGGCAGCCCCTCGCGCGTGGCGCGCTCGATCCCGGCGACGATGCGGTCGGCGGAGGCCCGGCCGATGGAGCCGGCCAGGAAGCCGAACTCGCCCACGAGCACGCCGATCCGTCGCCCGTGGAGCCGTGCCTCACCGGTGAGCACCGACTCGTCGACGCCGGACTTCGCGGCCGCCGCGGCGAGCTCGGCGGCGTACGCGTCGCTGACCCCCTCTCGCGACGGCGTGGTGTCCCAGGAGGACCACGAGTCGTCGTCCAGCACCAGGTCGATCAGGTCGCGCGCGGACAGGCGGCTCACGCCTTCGGCACTCCGGCGTCGGGGGTGGTCCGGCCGGTGATCCAGCGGGCGAAGAAGTCCGACAGCTCGCGGCCGGTCTCGGACTCCCAGTGCGCGAAGATCTGCTCGCGGGTCACGGACGTGTTGTCGTGCTGGCCCAGCCACGACCGGGCGATCCGGAAGAACTCGTCGTCACCGAGCGCGAGGCGCAGCTCGTTCCACATGAGGGCCGGCGTGTAGTAGATGTTGGACCCGCCGAACTGCTGCGGGTCGTACGCCCCCGGAGGTCCGTACTCGTCGCGCAGGCCCTGGTCGCCGGCGCGGGCCTGCTGGATCGTCCCGCGCAGCGGCCGGATGTCGTGCTCGTCCTCGTAGATCCACTGCATGAGCATCGTCATGCCCTCGTTGAGCCACACGTCGCGCCAGTCGGCAGGTGACACCTGGTCGCCGTACCACTGGTGCACGAGCTCGTGGGCGATCACCTGCGGAGACAGGACGTACTCGTTGTTGCCCAGCGTGACCATGGTCTGGGTCTCCATCGCGCTCTGCGACGCGGTCACGACGAGGCCCAGGGAGTCGAACGGGTAGGGCCCGAGCCTGCCCTCGATCCAGTCGATCGACGCCGCCGCCGTCTGGACCTGGTCGACCCCGAGCACCATGCCGCGCGGCGTCCAGTAGTCGACGCGCAGGCCGCCGGCCGTCGTGTTGCTGCTGTGGGCGTAGTCGCCGATCGCGAGGGTGACGAGGTACGACGACGCGGGCTCGGTGAGCTGCCACGACGTGCTCGTCCGTCCGTCCGCGGTCACCAGCTGGGTGAGGTGGCCGTTGGAGATCCCGGTCCAGGGAGCCGGTGCGGTGATCGTGACGTCGTAGAGCGCCTTGTCGGACGGCTGATCGTTGACGGGGTACCACGTGTAGGCGCCGAAGGGCTCCTGCATCGTCCAGACCTCGCCGGTGTCGGTGATCGTGAAGCCGGTCGTGGAGAAGTCGCGCCGCGTCGTCGGGGCCGGCGCGGGTCTCGGCGTGCCGACGTAGTCCATCGTCAGCTCGTAGCGCGCATCCGCCTCGATCGGCGCCTTGAGGACCAGGTCCTTGCCGCGTCGGGCGAAGGCGACGGGCTCGCCGTCGAGGGAGACCCGACCGACCGTGAGTCCCCGGCCGAGGTCGAGCTGGAAGCGCGGAGCCGTACGGGCGGCCCGGAAGGTGAGGGCCGCACTGGCAGTGAGCCTGCGGGCGTCGGGGTCCCACGACAGGTCGAGGTCGTAGAGCAGGGCGTCGACCCGCGGGTCGCCGACGGCGGGGTAGACGCTGTCCTCGACGGGCTCCGACACCGCCGTGTCGAGGGCCTGCTCGACGGGCTCGGTGAGCACCGGTTCCGACGACGCCGCGGCCGCGCCCTGCTCCGTGCCGGTGCCGGAGTCGTCCGCGGCGGAGGGCTCGGCGGTAGGGGTGGTGAGCTCGTCGGGTGCGTCGGCGCTCGACGAGCAGCCGGCGAGCAGTGCGGTGCACGCGAGGAGTGCCGGGAGGCGTCGCCGCAGGCTCATCGATCGCCCCGCAGCAGCGGACGCGCCAGCTTGCGGCCGTGGTGGATCTGGGCCTTCACGGTCCCGAGCGGCGCGCCGACCAGCGCGGCGATCTCGTCGTAGGGCAGTCCGTAGACGTCGCGGAGCAGCAGCGGCTCCACGAACTGGGGGTGGTCGCGCTCGATCGTCTCCATCGCCTCGAGAAGGTCGAGGCGGGTGCCGGCGATGACGCTGGTCGTACGCGGGTCGGGGCGGTCGTGGGTGCCGTCCTCGAAGTCGGTCGGCGTCGCCAGGTTCTTCAGCCGCCGGTACGTCGTACGGGCACTGTTGACTGCCACGACGTGCAACCACGTGGTGAACCGGCCGCGCCCGCCCCAGGTGTGGATCTTGGTCGCGACGTTGAGCATCGCCTCCTGGCACGCATCCTCGGCGTCGCCGGAGTAGGGGAGCACTCCGCGGCAGATGTTGAGCACCCGCGGACGTACGGTTCCGAGCAGCGATTCGAGGGCGTCCCGGTCGCCGTCCCGCGCACTCCGCGCCAGCTCGTCGATGTCGTCCGGAGTCAGTCCGGCACCGTGGTCCCCCGATTCAGTCACCCCTGCACGATAATGCCCGGGTGTCCGCTCCTTCTCGTCTCGGTCGTTATCCGGTGCGCCGCCGCATCGGATCGGGAGCCTTCGCGACCGTGTGGCTCGCCTACGACGAGCACCTCGACTCCCCGGTGGCGATCAAGGTGCTCGCCGACAACTGGACCGGCGACCTCCACATCCGGCAGCGCTTCCTCGAGGAGGGCCGCTTCCTCCGCAAGGTCGAGTCGCCCCACGTCGTGACGGTCTACGACGCCGGCGAGCTCGCCGACGACCGTCCCTACCTCGTGATGGCGTACGCCGACCAGGGCACGCTCGCCGACCGGCTCGAGCTCTCCGCCCTCGAGCCGTCGCAGGCCCTCACCATGCTGACCCAGGTCGGTCGCGGCCTGACCGCCCTGCACGACCGCGGCGTGCTGCACCGCGACATCAAGCCCGCCAACGTCCTCTTCCGCACCGTCGAGAGCGCCCGCGGGTCGCAGGTCGTGGCGATGGTCGGCGACCTCGGGCTGGGCAAGGCGATGGACATGTCGTCGCGGCTCACGATGGTCGGCGGCACCCCGACGTACGTCGCTCCCGAGCAGGCGCTGGGCGAGGGGCTCGACGCGCGGGCCGACCAGTTCTCCCTGGCGGCCCTCAGCTACTACCTCCTCGCCGGCCGCCAGCCCTTCCACCACACGACCCTCGCGGCTGCCGAGGACCCGGCGCCGCCGCCACCGATGGGCATCGACAACCCCGAGGCCGAGGCAGTGGTGCTCAAGGGCCTGGCCAAGGACCGCGCGGACCGCTACGACGACATCGAGTCCTTCACGAGCGCCCTCGTCGATGCGCTCGGCGGCCAGGTGGAGGAAGCGCCGCTGGCGTGGATCCCCGCCGACCCCGACCTCACCCAGGCCGCACCGCGCCCCGAGGACACCGGCCCCGTGGACGAGCTCCCGCCACTGGCAGCGCCCAGGCGCCGTCGCCTCCCGTGGCTGGTCGCGGGGATCGTGGCCCTGGCCGCCGGGGCCGGCGTGGGTTGGTCGGCCGAGCAGGCCGCCACGTCCGAGCGCACCCTCGTCGACGCGACCGAGACGATCTCGGTCACCGTGCCGGAGTCGTGGACCGCGCAGGTCGACCCCGAGCAGTGGACCCCGATCGAGGGACAGCAGGAGCAGCCGTCGATCGCCACTGGCTCGCGATCCGGGTGGAACACCGACGATCCGGCGCCGGGTGTCTTCGTGGGAGTGCTGCAGGCCGACAAGCTGCCGTCCCGCGTGCCGCAGCACTTCGACTGCGAGACCACGGGCGAGGTGATCAAGGACCAGCAGGACGGCGACGCCTCGATGACGGTCTTCTCCAAGGGATGTCCCGGGACCGACGTGGTGGTCGAGCGCGTCGTGCAGCTGACGTCCAACCGCCTGCTGTGGGTGCAGATCCGCAGCGACGACCGCGGCACCGCCAACCGGGTGCTGGCGTCGGTGACGACGTACCTCTAGGCCGCCGGCCGGCGCGCGCCCAGCGTCATCGACTCCGCGACGCGGCCGATGAGCTCGGACATGCCCGACACGTCCGCGGCGCGGCCGGTCACCGCGATCTCGACCTGGGCGTTGTCGGAGCCGGTGAGGTCGAGCCAGGTGAGGAACCCGTGGCGCAGGTGGTTGCTGGTGATGTACGTGTAGTGGAGGCTGTTCGCGGTCCGGCTGCGGACCTTGACCGCTGCCTCATCCTCGACAAGCTCGTCGATGCGGCGGTCCAGGGTCCAGGCGATGGAGCGCCGGTTGCTGATCACCTGCTCGACCCGCATGTAGAAGCCGAAGGACTGGAAGTCCGGCGGGCGCCACTGCCACTCGGTGAGCGAGTTGGGCGAGAACCGCCACCCGGCGGGCCGCAGCAGCGACAGCCCGAAGTCGCCGATCCCCACCTGCTGCCGGACGAGCTCGATGCCGGGCTCGAGCGGGGCGAAGTCGGGATCGGGCAGCAGGTCGGGCACCGGGTCGACCGGCAGGCTCGGCGACGCCGCGGCGACCGGGACGGCCGCTCCCTCGCCGAGCGGTTGCTCGCCGAGCGACCAGGACGCGGCGTACCCGCCGCCGACGCCGAGCGCCAGCAGCAGCGCCAGCACCGTCGGCCCCCGCCATGTCACGGCGGACAATCTAGGCCACCGTCAGCCGTGGCGGCCGTCAGCCGGTCTCGACCACGCCGCCGCTCGCCCCGCGCATGCCTTCGGCCACCCGCCGGATCAGGTCGCGGGTGCCGGGCGTGTCCTTCTGCCGGCCGTGCACGACGATCTCGACGTCGGCCTGGCCGCTGAGGTCGAGGTCGAGCCACCGCATGAAGCTGTGGCGGAAGTTGTCCTCATTGCTGCGGTACGTGTACTCCAGCGAGTCCGCACCGCGCTCGAGGATGTCGACGTCGACCTGCTCGCGCTCGAGGCGCTCGATCCGGATGTCGATGGCGTCCTCGATGGTGATGTCCTGGCTGTTGATCTGCTCGATCCGCATCACGTACGTGTTGTTGGACGTGCCCGGCTTCTTCCACTTGAACTCGTTGGTCGCGTTGGCGTTGGTGACCCAGCCGACCGGCGCGGGGAAGGTGATCTCGAACTTGCCGGTGCCCAGCTTCTGGGTCTCCATCGGAAGGCCCGGCCTGAGCGCCGGGTCGTCCGGGTCCTGCTCGAAGGGCAGGGGCGCCTCGATCGGGAGCTCGGGCTGCTCGGCCGGCACGGGCGCCGGGACCCCCGCCCCGATCGCTGTGTCGCGGGCCTGCACGGACGCGGCGTACCCGCTCCCGGTGCCGATCGCCAGGAGCGCGACCAGCACCGCAGGCCCCCGCCAATCCATGCCACGACTGTATCCGCCACCTGCCCGGTCCGGTCCATCACGGACGTCCTACGGTGGCGGCATGCTGATCCGCGACGCCCGCCTGGTGGCCCTCACCGACGCCACGGCGGGTCCGGTCGACGTACGCATCGAGGACGGCCGCGTCACCGAGGTCGGGCCGTCGCTGGACACGCGCGGGGACGAGGGGGCGTACGACGCGGGCGGGCGCTGGCTGATGCCGGGTCTCTGGGACCAGCACGTGCACCTCGGCCAGTGGACGCTCGCCTCGGCGCGCCTCGACCTCGCGGGGGTGCGGTCGAGCGCCGAGGCCGTGGCGGCCGTGCGCGAGCGGCTCGAGGAGTGGCCCGACCTGCCCGTCATCGGCTGGGGTCACCGGCCGACGGCATGGCCCGACAACCCGGCTGTCTCCGACCTCGACGCGATCGACACCGACCAGCCGATCGTGCTGATCGCCGGCGACGGGCACCACGGCTGGCTCAACACGATCGCGCTGCACATGCTGGCGCTCTCGACGCGGGACAGCATGGTCAGCGAGGGCGAGTGGTTCCAGGCGTACGGGCGGCTGGCGGGGGTGATGGGCTCGGACGGGACGGGGCCTGACGCCTACCGCCGATCGATGGAAGCGGCGGCCGCGCAGGGCGTGGTCGGACTGGTGGACCTCGAGTTCAGCGGCGGCGTCGCCGACTGGGTCGCCCGCTGGTCGGCGGGTGCGGACCTGCTGCGGATCCGGCACGCCTGCTACGCCGACGGGCTCGACGACGTGCTCGCCCGTGGGCTGCGCTCGGGCGACCCCCTCGCCGACTCGCTGCCCGATGGTGGGGGCCGCCTGACGATGGGTCCGCTCAAGATCATCAGCGACGGCTCCCTCAACACCCGCACCGCTTGGTGCCGCGAGCCGTACGCCGAGAAGGCTGTCCCCGGCAGCGAGTCCGGCCAGCCCAACCAGACCGCGACCGAGCTGAGGTCCCTCCTCGCCCGCGCGGCGGCCGGCGGCCTCGACGTCGCCGTCCACGCGATCGGCGACCGCGCGGTCACCGAGGCGCTCGACGCGTTCGAGGAGACCGGCGCCCGCGGGGGGATCGAGCACGTGCAGCTCACCACCCGTGACGACGTACGCCGCCTCGCTGCCCTCGGCGTCCGCGCCAGCGTGCAGCCTGCCCACCTCCTCGACGACCGCGACGTCACCGAGCGGCTCTGGCCGGGGCGCGCCGAGCGCTGCTTCCCGCTGCGCTGGATGGTCGACGCCGGGGTCGACGTGGTCCTCGGCTCGGACGCCCCCGTCTCCCCGCTCGACCCCTGGCTCGCGGTCGCCGCGGCGGTCCACCGCTCCGCCGACGAGCGGGAGCCGTGGCACCCCGAGCAGGCGATCACCGCGCGCGAGGCCCTCGCCGCCTCGACCGACGGTTGGGGCACCGTCGCCGCCGGCCACCCCGCCGACCTCGTCCTCCTCGACGCCGACCCCCTCGCCGGGGACTCCGGCCGCGAGCACGCGCTCGCGCTGCGGGCCTTTGCCGACCGGGTCGTCGCGACCTGGGTCGCCGGCTCGCCGGTGTACGAGCGCGCCTGACCGGGTGCGCTCGAGCCACAGCGCGGCTCGAGCGGAACCGTGGACGCTTGACGACCGAGATGGACGCTGGACGCACGGCATGGCGTGCGTCGAGCGGCCCATGGTCCGCTCGAGTCGGCCCCCGGACGGGGGATCAGGCCAGGGCGAGCGTCGCGTCGAGCACGAAGGCGGGGTCGTCGAGGCGGTCGCCGTAGACCTCCCGGAGCTGGCCGACGCGGTAGCGCACGGTCTGCGCGTGCACGAAGAGCTCTTCGGCGACCGCGTCGCGACGCCCGTGGTGGAGGAGCCAGCTGCGGAGGGTGTCGGTGAGCTTCTCGGCGGTCGAGGGGCGCAGGTCGGCGAGCGGCGCGAGCACGCGCGCCCGCAGGTCGGCACGGCTCTCGGCGTCGGCGGCGAGCACGAGCGCGGCGAGGTGGTCGTCGGTGTCGACCAGGCCCTCGATCTCCAGCGCCGAGCACCGCAGCGCGCGCCGGTGCGAGCCGCCCACCTCCAGCCACGGTGTGCTCGGCCCCACGACGGCGTCGGTGCCGCGCAGCGCGCGGAGCAACGTACGCCGGGCCGTGGTCGACGCGGCGCTCGGCACGAGCAGCGACGTGTGGCCCTCGGGCAGCCCGGGCACGTCGTCGGTGGGCTGGAGGGTCTGCGCGTCGAGGGCTGTCAGTGCGTGCGAGACCTGCGACTCCGGGAGGACGACGGCGGTCAGCGCGCCCGGCGGTTCCCAGTCGGCCCGCTCGGCTGCGGCGTTGACCGCGTCGGCCGGGGCGCCCGTGAGCAGGGCGCGGGCGAGCCGCTCGAGGTTGCGCTGCCGCACCCGGCCACTGCTCTCCAGCTCGTCGGTGTGACCGGCGACCGAGGCCGCCGAGAGCTCGTCGATGTAGGCGAAGACCAGCTCGGCGAAGCGGGCCAGCTGGCCGGAGTCGACCCCGGCCGCCACGGCGGTCTCGGCCATCTCGCGCCACGAGGCGCGGGCGCCGATGCGGTAGGCGGAGAGGAGCGCCTCGACCGTACGTCCGCTGCGCGCCTCGCCGCGGCCGAGCTGGTAGGCGCCCTCGATCGCCGGCGCCCTCGGGGCGTCGGCGTCCTGGCGGGTGGCGAGGGTGAGGAAGCCGCCGAGGGCGAGCTGGACCGCGTTGCGGATCACCTCGCCCATCCGGCCGCTCCACGCGCCGGCATAGCTGGGCACCTCCTCGACGATGTGGAGCACCGCGCTGTCGGCGACCTCGGCGAGGCGGGCGCGGAGGGCCGCTGCCACCTCCGGGTCGAGGCCGACCACGGTGGGTGATTGTGTGGTGGGGCGCACAGTCCGCTGTGCCATCGGGTCTCCTGAGGGTATTTTTGTTCGCTACGAACAAGAGTGTACGCCGGATTCACGTGCTCAGGGCAGGAACAACGGGCCCCCGACGGGCACATTGGTACCTATGACCACGACTCTCGAGCCGCCCACGGGCGGCACCGGCACCCGACGGAGCCGACGCATCGGAGACCACCTGGTCCGCGTCGCCGAGGCGGCCACCACGCCGTACCTCCCGGCCGACTTCATGGACCTCTTCGCCCCGCTGCGCTCCGGCGCCGACCTGCGAGGACGCATCGAGTCCGTGCACCCCGAGACCGCCGACGCCGCGACCATCGTGATCCGCCCCGGCGCCGACTGGGCGGGCCACGTGCCCGGCCAGTACCTGCGCATCGGCATCGACGTCGACGGCGTACGCCAGTGGCGCGCCTACTCGCTGACCCACGGTCCGCGTCGCGACGGCCGCATCTCCATCACCGTCAAGGCCGTGCCCGACGGGCTGGTCAGCAACCACCTCGTCCACCGGGCGCAGCCCGGGACGCTCGTCCACCTCGAGCAGGCCGCGGGCGAGTTCATCCTCCCGCCCGCAGGCGGCAAGTTCCTCATGGTGACTGCCGGCTCCGGCATCACCCCGGTCATCGGGATGCTGCGCAACCTGTTCCCGAGCACCGACGACGGCGTGCTGCGCCCGGCGCGCAGCGCCGACCACGACATCGTGGTCGTCCACGTCGCCCCGAGCCACCCCGACTCGATCTTCATCCGCGACCTCGAGGCGCTCGACGCCGCCGGCGCCATCCGCCTCGTCGCGCGGTACGACGACGAGCACGGCGTGCTCGACGTCGACGACCTGGCCACCTTCGTGCCCGACCTCGCCGAGCGTACGACCCTCGCCTGCGGGCCCGCCGGCCTGCTCGACGCCCTCGCCGCGCACCACGAGGCCGCGGGGATCACCCTGACGACCGAGCAGTTCCGCACCGCTCGCGTCGAGCCGGGCGACGGTGGCACCGTCCGCTTCACCTCCGGCGCCACCCTCGACCTCGACGGCGCCACGCCCATCCTGGACGCGGCCGAGGCGGCCGGCATGTTGATGCCCAGCGGCTGCCGGATGGGCATCTGCATGGGCTGCGTGATCCCGCTCCGTGAGGGCAGCGTGCGTGACCTGCGCAACGGCGCCATCACGACCGCGGTCCCCGGCGAGACCGGCGACCTCAAGGTGCAGACCTGCATCAACGCCGCCGCCGGCCCCTGCCACATCGACCACTGACCCAGACCTCCCCCGACACCCCCAGGAGATCGACATGACCACCGTCCAGAAGAAGCCGCACGTCGGCCAGAGCAACCCGATCGCGCACCTCACCGAGGCCGACATCGAGCAGATCGGGGTCGAGCTCGACGCCATCCGCCAGGAGGTCCTCGACTCGCGCGGCGCGAACGACGCGGCGTACATCCGCAAGCTCATCGACCGGCAGCGCAAGATCGAGCTCGGCTCGCGCGCGGTGCTGCTCTTCAGCGCCTTCCCGCCGGCCTGGGTCGTCGGCACCGCCGGCCTCAGTGTCGCCAAGATCCTCGACAACATGGAGATCGGCCACAACATCCTGCACGGCCAGTGGGACTGGATGCGCGACCCGAAGATCCACTCCTCCACCTGGGAGTGGGACATGGCGTCGCCCGCCGCGCAGTGGAAGCACAGCCACAACGAGGTGCACCACACGTACACCAACGTCGTCGGCAAGGACAACGACCTCGGCTACGGCATCATGCGCGTCGACGAGGACCAGACCTGGGCGCCGTTCCACCTCGGCCAGCCGATCTGGTGCTTCATCAACGCGGTCTTCTTCGAGTACGGCATCGCCGCGTACGACCTCGACCTCGGCGCCGTGGTCAAGAAGAAGCAGACCAAGGACCCGGTCTTCCGGGCCCGCGCGAAGCAGGTGCTCACCAAGATCCGCAAGCAGGCGACCAAGGACTACGCGGTCCACCCGGCGCTGTCGATCCCGACCGGCTCCTTCCTGCCGACCCTGGCGGCCAACTTCACGGCCAACATCGTCCGCAACCTGTGGTCCAACTCGATCATCCTGTGCGGCCACTTCCCCGAGGGCGTCGAGACCTTCGAGAAGCGCTCCATCGAGGGCGAGACGAAGGGCGAGTGGTACGTCCGCCAGATGCTCGGCTCGGCCAACATCTCCGGCTCGAAGGCACTGCACCTGATGAGCGGCAACCTGTCGCACCAGATCGAGCACCACCTGTTCCCGGACCTGCCGTCCAACCGCTACGCGGAGATCGCGCCCCAGGTGCAGGCCCTCTTCGACAAGTACGAGCTCACCTACCTCGCGCGTCCGCTCGTCCCGCAGGTCTACTCGGCCTGGCACAAGGTCGTCCGGCTCTCGCTGCCCAACGGCTGGCTCAAGACCACGAACGCCAAGAACGCCCCCCAGCAGCTCGGGATCCTCTACAAGATGGCCACGGGCGACCGCCGTACGCGGCGCCTCCTGGGTCGCAAGCTGGAGAGCGAATCACGGGCCGCCTGAGGGCCTCAAATCGTTTGACACGAAGGTTTCCGTTGTTTGCTGTGCAATTTGCCACGGAAAGTGCTGGTCTGGACCTCCATAACTAAACTGGATCATTGGTAGTTGTACGGATGTATCAAGGGCACACTGGGTACATCCTGTACATCAGGAACTATCGATCGTGGGGGTCGAGAACATGGAAACCAGCATGAACACATCAGGACAGGTCCGATGATCCGCGTCGGCGCAGTGGGGCAGGCTCAGCCTCCCGTCGCGCGCGAGGAGTCGTACGACATACGCAGCGAGCCGTCACGGCCCGCCGTGCCGCGTCCGCGGCGCACTGTCGACGTGGGGTCGACGGTCCGGCCACCTGCCGCCTGACGTTCTGCCCGAGACACGGGCTGCCCGGCACCTGCCGGGCAGCCCGTTTCGGCGTGCCCCGGGGCGGCGGCAACTGTCAAGGCCGGACCCGTCGTCCGCGGGGTGCTCACGGGGGAACGAGGAGCTGTCTGGACCTGTCTGGACCGTCTTCCGAAGACTTCCCGAAGGGTTCCGCTAGTCCCGGTCGGCGCGGTCCGGGCGCTCCTACCCTTGGTCCAGGTAGTCCGTGGGGGACCGCCGATTGTGGGAGGAGTCCGCACATGCGGAAGCAGCGCAACGACGACAGCTTGACCTGGGACGTCGCGGGACGGATCAAGGCACTGGAGCAGTTCACCGGCTCGCTCGTGGCACGCCGTGCCGAGGCCGACGGGATCCCGATCAACGAGGCCCCGCCGACGCGGGTGCCCGAGCCGCGGCACTCGCGGATCTTCCTGCGCGGCGCGGAGGGCTTCGGCGCGTACTCCGACCTCACGGTCACCGCGCCGGCGCCGCGCCCGGCCATGGACTGAGGGCCGACCGACCGTTCGCGGCCGAGCCTCCCGACCAGGGGCACGCTGTTCACCTAGGGTCAGCCGGTGGTCTGGCTGGTCGGTGCGCTTCTCCTGCTCTGGCTGGCCTGGGGCCCCGTCGTGCTCGTGGTGGCGGCCGCCGTCCTCTGCGTGCCGCGCGCCCGCTGGTGGGTGCAGGACCGGATCCACGTCGACCGCCGAGCCGTGGCGATCCTGACCGGAGCCGTTGCGGCGCTCGTCGCCCTCGTGCTCGCCGTGCCCGACGGCTGGCTCCCGATCCCGCCGGCTCCGGGTACCTGGGCCGCGCCGTCGTACGTCGGCCGGCCGGTGACGCCGCACCCGGTGGTCGCGGCCGAGGTGCCGCAGAACCCGCACCGCGTCGGACCCGCCCCGGTCTCGTGGCCCGGACCGCTCGGCCTGCAGCCCGAGGTGGAGACCTCGTGGCTCGGCCTCCAGCGCTGCGGTGACCTCGCGCCCACCTCGACCGGCGTACTGGTGGCGAGGTGCACCGACCGGTCGGGTGCGAGCCTGCGGATGGTCGATGCCGAGACGATGCGACCGACCGCCACGTACGACCTGGGCGAGACGTCCGACGACCCGGCGTGCGCGACCGAGGCGTTCTACGTCGACGACGCCGACCGTGCCGTGGTGGCGGGCGTACGCGCGGTGTCGACCTATCGCACCCGGTCCGGTGGCGACGAGTCCGCGCTCGACCCCGACGGCAGCTGGGACCTCAGGCCGTGGATCCCCTTCGGCGACTGCGTCGTCGCCATCGCCCCCGACTGGTCGGGCCTCGTCTGGTGGGTCTCGCGGCAAGGACTGGTCGGCACCCTCGCGCCCGAGTCGGGCCGGGTCGCCGTGACCGACCTCGGCGAGCAGGTCCGCCGCGGGCTCGCGGTCGACGAGGGCGGGGCCTACGTCGTCACCGACGAGGCGCTCCACCGGTTGGTGGCCGGGGCCGAGGGGGCGCCGCAGGAGCAGTGGCGCACGGAGTACGCCGGCGCCAGCGGGTCGGCCCCGGTCCTGCTCGACGGTGGCGTGGTCGCCGTCACCGACACCGTCGAGTCCCGGCTGGGAGTGGTGTTCCTGGCGCGCGACACCGGGGCGGGCCTGTGCCGCCAGTCGGTCTTCGAGGAGGACGACGGCGCGACGTCCAGCACCCTGGCCCCTCTCGGTCGCGGTGTGGTGGTCGCCAACAACCACGGCTACTCCTCGCCGCGGAGCACGCTCCTCGGCTTCACGAGCGACGCCGGCATCGCCCGCGTCGACCTGGGCGACGACGGCTGCGTCGTGGAGTGGACGAGCGAGGCGGTCTCGCCGAGCTCGGGGGTGACGGCGAGCTGGCCCACCGGCCTGGTCTACGCCTGGACGAAGCGGCCGTCCATGACCGGCGTGAGCGCGTGGTACCTCACCGCCCTCGACGCCGAGTCGGGTCGCACGATGTGGAGCGTACGCACCGGCACCGGCCTGCTCGCCGGCAGCGACGGGTCGCGGATCACGATCGGCCCCGACGGCTCGGCCTGGGTGGGCACGCTGGCCGGCCTGGTCCGGGTGCGCGACCGCAGCTGAGGCTCGCTACCTAGGGACGTTCTCGTAGGTCCGACGGGCGGATCTCCTACCAGTTTGTCCCTAGATACCCGGCAGCCGAGAGTCAGGGCCAGGTGAGGCCGACGGTCTCCTCGCTGGTCTCCCAGAGCCGGCGCTGCGCCATCTCGTCGCGGGCGAGCGGGGTCGAACCGACGATGCCGGGACGACCGCGGCCCTGGCCGGGACCGGTGGGTCCGACGTACGTCCCGCCGGGCAGGTCGGCGGTCGCGGCCATCAGGGTCGGCCAGGCGCCGGCCTCCGCGGACTGCGACACCGCCTTGACGGCCGCGTCGATGATGGCGGCGCCGCGCTGCTCGATGCCGCGCATCTGGCCGTTGACCACGAGGTGCGTGCCGGCCAGCCCGGGGTGTGCGGCCAGCGCGAGCACCGGGAGCCCGGCCCGCCGCAGCCGCCGGTCGAGCTCGAAGGTGAAGAGCAGGTTGGCGAGCTTCGTCTGGCCGTAGACGCCCCACCGGCTGTAGCGCCGCCGCGCGCGCGGGTCGCCGAGCGGCGCGGAGCGAGCGACGCGGTGCATCTGCGAGGACAGCGTCACGACCCGGCCGTCACCCGACGCGACGAGCTGGTCGAGCAGGAGGCCGGTCAGGAGGAACGGCCCGAAGTGGTTGGTCGCCATCTGCGACTCCAGCCCGTCCGCAGTGCGGCGGAACGGCGTGGCCATGATGCCGGCGTTGTTGACCAGGAGGTGGATCGGCCCGAGCGCGGCGGCGGTCGTCGCGGCCGCGCGTACGGACGTGAGGTCGGACAGGTCCACGACGAGGGAGTCGAGCGGAGCGCCCGGGACCTCTGCGGTGATCGCCTCGGCAGCGGCGGCGAGCTTGTCCGGCGTACGTCCGGCGAGCACGACGCGGGCACCGTGCCGGGCCAGCTCGAGGGCGGTGTGGAAGCCGAGTCCGCCCAGGGTCGGGCCGGTCACCACGGCGGTGCGACCGGTCAGGTCGCCGATGTCGTCGGTCGTCCAGGCTGCCTCGCTCACGGGGTCACGCCCATCGCGGAGATGACGCGCTCGCCGAGCTCGGCGTCTCCGGTCACGCCGACGGCGTCGGGCTCCGGCCGGCGTCGCCCGCCGGCCAGGACGATGAAGGTCTCGCGGTCCATGGCCAGGGTGACGGCAGGCTCGCCGTCCGCCGGCGCCGCGACCCGGCCGCGCCCGTCGTCGCCGACGACCGCGGCCACCGGTGCGTGCCCGGCGACCTCGAGGCGTACGACGCTGCCGGCCGGTGCCTGTGCCCGCTTGCCGACGATGAAGGGAAGGCTCTCCATCAGGTAGCCGGCGGAGTGGAGCGCGGGCGCCGAGTCGAGGTTGCCCGGCATGTCGAGGGCGCGGCGTACGTCCTGCTCGTGCATCCACACGTCGAGCGGCCGGTTGCGCAGGAGCAGGCCGGTGGTCCAGCCGATCGCGCCGAACAGCCCCGGCGCGGGAGCGTGGGGGTCCGAGGGAGGGTCGGCGAGCAGCTGCGTGTGGCGGGCGGTCGTGGACTCGCGGATCTCGGTGATGAGCGTGTCGGGCGACTCGTCGCGGCGCAGCACCACGCCCTGCTCGGTGAACTGCCCCATCATCCCGTGGGCGTGCGGGGCGTCGCCGATGTCGACCTCCTCGTGCCGGCGCCCGGCGAGCAGCGCCTCGAGGTGCGCGGTGTGGGCGGCGACGGCACGCACGTCCCACCCGGGCAGGTCGGTCGGCACGGACCACTGGTCGTCGCCGACGTGCTCGAGGACGCGGGTGAAGGAGTCGACCGCCTCCCACCACACGGCGACGAGGGCGGCCAGGCGCTCCTGATCCTTCACGGCGTCGGTCATGGGGAGAGCGTAGGCCCACCCGCAGGGACGGAATCAGGGCAGATCGCCGGACCCGTTCGGCAGTTTCGACCACGGTGTCGCCTGCAGACGCCTAACGTCGACCGCATTGACCGGCCCGATTCGCGGCGCAGCGGCCTCACTGGGGACGGGTTGCGCCGTTTGCGCGCCCGGCCGCCCTACGCTGCCGGGGACGGCTCGTTCCCGAGCCGACCGCACCACGACAAGGAGTCGTCATGGGAATCGGCATCGGCATCCTGCTGCTCGTCATCGGACTGATCCTGCTGTTCGCCATCAAGGAGTTCCCGCAGTCCGTCCAGGACGTGGTCGACCCCACCACCGTCGGGTGGATCCTGGTCATCGCGGGCGTCCTGTCGCTCGTGCTCGGCCTCGTCATGAACAACCAGCGCTCGCGGACCACCCACGTCGAGGAGCGCCGCGACCTCTGACCTCGCGGTCCCACTCAACCTCGCGACCCCTCCGTTCGTGGTTAGCGGTGGAGGGGCACACCGTCCCTCCGGGTCTGGAGGAGCCGGGATGTCGAAGCCGGACGACGCATCGTTCGAGGAGTTCGTCCACGCCTCGTGGCCGAGCCTGAGGCAGGGCGCGTATGCCCTGACGGGCAGCGTCCCGGACGCCGAGGACCTCGTGCAGACCGTGCTGGTCCGTGCGTACGCGCGGTGGTCGCGGGTGGGTCGGGACAACCCGATCGCCTACGTGCGGCGCAGCCTCGTCAACGCGTACGTCGACACCTGGCGCCGTCGGCAGCGGTTCCGCGAGCACCCGGTCGACGAGGTCCCCGAGGTGGCCGGACCGGCGTCGTACGACGTGGTGGCCATCGACGACCGCCTCGACCTGGCCGGACGGCTCGCGCTGCTGTCACCGCGCGAGCGCACGATGCTCGTCATGCGGCACTACTTCGACCTCCCCGAGCGGGAGGTCGCGGAGGTGATGGGCTGCTCGGTCGGCACGGTGAAGAGCACGTGCTCACGCGCACTGGCGCGACTCCGGATCCCGGTCTCGACCCCGACGGGAGAACAACGATGACGCACGACCAGTTCAAGCAGGTGGTCGACACCCTCGACACCGGCCTCCCGCAGCGCCCCGACGTCGCGGGCATCCGCGCGCAGGGGCGGGCCGTACGCCGCCGTCGGCGCGGCATCGCCATCGCGAGTGGCCTCGCGGCGGCGGCAGTCGTCGCCGTACCCCTCGCGGTGACCGCCGGCGGGTCCGGCGACGGCACGCCCCAGGTCGCGGACGACACGTCGGTGTCGCCGAGCCCGACACCGTCGCCGGATCCGTCTCCCACCCGCACGGTCGACCCGTCGGCGTACGACGACCAGTCGGACCGGATGACGGCGGCGGTGAAGGACGTGTTCCCGCAGGCCAGGCGCACGAGCGACGAGTTCTACGACTCGATGGTCATGGATGGCGACGTCGTCGACATCACGCTGGGCGACCCGGTCAACTGGGACACGGTCTTCAGGTGGAACCAGGTCTTCGACGTCGGCGACCTCGCGCTGTTCTCGGTGTCGACGTCGTGGAACGAGCCGACCCCGGGGATCGCATGGTGCAGCCGCGGGACGTTCGAGCTCGAGTCGGACTGCACCATGACGCAGCTCGACGGTGGACGCCTGCTGGTGCTCCACGACGGGGTGCGGATCCAGGGCCAGGAGGACGGCGTCTGGAGCCGCTACGCGCAGGTCGTCTCCCCACAGTCGGACGGAGGGCTGATGCAACAGGTCGACGTCTGGGCCACGGAGTCGGGCATGACCTGGGCCGCGGCCCAGCGGGAGCTCCCGTCGCTGGAGGACCTCGGGTCGATCGCCCAGGACGAGCGGATGCGGCTGCCCGAGCCGTCCTCGCTCCCCGAGCTGCCGCAGTAGCCCGCCGGGCGACGACCCTCGTCGACGCCGACCGGTTCACCGTCAGCCACCGGTTCCTGGCGCCTGTCTAGAGCCAGCCGCGCCGCCTCAGCCGGAGTAGTCGGCCCGGCGGCGCAACTCCTCGGCCGCGGGCAGAGTCTATGGTCGTGAGCGGCGCATCGAGCGCCACTGCTCCACGGGGGGTCTCCGGTGCCACGACGTCATCTCGCGTTCCTGCTCGCCGCGGCAGTCGTCGCCGCCACGCTGAGCAGTGCGCCGCCCGCGACTGCGGGGACTGCGGCGCCGGCCGAGTTCGCGGTCGTGGCTCCCGAGTCCTTCTCGCCCGACGGTGACGGGGTGAAGGACGAGATCCCGGTGCGCATCATGCTGCCGCGCGATGCCGCCAAGGTCGTCGTCGAGATCGCCCACTACTACGGGCGAGGGGTCGTGCGCACCACCGCGATCCTGCTCAGGCAATCGGCCGGGGTGACGACTTGGACATGGGACGGCCGGTCCGATCGTGGGAAGCGGCTTCGCGACGGGCCGTACGTCGTCGAGGTGCGCGCGGTCTGGGCGGACACCCGGATCCCGCGCGGAGCACCGCTCATGGACGTCGTCCACATCGACACCGAGTTCGACCCCTCGCTGAGTGCGCCGACCTTCGGCGTCGCGGAGGGGAAGGCGACCTATCGCGTCTTCCCGCGGTCCACCGCCGTGCGCGACTCCCTGCCGCTCCGCGCGCGCATCGACGAGCACGCGGTGACGAGGCTGAGCCTGGTGATCCGCAACAGCGCGGGGCGCGTCGTGCGGGAGGTCGACGCCAACCGGGTGGTCGAGGAGTCCAGCCTCGGCTACCTCCCGGACGGCGACGGCGGCCTGGAGGAGCTCAAGGCACGGGGCCGCACGGTTGAGTGGACCGGCCGCCGAGGTGGGAGGCCGCTCCCGCCAGGCCGCTACACGGGCGTGGTCGAGGGGCGCGACCGCGCGGGGAACAGGGGCAGCTCGGAGACCCTGAGTCTCTTCGTCTCGCGGGACCGGCTCGTGTGGAAGGAGAAGACCGAGGAGGTCGGTGTTGCTGCGTCGGCGGTCGAGTCGTGCGACTTCTACCCCGACGAGTACAAGTGCGCCGACGGGGCCGACTGCGGGTCGGTGGTGCCCAGTGCGATCTTCCCCGGCGGGCTCAGCTATCGCTCCGGGCCGAGCCGACCCGACTGCCGGGAGGTGACCGCCCGGTCCCTGCACTACCTGGAGGTCCCCGAGGCGACCGGCGTACGCGGGCTCGATGCGGTCCGGGTGGCCTTCGCCGGTGCGCCAACGACGGCCGGGGAGACCGACATCGGGACGTTGAAGGTGTACGGACCGGTCGTCGGGTCGACCCTGACGAGCGCGAACGTCTTCGGCGTCTCTGGCCAGTCCGCCTGGGCACCCGACCCCCTGTGGGGTGACGGCCTGGCACCGGAGGGCGGTGACTACCGCGTGCTCCAGCGCGACCCTGCCGCGCTGTGGCAGTTCGCGACAACCGGCGACGACGCGGTCGACGTCCGCACGTGGACCGTCGACGTCCGCTACCTGGCCGTCGAGCGCTGAGGCCGGCTCACAACCAGCCGCGCTCCTGCGCGATCCGGGCCGCCTCGCTGCGCGTCGTCGCGCCGGTCTTGCCGATCGCGGCGGACAGGTGGTTGCGCACGGTGCCCTCCGAGAGGTGCACGCGCGCGGCGATCGCGGCCACCGGCGATCCGTCGAGGGCGTGCGTCAGCAGCTCGCTCTCGCGACCGGTCAGCGGGCTCGGGCCGTCGATCAGCGACTCCGCGGCGAGGTCCGGGTCGATGACCCGCAGCCCGGCGTGGACCCGGCGTACGGCGTCGGCCAGCTGCCGGGCGGGCGTGTCCTTAAACGAAGCCGGAGGCGCCCGCCTCGATGGCGCGGCGGACGTAGCCCGGCCGGCCGAAGGTCGTCACGATCAGGGACCTGACGCCCGGCAGCTCGCGGCGTACGGCAGCGGCGGCCTCGATGCCAGTGAGCCCCGGCATCTCGATGTCGAGCAGGCACACCTCGGCGCCCGACTCGCGCGCGGCCGCGACCACCTCGTCGCCGCGGCCCACCTGGGCGACGACCTCGAGGTCGGTCTCGAGGTCGAGGAGCGCTGCCAGCGCACCGCGGACGAGGGCCTGGTCGTCGGCCAGCAGCAGCCGGATCACGGGAGCGCCACCCGGACGCGGGTGCCCGGTGTCGCCGGGGTGACCTCGAGCGTGCCGCCGGCGCCCGCGACCCGCTCGCGCATGCCGCGCAGCCCGTTGCCCTCGGCGCCGGAGCAGCCCTCGCCGTCGTCGGTGACGGTGATGCCGTCGGTGCCGAGCTCGATCACGACGGCGTCCGCCCGCGCATGGCGTACGACGTTGGTGACCGACTCGCGCAGCACCCAGGCCATCAGCGCCCGGTGTCGCGGATCGGTGTCGGCGACCGTGCCGACGACGCTCGCGGAGATCCCGGCGTCGGCCAGGACGAGCGGCGCCGCGGGGAGCTCGGCCTCGAGGTTGCCGGCCCGTAGGCCGCCGACCGTGGCGCGCACCTCCGCCAGCGCCTGGCGGGCGGTGGCCTGGATGGACTCCAGCTCCTCCTTGGCCCGCGCGGGGTCGATGTCGATGAGCCGGGCGGCGAGCTCGGCCTTGACCGACAGGGCGGTCAGCGAGTGGCCGAGGACGTCGTGCACGTCCCGGGCGACGCGTTCGCGCTCGGCGACCAGGGCGTACGCGCCCTGCGCCTCGTGGGCGAGGTGCTCGCGCTCGCCGAAGATCCGCAGCATCACGCCGCCGAGCATGATCGGCCAGAGCATGAGGAAGAGGTAGGGCGGGAAGCCGTCGATGCTGAGCAGCGACAGCAGCGGTACGGCGGCCCAGAACGCGACGGCCCACTTCCAGCCGGGGCTGGGCAGCTCGAGGGCCGAGAGCATCGCGAGGTAGGGGGTGTAGGAGATGACGCCGATGCCGATCACCGGCAGCGTCGCCAGTGCGAGGACGAGCATCAGGCCGAGGAACAGCCAGGCGTTGCCGCGCCGCGCGTAGCCCAGGACGTTGGACACCGCGAAGCCGAGGATGCACAACAGGGACAGCGCCTTGACCGCGGCGGGCACGTCGGCGTCGAGGACGGCGATGACCGGGTAGACCAGGAAGACCAGCCAGATCGAGGCGAACGCCCAGCCCCACTTGACCCACGGGTTCGCGGGGAGCGGCTCCGGCTCCGGGCGCGCGTGGGCGCTCACGTGCGCGCCCGGCTGCGGCGTACGCCCCAGATCGCCAGCAGGGAGAAGATCACGGTCCACGCGAGCACGTTAGCGACCGGGAGCCACAGCGGGTCGCGTCCGGCCACCGGCAGCCACCCGTCGGTCAGCGGGAAGCGGGCCAGCGCGGCGTAGCCGTAGAGCGGGGTCAGCCGGCCGAGGTCGAGCATGAAGCCGCTCATCGGCGTGAAGACGTTGCCGAGGAAGGCCATCACCACGATCAGTCCGGACGCGATGCCGGGGGCGTTGGTGCCGCGGAAGGCGAGGCAGATCGCCAGGCCGTAGATCGCGAAGAGTGCCGAGCCGAGCCAGACGATGACGGCGGCGAGCACCCAGTCCGACCAGCTGCCGCGCGCTCCGGTGGCGGCGCCGATCCCGAAGATCAGCGCGACCGGCATTGCGGCGACGGTCATCGCGACTGCTGCCTTCGCGGCGACGAACGCCAGCGGCCGCATCGGCGTCAGCCCGAGCTGGCGGCCCCACCCCATCACCTGCTCCATCGCGGCACTCCCGGCGACCCCGGTGGTGGCGGTGACGGCGCCGTACGCGGCCATCGAGATCATCACGTACATCGCGACGTTGCCGCTGCCGACGGCGTCGTCGGAGCCGAGGCCGAAGACGAGGTACATGAACGTCGGCAGGCCGACGATGAAGAACATCCCGATCCGGTCGCGCAGCTGGCGGCGCAGGTCGAGCCGGGCGTACGTCGCCATGGCCGGGCGCGGGAGGGGGCGGGCGCCGGTCGTGCTGCTCGTCGTTGCGTGGCTGAGGGTGGTCATCGGGAGGCTCCTTCGAGGATGGCGTCGACGGGGATCTCGGCGGTCAGGGCGAGGAAGGCGGCCTCGAGGCTGGCGGCCGAGACCTCGAGGTCGGTGACACCGAGAGGCGCGAGCGCGTCGCGGACCCGGTCGAGCCAGGCGGCGTCGATGCCGTCGGTGCCGACGACCTCGGCCGGTGGGCGGAAGGTGACTGTGCGTCCTCCGTACGCCGCCCGCACGTCGGTGGTCGGTGCGTCGTGGACGATGCGGCCGTGGTTCATCAGGACCGTCCGCTCGGCGAACTCGTCGGCCTCGGCGAGGTAGTGGGTGGCGAAGACGATCGTGCGACCGAGTGCTGCGTCGGCGCGCATGGTCTGCCAGAACTCCTGCCTGGCACCGACGTCCATGCCAGTCGTGGGCTCGTCGAGGATCACCAGGTCGGGGTCGGGGATCAGGGCGAGGGCGAACTTCAGCCGCTGCTGCTCGCCGCCCGAGCACGCCTCGACCCGGCGCCCGGCCAGTGCGGTCAGGTTGGCCCGCTCGAGGACGACGTCGACGCGGTCGGTACGGCCGTGGAGTGCCGCGATGGCCCGGACCGTCTCGGCGACCGTGAAGTCGTTGAGCAGCCCGCCGGTCTGCATCACGGCCGAGACCCGGCCCGCGCGGACCGCCTCGGCGGGCGCCATGCCGTACACCTCCACAGTGCCGGCGTCGGGGCGGGTCAGCCCGAGCAGCATGTCGACCGTCGTGGTCTTGCCGGCGCCGTTGGGGCCGAGGAACGCGACGATCTCGCCGGGTCGGATGGTCAGGTCGACATCGTCGACCGCCACCACGTTCTCGCCGGTGGCGGTGCGGAAGGACTTGCGGAGGCCGGTGGCTCGTACGGCTGGGGTGCTGGTGTCGATCATGACCCGAGCGTGTCGGCGTATGCCCCGCTTGGCCTCAGGCGTGTGTCACGACCTCGCCATGACACCTGTCATCGCTCTGTTCGCTGGCCCCACGCACGAGCGGTGGCCCACCCACACTCCCCGGTCGGGAAATGTGGCTGGACCACCGCTCGGTGGTGGATCAGACGGTCAGAAGGAGGCCTCGTCGAGGTCCATCAGGTCGAGGTCGATGCCCTCGGCGATGGCGCGCTCGGCGGTGATCTTCGGCAGGTTGGTCTGGGCGAAGAACTGCGCGGCCGCGACCTTGCCGTCGTAGAACGCCTTGTCCTTCGCGGACACGTCGCCGCCGAGCTTGGTCAGCGCGACCTCGGCCTGGCGCAGCAGCAGCCACCCGCAGACGACGTCGCCGAGCGCCATCAGCAGGCGCGAGGTGTTGAGCCCGACCTTGTAGATGTTGCGCAGCTCGTCGGCCGACGACATCAGGTCGTTGATCATGTGCCCGACGATCGCGTTGGCGTCCTCGAGCGCGGTGGCGAGCAGGGCCCGCTCGTTCTTGAGGCGACCGTTGCCGGCCTCGGAGGCGATGAAGCCCTCGATCTCCTTCGCCAGGTGGCCGAGCGCCTTGCCCTGGTCCTTGACGATCTTGCGGAAGAAGAAGTCCTGGCCCTGGATCGCGGTCGTGCCCTCGTAGAGGGTGTCGATCTTGGCGTCGCGGACGTACTGCTCGATCGGGTACTCCTGCAGGAAGCCGGAGCCGCCGAAGGTCTGCAGCGACTCGGTGCCGAGCAGGACCCACGAGCGCTCGGAGCCGTAGCCCTTCACGATCGGGAGCAGCAGGTCGTTGACCGCAGCGGCGAGGCGGGCCTCGTCGGAGTCGGGGGTGCCCGCGTGCTCGGCGACCATGACCTGGTCCTGCCAGGTGGCGGTGTAGAGCACCAGCGCGCGCATCGCCTCGGCGAACGACTTCTGCGTCATCAGCGAGCGGCGTACGTCGGGGTGGTGGGTGATCGTCACGCGGGGCGCGGTCTTGTCGGCGGCCTGCGTGAGGTCGGCACCCTGCACGCGCTCCTTGGCGTACTCGAGCGCGTTGAGGTAGCCGGTCGAGAGGGTGGCGATGGCCTTGGTGCCGACCATCATCCGGGCGTTCTCGATGACCTGAAACATCTGGGCGATGCCGTCGTGCACCTCGCCGAGCAGCCAGCCCTTGGCGGCCTCGCCGCCGCCGACCTGCGGGTCGCCGAAGGTGACCTCGCAGGTGTTGGAGACCTTGATGCCCATCTTGTGCTCGACGTTGGTGACGTACACGCCGTTGCGCTCGCCGGTCAGCTCGCCGGTCTCGAGGTCGAAGTGGTGCTCGGGCATCCAGAAGAGGGAGAGGCCCTTGGTGCCGGGGCCGCCGGCGCCGTCCACGCCCTCGGGGCGGGCGAGCACGAGGTGCATGATGTTCTCGCTCATGTCGTGCGTCGCGCTGGTGATGAAGCGCTTGACCCCGGTGATGTTCCAGGTGCCGTCGTCGTTGGCGACCGCCTTGGCGCGGCCGGCGCCCACGTCGGAGCCGGCGTCGGGCTCGGTGAGCACCATCGTGCAGCCCCACTGGCGGTCGACCATGTACTGGGCGACGGCCTTGTCGCGCTCGTTGCCGTTGCGGTGGACCACGTTGGCGAACGCCGGCCCGGCGGCGTACATCCACACCGGGGCGTTGGCGCCGAGCACCATCTCGCCGATGGCCCAGATGAGGGACGACGGGGCGGGGGTGCCGCCCATCTCCTCGAAGACCTGCAGGCGCCAGAACTCGGAGTCCATCCAGGCCTGGTAGCTGGCCTTGAACGACGCCGGCACGGGCGCGGTGTGCGTCGCGGGGTCGAAGACCGGCGGGTTGCGGTCGCTTTCCTCGTACGACGAGGCGATGTCCTCGCGGGAGAGGCGCTCGACCTCGCGCAGGATCTCGCGCGCGCTCTCGCCGTCGATCTCGCCGAAGGGCCCGGAGCCGAGCACGTCGTCGCGGCCGAGCACCTCGAAGAGGTTGAACTCGATGTCGCGGAGGTTGGTCTTGTAGTGGCTCACAGCTTCCACCTGTTCCGTGTCGCGGTCTGGGGGCGGGAGGCAGCGCCTACTCGCCAGTAACTTAATGATGCCTCGCGTCCAGCCGTCGCGCAACACGAACGGCGGATGTCGCCGATCACAGGCATGGCTCGCCGAGGTGGTGATCGGATTTGGCTATCAGGGCATGTATGTCTAGCCTTTCACCCAACAAACGAAGTTGCTCGACTTAGACCTGTCCAGATCCTGAAAGGGGCCCGCACATGCGCAAGCTCATCGTTCTCGGAGTCGTGGGCCTCATCGCCCAGCTCATCGACGGCTCCCTGGGCATGGCCTACGGCGTCACGTCCTCCACCCTCCTGCTGGCCGCCGGCGTGGCCCCGGCCGCCGCCTCGGCCGCCGTGCACTTCTCAGAGATCGGCACCTCGCTGGTCTCCGGCGCCTCGCACCACAAGCTCGGCAACGTCGACTGGCGCACCGTCTCGATCCTCGCGGTGCCCGGCTTCGTCGGCGCCTTCCTCGGCGCGACGCTCCTGTCGAACATGGATGCCGCGATCGCCAAGCCGGTCGTCGCCGTGATCCTGATGAGCCTGGGCATCTACGTCGTCTACCGCTTCCTGCGCCTCGGTGGCGCCCGACCGACCTTCAAGGGGCACCCCTCCGCGATGTTCCTCGCGCCGATGGGCCTGGTCGCCGGCACGCTCGACGCCGTCGGCGGCGGCGGGTGGGGCCCGGTCGGCACCACCTCGCTGCTCTCCAGCGGCCGTCTCGAGCCCCGCAAGGTGGTCGGCTCGATCGACACCTCGGAGTTCGTCGTGGCCGTCGGCGGTTCGCTCGGCTTCCTGATCGGCCTCGGCGCCGAGGGCATCAACTGGGGCTACGCCGGCGCGCTGCTCGCCGGCGGTGTCATCGCCGCGCCGATCGCCGCGTGGCTGGTCAGGCACCTCGCCGCCCGCGTCCTGGGCACCGCTGCCGGTGGCCTGATCATCCTGACGAACTCCAAGACGCTGCTCGAGGCCGTCGGTGTTCCCGGGGTCGGCGTCGCCGTCGCCGCCGCGACGATCTTCGTCCTCTGGATCACCGGCATCGTCTGGGCCGTCAAGCAGGAGCGCCTCTCCCGGAGCGTCGCTGCTGACGAGCCCGAGCTGGAGTCGGCCCCCGTCTGACGCCGGGCGTACGACACCTTCACCCGACGTACGGCGCAACAACCACTGTGTTGGCCGACATATCTGACAAACTGCGCCTATGCGCGTCTCCGCCAAAGCCGACTATGCCCTCCGGGCCCTGATCGAGATCGCGGTGCGCACCGACGGCACGGCCGTCAGCGCCGAGCAGCTCGGCAAGGCGCAGGGGATCCCGCACGGCTTCCTCCAGGCCATCCTCGCCGACCTACGCCGCGCGGACATCGTGGTGTCGCAGCGCGGCCAGTCGGGTGGCTGGCGGTTCGCGCGCGAGCCGCGCTCGGTCACGGTCGCCGACGTGATCCGCGCGGTCGACGGCCCGCTGGTGTCGGTCTACGGCCTCCGTCCAGAGGCGGTGGCGTACGACGACTCCGCCCAAGTGCTGCAGCACGTGTGGATCGCGGCGCGCAGCTCGCTGCGGATGGTCTTCGAGCAGGTCAGCATCCAGGACCTGGCCGACGGCAAGCTGCCGGAGGGCGTCGCCGCCCTCACCGAGGACGAGGACGCCTGGCAGCCGCACTGACGTGCGGCACGACCGCCGGGCCTAGGCGGCCAGGCGCTTGTTGACCTGCTTGCGGCGGCGGGAGATCTTGGCGAGCCGCTTGTCGAGGCGCGCCTCCTCCTCGATCAGCGCGATGCGTGCGACCTGCGCGGCGAGCATCTCGTCGGGGAGGTTGTCGGGCAGCACGTGGACGCGGTCGGCCTTGACCAGTGACAGCCACGCCGCCGGTGGCGGGACGGCGAAGCCGCTGGTGACGACGAGGACGACCTTGAACCCGGCGAGGCCGTCGAGCGCGAGGGCGGCCTGCTCGGACGTCGCGTCGAAGAACGCCGGCATGCTCACGAAGCAGTCGGACTTGGCCTTGTGCGCGCGGCGGCACACCATCGCCCACGCGCCCTCCACCTGCTTGCGCTTGAGGCCCTCGGCCTTGTGCGTACGCCGGATCTCGATGCCCGCGTGGTCGAAGACCTCGGGGTCGGCGTCGGGTACGGCGATCCGGCCGAGCGCGAGTGCGTCGCGCATCGCCGGGACTTCCGCGGCGTCGGGGCCGATGTGGAGCAGGAACAGTCTCTTGGCCATGGCGCCAGCCTCGCGCGCCCGGGCGTCGCGGGCGTGAACGCGGGTCGTCGCCGGGTCGAACAGGCAGAGTCTTTACCTGGTCTGGTGTGACGTCGTGGCGGTCCCGCGCGTCTCCCTCATGACGCCGAACCACACCCAGGGAGAGACATGCCCCGTACGAGCGAGGAGTTCGAGGAGTTCGCCGTCGCGCGGACGCCTCAGCTCTACCGCGCGGCGTGGCTGATGTGCGGCGAGGCCCACCGGGCCGAGGACCTCGTCCAGGAGACGCTGGCCAAGGTGTACGTCCGGTGGCACCGCCGACTGGGCGCACCGATCGAGCACCCGGTCGCGTACGCCCACACGACGCTGGCCCGCACCTACATCAGTGCGCAGCGCCGACGCAGCAACCACGAGACCCCGAGCGAGCACCTGCCCGAGACGGTCGAGACGGGTGGAGACGCCGCCACCCGACTCGCGTTGCGGGAGGCGCTCGACGAGCTCGCGCCGATGGACCGGGCCGTCCTGGTCCTGCGCTACCTCGAGGACGTCTCCGTGGCCGACACCGCTGACGCGCTCGGCGTCAGTCCCGGTGCCGTCCGCAACCGCACGATCCGTGCGCTCGACCGACTCCGCGCCGTGCTGGGTCCGTCCCTCCGCGACCTGCTGGAAACCTGAGGAGGATTCCATGTCACCCCATGACTCCGGCGTCACCGACCTGCTCCGCCGTGCCAGTGACGACCTCACCCCCGACGTCGACCGCCTCGTCCGCGGCGGCATCTCCCGCGGCCGCTCGCGCCAGCGCCGCGCCCGGATCGGTACGACGGTCGCCTCGCTCGCCGTGATCGGCGTCGTCGGCGGACTGGCGGTCGTCGTACCCCATCTGGGCGGTGCCGACAGTGCGCGCGACCCCGGGATCGGCACGGAGGGCGCTTCCGCCACCGAGGCGCCGTCGCCGACCCCGGCACCCGATCCCGACCGGGCGCCGCCCGCCGACGAGCTGCGCACCCTCGTGTTGCCGCAGGACATGTCGGACACGCTGCTGACCCTCACAGGCGCCTCCCGGGTCGACGCCGTCACGATCGACGAGTCCGGCAAGGACCGTGCGCGGCTCTACTACGCGAGCGTCGACGGGGCCCAGGTCTCCTTCTGGATCCGGTGGTACAACAACCCTCAGGTCGTCGAGGACGGCGGTCAGCCGCTGCCGCCGAGCCACATCTGCGAGCCCGAGGTGGAGCCTGACTGCACCACGCTGCCCGACGGATCGCGCCTGCTGCGCGAGGAGGTACGCCCGGGCGGAGGGACCGGCGTGCCGGAGACCTTCCTCGAGCGCTCGCTCACCCTGGCGACGTACGACGGTTGGCAGATCAGCGTCATCGCGCGGAACACGACCGACGAGAAGCAGGGCGAGGTGGTCGCCGACGAGCCGGTGCTCACGATGGACGAGATGCAGGCACTTGCGACCAGCACCGCCTGGTACGCCTGAGCAGGGTCAGTCGACCGGGACGGCCCGCAGCCAGCTGACCAGCGGACGCAGGGTCTTCCAGTCCTCGCGGACACGGTCCAGGAGTCCGGCGTCGATCGCGTCGGCCTCGAAGCCGTAGGACTTGTTGGCGATGAGCTGCTTGCGCCGGAGCAGCTCGATCCTCGGGTGGTCGGCGTCGTAGCCGCGCGGCGACGTCTTGAGCCGGTCGCCGCCGATCTCGAAGCCGTCCTTCTCGAGCCGCTTGAGCAGCCGCTCGAGCGCCTTGCCGGACTTCTCGTCGGCCATCGCCTCGCGGATCGCGGCCAGCCGCGGGCCGTCGGCGTCGTAGAAGCCGGCGCCGACCCGCGTGCCACGCGCGGAGATCTCGACGTACCAGCCGGTCGACGGCCCGGCGCCGACGTACGCGCCCTGGTGGGTCTTGTAGGGCGTCTTGTCCTTGGCGAAGCGGACGTCGCGGTAGGGCCGGAACACCTTGGCCGGCCCGAACTCGGGCTCGAGCGCGGCGATGAGCGCCTTCATCGGCGCCTCCACCGACTCCTTCCAGACGGCCTTGTGGGCCTCCCAGAACGACTTGGTGTTGTCCATCTCGAGGTCGTCGTAGAAGTCGAGCGCGGCGACGGGGAATCCGGTGAAGCTCACCCGGCGACGCTAGCCCACCGGCGTACGGCGTTCAGGCCCGTGGTTCGGGTGGGGCGACCAGCCCGGTGTCGTAGGCGCGGATGACGAGCTGCGTCCGGTCCCGGAGGTCGTGCAGCGTGAGGATGTCGCTGACGTAGCCCTTGACGGTGTTCTCGGACAAGTGGAGCGCGGCGGCAATCTCCTTGTTGGAGAAGCCGCGGGCCACGAGCAGCACCACGTCGTGCTGGCGCTCGGTGAGCGGCATGGCCGCGACCGGCCGACGCTGCTTGCCCTGCCGCTCCTCGGCCAGGGCGTCCTCGGCGGCGCTCACGCGCGCGGCCAGGTCGTCGACGTCACGACTGCGGCGGGCCCAAGCGAACCCGAAGGCACCGGGCAGCAGCACGAAGAGGGCGAGCGTCGGCGGGATGTTGGACAGGTCGTCGCTGGGGTCCACGGCGATCGCCACCGAGACGGCGATGCCGAGCAGCCCGATGCCCAGCGCGGCCTCGGTCGAGGCGGCGTGCGCGGCGACCGAGTACGAGGCGATCATCGCGGCGAACAGCACCGCCATCTGATCGGGCGACTCGGTCACGAGGGACTCGATCGTCATGCCGGCCGCGAACCCCAGTGCCATCAGGCTCGGCCACGTGCGTCGACCGGCCCGCGTCGCGACCGTTGCCGCAGCGAGCCCGGCTCGCGTGAGGTCGAACGAGAGCGGATGCCCGCCGTCCGCGCCGAGCGTCTCGACGAACGCGAGCGCGGCGAAGACGAGGGCGAGCGCCTTGTCGAAGAGGGGCACGACACCACGGTAGGGACGGTGGAGCCCGTGTGTCCCCTACTCAGGTAGGCAATCCTCCCGACCCGAGCAGGTGTCGCGGTCCTCCGTCCGCTCGGAGCATGGAGGCATGCGATCCGACCTGACCTCCGCGCCCCGCTGGGCCATCTTCTGCGCGTACGTCGGCGGCCTCCTGCTGGCCATCGTCCCTGCCCTCGTCGAGCTCGTCATGGGCGACTTCTTCCTGCTGCTTCCCGTCGGCTTGATGCTCGCGCTCGCGGTCCTCTGGCCCCTGCGCGGAAGCACCGCCCACCTGGTGTTCGCCGTGCTCCTCGGGCTGGCGATCACCACGGAGCTGGGGGAGCAGTTCTTCTTCCCGGGTGACGTTCCGGCCTGGGCAGACGCCCTCCCGCCGGTCCTCTTCACGCTCTCCGGAGTCGCGCTGCTGTGGGCTGCGCGTGCGCGCTCGGGTCAGTCGACCTCGGCCCACACCAGCTCGTCGCCCTTCTCCCCGAACGACGAGAGCGTGAGTACGCCGCCACCGCAGGCGGGTTCGCCGAGGAACGCGTTGCCCACCGAGGTGGACTCGTAGGCGACCTCGAGGGTGTGGTCCGGGGTCCACCTCATGAGTCGGGCCGGCTCGTCGGGGCCTTGCGGGTCGCGGACGAAGAAGACCGAGTCGCCGCAGGGGAGGGCGGTGCCGGTGGTGCCGGGGCCGAGGTCGAAGAACGTGCCGTCGGCCGAGGCTCTGAACACTGCCTCCTCCTGACGGCGAGGCCGTGGCACCTCTGACCAGACGGCGCCGTTTGCCGTGGCGGCGACGTCCCAGCCGATGCAGTCGGCGGGCCCTTCGACCGGTTGAGGCAGACCGCTGCCGTCGAGGACGTTGAGGGTGCGGCACGCGACCGGGCGAGCATCGTCGAAGGTCATCATGCCGACGCCGCGCTCGCTCGCAGTGAGCCCGGAGAAGCCCGTGCCGTCCGGGGCGCACCACCCGTCCTCGCCGTTCTTGTCGTCGAGTGCGCTGGTGGCCAGGCAGTACTTCCGGTCGACGCCGTACGACGGGTAGTAGAGGTCGCCGTCGGTGAGCACCCAGGAGCCGCCGCTCGCCGGAGGCGGGCCGTTGGCCACGCCCATCACCCCGGTGGCGAGCTCGACGACGTCCGCCGAGCTCGGCTTGGTCTCCGCCTTGTCCTGCCGGACGACGACGGCCCACCGCTCGCTCATCAGGACCTCGGAGATCGTGCGCCCAGCTCCAGCGGAGATCACCTTGGTCGGACCGCCCGTGGTGATCTCGATGCTGCCGTTGCCGTTGCCGTCGCTCACGATCGCCTCGAACTCCGGGCCACGGACGTAACGGGTGCCGGCCTCGAGGCCGCTGTCCTGCCAGTCCAGCAGGGCCGGCGTGGGCTCGACGACTGTCGGCGCGTCGATCGTTCCGCCGGTGTCGCCCGCGCTCGTCGGCTCGGCGGAGGGCTCGGTCGTGGGCTCGCTCGTGCTGCTCGACTGCTCGTCGGTGCCGGGCGCCGGGGCGTCGTCGTCGGTGCCGCAGCCGATCAGCGCGACGAGCAGCGCCAGCGCGATCGTCGTACGGACCCACACGTCAGACGCCGATGTTGTGCTGGAAGTGGTCGAGGTTGGCGCGGTAGGCCTTGTAGGCGTTGCGCCACTGCACGCGCTCGATGGCGGGCTCGCTCGGGTCGAACTTCGACTGGTCCCACGGCTCGAAGTAGCCGATCTTGCGGTTGCCGTCGGGGTCCTGGTCGTAGCCGCGGCCGACCTGGAAGTGGCCGCTCGCGTCGTCGTCGAGGTAGGGGTAGTACTGCTTGAGCAGCACGGGGTGGAGGACGACGGGCGCCTGGTAGTCGTGGACGTGGCGCATCATCAGGCGGTACCACTGCTTGAAGGTGAAGTCGCTGATGTCGAGGACGATGTACGGGCCGGCGTGCTTCTTCTTGTCGTAGTCCGTCTTGTTGTTGAGCACGCGCACCATGTCGCTGATCGCGGTGCCGGCGCTGGACGTGCCGAGGCGGCGGGCCCAGTAGGCCTGGGTCTTCCGCTTCCCCTGCGAGCTCCAGCCGATGGCCTGCATCGTCGCCGGGCCGCACCAGTAGGTCTGGTTCTGCGCCCGGGCCACCTTGCTGGTGAAGATCTTGGCCTTCGTCGGGTACGACTCACCGAACCCGCCGCGCGCGTCGACGCCGGTGCTCACCTCGGGGTGCTTCTCCGCGAAGTCCGCCGGCAGCTCGACGCCCTGGATCTCGTGGCGAAGCATCCACACCTTGCCGACCGACTGTGCAGCCATGGTCAGCTCCGCGCGCTCGGCGTCGGTGCGGGCCGTGGCGCTGCGGGCGCTGTTGCGCGCCAGGACGCCCTCCGCGTCGAGGTCGCCGGTGCGCTCGTTCGTCCCGCCGAAGGTCGGTCGCGTCTCGAGCCGGGCGGCCAGCGCCTCGCGCGACTGGTTGGTCCAGCCGAACCCGAGGCAGTAGCGCTGGCCGTCGAAGGTCGCGCAGCGGACCGAGGCCCGCGCGGTCGCCGTACGCCCGTCGGCCCGGTCGAGCGTCCGGCCCTCGGCCAGCACGCGCTCGATCTCGGCCTGCATCTCGGGCGTCACCTCACCCGTTCCGACCGCACCTCTGGGGCCGGCGGTCGTCTCGCCGCTCGGAGCGATCTCGCCCTGCTGGTCGTCGCCGTCGGGCAGCAGCGGTACGGCGCCGAGGGTGAGCGCGAGCGCGGCCGCAGCGATCGTCACCGGGTGTCGCCAGAGCGGGCGCGTCGCGTCCTCGGACGCGATGCGGTGGGCGATCCGGTGGGCCAGGAGTGGGGGGATGAGTCGGGGGAGGAGGCGGGCAGGAGCAGGCATGGGGAAGACCTTCGATCCGATGACGCGGACGCCTCACTGTCCTCTCTGGTCCCACGCGACGCAAGTGCCCCACGCGTTCCATCGCGCTCCGCGTCGAGTGCGCTCGCGGCAGTAGTCGCCACAGGAGTGCGCACTCAACTGCGGAGAAAAAATGGAGCGGATGACGAGATTCGAACTCGCGACATCGACGGTGGGCAGAGCGTCGCGCTCTGCGCCACTCAATGAGTTGGAGCGGATGACGAGATTCGAACTCGCGACATCGACCTTGGGAAGGTCGCGCTCTACCAACTGAGCTACATCCGCAGTGCCGTCCGGGGACGGCGGAGGAATGCTACCTGACCCTCGACTGCACGCTGGAAAGGCCGGGATGCTTCGCCTGGACGGTGTCGCCGGACGAACGGCCGGTGAGCCGGCGGTGCACCCAGGGCACGAGGAACTCCCGCGTCCACTGGACGTTTGCGGTCCACTGCTGACGCCGCGCGAGCACGGGGAGGGGCTCGACGGTGACGGGCTCGAGCGCGTGCTCGACCCCGAGAGCGTCGAGGACGGCACGGGCCATGTGGGTGTGGCCGTGGTGGTTGAGGTGCATCCGGTCGGTGTCCATCACGCCGGCGATCTCGATGTCGCGCATCCGCCACATGTCGACGATCGTCGCGTCGTGCCGGTCGGCGATCTCGCGGACCCACTCGTTGAAGATCGCCATCCGGCCGCGTACGGGCCCGTAGATCCCGCGCCCGCCCGGGTCGAAGATCGTGAACATCACGACTCGTGCCCCGGTCGCGGCCAGCCGCGCGATCGCGTCGTCGTACGTCGCTGCGAGGGCGTCGAGGTCGACGCGGGGGCGGAGCACGTCGTTGCCGCCGCCGTGGATCGTGACCAGGTCGGGCTCGAGGGCCACGGTCGCGTCGAGCTGCTCGGCGACGATCGGACCGAGCTTGCGACCGCGGACGGCGAGGTTGGCGTAGCCGAAGTCGTCGGTCTGCGTCGCGAGGACCTCGGCGACGCGGTCGGCCCAGCCGCGCAGGCCGTTGGCGCGCGAGGGGTCGGGGTCGCCGACACCCTCGGTGAAGGAGTCGCCGAGGGCGACGTAGCGGTGGAAGGTCACCTGTCCATTGTGGTCACCGGCTCCCCAGCGCGGAAAACGGAGGCTAGGTTGCTGCCGTGCTGCTCTCCGACCGCGACATCACCGCCGAGATCGACGCCGGGCGGATCGCCCTCGAGCCGTGGGACCCGCAGATGATGCAGCCCTCGAGCGTCGACGTACGCCTCGACCGGTTCTTCCGGGTCTTCGAGAACCACCGCTACCCGCACATCGACCCCATGGCCGACCAGTCCGAGCTCACCCGCGAGGTCGAGCCGGAGGGCGACGAGCCGTTCATCCTGCACCCGGGTGAGTTCGTGCTCGGTTCGACGTACGAGGTCGTGTCGCTGCCCGACGACATCGCCGCGCGGGTCGAGGGCAAGTCGTCGCTCGGCCGGCTCGGCCTGCTGACCCACGCGACCGCCGGCTTCGTCGATCCCGGCTTCTCCGGTCACGTCACCCTCGAGCTGGCCAACGTCGCGACCCTGCCGATCAAGCTCTACCCCGGCATGAAGATCGGCCAGTTCTGCTTCTTCCGGCTCTCCTCGCCCAGCGAGCACCCCTACGGCTCGGCGAAGTACGGCTCGCGCTACCAGGGCCAACGCGGTCCCACCCCGAGCCGCTCGTTCCAGGGCTTCCACCGCACGCCGATCTGAGCGGACTGGCGAGAGGGTGGGCGTCCACATCGCTGGCCCCACAATTGCTTTACGGCACACCCGCGTTGCGTTAATGCTCCGAGTCGTGGTTAGGGTGACCTTAGTTAGGTCACCCTCACCTAGATCGACACGGAGTTCTGATGAAGCGCACCCTCGCCGGGCCGGTCACCCTGGCCACCGTCCTCGCCGTCGCCCTCGCGGGCTGCAGCACCGGGTCCACCAGCGACACCGGCACCGCCGCCGAGCCGACGGCGACGACCACCGCCGACGCCGACGCGTTCCCCGTCACCATCGAGCACGCGCTCGGTGAGACGACGATCGAGTCGGAGCCGATGCGCGTCGCGACGCTGGGCTGGACCGACCAGGACCATGCGCTGTCGCTCGGGGTCGTGCCGGTCGGCGCCACCAAGATCACGTGGGGCGGCACCGAGGCCGGGTCGACCGCGTGGTTCGACGCGGCCGTCGAGGAGGCCGGGGCCGAGGCGCCCGTGCGCTACGACGACGCCGACGGTGCGCCGATCGACGAGGTCGCCGAGCTCGCGCCCGACCTGATCCTGGCGACCAACTCGGGCATCACCGAGGCGGAGTACGCCAAGCTCTCCAAGATCGCGCCGGTCGTGGCCTACCCCGAGGCTCCGTGGACCACCGACTGGAAGACGTCGCTCGAGATGGTCGGCGAGGCGCTGGGCCGCACCGCACTGGCCGACAAGGTCGAGGCCGACACCGAGGCGACGATCGAGGAGGCCAAGGCGGACAACCCCGAGCTCCAGGGCGCCGAGCTCATCTACGGCTACCTCGCCGCGACCGACCTGTCCATCGTCGGGATGTACGCCCCGGAGGACCCGCGGGTCTCGATCCTGCGCGACTTCGGGATGGTCGACGCACCGGCGGTGGCCGACGCGATCAAGCCCGGCGAGTTCTACGGCACGGTCTCCGCGGAGAAGTCCGCCGACCTCGACTCCGACGTCTTCCTGACCTGGGTGGACTCGCCGGACAGCGTCGAGACGATCGCCGGCGACAAGCTGCTGGGCCAGATCCCCGCGATCGCCAACGGCAACTGGTACGCCGAGACCGACAAGGCCAACGCGATGGCGTCGACCAACCCGACGCCCCTGTCGATCCCGGTGATCGTCAGCGACTTCCTGCCCCGCGTCGTCGAGGCGCTCGAGGGCGCCTGAGCATGACCGCGCTTGTCCCGACCCGGGAGGACGTGACCGGCCCCCACGGGGGAGGGCCGGCACGTCGTCCCGCCCTGCCGGCCAGCGCCGCGATCGCCGTCGCGGTGCTGGCCGGTGCCGGCGTGCTGTCCCTGCTGGTCGGCGCCAACGCGGTCCCGCTCGACGCGCTGTGGGACGAGGGCCACCCGGCCCGCGCGATCGTCGAGGCCCGCTTCGAGCGCACCCTCCTCGGCCTCGCGGTCGGCGCTGCGCTCGGCCTGGCCGGGGCGCTCATGCAGGGCCTGACCCGCAACCCGCTCGCCGACCCCGGGATCCTCGGCGTCAATGCCGGCGCGACCTTCGCGATGGTCATCGGGATGACGATGTTCGGCCTCGACGCGCTGGGCCAGTTCCTGCCGCTGGCCTTCGTCGGTGCCGCGGCCGCTGCCGTCCTCGTCCACGCCATCGCGTCGGTCGGCCGGGACGGCGCCACCCCGATGAAGCTCGCCATCACCGGCGCCGCCCTGAGCGCCGGCCTCGCGAGCTGGACCACCGGGCTGCTGCTGGCCGACCGCAAGACGATGGAGTCCTTCCGCTTCTGGCAGGTCGGCACGATCGGCGGCCGCGGCCTCGACGTCCTGGCCGTCGGCCTGCCGTTCCTCGTCGTCGGCGCGCTGCTCGCGCTTGCTGGCGCCCGCCTGCTCAACACCCTCGCCCTCGGCGAGGACCTGGCCCGCGGCCTCGGTCGCCGCACGACGCGCGACCGGCTGGTGATCGCCCTGGCCATCGTCCTGCTCGCCGGCACCGCCACCGCGCTCGCCGGGCCGATCGCCTTCGTCGGGCTCGTCGTGCCCCATGTCGTACGCGCGCTCGTCGGCCCCGACCACACGCGGGTGCTGCCGTTCTCGATGCTCGCCGGCGCGGCCCTCGTCGTCGTCGCCGACACCGTCGGCCGGATCGTGCTGCCGCCCTCGGAGGTCCAGGTCGGCATCATGGCGGCCGCCGTCGGCGTGCCGGTCTTCATCGCGCTCATCCGGCGCACCGGGAGGGCGATGTGACCGCGATCCTCGAACGGCCCGTGGGGTCGGCGTCCCGCGATGCCAGTGACGTCGTACGCCGTGCCCGCCGCGGCCCGGCGCGCCACCGTCGGCGGCTGTTGGCCGTGCTGTCCCTCGCCGTGGTCGGTGCCTTCGCGGTGCGGGTGCTGCTCGGCGACTACACCGTCACCATCCCCGACTTCGTCCGCATCGTCGGCGGCGAGAAGATCCCCGGCGCCACCTACATCGTGATGGAGTCCAAGCTCCCGCGGGCCGTGCTCGCCGTGCTCGTCGGCCTCGCCTTCGGCGTCGGCGGCGCGATCTTCCAGACCACGCTCCGCAACCCGCTCGCCAGCCCCGACATCGTCGGCGTGAGCCTCGGCGCCAGCGCTGCCGCGGTCTCGGCGATCGCGCTGGGCGGATGGTCCGGCTGGTCGGTGTCGCTTGCCGCGATCGGCGGTGCGGTCGGCGTCGCGCTCGCCGTACGCGCCGTCGCCGGCGACCACGGCGGGTTCCGCCTCGTGCTCGCCGGCATCGGCCTCGCCGCCGCCATGCAGTCGGTCATCCAGTACGTCTTCACCCGCGTCGACGAGTGGGACGTCCAGCTGGTGCTGCGCTGGCTGACCGGCAGCGTCAACGGTGTCGACTGGGCGACCATCGGCCTGCTCGCCGCGGTCCTGGGCGTCCTGCTGCCGGCCACCGCCTGGGCCGCCCACTCGCTCGTCGCGACCGAGCTCGGCGACGACACCGCCGCCGGGCTGGGCGTCGGGCGCCGCCGCACCGACCTGCTGATGTTCCTCGGCGTGCTCCTCGTCGCCGTCGGCGTCGCCGCGGCCGGACCGGTGGCCTTCGTCGCCTTCCTGTCCGGCCCGATCGCGCGCGCCCTCAACCGCGGACGTACGACGCTCGCCGGCGCCGGGCTCGTCGGCGCGGTCATCGTGCTGGTCGCCGACTACGCCGGGGCGTACGCGTTCGCCGACCTCAACCTGCCGGTGGGCGTCGTCACCGGCGCCTTCGGCGCACCGTTCCTGCTCTGGCTGCTCGCCCGCGACCACACCTCAAGGAGGGCGGCATGACCGTCACAGCTCAACCCACTGCCATTGACACCCGCCTGGAGGCGAGCGCCCTGACGCTGGGCTACGCCGACACCGACGTCGTACGCGACCTGGACCTGCGGATCCCGCACGGCAAGGTCACCGTCGTCGTCGGCGCCAACGCGTGCGGCAAGTCCACGCTGCTCCGGGGACTGGCGCGGCTGCTCAAGCCGCGCTCGGGGGCGGTGCTGCTCGACGGCGAGGCGATCCACCGGCTCCCGACCAAGCAGGTCGCCCGCACGCTCGGCCTGCTCCCGCAGAACCCGATCGCGCCCGAGGGCGTGACCGTCGCCGACCTCGTCGCCCGCGGCCGGCACCCGCACCACGGGGCCTTCGGGCGATGGACGTCGGAGGACGAACGGGCCGTCGCCGAGGCGCTGACCCTCACCGACACCCTCGAGCTGGCCGACCGCGTGGTCGACGAGCTGTCCGGGGGACAGCGCCAGCGCGTGTGGATCGCGATGGCGCTCGCCCAGGGCACCGACCTGCTCCTGCTCGACGAGCCGACGACGTACCTCGACGTCGCCCACCAGGTCGAGATGCTCGACCTCCTCGCCGAGCTCAACGCGCGCCGCGGCACCACGATCGTGATGGTGCTCCACGACCTCAACCTGTCCGCGCGGTACGCCGACCACCTCGTCGCGCTGCACACCGGCCGCGTGGTCGCGGAGGGCACGCCACGGCAGGTGGTGACCGAGGACGTCGTCCGGACCGTCTTCGGCCTCGACAACCGGGTCATCGACGACCCCGTCTCGCACACCCCGCTCGTGGTGCCCGTCGGGCGCCACCGCCCCGCCGCCGATCCCGCCCCCGATCCCCAGGAGAACCGATGACCGTGACCGCTGCCGTCCTGCCGATGCTGCTCGCCGACGTCGAGGTCGTCTCGGTCGAGCGGCTCAGCCCGACGTACGTCCGGGTCGAGCTCGGCGGCGCTGATCTGGCCGACTACGGCGTCGACGGAGACCGGTGGGACCAGCGGATCAAGCTGGTCTTCCCCGACCCCACGACCGGCGCGATCACGTCGACCGAGGGCGCCGACGAGTCCTGGTGGGCCACTTGGGTCGAGCGTCCGGCCTCCGAGCGCGGCCGCATGCGGACGTACACGATCCGCGACGTCCGCGGCTCCGGCGAGCAGACGACCTTCGTCGTCGACATGGTGCTCCACCTCGAGGGCGACCTCGTCGGTCCGGGGTCGACGTGGGCCTCGCGGGCGGAGCCGGGCGACCGCATCGTGCTGCTCGCGCCGCGTCGCGGGTTCCCCTACGGCGGCATCGAGTTCACGCCTGCGCCCGGTGCGGACCTGCTGCTCGTGGGCGACGAGACGGCCGTCCCGGCGATCTGCACGGTGCTCGAGCAGCTGCCGGCCGACGCCCGCGGGAGGGCGTTCCTCGAGGTGCCGCTCGCGGCCGACGTGCTGGACGTACGCGGTCCGGCCGGGGTCGCGGTCGTGTGGATCGCCCGCGAGGGCGACCCGCTCGGCGTGGGCCTGCGCGACGCCGTGGTCGCGCACCTCGGCATCCCCGGTGCTGAGGTCGAGGTGGCGCCCGACGACGTCGACCCCGACCTGTGGGAGACGCCGTACTACTCCTCCTCGGGCGAGGAGGTCCCCGGTGCCCCAGGTCCGGAGGCGGCTTGCGCGGGCGGGACGTACGCCTGGATCGCGGGGGAGTCGAAGGTGGTCACCGGCCTGCGCCGCCATCTCGTCAACGATCTGGGCTTCGACCGCCGCCAGGTCGCCTTCATGGGCTACTGGCGCCGCGGTGTGGCCATGAAGTCCTGAACGGCCTGACGCCCGGACGGAGGGTCCGGGCGTGGGGCTGGTGCGTGGTTGCGGGTCAGCGGCGCTTGGGCGCGCGGGGCGAGTAGCGCACGCGCTCGGCGATGCGGTGACGGGCGATCAGCTCGATGTCGGTGAACGAGTCGTACATGGTCGTGCTCCTTTCGGTGAGGTTCGGATCAGCTCTGGTGGAGGGTGACGTCGCCCGAGGCCGTGGTGGCGCGGACCTCGAGGAAGGGCTGGCCTTCGGCGGGCTCGCCGGTGCTCGGGAGGCTGGAGGACAGGCGGCCGCTGGCGGTTCGGACGTCGGTCCACACCGGGGTGCCCGACGCGACGCCGATGCTGACGTCGCCACTCGCGGTCTTGGCGGTGACCCGGCCTGCGGAGGCCTGGGCGACCGTGAGGTCGCCCGACCCGGTCGTGAAGACGACGTCGCCGGTGACCGCGCCGATCTGGGCGTCGCCCGATCCGGTCTTGACGGCCACCTCGCCGCTCGCGGCGTCGACGCGTACGTCGCCACTGCCGGACGTGACGACGAGGCCGGAGTCGGCGCGGCGGATGCGGATGTCGCCCGAGCCCGACTTGATGCGGGCGTCGCCGGCGAGGTGCTCGGCCGCGAGGTCGCCCGAACCCGACTGCACGACGGTGTCACCGTCGACCACGTCGAGCGAGACGTCGCCGGAGCCGCTGTCGATCCGGGTGTCGGCGAAGCGGCCGTGGGTGGCGACGTCGCTGCTGCCGACCTTGGCGACCAGCGCACTGGCGACCGGGACCTCCACGACGATCTCGTGGCGGGGAGTCTTGCCGAAGAATCCGCCCGAGCCCTTGGGGGCGATGATCGCGATCCTGTCGCCGAGGTCGCGGACGTCGAACTCCTCGGCGCGCTCGCCGGATATGCGGACGGTCGTCTCGATGGTGTCGGTGGCGGTCACGTCGACGGTGCCGCGGCCGTTCTCGACGTGGAGCTCGATCGGCTCGGGGGTGTCGAAGGTGAGGTCGAGGTGGTTGTTCATCGGGGTCTCCGGTCGGGTTGAGGGTGTGTTCGTCCGACGGGCCGGCCGGTGCCGGTCCGCGGTGAGGCGGTGGGTGGCCGCTCAGGGGCGGCCGGGGCGGGTCAGAGCCAGCCGGTCATCCGGCGGTTTCCCTGCCCCTGTCTGCGGTTGGCGGCGAAGGGGTCGTAGCCCACGAAGGGGACGCTGCTCAGGTCGACGTCGATGTTGATGGAGTGCTCGTTGGTCGCGCTGCGCACGATCGCGACGAGCCAGGTGTTGAGGCTCTGCCCGGCGGCCGCGGCCTTCTCCTCGGCCCGCGCCTTGACGGCTTCGGGGATCCGGAGGGTGACCCGCGCCAGGTCGCCGTCCTCCTCCTCGGGAGGTGCCGGCGGCGCCGGCGGCGGGGGCGGCGCCGGCATCTCGGCGGGCGGTGCGATCTCGACCACGAAGTCGAGCTCGCGACCCACCAGGCGTACGTCGACGCTGCCGTCCGGCAGCTCGGCGGTGATCTCGGCCGCGGCGTGGGAGATGGCCTCCATCAGCGCCAGGCGGGCGCTCGGGTCGAGCGCGTACGACAGCCGCTCGGCCGCCTGCTTCAGCTCGTCGCTGCCCGCCTCGGCCGCGGCGACCAGGTCGCGGCGAAGGGTGTCGACGTAGGGGGTGATGTCCATGCGCACCACTCTGACATCACAGTGACGTCATGTCAACACCATGGTGATGTCAACTGGCGTCAGCGTGCCGTCATGTTGGTGTCACGAGGGTGAAACGTCCGGTAGTCCGCATCAAAATTCTGGTCGCGAGCGCCGGTCCGCGAGCATTTTGCTGCGGACTACCTGGGTGTCAGAGGTCGAAGAGGGAACCCGAGCCGCTGATGTCGACGTCCGTACGCGGTGCGTGGCCGGGAGCGTCGGAGGTCGGTGCGGGCTTGGGTGCCGGCTCCTCCTCGGTGTCGTCGTCCTCGTCGTCCGACTCGCCCTTCGGTCCCTCGGCGGACTCGGCGGGCGCAGTGTCGGAGTCGTCGGAGTCGTCGGAGTCGTCGGAGTCGAGGATCGTCTCCGGGTCCTCTGCCGCGGCCGCCGGCTCGTCTTCCGGCTCATCCGTCGCGGTGTCGTCGGGGTCGGCGAACAGGGCCGCGCGACTCAGGTCCGCGCCGCTCGGGGGAGCGCTGGGTGCGGCAGGTACGTCGGCGGGCTCCGGGGCCGGCTCGGGCTCGGGCTCGGGCTCGGGCTCGCTTGGAGTTGAGTCGCTGGGAGACTCAACCCCCACCGCGGCCTCGGGCTCCGGCTCGGGCTCGGCGGCAGGGGTCGGCTCGGCGGTCGATGTGGCCGGGGCCTCGATGTCGAAGAGCGATCCGACGCTCGTGAGATCGACGTCGGTTGCCGGAGTCGAGGTCGTACCGCTGCTGGCCTCGGGGACGTGTGACGTTGTGGTCGTTGGGGCCGCCGCTTCGTCACTCGTTGCGGGCTCGGGCTCGGGCTCAGGCTCAGGCTCCGGCTCGGGCTCCGGCTGGGCGGTCGACGTGGCCGGGGCCTCGATGTCGAAGAGTGAGCCGCCGCTGCTCAGGTCGACGTCGGTGGCCGGCGTCGAGGTCGTACCGCTGCTGGCCTCGGGGACGTGTGACGTTGTGGTCGCCGGGGCCGCCGCTTCGTCACTCGTTACGGGCTCCGGCTCGGGCTCAGTTGCCTGTACGGCCGCCGGCTCGCTCGGCTCGGGGGCGGCGATGTCGAAGAGCGATCCGCCGCTGCTGAGGTTGGCTGCGGGCTTCTCCGCGGCTGCGGGCTCGGCAGGGGCCTTCTCGGTCGGCTCCTCGGTGGAGGACGCGGGCGCCGCCTCGGGCTCGCTCGGGGCCGGCTCGCTCGGGACGAGGTCGAAGAGCGATCCGCCGCCACCCAGGTCGGTCGACGCGGGCTTCTCGTCAGCGGCGGGCTCAGCGGGTGCGGCCTCCGGCTCGGGCGCAGGCTCAGCCTCGGGCGCAGGAGTGTCGAAGAGCGACGTACCGCCGGAAGCCTTCGCGGCGGGACCGGCATCGGCGGTGTCGGTGACGGTGTCGTCGGTGACCGTGACGTCACCGGCCTCGGGCTCGTCCTTAGTGGCGACGTCCGTGTCGGCAGCGGCAGGAGCAGCGGCAGGAGCAGCAGCCGACGAGCCCGGTGCGGCCTTGGTCGCCTGCTCGCCCTTGACCGAGGCGAGCAGCATCTGCGCGACGTCGAGGACCTCGACCTCCTCGCGTGCCTCGCCCGCGGCCTGCTGCGCGGTGAGCCCGTCGGAGAGCATCACGCGGCAGAAGGGGCAGCCGACGGCGATCTGGTCGGCGCCGGTGCCGACGGCCTCGCGGGTGCGGTTGACGTTGATCCGCTCGCCGAGGTTCTCCTCCATCCACATCCGCGCGCCGCCGGCGCCGCAGCAGAACGAGCGCTCGGAGTTGCGCTCCATCTCGATGACCTCGGCGCCGGGCAGCACTTGCAGCAGCTCGCGCGGCGGGGAGTAGACCTCGTTGTGGCGGCCCAGGTAGCACGGGTCGTGGTAGGTGATCGAGCGCTTCGCGGCGCCCGCGCCGTCCTTGACCGGCGTCAGCTTGCCCTCGCGCACGAGGCGGTTGAGGAGCTGGGTGTGGTGCACGACCTCGAGCTCGATGCCGAAGGAGCTGTACTCGTTCTTGAGCGTGTTGAAGCAGTGGGCGCAGGTCGAGACGACCTTCTTGACCTTGTACTCCTTGAACGTCTCGACGTTCTGCTGAGCCAGGCCCTGGAACACGAACTCGTTGCCGGCGCGACGGGCCGGGTCACCGGTGCAGGTCTCGCCGTTGCCGAGCACGCCGAAGGAGATGCCGGCGATGTTGAGCAGCTCGGCGACCGCACGGGTCGTCTTCTTCGCGCGGTCCTCGTACGCGCCCGCGCAGCCGACCCAGAAGAGCCAGTCCACCGACTCGAGGGACTCCAGGTCCTCCCCGACGACCGGCACGTCGAACTCGAGGCCCTTGGCCCAGTCCATCCGGGCCGTGCCCGACATGTTCCACGGGTTGCCCTTGTTCTCCAGGCCCTTGAAGAGCTGGTTGAGCTCGGCGGGGAAGTTCGACTCCACCAGCAGCTGGTGGCGGCGCATGTCCATGATGTGGTCGACGTGCTCGATGTCGACGGGGCACTGCTGGACGCAGGCGCCGCACGACGTACAGCTCCAGAGGACGTCGGCGTCGATGACGAAGTCGCCGTCCGCGGGGTTGTAGAAGTAGTCGAGGACGTCGGCGCCCGCGCCGGCGCTCTCGCCCTTGGAGCCGACGCCGACCAGCTGCCGGTCGGTGTGGGCCTCGTCGCCGGCGGCCTTCGCGTACGTGTGGTCGCGCAGCGCGGTGATCAGCAACTTGGGCGACAGCGGCTTCTCGGTGTTCCAGGCCGGGCACTGCGACTGGCAGCGGCCGCACTCGGTGCAGGTCGTGAAGTCGAGGATGCCCTTCCACGAGAAGTCCTCGGCCTTGCCGACGCCGAGGACCGAGTCCTCGTCGAGGTCGTCCAGGTCGTCGAGCGTGACGGGCTTGCCCGCCGACGTCAGCGGCTTCATGGCGCCGAGCGCGGTGCTGCCGTCGGACTCGCGCTTGAAGAAGATGTTGAACCAGGCGGTGAAGCGGTGCCACGCGATGCCCATGGTGATGTTGCGGGCGATCACCATCAGCCAGATCATCGCCAGCGCGATCTTGAAGGCGGCGATCGCGTAGATCGTGTTCTCGAGCGTCGCGGTGTCGTTGGAGTAGAACGCGTCACCGATCCACGAGGCGATCGGGTAGTGCGAGCGACCGGCGTCCTCGTCGAGCTTCCACTCCGCGGCCCGCACGAACAGGATCGCGGCGCCCTCGAGCAGCGCCAGCGCCTCGACGAAGTAGGCCTGCCAGAAGTTCGAGCCGAAGAACCGGCTCCTGCGCCCCTCGGAGCGCGGGTGGTGCGTCTGGCGGTAGACGATCAGGAAGACGATGCCGACGGTGCTGAGCAGGCCGATGAGCTCGCTGAACCACTCGAACGGATACCAGTGCCCGACGAGCGGCCAGGCGAACGACGGCGAGAAGAGCTGGAAGTACGCCGCCAGCACGGCCGTGCTGAGGAACAGGAACGCGGCGTAGACGAACCAGTGCATGATGCCGACCCAGTGCCACTGGAGCATCCGCGTGTGGAGGAACGTCTCCTTGAGCATCGTGACGGCGCGCCCCGCCGGGTTCGCGCCGCGACTGGTGTCGGGCTGACCACTGCGGATCACGCGCAGCATCCGTCGTACGGCCGGCACCAGGAGCGCCAGCGCGGCGACGGTCAGGGCGAACGAGACGACGATCGCGAACATCTGCATGAAGGGCTGCTCCTCGGATCGGGCGTACTGAGCCGGAGCATATGGCCGCCGTGCACACCGACGGCAGGTCTCCCGCGCGTGAGAAGAATCCTACCCGCAGGTAACTTGAGCCGACAGCGAGGTGCGATCAGTTCACGATCGCGACGTTCTCCACCTCGATCTCGCGGGCGTCCTCGCGATAGGTCGCGAGCTTGGCCTTGACCTGGTCCAGAGCCTCGGTCAGCTTTTGGACCCCGTCGCGCAGCTTCTGCTGGTGCTCGAGGTGGGCGGCGTGGGAGTCGCTCGTCTCGTCCCAGCCGGGCGTGAGCGTCTCGACCTGCTCGAGGAGCTCGTCGATCTGGGTGGTGATCGCCGTCGTCGCGTCGGCCAGGGCGGTCTCGATCGTGGAGAGGGATCCGTGGTGCACGACCAGGCCGCGCTCGCTCATCGCGGGCCTCCGCCGAGCCGGTCGGCCAGCTGGCCGGCGCGTACGGCCTGCTCGACGTCGTTGGTCGCGTGCTCCTGGGCGACGTACATCAGGTTCTGCGAGTAGCCCTCGAGGATCGGGCCGATGGTGACGGCCACGTCGAACCAGGCGGTGATCGCCTCGCCGAAGCCGGCGGCGGCCTGGCCCTTGAAGCCGGAGCCGGCCTCGCTCTCGATGGTGGCGCCGAGGTCGCTCAGCGTCGTCTGCAGCGGCTCGATCGCCTCGGCGACGGCCTGGGCGGCCGCCTGCATCTCGGCGTAGACAAGTCCGACGGCCACGGGCCGCCCCCTCTCCTCGTGTCCCGGGTGGTCACCGGCCTCCTACCCCACCCCGCGATCTTCACACCCACGCGACAGGGTCGAGAATCCGGTTTGAGGAAGCCCGTCCCGGGGAATCGAGGAGCCATGCCGTCGTACGACTATGAAGTGGACCTCGAGAGCATGGGCAAGGCCGCCCAGGGGCTCAACGACACCCTGAAGCTGTTCAAGGACAAGGACGTCGAGGACCTGGTCCCCTCCAAGGGCGACGTCGGCAGCGACGTCGTGTGGGACGCGCTCGACGAGTTCAAGGGCCGGTGGGAGGAAGGCGTCAACAACCTGTGCCAGGACGTCGAGGAGATGGCCGGTCGGCTCGGCAAGATCGCCATGAACTACTTCGAGACCGACAAGGCCGGCTACGACGCCCTCTCCGCCCTCAAGGGCACGATCGCCGCGGTCAAGGTGATGTGAGGTGCCGGACTTCGAGATCGAGGGCAACCCGGGCAACGTCCGGTCCAAGGCCCTCACCATGGAGCAGAAGGGCCAGCTCTTCTTCGACACCGGCGACGCGCTGTCGAAGATCGACGTCTCGGGGTGGACCGGCCGCGCGGCCGACGAGTTCCGCGAGGCCCACGACCTCGAGCCCGACCGCTGGATCAAGTCCGGCAACGGCTTCAAGAAGGCCGCCGCCGGCCTGACGACGTACGCCGGCGAGCTCGAGGACGCACAGCGGCGGGCCGAAGCGGCGCGCAAGGAGTACGAGCGCGGTCAGCAGGAGTCGCAGAGCGCCCGCACCCAGTACGACTCGTACATGGGCCGGATGCGGTCCTACTGGAGCACCGGTGGCACCGACCAGGCCGAGCCGTTCGTCGACTGGGGCGACCCGATCCAGCAGGAGGCGCTGCAGGAGCTCGCCTCGGCCCGGGCCGACCTCGACAACGCCGCGCACGTCTGCGCCGGGCAGGTGAAGGCGGGCTGCGCCGATGCGCCCGAGGAGCCCAACTGGCTCGAGTCGGGACTGAAGTTCGTCGGCGGCATCCTCGAGGGCGCCGGCGAGGCCGTGTGGGACCTGCTCACGATGGTGCCGTTCAGCCCGGTCAACCTCGTGATGGACGCCTACAAGCTCGCGACGGGCGACCTCACGCCCGAGGAGCTGATGAAGAAGTACGAGCTGTCCGCCGAGAACGCCTGGGAGATGGCCAAGGGGATCTACACCGGCCTCACGACCGACCCGATCGGCTTCGGCAAGGAGCTCGGCAAGAGCCTGCTCGACTGGGACACCTGGGCCGACGACCCGGCCCGCGCCCTCGGGCACCTCGTCCCCGACGCGGTCATCGCCATCGCCACGGCCGGCACCGGCGCGCTCGCGACCCGCGGCGCCAAGGGCGGCCTCGACGCGATCGACGCGTTGGGCGACCTCAACCGCCTCGACAACCTCGCCGACCTCGGCAAGCTCGACCGGCTCGACGAGCTCACCGGGCTGCGCCGGCTCGACGACCTCCCGGACGACCTCCGCGACCTGGTCAACAAGCCGATCGGCGACCTCTCGCCGAGTGAGATCGAGCGCCTGACGGAGGCGCGCGACGCGATCCGCGTCGAGCCCGGCACCCCGATGCAGCGGGTGATCCCCGAGGGCACGGTCGACGACTACCTCCGCGGGTCGTCCGACACCAACCCCTACTTCCAGAGCGACCAGACCTTCGGGTTCACCTCGCGCGCCGAGGACGTCGACCAGCTGCACACCCCGCGGGAGATGCACGACAAGCTCGGCCTCGACTACAAGCTCGACGACGGGTCGACCCAGTTCAACCCGACCGGCTCCGACATCCACGTGCTCCGCTACGACCAGGCCGACCCCAGCGAGCTCGTCGTGCCCCGGCACTCGAAGTTCGACGGCGACGGCACCTTCGACGCGAACGCGGTCGACCCGGAGAACCCGTTCACCGGCAACGGCTACACCTCCGGTGGCATCCCGGAGTTCCGAACGGACACGCCGACCACGATGCCGGAGGGCTCGCAGATCTGGCGGATGGACAGCTCAGGGGGTCAGGAGCTCGTCGCCGTGCTCACTGACTACATGGGCAAGAAGATGTGGATGCCCGTCGAATGATCCGACCACCAGGCATGTACGCCGTCATCGACGGCCAGGAGGTGCGGGTCGACTCGCACGCCCGTGACTTCGTACGGGTCGCCGGCACCCGCCACGAGATGGATGAGCTCGACGACTTCGTGTCGGTCGCCACCACCGCCACCTGGCGCGGGGGCACCATCGCGATCAACGCCGTCTCCGGTGACGAGTGCGGCTTCTTCACCAACGACGGCGCGCTCGCCGAGCGCGAGGGTCTCGCCGGCGACTTCCACAACGGGTGGCACGGTGCGGCCTCCGTCGACGAGCTCACCGACGTCAATGAGAAGGTGACCTCCATCCACCCGAGGAGGCGCGGAGCATGACAGTCCTGGAGAAGCTGCTGGTCCCCGAGGCGTCGCGTCGCGTCGTCGAGGAGGGCTACGACTGGCTCACCGGTCCCGTCTACCGTCCCGACGACCTCATCGGCCTCACCCCGGTCGAGCGGGTCGCGGCGCTGGGACTCGACGGTGAGGACGGCCCGTTCGGCGAGGCCCCCGACCACGTCGACGTGATCCGTTTCCCCACCCATCCGCTCATGGACCTCCGCGTCCCCACCAACGCCCCCGGCCATGCCGAGGTGCCGTGGCCGACCTTCCCCACCGGCTTCCTCCGCAACGCTGCAGCGGTCTGGACCCTGACCCTGACGCGGATGCCGGTGAGCGCGCGCTACATCCGGGTCGACCTCGACGGCACCGAGCGGGAGTTCTCCCGTTACCAGGGCGCCGCCCGCGGGTGGCAGGGCGCCAAGGGCTACTTCCCGCCGCTGCACCTGATCGGTCCGCGCGCCAAGCACGGTGTCCTCGACCTGCCGTGCTCGTACACCTCCGACCAGCAGTCCGTCGAGCTCGTGTGGGTCGGTGACCAGCGGGCCCCCGAGGGCTTCGAGCAGGTCCGGCCGATGGTCCACGCGCGCGTCCTCCCGGTCTCCGAGTGCGAGGTCTTCGACATCGCGCTGCTCGCGCGCTGGCGCGAGCACCGCGTACGCGTCCTGCAGCAGGCGGGCGAGGAGGCGCTGGTGCTGGTCACCCCCGGCTCCCTCGCCGAGGCCGAGGAGCTCGGTGCCACCGAGGCCGAGCCGGGGATCTTCCAGGCGACCGTGCCGGCCGCCGAGCTCACCGACCGCGAGGGCGTCCGGTCGGACCCGATGCCCACCCGGTCACGAGCGACCCACTCCTGACCGCACCCCGGTCACCTTGCCGGCCCGCGACAGCTCGACGGTCATCAGCACCCGCTGCTTGCCCGGCTTCCTCGCGCAGTAGGTGAACTCGCGTCCCAGCCGCTGCCACGGCTGGCCGACGCGCTGCATCAGGGCGCGGACCCTCAAGCCCGTGCCGGCGGCGCGGGTGAAGGCGCGCACCGACCGGCGCTGATCCGGGTTGCGGCACGAGTCGGGCGCCACGCCCCACGAGCGCTCCCACGTCTGGAGGTAGGCCTCCGCGCCCCGGCCCAGGTCGGCGCCGAGCGCCGCACCGTCTGTGCCGGCCACGTGCTCGACGTCCTCGACCCAGTCGGCGTACAAGCCGTAGTGGGCGACGCCGTCGGTGTTGATGTCGAAGACGCGCTCGCCGCTGCGCTGCTGGCTGATCGAGACGCCGTTGAGCCCGGTGAAGGGGTACGTCACCGGGGCGGGTGCGCCGGCCCCGCGCGGGTCGCCCTGCGCGCCGAAGCCGTTCATGTCCGAGCCGAAGCCGAAGCCGAAGTAGAAGCGCTCGTCGGTCCAGCCGAGGTGCTGGCGCCACTTCTCGACGAAGCCCGTCGAGTCGCCGGCGTACGGCGCGACGAAGCCGCCAAGCCGGTAGATGCGCGGGTAGGCGTCCGGGGTCGACCACGAGTGCGACGACACGACGCCGACCGGGCGTCCGGCTGCCTGCTGCTCCTCGAGGTAGTCAAGCGCTGCGTTGCGGCCGGCGACGCTCATGTGGTCGGGGTCGAAGAGGATCCGGCTGTCGATCATCGCCGAGATGAGCCGCTTGCCGAGCGGGCTGAGGCCGAGCTGGTTGCAGTGCGGACCCCTCGGGTAGATCGGTGCAGGCTGCACGCCCAGGTCGCCGAAGAGCTTCCAGATGGCGCCGAAGATCGCGTCCTGCTGTGCCGCTTCCAGGGGAGGCGTGCCCTGCGGTGGGCTGCCGAGGTCGCCGAGGTTGGGCGACTGGAGCCGGTCCTCGGTGCCGGGGGCGTACGTCGTCGGGCAGGTCTGCATGCGGAGGAACGAGCCGGTGCTGAGGAAGTTGGCGCTGTTGGTCAGCGGCCCGATCGTCCCGGCGTCGCCGGCCACACCGGTGAACGCGTTGTCGAACTTGTTGGTCAGCTCCATCTGGCTGACGCCGAGCTTCTTCATCTCGGCGAGCTCGGCCAGCATCTGCTCCTCGGTGCAGGTGGGCCGTCCCAGCTGGACGTTGCAGCCCAGCGGCACCGACGTCTCCATGCCCATGACCACCGCGAGCTTGCCCTGGTTGATGACCCGGCGGGCCTCGAACGGATCGGTGACGATCCGGTACCACCCGCGGCCCGGGCCGCCGTACTGCGCGTCGATGTAGTCCTGCATCGCGCGCATGTCCGTGGCCTGCAGGCGTACGGCGTCGCGGTCGTCGCACGAGTTCTTCTTGAGCGGGTAGATCGTGCAGAGGATGTGGTTCTCGGTGAGCAGGCTGGTGTGGATCCGCAGCCCGGCGCGCCACGATCGCTCGAGCCACTTGTAGTAGACCTGCTGGTGCGTCAGCGAGTGCGGGTTGGGCCAGTAGGAGAAGGTCGGCCAGCCCACCGGGTCGTGCCCGCTGCCGGGCGTCCTGCCGGCGAGGACGTCCTCGAGCGCGGCGCCGCGGCCGTCGGCGACCTGGTGGTCGGGGCAGTCGACGAGCGCGGCGGCGGCGCCGTACTTGTGGAACGGCGGGCTGCAGATCACCCGGCCGCCGAGGAACTCGTGGGTTTGGCCGTGGACGTGCGGGTCGACGTAGCCGCGCACCTCCTGGAACGGCGTGACGCCGCCGAAGGGACGGCCGCTGACGTTGGTCTCGACCTCGGGGAACGCCGTGCAGCCGTCGGTGCGACGCAGCGCGAACGACTCGGCCGCGCCGGTCGCGAACCCACCCGACGTACGCCGCAGCGCGCGCCCGTCGGCGAGCGTGAAGGTGAAGCGGCCGGTGCCGGCCTGGCGGACGGTCCAGTCCGACTCCGGAGAGGGGGCGGCCGCCCAGGTGGCGCCCGCGCCGGACGCGGCGAGGAACGTGCGGTCCGGCGCGTAGAGGAGGTAGCTGCCGAGGCCGGTCGCCTGGAAGGTCAGCGACTGGCCGCCGAGGCGGTAGCAGCCGCCTGCCATGGCGTACACGTCCTCCGGCACGAGGCGGCGCTTGCTGCGCAGCGGGACGCCGACCAGTCGGGGTTCGCGCAGGGTGCGCTGCGCGGCGACCCGCGCGCGGCTCGCGGCGCGCTGGGCCGGCGTTGTGCGGTCGGGCCCCTGCGCGGCCTCGCCGCTGCGGCTGATCGCGTTCTTCGTGGTCGGGTCGTTGTGCACGTGGCCGTGGCCGTCCCCGAAGGCGGCCGCCGATGCTGCCTGCCCGGGGTGGGTGTGCGGGCGCCGCTCGGCGACGACCTCGGCCCGCTGCCGCGCCTCGGCGTCGTACGTCGAGGGAAGGGGACCTGATCCGCTGCCGCTGGGCGCGGCCGAGAGGACCCCGCCCACGAGCAGGCCGCACGCGGCCAGCAGGGAGAGCACGGTGCGCTGCAGGTGGCGTGGGGTCGTGGTCACGGCGGTCCTCGAGAGTCGTGGTCGGTCGACGGCGTCGTCGGCTGCTCAACGACCCTCGCCCATGACAGGTCACGTGGCAACGCTCGGAGGCGTAGCGTTCCGGGCATGCGCAGGTGCCTGGTGATCCTCGTGGCGATCGCCACCGTGCTGGTGTCCGCGCCCGCCGGAGCGCGACCGGTGGGGGGCGACGAGCACGCGCGCACCGCCATGGTCAGCCGGTTGTGGATCCCGGCGAGCGGCGTCAATGCGGGGATCCTCCCCGTCGGCGTCACGAGGTCAGGTCAGCTCGCCGTCGGGACGAGCGTGCGCGACGTCTACCGCTGGCGCGACGGCGTGCTCCCGGGCCAGTCGGGCAGCGCCGTGCTGGCCGGTCACACCTGGTCGAAGGGCCGCGGCGTCTTCGACCGCCTGGGCGGGCTCGAGCCCGGCGATCGCGTGCACGTCGGCACGAGCCGCTTCGAGGTGACGCGGGTGCGCCGGGTGAGGGACCTGTCGCGGCGCGCGGTGGCGGCGCTGTTCTCCGACGAGGGCAGGCCGCGGCTGGTGCTGATCACCTGTGGCGACCGCAACAACCGCACCGGCGTCTACCGCACCCGCATCATCGTCAACGCGAAGCTGCTGCCGCGCCGCTGACCCGTCGGGTCAGGCGTACGGCCGTCGCCGTCACGGCGGCCGCGATCGCCGGCACGTCGGCGACGTCGTCGCTCGGGAACGTCACGGCCACGCCCGCCACCGGGTGGCCGTTGTGGTCGAGCACTGCCGCGGCGACGCTCTGCAGGCCCGGCGTCACCTCGCCGTCCTCCGTCGCGTGGCCGCGCTGCCGGGTCTCGCTGAGGAGCGTGCGGAGGGCGCTCAGCGAGGCGGGTCCCTTGCCGTGCCGGTCGACGAACGCGCTTCGGTCGGGGTAGAGGGCCCGCACCTGGCTGGCCGGCAGGGCCGCCAGGATGGTCCGGCCCGACGCGGTGAGGTGTGCCGGCAGGCGTACGCCGACGTCGGTGACGAGCGGCGGCCGTCCGGGCGCGCGCTCCTCGATGACGTAGAGCACGTCGCGCCCGTGCAGGACCGCGAGGTGGGCGCCGTGCCTGGTGCGGTCGACGAGCTCGGCCAGCGGCCGGCGCGCCAGCCGGGCGAGCGGCTCCTGGCGGGTGAAGCCGCTGCCGACCTCGAAGGCCGCGACGCCGAGGCCGTAGCGGTGCTCGTCGGGCAGGTGCACGACGAAGCCCTCGTCGATCATCGTGTTGAGCAGGTGGTACGCCGTGCTGCGCGGCAGGTCGCAGGCCCGCATCACGCGGTCGAGGGGCACCGGGTCCGCCTGCGTGGCCAGGAACCGCAGGACCCTCAGGGCACGGGTGGCGGCTGGGACCTGGCTCACGAGGCAGATCGTGGCACGTCCGGGCCGGTCAGGAGTCCTTGCGGGTGAACCAGCCGCCGCTGCCGTCGGTCTCGATCGGCTTTCCCGGCATCTCCTGGGCGCCGCGCGTGCGCTGTGGGAGTGTGGCCGGGGTCTCCGGCTGCGGCTCCGGCTGCGGGGCGGGGTTGGCCTCGGCGGGCGGGGTGGGCTGCTGGTCGACGGTCCCGCCGACCTGCGCCGCGTAGTCGTCCGACCTGTCGTCGACCCGCGGGTCGAGGCGGTCGGCCGCGCGGACCTGGCCCTCGTGCTGGGCCTCGGCCTGTGCGGCGGCGACGCGCGCCTCCTCGGCCTCTGCCTCGGCGCGCTCCGCCGCTGCGCGTGCCTCCTCGGCCTTCGCCTCCGCCTCGGCGGCCCGGTCCTGGGTCGGGGGCAGGGTGCTCTGCGCCTGGGTGGCGGCCTGGGTCCGCAACTGGTCGGCGCGGGCGATGTTGGCCTCGCGGTTCCGCTGGCGGATGACGTACGCAGCACCGCCGATCACGACCAGGAGGATGACTGCGATGAGGATGAACGGGGTCACGAGATTCCTCTTTCGAGTGGACAGGGAGGGGCCAGTCTTCCAGCACTGGCCCCTGTGTCCAGAGGTAGTGGGCGGTCTCAGGGGCGGTGCGTGTCGCCCGTCGTCCCGTCGGCGCTGGTGTCGACGCGCGGGTCCACCTCGTCGGCGGTCCGCAGGTGGTCCTCGTGCACGGCCTCCTGCTGGGTCGCGGCGACCTGTGCCTCGCGAGCCTCGCGCGCTGCGCGCTCCGCCTCGAGGCGGGCGACCTCCGCCTTGGCCTCGGCCTCCTGGGCGTGGTCGTGCGCCTGGGGGACGGCGGCCGCGTGCTCGTGCGCCTCCTGCCGGATCTGCTCGGCGTGCTCGTGCTGCTTGTTCTCGCGCTGCTTCGTGACGAGCCACGCGGCGACGGCTGCCGCGACCAGGACGACGACGATGATGATGATCCAAGCGGTGGTGCTCATGCGGATCTCTCTCCCTGCGACCGCGACGGGTCGCTCCGCCTTCACCGTGCCACACGTGCCGACGGTTGGTGTCCCCCGTTCGGGTGGGTGGCACGGTCTCGTATGCGAGACCCTGGACGGGCTGAGACCTCTGGTGGGGGCCGATCCACCGGGGTTTGATGAGCGACATGCAGAGCATCGGCACCGTCAGGGGAGCCATCGAGGTGGGCGTCGGCCCCGTCTCCTTCGACGACCTCGTCCGCGTTGCCCGCGACGGGGCCGCGGTCGACCTGACCGACGAGGCACTCGAGGCGATCGACCACGCCCGCGGCGTCATCGAGACGCTCGCGGCGGCCGAGACGCCGACGTACGGCGTGAGCACCGGGTTCGGCGCGCTCGCCACCCGGCACATCCCCGCCGAGATGCGCGCCCAGCTCCAGCGCTCGCTCGTCCGCTCGCACGCGGCCGGCTCCGGCCGCGAGGTCGAGCGCGAGGTGGTGCGCGCCCTCATGCTGCTGCGGTTGTCGACGCTGGCGACGGGACACACCGGCGTACGTCGGGAGACCGCGCAGCTCCTGGCCGGCCTGCTGTCCCACGGCATCACGCCGGTCGTGCGGGAGTACGGCTCCCTCGGGTGCTCCGGTGACCTCGCGCCGCTGTCGCACTGCGCGCTCGCGCTGATGGGCGAGGGCGACGTCCGCGACGCCTCGGGCGAGCTGATGCCTGCGGCGGAGGCGCTCGCCGCTGCCAGGCTCGTGCCCGTCGAGCTGGTCGCCAAGGAGGGGCTCGCCCTCATCAACGGCACCGACGGGATGCTCGGCATGCTGGTCATGGCGATCGCCGACCTGCGGATGCTGCTGCGCACCGCCGACATCGCGGCCGCGATGAGCGTCGAGGGCCAGCTCGGCACCGACCGGGTCTTCGCCCCGGCGCTGCAGGCCATCCGGCCGCATCCCGGGCAGGGACTGTCGGCGGCGAACCTCACGGCCCTGATGGCGGACTCCGCCATCGTCGCCTCGCACCAGACGGGGGACTGCAACCGGGTGCAGGACGCGTACTCGCTGCGGTGCTCGCCGCAGGTGCACGGCGCCGCGCGCGACACCGTCGAGCATGCGGCCCTGGTTGCTGGACGCGAGCTGGCGAGCGCCATCGACAACCCGGTCGTCATCGGTGACACGGTCGAGTCCAACGGCAACTTCCACGGTGCTCCGGTGGCCTACGTCCTCGACTTCCTGGCGATCGTCGCCGCCGATGTCGCGTCGATGAGCGAGCGGCGTACGGACCGGTTCCTCGACAAGGCCCGCAGCCACGGGCTTCCGCCGTTCCTCGCCGACGACCCCGGCGTCGACAGCGGCCACATGATCGCGCAGTACACCCAGGCCGCGATCGTCTCCGAGATGAAGCGCCTCGCCGTGCCGGCGTCGGTCGACTCGATCCCGTCCAGCGCGATGCAGGAGGACCACGTCTCGATGGGGTGGAACGCCGCCCGCAAGCTGCGTACGTCCGTCGACGGGTTGTCGCGGGTCGTCGCCATCGAGGTGCTGACCGCCGCTCGCGCGCTCGACCTGCGCGCCCCTCTCACGCCGTCGCCCGCCACCGCCGCGGTCGTCGCGCTGCTGCGCGGCTCCGGCATCCAGGGGCCAGGCCCCGACCGCCACCTCTCGCCCGAGATCGAGGCCGCCGTCGGCCTCGTCCAGTCCGGCGCGGTCCTCGCCGCCGCCGAGTCCGTGATCGGAGAACTGCAGTGAACGCCACCAACCCCCGCCTGCCCATCCACGCCGCGCACGGCACCGAGCTGACCGCGAAGTCGTGGCAGACCGAGGCGCCGCTGCGGATGCTGATGAACAACCTCGACCCCGACAACGCCGAGCGCCCCGAGGACCTCGTGGTCTACGGCGGCACCGGCAAGGCGGCGCGCAACTGGGAGGCGTACGACGCCATCGTCCGCTCGCTGCGCGACCTCGAGGATGACGAGACGCTGCTGGTGCAGTCGGGCAAGCCGGTCGGGATCATGCGCACGCACGCGTGGGCGCCGCGGGTGCTGATCGCCAACTCCAACCTCGTCGGCGACTGGGCCAACTGGGAGGAGTTCCGCCGGCTCGAGGACCTCGGGCTGACGATGTACGGCCAGATGACGGCCGGCTCGTGGATCTACATCGGCACGCAGGGCATCCTGCAGGGCACGTTCGAGACGTTCGCCGCGATCGCCGACAAGCTCGCGGCCTCTGGCCGGTATGAGCACTGCGGCGGCACCCTCGCCGGGACGATCACCGTCACCGCCGGGCTCGGCGGCATGGGTGGCGCGCAGCCGCTGGCCGTCACGATGAACGACGGCGTCGCGATCTGCATCGAGTGCGACCAGCACCGCATCGACCGCCGCCTCGAGACCCGCTACCTCGACGTCCAGGCGCGCGACCTCGACCACGCGATCGAGCTGGCCCTCGAGGCGCGCGACGAGCGCCGGGGCCTGTCCATCGGCGTCCTCGGCAATGCGGCCGACGTGCTGCCCGAGCTGCTGGAGCGCCACCTCGACCGGGCCGGCGACGACTCCGCGGACGGTCCCCTCGTCGACATCGTCACCGACCAGACCTCCGCGCACGACCCGCTGTTCTACCTCCCGGCCGGGACGGCGTACGTCGACTGGGAGCGCGAGCGCACGCAAGATCCCCGCGGGTTCACCAAGCGGAGCCAGGAGTCCATGGCCCGCCACGTGCGCGCGATGGTGGAGTTCCAGGACGCCGGCGCCGAGGTCTTCGACTACGGCAACTCGATCCGCGACGAGGCCCGCAAGGGCGGCTACGACCGGGCTTTCGAGTTCCCCGGGTTCGTGCCGGCGTACATCCGGCCCCTCTTCTGCGAGGGCAAGGGCCCGTTCCGCTGGGCCGCACTGTCGGGTGACCCCGAGGACATCTACGCCACCGACCGCGCGATCAAGGAGCTGTTCCCGGTCGACGAGAAGCCGGAGTACGCGCGCCTGCACGCCTGGCTCGACATGGCTCGCGAGCGCGTGCAGTTCCAGGGACTGCCGGCGCGGATCTGCTGGCTCGGGTACGGCGACCGAGCGAAGGCGGGCGCGAAGTTCAACGAGATGGTGGCGAGCGGCGAGCTCAAGGCGCCGGTCGTCATCGGCCGCGACCACCTCGACTGTGGTTCGGTGGCCTCGCCGTACCGCGAGACCGAGGCGATGCTCGACGGGTCCGACGCCATCGCTGACTGGGCGATCCTCAACGCGCTGGTCAACACCGCGTCGGGTGCGACGTGGGTGTCGTTCCACCACGGCGGCGGCGTCGGCATCGGCCGCTCGCTCCACGCCGGCCAGGTCACCGTCGCCGACGGCACCTCGCTGGCAGCCGAGAAGATCGAGCGGGTGCTCACCAACGACCCCGGCATGGGCGTCATCCGCCACGTCGACGCAGGCTACGACCGCGCGATCGAGGTGGCCGACGAGCGTGGGGTGCGGATCCCGGTACGGGAAGGCTGAGGAGCGGACGTCCGCTCTCCCCTCGGGTGCTGGCGGTGTCTCGCTGGTCACGCGGGTCCTCGTCGGTCCTGACATGTCGCGGTGCGCGCGACTGGATCCACGGATGAGTGGTTGGCTCAGCCTGACCACTCGAGCGGTAGCGCAGCGTAGAGCAGCGTAGAGCAGCACGTCATGACGCTCGCCCTGCCAGACACTGTGAGCACGCATCGTGCCCTCATGAGTGAACCCGGCTCGACGGGCCACCACGACTGAGCCCTCGTTGTCGGCGACGATCGTCAGGAAGGCACGCGCCGCTCCCAGGTCGAACAGCCACCGCGTCATCAGGATCACCGCTCGCGTGGCGTAGCCGCGCCCCCTCGCCCCGTCCGCGATCCAGTATCCGAACTTCACCACATCCTCGTCGGTCCAATCGTCAACGCCGCAGCAGCCGACGAGATCGCCGGACGCCGCGTCGGTGATCGCGAACGCGGTCCCACGAGGATTGCCACTTGCAGCAAACGCTTGCCAACCCAGCACGAACTGGTCGATCGCGGCCTCGGCCTCGAAGACTGACGGTGGTGGAGCAGGACGTCCCTGGCGGTCGTGAGGACGTTGTAGCGCTGTATCGCTGGGTCGGCACTCGCCGCCGCCATGAATGGCGCGTCGTCTCTCGACCAGGGCCGAAGCAGGACCCTGCCGTCGGAGAGCGTGACCACGCCCTCGTTGCCACCAGGATGGCTCATGGTCCGATCCTTGCAGGCCCGCGACGTGGCAGGAACGCACCCCGTCATGCCGCGACGAGGTTGGGGCTCCCGCCGCACACACCTACCTACCGGAAGGTAGGCTGTAGGTATGAATGCCGACGACGTCCTCGACGCCATGCAGGACCTGATCATCAGTGAGGGCCAACCGCCCAGCATCCAGGCGATCGCCGGGACGCTGGGCCGGACCAAGCAGGCGGTCCTGCACTACTTCCCGGACCGGGGAGCACTGGAGGCAGCGTTGGCTGCCCGGGCTGTCGCCCGGGTGGACGAGGCGATGACCGCCGCTGCCCGGCGTGGCGATGCTGCGGCGACGTACCTCCGCCTCTCCCTGCCGACGACCGAGGACCGGGCTGTGGCCCTGCTGGTGCTGGCGTCGTTGCGCACGCGTGACTCGCTCCCCAGTGACATCGACGCCGCCATCGAGCGGTGGGAGGGACTCATCGCTGCGGAGCTCGGCAACCCGCTGCGTGCCGAGGTCATCAGGCTCGTCGGCGACGGGCTCTTTGTCGAGTCGCTCTTCGGCGAAGCGCCGTCAGCACAGCGGATCGAGGACCTCGTCGCCCACCTGGTCGGGCGTGACGACGACAAGGGATCGAGCAAGTGACGTGGCCACTGGTGGCCGGTCTCGGCGGGCTGGCGGCCTTGGACTCACTCAACCCGGCCACGCTCGTCGCGGTGACGCTCATCCTGCTGGGGTCGAGGAGGAACCCCGTCGCCGACACCCTGGGGTTCGTCGCCGGCGCCTTCCTGACGGTCCTGAGTGTGGGCGTGATGGTCTACCTCGGCGCCGACGCGGCGACCGACGGCGTCGCGAACGGCCTCGTGTGGGTACGACGGGGCGCGTTCGGGTTCGCCGCCGCGGTCGTTCTGGTGTCGGCGATCCAGGCGCTAGGACCCCGGAGACGCCGTGAGCTCGTCCTCCCGTCCTGGTTCAACCCCGGCACCGCAGCCGGCCTCGGGGTGCTGATGACAGGTGCCGACCTGCCCAACGCGTTCCCTTACTTCATCGCGATCGAGCGCCTGGTGAGCGCCGACGTCGGCGCCCCGGTCGCTCTCGCCCTCCTGGCTGCCTACGCCGTCATCTACTGCCTGCCCTGCCTCGTCCTCCTTGCCATCGGCTTACGCGGCGGGCCGGTCACCCGGCACCTGCGACGACTGCACGACCGCTTCGGGACCGAGGCCGACATCCCCGCTAGCAAGGTGCGCGCCGCCGGCCTCGCGGCCCTTGCCGCCGGCCTCGCCGCGGTGGCAGTCACGGCATAGTCCCGAAGGATCGCTGCCCCGCGGCAGCCTCGGCCTCCGCCAGCCAACCGATGGACGTGGCACACGACGTCGAGGCCAGAACTGGCCGCCACCCGCGGGTCCACCGATGGCTCCGACGAGCGGTTGATGGTCCGGGGTGCGTCAGGGTCTTGCCGGATGGGAGCGGGCTCGTCGGACTGAGAACCTCCCCCTGTGGGAATCGAAGACTCAAGAAGGGAGACGCCCGGCGTCGAGGAGGTCGTCCTTCCGCGCCGCCTGGTCCTCACCTTCTGGCTCATAGCTGTAGCGCTGGAAGTCGCGTTGGGGGTGGCTTTCCTCGTCAGCGGCGCGGAGACTGCGATCGACGACGGGCTGTCGAGGGCAGGACTCGACTTCGGCTCTGACCTGCTCACAGCCGGACGGGTCATCGTGGTCTACCCCGCCGCACTTCTCGGCGTCACGCTGGCGCTTGCTCAGGTCGCAGCGCCGGACCTTGCGGTGCTGGTCGTCGCGCGCATCCGGGGCGGACGTGCCCTCGTGCGTGGGGTAGGCAGACGGTTCCGTCCGTGGTCGAAGGAGGTCGGCGCACGCCAGGGACTCAGGATCTGGCTGGTCGTTGTCGTTGTGTTCTCTGCCTGCAACCTGGCCAGCGGGTTGCTGCACCGGGCACTCGTGCCGCAGGACTTCGTCTGGCACTTCTCCTGGAGCATGCTGGCGTTGCTCCCGGTGGCGATGTTTCTTGATGCCGGGGCCCTGCTGGAGGAGAACGGGTGGCGCGGGTTCGCGCTCCCGGTGCTGCTCCGGACCCGAGGGCCACTGGCCGCCTCTGTCATCGTGGGTCTCGCCTGGGCGTCATGGCACTTCCCGGTGAAGTTCGACGCCTTCCTCGACTACGGACTCTGGGGAGCCGTGGCGTACCTCGGCGCCTTCACCGTCAAGATCGTCGCCATCTCCGTGGTGATGACGTTCTTCTGGGCCCGAGCCGGACAAGCCACCCTGCTGGCCGTCGTCATGCACGGCATGTCGAACGACGTGGCCAGGGTCGGCGGTCTCGTGGACGGAGCAACGTGGCAAGCGTCCGCGCTCAGCGAATGGAACCTGGCCCTTCCCTTCGTCGTGCTTGCGCTCGTGCTGGTCCCTTACGCCAACCGCAGAGGGTGGGGCGACCTGCGTGACCTCACCGCCCAATGACCATCAGCACCTACCGCCGCCATTGCCTGCAGCGCCCCCGATCTATGCCGGGTAGATGTCCACTCCGAGGGGTGCGTCGAGGATGATCCGGGCTTTCTCGGGGTGGATGCGGTGGGTGCCGGTGTGGTCGACGAGGAACCCGAGGCCGTGGGGGGTGAGCCAGACGTAGCGGCCTTCGCCGCACTGGCGCGATCGGTAGCCGGCGTGGGTCTTCCAGCGGTGGTGTCGTCGGCCGAGGGGGCCGGAGTTGTGGGAGCCGGTCTGGTCCGGCGGGGGTTCTCGGCCCTCGTCGCCGTGGTCGTAGGGGGTGGGGTGGTCGAGGTCGACGGTGCGGCTGGTCGAGGTGGCCCAGGGCCAGTAGTCGCCGCCGGTGACGAGGTGGACCTGGTCGCGCAGTGACTCGGGGTGTTCGTAGGCGGTGTAGCGGACCCGATCGGAGAGGTCCTTGACGGGCTGGACCTTGACGACGCAGCCGCGGAGGAGGTCGGCGAGGCGGGAGAGCGTGACGGGGCCGAACCCTTCGACCCGGGCGACGCCGCCGGTGTTGCCGAGTGCGGCTTCGTGGAGGTGGACGTGCAGGACGACCTTCGGTGCGAGCGGGGTGAGGTCGATCTCGCGGAGCGCGTCGAGGAGGTCGGCGGGGAACGCGAGGGCTCGCGACGGACCGGGTTCGGGGTCCGGCTCGTCGAGGTCCGGCTCGCCGAGGTCGAGGTCCAGGTCCGGGTCCGGCTCGGGCTCGGCCTCGGGGGTGAGGTGTTCCACGAGGAGGGCAAGGAGCTCGGCGGGACGGGCGAGCCAGCCGAACGCGAGGGCGCGGAGCTCGTCGGGGCTGGCGTCGGGGTGGCGGGGCGCGATGATCTCCCCGACGCGGTGGATGGTGGCGTCGACGGCGACCGCGTCGCCGGCTTCGAGTCGGGCGATGAGGGTGCGTAGTCCGTACTCATCGGTGCGGCCGAGGCCGAGGTAGCGGCGCTGGCGCTCGGCCTCGCACCGCTCGTCGTGCAGTTCGGGGTCGGCTTCGATGACCTTGGCCTCGGCGACCGTGAGGACCCGTCCAGTTGCTTCGGTGGCGATCATCCGGGAGACCGCGGAGTCCACCAGGGAGACGTTGTCGACCGGCAGGTGGCGGGAGAGTCTGGCGACGCGCCGGGCCACCCACGCCTCGCACTCGCCGCGGCGGGTCACGGCCCAGGTCAGGGGCAGTCGGTGCTGCAGGTCGAGGACGTCGGCGAGTGCGTGGCGAGAGGCCATCACTCCGGTGCCGCGGGCCAGGGCGATCTCGCCGAGGCAGAAGTCCTGCACGCCGGGGGTGCCGTCGCCGCCGACCTGGACCAGCACGTTGCCTACGCGGCGGGCGATGTGGCCGTCGGGACCTTGGGTCGGGTCGTTGGTGTGGACGGCCGCCCATTGGGCGAGCACCTCGAGGTCGTCGACTTCTGCGAGTCGACGCGCCTGCACGGTCTCGGACGACCGGGCCAGGAGGCCGGTTGTGTCGAGGTCTGACAGGTCATCGAACATGCGTTCGAGTCTACCGATGCCCACCCACACCCGGAAGGCCTGTGGACGCTGAGTGGGCCACCTATTTGTGGCCTCTCCGACCCCTGGGCGAGGGCGGGTGTGGCTACTGCTCGAGCCCCCGCATGGCGACCCCCTGCGAGCCCGTGAGTTGTCCGGCCTTCCGGCTCCATTCGGACACGTCGGCATCGCGCAGGCTCGCGAGCTGGTGGGGGTCGCGCTCGAGGTCGTAGAGCTCCCACTCGTCGGTGCCGTGGTGCTCGACGTACGCATGGGAGCCCTCCCGGAGCAGCGCCCAGTCGAGGTTCGTGTTCTCGATGATCAGGCGGCGCCGCCAGGCGGACCAGTCGCCGGACCTGAGCGGCTCGAGCATGGAGCGGCCATCGAGCTCGCGCCCGGTGTCCGGGTCGAGGCCGGCGATGTCGAGGGTGGTGGGCATCAGGTCGACCTGCGAGACCAGCGCATCGGTGGTGCGCGGCTCGACCCCCGGTCCGCGTACGACGAACGGGATGCCCGCCGCCTCCTCGTAGGGCTGAGACTTGTGGAGCAGTCGGTGCTCGCCCAGCAGGTAGCCGTTGTCGGAGACGAAGAAGATCCACGTCCGCTTGAGCTGGCCGGTCTCCCGCAGGACGTCCAGCACCTGACCGATCTGGTCGTCGACGTCTTGCAGCTCCTCCAGCTTGCCCTCGTAGAGCTTCTGCATCTTCCGACGGTCCTGCGGCGGGAGGTCTCGCAGCCACGTGGGCTTGTCGCTCATGTCGGGCTCGTTGAACGCCGGCGGGTCCCACGGCACGTCGTCGAAGTCATCGGCGTGCTCGGGGCTCGGTGTGGACGGGCCGTGGGGCGCTGTCGGCGAGTACACCGCGAACCACGGACCGGTGTCGTGGTGGCGACGGATGAAGCGGCGGAGCCGCCGGGCGGCGAACCGGTCGAACTCCCGCTGGGAGTCGACCTTCCGGACCGTGCCGTCGACGTTCACCCGGGGGTGGTCGATCATCCCGTCGAGCAGGGTCACCCAGCGGTCCCAGCCGGGAGCGACGTACGCCGGCTGCTGGGCGACCCCGTTCATGTACTTGCCGAAGTAGCCGGTGTCGTAGCCGGCCTCCTTCATCCGGGTCGCCGCCGTGTCCTGGTCGTGCCCCTGGGCCACGAACGGCTGATGGGTCATGTTGGTGGCGCAGCCGTGGTTGTGGGGATAGCGACTCGTGAGGATCGAGGCGCGCGCCGGCCCGCACAACGGCATCGCGCTGTACCCCTGCCGGAAGTGCACTCCCTTGCGCACCAGCCGCCGCCAGGTGCGATCCATCGACCTCAGCGTCGAGCGCATCTGGTCGTCCGTGATGATCCACAGCACGTTGTCGGCCACCTCCACACCCTACGTACGCCGAGCCGGGACCCACGGGCGGCCGGCGCGGAAACCCGGATGACGACGGGTGGTGCGTGGGGGAGACTCGCGCCCGTGGAGATCAGCACCGAGACCGTCCGAAGCCTGGTCGCCGAGCAGTTCCCGCAGTGGTCGGAGCTCCCGGTGTCACCGGTGCCGGACCAGGGCAACGACAACCGCACGTTCCGCCTCGGCGACGACCTCGCGGTGCGGCTCCCCAGCGGTGAGGGGTACGTCGCCGGCATCGCGAAGGAGGACCGCTGCCTGCCGCTGGTGGCGGCCCACGTGACCGCCGAGGTGCCGGTGCCGATCGCGACCAGTGCGCCCGGGGCGGCGTACCCGTTCCCGTGGTCGGTGCGGCGCTGGATCGCCGGGACCACGGCGGACCGCGACCCCGCTCTCGACCGGGTCGCGCTGGCCCGGGACCTGGGCCAGTTCCTGCGCGAGCTGAGGTCGGTGCCGCCCGGCGACGGGCCGCTGGCCGGTGCCCACTCGTTCCACCGCGGCGCGCACCCCAGTGCGTACGGCGACGGGGTGCAGGAGGCGCTGACGCAGCTCGCAGACAGGGTGGACGTCGCGGCCTGCTGGGCCATCTGGGACGAGGCCGTGCGCACGGCGTGGACGGCGGCGCCGGTGTGGTTCCACGGAGACGTCGCCCCCGGGAACCTGCTCACCCGAGATGGGCGGCTGGCCGCCGTGATCGACTTCGGCACCTGCGGCGTGGGTGACCCCGCGTGCGACCTCGTGATCGCGTGGACCGTGCTCTCCGAGGCCGAGCGCGGGGTGTTCCGGGACGCGGTCGGACTGCCCGACGACGTGTGGGCGCGGGCACGCGGATGGGCCCTGTGGAAGGCGTTGGTGACCGTGTGCCACCCGGAGAGCCACCTGTACGCCCACCAGGCGCGCGCCCTCGACCAGCTGATCGGCGAGCGGTCAGGCACCTGATCCGAATCGGTGTCACGGAATCCCTGACATTCGCGCGTTCGTAGGTCAGGATCCCTCCATGGCAACGGGGGACAAGAAGAAGCCGGTGCGTGCGCGCGTCGTGCTGACGGACATCAGCTCGCGGGCGTGGGAGCACCCCGCCGACAAGGGCGCGCTGGTCGCGCTGCGCAAGCTCAAGGGCTTCGACGTGCTGCTCAAGACCATGTCGGGGGTGTTCCGCGAGCGGGCCTGGCGGTTGACGCTGCTCGGCTCCGCGGTGCGCGTCGACGAGCGCCAGTTCGCGCGCCTGCACCGGCTGCTCGCCGAGGTCGGCCGCAGCCTCGACGTCTCGGTCCTGCCCGAGATGTACGTCCAGGCCGACCCGACCCTGAGCGCCCAGACCGTCGGGATGGAGCGCCCGATCATCATGCTGTCGTCGGGCATGGTGCACCACCTCGACGACGACGAGCTGCGCTTCGTCATCGGCCACGAGCTCGGCCACGCGGTCAGCGGTCACGCGGTCTACCGCACCCTCCTGCTGCGCCTGCTCGGCCTCGGCGGACTGCTCAACGCCGTCCCCGGCGGCGCCCTCGGCATCCGGATGGTGACCGTCGGCCTGCTCGAGTGGTCGCGCAAGGCCGAGCTGTCGGCCGACCGCGCCGGCCTGCTCGCCAGCCAGGACCCCACCGCCGCGCTGCGGACGCACATGAAGCTCGCCAGCGGCGGCACGCTCGAGGAGCTCGACGTCACCTCGTTCCTCGCGCAGGGAGCCGAGTACGACGAGGGCGGCGACGTGCGCGAGTCGCTCATCAAGCTGTCGCTCCTGCAGCAGCAGTCGCACCCGTTCGCGGTCGTACGCGCAACGGAGCTGCGGCGCTGGGTCGACTCGGGTGCCTACACCGCGATCCTCGCGGGCACCTACCCGCGCCGGGAGGGCGACGACGACGCCTCGGTCAGCGAAGCCGCGCAGGAGGCCGCCGCGAGCTATGCGATCGCCTTCGAGCGTACGCAGGACACGCTCGGCCGGCTCGTCCACGACCTGGCCGGCTGGATGGGCACCGCCAGCACCTGGATCAACGACCGGTTCCGGCGCCCCAACGAGGGCGCCTGACCCACCACGCGATCGGGCCCCGGACACCATGCGGTGTCCGGGGCCCGAGCTGCGTGGTGGTGTGCCGCTAGAAGACGCGGCGGCTCGAGCCGCCGATCGGGACGAAGTTGAGCACCAGGCCGACGACGATCAGGATGATGCCGATCGTGACGAGGATGCTCTGCGGGAGCACGAGACCGAGAATGAGCAGGATCAGTCCGAGGACAACCATGTGTTTTGCCTCCTTGTAGGCGCCCACCGTGGGCGGCCGGACCACTCTGTCGGTGGTACAGGCATTTGGAAAGTCGGCCGCATCCTTTCGGGTGGGCGACTCGTCACTCCGCCGAGAGCGCCCGGATCGACTCGTGGATCGAGAGCGTGCGTCGTGCTGACTCGACGTGGAGGTTCTCCACCATCTTGCCGTTGTACGTCACCACGCCGGCGCCCTTGCCGGCCTCGAACGCGGCGATGAGGCCTTCGGCGTCCTCGACGGCCTGTGCGCTCGGCGCGAAGGCGGCGTTGGCGCCCTCGACCTGTCCGGGGTGGATGAGGGTCTTGCCGTCGAAGCCCATCTGGCGGCCCTGCTCGCACTCGGCGAGGAATCCGTCGGCGTCCTTGACGTCGTTGTAGACGCCGTCGATCACCGCGATGCCGGCGGCGCGTCCGGCCAGCAGGACGGTGTGCAGGCTGGGGACGATCGGCGCCCGGCCGGGGACGTGCTCGGCGTACAGCTCCTTGACCAGGTCGTTCGTGCCGAGGACCAGGGCCTGCAGGCGCGGGGACGCGGCGGCGATCTCGCGCGCGTTGAAGATCGCCTCGGGCGTCTCGACCATCGCCCACAGCCGCGTGTGGTCGGGCGCGCCTGCCTTCTCCATCATGTCGACCAGGTGGACGACCTGCGCGGCGCTGTCGACCTTCGGGACGACGATCGCGGCGGGACCTGCCTGGCTGGCCGCCGTGAGGTCCGCTTCGTGCCACTCGGTGCCGATGCCGTTGACCCGGATGGTGACCGTACGCCGGCCGTAGTCGCCGCTCGCGACCGCAGCAGCGGCCGCCTCGCGGGCCGCGGGCTTGGCGTCGGGGGCGACCGCGTCCTCGAGGTCGAGGATCAGCGCGTCGCAGGCGATGGTCTTCGCCTTCTCCAGGGCGCGCTCGTTGGAGCTCGGCAAGTAGAGGACGGAGCGGAGCGGGGTGAAGTCAGTCATCTCTCAGGCCTCCAGCTCGATGGCGTCGTACTGCTTCTTCAGCTCGGGGTCGATCGCTGCCAGCTCGTCGGCGAGCGCGACCATGACCTGGCACTGCTTGACCGAGGCGTCGTCCTCCATCTTGCCGTCGATCATCACCGCGCCGGTGCCGTCGCCCATCGCCGCGATCACCCGGCGGGCGTGCGCGACGTCCTCGACGCTGGGGGAGAAGACCCGGTTGGCGATGGCGATCTGCACCGGGTGCAGGCTCCAGGCGCCGACGCAGCCGAGGAGGAACGCGTTGCGGAACTGGTCCTCGCACGCGACGACGTCCTTGATGTCCCCGAACGGCCCGTAGTAGGGGTAGATCCCGTGCATCGCGCACGCGTCGACCATCCGGGCGATCGTGTAGTGCCACAGGTCCTGCTGGTACGTCGTCCGCTCGGCGTCGTACTGCGGCACGCCGAGGTCGTCGCGCGTGGGGTCCTGCCGTACGAGGTAGCCGGGGTGGCCGCCACCGACGCGGGTCGTCTTCATCCGGCGGTCCGCCGCGAGGTCGGCGGGACCGAGCGAGAGCCCCTGCATGCGCGGGCTGGCCCCGCAGATCTCCTCGATGTTGGCCACGCCGCGCGCGGTCTCGAGGATCGCGTGGACCAGGATCGGCCGGTCGAGACCGGCCTTCGCCTCGAGCTGCGCGAGCAGCCGGTCGACGTAGTGGATGTCCTCGGCGCCCTGCACCTTCGGCACCATGATCACGTCGAGCTTGTCGCCGATCTCGGTCACCAGCGTGACGAGGTCGTCGAGGCCCCACGGGCTGTCGAGCGAGTTGACCCGGGTCCAGAGCTGGGTCGGACCGCTGGTGCTTCCGAGATTGGCCGTCGCCTTGGCGATGTCGACCAGGCCCTGGCGCGACTTCTCCTTGTTCTCCGCCTTGACGGCGTCCTCGAGGTTGCCGAGCAGCACGTCGACGGTGCCGACCATGTCGGGCACCTTGGCCGCCATCTTCTCGTTGCCGGGGTCGAAGAAGTGGATCGCCCGGCTGGGCCGGGCCGGGATGTCGCGCAGCGGCGCCGGAGCGCCGACAGCGAGCGGGGCGAAGAAGTCCTTGGCGGGGCGTGTCATGGGCGCAAACTACCGCCGCGCGGGCATCCGTCGATATGACGGATGTCTCGCGGCGTCAGCGCACGACCTTGAGCGTGACCACCTTCGAGCTCGACGCGGCGACGCCCGTCCCGGGGACGAACTTCGCCTTGAGCTTGTAGGTGCCCAGGGCGAGCTTGGCCAGGCGTACGGTCGCGACCCCGCCAGAGTTCGCCGTCAGCTTGACCGTGCCGACGAGCTTCTTCCCGGCGTAGATCTTCACCACGCCGAGCGGCGAGGGCACGCCGGTGGCGGCGACCTTGACCGTGACCTTGGCGCGCTTGCCGACCTTGGCCGTCTTCGGCGCCTTGAGGACCGTCCTGGTCGCGGCGGTCGTCGTGGTCGGCGTCGGGGTGGGCGTCGGGGTCGGGGTGGGAGTCGGCGTGGGGGTGGGCGTCGGCGTCGTCGTGACCGCCGAGGCCAGCACGCTCGCGGAGGTCACCGTGCCGGTGGCGTAGCCGGGCACCGTGGCGATGACCCGTACGGCGATCCGCCTGCCCACGTCGGCCGCGCGGACGACGTACGTCGGGCCGGTCTCGCCAGCGATGGCCTGCCCGTCGACGAGCCACTGGCGCGACTGCTGGACCGATGACGGCGTCCACGCCGCGTCCCCGGCCACGAGCGTCGTGCCGACCTGGCCGGAGCCGGCCGGAGCGGCCAGCGGCAGCGCTGTCGGCGCGTCCCCCTGGAGGGCGGTGGCACCGACGCTGGTGGCGGTGCCGATCGCACGGCCGGGGGCGGTGCCGGTGTAGCGGACGGTGAGGACGGTGCCCACGTCGTCGGGACGGATCGCATAGCCCGACCCGGTCTCGCCGGCGATCGGCTGTCCGTTGCGGAACCACTCGATCGTCTGCACGACGCCGGCGACGTTCCAGCTCGGGGAGGTGCTCGTCAGGACCGTCCCCACCTTGCGCGGGCCGGAGACGACCGGTGCCGACAGGGCTTGGGGTGCGTCGCCGATCAGGCCCACCACGGGGGCACTGGTGCTCGTGCCGGGGGTGCGGCCGGGCAGCGTGCCGGTGAAGCGGACGGTCACGGACGCGCCGACGTCCTCGGCCCGGACCGTGTAGGCGGAGGTGGTCTGCCCGGCGATCGGCTGGCCGTCGCGGAGCCACTCGATGCTCTGCTGCACGCCGGCGGTGTTCCAGGTGGGCGTGGAGGTGGTGAGCACGGTGCCCACCTTCCGGTTCCCGGAGATGACCGGCGCGGTGACGGCCTGGGGCGCGTCGCCGAGGAGACCGGTCACGGGCGCGCTGGCGACGACGGCGTTCGCCCGCCCCGGCAGGGTGCCGGTGTAGCGCACGGTCAGCGAGGCGTCGACGTCCTCGGGGCGGACCGTGTACGACGTTGCCGTCTGGCCGGTGATCGGCTGGCCGCCACGCAGCCACTGGACGGTCTGCTGCACGCCCTGCTGGTCCCACGTCGGAGCGGTGCTGGTGAGCACCATCCCGACCTTCGGCGTGCCCTGGATGGACGGCGGGGTCGTCGCCGTGGCGGCGGACCCCTCGGTCGCGGTGATCGCGTTGCTCAGTGACACCGTCGGCGCACGACCGGGAAGGGTTCCGGTGGCCCGCAGGGTGATCGAGGCGTTGAGGTCACCCGGCACGACGACGTACGTCGCCGAGGTGGCGCCCGAGATGGTGGCGCCGTTGCGCATCCACTGCAGCGCCGTCTGCGTCCCGGCCAGGCTCCACGTCGGCCCGGTCGAGGTGAGCGTGGTGCCCACCTTGCCGCTGCCGGCGATCTCCGTCGCGGTCGTCGCGACAGGTCCCGGCGCGGCCTTGCCGACGACGGCGGAGCTCGTCGAGGTGCCCGTGCCGAACTCGGAGGACGAGCCGGTCGCAACGACGGTGATCGACGCGTCCACGTCCTCGGCCCGGACGACGAAGGTCGTGCCGGTGGCTCCAGGGATCGCGACGGCGTTGCGCCGCCACTGGTACGAGGTGGTGACGCCCGGGACGCTCCACGAAGGAGGCACGGCGGTCAGGGTGGTGTCGTAGACGCCGGTCCCGTTGATGCCCACAGGGGTGGTGGCCGACGGAACGCCACCGATGGTGAACGGGCGCCAGGCGCCGGGGTCGGCGAACCTGCCGTCGACGTCGACGGCCGCCACGCGCCACTCGTACGTCGACCCGATGACCAACGCGGTGAGGGGCGCCCAGGCGGTGGCCGGGGTGGTGGTCGTGGTGACGATGCCGGTGCCCTGCTTGCGGATCTCGACGCGGTACTTGGCCGCCTCGGGGACCGCGCCCCACCGCAGCACGACCGCGCGCGGGCCGATGGTGGCCCCGCTGTCCGGGGCGAGCAGGGTCGGCTGCTGGAGGGCGACCTTGAACTCGCCGACCGACGACCAGGGGCCCTTCTTGAGGTACGTGTCGACCCGGCGGACACGCCAGACGTACGGCGCGTCGGAGGCCTGCAGGGTGGCCACGGCCGGGAAGGTCGTCGCGCCGGTGGTGAACGCGGACTGCTTCACGGTGGTGTTGACCTTCAGGTTGCCCGCCGAGAAGTTCCGGTCGCCGTTGCTCGCGACCTGGATCTCGTAGCCGGAGGCGAACGCCTGCGCCTCCCACCGGAACGGCACCGCGCCGGTGACGACCGGGACGCTGCTGCCGTCGGCGACGGGTGAGGTCAGGACCGGGGGCGGGCTCTTCTTGGTGAGGGTGCGCGCGCCGGACCAACCGAGCGCGTTGCCCTGGACGTCGATCGCCTGGACCCGCCAGTAGAGCGGGCCCTCGGGGTAGAACCGGTCGAACGCCGTGTAGGTCGGCTGGTCGACGAGGACGTCGTCGAGCGTCGAGGCGAAGGTCGGCTCGTCGTCCACCTGGACCTGGTAGCGCATCCCCGACTGGTAGCCCGCCTCGTCGACGTACGTCGTGGCGCGGTTGGTCTCGTAGTAGTCCTTCCACTCGAAGGTGACCTCGGTGCCGGTGATCTCGGCGCCGGCGAGGGGTTTCTGCAGTGCCACCTTCGGCGAGGTCTTGCGGAACGCGTGGCGCGCCGGGTTCACCGTCGAGCTGGGGTCGGGACCGCACTGCGTGGCCGACTTGCAGGGCTGGATGAACCAGTAGTACGGCGTCTGCGCCTGGCTCTCGGCCAGCGCCTTGACCGGGTAGGTCCAGTTGGGAGTCCATCGGGTGTTCGTGGTGCGCGGCGGCGTCGTGTCGAGCGCACCGGTGGTGAAGTCGCCGTCGCGGGACACGTGCACGCGGTACTCCGAGGCGTACGCGAGCGGGTCCCAGTCGAGCACCGGCGTGGCCGGCACGTCGTCGCACAGCGCGCCGTTGTCGCTGGTGGTCGCGGCACACACCCGACCGGCGTCGAGGGCTGAGCCGGTCAGGGCCAGCCGCTGCCCCGTGACGGGCGCGAGGGGGAGCACCTCGAAGGTGCCGAACGGACCGACACCGATCTGGAACCCGTCCTTGTCGAAGGCCGACGCACGCCACCGGTAGTTGCCGGTCGCCAGGAACGCGGTCGAGATGTCCGTCGCGGCAGGGAAGGGCAGCTTCTCGGCCAGGATCGGCGCGTAGGACGACGCGTAGAGGTTGCCGGTGAGGACGTTGCCGATCTCGATCCGGTAGCTGACGGCACCCTCGACCGCGCCCCAGCGCAGGTTCGGGGCGTCGTAGGTGACGGGGGAGACGAGCGGCTGCAGCGGCGAGCTGGTGTCGAGCACGGTGGACAGGTCGAACCTGCGCTGCACCGCCTCGGAGGTGCGACCGCCGGCGTCGAGCGCGCGCAGGACGTAGCGGTACGGGCCCTCCTCGGGCTTCATCACGACACCCATCGGCGTGAACGAGGTCGAGTGCGTCTGCTTCTGGGTCACGAGCGCGCCGTTGCCGCGGTAGAGGGAGACCTCGTAGGTCTCGGTGCCGGGCACCGGCTCCCAGTCGAGCGTGGGGATCGAGACGGTGGAGAAGTTGACCGGCGCGACGACGTCGATCGCCTGCTGGTCGCGGTAGACGACGCGGTTGGTCGCCGAGAAGATCCCGGCCACCCCGCTGGGTCCGTAGGGACGGTCGATCGGCCGGACCTTCCAGTAGTAGACCGTGCCCTCGGAGGCGGGCATGCACGCGTCGAGCGGGATGCCCAGCTCGCCGGGGGTGTACGTCGTACCGGCCACGAGGCACTGGACGGTCTGGGTGGTCGGCTCGGTGAAGTTGGGGTCGGTGCTCAGCCACAGCTCGTAGTGGGAGGCGTGCGGGACCGGGGTCCACTCGTAGTAGAAGTCGTCCCCGGCGAGGGCCGGCGCGCCGAGCTGCTCGACCGGGTGGACCGGGGCAGGGACGTCGCGCCACACGCGGTCGAAGGAGTAGTTGTCGCTGCCGAGCTTGACCCACGCGGTGGGGTTGTCGTCCAGGTCGATGGCCCGGACCCGCCAGAAGTACTGGTCGTTGCCGAAGGTCGTCTTGGGCGAGAAGTTGGTGCCGAAGATCTTGTCCGGCACCACCTCGGGCGAGCCGAAGCTGACGTCGTCGTCGACCTCGAGCTCGTAGTACTTCGCACCGGCGACCGGCGTCCAGTCGAGCACGACGTCCGTGACGTCCTCGTCGCTCCCGGGGCCGAGGATCCCGGGCTGCTCGATCGGCAGCACGGTGTAGGACCGGACGTCGGAGTACTCGGTGGAGAAGCCGTCGCCGAGGTCGGCGCGCACGCGCCACACGTACGCGACGTCGGGAGCCTGGTTGTCGGGGACGACGAGCGAGGTCGCCTCGGTGGTGTACGTCGCCGGGCTGACGAAGTTGGTCTCGGTGTCGACCTCGACGGTGTACGAGATCGCGCCGGCGACCGGGATCCAGCTCAGCAGCGGCGGGTCCGCAGGCTGGGCCAGGGGCGCACCGTCGACGGGACCGGTGAGGGTGGGGCCGGGGACGGCGCCGACCACGAAGCCGCTGGTGGAGGACCAGTCGCTGAAGGTGCCGGCGGAGTCCTTGGCGCGGACCTGCACGTACTGCGGTCCCTTGGCGAGGAGCTTCGTCGGCACGGACACCGTGTTGACCGTGGACGACGTCCACTCGGGGCTGGCGAAGGCCGGGTCGTTGTCGACGCGGACCTCGTAGCCCGTGGCCACCTCGACCGGTTGCCACGTCAGCTCGACCGACGGGCCGGTCTCGCCAGTCGGCCCGGTGATCTCCGGAGCAGCCGGCGCGGCGCTGGCCGGCGCGGCCTGGAGCGTGACGGAGGCGACCGCCACCGCGACGACGATGCTTGCCGAACGGCGCACGACAGCACCGGACCAGAGCGTGGACATGATTCCCCCGACGTCGTCAACGTGAACCTGACGGACGCTATGCGTCATGGCCAGCGCACACGCCGCGATCACCCAGAAGTAGCCCGTTCGGACTATGCGCTCTGCCCGATCGGTCAGAGCGTCAGCTCCGGCGCCACCACCGGCGCTTCGGTGGCTCGGCCGCGCGGGCCGCCTCCCGTGCTGCGTGCTGCGCCTCGACCCGCGCCGTACGCCGCTCCCGCCACGCGACGACCTCGGCCTCGACGTCGCGCCGCTGGGTGATCACCGGCGGCCCCGACGGACCGGTCGGTGGGGTGTAGATCGCCTTGCGGACCCGGGCGTTGAAGTCCTCGACCTCGCGGCGTACCTCCGACTCGACATTGATCCGGTCGAGCCGCGCGTCGAGCTCGGCGTCGTCCTTGCGGAGCTGGAGGGCCGGCGGCAGGATCGCGATCTGCTCGCGCTCGACGAGCTTCTTGATCCACCAGTCGGGGTCGTGCTCGACCCCGAGGCCCTCGATCGGCTTGCCGTAGCCGGGCAGGTCGTCGAAGTCGCCGCGCTCCATCGCGATGCGCAGCTGCTGGTCGACCCAGCTGGACTGGTTCGCGATCCGCGCGGCCGCGGCGGACGCGCCGGTGCGCTCGTCGCGCGCGGGCATCCTGCGGGCGGCTTCGTCGCCGGGCTCGTCACGGTGCGGGGTCAGGTCGGACATCGAGGTCACCTCCGGTGCGTCCACCCTAGGTCGGCCGGCGGCCACGTTCCAGCGACCGTTCGGTCCGCGGGGGGCTCGGGGTCGGACCGGGGGAGATCCCGATGGTGTCCGGCGTCGACGTCCCGCAGGCTGGAGGCATGGACAACATCCGCTCCTCCTTCGCCCGTCAGGGCCTCGTCCGCTCGTCCGATCGCGGCATCCTCGGCGGGGTCTGCGCCGGCGTCGGGCGTCGGCTCGGCCTCACCCCGTGGATCACGCGGCTGCTCTTCCTCGTGACGCTCTTCGCGATCCCGGGCAGCCAGCTGCTGATCTATCCCGTGCTCTGGTTCCTGATGCCGGCCGACGACAGCGTCGTGGCGACCACGCACGCGCCGTACGCGGCCCGTTGACGCCCGCGGCCGCCCTCAGTGGGCGGCGGGCTCCGTCGGCGCGTCGCTGAACGCGTGCTTCGGCGCGGCCATCAGCGCGAGCGCGGCGAGGAACGAGGCACCCGCGCAGACCGCCCACACGGTGAGGTAGCCGCTCAGCGGCGCGACCTTCTCGGCCGTCGCGTCCAGCGAACCGGTCGCCGTCAGGGCGATCGCGAAGATCGCCGAGGCGATCGCACCGCCGACGGTCTTGGTGCCGTTGGTCATGCCGGTCGCGATGCCGGTGCGCTCCGGCGGTGCGGCCGCGGCGGCGGCCGCCGGCAGTGCGGCGACGAGGGCGCCCGAGCCGAGGCCGGCGATGCCCATGTTGATGAGCGCCTGCCAGGTCTCGTCGTGGAAGGGCAGCCACAGCAGGTAGCCGACGCCGACGAGGATGCACGCGACGATCAGCGCACGGCGTACGCCACCCAGCAGGCGGGTCGTGAGCGGGAGGGTGAATGCGCCGATCGCGAGCGTGATGACGTACAGCCCGATGAGCGTGGAGATGAAGGCGGAGTCGGCGCCGAGGCCGTAGCCGCGCACGGCCGGATCGGCCTGCGCATAGGTGGAGAGCGGGATCTGTCCGCCGAGCACCGGGATGCCGAACAGGAAGGCCGTGACCTGCACGGGCCACTGCGCCGGGCTGGAGAGCAGCCTCACGTCGACGATCGGCTCGGGGTGCTGCTGTTCGAAGCGCCAGAAGTACGTGAACGCCACCAGGGACACTGCGATCGTCAGCCACCCCCAGGGCGAGCCGGCGCCGTCGAGCCGCAGCCAGACCAGGCCGCCCATCAGGATGCCGAGCGCCAGGCTGATCAGGCCCAGTCCGGTCCAGTCGATGCCGCCGCTGTCGTCGCCCGGCGCCTGCTCGATCCCGACCAGGATGACGAAGAAGACGGCGGTCACGACGATCGCGGGCAACGTCAGCAGGAGGTTCATGTCCATCGACTCGACGAGCAGCCCGCTCGTCACCGCGCCGATGATGACGGCCAGCTCGAGCGAGCCCACGAGGATCGCGGCCCCGCGCCGGGTCAGCAGCTCCTGGCGACCGGAGTCGCGCGTGCGCCGGTGGATGATCGCGATCTCCAGCGGCAGCCACACGACGTACGCGCCCTGGATCGCCCAGCCGATGAGGAACGTGGTGAAGCCGGGCGCGAAGGCCAGCCACCACGAGCCGAGCGCCGTGACGGCGGTCGAGATCAGCAGCACCTTCTTGTGCCCGACGAGGTCGCCGAGCCGCGCGAGGAGCGGGATGCAGAGCGCGCTGACGATCAGCTGCGCGGCCTCGAACCAGTTGATGTCGCCCTCGGCGATCGACAGGTGCTCGGCGATCTGCGGATAGATCGGCGTGTAGTAGCCCTGCAGGATGCCGCTGGCGAACTCGACCATCACGAGGAACCCGACGATGGCGGCGAGTCCCTTCACGGCGGTCGGGGCCGCGGGCCGGGTCGTCGTCATGAGGGAAGCCTCTCGATCAGCAGCTGGTACCACCGGGCGCCGTCGACGAGGTCGGCGACGCCGAGGTGCTCGTCGTACGAGTGGATCGCCTGGCGCTGGGCCTTGGTCATCCGGAAGGGGGCGAAGCGGTAGACGTGCGCGCTGATCGCGGTGAAGTGGCGCGAGTCGGTCGCGGCCATCATCACGTAGGGCGTCGCGACGGCCTCGGGGAAGACCTCCCCGATGCAGTCCTCGAGCAGCTCGAAGGCCTCGTCCATCGGAGAGATCGGCGACGGCTCGCCGGACTCGATGACGTCGATCCGGATGGAGTCGTCGGCGACGGCCTTGCGGATGTGCTCGACGACGCCGGCGACGGTGTCGCCCACCATCACGCGGATGTTGAGCCCCGCCTTGGCGGTCGAGGCGATCACGTTGAGGGCGGGCGATCCGCTCAGCGTCGTGGCCGCGACCGTCGTACGCGTCATGGCCGCCGCTTCCGGGCCGGCCGCCAGGAGGGCGCGGGTGACGACGGGCGCGAGCTGGTCGGCGCGCCCCAGCAGCGGACGCAGGGGCAGCGGCACATGAGGTGCGAGCCGGCGCATCAGCTCGAGGGTGGGCGCGGGCGCGGAGGCCGGGAACGGCGACTTCTCGACCCGCAGGATGGCGCGGGCGATGCGCGCGGTCGGGCCGTTCCTCGCCGGTGTCGACGCGTGCCCGCCGCGTCCCTCGGCGACGAGCTCGAGCGAGGTGGTGCCCTTCTCGGTCACGCCGATCACGCCGAGCGGTGCCTTCACACCGGGGAACGCGCCGCTCGCGATCGCGCCGCCCTCGTCGAGCACCAGCCAGGGCGTCACGCCGCGGTCGCGGAGCACGGCCACTGCCTCGATCGCCGCCGTGCCGCTGACCTCCTCGTCGCAGCCGAAGGACAGCCAGATGTCCTGGGCCGGCACGTGCCCGGCCTCGAGGAGCGTCTCCACCGCCTCGCAGATGCCGACGACGCAGCCCTTGTCGTCGAGGGTCCCGCGACCCCAGATCGCCGGCCCGGTGGGGGATTCATGGATCTCCCCGCCGAACGGGTCGTGCTGCCACGGCGCCTCGGTGTCGACGGGCACGACGTCGAGGTGGGCCATCAGCACCACCGGCCGCTCAGCGCTCGCGCCCGCCCAGTGGAACAGCAGCCCGTGGGTGCCGACGATCGTCAGCGCGAGCCGCTCGTGCAGCAGGGGGAACTGGGCCGCGAGCTCGGCGAGGAGGCGGTCGAAGGCTGAAGCGTCCACCAGGCTCGCGTCGCGATCGGACACGGTCGGGATGCGGACGAGGGCCTGCAGGGCGCTCACCACACGCCTCTCGACGGGCACAGCGGTCATGGGCTGACCGTAGTGCCCCAGCGGCCGCGGTGGACGAGATCCTGGCGTCGTTCGCGCCGCGCCGGCGAGCCCTTCGCGCCGGTGTCGGTCGCCCGGTGCCCGACCGTGATGGCGCCGACGGGCCGGTGGTCGGCCGGGATCCCGAAGGCCGTCCGGAACGCGTCGGTGTGCTGGGCCGGGATGCCGAAGAAGCAGGCACCCAGGCCCTCGTCGACCGCCGTCTGGAGGATCAGCAGCGCGGCCATGCCGGCGTCGACGTACCAGTAGGGCACCGGCCAGCGGTCGTCCCGCCGGTCGGTCCAGCCCTTGTCGGCCTCGGCGTAGCGCTCGAGGTAGGCGTCCTTCGACGTCAGCGGCACGATCACCACCGGCGCCGTACGCATGCCGTCGAGCCAGGCGTTGTGGGTGTCCGGTTCGGCGCCGGTCGACTCCCAGAACCGCGCCAGGTCCTCGGGGGTGTCGAGCACCAGGAACGCCCACCCCTGAGTGAAGCCCGCGTTGGGCGCGCGCTGGGCGTGCTCGAGCATCCGGTCGACGACGGTCGGGTCGACGGGCTCCTCGCTGTAGCGGCGGACCATCCGGCGGCGGCGTACGACGTCACGGAACTCCATGGCCCGAGCGTGCCACGGATCGACTCGTCTGGGATCCGAGACGACTTGCCGGGGCCGTGCGTTGACCGGGGTCGGCGTTGCCGATGGACTGGCGCCATGGCCCCCAGTCGCGACTTCGAGCAGATGTGGCGCGACCTCGCGCCGGTCGGGCGGTCGGCCACGTCGGGCGGCTACTTCCGGCAGCCATGGGCCTCGGCCGAGACCGAGCTGCGGTCGTGGTTCGCCGAGGAGTGCGCCGCCCGCGGGTTCACTGTCGAGACCGACGGCATCGGCAACCAGGTCGCCTGGTGGTCGCCGGAGTCGGCGTCGGGGCCGGGCGTCCTCACCGGCTCGCACCTCGACTCGGTCCTCGACGGAGGGGCGTACGACGGGCCGCTGGGCGTCGCGTCGGCGCTGGCGGCGATCGACGTGCTGCGCGACCGGGGCTTCGCGCCGGACCGACCCGTGGGGATCGGCGTCTTCGTCGAGGAGGAGGGGTCGCGCTTCGGTCGGGCCTGCCTCGGCTCGCGTTTGGTCACCGGCGCGACGACCTGGGCCGAGGCACGCGAGCTGCGCGACCGCGACGGGGTCTTCCTCGGTGACGCGGTCGCCGACGCGGGGCTCGACCCGTCCGCCGGCCTGCTGTCGCTCGAGCGGGTCGGCACCTTCGTCGAGCTGCACGTCGAGCAGGGTCGCGACCTCGTCGACCGCGACCTCGCGGTCGGCCTGGCGAGCGAGATCTGGCCGCACGGGCGCTGGCGCTTCGACTTCGCCGGGCAGGCCAACCACGCGGGCACCACCCGCATGGAGGACCGGCACGACCCGATGCTCACCTATGCGATGACAGCCCTCGCCGCCAGCAAGCAGGCCCGGCTGGCCGGCCAGCGCGCCACCTTCGGTCGCATCTCCGTCGAGCCCAACGGCACCAACGCCGTGCCGTCTCTGGTGACCGCCTGGCTCGACGCCCGGGCCTCGTCGGACGACGCGCTCGCCTCGCTCGTGGGGGAGATCGGGCGCCAGGCCGGCGACCGCGCCGGCCGTGACGGCACCGCGCTGACGGTCACCGCGGAGTCCGTGTCCGGCTCGGTCGCGTTCGACCCCGAGCTCGCCGCACGGCTGGCCCTGCTGGGCGACTGGCCGATCATCCCGACCCAGGCCGGTCACGATGCCGGGATCCTGTCCGACGCCGGCATCCCGACCGCGATGGTCTTCGTCCGCAACCCCACCGGCATCTCGCACTCGCCCGACGAGCACGCCGACACGGCCGACTGCCTCGCCGGCGTCGAGGCGCTCGCCGACGTGCTGGCCGAGCTGGCGGGCCCATGACGGCGTACCTCCTCGAGCGCGCCTGGCTCGGCGACTCGTTCCGCGACGACGTGCTCGTCGAGGTCGAGCAGGGTCGCTTCACCGCGGTGACGCCTGACGCCGATCCGCCGCGCGCTGTCCCCGTGCGCGGCCTCGTCGTGCCCGGCCTCGCCAACACCCACAGCCACGCCTTCCACCGCGCGCTGCGCGGCCGCACCCAGCGCGAGCGCGGCACCTTCTGGACCTGGCGCGACCAGATGTACGACGTGGCTGCGCGGCTCGACCCCGAGACCTACCTCGCCGTCGCGCGGGCGACGTACCGCGAGATGGCCGCGGCCGGGATCACCTGCGTCGGGGAGTTCCACTACCTCCACCACCAGCCCGACGGCACGCCCTACGCCGACCCGAACGAGATGGGACTGGCGCTGGTGCAGGCGGCGCTCGAGGCCGGGATCCGGATCACCCTGCTCGACACGCTCTACCTCTCCTCCGGCTTCGGGGCGCCGCCCCAGGGCGCGCAGGTGCGCTACAGCGACGGGTCGGTGGGGGCGTGGGCGGCGCGGGTCGACCGGTTGGAGGCGGCGCACGTCGGCACCGCCGTCCACTCGGTGCGGGCCGTGCCGGCGGCCGACCTCGGCGCCGTCGCCGCGGTGGTCGGCGACCGTCCCTTCCACGTGCACCTCTCCGAGCAGGTCGCCGAGAACGACGGCTGCCTCGAGGCGTACGGCGTCACGCCGACGCGGCTGCTGGACGACCACGGCCTGCTCGGCCCGGCGGCGACGCTCGTCCACGCCACCCACCTGACCGACGACGACATCGCACTCATCGGTGCGGCGCGCGCCTTCGTCTCCTTCTGCCCGACCACGGAGCGCGACCTCGGCGACGGCATCGGCCCGTCGCGCCGGCTCCACGACGCAGGCGCCCGACTCACGCTCGGCTCCGACAGCCACGCCGTGATCGACCTCTTCGAGGAGATGCGGGCCGTCGAGCTCGACGAGCGGCTCGCCACCCAGCAGCGCGGCCACTGGACCGCCGCGGAGCTGGTGACGGCAGCGACCACCGACGGCCACGCCTCCCTCGGCTGGGACGACGCGGGCGCGATCGCGGTGGGCCAGCGGGCCGACCTCGTCGTCCTCGACCCCACGTCCGCACGCACAGCCGGCACCGGCCGCGACGAGAACACGGTGGTCTTCGCCGCCGCAGCGGAGGACGTACGCCGGGTGATGGCGGACGGCCGCTGGATCGTCGAGGACGGCGACCGGGCCGCCATCGGGCGCGCGCTCGACGAGGTCATCGGGAGGATCTGGGAATGACAGCCACCACACTGATCACCGGCATCGGCGAGCTGGTCACCAACGACCCGGCCCGCGCCGAGCAGGGCGGGCTCCTCGGCCTCCTCGCCGACGCCGCCGTCGTGGTCGAGGGCAGCCGGATCGCCTGGGTCGGCCCGGCGGACGAGGCGCCCGACGCCGACGTACAGGTCGACGCCGGCGGCCGCGCGGTCATCCCGGGCTTCGTCGACAGCCACAGCCACCTCGTCTTCGCCGGCGACCGCGCGGCGGAGTTCGAGGCGCGGATGACCGGCGAGCCCTACGCCGCGGGCGGGATCCGCACCACGGTCGCGAAGACCCGTGCCGCCACCGACGAACAGCTCACGTCACACGTCGCCCGGCTCGTCGCCGAGATGCGGGCCCAGGGCACCACCTCGCTCGAGATCAAGAGCGGCTACGGGTTGTCGGTCCACGACGAGGCGCGCAGCCTCGCGGTGGCCCGCCAGTTCACCGACGAGACGACGTTCCTCGGTGCCCACGTCGTGCCGGCCGGCACCACCCCCGAGGACTACGTCGACCTCGTCACCGGTCCGATGCTGGCGGCCGCCGCGCCGCACGCCCGGTGGATCGACGTGTTCTGCGAGGACGGCGCCTTCGACGTCGACCAGGCGCGCACCATCCTGGCCGCGGGGTCCGACAGCGGCCTGCGCGGAAGGCTCCACGCCAACCAGCTGACGTACGGCGGAGGCGTGCAGCTGGCCTGCGAGCTCGGCCTGGTCGCGGTCGACCACTGCACCTTCCTCTCCGACCTCGACGTCGAGTCGCTCAGAGACTCACGGACCATTGCCACGCTCCTGCCGGGTGTGGAGTTCTCCACCCGGCAGCCCTACCCCGACGCCCGCCGGCTGCTCGACGCGGGCGTACGGGTTGCACTCGCCAGCGACTGCAACCCGGGCTCGTGCTTCACCTCGTCGATGGCGCTCTGCATCGCGCTGGCCGTCCGTGAGATGCGGATGAGCCCCGCCGAGGCGCTCCACGCCGCGACCGCCATGGGCGCCGCCGCCCTCGACCGCGACGACATCGGCGTGCTCGCCCCCGGCAAGGCCGCCGACCTCGTCCTCCTCGACGCGCCGTCGTACGTCCACCTCGCCTATCGCCCCGGCGTCCCGCTCGTGGCGGGGGTCTGGCAGCACGGCCGCCCGGTCGTCGTCTAGCTACCTCAGACGCCCGCGTACGCCGCCGAGGACCGCATCTGAGGTAGCCGGCCGGGCGTAGATAGGGCACGCGCCCGATGTCCGGGCCTACCTCAGTGACGGAATCTCTACTCACGGTCCCACCACGGGGCCGACCGAGAAGAGGAGCACCACATGTTCACCACCGACAGCTTCCTGGGTGCCGAGATCCGCTACCGCCAGGAGAAGGTCCGCCAGGACTACGGGACCCGCCGCTGGGTCCGGTCCCGCACCGCCGACGCCGCCGCGACCAACAAGCAGAAGTGACCCGCGGCGCGATCGGCACCGAGGTGTCGGAGCGGCACGACACAATGTCGTCCGTGCCGGCCCTGAGGACCACCGATCTCATCGGACGCGATGCCGAGCTGGAGCAGCTGAGCTCCCAGCTCGGCATTCGTGCGTCCGGGGGTCAACGAGGTGGTCGGCCCACGGAGCAGGCGGTCCGCGCGATGCTCGTCGCCGGTGACGCCGGGGTCGGCAAGACCCGCGTGCTGATGGCCCTGCGCGACGCCGCGATCGAGGCGGAGTGGCAGGTCGTGGCCGGGCACTGCCTCGACCTCGCCGACAGCTCGCTGCCCTATCTCCCCTTCTCCGAGATCCTCGGGCGCGTGATGGCCGACGAGCCCGCGATCGCCGCGCGCGTCCTCGAGCAGCACCCCACGCTCGCCCGCCTCCAGCCGGGCCGCCGGATCCGCAGCAGCGAGACCGCGTCGGGCGACCAGGCCCTCGACCGCGGCAACGTCTACGACGCGTTCGGCGACCTCCTCGCCGCCGTCGCCGAGCAGGCCCCGGTCCTCGTCGTCGTGGAGGACGCCCACTGGGCCGACGAGTCCACCCGCGACATGCTCAGCTATCTCTTCTCCCGCCCGGTCCCGGGCGTCTCGCTCGTCGTGTCCTACCGCTCCGACGACCTCCACCGCCGCCACCCGCTGCGCCGCCAGGCGGCCGAGTGGATGCGGCTGCGCGGCGTCGACCGGCTCCAGGTCGAGCCGCTCCACGACGACGACGTACGCCTCCTCGTCCGCGCGCTGCACCCGGCCACCATGTCCGAGGCGGAGTACGTCTCGATCGTCGACCGCGCCGAGGGCAACCCCTTCTTCATCGAGGAGCTGGTCGGCGCCGCGTGGTCCGGGCAGGTCCCCGGCGAGCTGGCCGACGTCCTGCTGGTCCACCTTGACCGCCTCGACGAGACCACCCGCACGGTCACCCGCCTGGTCTCCGTCGCCGGGCGACAGGTCGGCCACGCCCTCCTGGCCGCCGTCTCCGACCTCGGCTCGGCCGAGCTCGAGGCCGCGCTCCGCAACGCCGTCGAGGCCCACGTGCTCGTGGCCTCGCGGGGCGGGACGTACGCCTTCCGGCACGCGCTGCTCGGGGAGGCGGTCTACGACGACCTGCTGCCCGGCGAGCGGATCCGCCTCCACGCCGCCTTCGCGTCGGCGCTGGGCGAGGGTCGCGCCGTCGGCACCGCGGCCGAGCTCGCCCAGCACGCCCGCCGCGCGGACGACCGGCCCGTCGCCATCCGCGCCTCGATCGAGGCGGGCGAGGAGGCGCTGGCCGTCGGTGGCCCGTCCGAGGCCGCCACCCACTTCCTCGACGCCCTCGAGCTGATCGACACCTCGCGCACGCCCGTGCCCGACGTCGACGCCCATGCGCTGGCGCGCCGATGTGCCGAGGCACTGGTCGCGGCGGGACGCGTGCCCAAGGCGGTGAAGGTGCTCCGCGCGCGACTGGCGACCCTGCCGCTCGACGGGTCCGCCCTCGACCGCGGCCAGCTGCTGACCGCCCTTGCCTCGGCACTGATGCTCACCGACACGACGGACTCCCCGCACGAGGCGGCGGCCGAGGCCGTCGCCCTGCTGCGCGACGGGCCGCCCAAGCTGCTGGCCCGCGCACTCTTCGTGCACGCGGAGAGCCTCGGCAACTGGCACGCCGATGAGGCGCGCGCGGCCGCGCTGGAGGCCCTCGACCTCGCCGAGCGCAACGACCTCACCAGCCTCGCTGTCGAGCTGCACACCACGCTGGCCGGCCTCGACCCCGATGCGGGCGACGACGCCGGTGCCGGCTGGCGGGCGGCGGCCGAGCGCGCGCGGGCGGCCGGTCTCATCGAGCCCGAGCTCCGCGCCCTCTACTTCCTCGGCCGTCTCCACCACGACCGCGGCGACCTCGACGCCGGCGTCGCGGTCTACCGCGAGGTGATCGAGCGCAGCGAGATCGGCGGGCTGACCTGGTCGCCCTATCCCGCCGAGTCCCGGCTGCTTCTCGCGGTCGCGCTGACCCACCAGGGGCGGCTCGACGAGGCGTGGCAGCTCCTCGACGTCACCGGTCAGGACCCGCCGATGGTCTACGAGTGGCTCTACTTCGCCCACCAGATGCTGGTCATCATCGGCATCCGCGGAGACACCCACAGCAAGGGTCTCGAGCGGCTCCGCGAGCACTGGGGCGCCGACGGCCTCACCGCGATCTCCGCCGGCAGCGCCGAACTGATGCGCGCCGCCGCGGCCGCCGACCCGGAGGCCGCGCTCGCGGCGTACGACGACGTGCTGGCCAGCGTCGTACCCCTGTGGCACGAGTGGTTCCAGGCCCGGCTCCGGCTGGCCACCCTCGTCGTCGGTGCCTTCGCCGGCGCCGCGGCGCACCAGTCCGCCGAGGAGCGCGACGTCGCGGCCGCGAGCGTCGAACGGCTCGTGGGCGACGGCGGACGGGTGATGGACTTCTACGCCCGCTACGAGGCGAGCCGCGGTCCGGAGTACGTCATGTGGACCGCCCGCCGCACCGCCGAGCACCTCCGGTGGCGCTGGCTCGCGCAGGACGACCCGCCGTCCAGCGACGAGCTCGTGGGCGCCTGGCGCGCCGCCGAGGAGACCGCCGTCGCCTACGGCAGCGTGCCCGAGATCGCCCAGGTCCGGGTGCGGCTGGCCGGTGTCCTGCGGGCGACCGGCGACGCGGCCGGAGCACGCGAGGCGGCCGACCTCGCCCGCGAGGTCGCGCACGCGATCGGCGCCAAGCCGCTGCTGGCCGAGCTGACCGCCCAGGGCTCGGCGCCTGCCCCGGTGACGGCGACGGGCGGCGTGAGCCTGACCCCGCGCGAGTCCGAGATCCTCGCCCTCGTCGCCGAGGGGCGCAGCAACGGCGAGATCGGCAAGCAGCTCTTCATCAGCACCAAGACGGTGTCGGTCCACGTCTCCAACATCCTCGCCAAGCTCGACGCCGCCTCGCGCACCGAGGCGGCCGCGGTGGCCCGCCGCCGCGGCCTGATCTGAGGGGCAACTGATCGGCAACCTCGCGCGTCCCACTGCCGTGAAGCTCGTCGTGGTCGCCGTGGTGCTCCTGCTGGCCGGGTGCAGCTCGACGCCGTCCTCGGGGCCGAGCGAGCCGACCTCCCAGCCCACGTCCGCGCAACCCACCGCCGATGACACGGCGGTCGACGACCACCCGGGGCGTCCGCACCAGGTCGGGGTCCTCGTCGGGTCCAGCCTGCGCGACGTACGCCGGGCGCTGCGTGGTGAGGGGCTGACGATCGACGTACGCCGTCGCGCCCGGTGCGCCCCCGGAGTCGTCCTCGAGCAGAGCCCCGTGCCGGGCACGAAGGTGGAGCGCGGCGCGACCCTCCACCTCGTGGTGTCCGAGGCTCCGGCCGCGGCGACCTGCATCGTCCCGCCGGGGGCGGCCGCCGTACGTGCCCTGCGTGACTGGGCGCTCGGCGACGGGCCGCCGCCGGCCTTCGCCGACCGCGTACGACTCCTGGTCGCCAACATCCCCGCCCGCACGCTGTCGGACGACGAGGCCGCCGACCGGACCAGCTGGAACCTGCCGATCGGCTACGCCGAGCGCCGCGACGTACGCATCCTCGAGGCGCTCGCCGAGGCCCCGATGCGGGAGACCGGCGTCCCGCACTACTTCTGTCCCCAGCGCGGACAGGCCCTGCCGGCCGACCTGCTCCGCCGGCTGCCGTGGTCGTCGACCCTGGTGACCCGGAGCCCGCGGGCCTGCCTGGAGGTCGTCGCGGTCCAGGTGTGGGCCGGAGCGGGCGGCCGGATCACCGACGTCAACATCCTGCTGGGCACTCCCTGACACCCGTCCGACAGACTGGTGCGGTGCCTGACTTCCGCTGCTCCTTCGCGAGCGTCGAGGACGCCGAGCCGAGCATCGGCACCGCACCGACCGACACCGAGATCCTGCTCGTCGAGTGCCCGGGACCGTGGGGCCGCGAGGCCCTCACCGACAACCGCCTGCCCGACGCCGTCCGAGACCACCTCGGCAGCCTGGACCTCAAGGTCTTCCTGCTGCGGAGGTACGACGGCAGCGCCGGCCCGGGCACGCGCGTCTTCCTCGCCAGCGCCACCGAGGAGGGGTACGACGTCCGGGGCACGGTGCTCGACCGGCCCGACGACCTCCTCGGCCTCGACCTCGCGAGCCTGCCGGCGTACGACGGTCCGCTCTGGCTGGTCTGCACCAACGGCAAGCGCGACCGCTGCTGCGCCGAGCTCGGCCGCCCGATCGCCGGGCTGCTCAGCCAGGAGTGGCCCGAGGGGACCTGGGAGACGACGCACCTCGGCGGACACCGGTTCTCCGGGACGCTGCTCGCCCTGCCCAGCGGGCTGACGCTCGGCCGCCTCGACACCGCCACGGCGCTTGCCGCGTGCGAGGCGGTTGACCGCGGTGAGGTGCCGCTGGAGTTCGTCCGTGGCCGTGCCGGCCGCTCGCCCGTCGACCAGGCGCGCGAGCTCCACGTGCTCGGCGGGGGCGACCCGTCCGACCAGGTCACGGCCGTGCCCGGTCCGCCCCGCCGCCAGTCGTGCGGCGACGACAAGGTCAAGGGGACGACGCGCTTCGAGGTCCGTCGCAGCTGAGCTCGACCCCGATGGTGATCGGTGTGCCGGCGTCGGGCGGGTGCTAGGAGGCGGACCCCGCCCGACGCCAGATCGTGGGGCCCCCTAGCCCTTCTCCGCCCCTGCCGTACCTCCACGCACGAGGTACTTCTGGAAGAAGAGGAAGACGAGGGCGACCGGGATGGTCATCAGCAGCGCCGCGGCCATCGAGATCGGGTACTGCTTGCCCGACCCGAGCTGGCCGCTGGTCAGCGTGCCGACACCCTTGGTCAGCGTGAAGAGGTCGGGGTCCTGGCTGGCGACGAGGAAGTGCGGCAGCTCGTTCCACGACCCCTGGAACGACAGGATCGTGAGGAGGATGAGCGCCGGCCGCGCCATCGGGAGCACGACGGACCAGAAGATCCGGAAGGTGCTGGCGCCGTCGATGCGCGCCGCCTCCTCGACGGACTCCGGAATGGTCTCGAAGAACTGCTTCATGATGAAGACGCCCGCGGCGTCGACCAGCAGCGGCAGCACCAGGGCCGGCCAGTGGTTGTAGATGCCGAGGTAGTTGAGCACGAGGAACTTCGGGATCAGCAGGATGACACCCGGCACCGCCATCACGGCCAGGAGCGCGGTGAAGACCGCCCCGCGCCCGCGGAACTTGATCCGCGCCAGGGCGTACCCGGCGAGCGAGCACAGGAACACCCGGCCCGCCGTCACCAGCACGGTGACGATCACCGAGTTGCGGAACCAGAGCGGGAAGTCCTTCTCGGCGAGCTCGTTGTAGGCACCCGTGGAGAACGGGTCGGGGACGAGGGACAGCGGGTTCGCGACCGCGTCGGTGTTCGTCTTGACCGACGTCGTGACCTGCACCAGGAACGGGTAGAGGTAGACGAACGCGAAGAAGAGCAGCACGGCGTACGCGAGGAACAACCACAGGGCGGTCCGGTTGCGGACCATCGGCTTGGCGTGCGTGGACGAGCTCATGCGGCACCTCCGGCGGTGACGCGGGCCCGGTCACGCTTCGAACGCTTCTCGGCCCGCTTGGTGGCGATCGCGTCCTTGTCGCGGAACAGGAACCGCTGCAGTGAGGTCATCGCGAAGATGATGAGGAACAGCACGAACGCCATGGCCGCGGCGATCCCCCATTTCTGGTTGTCGAAGGCGTAGGAGTACGACAGGTACGCCGGGGTCAGCGTCGACTTGCCCGGCCCGCCCTGCGTCATGACGTACACCTGGTCGAAGACCTGCCACGTGCCGATCAGGCCGAGCGTGGTCACGAGAAGCATCGTCGGTTTCAGGTGGGGGAGCGTGACATTGCGGAACACGCCCCAGCTCCCGGCGCCGTCGATGCGGGCGGCCTCCTCGACCTCGAGGGGGAGGTCCTGGAGGGCGGCGAGGAACATCAGCATGAACGTGCCGGCGGTCGTCCAGATGACCAGCATGATGATCACCGACAGCGCGACGCTCGGGCCGGCGAGCCACTGCCACCACGTCAGGCCGAGCACGCCGTTGTCGGCCAGTGCTCCCGGCGGGTCGGAGGCGTTCCACAGCCCCAGGCCGTCACCGACGAGGTGCAGCAACCCGCGCGAGTCGTTGAACCACGTCGGCCCGTCGACCCCGATCGCGTCGAGCATCGAGTTGATGACGCCGCCGCCGCTGAAGAGGAACAGGAACACCAGGCTGATGGCCACCGAGCTGACCACCGACGGGAAGTAGAAGGCGGTCCGGAAGAAGCCGACCGCCCGGAGCATCCGCTGGTTGAGCACCAGGGCGAGGAAGAGCGCGAACGCCGTCTGCAACGGCACCACGAGGAGCACGTAGAAGAAGTTGTTGCGCAGCGAGGTCATGAAGTCCGACCTCGTCAGCCCGCCCTGCTCACCGACCAGCTCGCGGTAGTTGTCGGCGCCCACGAATCCGATGCCGGGCGCGAACGGGCTGCCGCGCCCGTTCCAGTCGGTGAAGGACACCCACAGCGCCATCAGCACGGGCACCACGAGGAAGAGCCCGAGCACGACCAGCGTGGGGGAGACGAACGTCCACCCTGCGAGGGCCTGGCCCCGGCGGATGCTCCGGGGCTTGCTCACTGCAGCTCCGCCTCGGCGTTCTTCTGGAAGGACTCGAGGATGGTGGTGACGTCGGCGCTCTTCAGCTGCTCGAGCTGCGAGTCGAGGTCGGCCACGACCGGGCCGAGACCGGGCAGGTTCACGGGGCCCTGGCCGTAGTCACCACCGGCGATGAAGGGCGCGTCCTCCGGGAACTGCTCGACGTAGTCGGCCTGGGCGGCCTCACGGCTCGGCATCACACCGAAGGCATCGGCGTTGATGAGCTGCTGCTCGGGGGTCGTCATCGCTTCGACGAAGGAAACAGCCGCTTCCTGGTTCTCCGACTCGGCCGCGATGCCCCAGCACTGCGTGAAGAGCAGCGTGCCCTTGCCGGCCGGACCCTCCGGGAGCTCGGCGACGGTGTAGTCGACGTCGGGGTAGTCGTTCTCCATCGCCCCGCGGATCCAGTTGCCCTCGATGGTCATCGCGGCCTTCTGGGTGCCGAAGGCCTCGCCGCCCCAGCCGGCGTCGACGTCCGGCGCGAGCACGGCCTCGCCGCCCTCGAGCATGCCCTGGACGTACTCCAGCGCCTCGGCGTTGGCCGACTCGGTGGCGGTGGCCTCGCCGGACTCGCCGTCCACCCAGAAGCCGCCGTTCTGCACGAGGAACGCGCCGACGCGGTCGCGACCGATGCCGAGCACGAGTCCGGCCTGGTCAGCGGTGGTCAGCTTCTTCGCGACGGCCTGCAGCTCGTCCCAGGTCGTGGGGATGTCGGCGTCGGTCAGGCCGGCCTTCTTCCACGACGCGGTGTTGATCTCGAGGGCCAGCGTCGAGAAGTCCTTGGGGGCGCAGTAGGCCTCGTCGTCGAGGGTGAACGAGTCGACGAGGTTGGGGTAGAAGTCGTCGGCATCGGCCATCTGGTCGAGGTAGGGGTACAGGTTGCCCGCCTCGGCGTAGTCGCCGAAGACACCGGCGTCGACGTAGAACAGGTCCGGCGGGTTGCCGCCGGCGAAGCCCTGGGACAGCTGCTGCGCGAGGTCGTTGGCCACGATGACCTCCACCTCGTTGCCGCTCTCCTCCGCCCACGCGGCTGCGGCGTCCTCGACGGCCTTGGTCTCGGCGTCGCCGCTGGAGCCGATGAGCACCTCCAGCGTCACCGGGCCGTCACCGGACGAGGCCGGCTCGTCGGAGCCGTCCTCCTCGAAGCCGCCGCCTCCGCACGCGGCGAGGGCGAGCGAGGACCCGAGGGCCAGGGCGACGAGGGACGCGCGACGGCGTCGGGACGTGGGCAACATGGTGACTCCTTGTGTGGTGGCGGGGAACGGGGGCGGGTACGTCAGCTGGGGAGGCGGAGCACGGGCGGGACCAGCAGCCCGCGGGCGGGCCGGTCGGGCGTCTCGAAGCGGCCGGTCAGCAGGTCGATGCAGAGGTGGGCGACCTGGTCGATCGGCTGGGCGACTGAGGCCAGGCCGAGGGCAGCCGCGACGGGGGTGGCGTCGAAGCCGACGACGGTCACGGGTGCGCCTGCGCCGGCAGCGGCCAGGGCGGCGCGGTGCGCGCCGAGGGCGAGGGTGTCGCTCGCGCAGACGATGGCGTCCGGTGCGTCGGGCCGGCCGAGCAGCTCGGCCACCGCGGCCTGGGCGGCGGCGGCGTCGTTGAGGCTGTGCGCCTCGACAGGGGCGCCGAGGGCTGCGTGGCCGACGACCTCGAGCCAGCCGCGACGCCGGTCGCTCCCGGTGCTGGGCTCCGCGCCGTCACCGGGCCAGCCGAGGTAGGCGATGGACCGGCGGCCGGAGTCGAGGAGGTGGCGTACGGCGAGCGACGTGCCGACCGCGCCGTCGACGTCCACCCAGTCGTGCGGCGCATCGTCGTGGCCCCAGGGCCGGCCGAAGGCGCAGAACGTCGTGCCGTTGTCGCGCAGGTGGGCGGGGCGCTCGTCGTCCGCGCTGGTCGCGGTGAGCACCACGGCGTCCGCGGCGCCGGTGTGGACGAGCTCGTCGATGGTGGCGACCTCGGCTGCCTCGTCCTCGGGCTGCGGGTAGAGCAGCACGCGCAGTCCGTTGTGCTGACCCGCCTCCGCAAGCCCGTGGTAGAAGGCGTCGAGGACCAGCCCGGAGATGCCGTCCTGCTGCCGCTCGGCGCGTACGGCGATCGCGTGGGCGCGTCGGGTCGCGAGCTGGCGGGCGGGCAGGGAAGGGCGGTAGCCGCTCTCGCGGATCGCGTCGAGCACCCGGTCGCGGGTGGCGTCGGCGACCCGGGTCGGGTGGCGCAGCACGTTGGACACCGTCTGCCGCGAGACGCCGGCGCGGGCGGCGACGGAGTCCAGGGTGGCCGGGTCGTTCTGGGCCATGGGGGTCCTCCTTCGCGGTCCGGAACGGGTCTGGGGCTGGCTGGGTGGAACGGGTGGCGGGGTCGGGCTGCGGCCCACTAGGGTGTTTGAGCGCTCAAATGTTTGAGCGCTCAAACCGTAACGCACGTCACACTGGGTGTCACCCCCCGAACGGCGGTGACAGATCCCGGGCACCAGATCCTCGACCCGACCGGCGACCAGAAGGACCTCTCGATGGACCACGACGACGCGCACGCACCGGAGCAGCCGGAGCAGCCTTGGCTGCACGACCTGTCCCTCACGCTGGCCGCGCCCACCCAGGTGTGGTCGGCCCCGGACGGCCAGATTGGGCAGCCCGCGTCGCGCGGCGAGGTCCCGCTGTCGGGCCTGGCCGGTGTGCACCACGGCGAGCGTCGCGTGCTGTGCCTGCTCCGGCTCGAGGTCGACGGACGTGAGCCGACTCCCGTCGCGGGACACGGCGTACGCGGCGACACGCACACCTTCGTCGCAGTCCCCCGCCACCTCGGCGACCCCGGCCCGGACCCCACGGTGCGGGTCGAGCGCCGACGCGACGTCGAGCCGGGCCTGGTGCGCGAGCGCTACACGATCTCCAGCACGGCGGCCGAGCCGGTCGCGTGCACGCTCGGCCTGCGGGTGGCCGCCGACCTTGCCCCGATGGACGGTGTCAAGGGCGGCACGGGCCGACCGGTCGTCGCTCCCGAGGGCGTCGGCGGCCATGTCCTGACCTGGCAGGAGGCGGGCCTGCGCGGCGTGCTCCGGCTCCCGGGGGCGCGCACCACCGACGAGGGCGACCACACCCTCGCGACCTGGGACGTCGTCGTACCTCCCGGCCAGTCGGTCAGCCACGAGCTCCTGCTCACCGTCGACGACACGGGTGCCGCCGTCTCGGCTCCGAGCCGGCGTGCCGGGTGGAGCCCGGTCGAGGTGGAGAGCGCCGACCGGCGGCTGGCGCCGGTGCTCGAGCGCAGCCTCGACGACCTGCGGCTGCTGCGACTCACGGCGCGCGGCATGGACGACGTCGAGGAGGAGTTCGTCGCCGCGGGTGCGCCATGGTTCCTCACCCTCTTCGGCCGCGACAGCCTCTGGACCGCGCGGATGCTCCTTCCGGTCACGACCGACCTGGCGATGTCGACGCTCCGCCTGCTCGCCCACCACCAGGGCACCCGCACCGACGACGTGACCGCGGAGGAGCCCGGCAAGATCCTCCACGAGGTCCGCTCGGCCGGCTTCAGCCTCGGCGAGGACGACGGGGCCGACCGCCACCTCCCGCCCGTCTACTACGGCACGATCGACGCGACCCCGCTCTGGGCGATGACCCTGCACGACGCGTGGCGGTGGGGGGCGCCTGCCGACGAGGTCGAGCAGCTGCTGCCGGCCCTCGAGCGCGCTCTCGCCTGGCAGGTCGAGCACGGCGACGCAGACGGCGACCTGCTCCTCGAGTACGTCGACCGCTCCGGCCACGGGCTGTCCAACCAGGGCTGGAAGGACTCCGGTGACGCCGTACGCCGCAGCGACGGCTCGCGCGCCACCTCGCCGCTCGCGCTGGCCGAGGTGCAGGGATATGCGTACGCCGCCGCGACCCGCGGTGCCGACCTGCTCGAGGCCTTCGGTCGGCCCGGTGCCGACCGGTGGCGGGAGTGGGCCGAGCAGCTGCGCGCGGAGTTCGCCCGGCGCTTCTGGGTCGAGGACGCCCTCGGCGCCTTCCCCGCCATCGCGCTCGACCGCGACAAGCGCCCGGTCGTCTCGCTGACCAGCAACATCGGCCACCTGCTGGGGACCGGGATCCTCGACCAGGACGGCGTCGACGTCGTCGCCCGCCGGCTCGTGGGATCCGACATGCTCTCCGGCTTCGGCATCCGCACGCTGTCGACGCAGGCCGCCGGCTACTCGCCGACCGGCTATCACGTCGGTTCGGTCTGGCCCCACGACACCGCGATCTGCCTGGCCGGGCTCGCCGCCGAGCAACGCTCCGAGACCGCTCCCGTCGCCGAGGCGCTGCTGTCCGCGCTCACCGCGTTCGACGGCCGGCCGCCGGAGCTCTTCGCCGGTGACGCCCGCTCGACCCAGCCGGTGCCGCTGCCCTACCCGGCCGCGTGCCGGCCCCAGGCCTGGTCCGCCGCCTCGGCGGTCTCGCTCGTCGGCTCGGTGCTGGGGTTGCGTCCCGACCGGGACTCGCTGGCGGTCGCCCCGGTGCAGCCCTGGTCGTTCGGGGCGACCCACGTCTCCGGTCTCGGCACCCGCGGCCGCCCGGTGGACATCGAGGTCACGGCCGACGGCGCGGGGTCCATCTCCGCGCGCTGACCCGCCCGCCGGGGTGTGGGACGGTGTCGGGTGGCGGCACACACTCGACGTACATCCCGGGACGGATCGTCCGTCGCGGCCCATGAGGAGGAACCATGACGACGACTCCCGACGCCCCGCTCGGCGACGACGAGATGACCACCGAGGGCGTCGACCCCTCGGGTGTCCCTGCAGCGCCCGGCGCGGACGCCGACGGCACCGATGGTGCTGACGCGGACGGCACCGACGGCGACTCGACCGACGCGACCGACGGTGACTCCACCGACGCCGACGGCACCGACGGTGCTGACGCGGACGGCACGGACGGCGCGTCCTGAGCGCACTCGACCGGCTGACCGGTGACGCCCAGACCTTCATCGACAAGGTCTGGGCGTCGTCGGTCCACGTCCATCGCACCGACCCTGCCCTCGGCGAGGCGGTGCTCTCGCTCGCGGACGTCGACCACCTGCTGACCGAGACGGCGATCCGCACCCCGGCCGTCCGGGTCGCTCACAACGGGACGGTGCTCGCCGAGTCGGCCTTCACCCGCGGCGGCAGCCTGGCCGGCAGGCCGCTCACCGGGCTGGTCGACCCGGTGAAGCTGATGCGCCTGCACGACGAGGGCGCAACCATCGTTCTGCAGGGGCTCCAGCGCTACTGGACCCCGGTCTCGGACCTCGTCGCCGAGCTCGAGCTCGAGCTCGGCCACCCCTGCCAGGCCAACGCCTACCTCACGCCTCCCGGCGCCCAGGGCTTCGCGGTGCACACCGACTCCCACGACGTCTTCGTCCTGCAGACCCACGGCACCAAGCTCTGGGAGATCCACGGCGACGGCGGACCCGGCGAGCTGCTCCTCGAGCCCGGTGTCGTCGCCTATCTCCCCACCGGCACACCACACGCCGCCCGGGCGCAGGAGGCGGTGTCGCTCCACCTCACGATCGGGATCAACCAGCTCACCTGGCGCCAGCTGGTCTCCCGGCTCGTCGGCGACGTCCTCGCCGAGGTCCCCGACGAGCACCTTCCGTCGGGCTACCTCGACGACCCGGCTCGGCTGGTCGAGGAGCTCGGCTCCCGGCTCGACGCCGTGGCCGAGGGCGTACGTCGTCTCGACGCGCCTGCCGCGGCACGGGCGGAGGCGGAGCGCTTCCTCGGCAACCGGCCGCCGCGGATGGCCGGTGCCCTGCTCGACCGGGAGGCACTCGTCCGCGGCCTCGCGGACGACACCCCGCTGCGGCGTCGTCCCGGCCACCCGTGCGTGGTCGTCGCGGACGGCGACACTCTCCGCCTGCTGCTCGGCGACCGGGTGCTGCGTGTCCCGGCCCGGCTGCGCGAGGCGATCGACGTTGTCGCGGCAAAGGTCGAGCTGACGCCCGCCGACCTGCCCCTCGACGCCGCGAGCTCCCTCGTCCTGTGCCGACGGCTGGTGCGGGAGGGCCTGCTCGAGGTCGTGCGGTGACAGATCTCCAGGCCTTCCGGTGCGCGGCAGCCAGCGAGGACCGGGGCGACGACCTCGTCGGCACCGCCTCGACGGTCCGCAGCTTCCTCCTGCTCGAGCACGCCGGTCCCTGGGGTGCGGATGCCCTGCGCGACGCCCGCCTCCCCGACGGGCTCGGCGCGCACCTCGCCGAGCAGGGCCGACGGAACCGGGTCCGGGTGCTGCTCGTACGCCGCCACGGCCGCGGCGACGACAGCGGCGGAACCCGGGTCTTCGCCGCCCGCGCCGCCGGCGCCGACTCGTGGCTCCAGGCCGCCACCCTCAGCAGCGTCGACGACGTCCGTGACGTCGACCTGGCCGCCCTGGGTGCGGGCCACTCGGCCGGGCTGGAGGCGTACAACGGCCCACTCCTCGCCGTCTGCACCCACGGCCGGCACGACGCCTGCTGCGCCGAGCGCGGCCGCCCCCTCGCGGCGGCGCTCGCCTCGAGTTCTCACGCCGACGCCGTCTGGGAGTGCTCCCACATCGGCGGCGACCGGTTCGCCGGCAACCTGCTCGTCCTGCCGCGCGGCCTCTACTACGGCCGCCTCGACCCCGAATCGGCGCTCGCGGTCGCCGACGGACTGGACGCCGGCCTACTCGAGCTCGACCACCTGCGCGGCCGCTCCGACCTGGCCATGCCGGTGCAGGCCGCCGAGGTTGCGGTGCGGCGCCGCCTCGGCCTCGTCGGCCTGGACGACGTACGCCCGACGTCGGCGCGCACGCACGGCGACCTGACCTCCGTCGTCCTCGACGCCGCGGGTCGCAGCGTCGCCGTGCAGGTGCGTCGCTTGCTCGGCGCGCCGCAGCGGCTGACCTGCGGCGCGCGGCGCGACGACCCGGTGCCGCGCTTCGAGGTCGAGGACCTCGACGGCCTCTAGCCGAGCCGGTCCTTGAGGTTGGTCGGCGCGGGCTCCCACGACGACTGCTCGGCGACCAGCCGGGGACGGCCCTCCTCGGCGGCCTCGAGGTTGCGCGCGGCGCGGTTGGCCTGGGCCTGCTCGCGGTCGGCGACCGCCTCCGCCTCGCGGGCCTCGACGCGGGCCTCGACCAGCTCGCGGTGCAGTGCCTGCACCTTCGTGGCCTGGGCCTGGATCTCGTCAGGCGACTTCTCCGCGATGACCATCTTCTCGAGGTCGTCGAGCGCTCCCTGCTCGCGGCGCTTGAGGGCATCGACGGTGCGGCGGGCGGCGTCGGACGCGTCGTTGGCGTTGACCGCCTCCATCGCCTCCTCGGCTGCGTCGCGCCTGAGGTCGCCGAACTTCACCTGGTTCGCGTGGGCCGCGACGAGCTTCTGCTTGTCCTTGTCTGGGTGCACGTCGGCGTACTCCGCGAGCGCCTTGACCAGTTCGCGCGTGGCGGCGCGGCGGGCGTCGCGCAGCGCGATCTTGGTGTCGAAGCACGCCTGGTAGGACTTCCAGTCGCGCTCCCAGGCGTCCATCTCCTTCTGCGGGGCGTCGCCGGGGATGGTCTCGACCGGCGGCCAGATGCGGTTGTCGCGCACCTCGAGGCCCTGTGCGACGGCGGAGGCGCGCAGCTGCTCGAGGCCCTTGCGGTGACGCTGCAGCACCTCGGAGTAGGCGTTGATCGCGCGACCGAGCCCGCGCAGGTTGTCGCGGACCGTCACCGACTCCTCGTGGCGACGGCCGGCCCGCTCGCGCAGCGTGTCGGCGGCCTCGCCGGCGAAGACGTCCTCGGAGATCGAGGCGGTGCGCTCGAAGGCGTCGACGGCGAGCTCGACCTTGTTGGCGAGGTGGCGCACGGAGTCGCCGTAGGAGTCGACCTCCCGCGGGTCGGTCCAGTGGTAGAGGCACCCGATCGGGTCGCCGAAGCGGAGCCCGTCCTGCTGGGTCTCGATGCGGTCGACGAGCACCTTGGTCACGACGGCCTCACCTGGTCGAGCTTCGTGGCGACGAGGGCGGCCTGCTCGACCATCGAGTCGAGCTCGTCGAAGTCGATGACGGAGTCGTCGATCGCCTGGGCGATGTTGCGGCAGCGCTTGGCGACCTGCTCGGCGTCGTCCACGAGGCTGCGGACGCCCTCGACCATGAGGTCGCGCCAGGGGAAGTCATCGGCCGGGTGGTCGATGTCGCCCAGGGCGGACCGCAGGTCCTCACGGGCGGAGTCCAGCTCTCCCTTGGCGCCGCGCAGCGCCCGCTGGTTGATGGCAATCGGCCTCATGGCGACCTTCTGCCCCGATGGACGCCCGCGAAACGTGAAGTCAAGAAGTTGTGAACTACGTCGCCCGGCTCAGACGTGGCCGCTGAGCTGGGCCAGCCGCAGCTCGAGCCGGCCGAGCATCTCGGTGGCCACCTTGTCCGGCAGGGGCGACTTGCGGCCGCCGCCCTGGGCGCAGACGGGCAGCACGTCGATGGAGAGCTTGGCGCCGCCGGCGAGCGCGCGCAGCTCGTCGAGCTTGTCGCCGAAGGGCGAGCCGCTGCCGGGGGAGTAGTAGTCGACGGCGGCGGCGATGTCGTCGGCGAAGAGGTCGGCCTTGGTCACCGCGATGACCAGCCAGGTCGGTCGCTCGCGGCGGACGGCCATGCTCGCGATCCGGTGCGCCGTGATCGACCAGTCCTCCAGCTCGGCGGCCAGCTGCTCGTCGCGGGTGGCCATCGCCGCGCCGCTCGTCCCGGCCGTACGTCGCGGGGTGGCGTAGCCGTGGGCGACGACGTGCAGCACGCCGTCGACCGGCTCGTCGTGGAACACCTCGTCGAGGGCGCCGAGGCGGGTCGCGGCGTTCTCGCCCGGCACCACGCGGAACCGGTAGCCGCGCAGCCGCGTGGTGCGACGCGTACGCCGCTCCATGACCGCCGAGCCGACCTCCTTGCCGGTTTCCTCCGACGACTGCGAGCTCGCGCGGCGGGACAGCCGGTCGGCCAGCCGGGTCTTGCCGACGCCGGTCATCCCGGTGACCGCGACCGTCGGGTAGCGGTGCCGGAGCACCCGCGAGGCGCGCTCGGGGGCCTGGGAGAGGGCGGCCAGCGCACCCCCGGCGATGGTGGTGCCGAGGGCCGCGCGGCCGTGTCGCAACGGTGACTGCATGGCCCCATCCTGCCTGCCGGGTGCGTGCAGGGGACCACCCCGACCGGCGTCGGTTCGCCAAGCCAGCCGTCCGTCTTGGACAATGGCGGTGCCAGCACCCGTCGAGAGGACCTCATGGACAAGGATCAGCACCGTCCCGTCCTGACCGGCCTGATCGCGCTCGTCGGAGTCGCGGTCGTCATCGGGCTGCTCGGCGGGCTGGCCGTCATGGTCGGGGTGAAGGCCACCGGCCTCGACGGCACCTCGACGGCCACCGACGAGAGCGCCACCCCCTCCAGCTTCAACCTGCCGAAGCCGACCGACACCAGCAGCCTGGTCCCGGAGCCCTCCGACGAGGTCGAGCCGGGCACCGGCGAGGAGACGTCCGAGGCTCCCGCCGAGGCCATCTCCCTGTCGGCGACGCAGCAGTCCGTCAGCCCGATGCAGCAGATCGACCTCACCGGCACCTACCCGGCCGGCGAGGGCGCGGTCCTCCAGGTGCAGCGGCTCGAGGGCGGCGCCTGGTCGAACTTCCCGGTGACCATGTCGGTCTCGGGCGGCACGTTCGCGACGTACGTCCAGACGGGCAATCTCGGCCCCAACCAGTTCCGGGTGGTCGACACCGACTCCCAGGTCATGTCCAACGAGGTCACCGTCACCGTCGGCTAGGTGTGATGCCCAGCCAGGTTGTCCAACCTGGTGATGGGTGCCTGCTTCCCGATTGCTGAGTGGGGCCGGTGGT
>NZ_SDWV01000016.1 GCF_004137345.1 Nocardioides zhouii
GCTCTACGCGCCGGTCGTCACCGGCGACAACGTCGACCAGTACATCGACTCCGCCTTCGAGTCCTGAGGTCGAGCCGCGTCCGGCGCCCCCACACTTGGGGGCGCCGGACGCGGCCCACCCATCGAGCCGGTCGACGACAGAACAGGATTCCTTGATGACCTTCGAGCACGACACGCTGTCCGTGGGGATGGTGGGCTACGCCTTCATGGGAGCGGCTCACTCCCAGGCGTGGCGCAACGCGCCGCGCTACTTCGACCTGCCGCTGAGACCACGGATGTCCGCGGTGGCGGGTCGCGACCAGGCCAAGGTCACCGCGGCGGCGGCGCGGCTGGGCTGGGAGTCGACCGAGACCTCCTGGCAGGCGCTCATCGCGCGCGACGACATCGACCTCATCGACGTGTGCACCCCGGGCGACACCCATGCCGAGATCGCCATCGCGGCCCTCGAGGCCGGTAAGCACGTGCTCTGCGAGAAGCCGCTCGCCAACACTGTCGAGGAGGCGGAGGCGATGGTGGCCGCTGCCGAGAAGGCCAGGGCCAACGGCGTGCGCTCGATGGTCGGCTTCACCTATCGCCGGGTGCCGGCGATCGGGCTGGCCAGGCAGCTGGTCGCCGCCGGCCGGATCGGGACGATCCACCACGTCCGTGCGCAGTACCTCCAGGACTGGATCGTCGATCCGGAGGCGCCCCTGTCATGGCGCCTGGACAAGGCGAAGGCCGGGTCCGGGGCACTGGGCGACATCGGCGCGCACATCGTGGACCTGACCCAGTACATCACCGGCGACACCATCGCCACGGTCACCGGACGGCTCGAGACCTTCGTCAAGGAGCGACCGCTCCCCGCGGAGTCCCACACCGGACTGTCGGGCACGGCGGACGCCACCGGCCGGGGCGAGGTCACCGTCGACGACGCGGCCGCGTTCCTCGCGCACTTCCGGGGAGGCGCGCTGGGCGTCTTCGAGGCGACCCGCTTCGCCAACGGCCGCAAGAACGCCATCCGCATCGAGATCAACGGGTCGCGCGGCAGCCTCGCCTTCGACTTCGAGGACATGAACGTCCTCCACTTCTTCGACGGTGACGACGACTCGGCAACGGCCGGGTTCCGGCGGATCCTCGCGACCGAGCCGGATCACCCCTATGTCGCCGCGTGGTGGCCGCCCGGCCACCTGCTGGGCTACGAGCACGGCTTCACCCACCAGGTCGTCGATCTCGTCACCGACATCGCCAAGGGCTTGGACCCCGCGCCGTCGTTCGCCGACGGCCTGCAGGTCCAGCGAGTCCTGGCAGCTGTCGAGGCGAGCTCGCTCAGCTCGGCCTGGCAGGACATCCCCGCATGACACCGATCCGGCTCCATCGAAGAAGGGACACCTGATGACTCGCCCCGTCACCCTGTTCACCGGCCAGTGGGCCGACCTGCCGTTCGAGGAGGTCTGCCGGCTCGCCTCGGGCTGGGGCTACGACGGCCTGGAGATCGCCTGCTGGGGCGATCACTTCGACCCGTGGGCCGCCGTCGAGGACGACTCGTACGTCCCGGCGAAGCTGGAGATGTTGAAGAAGCACGACCTGCAGGTGTTCGCGATCAGCAACCACCTCAAGGGCCAGGCGGTCTGCGACGACCCGATCGACGAGCGCCACCGCGGGATCCTCCCGGACCGCATCTGGGGTGATGGCGACGCCGAGGGCGTACGCCAGCGTGCCGCGGAGGAGATGAAGATGACCGCGCGGGCCGCGCGACGGCTCGGCGTGGACGTGGTGGTCGGGTTCACCGGCTCCTCGATCTGGAAGTACGTCGCGATGTTCCCGCCGGCGTCCCAGGCCATGGTCGACGCCGGGTACCAGGACTTCGCCGACCGCTGGAACCCGATCCTCGACGTGTTCGACAGCGAGGGGGTGCGGTTCGCGCACGAGGTGCACCCCTCCGAGATCGCCTACGACTACTGGACGACCGTGCGGGCCCTCGAGGCCGTCGACCACCGCGAGGCGTTCGGCCTCAACTGGGATCCGAGCCACTTCGTCTGGCAGGACCTGGACCCGGTCGGGTTCCTCTGGGACTTCAAGGACCGGATCTACCACGTCGACTGCAAGGACGCGAAGAAGCAGGTCGGCAACGGCCGCAACGGTCGGATGGGCTCGCACCTGCCGTGGGCCGACCCGCGTCGCGGGTGGGACTTCGTGTCGACCGGGCATGGTGACGTGCCGTGGGAGCAGTGCTTCCGGATGCTCAACACCATCGGCTACGACGGACCGATCTCGGTCGAGTGGGAGGACGCCGGGATGGACCGCCTCGTCGGGGCGCCGGAGGCCCTCGAGCTCGTACGACGCCTGGCCTTCGACGCTCCCGACGCCTCGTTCGACGCCGCCTTCAACGCCTCTGACTAGGCCCTAGACTCCCGCGCATGGGGAGCTTCCGGGCCAAGGACGCTGATCGCGACCGCTTCATCGAGCTGATCGAGGCGGCGTACGTCGACGGGCAGCTCGGTGCGGCCGACCGCGAGCTCCGGGTGGGCCGGGCACTGTCGGCCGAGACGCTCGACGAGCTCGAGACCCTGACGCGCGACCTCCAGCTCCCGCCGGGTTACGTGCCACCGGCGGCGCCCTCCACGTCGCCGTCCACGTCGCCCTCGCGGTCGCGGCGGGCGACCGGCGTGCTCGTGGGGCTGGTCATGTTCGTGGTGCTGGTCGTTGCGGGGGTCACCGGGATCGTGGCCCTCGCGATGTTCGCCGTGCCCGGCGAGAACGACTCGGCGACCTCGCAGGGGGTCGAGACGGCGCCCGCGCCGATCGAGTCCGAGGAGATCGTCGCCGAGGTCCCCGAGGCGCCGAGCTTCGCCATGTCCGCCCCGCAGGTGCGCGCGTTCGTCCGGGCCTACGAGGAGGAGTTCGGCACGCTCGAGGCCTTCGAGGTCGGCTTCTACCCCGAGCGCGTGGGCGTCCAGGTGCCCGTGCGTGGCTCTCGTCCGCGGATGGAGCGCTGGTCGTGGACCGGCGAGTGGCGCCAGGACACGACGGCCACCACCGTGAGGGGCCCGTACCAGCGCGTCGACCTCGGTGCAGTCGACGTGGGCCGCCTGTTCGACAACATCGCGGCTGCCCGTCGCACGCTCGAGGTCGAGAAGGGCCGGTTCACCCACGCGCTACTGATCCGCTGGGGCGACGAGCCGACGGAGCTCAACATCTACGTCGGCAACGAGTTCAGCGAGTCGGGCTACCTCAGCAGCACGCCGGCGGGCGAGATCATGCGGCGTCATCCCTACGAGTCCTAGACTCTCGCCGCATGAGCGGGTTCCGGGCCAAGGACGCTGATCGGGACCGGTATGTCGACATCCTCGAGTCGGCGTACGTCGACGGGCAGCTGGGCGAGCAGGACCGCGAGCTGCGGGTCGGCCGCGCGCTGACCGCCGAGACGCTCGACGAGCTCGACGCGCTCATCCGGGACCTCCAGAACCAGCCCTCGCCCGTGGTCGTGCGCCGGACCCCGGGGCCCGTGATCATCCAGGCGGAGCGGGCCGCACTGCAGCAGCCGGCCGCACCGCCGGAGCCGATGCGATGGCCCGCGCCGCCGAGGACCGGGATGCCACCCAGGCTCGTCGGGTTCGTCGTGGCCGGCGTCCTCGGACTCTCCGTGCTGGCGTTGGCGCCGTCGTCGCAGGACGACTTCGAGCCGCTGTACCCGCAGCAGGACTACTCGCAGCTGGAGGAGGTCCCGGACATCTCCTCGGCCGGGGGATACGAGCTCGCGGACGCCGACGTACGGCGCTTCCTGCGGCGCTACCAGGGAAAGTTCGACACGACGGACGCCTACGAGGTGACCTTCTTCGACATCCGCGTGGAGGTGCACGTCCCCGTGGGCGGTTCCCAGCCGCGGTTCGAGGTCTGGTCCTGGGACGGCGGATGGCGGCGCGATGCGGCTGCGCAGCCCGTCACGGGCAGCGCGGCGACGGTGGACCTCGGGACGCTGGACGTGCAGCAGCTGTTCGAGAATGCCGAGGTCGCCCGGCGCGACCTGGGGGTGTCCGACGCCCGGGTGCAACGCGTCGAGGTGCGCCCGACGCCCGACGCAGTGGGTTCGGTGACGATCCATGTCCGCAACGGCTCCTCGGACAAGGCCTCCCTCGAGAGCACCCCTCAGGGGTCGCAGGTCCGCGCGCTCCCGAACGAAGGGTGAGCAATCCCACGTGACCACCGCCACCCCTGCGCCGGCGGCTGCGGCACGATGTCCGGCATGAAGACGAACCCCGGCAACTTCTTCGAGGACTTCACCGTCGGGCAGGTGATCGAGCACGCCACCCCGCGCACCCTCACCGAGGGCGACCGGGCCGTCTACGGCGCGATCTACCCCACCCGCTTCGCGGTCGCCTCGTCGGCGGAGTTCGCCGCCTCGGTCGGCCTGGCGCCCCACCCGGTCGAGGAGCTGATCGGCTTCCACGTCGCCTTCGGCAAGACCGTGCCGGACGTCTCGCTGAACGCGGTGGCCAACCTGGGCTACGCCGAGTGCCGCTTCCACGTGCCGGTCGTGCCGGGCGACACGCTGCGTACGCGCTCGGAGGTCATCGGCCTCAAGCAGAACTCGAACGGCCGCACGGGCGTCGTGTGGGTGCGCTCGACGGCGACCAACCAGCGCGGCGAGGTCGCGATCGACTGGGCGCGCTGGGTGATGGTCCACAAGCGTGACGCCGACGCGCCGGCCCCGGAGACGGTCGTACCCGCGCTGGCGTCGGTCGTGGCGCCCGACGACCTCGTCGTGCCGGCCGGCCTCGACCTCAGCGCGTACGACGCCGCCGCCGCGGGCTCCCCGTACAGGCTCGGCGACTACGAGGTGGGGGAGCGGATCGACCACGTCGACGGCGTCACCCTCACCGACGCCGAGCACATGATGGCGACGCGGCTGTGGCAGAACACCGCCAAGGTGCACTTCTCCACCGACGCCCGCCCCGACGGCAGGCGCCTGGTCTACGGCGGCCACGTGATCTCGCTGGCCCGCGCGCTCTCCTTCAACGGCCTGGCCAACGCCCAGCTCGTCGCGGCGATCAACGCCGGCGCGCACGTCGCCCCGGCGTTCGCCGGTGACACGATCCACGCCTGGTCCGAGGTGCTCGACACCGCGACCCTCGACGCTCCCGGAGTCGGCGCGATCCGGCTGCGGCTGGTGGCCACGAAGGGCCGCGACAAGTCGATGACCCTGCGCTCCGACGACGGGGCGTACGCCGACGGCGTGCTTCTCGACCTGGACTACTGGGCGCTCATCCCGCGCTGATCTGCCCCTCACTCACCGCCCGGTGGCCGAGGTCCGCGTTAACAGGTGCGCGGCGATCGCGTCCAGGGCCGCGTCGAGGGAGTCGGCGGGAGCGAGCTCGAGCCGGGCGAGCACGGTCGTGGCAGCCGCGAGCAGCTCGTCCTCGCTCACCTGATCTGGAGTGCGGCCGTCGTCGGCCAGTGAGGGACGCAGGTCGTCGAGGTCGCCCACGACGTCGTACGGACGTGCTCGGAGCGCGGCGATCACAGTGGCGGATGAGTCCTCGATCCACTTCACGTGGTTGTCGGGCACGGCGAAGGAGTCCCGCGGTGCGCTTCCGACCAGCTGGCCGGGGACGAACGAGCCCTTCACGTGCCGGGAGTACGCCGGCGTGCGGCGCTCGCGGGGCACGACGTCGTTGACCCGTCGCAGCAGCTCGGCCTCCACGACGCCGAGCGAGTCGTTGGGGCGTTCGGCCTGTGTGTCGAGGCCGGCGACGTCGAGGCCGAGGACGGACGCCGCTCGCAGCCAGAGCTCGTCGCGGGGCGCCCCCGGCGCGGGTACGACGACGAGGTGCACGCGCTCCGGGGAGATACCGGCGGTCCAGGTGTCGAGGATCGCGATGATGTCCTGGTAGCGCCAGAACTTGTGGTCGCCGTCCTCGCGCCGGACGCTGCCGAGGAACTTGCGGTAGGGCATGCGGGCGCCCATCTTGACTCGCTGCTGCCACGCCGACGGCAGCACGCGGCCGAGGTCGCGCGCGGTCACCACGACGTGCACCTCGTCGGCTGCCGAGCCGAGGTCGGCGAGCGCCGCAGACGCGCGATCGGCGGGGGTGTCGGCGAAGTGCTCGTTGCTGACCAGCACGTCCCCGGGCCAGGCGCGGGCCTCCTCGACGAGCCGGTCCCAGGCTCCGCGATCGTGCTCGTCGAGGTCGTCGACGACCGACGACATGCCCTTCACCAGGGCTGCGGCGGTGAAGTGGTCGCGGCGCGCGCGACCCGGGAGCAGGAGGCCGCGCTCCCGCAGCTCGTCGTGGTGCCGCCACCACAGGTCCTGCAGGTAGGACGTGCCCGACTTGGCGGTCCCGACGTGGAGGAACGCGCGCCGGGCCATGCCCGCGACCCTACTCAGGGCACACTCCTGTCGTGGCCTGGGATCGCGACTTCTTCTACGACAGCTACCCGCGCGTGGAGGAGGCATTCGCTGCGCGCCTCGACGAGAGCCTGTCGCCGCGGGACCCCTCGGTGCTGCTGCAGGTGGTGCGCGAGCTCGACCTCCGCCCCGACAGCCGGGTGGTCGACGTGGGGTGCGGCGAGGGCGCCCACGCCTTCCGGCTCGCGACGCACTTCGGCTTCCGGGTGCTCGGGATCGACCCCGTGCAGCGCCATCTCGATCTGGCCCGCGAGGCGCGCCGCGAGCAGGCGCCCGACATCGCCACGCGCGTGTCCTTCGAGCGCGGCACCGCGACGCACCTGCCGGCGCCCGACGCTTCGCTCGACCTGGTCTGGTGCCGCGACGTGATGGTCCACGTCGCGGACCCGGCCGAGGCGTACCTCGAGTTCGCGCGCGTGCTGCGCCCGTCGGCGTACGTCGTCGCCTACTCGATGGTGGCCACCGACCTGCTCGCCCCGGAGGAGGCCGACTGGCTCTTCGACGTGATGGGCGTCGTGCCCACCTCGGCGGACCCGCGCGTGCTCGACGACGCGATCGCCGGGTCCGGCCTCGAGGTCGTGGAGACCATCGACCTGGCGAGCGAGTGGGGGGAGTGGGGCGAGGAGCACGAGGGCCGCGCCGGGCAGGCGCTGCTCCACCTGGCCCGGCTCCTGCGCGAGCCGGAGCGATACCGCGCCGAGTTCGGCGACGCGGCGTACGACGTGATGGTGGGCGACTGCCGCTGGCACGTCTACCGGATGATGGGCAAGCTCGCCGGGCGTATCGACGTGCTGCAGCGACCGGCTCGTCGTTAACCGCTCGACCCGGGCTTGACGCGTTTGGCAGGGTGGCCCGGTAGACCGCCAACCGAGGAGGAAGCCCCATGGCTGATCAGGACCCGAACGCAGACCTCAAGGCGAAGATGCGGGAGGCGCTCGATCGCAAGAAGGGTCACCGCCACCCCGACGACAGTGCCGACTCCAAGGAGAAGGCCCACGGCTCGGAGGTCAACGACAAGAACGTCGCCAAGCCGATGCACCGCCGCAAGGCCGGTGGCGGTGGCGCCTGACCGCTAGCCCCCCGTGTGGTCCTGCGCGCCGGCGGACAGCTCGTCCGCCGGCGCGAAGGCCCGCGCCAGCCAGAAGAGGGCGAGCACCAGCACCAGCGGCACCGCGAAGCCGATGCGCAGCGAGCTCGCGCCGACCGCACCCGTCATCACCGCGCCGAGGAGAGCACCGGCGTAGTTGAACTGGTTGAACCGCGCCACCACCGCGTCCACGCGTGCCTGCCGTGTCGCGGGATCCGCGTCACGCCCTGCGAGCGCGGCCGCGGCGGAGAAGCTCAGCGGGGCGACCACGGCCACGCCACAGCCGAGCAGCGTGAAGCCGAGCACGGCGACCGGCCACGACGGAGCCGCGACGACGACGGCGAGCGACACGAAGGCGATGCCGGCGCCGATCCGCAGCAGCCGTACGGCGCCGACCCGCTCGGTCAGCCGGTCGCCCACCAGGCGGACGAGCCCGCTCGCCACGAGGTAGGGGAGGGTCGCCAGCGCGACCAGCTCCTCGGGAGCGTCGAAGACGTCGTCGAGGTAGACCGGTCCCCAGGTCGCCGCCGCGGTGTCGACGGTGTAGAAGACCACCAGCGCGAGGCCGACCATCACGATCGCCCGCCACGGCACGTCGGTCTCGGTGACGGTCGCCGCCTCACCGTGGTCGCGGGAGAGGTACGGCGCGGCCGCCGCGAGGAGCGGCAGCACCGCGACCAGGGCGATCGCCGACCAGGGCACGTCCGTCGTGGCCAGCGTGAGGACGGCGCCGATGACGCCGCCGAGCGTCCATGCGCCGTGGCAGGACGGCAGCACGACCCGGCCGAGTCGGTGCTCGAGCGCCACCGCCTGCATGTTGCCGGTCGCGTCGACCAGCCCCAGCCCGACGCCGTACGCCGCCAGGCCGAGCACGAAGACCAGCGTCGTCGGCGCCAGGATCGCAACCGCGACCGAGACCGCGACGGTGACCAGGCCGGCGCGCAGCACGACCGCGCTGTCGAGCCGCGGCGCGAGCCGCTCGGCCACCAAGGAGCCCACGCCGGCGAGCAGCACCATCATCAGCAGCACGCCGGACAGCTCGAGCTCGTCGAGGTCCCAGCGGTCCTGGATCCGCGGCAGGCGGGTGGTGAGGCTGATGAACACCAGGCCCTGCGTGAGGAACGCCGCCGCGATCGCCAGGCGGGCCCTGCCAAGGTGTGCGCGGGGGTCTGCACTCATGGCGAGCATCGTGGCAGGCCGCCCGTCCGCCCGTGGCAGACTCGCGGCATGTCTTCCGGCTCGCACCCCGACGGTCCCGAGCTGTGGGTGGTCCGCCACGGCGAGACCGAGTGGAGCCGCGACGGCCGGCACACCTCGACCACCGACCTTCCGCTGACGTCCGACGGCGAGGAGGCGGCGATCCTGCTGGGGCCGCGGCTCTACGACGTGGAGTTCGACCTCGTCCTGACCAGTCCGCGCCAGCGCGCGCGGCGTACGGCCGAGCTGGCGGGGTTCGCCGACGCGGAGGTCGACGACGACCTCGTCGAGTGGGCGTACGGCGACTACGAGGGCATCACGACCGCCGAGATCCGCGAGACGGTGCCGGGCTGGTCGGTCTGGACGCACCCGTCGCCCGGCGGCGAGACCGCCGACGAGGTGACCGCGCGACTGGACCGGGTCGTCGAGCGGGCGCGCGGGCACGACCGGGTGCTGGTCTTCGCCCACGGCCACTCGCTGCGGGTGCTCACCGCGCGGTGGCTCGAGCAGCCGGCCGACGAGGGCAGGTTCTTCAAGCTGGACACCTCGACCATCTCGGTCCTCGGCTTCGAGCGCGAGCACCCGGCGCTGCTGAAGTGGAACAGCTGACGTGCGGATCGACCTCCACACGCACTCCTCCGCCAGCGACGGCACCGACACACCTGCAGACCTCATGCGCGCGGCCGCGGCCGCGGGGCTCGACGTCGTCGCGCTGACCGACCACGACGCGATGTCCGGCTGGGACGAGGCGCGGCAGGCCGCCGACGAGGTCGGCATCACGCTGGTGCCCGGGCTGGAGATCAGCACGAAGTTCCGCCACCGCGGCGTGCACCTGCTCGGCTACCTCCCCGACCCGACGTACGCGCCCCTCGTCGCCGTCCTCGACCGCGTGCTGGCCGGCCGGACCTCGCGTACGCCCGCCATCGTCTCGGCGCTCCGGTCGGCCGGCATCGAGATCACCGAGGACGACGTACGCCGCGAGTCGGGCGGGTCCGTTGCCGCGGGGCGGCCGCACGTGGCCGACGCGCTCGTCCGGCTCGGTGTGGTGGAGGACCGGACCTCGGCCTTCCACGAGTGGCTCAACCCGGGGAAGGCCGGCTACGTCGACCGCTACGCCGTGCCGCTCGAGGAGATGATCCCGCTTGTGACCGCGGCCGGCGGCGTCGCCGTGATCGCGCACCCCTGGGGTCGCCGGGGCGGCACCGTGCTCGACGCCGCTGCCATCGCCTCCCTGAAGGCGATCGGCCTCGCCGGGATCGAGGTTGACCACCAGGACCACCCGCCCGAGGCGCGCGCCCGGCTGCGCGAGATTGCTGCGGACCTCGACCTCGTCGTCACGGGCAGCAGCGACCACCACGGGACCGGCAAGGTCGACCACGACCTGGGCGTGAACACGACGGAGCCCGAGCAGTACGAGCGCCTGGTGTCCCTGGCCTCGGGCCCTCTCGGTGGCTGAGGTCCCTCGCCGGGTCCTCGTGTACGGCGTGACGGGGAGCGGCAAGAGCACGGCCGCCCTCGCCCTCGGCGAGCGCACGGGTCTGCCGGTGACCCTCGTCGACGAGCTCACCTGGCTGCCCGGCTGGGTGCCGGTCGAGGACTCGGTGCAACGCGAGGTGATCGGGGAGATCGTGGCGGGGGAGTGCTGGGTGCTCGACACGGCGTACGGCGCGCACCTCGACCTCGTGCTCCCACGCGTCGAGCTGGTGGTCGGGCTGGACTACCCGCGCTGGCTCTCGCTCGCGCGTCTGGTCCGACGTACGGCGTCGCGGGTCATCACGAAGGAGCCGATGTGCAACGGCAACGTCGAGACCCTCGGCAAGGTCTTCGCGCGCGACTCGATCATCGTCTGGCACTTCCAGTCCTTCGCCCGCAAGCGTGCGCGGATGCGGGCCTGGGCCGCCTCGCCCGACGGGCCCGACGTGCGGCTCTTCCGGCACCCGCGGGAGCTGGAGTCGTGGCTCGCGACACTTTCGCGAGGCGACGTCTAGTCTGCTCCGCGTGCACGACCACGACGAGATCGTCCGCCTCTACGGCCCGTGGCTGGCCCGGACCCCGCAGGACGCCGTCGACCTGATGCAGGGCTACGACCGGCCGTGGTGGATCGCCGGCGGCTGGGCGATCGAGGCGTACACGGGTGTCGCGAGACCGCACGATGACGTGGACCCGAGCATCCTCCGTTCGGACGCCCACGCGCTCCGCCAGCACTTGGCGGGTCGGCTCGATGTCTGGCAGGCGGACTCGGGCACCCTCCGCCCGCTGGCGCCGGGGGAGGACCTGCTCTCCGAGGAGTGCGAGAACCTCTGGCTGCGCCCGAGCGGTGGCGACCCGTGGGAGTACGACGTCATCCTCATGCACGCGACGCCGACGACCTGGACCTTCAAGCGCGATGCCCGGATCAGGCTGCCGCTGGCGGAGATCCTGTGGGAGCGGGACGGGATCACCTACCTGCGCCCCGAGGTGCAGCTGCTCCACAAGGCGCGGGCGGTGCGGGCGAAGGACCAGGTCGACTTCGAGGTCTGCGCGCCGCTGCTCGATGCGGCCTCGCGCGCGTGGCTGCGCGATGCGCTCGAGATGGCGCACCCCGGTCACCCCTGGCTCTCGGTGCTGAGCCGGACGTCATGAGAAATGGCGGTTCGAACCCCGATTTCTCATGACGTTGCGGGGCGGTCAGCGGCGCCCCATCGACTGTGCGAGGCGCAGCACCCGGTTGGGGACCGCCTTGGTGAGGGCGATGATCGTCTTGTACTGCGCGCCGGGGATCGAGTAGGCGCGGCCCTTCTCGAAGTCCTCGAGCGACTTGCGGACCAGGAAGTCCACGTCGAGCCAGAGGAAGCCGTCGCCGCGCTTGACCTGCATCCGCTCGTGGAACTCGGTCTTGGTGAAGCCGGGGCAGAGCGCCATGACCTGCACGCCGCGCGGGCCGTACTCCATGTGCGCCCACTCGCTGAAGCTGTTCACCCACGCCTTGGCGGCGGAGTACGAGCCGCGCGGCAGGAAGGCGGCCACGCTGGAGACGTTGATGATGCCACCGCGGCCGCGCTCGGCCATCGGGCCGAGGGCGGCGTGGGTCAGCCGCAGCACCGCCGTGACGAGCACCTCGAGCATCTCGGTCTCCTCGTCGACGGTGTTGTCGAGGAAGCGCTTCTTCAGCCCGAAGCCGGCGTTGTTGACGAGCAGGTCGATCGGCCGGTCGTGGTCGGCGAGGCGGGCCTCGACGCGGGCGAGGTCGGCGCGGTCCGTCAGGTCGGCGACGAGCACCTCGACCTCGACCTGGTGGGCGCGGCGGAGCTCCTCGGCCACCTGCTCGAGCCGGTCGCCGTTGCGGGCGACCAGGACCAGGTCGTCGCCGCGCGCGGCGAGCTGGACGGCGTACTCGTGGCCGATGCCGGCGGTCGCGCCGGTGATGAGGGCAGTCGTCTGGGAGGGAGGCATGGCCCCAGCATTTCAGGACGACCGCAGGTCCCGCGACCCCCGTCCTGCACAATGGGCCACGATGAGCACCCAGACCCCGGCCTCCGTCACACTGGCCGTCGCGAACCAGAAGGGCGGCGTGGCGAAGACGACGTCCGTCGCGTCCATCGGCGCCGCCCTGGCCGAGCTCGGCCACCGCGTGCTGCTGGTCGACCTCGACCCGCAGGCGTGCCTGACCTTCTCGCTCGGGGTCGACCCCGAGGACCTCGACGTGTCGGTGCACCACGTGCTGACGAAGGGCGTCGATCCGGCGGAGATCATCATCGAGACCGAGGACGGGGTCGACCTGCTCCCGGCGACGATCGAGCTGGCCCGCGCCGAGGCCGACCTGCTCACCCGCACCGGGCGCGAGCACGTCATCAAGGGTGCGCTGGAGCAGCTCGCCGAGGACCTCGGCGACGAGGCGTACGACTGGGTCCTGCTCGACTGCCCGCCGTCGCTCGGCGTGCTGACGGTCGCCGCGCTGACGGCCGCGGACGGAGTCCTCATCCCGCTGCAGTGCGAGACGCTGTCGCACCGCGGCGTGGGGCAGCTGCTCGACACCGTCCACGACGTACGCCGCTTCACCAACCGCGGTCTCGAGGTGTGGGGCGTGCTCCCGACGCTGTACGACGGCCGCACCAACCACGCCCGTACGGTCCTGGAGACGATCAGCGAGACGTACGACCTCGAGGTCGTCGAGCCGCCGATCCCCAAGACCATCAAGTTCGCCGAGGCGCCCGCTGCCGGGCGCTCGATCCTGGCGACGAGCCGCACCAACAAGGGCGCGCAGGCCTACCGCGAGGTCGCGAAGAACCTGGTCGAGCGCGCGGCCCGCCCGAAGGCGAAGAAGAAGCCCGCCAAGAAGGCCGCCGCCAAGAAGACGGCGGCCCGCTAGCGATCAGCCCTGGCTCGGGGTGTCCTTGACCGGGGCGCCGCTGCGCGTGCGGCTCCGGCTGCGGTTGCGACGACGCGGTGCGTCACCGGCAGCCTTCTCGCGGGGGCCGCTGTCGCGCGAGCCCTCGCGGGAACCACCGTCGCGGGAGCCGCCGTCACGCGAGCCGCGCTCGCGGGCCGGGCGCTCCTTCTTCTCCACCGGCGCCGGCGGCACGATGCGGCCCTTGGTGCCCTCCGGGATGCCCTGGTCGTGGAAGAGGTGCTCGGAGGTGGAGTAGGTCTCCTGCGGGTCGGGGAACGGCAGGTCGAGGGTCTTGTTGATCATCTTCCAGCGGTGCAGGTCGGCCCAGTCGACGAAGGTGATCGCGATGCCCGAGGCGCCCGCGCGGCCCGTGCGGCCGATGCGGTGGACGTACGTCTTGTCGTCCTCGGGGCACGTGTAGTTGATGACGTGCGAGACGCCGCGTACGTCGATGCCGCGGGCGGCGACGTCGGTGGCGACGAGCACGCGGATCTTGTCCTCGCGGAACTTGGCGAGCGCCTTCTCGCGCGCGACCTGGGCCATGTCGCCGTGCAGGGGCGAGGAGCTGAAGCCGCGCTCGGCGAGGTCGTCGGCGACCCGCTGCGCCTGACGCTTGGTGCGGGTGAAGACGATGATCTTCTCGGCGTCCTCGGCCTGCAGGATGCGGCCGATGATCTCGGGCTTGTCGAGGTCGTGGGCCAGGTAGATGAACTGCGCGGTCGCCGGCACCATCGTGGTGTCGTACGACGACTCGGCGCGGATGTTCATCGGGTGGCGCATGTGGGTGCGGGCCAGCGCGACGATCGCGGACGGCATCGTGGCCGAGAACAGCATCGTCTGGCGGGTCTCGGGGGTCTTGGAGAGCAGCGTGATGACGTCGGGGAGGAAGCCGAGGTCGAGCATCTCGTCGGCCTCGTCGAGCACGAGCGCGTGCACGTGCGACAGGTCGAGTGCGCGGCGGTTGGCGAGGTCGATGAGGCGACCGGGGGTGCCCACGACGATGTCGACACCGGACTCGAGGGCCTCGAGCTGGGTGTCGTAGCCGACGCCGCCGTAGACGGTGAGGACGCGCAGGCCCAGGTCCTTGCTGGCGAGCGCGAGGTCGCTGGACACCTGGAGCGCGAGCTCGCGGGTCGGGGCGACGATCAGCGCCTGCGGCTTGCCCTGCGGCATGTCGGCGTACGCCGGGTCGGACGGCGCGACGCTGCGCTGCAGCACCGGGATGCCGAAGGCGAGGGTCTTGCCGGTGCCCGTACGGGCCTGGCCGATGAGGTCGGTGCCGAGGAGCGCGACCGAGAGGGTCATCTCCTGGATGGCGAAGGGGGTGGTGATGCCGGCGCGGTCGAGCGCGTCGCAGATCTGGGCATGCACGCCCAGTTCACGGAAGGTGGTCGTCACGAGGTCGGTGTCGCTTTCGAAGAAGGAGTTGGATGTCCCACGCGTATGCGGTCAGCCCACTCACGAAAGCTCTGCCAACCGCGCACATACAGGCGGCCACCGGACGGGTTCGCCGGGGCTCGGTCCTCTCGATGGTATCGCTAGGGTGCGAGCATGACTGAATCGCCCGACGAGGACTACCGCCGCGCTGCCGTCGACCTCCTCGGTGCCATCGCCTACGGCGAGCTCTCGGCATTCGAGCGACTGGTCGAGGACGGCAAGATGGCGCCCGGGATCGACGACAAGATCGCGATCGGTGCGATGGCGACCGCGGAGTTCGCGCACCTGCAGAAGCTGGTCGGGCGGCTCGAGGAGCTGGGTGCCGACCCGGGCGAGGCGATGCAGGCGTTCCGGGCGAGCTTCGACGCCTTCCATGCCCACACGGCACCCTCCGACTTCTACGAGGGGCTGATCAAGGCGTACGTCGGCGACGGCCTCGCAGCGGACTTCTATCGCGAGATCGCCGCCTACCTCGACCCCGAGACCCGCGAGGTGATCATCGCCTCGCTCGAGGACACCGGCCAGACGGCGTTCATCGTGGAGCGGGTGCGCGCCGGCATCGCCCACGACCACCGGCTCGGTGGCCGGCTCGCGCTCTGGGGACGGCGGCTGATGGGCGAGGCGCTCACCCAGGCCCAGCGCGTCGCTGGCGACCGCGACTCCCTCACTGCCTTGCTGGCCGGGGGAGTGGACCGACCCGGGCTCGACCTCGCGGCGCTGGGGCGGATGTTCGCCCGGCTCACCGAGCTGCACACCGCCCGGATGGCCGAGCTCGGCCTGGAGGCCTGAGGCCCCGACCCCCGCACGAACGACAAGGCCCCGCATCCGATGGATGCGGGGCCTCGCTGTCCTACGTGGTGGTGCTCAGACGCGCGTGCGGCTCCGACCCGTGAGGGTGGAGGCGATCACGACGAGCACGGCCGCGGTCAGGATGGCGACGAGGCCCTGGGTCCAGTCGAGGCCCTTGCTGCCGTTGCCGCCGAACGCGCTGTAGATGACGCCTCCCAGGATCATGCCGCCGATGCCGCAGACGACGGTGAGCCACAGGGGGATGTTGTCCTTGTCGCCCGGCGCGACGAGCTTGCCGAGCAGACCGACAATGGCGCCGACCACGAGGTAGAAGAGGATGGTCCAGAGCATGAGTGCCCCACCTTTCGGTTCACCCCCGGCTCGATGCCGGGTGATTGATCTCCTCGATCATCCCGCTCGGACGGCCTGGGAGCAATTACCGGACGCCCGGAAGGGTAGGCGTGTCAATAGTCCTTCCGGGCCAGCTGGTCAGCGGAAGCCGACGGTGCTCGAGGTGGGGGAACCCAGCTCGAGGTAGGCGATCTTCTCGGCGGGCACCATGACGGTCCGGCCCTTGATGTCGGAGAGCCGGAGCACACCGTTGCCGGCCAGCGCCTCGCTCAGTCGCGTCTCCACGTCCTCGGGCGTGCTGTCGGTGTCGACCACCAGCTCTCGCTGGGCGTGCTGCACGCCGATCTTGACCTCCACGTGGTGCTCCTTCTTCAGTTCGGTCTCGGGGGTGTGGCTCGAGTGTGTCGGGTCCCTGGTTGGGCGGATCAGGCGTCCGGGTGGTCGTCGGACCGCGGGTAGCCGCGGATCCCGCGCCACGCCAGGCCGGCGATCAGTGCCGCGGCGTCGTCCTGGGGGATGCTGCCGCGGCCCGCCAGCCAGAACCGCGCGGAGACCTGCGCCATTCCCACCAGCGAGACCGCCAGCAGCTCCGACGGCTCGTCGGGCAGGCCGGTGTCCGTGCGGATCACGTCGGCGATCATCGAGGCGCACTCGACGGTCACCCGGTCCACGCGCTCGCGTACGTCGGGCTCGCTCGTGAGGTCGGACTCGAAGACCAGCCGGAACGCGCCCTCCTCGGACGCGACGTAGCTGTAGAAGACCTGCATCGTCGCCGCGACGCGATCCTTGTTGTCGGTCGTCGAGGCCAGTGCCGCGCGGCAGTTGTCGATGATCAGGTCGCAGGACGTGTCGAGCAGCGCGAGGTAGAGGTCGAGCTTGCCGGGGAAGTGCTGGTAGAGCACGGGCTTGGAGACGCCGGCGCGCTCGGCGATGTCGTCCATCGCGGCGGCGTGGTAGCCCTGCGCGACGAAGACCTCGAGGGCCGACTCGAGCAGCTGCGCGCGCCGCTCGCGCCGGGGCATCCGCCCGCCGCGCGGTCGCGGGTACGCACCGTCGGACGAGGTGTCGGGGCTGCCTGCGGTCACGTCGTGCTCCTGCTGCTGGGTGTACTGCTGAGTAGTGAAGCCGAGCCTATCCGTCCCCCCGGACGCGGAGAGGGACCCCGGTCTCCCGGGGTCCCTCCCTGCGTGTCGGTCGTGCGGTGCCCCGGGGCGTCAGCCAACGGGCGTGGCGGGGTTCACGACGTCGACCGTGAGGAATCCACTGTTGTTCGCCTTGACCGTTGCCGTGACACCCACGCCGGCGACCTTCACCGAGTTCTGCGGGTTGGCCGCGGACCAGTAGCGCAGCGCGTCGGTGTCGTCGAACGCGGGCTGCTGTGCCCGGGCCGGGGCGCACGCGGCCACCGACTGGACCGCCTGCTTGCTGCCCTTGCCCACCAGGACCTCCTTGTGGAGGCACGTCTCCGGGTTGGCATCGATCCCGAAGGTCGCGTCGAACGGCTGGCGCCGGTTGCCCGGGAAGGTGCCGTCGGGGTAGGTGAACGGCGCCGCGAAGGCGTCGACCGGAAGGGCCGCACCTCCACCGGGGTGCGTTGAGGTGTTGTTGTCGGCGAAGCCGTCGTCGACCAGCCACACCAGCAGTCCGGGGCGGTACTGGAAGAACTCGACCCAGTTGGGCTTGGTGATCCCGTTGCTGAAGTTGTAGGGACCCTCGTCCAGCGTCTGGTCGTAGCCGACGTACTGGCGGTTCTCGAGCAGGTAGTAGCGGCTGCTCATCACGGTCTCAGTGCCGGTGGAGACCTTCCAGCCCTTGGCCGTCCAGCCGTTGTCACCGTTCTCGGCGCCGTCGGTCACGGTGCCGACCGTGATCTCGTCGAGGAATGCGCCGGCGAGGTTCAGCCCACCGTCGGTCTGGTAGCGGAACCGGAACTGTGAGGGGACGCCTCCGGCGTTGTAGGTGTAGCGGAGCTTGGTCCACTTGCCCTTCGACGTGCCGTCGACGGGAGTGCCGACCTTGGTCCAGTTCGTGCCGTCGGTGGAGTACTCGGCATAGAGGAAGTCGTAGTCGGCCTCGATGTCGTACCAGGCGGCTGTGGTGACGGTGACCTTGCCAGCGGAAGGAACCGAGCGAGTCAACGTGTTGTTGAGGTTGTCGCCGCGACCCGACCACCAGGCGTTGGTGCCCTCGGGCGGGGTCGTGTAGGGGGTGACGGTCTTCTTGTCGGGCAGGTTGACCTTCACCGCCTGGTCGGACTCGTTGGCCTCGGTGCTGGTGTCGTCATAGGTGTGCTGCGACGGACCCAGGTTGGCTGTGTACGCCTCGCCCGGGTCGACCTCGGTGTAGTCCAGCCACCCGAGCTCGAGCTTCTCCTCGGCGCCCATCAGGCCCGGGGTGGTGCCGATGGCCTGGTCGGCCGGGCCGTGGCCCAGCCACGAGCCGGACGACATGAGCGTCCAGAAGGACGTGCCGTTGTCGCCCCCGTTGGTGTCGTAGTAGTCGGGGAGTCCGAGGTCGTGGCCGAACTCGTGCGCGAAGACACCGAGCCCACCGTTCTCCGGCTCCACCGTGTAGTCACCGATCCAGAGCCTGGAGGTCCCGATCCGGGCACCGCCGAGCTTGTTCTGGCTGCCGCCGACGGTGGGTCCGGTGGTGCCGAAGTCGTCGCCGTTGACGTACCAGCGGTGCGACCAGATGGCGTCGGCGGAGGCACCGGCCTCCTCGCCCTCGCCGGCGTGCACGGCCTGGAAGTGGTCGATGTAGCCGTCGGGCTCGTTGAAGTTGCCGTTGCCGTTGAAGTCGTACCGGTCCCACGTGTCCAGTGATGCGAGATAGGCGTCGACCTGCTCGGCGGTCTTGCCGGACTTGATCTGCGCGGCGTACCACGCGTTGACGGTGTCGGCGATGAAGGACCACGAGCCGCCGACGTCCTCGACGTCGTTGGCGCCATAGGTCGCCAGACCACCGGGGACGGTCACCCAGTCCTCGACCGTGTTGGTGACCGAGTAGCGGCCCGAGGAGAGGTCCTCGTAGTAGCTCTTCATCGACTCGCCGGAGCCGTTGAAGAGCTCCTCGTAGTGGGGGACCTCGAAGTCCGACTCCCAGTAGGTCGAGTTGTCGAGCGTTCGGTCGGGCTTCGGGATCTGGTCGTGCTTGACGTCGGAGAACTCCGAGAGCACCGTCCAGATCTTGTCGTTCTTGTCGGTCGGGAACTCGTAGAACTGCGGGCTGGCGGCACCCGGGTCGAGGTTGACGGTCGCGCCCTCGGTGCGCTGACGGAGCTTGGCGGATCCGTTGTCCAGCATGGCGAGCGCCTTGGCGCGCAGCCGGTCCTGCTTCTTGGTCAGAGGACCCGGACGGTTGTCGGGCTTCGCACGGGCGGCGTCGCGAGCCGTCGGTGCGTCGTGGGAGGGGACGGCCACGGCGGACGGGAGCGCGGTGGCGCTCAGGGCCAGCGCTGCAGTGCCGGCGAGGAGGCCGGTTGCCAATTTCTTCACGAGGGAGAACTCCTGGGTGTGGGAGACGAAATTCCGAGAGTGATGATTTCGGCGGTCCGGAGCACAACCCGTAGAGGCGGCCCGGTCCACCAGCGACCCACTCCACCCCACGCCACGTCCGGATGGCAAGGATTTCCTGCCGATTTTCCGTGCGGCCGCAAGACCTTCGGCCGGTGGGGGCGTACGCGGTCACGCTGCGGCGGGGGTCCGGATGGCGGGACGTCGTACGACCGGTGCGGCACCCGGCGGGAACATGGATGCGGTCCCACTGGTTGTCACTGGAGCCAGGTCGTCCCACGAAGGAGTCACCCGTGTCGCAGTCCTCGTCTCGATTGGCCGCGCTCGTCGAGCCGGCTGCCGAGCTCACCACCGACGAGGTGCGCCGCTACAGCCGCCACCTGATCATCCCGGACGTCGGGATGAGCGGGCAGAAGCGGATGAAGAACGCCAAGGTGCTCGTGATCGGCGCCGGGGGACTCGGCTCGCCCGCGCTGCTCTACCTCGCCGCCGCGGGCGTCGGCACCCTCGGCATCGCCGAGTTCGACACGGTCGACGAGTCCAACCTGCAGCGCCAGGTCATCCACGGCGTGAGCGACATCGACAAGCCCAAGGGGCAGTCCGCCAAGGAGTCGATCGCCGAGATCAACCCCTACGTCGAGGTCGTCCTCCACGAGGAGCGCCTCGACAACGACAACGTGATGTCGGTCTTCGAGGGCTACGACCTGATCGTCGACGGCACCGACAACTTCGCCACCCGCTACATGGTCAACGACGCGGCGTACTTCCTGAAGATCCCCTACGTCTGGGGCTCGATCTACCGCTTCGACGGCCAGGCGAGCGTCTTCGCGCCGTCGCTGGGCGACGACCTGCCCTGCTACCGCTGCCTCTACCCCGAGCCGCCGCCGCCGGGCATGGTGCCGAGCTGCGCCGAGGGCGGCGTGCTCGGCGTGCTGTGCGCGAGCATCGGGTCGATCCAGGTCAACGAGGCGATCAAGCTGATCACCGGCATCGGCGACCCGATCGCGGGCAAGCTGATGATCTACGACGCCCTCGAGATGGAGTACCGCAAGCTCAAGGTGCGCAAGGACCCCAACTGCGCGCTGTGCGGCGAGAACGCCACTGTCACCGGCCTGATCGACTACGACGCCTTCTGCGGCGCCGTCTCCGACGAGGCTGCCGAGGCAGCCGCCGGCTCGACGATCTCGGTCGTCACCCTCGAGAAGATGCTCGAGGAGCGCGAGGCCGGCGAGCGCGACTTCGTGCTCGTCGACGTGCGCGAGCCCAACGAGGCCGAGATCAACCACATCCCCGGCGCCGTGCTGATCCCGAAGGGCGAGTTCCTCAACGGCAACGCGCTCTCTCAGCTGCCCAGCGACAAGCAGGTCGTCATGCACTGCAAGTCGGGCGTGCGCTCGGCCGAGACCCTGGCGATCGTCAAGGGCGCGGGGTACGCGGACGCGGTGCACGTCGGCGGCGGCGTGGTCGCCTGGGTGAGCCAGATCGACCCGAGCCAGCCGACGTACTAGTAGCCCGTTCGGGCTACTCGCGCGTAACCCGTTCGGGTGGGGCCTCGTTGGGAGTGGCATGCCCACTTCCACGAAGGTCCTGACCCTCGCGGCTGCGGCCGGCCTGCTGGCCGCCGCCGCGGCCAGCACGCCCGCCTCCGCCGCTCCGGCCCAGCAGCGCCAGGCGCTCGCGGCGTACGCGCCGGCCGACTCGGCGACGATCCACCCCGGCACGATGATGTACACCGACGGTGCCCAGTGCACCGCCAACTTCGTCTACACCGACACGGCCGGCACGACGTACGTCGGCTACGCCGCGCACTGCGCCGGCCTCGGTGAGGCCACCGACACGGACGGCTGCACCTCCGGCTCGCTGCCGCTCGGCACCAAGGTCGACTTCGTCGAGGGTGGCTCGCTGGTCTCCGACGGCACCCGCGTCGGCGGCGGCACGCTCGTGTACTCCTCGTGGCTCACGATGCAGCAGCGCGGCGAGACCGACGCGGACGCCTGCGCCTACAACGACCTCGCCCTGGTGAAGGTCGACGCCGCGGACGTCGGCAAGGTCAACCCGTCGATCCCGTTCTGGGGCGGCCCGGTCGGCCTCAACACCACTGGCACGGCGGCGGGCGACACCGTCTACAGCTACGGCAACTCCAGCCTCCGCGCCGGGATCGAGCAGCTCTCGCCCAAGCAGGGCATCAGCCTGGGCACCGACCCGAGCGGCTGGACGCACCCGGTCTACACCGTGACGCCCGGCGTCCCGGGTGACTCGGGCAGCGCCTTCCTCGACGCCGAGGGCAACGCGCTCGGCACCCTGTCGACCCTCGCGCTCGCGCCGCTCGCCGGCTCGAACGGCGTCGGCGACCTGGCCCGCGAGCTCGCCTACGCGCAGGCCAACGGCGGCATCGCCGGTCTGCGCCTGGTGCCCGGCACGGAGCCGTTCAGCCCGATCCTCTGAGCCAACCCCTCTCGCATGGCGCGACCCGGTCACCTAGGGTCGCGCCATGCGTGCGCTCCGCGATGTCTCGCCCGCCGTGCGCGCAGTCGTGGCGGTGGCCGCGACCAGCCTCTTCATGGTGCTGGTCGCATGGGCGACGCTGATCGGACCAGACCGGGTCTTCACCGGCCCCGGGGTCGTGGAGCGCACGCTCCGGACCGCGGAGCAGACCTGCGTACCCCTCGAGGTGGTCACCACCCGTGCCGACGGGACGACCGAGACGGTGAAGCCCGACAACCCGAACCGCCTGCCCGTCTGCGACGAGGCGGTCGCCGAGCCCCGGGCGACGCGGCCGACCAGCCAGGACGCCCCACCGCTGTGGATCAAGGTCCTCACCTGGACCTTCCTGGTCGGCATCCTCGCCATGATCGTGGTCGTGATCGGCTACGTCGCCCTGCTCGTGCGCGACCAGCGCGGCACCCGGAGCCGCCGAGCCGCGCGCGAGGCGGTCGAGTTCACGACCCTCGACGGCCCCGCCCGGCTCGTGGAGGCGATCACTGCGGACGCCGAGAAGCAGGACGACCTGCTCCGCGAGGGCGACCCCCGCAACGCCATCGTGGCGGCCTGGCAGCGCTTCGAGGTGCAGGGCGCCTCGGTCGGGGTCGGCCGCAGGTCGTGGGAGACGTCGTCGGAGTACGCCATCCGGATCCTCGACCTCGTCGCCGCCGACTCCGGCTCGGTCAATCGCCTCGCCGGGCTCTACCGCGAGGCGCGGTTCTCCGACCACCCGCTCACCGAGGAGCACCGGACCCTCGCGCTGGAGGCCCTGGCCGGGATCCGACGCAGCCTCGGAGCGCGTACGTGAGGCGGCCGCGGATCCCACGCATGTGGCGCGACCGGTTGCTCATAGGCGCCACGATCTGCGCGGCCGGCTATCCCCTCGCGGTCTGGCTGAAGCTGGGGCCGGAGCCCGTGCCGTACGTCGTGATGTCGTCCGTGGTGCTGATGTTGGTCTGGCTGGTCTTCGACACGGTCGAGTCCGAGCCGGCCCAGTGGACACCGGCGCTGCCCTCGGCGAGCGACCGGGTCGACGAGGCCACGTCCGACCTCCGCATCCTCACCAGCCACCAGCAGGCGAGCGTCCCGTCCGAGGCCGTACGGGACCGGCTCGTCGCGCTGGCCCGGGCCCGCGACCCCGACCTGGCCGCGACCGTCCGCCACGAGCTCACCCCGGTCCGCAGGCTCTCGCCCGCAGAGATCGACCGCATCCTGACCCGAATCGAGGAAGTCCGTGACCGAAGCTGATCACCCGGAGAGCGTGGCCCAGTTCGCCGAGCGCGTCCTGGACGAGGTGGGCCGGGCCGTCGTCGGCAAGCGGGAGCCGCTGACGCTCGTCCTGGCCGGCATCCTCGCCAAGGGCCACGTGCTGCTGGAGGACTTCCCGGGGCTCGGCAAGACGCTGGCCGCGCGGTCGTTCGCCGGTGCGCTCGGGCTGGACTTCGCCCGCGCCCAGTTCACCCCCGACCTGCTGCCGGCCGACCTCACCGGGTCGTACGTCTACGACCAGCGCCGCGCGGAGTTCGACTTCCGCCCCGGCCCGATCTTCGCCGGCCTGCTGCTGGCCGACGAGATCAACCGCACGCCCCCGAAGACCCAGGCCGCGCTGCTCGAGGCGATGCAGGAGGGCCAGGTGACCGTCGAGGGCCAGACCCACCGGCTGCCCACCCCGTTCCACGTCCTGGCGACCGCCAACCCGGTCGAGTACGAAGGCACCTACCCGCTGCCGGAGGCCCAGCTCGACCGCTTCCTGCTGAGGGTCGCGTTCGGCTATCCCACGGCAGGCGAGGAGTACGACGTCCTCCGGCGCCGGCTCGACCGTCGGCGCGAGGAGGTCGACATCGAGCAGGTCACCGACGCGGCCGGGCTGGCCGCCGTGCAGGCGACCGTCGAGGCGGTCGCGGTCGACGAGTCGGTGGCGCGCTACTGCGTCGACCTCGTGGCCGCCACCCGCAGCCACGCCGACGTCCTGACCGGCGCCTCGCCGCGCGGCAGCCTCGGCCTGGTCCTGACCGCGCGCGCCTGGGCGGCCATCCGGGGCCGCGACTTCGTGGTGCCCGAGGACGTCAAGGTGGTGGCGCGGGCGGTGCTGTCGCACCGGGTCACCGTCAAGCCGGAGCTCTGGATGAGCCAGGCGTCCGGGGCTCGCGTGGTCGACTCCGTGCTCACCTCCGTCGAGACGCCACGCACGCTGGAGTCGCGCCGGTGAACACCTGGCGGCCGACACCGTCGCTCGTCCGGGCCTGCCTGCTCGCGCTCGTCGGCATCGCCGGCGGCGTGGTGGCCGGCCTCGACGTGCTGGTGGTGCTGGCCGCCCCCTTCGTGGTGCTCGGCGTGATGGGGCTGCTCGGCCGGCCCCGCCACGTGCCCGAGGTCCGCACACTGATCGACCACCACCGGCTCCACGAGGGGCAGGGCACCGCCTCCCGCCTGGACATCACCGACCTCGCGGGGGTCGAGCACGTCACCCGGGTCGCAGCTCCGGCACCGCACGTCGCCACGCGGCCGACGTACGGCGCCGCCGGTTCACTCGTCGCCGACGGCCTGCCGATCCTCGAGTTCAGCCCACGCCGCTGGGGGCGCCGCGTCATCGGAGCCGAGCGGGTGGCACTGACCAGCACGTGGGCCGGCTGGCGGTGCGGTCCGGCCGACATGCCCGAGCACGGGCTGAGCGTGCTGCCGCAGTCGACGCCGTACGACAGCCGCGCGGAGGTGCCGCAGCCCGACGGCCTCGTCGGTCGGCACCGCTCGCGCCGGATCGGCAGCGGCACGGAGTTCGAGGGGATCCGGCCGTTCGCGACCGGTGACCGGCTCAAGCGGATCAACTGGCCGGTCTCGCTCCGCACCGGTGAGCTGCATGTGATCACCACGCGGGCCGAGCAGGACGCCGGCGTCTGGCTGGTCGTCGACGGGCTGCGCGACATCGGCGTCTCCGGCGGCATCGACGGCGCTGCCAGCACCCTCGACCTCACCGTGCGGGCCGCGGCCGCCCTCGCCGAGCACCACGTCCGCACCGGCGACCGGGTCGGCCTGCTGGTCATCGCCTCGGACGGCGCACGCGTACGCCTCGGTGCGGGCGCGCGGCACCTGCACCGGCTGCAGGGCACGCTGGCCCGGGTCCGTACGGAGTCGCGCAGCGTGCCGCCCGACCGGCTCGACCTCGGCGCGGGCGCCGGGAGCGTGGTCTACGTGCTCTCGCCGATGCTGTTCACCCCTCTCGTCACGGCCACCGCGAGCCTGCAGCGCAGCGGGGCATCCGTGGTCGTCATCGACACCCTCGGAGAGCGCGCCGGTTCCACCGACCGGCTCGCGCTGTCGACCCTCGCGGCGCGCATGCAGCAGGTCGAGCGCGACGACCGGCTGCAGCAGCTGGCGGCACTCGGCTGCCCGGTCGTGCCGTGGCGAGGCCCCGGCACCCTCGACACCGTCCTGCACCAGCTGGCCCGCCGGGCACAGGTGCCGAAGGTGCGTGCGCGATGACCTCGTCCGTCTCCCGGCACCTGCCGCCGGGACTCACCCTTCCGTCGCTCGCGCTGCGGGCGCTGCTCCTGGTGCTGCCCTGCGCCGCGCTGGCACTCGCCCTGCCCGAGCGTCCCCACGTCGTCGTGGTCGTCCTGGTGGTGCTGTGCTCCGCCCTGTGGGCTCGCGTGCCCGACCACCTCGCGGGCGCGGTCTCGCTCGCCCTCGTCGTCGCCTGGTGGACCGTGCACGACGTGCTGGACTGGCGGATCCTGGTCGTCGGCGTGCTGCTGCTCGCCGCGCACGTGGTCGCGACCCTGCTGTCCTACGGGCCCGACGCACTCGCGGTGGACCCGCGCCTGGCCCGGCTGTGGCTCGCCCGCGGCCTGCTGGCGCTGGTGCCGCTGCCGGTCACCTGGCTCGCGCTGCGCGGCCTCGACGCCGACCTCGCCCCACCGTGGTTGTGGATGACGGCGGCGGTGGCGACCGGCCTGCTCCTGGCGGTGACCTCGCGGCTGATGCAGGCCGAGGGTCACGACGGTCTGCTCTCCGACGTCGGGCGCGCCGCCCGTACGTCGGGACCCGGTGCCCAGTGACCACCGAGGAGGAGCGCGAGCTGTACGCCGAGCTGGTACTGCAGTGCGCCGAGTCGGTGCCCCGCGGCCACGTCACGACCTACGGCGCGATCGCCGACGTCGTGGGCCACCGGCTCGGTCGCGGTGGACCCCGCCTGGTCGGATCGGTCCTGGCGCACCAGGGTGTGGCGGTGCCGTGGTGGCGGGTCGTCCGTGCCGACGGCTCGCTCCCGCCGTCACACGACGAGGAGGCGCGGCAGGCGTACCTCGAGGAGGGCACGCCCCTGCGGCCGAGCGGAGCGGTTGATCTGGGACGTGCGTTCGCCGCCCCGACCCTGCGGGCACAATGAGCCCCATGCTCTCGACGGTCGCGTACGGCGTCATCCCTCCCGTGGCGCGCGCCGTGTGGCGCCCCACGGTCGAGGGGCTGCACCACGTGCCGATGTCGGGTCCGGTCATCGTGGCGAGCAACCACCTGTCGTTCTTCGACAGCGTCGTCATCCCGGTCGTGGTGCCGCGCAAGGTCGCCTTCCTCGCCAAGTCCGACTACTTCACCGGCACCGGCGTGAAGGGCACGCTGGTGCGCGCGTGGTTCGAGGGCCTCGGCATGCTGCCGGTCGACCGCGACGACACCCGGGCCGCGATCGCCAGCCTCGACACCGCGCTCGACGTGCTGGGCAAGGGCGGTGCGTTCGGCATCTACCCCGAGGGCACCCGCTCGCGCGACGGCCGCCTCTACCGCGGTCGTACGGGCGTCGCGCACCTCGCGCTGACCTCCGGCGCGCCGGTCGTGCCGGTCGGGCTCGTCGGCACCGAGGACATCCAGCCCGTCGGCGCCAACCGACCCCGGCTCGGCCGGGTGGACGTGACGGTCCGTTTCGGCGAGCCGATCACGGTCGCGGGGGAGTACGACGGCGTACCCACCGGCCGCGCCCGCCGCGAGCTCACCGACCGGATCATGGCCGCGATCGCCGGCCTCAGCGGGCAGGAGCTCGCCGGGGTCTACAACGAGCGGCCGGCGGACGCTTCGTAGTCCCTCCGCCAGACCTTCTCGTCCCGGTTGGGCGGTGGTGGACCCACATTCCTGCGGTCGGGAAGGTGGCTGGACCACCGCCGACCTGCGCGTCGGGGCGTCGCGCGCCCGCGGGCGGTGGTGGAGCCACAGTCCTCAGATCAGGAAGGTGGCTGGACCACCGCTGATCGGGAGGCGAGCGCGGCCAGCGCCTTCGGGAAGATCTCCGCGGGCGGCGTGACGAGTCCGGCGCCGACCTGGCCGACGCCGGCGACGCGGCCGGCCATGCCGGTGTTGATCTGCGGCAGGATCCCCGTACGGCAGACCCGGCTCACGTCGATGCCGGTGGGCGTGCCCTGGAACTCCAGGACGGGCACCGTCCAGCGCGGGTTCTCGGCGAGGGTGATCTCGTGCATCCGGCGCGTGGTCGCGAGGGCGTCGGGCACCGAGCCGCCGACGAGACGGACGATGGCCGGGGCGGTCGCCATCGCGAAGCCGCCGATGCCGGCGGTCTCGGTGATCGCGGAGTCGCCGATGTCGGCGTTGGCGTCGTCGGGGCCGTAGTCGCCGAGGAAGAGGCCCTCCGCGACCTGGGCGGGGCCGGTGAACCACTCGTCGCCGGTGCCCGAGACCTGGATGCCGAAGTCGGTGCCGTTGCGGGCCATCGCGACCACCATCGTCGAGCCGGGGATGTCGCGCGCGGCGTCGAGGGCGAGCTTGCACGCCGGCATCGCGAGATTGAGGAAGAAGTGGTCGTTGCCGCCGACGAAGCGCAGCGCCTCGGCCACGTCACCGGCGTCGAAGCCGCTCCCGACCATGGCGGGGGCGAGGTCACGCAGCAGCATCAGGGTGCCGGCGCGGTTGCGGTTGTGGGCCTCGTCGCCCATCTGCAGCATCTGGGTGAGGACGCCGGTGACGTCGGTCGCCTCGGCGGTGCCGCGCACCGCGGCCTGCAGGAGTGGCCCGAGCACGTCGCTCATCCAGCGCAGGCGGGTGAGCACCTCGGGGCCGTACGCGCCGTAGCGCAGCACCTTGCCGAGGCCCTCGTTGAGCGAGCAGTACGTCCGACGCCCGGTGGCGCGGTCCTCGAGGACCCACATCCACATGGACGGCGTGACGACTCCGGCCATCGGGCCGACCGCGCTGCGGTGGTGGCACGGCTCGAGGCTGACGCTGCTGCCGGACTCGAACAGCGCGACCGCGTCCTCGGGGTCGTCGACGAGACCCTCGAGTGCGGCGCCGCCCATGAGGGCGCCGCGCAGCGGGCCGGACGTACGGTCCCACTCGATCGGCGGTCCGGCGTGGAGGAACTGGCCGGGCTCGAGGCCGAGCACCTCGGACGCCGGCGCGACGTCGACGAGGTGGGCGGTGACGCCGAGCATCGCCTCGACGGCCCGCCGGTTGGCCTCGGGGCGGCGGGGGTCGGTGGCGACGGTCGCCAGGTGGGCCTCGGTGCCCGGCATCGGCGGGCGCCAGTCGACGCGCTCGACGCCGACGGCCTGGCCGGCCACGGCGTCGGCGAACATGCCTGCGCCGACGGTGACGACGGTGGGCTCGCTCACTGGAACGCTCCGATCAGGTCGAGGGCGCGGCGGGTGGCGGCCGCGTTGGAGAGGTGTACCTCCGCGCCGGCTGCGACCAGGGCGTCCCGTTGGGCCGCAAGGCCCTGCGGGTCGAGGTCGGTGCCCACGAGGCTGACGATCACGGGGATCGGCCGGTGCGCGCGCGCCGCCGAGATCGCGGGCGCGAGCATGGCCGCCGGGTCGGGCTCGGCGCCGTGGCCGAGCACGAGGTCGAGGAGGATCACGCCGGTCGTCGGGTCGGCGGCGGCTCGGGCCAGCTGCTCGTTGCGCAGCGTCGGGTCGATCATCGGGTGCGCCCGACCCTGGGTGAGGGCGTCGTCGCCGAAGTCGACCATGGTGTGGGTGTCGGCCGAGAGGTCGTCGCCCAGGGAGAGGTCGTCGGACAGGGGGATGTTGCTGCGGATCGGGCCGAGGGCCTCGGTCGCCATCAGCATCGACTCGTCGCACAGGGTGCCGCCCACGAAGAGGCCGCGCAGCAACGGACCCGTGGCCGCGCCGATGTTGTCCGTACCGACGACCGGCCAGTCGGGGGCGTCGTGGCCTAGCCGCGCGAGGACCGCCTCGGCGACCGCGGTGAGGTCGCGCTGACCGCGACCCAGCAGGCCCAGCTCGACGGGGGTGTCCAGCGCCTCGGCGTCGCGGCCGAGCGCCTCGGCGACCTCGGGGGCCGGCGGCTTCGAGACCACCAAGACGAGGTCGACGTCGGTGTCGGCGTCGAGCCTGCGCAGGGCCTCGCGGGTCGAGATGCCGCCGACGGCGGACGACAGGTCGCGACCGCCGACGCCGAGCGCGTGGCGTACGCCGACTCCCTCGAGGGTCGCACCGGCGTGGTGGAGCAGGGCCAGCAGCTGCTGGCAGCCGGTGCCCGAGGCGGCGACGATGCCGATCCGGCCGGGACGCACCGCGTTGGCGAAGCCCAGTCCGACCCCGTCGATGACCGCGGTGCCGCAGTCGGGGCCCATGACGAGGGCGCCGCGGGAGGCGGCGTAGTGCTTGAGGGCCACCTCCTCGGCCACCGGCACGTTGTCGCTGAAGATCATCACGTCGTGGCCGGCCTCGAGCGCGTCCATCGCCTCGACCGTGGCGCTGGCACCCGGCACCGAGACGAGCACGAGCGAGTCCGGTGCTCCGCCGCGCAGCGCCGAAGCGGTCGTCCGCGGGGGTGCCACGGAGGTGTCGCCGGAGGATGGCCGGGTGGGGACGAGTGCGGCGTCGACCGCCGCGAGGGCGGTCGCCACCTCGGCGTCGTCGTCGAGGCGGAGCGCGACGACCATGTCGTTGGGGGAGGAGTCGGGCACGGCGAAGCCCATGCCCTCGAGCACCTCGAGGTTGAGGCCGGTGGCCATTGCCACCTGGGCCGCCACCACCCCGGGCGCGGACTGGACGGCCCGGCTCACCTGCAGCAGCGTCACCGAGTCGGCGTACGCGCCGCTGCGGAGCTCGACGTGGTCCGTTGTCACGGGGTCCCCGCGGCGTTGTTCGGGGGAGCGGAGCGGAGGAGAAGAACGTCGTGGGGTGTGCTCATGCGGCGGCCCTTCCTGGGCGGTCGGTGGGCTGTTCGGTGGCGACGGAGGCGAGCGCGAGGGAGGCGCCGGCGAGGAGCCCGGCCCCCGATGTCGCGCCGACGGCCAGCAGCGCCGCGCGGGTGTCGCGGCACGGGTCGGCGAGCCAGTCGGCGAGCTGGGGGAACGCCTCGCCGTGCAGGGCGCAGTCGAGGAGCGTCGCGGAGAGAAGGGTGGTGACGCCGATGCGGCGGCGTACGGCCCCCGCGAGCACGGGGTCCGGGCGGCCGAGGGCGGCGCGGGTGGCGAGCCATCCGGCCAGCACGTCGTCGCCCAGGGGCGTCAGGCCCGGACCGCGGCCGATGAGCCGATCGAGGTGGGCGGTCGTGAGCCTGCCGTCGGCGGGCAGGTCCCAGCCCGAGGGCACCGCGAGAAGAGGTTCGATCCGCGGTGTCCCATGACGTCCGACGGTGGTGATCCGGGGATCGACGAGGCGACTGATCCGCACCTCGGTGCCGCCGATCGTGAGGGCCCCGTAGCCGACGGTCACCGGCTGGCCCGCGAGGTCGCCCAGATCGGGCAGCGTCGACCACAGGGCGCACGGCACCCGGCTCGCCGTCGCGGAGACCAGCCCGAGGGCAAGGCCGTCGAGGTCGACGTAGATCGCCGTCGCGCTCGCGTGCAGCACCGGCCTCGGGCCGGGCGCTGCCTCGGCCAGCCGCTGCCGCACTCGGGTCGGCGCGGCCACCGGGATCTGGCGGGGGATCACTCCCCAGACGGTATCGGCCCGTGACACACTCGCGAATGTCACATCTTGTTGGAGCAAGGGGCAGAAGTGGGCCAAGACTTGATAAGCGACCCCGAGGCGGTCGCCGCGCTGGAGCGTGCCGATGCACTCCACACCGCGCTCACCCACATCGTGCTCGAGGGCGGCGACCTGGCCGCGATCGCCGAGGCGGTGGGCGACGCGCTCGGCTGCGGTGTCGTCTTCACCTCGACCGACGGCCGCGAGCGGGCGGCCCACCTCGACGAGGCCCAGCGCGCGGCGCTCGCGGACGCCCACCTGCTCGACCCGAGCGGTCGGCTGCGGGTCGAGCGGATCGATCCCGACGGCACCCCGGTCGGCAAGGGGGAGGCGCTCCTGCGCCGGGTGGTGGCCGCAGGCGTCGACCTCGCGCGGCTCGTGGCGCTGCGACCCGACGGCACGATCCACTCCTCCGACGCCCAGGCGCTCGAGCGCGCGGCGATCGTGGCCGCGCTGCTGGTGACGCGCCAGGAGGCGATCACGGCGGTGGAGAACAAGTACCGCGGCGACTTCCTGCGCGACGTGTTCCTCGGTCGCGCCGGCGAGGGGGCGTACGTCGCCGAGCACGCGCAGGCCTTCGGATGGCAGCTGGACCGCCCCGTGATGGTGGTGGTCGCGGTGCTCGACCCCGACGCGATCGCCGCCCTGGCCCCGGGCCCTGAGGAGCGGCGCGCCTGGCAGGACCGCTTCGCCAACGCCTGGCGACAGGTGTCCGCGACCGTCGACGAGAGCATCGCGTCGGTCGCCTTCAGCCAGGAGGTCGTCACCCTCGTCCCGGTCGACCCCGACGCGAGCGCCGCGGCCGGCCACGCGGCGGTCGACCGGATCACGGCGGCCGTACGCGGTGACCGCGGCGGCGGCCGGATCGCGTTCTCCGCCGGGGTGAGCCGCGTCGCCGGCGACCTCGGCCAGCTGCCCGAGGCCTTCCGGCAGGCTCAGCGCGCCGTCGAGATCGGCCGCCGCGTCCACGGCGGCGGGTCGATCACCCGCTTCGACCAGCTCGGCCTCCACCGGCTGCTGGCCCTGGTGCCCGACCCTGCCGAGCTGACGTCGTTCGCCTCCGACGTGCTCGGCCCGCTCGCCGAGCGCACGCCCGAGGCAGCCGACCTGCGCGAGACGCTGCAGGTGCTGCTCGACACGAACTTCAACGTCGCCGAGGCCGCCCGCGCCCAGTTCTTCCACTACAACACGATGCGCTACCGCGTCGGCAAGCTGCAGCGGCTCCTCGGCCCCGTGGCCACCGACCCGCACCTGCGTCTCGACGTCGCCGTCGCGCTGCGGGCGCTGGAGATCGTCGGCTGACCGGGACGAGGTCCGGTCAGGCGGGGACGGGTGCCTCGGTGGTCTCCGGGGTCTGGCAGGCGGTCAGCCGCTCGGTGGCCTTGGCGAGGCGCTGCTGCTGCGCGCGCTTGGTCACCTTGGTCTCGGTGGTGGCCTTGCGGGCGGCGGCGAGGGCCTTGCGGGCGGCGGCCTTCTCCTGGCCGGCGGACGCCTCGACGACGTCCTCCTTCGCCGTCTCGACGCGCTCCTGCTGGCGCGCGAACACGGCCGTGACGCGGGCGAGGGCTTCGCTGGCCTTGTCGACCTTGGCCTGTTGCTGGGCGCACGGGTCGCTCGGCGGGACCTCGTCGGCGTGGGCGGCGGCACCGAGGCCGGCCAGGGTGATCGCTGCGGTCGCGGTGAGACCGGCGAGGCGGACGGAGAGCGGCATGATGGGGATCCTCACGGTTCCGGCACGGCTCCCTCGCCGTGCCTCGTCAGAACCTTCAGCGCCGTGGCGAGCCCGCCCGTTACGCTCAAATGCGGAATATCTTCGACAGATCTAGACCATGCCTTGATCTATTGCTGAGCCGTCAGCCGCTTGTCGTAGAAGACCCGGGTGAAGCCGCGCTCGGTGGTGCGGTGGGTCTCGACCCAGCCGGTGCGCTCGTAGAGCCGCTGGTTCTCGACCATGGTCACGTGGGTGAAGAGCCGGATCCGGGTCTGACCGGCGGCCCGGGCTCGCCGCTCGGCCAGCTCCAGCAACGATCGTCCGACGCCCAGGCCGTGGTGCGACGGCAGCACCGCGACGTTGTCCAGCAGCATCCCGTCCGGCTCCGCGACGAGGACGACGAAGCCGACGACCTCCCCGGCGCGCTCGACCACCCAGGCCTCGGCGTCCGCGACCGCCGCGGCGTAGTCGGCGTCCATCGGGCCGGGGCGCAGGCCCTCCATCCGCTCGAGGTAGGGGGCGTACGCCTCCTCGGCGACGTACGCGAGGCGCGGCGCGTCGGCGGCTGTGGCGCGCCGGAGAGCCGGCTGCCGGACGCCGAACCACTGCTCGGCCCCGAACTCCTCGAAGCGGGCGACCTCGGTGAAGCCGAGCCGCCCGGCGAGGGCGAGCGACCTCGTGTTGGCGCCCTGGGTGCAGAGGACGACGGGCTCGCCGATCACCTCGTCGGCCCACGCGAGCACGGCGGTGGCGGCCTCGGTGGCGTAGCCGTGGCCCCAGGCGGACACCGGCGTGACGTAGCTGAGCTCGAGGTCGACGCCGCCCGCCTCGGCGCTGCCCGGGCGGTCGGGGTCGCGCCGGCCCAGGCCGACCCACCCGACGAAGTCGCCGTCGTGCTCGACGACGAACTGGCCGGGGCGGTCGGCGGGCACAGTGGGCAGCTTCGCGTCGAGGTCGGCACGGTCGCGGCCGCCGCCGAGGTGGTGGTTGACCTCGTCGTCCGATCCGAGGTCGAGGAACGCCTCCCGGTGGCGGGCCTCGGGCGGACGCAGGACCAGGCGCGGCGTACGGATCGGGGCGACCGGCCAGACGTCCACGGTGAGGGGCGCAGCCATGTGCAGCATCCTACGGATGGGCCCGCCCCGCAGAAGAACTTGTCATCGCCCTCGGCGTTCCTTCGGCAGATCCTGCCAGTGAGGGTGTGAGATGTGGCGCACTAGTTTGTGGCTTCTCGGGTACACCACCCCTGCGAAATCTGGAGGCCTGAAGATGTCGATGTTCAAGTGGGACGTGGTCGATCCCGCGCCCGGCGAGGCAGTGGCTCCGCACCAGCGCCTGGCCTGGGGCAAGACGATCGGCCTGGGAGCCCAGCACGTCGTCGCGATGTTCGGTGCGACGTTCGTGTTCCCCCTGATCATGGGCCTGAACGCCAACCTCGCGATCATGATGAGCGGCATCGCGACGATCTGCTTCCTGCTGATCGTCAAGGGCAAGGTCCCGAGCTACCTCGGCACCAGTGCGTCGTTCGTCGGCGCCGCCACCGCCATCTACGCCTACAGCGGCGAGGGCGGTCCGGGTGGACCGTCCGACGTCACCGGCGCGATCCTCGTCGCCGGTGTCGTGCTTGCGCTGGTCGGCGTGGTCATCCACGTCCTTGGTGCCGACGCGGTCAACAAGGTGCTGCCGCCCGTCGTGACGGGCGCCGTCGTGATGCTGATTGGCTTCAACCTCGCGCCGGTCGCCACCAAGACCTACATGCCGTCCGACCCGTGGGTCGCGATCATCACCATGCTGGCCGTGGTCCTGATGGCCGTCGGCCTGCGCGGATTCTTCGGCCGCATCGCCGTCTTCCTCGGCCTGATCTTCGGCTACGTCCTCTCGTGGGTCGTCGACCTCATCTGGGGCCAGACCTCCCTGCCCCTGCCCGGCAACCCCGAGCCCGGCCCGCACGACCGGGTCAACTGGTCGTCGGTCAGTGGCGCCGACTGGTTCGGCTTCCCGAGCCAGACCAAGGACGGCCTCATCGGCAACCAGGCCTTCACGCCCGGCTACGCCGACGTGGGCTGGCACCTGCCGAGCTTCTCCATCGCGTTCATCCTGCTGGCCCTGCCGGCCGTGATCGCGCTGGTCGCCGAGAACCTCGGCCACGTCAAGGCCGTCGCCGAGATGACCAAGGTCGACCTCGACCCGGTCATGGGTCGCGCGGTCGCTGCCGACGGCATCGCCACTGTCATCACTTCCACCGTCGGTGGCTCGCCCACCACGACGTACGCCGAGAACATCGGGGTCATGGCCGCGACGCGGGTCTACTCCACGGCGGCGTACTTCGTCGCCGCCGGTGTGGCGATCCTGCTCGGCCTGGTGCCGAAGTTCGGCGCGATCGTCAACGCCACTCCGCCGGCCGTCCTGGGCGGCATCACGTTGGTGCTCTACGGCATGATCGGTCTCCTGGGAGCCAAGATCTGGAAGGAGAACGGTGTCGACTTCGGCCGCCCGATCAACCTCGTCCCGATCTCCGCGGGCATCATCCTCGCGATCGGCGACGGCGCCCTGAAGGTCACCGACGACTTCATCCTCAGCGGCATCGCGCTCGGCACGATCGTGGCCGTCGGCGGCTACCACCTGGCCCGCGCGGTGGCTCCGGCCTCCGAGCGTGACCAGGGGACGATGCTGTCCGTCGGCACGCAGGGCGTGCACGCCGAGGACCACGCCGCCGGGCACGCCCACCACCACACGCACGACGACGGTCACGACCACGACCACCCGCACACCGACGAGACGAAGTAGCCCGTGAAGCCAGCACCCTTCGCCTTCCTGCGCCCCGCCGCCCTCGAGGAAGCCCTCGCGGCCCTCGCGCGGGAGCCGGGGGCGAAGGTGCTGGCCGGCGGTCAGTCACTGGTCCCGCTGCTCTCGATGCGGCTCGCCGCACCGTCGATGCTCGTCGACATCAATGCCCTGCCGGACCTCGGTCACGTCTCGGTCGACGCGGCCGGCGTCCGCATCGGGGCGCTCGCACGGCACGCCCACGTGCTCGCGTCCGCCGAGGCGGCGGAGGTCCAGCCGCTCCTCGCGATGGCGCTCTCGCACGTGGCGCACCCGACGATCCGCAACCGCGGCACCACCGTCGGCTCGCTGGTGCACGCCGACGCCGCGGCAGAGATGCCGATGGTGCTGCGACTCCTGGAGGGATCCGTGGACGTCGCGTCGGTGCGCGGTCGTCGTACGGTCCCGGCGGCCGAGCTGTTCGCCGGTCCCCTCGAGTCGACCCTCGCGCACGACGAGATCGCCGTGGAGGCGTTCTTCCCGGCCCTGCCCGCGGGAGCCGGTGTCGCGTTCGCCGAGATCGCCCGCCGCCACGGCGACTACGCCCTCGTCGGGGTCGCCGCGATGGTGGAGACCGAGGGCGGGGAGGTCGTCCGCGCCCGGCTCGGCTACGTCTCGGTGAGCGACGTGCCCGTCGTCGTCGACGTCACCGACGCGCTCGACGACCCGGCAGGCAAGGCGCTCGCCGACCTCGAGCCCGCCGAGGACATCCACGCCACCGCGGCCTACCGTGCCCACCTGGTCAAGGTGCTCACCCCCCGCGTCCTGGCCGACGCCATCCACCACGCGCGCCAGAAGACGGCACAGAGGAAGAAGTCATGAGCGAGCAGCTCCACGACGTCCGGCTGCACGTCAACGGCTCCGTGCACGAGGTGCAGGTGCCCGCGAGGCGGCTGCTCTCCGACGCACTGCGTCACGACTGCGGACTCACCGGCACGCACGTCGGCTGCGAGCACGGCGTCTGCGGGGCGTGCACCGTGCTCGTCGACGGGGCGCCGGTGCGCTCGTGCCTGATGTTCGCCGTCTCCGCGGTCGACGCCGAGATCACCACCGTCGAGGGCCTCACCGAGTCGGACGGCACCGCGCAGGGGCGGCTGAGCCCGGTCCAGCAGGGGTTCATGGACTGCCACGGCCTCCAGTGCGGGTTCTGCACGCCGGGCTTCCTGACCACGATCACCGCCGGACTGCGCGAGAACCCCGACCCGACCGAGGACGAGGCGCGCGACATGATCGCCGGCAACCTCTGCCGCTGCACCGGATACCAGAACATCGTGAAGTCGGTGCTGCGCGCGGCCGAGATCGAGCGGGAGCGAGGTGGCGACCAGTGACCACGAAGCTCTTCGGCACCAAGGTCCCGCGCGTCGAGGACCAGCGCTTCCTGCGCGGACAGGGCCGCTACGTCGACGACCTGCTCACCGACGACCCGCGGCTGCTGCACGCGGCCGTGCTGCGCTCGCCGCACGCCCACGCGCGGATCACCGACATCGACGTCGCCGACGTGCTCGACGTGGAGGGCGTGCTGGCCGTCTGGACGTACGACGACCTCGTCGACGCTATGGCCGAGCCGCTGCCGCTGCTCATCCCGCACCCGACCCTCACCCACGGCCGTACGCAGTACGCACTGGCCAAGGACGAGGTGAACTACGTCGGCGAGGCGATCGCCTTCGTGGTCGCGGTGGACCGCTACGTCGCGGAGGACGCGGTGGCGCGGATCCGCGTCTCGTACGACTACCTCCAGCCGGTGGTCGGCATCGCTGCCGCGCGCGCGGCCGACCGCCTCGTCCACGACGACGTACCCGGCAACGTCGGCGCGCGGATGGAGCAGGAGAACGGCGATGCGCGCGCCGCCATCGCCGACGCCCCGCACACCCTGACCCTCGAGCTCGACGTCGAGCGCTCGGCCTGCACGCCGATGGAGGGCCGCGGCACCGTCGCCCGCTGGGACCCCGACACCTCCCGCCTCACCGTGTGGTCGTCGACGCAGACCTCGACCGGCGTACGCGGCTGCGTGGCCGCCAAGCTCGGCCTCGACCTCGCCAAGGTCGACGTGATCACCCCCGACGTCGGCGGCGGCTTCGGCGTGAAGATCAACCACCCGTGGCCCGAGGAGCTGCTCGTCCCGCTGGCGGCGATGACGCTGGGCCGCCCGGTGAAGTTCACCGAGGACCGGCGCGAGCACTTCATCTCGTCGGCCCACGAGCGGGCGCAGGTGCACCACGTCGAGGTCGGCTTCGACGACGACGGCCGCGTGCTCGGCCTCAACGTCGAGTTCTGGCACGACCACGGCGCGTACACGCCGTACGGGCTGATCGTCCCGATCATCACCTCGACGCAGCTGCTGGGCCCCTACAAGCCCCTCAACTACCGCGTCGTCTTCGAGTCGCTCTACACCAACACCGTCATCGTCACGCCCTACCGCGGCGCCGGGCGGCCGCAGGGCTGCTTCGTGATGGAGCGGACGATGGACGCGATCTCGGCGTACCTCGGCAAGGACCGCACCGAGGTCCGCAGCACCAACTTCATCCAGCCCGACGAGTTCCCCTACGAGCACGGGCTCGTCTTCCAGGACGGCCGTCCGCTGACGTACGACTCGGGCGACTACCCGGCCTCGCTGGCGAAGCTCAAGGCGCTGGTCGGCTGGGACGAGTTCGAGGACTTCCGCGCCGAGATGGCGGAGCAGGGTCGCCGGGTCGGCATCGGCCTCGCGTGCTACGTCGAGGGCACCGGCGTCGGGCCCTACGAGGGCGCGCACGTCCACATCGAGACGTCCGGCAAGGTCAAGGTCGCGACCGGTCTCACCACCCAGGGCCAGGGCCACCAGACGGCGTTCGCGCAGATCGTCGCCGACACCCTCGGCGTGCGGTTCGAGGACGTCGAGATCACCACCGGCGACACCCGCAAGATGCCGTACGCGGTGGGCACCTTCGCGTCCCGCGCGGCCGTGATGAGCGGCTCCGCGATCCACCTCGCCTCGCTGCGCGCCCGGGAGAAGGCGCTGCGGATCGCGGCCGAGGCGCTCGAGGCGTCGGAGGACGACCTCGAGATCGCGGACGGCGTCGTCACGGTGCGCGGCACCGATGCGTCGATCGACCTCGGCACCGTCGCGGTTCTCTCCAACCCGCTGCGCTACGCCTTCGACGAGGCGTCCAAGGCCGCGACCCAGTTCTCGGTCGGTGACCCCGGCAAGCCGCCGGTCGCCGAGGACGACGAGCCGGGCCTGGAGGGCAAGGACTTCTACTCGCCCGAGCGCTCGACCTTCGCCAACGGCATGCACGCGGTGATCGTGGAGACCGACCCCGACACGGCCGAGATCACGATCCTCAAGTACGCCGTCGTCCACGACTGCGGCCACCTGATCAACCCGATGATCGTCGAGGGCCAGATCCACGGCGGTGTCGCGCAGGGAGTCGGCGGGGCGCTCTACGAGCGGATGGCGTACGACGAGTCGGGGCAGCTGCTCAACGCGTCGTTCATGGACTTCCTCATGCCCTACGTCACCGAGGTCCCGAAGACCATCGACATCGACCACCTCGAGACGCCGTCGCCGCTCAACCCGCTCGGCATCAAGGGCGCCGGCGAGGCCGGGGTGATCCCGTCGGCCGCCGTCTTCGCGGCCGCCATCGAGGACGCCGAGGGCTTCCCGATCACCGCCATGCCGATCTCACCGTCGGAGCTCTTCGCCCTGCGCCTCGAGCACGCCGACGTACCCGCTGAAGCCATTGCTGAGGAGACCCGATGAAGTTCACCGGCGAGAACGTCCTGGCCGCCCCCGTCGAGCAGGCGTGGGACGCGCTGCTCGACCCGGCTGTCCTGGTCCGCACCATCCCGGGCTGCGAGCGGCTGGAGGCGACGGGCGAGAACGCCTACGCGATGACCGTGACCGCGGGCGTCGCCTCGATCAAGGGGACGTACGCCGGCTCCTGCGAGCTGCGTGACCTCGTCGAGCACGAGTCGCTGGTGATGAAGCTCGACGGCGCGGGTGCCCCCGGCACGATCGGCGCCACGGTCAACGTCCGCTTCTCGCCCGAGGGCTCGTCGACGCGGGTGTCGTACGACGCCGACGCGGTCGTCGGCGGGATGATCGGCGGCGTCGGGCAGCGAATGCTCACCTCGGTCTCGCGCCGGATGGCGGGGGAGTTCTTCGGCAACGTCGACGCGGCGATCGCCGGCGGTCCGGCCGTCCCCGCCGCGCCGGTTGCTGCTGCCGGTGAGGCTCCGGCCGTCGGCCAGGTCTTCACTGTCCCTGCCCCGGTTGCTGCCGCCGGCTCGCGCCAGGAGTTCCTCACCGGCGTGGCCGTGGGTGCGGGCCTGGTGCTCGCCGGGGTGATCGTCGGCGGGATCTTCGGCCGTCGGCGATGAGCGGCCTGACGGTCGACTCGACCGCGCGCGCCCAGGCCGCCGCCGTACGGTCGGGTGAGATCTCGGCGGCCGAGCTGCTCGAGCTGCACCTCGACCGGATCGAGGAGCGCAACCCCGAGCTCAACGCGATCGTGTCGCTCGACGCCGAGCGCGCCCGGGCTGCGGCCGCGGTCGCCGACCAGGCCCAGGCCTCGGGAGAGGAGCTCGGCCCGCTGCACGGCCTGCCGTTCGCGGTGAAGGACACCCACGCGCTCGCCGGGTGGCGGACGACGTACGGCTCACCGATCTTCGCCGAGTCGGTCGCCGACCGCGACGACCTGCTGGTCGAGCGGATCCGTCATGCGGGTGCGGTGTTCGTCGGCAAGACCAACGTGCCGGAGTTCGCGGCCGGGTCGCACACCTTCAACACGGTCTTCGGCGTGACCCGCAACCCGGTCGACCCCACGCGGTCCGCCGGCGGGTCCAGCGGGGGAGCGGCCTGTGCCCTGGCCTCCGGGATGGTGCCGCTCGCCGAGGGCTCCGACATGGGCGGCTCGCTGCGCAACCCCGCGTCGTTCTGCGGGGTGGTGGGCATGCGGCCGTCGCTCGGCCGGGTGCCGGAGTGGCCGCTCTACAACCAGTGGGAGTCGACGTCGGTCGGCGGGCCGATGGCGCGCAACGTCGGCGACCTCGCGCTGCTCCTCTCCGTCATCGCCGGGCCCGACCCGCGCGCCCCGCAGGCGCTCGGCGACCCCGGCTCGTCCTTCGCGCCGCCGCTCCACCCGGCCTCGCTCGCCGGGCTGCGGGTGGCGTGCTCGGTCGACCTCAGCGGCGCGCTCGTGGTCGACCACGAGGTAGCAGCCGTCGTACGCGCGAGCGCGACGCGGTTGTCCGACGCGGGTGCGGCGGTCGTCGAGACGGCACCGGACCTGTCCCTGGCCGACGACACCTTCCGCACGCTGCGGGCGTGGCACTTCCAGGCCAAGCTCGGGCGTTTGCTTGCCGAGCACCCGACCTTGTTCAAGCCGTCGCTCGAGGCCAACATCCGGGCCGGTGAGTCGCTGACCGGCGCCGACGTGGCCAGGGCGTACGCCCAGCGGACCGCACTGTCCGAGACGATGCGGCTCTTCTTCGGCGACCACGACGTGCTGCTGCTGCCGACCTCGCAGGTCCCGCCGTTCCCGGTCGAGCAAGAGTTCCCGGAGACGATCAACGGCCAGGAGATGCCCGACTACCTGGCCTGGATGCGCTCGGCGTACTTCATCACCGTCACCGGCTGCCCCGCGATCTCGATCCCGGCCGGCCGCACCTCCGACGGCCTGCCGGTCGGGATCCAGTTGGTCGCCCGCCACGGCGCCGACCGCCGGCTCCTCGAGGTCGCGGCGGCCGTCGAGGCCCTCCTCGCCTCGTCCACACCCTGACCTGATCCTCCCGGACTACCGGGGGAGGGGTGTGCATGAACCTGTGGACTGAGGTGTGCACAACGGCGGCTTTCCTGGGGATGACGGCGGCCTGCTTGGGGACGACGCGCCGGAACCCGAAGTATGTGGCGAATCCTTGCCGAAAGCCCTTGTGCAGCCCGTCTGCGAGGGCATAGAACTCTCCCTACGCAGCCCGCAAGGGAGGCGGGATGGCTCCGGATGGAGGATCCGTACGACGCCCGACCAGCTTGCTGGGGAGGAGTCGCAGACACCGGGTGATGCGGTGACTGGGATCGGAAGACCAGAGCAATCGATCGGAATCATCACCACGACCGATCACCCCGATGACCTGGACGCTTCGGCGACCTGGACATCAACCGAAGGGCCCTTGGCACTCATACTGCCGAGGGCCCTTCGTCTGTTGTGGGGGCATGACATGAATTGCCGAAGGTCCGGCGGTTCGTCGGCAAGCTCTGCCGTGGTCGCCGCGGCGCCGGGATCGGTTGAATCATCCCCATGGCTGAGCAGCGGCGGATCAGGATCGGCATCGACACCGGCGGCACGTTCACCGACGTCGTGGCGTTCGACGAGGACTCGGGCGAGCTGGTCACGACCAAGACGCCGAGCACGCCGGGCAACCCGGCCGACGGGTTCATCGCCGGGATCGAGAAGATCCTTGGCATCGTCGGGGCCGAGGGGCGCGACATCACGGCCGTTTCGCACGGCACCACCGTCGCTACCAACAAGCTGCTCGAGGGCAAGGTCGAGGCGCTCGGGTTCATCACCACCGAGGGCTACGAGTTCATGCTCGAGATCGCCCGCCAGTCGGTGCCCGACGGCTACGGCAACTCCTACTTCTGGGTCAAGCCCGACCGCATCGTGCCTGCCGACCGGGTGCGTACGGTCGGGGGCAGGCTCGACTTCACCGGCGCCGAGATCCGCCCGTTCGACGAGGATGCGGCCGTCGCCGCTGCGCGCTGGTTCAAGGCGCAGGGGATCGCCACGATCGGTGTCTGCTTCCTGCACTCGTACGCCAACGACGCCCACGAGCTCCGGATGCGGGAGATCCTGCGGCGCGAGCACCCCGACGCGATCGTCTCGATCTCGAGCGAGGTGCTCCGCGAGTACCGCGAGTACGAGCGCGCGATGACCACGCTGGTCGACGCGGCCGTGAAGCCCAACGTCAGCCGCTACGTCACCAACATCTCCGAGCGGCTGCTCAACTTCACCGGCAACGTGATCCCGTTCTACGTGATGAAGTCCAACGGCGGCGTGCTGTCGGCCGACGAGGTCGTCCACCAGCCCATCACCACCGTGCTGTCCGGACCGGCCGCCGGCGCCCTGGGCGCCGCGCTGATCGCCAAGGTCGCCGGCTTCCCGCGGATCCTCACCTGCGACGGCGGGGGTACGTCGACCGACGTGTCGGTCGTGCTCGACGGAGAGCCGACGCTCACCACCGAGGGCACCGTCGGTGCCTATCCGAGCAAGATCCCGATGATCGACGTCGTCACCGTCGGCGCGGGCGGCGGATCGATCGCCTGGCTGTCGCCCGAGGGCACCCTCAAGGTCGGGCCCCACTCGGCCGGCGCCGACCCCGGCCCGCTCTGCTACGCCAAGGGCGGCACGCAGCCGACCATCACCGACGCCCACGTCACCCTCGGCCGGATCCCACCGCACCTGCTCGGCGGCGAGATCCCGCTCGACGTCGAGGCGGCCCGCCAGGGCATCGCCGACCTCGCCGACCAGCTCGGCCTCGACTTCGAGCGGTGCGCCACCGGCATCCTCGAGATCTCCGCGTGGAACCAGGCCAATGCCCTGCGGCAGGTCTCGGTCAAGCGCGGCCTCGACGTCCGCGACTTCATGTTGACCACCTTCGGCGGCTCCGGCTCGCTGCTGGCCTGCCGCCTCGTCGACATCCTCGACCTCGCCGGCGTCGTCGTCCCCCCCCACCCGGGCAACGTCAGCGCCTTCGGCCTGCTGACCGTCGACGTGAAGAACGACTACGTCCAGACCCACGTCGCCAAGGAGTCGGTGCTCGACCACGCGGCGGTCCAGGCGATCCTCGACGACCTCACCGACCGGGCCCGCGAGGCGCTCGACAAGGAGGGCTTCACCGCCGAGCAGCACCAGTTCCAGCGCACCATCGACGTCCGCTACGTCGGACAGGCCTACGAGGTGAGCGTGCCGGCACCGGTCGCCAAGGACGGGCAGAGCGTCGACGGGGCGTACGTCGAGCAGGTGGCGGACACCTTCCACGCCGCGCACCGCCAGCTCTACGGCTACGACTTCCGCGGCGACCCGACCCAGCAGGTCGAGTGGGTCAACCTCCGCGTCACCGGCATCGGTCCGATCACGCGGCCGGAGATCCCCACCCTGGGACCTGCGGGACCTCACTCGACCACCGAGCGCAAGGTCTGCTTCGACGCGGACCAGGGCTACGTCGACACCCCGGTCATCTGGCGCGGCGACCTCGGCGCGGGCGACACCTTCACCGGCCCCGCCATCGTCGAGGAGTTCGGCTCCACCATCCCGGTCCACCCCGGCTTCGAGGTCGTGGTCGACGACTGGGCCAACCTCGTGATCCGAAAGGTGGCTGCGTCATGAGCGCCGTCGATCCCGCGTACGTCACCGCGAAGCCCGTCAACCCGGCCGGCCTTCCCACGTCGTACGAGCATGGTGGCCGGCTGACGGCCGAGGGCTCCGCCGTCGACCCGATCCTCGTCGAGATCGTCCAGGGCACCCTGGCGAGCGTCGAGATGGAGGTCGAGACCGCCATCGGGCGCACCAGCCGCTCGCCGATGATCCGCGACGCGCACGACTTCCGCGCCGGCATCCACGACCGCCAGCTGCGCAAGCTCACCGGTCGCTCGTACAGCGCCCTGGTGCACCCGATCGTGCGCGACTACCCGATCGCCGAGATGGTCGAGGGCGACGTCTTCTTCCACAACGACGTCTACGAGTCCGAGGGCGGCATCGGCCACCTGCCTGACCTCTGCGTCACCGTCCCGGTCTTCCACCAGGGCGAGGTCGTCGCCTTCGTGCAGGCCTTCGGCCACCACGACGACATCGGCGGCGCGGTGCCGGGCTCGATGCCCAGCAACGCAACCACGGTGTACGAGGAGGGACTCGCCGTCCCGCCCATCAAGCTCTGGGACGCCGGCGTGCCCAACAGGTCGGCACTGCGGATCATGACGCGCAACTCGCGGATGCCCGACAGCCTCGCGGCCGACCTCGACGCCGAGTGCTCGGCCTGCCTGATGGGGGCGCGTCGGCTCGGGGAACTCTTCGACCGCTACGGCCGCGAGTCGATCGAGACGGCGTTCGACGCGATCCTCGACACGACGACCGAGACCTACCGCCGCGAGATCCTGTCCAAGATCCCCGACGGCACGTACGTCTGGGAGGACTACGCCGAGCACGACGGCGTCGACGAGCCGCAGCTGCACACGCAGCGGATCACCCTGACCAAGGTCAGCGACGCCCCGGCGGACCCGGAGAACGGCCGTCCCGCGGGACCGCGGCTGATCATCGACTTCACCGGCACGAGCAAGCAGGCCAGGGGGCCGATCAACCACTGCGGCGACTACGTCGGCGGCAACTTCCTCAAGAAGTGGCTCGCGCCGATCCTGCGCAACCTCGCCGACACCCCGGAGCGGATGGCCGAGCTCGACGTCAACGAGGGCATCGTGCCGCTGATCGAGATGCGCTTCCCCGAGAAGGGCACGCTCCTCACGCCGATCCACCCCGGCCCGACCAACGCCCGTACGTTCGTGATCCTGCGGCTGCTCGGCGTGCTCGCCGGCGTCGTGGCGAAGGCCGTCGACGGCAAGATGCCGGCCGACCAGGAGACGATCCGCTACACCGGCGTCTACGGCAAGGACCTCGACGGCAACGACTACCTCATGCGCGAGGTGCTCGGCGGCGGCTCGGGCGGTCGCTACTACGCCGACGGCGAGGACACCATCCACGTCGTCCCCGACTCGCGCAACCTGCCGACCGAGTTCACCGAGTCGCGCTTCCCGTTCATCGTCGAGCGGCTCGGGCTGGCGCAGGACTCCGGCGGCGCGGGGGAGTACCGCGGGGGCCTCGGCTACGAGAAGCAGATTCGGATGCTCAAGGACGCGCACTTCATGTCCATCGCCGACCGCTCGATCCTGGCCTGCTGGGGAGTGCGCGGCGGCAAGGCGGGCATGCCCTTCCAGGTCGTCATCGACCCGGGCGGTCCCGACGAGCGCGAGGTCGACGCCCTCGCCGATGCCGAGGAGATCAAGGCCGGCCAGGTCGTCCGGATCCGTACGACGGGTGGCGGCGGCTGGGGCGATCCGCTGGCCCGCGACCCGCAGAGCGTCGTGCGCGACGTGGTGTGGCGCAAGGTCTCGGCTGAGGCCGCGCTGCGCGACTACGGCGTCGTGCTGACGGGGTCGGCCGACGCGGGCGACCTCGGTTTCGACGAGGCCGCGACGGCCACCGAGCGCTCCGGCCGCGCGGCGTGGAGCCGAGAGGACGACGCCTTCTTCGACCGCGGTCCTGGCTACGCCTCGCTGGCCGACGGTGCGGCCTCCGCCGAGGTTGACCGGATCTGACGTGCGCGTCGCGGTCCTGGGTGGTCACGGCAAGACCGGTCGTGCCGTCTGCGCTGCACTCGACGACCCGGTGCCGCTGGGACGCGCGGACTGGCCGGACCTCGCCTCGGCCGTCGGCGGGTCCAAGGCGGCGTACGTCATCGCGCCCAACCTGCACCCCGACGAGCCGGCGTACGTCGACTCCGTCCTGCGCGCGCTGACCGAGGCTGGCGTCGGGCTCGTCGTCTACCACTCCGTCGCCTCGCCCTACATCCCCGCGATGCCGCACCACCTCGGCAAGGCAGTCAGCGAGGACCTCGTGCGGCGCTCCGGCCTCGACTGGACGATCCTCCAGCCGGGCGCCTACCTCCAGAACCTCGACCTGAGCGGGCCGATCGACCTGCCGTACTCACCCGACGTGCCCTTCGGCTTCCTCGACCTCGCCGACCTCGGCGCGGTCGCGGCGCTGGTGCTGACGGAGGACGGGCACGTCGGCGCGACGTACGAGCTCGCCTCCCGCGTCGCGACAGTGCGCGAGCTGGCTTCCGAGGCGGGGGTGGACGTGCGGCAGGTGCCGGACCCGGGCACCCATCCGTGGCTGACGGCGATGTTCGCCTACTACGACGACCACGGACTGCCGGTGGGCACGCGAGTGTTGGCCTCCCTCCTCGCCTGATCCCAGGACGTCATATGGACGGGGCCAGCGCCGACGCCGTCCGAATGACGTCGCGAGCGCGCATGACCGGGTGCCATGATCGGCGCGTGACGACCTCGGACACGTACGCCGACCTCGGCGAGGCCGCGTGGCGCTGGGTGCTCGACCAGGTCAGGTGGGACGACGACGGGCCCTGGATCCCCGAGTCGGTGCCGTACGACGGCGGGCCGCCGGAGGACCGCGACGGGATGCACAGCGGCATCGGCGGCCTCGCGCACGTGCTGGCGGAGGTCCGCGAGGCCCGTGCGTGGACGGACGAGGAGCAGCAACTCGCCGACGGGATCGCCGCGCGGATCCGCGCCAACCTCGCCACCACCACGGCGTACTCGTACTTCGACGGACTGGTCAGCGACCTAGGCGTCCTGTCGGCCCTGGAGGCGGACGGGTCGGAGCAGGCGATCGTCCGGTTGGCGGAGCTCGCCACGGACGACGGCTGGGAGCAGCCGTGGATGGAGTCCCCACCGTTCGCTCCGCACAGCCGGATCAACGACGCCACCCTCGGCACCGCGGGCAACCTGCTCGGTGCGGTGTGGGCGCACCGGCGCGGCATCCCGGGAGCCGAGGAACTCGCGACCAGGGCCGCGAGCATCCTGCTCGCCGAGGCCGAGCCGACGGATGCGGGCACCAACTGGCAGTTCGTGCCGCGGCGGTTCACCGCAGACGTCCCGCCCGCACGCCGCGACCGCGAGATGCCGAACTGGTCGCACGGCCTGGCGGGAATCGCGGCAGCCCTTGCGGTGGCGGGGACCGAGCTCGGACGCCCCGACCTCGTCGAGGCTGCGCGCAGCGGCGCCGAGCACCTGGTCACCCTGGGCGACACGGCACAGGGCGGGTTCGTGGTTCCGCACGTCATCCCGGACCAGGCCGGTGTCGACCACGTGACGTTCACCTGGTGCCACGGCCCGACCGGCACCTCGCTGCTCTTCACTGCGCTCGAGCACGCCGGCGTCGACGACGTCGCGGGGGAGACAACGGCGCAGTGGCACCGCCGTTGCCTGCAGAGCCTCCGCACGTCCGGCATCCCCGAGCGGCTGCACCCGGGTTTCTGGGACAACGACGGCCGCTGCTGCGGCACGGCCGGGGTCGGCGACGTGGTCCTCGACGCGTGGCAGCGGCGCGGTGAGGACGACGACCTCGCCTTCGCGCAGGTGCTCGGCGACGCGCTTGTCGAGCGGGCGGTCGTTGACGGCGACCGCGCCTGCTGGCGCTTCACCGAACACCGCAACGACGACCCGCTGCTTCCCCCGGGAGTCGGCTGGATGCAGGGCACCGCCGGCATCGCGGCCTACCTTCTGCGGCTGGGCCGGGTGCTGCACGAGGGGCGTACGACGCCTGCCGTCCCGCGCCTCGACACCTGGTGGAACCTGCCGTGACCGCGCGCGCCCTCACCTTCGGATCCGTCGCGGCGGCGTACGAGCGCTACCGGCCCGGCTACCCCGAGGACCTCGTCGACGGGGTGCTGGCGTACGCCGGGCGCCCCGTCGCGACGGCACTGGAGATCGGCGCGGGCACGGGCAAGGCGACCCGCGCGTTCGCCGCGCGCGGTCTGGACATCACCGCCTCCGAGCCGGACGCAGCGATGCTCGCCGAGCTGCGGAGGCGGGTGCCGGGAGTGGCCACCGTCCGGGCAACCTTCGAGGAGCTGCCGCTGACCACGACGTACGACCTGGTCTACGCCGCGGCCGCGCTGCACTGGACCCGGCCCGAGGGTCGGTGGGAGCGCATGGCCGCGCTGCTCGGTCCGGGTGGCGTCGTTGCGTCGTTCGGCTCGCCCCGGGACCTGGCGGATCCCGAGCTGGAGGAGGCCGTACGCGCCGCCCGCGCGCCCTGGCTCGCCGCCGACGACGTGCCACCACCCGACGGGACGCCCGAGGACTGCACGCTGCAGTGGCCGAGCACCGAGATGGCCGTCTCCGGCCTGTTCACCGATGTCACGCAGGTCGTGATCGAGCAGCGGACGACCGTGTCGGCGCGCGACTACGTCGGCCTCCTGTCGACCGTCTCGGCCTACCTCGAGCTCGAACCGGCCGACCGCGAGGCCGCCCTGGGCAGCGTGCTGGCCTCGCTGCCGCCGCGGGTGCACGTCGTCGGGGACATCAGGCTGCACCTCGCGCGCAAGGCGTGAGTGCGGTGGAATGGCCGCATGGCAGGAGTGGACGAACTGGGTTTGCCGACCCTGTACGAGTGGGCCGGCGGCATTGACCCGCTGCGCCGGATGATCGACTGCTTCTACGACCGGGTCGAGGCCGACGACGACCTGGCCGGCTTCTTTCCGGGTGGCGTCTCGGAGCACCACCGCGCCCACGTCGCGGACTGGTGGGCCGAGGTGCTCGGCGGGCCGCCGACGTACACCGAACGCCACGGCGGCTACGAGTCGATGCTCCGCCACCACCTGGGCCTCGCCATCACACCCGCGCAGCGGCACCGGTTCGCGGCCACGATGAGCCTCGCCGCCGACGACGCGGGCCTGCCCGCCGACCCGGAGTTCCGGGCCGCGGTCATCGGCTACCTCGAGTGGGGCACGCGACTGGCGATGGAGAACTCGCAGCCCGGCGCCGAGCCACCCGCGCAGGCACCCACGCCGCGCTGGGGCTGGGGCGTCGCGCCGCCCTATCAGGGTTGAACGCCCGCCAGCCGCAGGATCTCGTTGACGACGTCGGCCAGCGGACGGGTGGCGTCGATCGACGTGCCGGAGGCGGGGAGGTCCTCGCGGGTCGCGTGCACCCGGAGCACCAGCTCGCGCTCCTCGGGCCGGGCGCCGAACTCGTCCAAGGGGCGTGCGTCGAGCCGCTCGAGCAACGTGTCGCGGTCGACCTCGAGGAGAAAGACCTCGTCGAAGAGGTCGACGAAGGCGGCGTGGTTGCGCGAGCCTCCACAGAAGAACGTGACGGGCTCGCTCCGGTCGGCGGCCAGCTCGCGTACGCGGGCGACGTCCCAGACGTGGTGCTCGTGGTGGAAGCCGGGCAGCGGCTCGCCCGTGACCGGGTCGCCCTGGTAGGCCAGGACGCGGTCGCCGTGCACGACATGGTGCCCGCGCCGCTCGAGCTCGGTCGCCACCGTCGTCTTCCCGGCGGTCGAGACGCCCTCGACCAGGTAGTTGCGCACGCCCACCCGAGCAGTATCAAACATTGCCAGCGAAACCCCGCGTTGTTGGCTGATGGTGCCGTGGGGTCGGCGTGAGCGGCGACACTACGGTTGCGCCATGAGGGTCCTGCTCGCACTCGGTGGCAACGCCATGACGAACGCCGACGGGCGGGCGCGCCCGGAGGACCAGATCGCCGCGGCGGAGGTCGCGATGGCCGCGGTCGCGGGTCTCATCGAGCACGACCACGAGGTCGTCATCACCCACGGCAACGGGCCCCAGGTCGGCAACCTGCTGGTCAAGAACGAGCTCGCCGCGGCCGTCGTACCCCCCGTCCCGCTCGACTGGTGCGGCGCGCAGACGCAGGCCACCCTCGGCTTCGTGCTGATGGACGCCCTCGACCGCGAGCTCGCGCTGAGGGGCCTTGACCGCCGCAGCGCCGCGGTCGTCACCCGGACGCTGGTCGACGCCGACGACGAGGGCTTCACCACGCCGACCAAGCCGATCGGGCGCCACCTGCCCGAGGCCGAGGCGAAGCTCCTGATGGGCCATGGCGAGACCTGGGAGGACCGCGGCGAGAAGGGCTGGCGCCGCGTCGTCGCCTCGCCCGAGCCGCTGGAGATCCTCGACGCGCCCGCCGTGCTCGCGCTCATCGAGGCCGGCTTCGTCGTCGTCGCCAACGGTGGTGGCGGCATCCCGCACGTACGCCGTCCCGACGGGTCGCTCGCCGGTGTCGAGGCCGTGATCGACAAGGACCTCGGCGCCGCGCTGCTGGCCGAGACCACCGCCGCCGACGTGCTCGTCATCGCCACCGACGTCCCGAACGCCGTTATCCGCTGGGGCGAACCCGACGCCGAGCCGCTCGGCCGGCTGAGCGTCGAGGAGCTGCGCGCCCACGCCGCCGACGGTCACTTCGCGTCCGGCTCGATGGGCCCGAAGGTCGACGCCGTCTGCCGCTTCGTCGAGTCCACCGGCCGCACCGGCGTCATCACCAGCCTCGACCAGATCACCTCAGCCGTCGCCGGCGATGCCGGCACCGTCGTACGCCCCTCCTGAAAGGAACCCCATGCCCAGCGCCATCGAAGTCCGCAAGGTCCCCATCCACTCCGTCGCCGACGCCTCGGAGCTGACGAAGCTCATCGACGACGGTGTGATCGCGGCCGACCGCGTCTTCGCCATCATCGGCAAGACCGAGGGCAACGGCGGCGTCAACGACTACACGCGGATCATCGCGGACCGGGCGTTCCGCGAGGCGCTCGTCGCCAAGGGCGCCGACCCCGAGCAGGTCAAGGGCGTCCCGATCGTGTGGTCCGGCGGCACCGACGGCGTGATCAGCCCACACGCGACGATCTTCGCCACGACGGACGTCCCCGAGGACGACCCGTCGCGCGAGGAGATGCGGCTCACCGCCGGCTTCGCGATGAGCGAGCCCCTGCTGCCGGAGGAGATCGGCTACGTCGCGATGGTGGAGAAGGTCGCCGCCGGCGTGAAGGTCGCGATGGAGCGCGCCGGCATCACCGACCCCGCCGACGTGCACTACGTGCAGACCAAGACCCCGCTGCTCACCATCCACACGATCCGCGACGCCAAGTCGCGCGGCAAGAGCGTGTGGACCGAGCACACCCACGAGTCGATGGACCTCTCCAACGGCACCACCGGCCTCGGCATCGCCGTCGCCCTCGGCGAGATCGACATGCCCACCGACGCCGACGTGATGCACAACCGCGAGCTCTACTCGGCCGTCGCCTCGTGCTCCTCGGGCGTCGAGCTCGACGTGGCGCAGATCGTGGTCGTCGGCAACGCCAAGGGCGTCGGCGGCCGCTACCGCATCGGCCACTCCGTCATGAAGGACGCGCTGGACGCCGACGGCATCTGGGACGCGATCCGCTCGGCCGGCCTCGACCTGCCCGAGCGCCCGCGCACCAGCGACCTCGACGGCAAGCTGGTCAACGTCTTCCTCAAGTGCGAGGCCAGCCAGGACGGCATGGTCCGCGGGCGCCGCAACGCGATGCTCGACGACTCCGACGTGCACTGGCACCGCCAGATCAAGGCGTGCGTCGGCGGCGTCACTGCTGCCGTGACCGGCGACCCCGCCGTCTTCGTGTCGGTCTCCGCGGCCCACCAGGGCCCCGAGGGTGGCGGCCCGGTCGCCGCGATCGTCGACATGTCCTGATCTTCTCCACACCCCTCCGCGGGGCCGACGCCGCAGTGTCGGTCCCGCGTGATGGGGTGACCCTGTGAGTACGACGACGCGCTACCGGCTGGTGGCCCCCGACCGCGAGGTCGTGGTGCCCGAGCTCGACGAGCACCAGCAGCGCGTGGTCGACCACGAGGGCGGTCCGCTCCTCGTGCTCGCCGGACCCGGCACCGGCAAGACGACGACCCTCGTCGAGGCGATCGTCGACCGCGCCCACCACGGTGGCGGCGTCCTCGCGCTCACCTTCTCGCGCAAGGCCGCGGAGCAGATGCGTGACCGGGTCACCGCGCGCATGGGCGCCACCACGACGGCGATCACCTGCAGCACCTTCCACTCCTTCGCCTATTCGCTGGTGCGGCGCTACGCGCCCACCGAGCTCTACGCCGCGCCGCTGCGACTGCTGTCGGCGCCCGAGCAGGACGTCGTGCTGTCCGAGCTGTTGACCACGGCGCCGGAGTCGGTCGTGTGGCCTGACGGCCTGCGAGCGGCCGTGGGCACCCGCGGTTTCGCCCGCGAGGTCCAGGACGTCCTCGCCCGCGCACGCGAGCGGGGCCTCGACCCACAGGACCTCGTAGAGCTGGGCCGCGCGGAGGGCCTCCCGGTGTTCGAGGCCGCCGGCCACTTCATGGAGCAGTTCCTCGACGTGATGGCCGCACAGAGCGCGATCGACTACCCCGACCTGATCGCGCGGGCAGTGATCGAGGCGACCAGACACCGCGACGAGCTGCGGGCCGAGTTCGGCCACGTCTTCGTCGACGAGTACCAGGACACCGATCCCAGCCAGGTCGAGCTCCTCCACCAGATCTGCGGCGACGGGCGCAACCTCACCGTGGTCGGCGACCCCGACCAGTCCATCTACGGTTTCCGGGGCGCCGAGGTGCGCGGCATCCTCGACTTCCCCCGCGAGTTCCCCCGGGCCGACGGTCGCCCCGCCGAGGTCGTCGCGCTCGGCACCACACGCCGTTTCGGCTCCCGGCTCCTCGCCGTCTCCCGGCGGGTGGCGGGCCGGATCGCGGTCAGCGGCTCGATCCCTGTCGAGGCGTTCGAGCGGTTCCGCGCCCCCGAGCCGGCCGGCACCGAGTGGGGTCCCGGCCGCGTCGACGTGCTCACCTTCGACACCCAGCGCGCCGAGGTCGAGCACGTCGCCGACCTGCTCCGGCGTGCCCACCTCGAGGACGACGTGCCGTGGGGGGAGATGGCCGTCCTGGTGCGGTCGGGTCGCGCATCCGTACCGCCGCTGCGGCGGGCGCTGGTCGCGGCCGGGATACCCGTCGAGGTCGCCCGCGACGAGGTTCCACTCGTCCGCGAACCCGCGGTCGTGCCCCTGCTCGATGCGCTCCGGCTCGTGGTGGACCGGGAGGTCGACGACCCCCAGGACCCCGACTTCGTGACGCCCGAGCGGGTGGAGGCGCTGCTCGTGTCACCGCTCGGCGGCCTCGACGCGACCGACCTGCGGGGCCTGGCGCGCGGACTCCGGGCGAACGACGACACCGGCGCATCGTCTCCCCAGCTGGTCCGGCGTGCCGTGCTGGATCCCACCTACCTCGACGAGGTCGAGGTCGTCGCCGGTGTCGACAAGGCTCGTCGCCTCGCGCGCCTGCTCGCTTCTGCCGCTGAGGTCGACGAGTCGGGCGGGACCGTCGAGGACGTGCTCTGGGCACTGTGGTCCGGCACCGAATGGGGAGCGCGGCTGCGCTCCCTGACCGAGCGTGGTGGACACGGGGCCAGGCTTGCCCATCGCGACCTCGACGCCGTGTGTGCGCTGTTCGAGACGGCCGCGCGCGCCGAGGAACGCATCCGTCGGTCGTCGGTCGCGGAGTTCCTCCACATGCTGCGCGCCCAGCAGATCCCGGGGGACACCCTCGCCGACCACGGCGTACGCGGCGAGTCGGTGCGACTCCTCACCGCCCACCGCGCCAAGGGCCTCGAGTGGCGCCTGGTCGTCGTCACCCACGTGCAGGAGGGCGGGTGGCCGGACCTCAGGCGACGCGGCAGCCTGCTTGGCGCCGACCGGATCTCTCGTGACGGTCTCCTGCCCGAGGTGACCCGGTCGGCGATGCTGGCGGAGGAGCGACGGTTGTTCTACGTCGCCTGCACGCGGGCTCGCCAGCGCCTGGTCGTCACCGCCGAGAAGTCTCCCGACGACGACGGCGAGCAGCCGTCCCGCTTCCTCGCCGAGCTGGGCCACCAGCCGATCCACGCGGTCGGCCGACCGCAGCGGCCACTGTCCCTCGTGGGGCTGGTCGCGGACCTGCGCAAGGTGCTCGGCGACCCGGGGGCGGCGCCTGCCCTCCGCGACGCGGCGGCCGAACGCCTCGTACGCCTGGCCGACACGGAGGCGCACGGTCGTCCGGTCGTACCTGCCGCCGACCCGAGCACCTGGTGGGGGATGCGTGCCCTCTCGCGATCCGACCGCCCGGTGCGACCGGACGCAACCCCGGTGGCGTTGTCCGCGAGCGCCCTCGACGGGCTGCTGACCTGTCCGGCCCAGTGGTTCCTCGCCCGCGAGGCCGGTGGCGAGCAGACCAGCTCGGCCAGCCAGGGCTTCGGCAACCTCGTGCACGCCCTCGCCGACCGGGTGGCGCGCGGGGAGATCGCCCAGCACGGAGACGTCGCCGCCGCGGTGGACGACCTCATGGCGCACGTGGACCACGTGTGGGACCGCCTCGCGTTCCGTACGCCGTGGTCGCGGTCCCGCGAACGCGTGGCGCTGCACGCGGCCCTGAGTCGTTTCCTGGCCTGGCACCGGCGACCCGGGGCGTCGACCCGGGTCGAGACCGAGGTCTCGTTCCGCGCCGAGGTGAGCCTCCCCGACGGGCAGCGGGTGCTGCTCAACGGCCGTGCCGACCGCCTCGAGGTCGACGACGACGGCAAGGTCGTGGTGATCGACCTCAAGACCGGCAAGTACCTCCCGACTGACAAGTCGCTTCCCGACAACCCGCAGCTCGGTCTCTACCAGTACGCCGTCAACGCAGGCGCCGTCGACGAGCTCCTCGGCGGCCCGACCCGGGCATCCGGTGCCGCGCTGGTGCAGCTGCGCGCGGGCAGCGACCTTCCCAAGGTGCAGCAGCAGGCACCGCAGGTCGCGGACGCCGACGGCCTCCTGACCATCGAGCGCCAGCTCATGCAGGCGGCAGAGGTGGTCCGGAGCGAGGACTTCGTGGCGCGCCCCGGACCCCACTGCGAGCGGTGTCCGTTCCACGCCGTCTGCCCCACCAAGGCCTCCGGATCGGTGCTGTCATGACCACCCTCGCCCCGCCCCCCGTCGACATCACCACGCCCGAGCAGCTCCGCGAGGTGATGGACGCCGACTTCGTCTTCAGCGACGAGCAGTTCCAGGCCATCACCGCGCCCCTCGAGCCGGCCGTGATCATCGCCGGCGCCGGCTCCGGCAAGACCACGGTCATGGCGGCCCGGGTCGTCTGGCTGATCGCGACCGGACGTGTCGCCCCCCACGAGATCCTGGGCCTCACCTTCACCACCAAGGCGACGGCCGAGCTCGCCACGCGAATCCGGGACAACCTCGCCCGGGCACGCCTCATCGACCCCGATCGTCAGCGCGCGGTCGACGCGGAGGAACCGGACGAGGCCGATGAGCCGACCGTCTCGACCTATCACTCCTACGCAGCGAACCTCCTCGCCGAGCACGGTCTCCGCATCGGGCACGAGCCCGACTCCCGGCTCATCGCCGACGCCCTCCGCTACCAGCTCGCGGGGCGTGCCGTGCAGCGCCACGTACGGCCCGTCGAGCACCTCACCGACTCCCCGCCCCACGCGATCGCAGGACTGTTGGCGCTCGACGGCCAGCTCAGCGAGCACCTCGTCGACCCTGATGTGCTGCGCGCCCACGACGCGGCTGATCGCGCGCGCTTCGAAGAGGGGATGGTGGGGGAGTCACGCAAGACCTATCTCGACCGCAACCTCAAGGCCATCAGCGCCATTGACCGTCGCGCGGAGCTGCTCGAGCTCATCGACGGCTACAGGTCGCTCAAGTCGCAGCTCGGACTCGTCGACTTCTCGGACCAGATCGCCCTTGCCGCGCGGTTGGCCCAGGAGTGCCCCGAGGTGGGCGAGGCCGAGCGCGACAAGTTCAAGGTCGTGCTGTTGGACGAGTACCAGGACACCTCTGTCGCCCAGGCGATGATGTTGAGCCGCCTCTTCTCCGGCACCGACGCGGAGCACGGTCGGGGACATGCCGTGACGGCGGTCGGTGACCCCAACCAGGCGATCTACGGCTGGCGCGGTGCCTCGGTCTCCAACATCCTCGACTTCGACAAGGACTTCCCCGCCCGCGAGGGGCGCGCCCGGCGCTTCACGCTGGCGGTCAACCGTCGCTCCGACCGCCGCATCCTCGAGACCGCGAACCACCTCGCGGCCACCCTCTACGACACCACGCCGGACTCCGGACGTCTCGTCCCGGCAGACGATGCAGGCCCGGGCGAGGTCGGTGTGACCGTCCACGCGACGTGGGACGACGAGCTCGACTGGCTCGCCGACCGCGTACGCCGATCGCACGCGACGATGGACGAGCCCGCCTGGCGTGGCATCGGCGTGCTCACCCGCGACAACTCGCACGCCGCGGCGGTCTTCGACCGGCTGAGCGAGCACGAGATCCCCGTCGAGATCGTCGGTCTGAAGGGGCTGCTCCGGCTGCCCGAGGTGGCCGAGGTCGTCGCGATGCTCACGCTCATCGGCGACGTCACCGCCAACGCCGACCTGCTGACCGTCCTGAGCGGCGCCCGCTGGGCCGTCGGGCCGCGCGACCTCGCCCTCCTGGGCCGACGCTCGCGCGACATCGCCGGCAGGCACGGGTCTGACGGCGCGGAGGTGCCGCTGGAGACCGAGCTGCTCGGTGCCGTCGACGGTGCCGACCCCACCGAGATCGCGTCGCTCTCCGACGCCCTCGCCGACCCGGGCGACCTCGACTACAGCCCCGAGGCGCGCGAGCGGTTCACGCTGCTGTCCGACGAGCTGCGGAGGCTGCGCCAGGCGGCGGGCGAGCCCCTCCTCGATCTCGTCCGGCGCATCATCGACGTGACGGGGATCGACGTCGAGCTCGCCTCGTCGAGCTCGCCGGCGGCCGCTGCGCGTCGCGACAACCTCGACCTCTTCGTCCAGGCCGTCTCGGAGTTCCAGGGTCTCGACGGCCAGATCACCCTGGCCGCCCTCCTCGCGTGGCTCGAGGCCGAGGACGAGTTCGGGCAGGGGCTCGACGTGGCGACGCCCAGCGAGGCCGACTCCGTCAAGCTCCTGACCGTCCACCGGGCGAAGGGCCTCGAGTGGCACACGGTGTTCCTGGTGGGCGTCTGTGAGGAGAAGTTCCCGACCACCCAGGGACGCTCGACGTCGGTCACCGTCCCGCACGTCCTGCCGGTGGCGCTGCGGGGCGACAGCCAGGACCTGGCTCCATTGAGGGGCTACACGCCTGACGACATCGAGTCGTTCAAGAAGGAGACCAAGGCGCGTGACGCCGTGGAGGAGCTCCGGCTCGCCTACGTCGCCTGGACCCGCGCCAAGCACCGGCTCTTCGTCTCGGCGTGGTGCTTCGCACCGCACCGCAAGACGGGGACCGGCCCGTCTGCCTACGCCCGCGCCACCCGCGAGGCGGTCGAGTCGTGGGGCGAGGTCCCCGAGCGATGGCAGGACTGCCCGCAGCGGGGAGACGCCAACCCCTACGCAGCTGTCGTCGCCGACCTGCCCTGGCCCATCTCGCACCACACGCCGGAGGTCGAGCGCCGGCACGAGGCCGCCCGGGTCCTGGCCGCCGTACGGTGGGGGCCGTGGCAGCCCGCCCCCGTCGACGACCTCCTCGTCCAGGAGCGGATCGAGGCGTGGGACCGCGAGATCGATCGTCTGGTCGCCGAGGCCTCCCGCGGCGAGGACGGTGACCGCCGCGTTCCGCTGCCGAGCAGCCTCTCGGCGACGGCTCTCGCCCGGCTGCGCGACCAGCCCGACGAGTTCGCCCGCGACCTCGTACGCCCGATGCCCCGACCTCCTGCGTCGCAGGCGAGGTTCGGCACACGCTTCCACGCCTGGGTGGAAGGCCGACTCGGCCAGCAGCAGCTGCTGCTCGATCCCGACGACCTGCCCGGCCGCTACGACTCGGGCATCGAGGACGATGCCGACCTCCAGATCCTGCAGGACGCCTTCGAGGCCGGACCGTTCGCCGACCGCGCCCCGCACGCCGTCGAGGCGCCCTTCGCCCTGGTGCTCGCCGGCCAGGTCGTCCGCGGCCGCATCGACGCGGTGTACGCCGAACCGGACGGCGGGTTCCTCGTCGTCGACTGGAAGACCAGCCGCCACGAGACCTCCGACCCACTCCAGCTCGCGCTCTACCGCCTCGCTTGGTCGGAGCTCACCGGCACCCCGCTCGAGCAGGTGCGGGCTGCGTTCCACTACGTGAGGTCCGGCCGCACCGTCGAGCCGCCCGACCTCCCCGACCGCGCCGGCCTGGAGCAGCTCCTCGAGCTCTGAGGTCCGTACGTCAGGCCAGGGCGGCCGTGAGCGCGATCTCGACCATCTCGCCGAAGGTCTGCTCGCGCTCCTGCGAGGTGGTCTCCTCGCCGGTGACGATGTGGTCGGAGACAGTGCAGATCGCGAGGGCCTTGCGGCCGTACTTCGCGGCGAGGGTGTAGAGCCCGCTGGCCTCCATCTCGACGCCGAGCACGCCGTACTTCACCATCTCGCCGAGCAGCTCGGGGCGGGCGGCGTAGAACGAGTCGCTGGAGAAGATCAGCCCGACGTGGAAGGGCGAGCCGCCCTCGCGCGCCTCGGCGGCCTCGACCGCTCCGCGCAGCAGGCCGAAGTCGGCGACGGGCGCGTAGTCGAGGCCGTGGAAGGCGATCCGGTTCATCGAGGAGTCGGTGCAGGCGCCCGAGGCGATGATGACGTCGCGGATCCCGACCTCGTCGGTCACCGCGCCGCACGAGCCGACGCGGACGATCGATTGCACGTCGTAGTCCCGGAACAGCTCGTTGACGTAGATCGCCATCGACGGCTGGCCCATGCCGGAGCCCTGTACGGAGACCGGCTGGCCGCGCCACGTGCCGGTGAAGCCGTACATCCCGCGGACCTCGCTGTAGCAGCGGGCGTCGTCGAGGAAGGTCTCCGCGATCCACTTCGCCCGCAGCGGATCGCCGGGCAGCAGGACGGTGGGTGCGATGTCGCCGGGCCGGGCGCCGATGTGCGTGCTCACCCCGCGCACGCTACCGACTACCGTGGGAAAACGTGACCTCCGTACGCCCCCTCCCGCACGCCGCGCTCTCCGCCCACGCCCACAACCGGATCGGCCTGCGCCGCACCGACGAGGCGTGGCTCGACGAGCGGATGTCCGAACCGGCGACGCGGGTGCTGGTCGTGGCCGGTAACCGGCTCCGGCTCGCGGACGGGTCGGTCGAGTGGGTGACCCCTGATCGCGCGCCGGACGGCACCCGCGTCCTGCTGGGCGAGCGGGACGGCGTCGTGCACCTCGCGGTGATCGTCGGGCCTGACGACGCGCCCGGCGACCCCGAGGAGTGGGTGCCGCTGCGGGCCGTGCTGACGGCGCTGGCCGAGCACGACCCCGACCAGGCCCCGCTGCTCATGCACGCGATCGGCCTGGCCGAGTGGCACCACGCGACCCGCTTCTGTCCCCGCTGCGGCGGCGACCTCGTCAGCCGCGCGGCCGGCCACGAGCTGCGGTGCACGCAGTGCGACCGCGCCCAGTTCCCCCGCACCGACCCCGCCGTGATCATGGCGATCACGCACGGCGACGGCGACGACGAGGCGATCCTGCTCGGCCGCAACCGCAGCTGGCCGCCGGGACGCTGGTCCACGCTCGCCGGGTTCTGCGAGCCGGGGGAGACGCTCGAGGACGCCGTACGCCGTGAGGTCGACGAGGAGGTCGGCGTCCGGGTCGGCGAGGTGGCCTACTTCGGCAGCCAGCCGTGGCCGCTGCCGGCGAGCCTGATGCTCGGCTTCACGGGCCGCGCCCTCAGCACCGAGATCGACGTGGACGGGGCCGAGATCGAGGAAGCGAGGTGGTGGACCCGCACCGAGCTCGAGGCCGCGGCGCAGTCGGGCGAGCTCGTGGTGCCACGCGGCGTCTCGATCTCGTCGTCGCTCATCGAGAGCTGGTTCGGCCGTCCGCTCGAGGGTCCCGGCTGGGACTGACCCTCAGGTCAGTCGCACTGGTCGCAGATGCCCGTGGCGGGCATCGCGATGAAGCAGTGCGGGCACAGCTTGTCGACGATCCGGTCGCTCGCCGCGACTCGGGGGCGGCTCGTCGTGGTGGCGCGCGTCGTAGTGGCGCGAGGCGTACGGGGCGTGGTCGACCGGGTGCCGGGCACGCGCTCGGCGACGGGCGGGGAGTCGTCACGGATGTCGAAGCCGAGGCGGACGAGCGCCTTGCTCGCCGCGGCCGAACCACCCGGGATGTCGGCGGCGGTCAGCGTGCGGCCCGTGGCGAGGCCGTGGGCGATCCCGGCGATCGCGGCGGCGTCGTACTCCCGGCCGTGGTGCAGCAGGACGTGGGTGGAGACGCCTCCGCGCACGAGCATGTAGTTGCCCCCGCCCGCCGCGTCCCAGGTCTCGATGGCGGTGAGGACGTGAGGACGGTCGATCGAGTTCAGCAGGGACACGACAGCAGGCTAACCCCGACGGTCCGACACGGTCCGGCCAGCCTCACGAAAGCGTCGCCAGCTTCTCCTTGATCTGGGCCACGGAGGGGTTCGTCAGGGTGCTGCCGTCGGTGAACAGGAGGGTCGGCACGGTCTGGTTGCCGCCGTTGGCCTGCTCCACCGTGAATGCCGCATCCGGCTGCTGCTCGATGTCGACGATGTCGAAGGTGATGCCCTCGCGGTCGAGCTGGCTCTTGAGGCGGTGGCAGTAGCCGCACCAGGGCGTGGTGAACATCGTGAACTGGTTGTCGGACATGTCCGGTCCAACGATGCTGCGCCCGCGAGCATTCCCTAGCAGGACCGGCCGGGGTCGATGCGCTCGATCACTGTCTCGCTGATCCGGCGCAGTGCCGCGAGGTCGTCGGCCGCCACGGCGTCGACCAGCAGGTGTCGGACCCGCGCCACGTGGCCGGGAGCGGCCGCGACGACCTTCACCCAGCCGGCGTCGGTGAGCACCGCGTTCGTACGCCGTCCGGCGCCGGGGATGCGCTCGCGGCGGAGCAGGCCCTGGGCCTCCAGCCGCTTGACGACGTGGGACAGGCGCGAGAGCGAGGAGGAGGTGGCCGCGGCGATGTCGCTCATCTGGAGGGTGCGGTCGTCCCGCTCGGAGAGCACCGCCAGGACCATGTACTCGAAGAAGGTGAGCCCCTGCTCCGACTGGAGCTGCGCGTCGAGGGCGCCGGGCAGCTTGATCAGCAGCGCCGCGGCCGCCATCCAGCCCGCGAGCTCGTCGTCGCTCAGCCAGCGGGGCTCCTCGGTGGTCACGCGATCGAGGCTAGCGGAATAACTTGATGCATCAAGTTCTTCTCCTGAGAGTTATTGACGCCTCAAGTTCTCTGAAGGAGACCCCCATGAACATCACCCTGTGGATCATCGCCATCGTCCTCGCCGTCGCGTTCGGCGCGGCCGGCTTCATGAAGGCCACCACGCCCAAGGCCAAGCTCGCCGAGAACATGGACTGGGTCGAGGACTTCTCCGAGCGGACCGTGAAGCTCATCGGTGTCGTCGAGATCCTCGGTGCGATCGGCCTGGTCATGCCCGCCGCACTCGACATCGCCCCCGTGCTCACGCCCCTCGCCGCGAGCGGGCTCGCCCTCACGATGGTGCTCGCAGCGGCCACCCACGCCCGCCGCAAGGAGTTCTCGATGATCGGCGTCAACGTGGTCCTGGGCGGGCTCGCGCTGTTCGTCGCGATCATGCGGTTCGGGTCGCAGTCGTTCTGATCGGGCTGTGGAGAGCGGTCGGCCGGCTGTCGGCCCCGGCGCATAGGGTTGGCGCGTTCGTCCACCCACCCCCGCCAGGAGCCGACGTTGCTCGAAGCGCTCGACCCCGAGCAGCGACAGGTCGCCGAGGCCCTGCGCGGTCCCGTGCGGGTGCTCGCCGGGGCCGGGACGGGCAAGACCCGGGCCGTCACCCACCGGATCGCCCACGGGGTCGCGACCGGCGTCTACGCGCCGACCGAGGTGCTGGCGCTGTCCTTCACCACCCGCGCCGCGGGCGAGATGCGTGAGCGGCTGCGCGCACTGGGTGCCCCGGGTGTGCAGGCCCGTACGTTCCACTCGGCAGCGCTGCGCCAGCTGAGGTTCTTCTGGCCGCGGGTGCACCAGCGTGAGCTGCCGGAGCTGACCCAGTCCAAGCTCGGGATGCTCGCCCTCGCCGCCCGACGCCAGCGGCTGGCGACCGACCAGGCCACCCTGCGTGACCTGGCCAGCGAGATCGAGTGGGCCAAGGTCAGCAACGTCTCGCCCGACACCTACGCCGCCCTCGCCCGGTCACGCGCCAGGGCCGTCTCCGGCCTCGACCCCGAGGTGGTCGCTCGCGCCTTCGGGGCCTACGAGGAGGTCAAGCGCGAGCAGGGCCGGATGGACATGGAGGACGTGCTGCTCTTCGGCGCCGGCCTGCTGGCCGACAACGAGGCCGTGGCCGCCCAGGTGCGCCGCCAGTACAAGTGGTTCGTCGTCGACGAGTTCCAGGACGTCTCGCCGCTCCAGCACGCGCTGCTCGATCTGTGGCTGGGCGGTCGCGAGGAGCTGTGCGTGGTCGGTGACCCGGCCCAGACGATCTACTCCTTCGCGGGCGCCGACGCGCGCTACCTGCGCGAGTTCGGCAAGCGCTTCCCCTCGGCCACCAGCGTCGAGCTGGTCCGCAACTACCGCTCCACCCCCGAGGTCGTCACCGGTGCCAACCAGCTCCTGGCCGGCACCGAGAGCCAGGGCGTGGCGCTGGTGGCCCAGCGTCCGTCCGGCGCGAGCATCACCTACCGCGAGGCGACCGACGAGGTGGCAGAGGCCGACGCCGTGGCCGACCGCGTGGCCGCGCTGCGCGCGCAGGGGACCCCGGCAAGCCGGATGGCGGTGCTGCTGCGCATCAACGCGCAGAGCGAGCGCTTCGAGGAGGCGCTCGCGGCGCGCGGCCTGCCCTACGTCGTACGCGGTGCGGCGCGGTTCTTCGACCGGGGCGAGGTGCGCCAGGCGATCACCCTCGTACGCGGCGCAGCGCGCAGCGGTGAGGGGGCCGGGCCGGTGCCCGATGCAGTGATTGCGGTGTTCTCGCAGATGGGCCACTCCACCCAGCCGCCCGAGGGCAGGGGAGAGGTCCGCAACCGCTGGGAGTCGCTGCAGGCGCTGGTCGACCTCGCCTCCGACTTCACCCGCGAGCGACCCGACGCGTCACTCGGCGACTTCGTCGACGACCTCGACCGCCGCGCCGGGGAGCAGCACGCGCCGGTCGCCGACGCGGTCACCATCGCCACCATCCACTCCGCCAAGGGCTTGGAGTGGGACGCCGTCTTCGTCGCCGGCATGCACGAGAAGATGATGCCGATCTCGCAGGCGCAGACGCCCGCGGCGATCGAGGAGGAACGGCGCCTGCTCTACGTCGCCATGACCCGCGCCCGCGACGAGCTGACCGTGTCGTGGGCGAGCGCCCGCGAGCCGGGCGGTCGCGGCAACCGCGGCCCCTCGCCGTTCCTGGCCCCGTTGCTCGACGGCGCGCCGGGCGTCTCGGCGCAGCGCCGGGAGCGCAGCGAGCGCAACCGGGCCGCGATGCGCTGCCGCGAGTGCGGAAGCCCCCTGGCCAACGCCAAGCAGAAGAAGATCGGCCGCTGCGCCGACTGCCCGGCGTCCTACGACGAGGCGCTCTTCGAGCGACTGCGCGAGTGGCGCCTGGCCCGCGCGTCGGAGGACAGCGTCCCGGCGTTCGTGATCTTCACCGACGCGACGCTCCAGCTGATCGCCGAGCACGCGCCCGCCGACGAGACCGGGCTCCGTGCGATCAGCGGGGTCGGCCCGAGCAAGCTGACCAAGTACGGCGACGAGGTGCTCGCGCTGGTCGCGGAGGCCTCGGCCTGAGGGCCTCGAATCGTCCGGAAGGATGATTCCGGAACAATTTTCGGTAATACCCACAAAATCGTTTGCCCCTGACGCGGGGCAGGGTCTAGCGTTCCCTTCACCAACCCACGCGCATGGGATCCCTGACAACGATCCGCGCCCGACGCCCCGAAGGAGGTGGCCAGCATGGAGAACTACACGAAGACGATGACGGCTTGGACGCCGTCCTTCGGCATGTCCACCCTCGGCCGCCCCTGCGCGCACAACCGCGCCTTCGGCGCCGGCGTGATGGCTGTCCAGGGCGACGCCGCCGCCATCGTTCGCATCAAGGGCGATTTCCCGGGTTCTCCTGCCTGGAGTCCGTCGACATAGGTGACACACCTACATCGGCAGCCTCCAGGCCGCGGAACCCGACACCGGGATCCGCGGCCTTTCTGTTTGTCCATGCACCCGCGATCAGGTCAATGAAGAGGAGGTGAATACACATGACCATCAGCGTTCTCGACCGCAACCGAGCTGCCGCCGTCACGACCCCGCTGGAGCCCCAGGCTCCGCTGGGAGCCCTGCACGACGCAGCTGCCGGAGTGGATGAGGAGTTGCTGCCCTGCCGCGTCTTCGACGCAGAGCTGTGGTTTGCCGAGTCCCCTGCGGACGTGGAGCACGCCAAGGCCCTCTGCCTCGCCTGTCCGGTCCGGGCACTCTGTCTCGACGGAGCCCTCGAGCGGCGTGAGCCGTGGGGCGTCTGGGGAGGCGAGCTCTTCCTCCAGGGCGTGGTGATCCCGCGCAAGCGGCCGCGAGGCCGGCCCCGCAAGTCCGAGCAGGTCGCAGCTGCGGCCGAGCAGAAGCAGAAGGACGGGGCCGCCGCGTAGGCGCCACCGCGTACTCACTCCCACTCAGGAAACACAAGGAACACACCTCAATGAAGACCTACCGAAATGGAAGCAACGACATGAATCTCATGCATGAAGAACTCGCACGCGCGCAAATGTCCGCGCGCCTGGGAGAGGCGCACGAAATGCGACGGGGCCACCACCTGGTGATGGCCCGTCGGATGAGCCGCAAGGCCGAGCTGGCCGCGCAGCAGGCGCGCCTCGCCCTCGCCCGAGCGATCTGAGAAGGCCCTCGCCCTGATCGCGGGTGAGCACAGACCACGAGCCGGTACGTCGTCACGATGACGACGTGCCGGCTCGTGGGTCATTTCTGCCTCGACCCGCCGACGCCCAGGAGTAGCGTCGCCCGGGTGGGCGTAGACGAGGACGAGACGGTCAGCTGCCACCTCTGCGGCACCCGCGCCACCGGGGCCGAGGCACTGACCTGGACCACGGCGGTCGAGAACGGTCGGCACTGCGCCTTCTGCGACACCTGCTCGCGCGCGCACCTGCGCGCGATGGAGGGCAAGCTCGACAGCGCGTGGTGGTGAGGCGCCCTCACGCCGTGTCGAACCAGGCGCACCCGCAGTAGGGGTGGCGCTCCCACCGGCGTGCCGTGGGGAGCGGCTCGTGGTCGAAGCGCCACGAGGTAAGCCAGGTGTGCGGCGCGTCGCCGGCGATCCAGGCCGTCAGGTCCCGGGCCGCGGCACCCGCGGCCAGGGCGAGGAGCGGTCGCGGCAGCAGGTCCAACAGGTCACGCGGCCGGTCGTCCAGGACAGCCGCCGCTACGCACCGCGCGCACGGACCGACGCCGGGCGCGGCCCACGGACCCACCTCGACCGCCCACGGCGTGACGCCGAGGAGCAGGTGGGGGAGCGAGGCGACGCTCCAGTCGTCGACGGCCCTCGAGACCGCACGGCCGGGAGCGAGGCTGATGCCCACCGGGGCCGAGGTCTCGACGGTGATCCCGGCGACCGCGAGCGCCGCCAGTGCCTGCGTACGCCACGGGTCGGGGCAGTCGAGCTGGGCGCGCAGCGGCACGGCGTACGGGCTGCGGGGGCACGGGTGAGGCATGGCTCCGACGCTGCCACGAGGACCGGTGCCGTGGAGCGCCATCCACAGGCGAGAACACGGGGGAAATGCAGCAGCGGCGCCACCCGGGTGGGTGGCGCCGCCGCTAGTTGATCAAGGGGTGATGCTCACGCCTTGCCGAGGATGCGGTTCAGGTTGGTACCGCAGACCGGGCAGACGCCCTTGGCCATCTTGGTGCCCTTGTCGTTGACGCGGATCTCGCCCTCCGCCTCACGCTTTTCCTTGCACTTGACGCAGTAGAATTCACCGCTCCAGGTCTCCGCCATGACGGCCTCCTTGCTTGTTGTTCTTGGTCGTCGCGACGGGGTTGTCTAAGGGGAAGCCCGCCGGGGATCTCAGGCGTCTGCCCGAGCTCCGTCGACGACCCTACGCCACGCGTGGCTCACGCTCACGCACCACACGCGCTGAGCGTGAAACCGCGTGAACGCGCGGTCGGCCCCATCAGTACCCTCGACGCATGCCCGACACCTCCCGCGACCTCACCCACCTGCGCCTCGAACGCCCCTCCGAGGGGGTCGTGCTGCTGACCCTCGACAACCCCGACATGCGCAACGCGATGAGCGACGAGATGACCGCGTCGTGGGTCGCCGCGATCGACGAGCTCGCCTCCGACACCTCGCTGCGCGCGGTGGTCGTGACGGGATCTGGCAGCGCCTTCTGCTCGGGCGGCAACACGTCGTGGATCGCCAGCGAGCCCGACGCGAGCGTCGACCAGCTCCGCCGGCGGATGCTGCCGTTCTACCGCGCGTGGCTCTCGATCCGACGCCTCGAGGTCCCGACCATCGCCGCGGTCAACGGAGCCGCCATCGGAGCGGGGCTCTGCCTCGCCCTCGCCTGCGACATCCGCTACGCCGCGAGCGGTGCCAAGCTCGGCCTGCCCTTCAACAAGCTCGGCATGCACGCAGGCATGGCCGGCACGTGGCTGCTGCCCAACGTCGTCGGGCCGGCGCACGCCCGCGACCTGTTGCTCACCGGCCGCATCGTCGAGGCCGACGAGGCCCTGCGGCTCGGCCTGGTCTCCCGGGTGCTCGAGGGCGACGGGTTCCTCGACGAGGTGCTGGCCACCGCCGCCGGCATCGCCGCCACCGCCCCGATCGCGAGCCGGCTCACCAAGGTCGCGCTCGCCGACGGCGGGCACGCCGACTTCGAGTCCGCGCTGCAGTGGGAGGCGCTCGCCCAGCCGATGACCTTGGCGACCGCCGACCTCCAGGAGGGCATCGCCGCCGCCCGGGAGAAGCGGCCGGCGCGGTTCGAGGGCCGCTGACCCTCCGCGAAGAAGAAGGGGCCCCGCAGCCTTCGACGCCTGCCTTCCCCTGCTGACGTCGAGGAGCCGTGGGGCCCTTCTGCGCGCCACCGTACGAGCGTGCCGCTCGCCCGGTCAACGGGTCGACGTGCCCGCCTGTGGACAGCCCTGTGGAGGCCCTGTGCACGCGGCGGTCGCACCGGTGGAGCAACGGCCCGGCAGTGGGGACAGGCCTGTGGGCGACACGCCCGGCGCGGCGTCGTACTGTGCGGGTGACCAGCACGTACGCCGATCGCGCGGCTGTGGAGGAGAGAAAGTTGAGCGAAGTTTCGTCGTCCGGCGAGGCCCGGGGACCGGTTGCCACGCTGCGGCGGATCGCCTTCCTGATGGAGCGCCAGCGCGAGGAGAGCCGCCGGATCGAGGCCTTCCGCAACGCCGCCCGCACGATCCTGCCGCTGCCCGACGACGAGGTGCGCCGCCGCGCGGCCGCCGGCACGCTCACGGAGCTGGCAGGGATCGGGCCGAGCACGGCCGCCGTGATCACCGACGCGTGCAACGGCGTGGTGCCGGACCGTCTGGTCGGGCTCGAGAAGACCGCCGGCCCGCTCGCCACTGGTGGTGAGGAGCTCCGCGCGCGCCTCCGGGGTGACCTGCACTCCCACTCCGACTGGTCCGACGGCGGGTCGCCGCTGGAGGAGATGGCGATGACGGCGATGGAGCTGGGCCACGACTACCTCGTCCTGACCGACCACAGCCCGCGGCTGCGGGTGGCCAACGGCCTCAGTGCTGAGCGGCTCGCCCGGCAGCTCGGCGTCGTCGACGCGGTGAACGAGCACCTGGGCGGCACCTTCACGCTGCTCAAGGGCATCGAGGTCGACATCCTCGACGACGGTGCGCTCGACCAGACGCCGGAGATGCTGGGGCGGCTCGACGTCCGGGTGGCGTCGGTGCACTCCAAGCTCAAGATGGACGCAGCCGCGATGACGCGCCGGATGGTCGGAGCCGTACGCAACCCGCACACGAACGTGCTCGGCCACTGCACGGGACGGCTGGTGACGGGCAACCGCGGCACACGCGCGCAGAGCCAGTTCGACGCGAAGCTCGTGTTCACGGCCTGCGCGGAGGAAGGCGTGGCGGTCGAGATCAACTCGCGACCCGAGCGCCGCGATCCGCCGACGAAGCTCCTGGAGCTGGCGCGCGACCTCGGGTGCCTGTTCTCCATCGACTCCGACGCGCACGCGCCCGGGCAGCTCGACATGCTCGACTACGGCGCGGCGCGGGCCACCGAGGCGGGCATCGACCCGGAACGGATCGTCACCACGTGGGAGCGCGACCGGCTGCTGGAGTGGGCGGGCGCGCGACTCTGACCAGCGCGTCCGGGCACCCGGTGTGGGTGGCGGGAGTTAGGTTCGGCGCATGAGCTCGCCGACCCCCGACGTGGAGGTACGCCGATCGCGCCGCCGTCGGCGCACCGTCTCGGCCTACCGCGACGGTGAGCAGATCGTCGTGCTCATCCCGGCGACGATGAGCAAGCGCGACGAGGCCACGTGGGTCGCCGACATGGTCGCCCGGATCGAGCGGCAGGAGCGCCGCAAGCTGCGCTCCGACGACGACCTCGTGGCCCGTGCCGCCAAGCTCAACGACACCTACCTCGGTGGACTGGCGGTGCCGGCCTCGGTGCGCTGGGTGACCAACCAGAACGCCCGCTGGGGCTCGTGCACGCCGGGCGACCGGACGATCCGGCTCAGCGACCGGCTCCAGAAGATGCCGGCCTGGGTGGTCGACTACGTGCTCGTGCACGAGCTCGCCCACCTGCTCGAGGCGGGCCACACGCCGGAGTTCTGGGCCTGGGTCGACCGCTATCCCCGGGCCGAGAAGGCCAAGGGCTATCTCGAGGGCTATTCGAGCGCCGCACGCCTCGAACCACCCCCTGGGGTGGAGGACGAACCTTGAGTTCATCCGCAAGTCGACTCAAAGTATGGACAATTCGGCTGACGATGCCACGGAACCCGGATCTCTGAGTTACGGTCGCTGTCAACCTTCTCGGGTTAGTGCACCGCAACGTGGGGAAAAATCTCGTGACCGGAATCAAGCCGGACCGTCGTCAACTCGTCCGGGCGGGTCTATGGACGGTGCCTGCCGTTGCCGTGGCGACGACTGCGCCCGCGTTCGCGTCCTCTGCAGCTAATCTCTCAACCAGCTCTGGCACGAATCCCCTGGTGCCGTACACGCTTAGTGGCAGCGATATAACCGGGAATCTGACTCTGCGTAACACTGGCGGCGGGGCTACAGACGCACTCACTGTCACAGTGAAGGTGTCGACGGGCGTGGCCAGCGGTAATGGCCAACACACTGCGCCTGCTGGGTGGAGTCGCTCGGTCATCTCCGCCACTGAGGTCCGGTTCACTGCCCCAGTAGGGACGCAGATCATCGTAGGTGGCTCTCTAGCGATTACTTTCGTCGTCAAACGCGAAGGATCTGGTACTGCGACTGTGACCACCACCGCAGACCCTGGAACGGGTACCGACGGCATCATCGTCGGCACGGTCTGACGCGTCAGCGGGTCAGGCGCGCGACCGCGTCACCGATCAGGCGCCGCATGTCCGGGTAGATCTCCGGCAGTGCGTCGATCGGCCACCAGCGCACGTCGAGCGACTCCTCGCTGACGGCATGGCGTGAATCCCGCGTCGCCGTGGCGAGGAAGCGTACGTCGAGGTGGTGGACCGTCGTCCCGGGCGAGCAGAACTCCACGGCGTGCTCATCGAGGTCGAGCGGGACCGGGTCGAAGTCGAGGTCCGTGAGCCCGGACTCCTCGTACGCCTCCCGCAGCGCGACCCCGGCCAGGGTGGTGTCGCCCGGCTCGCAGTGACCGCCGAAGGCGAGCCAGACGCCCGCCTTGCGGTGGTGGTTGAGCAGCACCGCGTCGGCCTTCGCCGTCAGCACGATCGTCCCGGCGGTGAGGTGGTCGGGCAGGCAGCCGCGGGTCATCGCGTCCGGGTGCGCGTCGAGGTGGGCGACGAACCGACTCCGCAGCTCGGCGTCGCGCGCGCTCGGCGGCGCCCACCCGGCCAGCACGGCCCGGGCGTCGGAGTGGAGCGTCACGGACCGTCGAGGAGGTCGCGCAGGCCGGCGTCGAACTCGTCCTCCGACAGCTCGCCGGGAGCGACCGAGTCCTCACGGAACCCGAGCGGGTCGTCGAGGTCGGCGGCGGTCGGCAGCAGGTGGGGCGACATCCAGACGCCGTCGCGGGCCTCGGCGCCCTGACGGGTGCGCAGCGACCCCCACAGCACAGACGCGTCGCGCAGCCGGCGCGGCCGCAGCTCGAGGCCGACGAGCGTCGCGAAGGTCTGCTCGGCCGGCCCGCCGGCGGCACGCCGACGGCGTACGGTCTCCTGGATCTTCGCGGCCGCAGGCATCCGCTCGGCGGTGGCCTGGCTGACCACCTCGTCGACCCAGCCCTCCACGAGCGCGAGGGTCACCTCGAGCTTCTCGAGGGCCGCCTTCTGCGCGGCCGACGGCTCGGGGTCGAACAGGCCTCCGGCCATCGCGTCCTGGATCGCCGAGGGGTTGGAGACGTCGATGTCGCGCAGCTTGGCCTCCATGCCGGAGGTGTCGAAGTCCATTCCGGCGCCGTACTCGGACACCGCGCTGATCAGGTGGTCGCGCAGCCACGGGACGCCGGCGAACAGTCGCTGGTGCGCAGCCTCGCGCAGGGCGAGGTAGAGCAGCACGTCGTCGGGCGTCACGTCGGGCAGCTCGGCAGCGAAGGCCGCCACGTTGGTGGGCAGCAGCGCCGCCTTGCCGGTCGGGCCGAGCGGGAGGCCGATGTCGGAGGCGCTCAGCACGTCGCCGGCGAGGGCGCCGAGACCGCTGCCGACCTGGTTGGCCACCATCGCGCCGCTGGCCTTGCCGAGCATCGCGATGAGCGGACCGGCGAGCTGACGCATCTCCTCGGGCATCGCCTGGCCCAGAGCCGTGGTGGCGGAGCCGGCGATCGGCTCGACGAGCACCTTCCAGACGTCGATGGTCTCCACGATCCACTCCGCGCGCGACCATGCCGCGGTGGTCGCGACACCCGACGGGAACTCGGTCGTGGTGTCGAGCCAGTGGTCCGCGAGGCGTACGGCGTCGGCGACCGCGCTCGACTGCGCGGCGCTGACGGTCGGGTCCGGCTCCTGGGCAGCCGTGCGCCGGGCGAGGTCGGTCACGGTCTCCCAGTTGACGGGCCCGTCGTGGGGAGCGAAGAACGACTGCATCTGCGCCATCAGCGCGCCGAGGTCGGGCATGCCGCCGCCCGCGCCGCCGAGGCCGCCCATCTGCGCGAAGATCTGCTCGAAGGGCGTGCCCTTGAAGGGGTTGTTGTCGTCGGGGCCCTGACCGGACGATCCGGGGCCTCCGGGGGTGTCACTCATGGCATCCACGGTACCCACTGCGCCCAGCCCCGTCCCGCCCCGTCGTCCTAGACTCCGGGCGTGACTGATCCCGTGCGACTCGTCGCCATCCGTGACACCCCGCTCGACGTGACCGAGGTCGTCGACTCGCTCGGTGACGCCGGAGCCGGCGGGCTCACGCTCTTCATCGGGCAGGTGCGCGACCACGACCACGACAAGGGTGTCACCGCGCTCGACTACTCCGCGCACCCGTCGGCGCTCGAGCGGCTCGAGGACGTCTGCCGTCGCGTGGCCGCCGAGCACGACGTACGCGGTGTGGCCGCGGTGCACCGCGTCGGCCAGCTCCGCATCGGCGACCTCGCTGTCGTGGTCGCCACCACCGCGGCGCACCGGGGCGACGCGTTCGCCGCCTCGCGCGCCCTCATCGACACCCTCAAGGCCGAGGTGCCCATCTGGAAGCACCAGGTCTTCGACGACGCGACCGAGGAGTGGGTCGGCACGCCGTGACGCCTGCCCGGTGTGGACGCCCCGGCGCCCTACCCTCGGAGCGTGGAGATCCTGCTCTGGCTCGTGCCCGCCGTCGTCGCCACGGTGATGGCCATGGTCTGGGTGTCCTGGATGGGGCGTGACGGTCGCGGCGAGGTCGACCGCGACGTCGCCGTCGAGCGGCTCGGCAAGGCCCTCGGCAAGGAGATGCCGGCCGGCACCCGTCGTACGGCCGCACCCGCGCGGGATCGCAGCACGGGCATCGCCGTGCGTCCCAGCCACGGGCAGAGTGCGGGGTAGTTGCGCACGTTTGAGAGAGTTGCGCCCATGAGTCAGCGGACCAGGGCGGGGCTGCTCGCACTGTGCCTGCTGGCCGTGCTGTGGGGGACCGCTGTGTTCGTGCCGCTGCCCTACGTCACCTATCGCCCCGGACCGACCGTCGACATCCTCGCCGAGGTCGACGGCGAGGAGACCGTGCAGGTCACCGGGCACAAGGCCTACTACGACGACGGCGAGCTGCGGATGACGACCGTCTACGTCAGCACCCCGGAGGAGCGCGTGGGCCTCGCCGAGCTGCTGCAGGCCTACTTCGACCCGGACGACGCCGTCTGGCCGCGGTCGGCGGTCTACGCCCCGGAGGAGACCGACGAGTCCAACGACCGGGAGTCCGCCGGCGCCATGGTGTCGTCGCAGGACACCGCCGTCGCTGCCGCACTGACCGAGCTCGGCGAGAAGATCACGCCGATCGTCGACATCGTCGACATCACGCCGGGCATGCCCGCCGACGGCAAGCTCGAGGTGCGCGACGTCCTGGTCAGTGTCGGCGGCACCGCCATCACCAGCACCCAGGACGTCGTCGACGCCATCGACGGATCGCCCAGGGGCGAGCCGGTCGCCTTCGTCGTACGCCGTGGGAAGAAGGAGCTGACCGTCCAGGTCACCCCGCGCACGGTCGACGGCGACTACCGCGTCGGCTTCTCGCCCGGGGTGGGGTTCGACTTCCCGTACCGGGTGAGCGTCAGCATCCCCGACAGCATCGGCGGCCCGAGCGCCGGCCTGATGATCTCGCTCTCCGTCTTCGACACGCTCACGCCCGGCTCGCTGACCGACGGTGCCGACATCGCCGGCACCGGCACGATCACGCCGTCGGGCAAGGTCGGGCCGATCGGCGGCATCCAGCAGAAGATCGCCGCCGCCCGCGACGCCGGCGCGGAGCTGTTCTTCGTGCCGGCGGACAACTGTGACGGCATCGGGGGAGTGGACACCGGCGACATGCGCCTCGCCAGGGCCACCACCATGCACCGTGCCGTCGAGACCCTCGCCGACTGGGTCGCCGACCACGACGCCCCGCTTCCGAGCTGCAAGGACACCGCTTCATGACGACCGACCCCACGGACATCGCACTCCTGCCGGAGGACCCGGCGCTGGCTGCGGCCGTGCTGGAGATCGAGGCCCACGTCGCCCAGGAAGGGTGGGACCAGCCCGCCCGCCTGTACGCCCTCGTCGACACCGCGACGCTCGTCGCGCAGGAGCCGGCGCTGGCCGCGGCGATGGCCATCGACGGACCCGCCGACGACGGCTCCTTCACCTCGATCGAGCAGGAGGGCCTCCCGCCGGGCCAGGCCCTCGAAGCAGCACTCCACTCGATCGCCTGGCCCGAGAGCGTCCTCGGCTGCGCCGCCGTAATCGAGCGCCTCGTGCTGCCTCCCGACGTCGACGACGACATCCCGGACGACCCGACCGCCGCCGAGCTGTTCGCCCGCCAGCACCCCGACCGGCAGGAGGTCCGGATGGTGGCCGGCGTGACCCGAGCCGGAGCGTCGTACTGTGCCCTGCGACTGCGCGCGCACGACGACGAGCAGTCGGTGGTCAACGGCACCGAGCTGGTGCCGGGGCTCCTCGACCTCCTCCACGCGACCCTGAACGACGCCCACGACGCCACCCACGAGAACCCTGAGCAGGCATGAGCAATCCGTTCGACAGTCCCCGTTCCGGCGGCCCCCAGGGGCCCTCCGGACCCACGCCCACGCGCACCACGCCCCCCTCGCGGCGGCCGGGAGCACTGGTCATCACCGCGATCGTCCTGGTCGTCGGCTTCATGCTGCTCAGCGGCTTCGCTTCGTTCTGGACCGAGCGCCTCTGGTTCCGCTCGGTCGAGTACGGCGAGGTCTTCACCACCCTGCTGCTGACGCGCATCGGGTTGTTCTTCGTCTTCGCCGGCCTCATGGCCGCAACGGTCGGGATCGCGATGGCGATGGCCTACCGGTTCCGCCCGGTCCTGTGGCCGGGGATGCCTGGCATGCCCGACGACGGCATGGACCGCTACCGCGAGCTGCTCGCGCCCCGGATGAACTGGGTGATCGCCGGCGCGGCCATCGTGATGGGCCTCTTCGCCGGTGCGTCCGCGACCGGCCAGTGGCGCAGCTACTCGATGTGGCGCCACGCCCAGGACTTCGGCACGACGGATCCCTACTTCAAGAAGGACGTCGGCTTCTACGTCTTCCAGCTGCCGTTCTGGCACTACCTCGTCGACTACGTGATGGCGCTGGCGGTCGTCGGCCTGATCGCCGTGGTCGTCATCAACTACCTCTTCGGCGGCGTCCGCCTGTCCGCGAGGCCGGGGGACCGGCTCACCAGCGCCGCGCAGATCCAGGTGTCGGCCCTGCTGGCCCTGTTCGTGCTGGCCAAGGCCGTCGACTACTGGCTCGACCGCTTCGACCTGGTCACCAACTCCGGCTCGATCTTCACGGGCATGGGCTACACGGACGCCAAGGCCGTGCTCCCGGCCAAGGAGATCCTCGCCGGGATCGCCGTGGTCTGCGCGGTGCTGTTCCTGGCCAACATCTGGCGTCGCACTTGGCTGCTGCCGTCGGTCGGTGTGGCCCTGTTCGCCCTGTCGGCGATCATCCTGGGTCTCATCGTCCCGTCGGTGGTCCAGGCGATCCGGGTGAACCCCAACGTGCCCGACCGCGAGGGCGAGTACATCCAGGCCAACATCGACGCGACCCGCGCGGCGTACGGGCTCGACCAGATCGACGTCGGCCCGGTGGAGGGCACGCCGGTCACCGGTGGCGGCCGGCTCGACGAGCTCGACGGGATGACCTCGAGCGTCCCGCTCGTGGACCCCAAGATCGTCAGCGAGGTCTTCGAGCAGCAGCAGCAGGTCCGCGCCTACTACTCGGTCAGCGACGTGCTCGACGTCGACCGCTACGAGATCGACGGCGTCGACCGCGCCGTGGTGCTCGGCGTGCGCGAGCTCGACCAGGCCGGCATCGCGGAAGGCGACCGCAACTGGACCAACCTCCACACCGTCTACACCCACGGCGACGGCGTCATCGCGGCGTACGCCAACCAGCGCCCCGAGGACGACTCCAGCCAGTCGCTCAACGTCCAGTGGGCGGAGGGCCAGCAGGCCAACGAGGACGCGCTCACGGGTCTGTCGCCGGACGGCGTGGAGAGCCGCGTCTACTTCGGTGAGAAGAGCCCCGACTACAGCGTCGTCGGCAAGAGCGGCTCGGGCGCGGATCGCGAGCTGGTGCTGCCCGCGGGCGAGGGCGAGGAGACCGCCGAGACGACGTACGACGGCGACGGTGGCGTGCCGGTGGGCGGGCTGTTCAACAAGCTGCTCTACGCGGTGAAGTTCAGCGAGCCCAACTTCCTGCTGTCGGGTCGGGTCAACGAGAGCTCCAAGGTGCTCTACGACCGCGACCCCCGCAGCATGGTGGAGAAGGTCGCGCCGTGGCTCACCGTCGACTCCGACCCCTACCCGGTCGTCGTGGACGGGAAGATCACGTGGGTGCTGGATGGCTACACCGCCACCGACAAGTACCCGCAGTCGCAGCGCGAGTCGCTCGAGACGATGACCGACGACTCGCTCCAGCAGGACAACGGTTTCCAGACGCTGCCGACCGACGAGATCAACTACCTGCGCAACTCGGTGAAGGCGACCGTCGACGCCTACGACGGCACGATCACGCTCTACGCCTGGGAGCCCGACGACCCGATCCTCAAGGTCTGGGACGAGGTGTTCCCCGGCCTGATCAAGTCGCGCGACGACATCCCCGAGGCGCTGATGTCCCACCTGCGCTACCCCGAGGACCTGTTCAAGACCCAGCGCTACCACTTCCAGCGCTACCACGAGACGGTCGCCAAGGACTGGTTCGAGGGCTCCACCCGATGGGTGCTGCCCAAGGACCCGCAGGCCTCCACGCGTCTGCAGCCGCCCTACCGACTCTTCACCGACACCGACGGCACGGGCGAGCAGTCGTGGTCCCTCACCTCCGTCTACGTCCCCCGTGAACGCGAGACCCTCGTCGCCTTCATGAACGTCAACAGCGACGCGACGAGTGAGGACTACGGGAAGATCTCTGTCCGCGAGCTGCAGGACACCAGCACCGACGGCCCGATCCAGATCGCGGCGGCGTTGAGCACGGACGAGACGGTGCGACAAGAGCTGCTGAGCTTCACCAACGGTGACGCCAAGCCGATCTTCGGCAACCTGCTCACGCTGCCGATCGACGACTCGTTCATGTACGTCCAGCCGCTCTACACGCGGCGCGACAGCGAGTCGGCATTCCCGGTGCTGAGCTTCGTGCTGGTCTCGTACGAGGGTCGCGTCGGCATCGGCGAGACGCTGCGCGAGGCGATCGAGGACTCGCTCGACGGGGTCGTCTCGACCCCCGACCCGTCAACCCCGGAGCCGACGGAGACGCCGACCGCGACGCCTTCGGAGTCGCCGTCGTCCTCGCCCTCGACCCCGGCCCCGGGCGGCACGCAGGCGCAGATCCGCGACCTGCTCCGTCAGGCCGAGGAGAAGTTCACCGAGGCCGACGCCGCCCAGCAGGCCGGCAACACGGTGAAGTGGGCCCGGCTGATGGAGGAGGGTCGCGACCTCATCGAGGAGGCCGTACGCCTGGCCGGCTGACCCCGATTTGGGCTGTCCGCACCGCGGCTGTAATGTTCTGTTCACCGACGCGGGGTGGAGCAGCTCGGTAGCTCGCTGGGCTCATAACCCAGAGGTCGCAGGTTCAAATCCTGCCCCCGCTACAAAGTTTCAGGCTCGGAGATCACGGATCTCCGAGCCTGAAAGCATTTGAGATTTGATCCGACTGCCACAAACCGGCCATAAACCCCGTCTCGAGACCACTCCACGACGCACCGACGGCCATCGGCACGGAATGTCACGGAGCCGTGCGGGAGCATCCGGGACACCGAGCACACCTGACGGCCATGGAGACCACCCACGGCACGTTGAGCGGCCTGGAGCCGCTGCTGAGCATCGAGGAGCTCGCCGAGTATCTCGACGTGCCCGTCACGACGATCCGCGACTGGCGCACCGACGGCAAGGGGCCGTGCGCGATCAAGGTCGGCGGTCGCGTCCGCTTCGCCACCTCCGACGTCCTGACCTGGCTGCACAGGCAGCGCGAGGCCGAGCCGGGGCGCGGACCCAGCGGTGGGTGAGCGATCGTGGCTAGACCTCGCACTCCGATCGGCACCTTCGGTGAGATCCACGTTGAGAGGATCCACGACGGTCGAGCCCGGGCGCTGACCCGGTTCCGTGACTACGACGGTCAGCTGCGCCGAGTCCAAGCGACGGCGGACACGCCGAAAGCGGCTGAGCGCAAGCTGAAGGAGATGCTTGCCGAGCGGACCGAGCAGAAGGTCGGGCAGGGCGATCTCACGTGTGCCAGTTCCTTCCGGCATCTGGTTGACGTATGGCTGGCCGATCTCGACCTCGAGGACGCGCTCGCTCCCAGCACGCGAGCCCTCTATGAGCGCAACATGCGCCAGCTCGTCCTGCCGGCCTTCGAGCACTACGCGCTGCGCGAGGTCAGCGTCCGCAAGGTCGACCAGTTCATCAAGACGCTTGCCAAGACCAAGAGCTACAGCATGGCGAAGCAGGCACGCACGGTCCTGAGCCTGGCCTTCGGGCTCGCCGTGCGCTACGACGCCATGCGCGAGAACCCGGTCCGCGACACCGCTCGCCTTCGCAGGCCGCCCGCTCAGGCAATGTCTCTGACGATCGAGCAGGTAGAGGAGATCCGACGGGCAGTGCGCGGTTGGCGCCGAGGGTCCGGCGTGCCTGGCCCACCGCCGGACGGGCAGCTGGAGCAGATCATCGAGGTCATGCTCGGCACCTCGGCTCGGATCGGTGAGGTGCTCGCCATCCGCAAGTGCGACGTGGACGTGACGAGGTCTCCGGCGACGGTCCGCCTGTGCGGCACCATCGTTTCGCCCGCGGGCAGGCCCACGCATCGCCAATCCCACCCGAAGACAATGAAGTCCACCAGGACTGTCTCGGTGCCGTCGTTCACCGCCGAGGTCTTGCGCGCACGGCTGGTGGCCATCGCATCAGAAGCGCCAGACCACTTGATCTTCTTCAGCCGCAACGGCACTCCACTGACGACGAACAACATCCGCCGACGGCTCCGCGCGGTGCTCGAGGAGGCCGGGATCGAAGGCGTGACGCCCCACTCGTTCCGGCGTACGGTCGCGACCGTCCTGGATCGCGCCGCAGGAGCGGACCTGGCTGCGGAGATGCTGGGCCACACCTCGTCCAAGATCACCAAGGAGCACTACATCGAAGCGGACGAGAAGGTGAATCCCGTGACTGCAGAGATACTCGAGGCGCTTGCTCCGCATTGGTCCGATGGCGAGGGCTGACTCGAGGCACCGGGGCCTCGACCTGCGAGTGCATCCCACGGTCCCGCTGATTCAGCATGACCGGCGCGACCTGCGGTTTTGATGATTTTGACCTCCTGCCACGCCGTCGGCCCCACGCCGCTCACGGCGCGTGGTCCCACCGAGGCAGCGTTCATGTAGCCAGTGTGCATGGCGAAAGCACCAATTCTTGCCGTCCTGAGCGCCCGTCCTGTGCGCCCCCTCCTCCGCCCGTCCCAGGACGGGTGCAGGGGTGCTGCGGACATTCGCGCATATCCGCGAGCCCCCGCAAAGGGTTGATGTTGCCCGATTCACGCCGACGTGAACGCCGGTGTCCAGGTGCCTAGGTCAAGGGCGTCGCGCTCGGGTCGTATCTTGCGGCGCTCGGGCATCGAGGTCGCGTGCTGGCCAGTGGCCTTTCCCTGACCCTTGCAGTAGCAGTGAACGTGCTCGAGGACGTCGCCGTGGCACGCCCGCTCCACTCTCTGCAGAGGCGCCGGGCCATGCCGATGCAGCTTCACGAGGCCGCTAACGAGGCCACGGCCGACGAGCGGTGTGGGCACTGCAGAGTTCCTTCCGCGTAGGGCCGCCGGTTGTCAGCGCGCCCCGGAACCTGACGCTCTGCGGTCCCACAGCTCGTCTCCGCGAGCTAAGACCGCGCCCAAGAAGTCGGATCACCGTCTTCTTCTCCGTGAACGCCGACGACCGCATGCACGCTCGTACCCATGAACTCCATCCGCCGTCATGATCGCCGATTCCCGCCGTGAGTCTCCACCCATCTTGTAGGTGTCGCAGAGCCTCCGCCCGTCCTCACCCCATTTCGACATACACCGTTTGCAGAACGAGGGGGGTTCTCTAACCTGCGGGCTGTGGGCAGCCGCGTTGGTCGACCTGTGGAACCACGTCGGCACCTGTATGTCAGGGAGGTGCGCACCGATGACTGTCTCGTGCGCGTGATGCCGGGGCAGGGGTTGTGATCAACTGCTCAAGAGGGTGGTCGCCACGGCGAGCGTCGCGACGCATCTGATGAGTGTTCAAGCGGCATCGACACCGTCATGACCAGACGATCCCGGACGCTCGCCCGGCGCCTACCTCCGACGTTGCATGAGGTGCGAGGGACTTGGGGGTCCGAAAAGTTGGCTACAGGTGAGTGGCGCTGACTGGAGGGCGTTGAGTGTCTTGGGGGAGGCTTGACGAGTCCTGCCGGTTCTGAGACGACGGTTCCGGTGAACGTCGACCTGCCATCGGCTCTCCGGTGGAACTCGTACGCCTGACAGTGCGACGACCGTCGGCCCAGTGCCCACACCGCATCGCGTTCTTTCACCAATTAGACCCAGAACGCGGGGTTTTCCTGTGCGCAGTGCTGGATAAGTTGGGGTTGTCCTGAACGCAGACGTCACCTTAGCGTCGCCGTTGCCCCGGTGCCGCAGGCACCTGAGTGCGACCGTGCCTTGCGAAGGCAACGGCGGTGAAACAGATGAAATGAGAGTGCCATGGGCGACACCGCGGCCAAGGCGCCGATGCGCCGCTTCAAGGTGCTCGATGCGAGGCCCGTGAACCTGGACGGGTTCAACGTCGCCGACCCCGCCAGCGGCCTGGTCGCTCTCTCCAGCCCAGGAGATCCGGCACCATCGCTGATCGTCCGGGATGGGCGGATCGTGGAGCTTGATGGCAGGGCGGAAGAGGAATTCGACACGATCGACTCCTTCATCGCGGCGCATGGCATCGACCTTTCCGTAGCTGAATCCGCGATGGCTATGGCCGATGTCGATCTGGCCCGCATGACAGTCGACATCTCCGTTCCTCGACAGCGGGTCGTCGAGCTGGTGGGGGGCACTACCCCAGCCAAACTTGCGCGAGTCGTCGCGTTGCTCCAGCCAGCCGAACTGCAGTTGGCCATGTCGAAGATGCGGGCACGACGCACACCGAGCATCCAGGCGCACGTGACCAACCGGCTCGACGACCCACTGCTGCTCGCCGCCGATGCGGCGTCAGCGGTGGCGTACGGCTTCCGCGAAGTGGAGACCACCGTCCCAGTCCTAGCCAACGCCCCGTCGAACGCGATCGCCGTCCTCATCGGATCGCAGGTTGGCGTGCCTGGCGCAATGGCGCAGTGCTCGATCGAGGAGGCGCTGGAGCTGCGGCTGGGGTTGCGGGGCCTCACCAGCTATGCCGAGACGGTTTCCATCTACGGCACCGAGCAAGTCTTCACCGACGGCGACGACACCCCCTGGTCCAAGGCCCTCCTGACTGCGGCGTACGCCTCCCGCGGACTCAAGATGCGGGTCACCAGCGGTGCCGGCTCCGAGGTGCTGATGGGTGCGGCTGAGGGATGCTCAATGCTCTACCTAGAGTCGCGATGTGTCTCGCTAGCCCGGGCGCTGGGCACACAGGGAGTGCAAAACGGCGGTATCGACGGCGCGGCCATCGTGGCGTCCGTGCCCGAGGGAATGAAGGGGCTGCTGGCCGAGAACCTCATGGTCATGTTGCGCGACCTCGAGTCCTGCGCTGGCAACGACACCCTCGTCTCGGAGTCCGACATCAGGCGGACCGCCCACACGCTGCCGGTGCTGCTCGGGGGTGCAGACTTCATCTTTTCGGGCTACGGGTCCATCCCGCGCTACGACAACACGTTCGCCATCTCCAACTTCAACGCCGACGACCTCGACGACTACCTAGTTCTTCAGAGGGACTGGGGCGTGGATGGAGGACTCCGGACTTGTACGCCGGAGCACCTGGGGCGCGTCCGACGTCGGGCTGCCCAAGCAGTCCAGGCGGTGTACCGAGACCTCGGCCTAGCTGACTACGACGACGCTCGCGTCGAGGCCGTCGTCGTCGCCAACGACTCTCGCGACCTGCCTGACGGTAATCCGCTGGCGGTGCAGGACGCCGCTCGCGTGATCGAGGGACAGCAGCTCGACGTGATCGACGTGGTCGCGTCCCTGGCACGGACTGGCTTCACCGAGGAGGCCGACGCGATCATGGCGCTCACGCAAGCGCGGCTCCAGGGAGACCAACTGCAGACGTCGGCCATTTTCGACGAGCAGATGCGGGTGCTCTCCAAGGTCACCGATCCGAACGACTACACGGGCCCAGGCACCGGGTACCGACCGACTCCCGCCCGCAAGGCCGAAATCGATGCCATCCGTCAGGCGCGTACCGCCGCGCAGCTGACCGCCGACCAGGACGATCACCGCGACCACATACGCCTCGTCCCTACAGGTCCGGCGGAGGTCGGTCGCGACCCGCGCGAGGTCTGCGTCGGCCTGTCTCCGGCGCTGGGGGAGACGGTCTGGCTCTCCCTAAGTGGTCTGCCGATCGGAGAGGTGATGCGCCAGATTGCCGCCGGCATCGAGGAGGAGGGCTGTGTGACCCGCTTCATAAGGATACGGTCCACCATCGATGTGGGGATGATAGGACTCTCTGCGGCTCGATTCTCGGGTTCCGGTGTCGGGATCGGTCTGCAGGGCAAGGGAACCGCACTCATCCACCGACGCGATCTCGCGCCCTTGGCGAACCTCGAACTCTTCAGCGTGGCTCCTCAGCTGACGGCTGGCCACTACCGGGCTTTGGGCAGCAACGCGGCGCGACATGCGAAGCACACCGCACCCGCGCCGATCTTCGTCGCTGGGACGGAGGAGGCAATCACCGCCCGCTACCACGCGCGCGCAGTGGCTCTGGTCTCACTCGAGCGGACCGCCTGTCAGCCACAGGCCGGTCCCCTGGACATCGAGGTGCACCGTGACTGAGCCGTCTCGCCTGAGTGTGCAGGGTGCGCTGGACGGCAGCCTCGACATCTCCGACATTCGGATGACATCAGAGGCCCTCGTGCGCCAATCATCCGTGGCACAGGAACACGGCAACCCACAGCTCGCCGCGAACTTCTTACTGGCTTCCGAACTCACCACCATGAGCGACGAGGAGGTCCTCGACCTCTACGAAGTCCTCCGCCCCCACCGCGCCACTCGCGAGGAGCTTGACTCCTTCGCGACAGACCTTCAGACCCGGGGCGCTGAGCGGTGCGCGACCTTGGTGCGAGAGGCTGCCGGGGTCTACGCCAAACGGGGACTGGTGCGGTGACACACCTCGTCGCGGGGATCGACATCGGGAACACAACCACCGAGATCGTGGTGTCACGGATTGGTCCCAGCTCAGCGAGCATCCTATGGAGTGGTCGCGTTCCGACGGCCGGGGCCAAGGGTTCTCACCGCTCCCTTGTTGCCGCCGCCTCCCTGGTGACACGGGCGGCCGCGGAGTGCGGCCGAAGACCCGATTTGCTCGCCGTCGCGCCGCTGGTATCAGTACACACCGCGACTGTGATGGTGCCGCCCGCACCGTTGCGGGCAGTAGTCCGGGAGCGACGCAGATCTTCCGCCGGTACGCCAGCGGGCTCGGGGGCGTCCCTCGGACGGCACCGCAGCCTTGCGTCCCTGCTCGCAAATGCGGATGACCCGGACGCCACCCAGCCCATCGTCGTCAGCCTCCCGGATCCACACGACTTTGACGAAGCGGCCCACCACGTCCGGCGGCTGCTGGCAGTGGGGTGGCCCATCGTGGCGCTCCTCTCGTCCGACGATGATGCGGTGCTGCTCCACCACCGCATCGACGCGGACCTTCCGGTCGTTGACGAGGTGGACCTCGTTGGCCTGCGGGAGGGCCAGCTGGTGGCGGTGGAGGTGATGGCTGCGCACTCGGTGGCGCGCCGATGGGGAGATCCGGTGGCAGTGGCGCATGCTTTAGGCATCGGGTCCGACCTCTTGTCCGCCCTGGCCGCGCAGCTGCGCGAGCTCGCGGACGCGCCGGCCAGTGCGTTGACACTGGCGCCTGAGGTCACAGCCGTTCCCGAGCTGGTCGCCGTGGACCACGGCACTCCCTGGGTAGAGGTGGAGACCCTCGGGGGTCGCCATCGACTCTCGGTGCACGACGCGGCGCGACTGAGCGCACGGGACCCCGACCTGACAGTCCGTCGTCTCTGGCTGGGGTCCGAGCTCCGCGAGGTCGCCGACGCGACCGTCGTCTCGATGCGCGCGATCGATGACGGGGCATGGCTACGACGCGGCATCGTGGAGGCGACCGCCACCGTGGTGGCGAACCTGACCGCGGAGCCGGCGACCAACCCCCAAGACCGGCTCGCCCGCCTCACGAGCATCCCGACTGTGTGCCTGGCGAGCGAGGCACAGGCCGCCACCCTTGGGGTGGGATCGACCCCTGGTGTGCCTGAGGGGGCCGCGGTCTGCGACATCGGCGGCGGCACGGTCGACTGCGTACACGCAGGCCGGACCGTCATACGCGCAGGAGCGGGCGAGCTCGTGACGCGTGTCACAGCAGCGGCACTCGGCATCCCGCGCGGCTTGGCCGAGCACGTCAAGCGGCGCCCGGCCGTGCGTGTGGAGGGCGTCCACTTAGCCCACGGGGAGGACGGTCGCCGCACCTTCTTGCCGGAGCCGGCACAGCCGGCGGCCGCCGGCTCCCTTTGCGTTGCGTCCGCCTCGGAACTCCTCCCCTTCTCCACGACGCTGGCCCCGGAGGAGTGGCGCAGCCTCCGGCTCGCGATCAAGCGCAGCACCGTCGGTGCATCTGTCAGTCGAGCGCTGCGGGCGCTGGACACCACACCGCAGGTCCTAGTCCTCGCTGGAGGAGGTGCAATGGACGACGAGCTTGTGCGCACGGTGAGTGAGGAGCTTCTTGGCCAAGGCACCGTCGTCGCTCGTGCCGACGTAGCCGGGCGCTTCGGTCCCCGCTATGCCGTGGCCACCGGACTGACCGAGCTGGCCGCGCGCCACATCCACGGAGGAGTCTCGTCATGACCCGATCGAAACGTCTGCTGATCACCGGCGCCGCCACTGGTATCGGCGCCGCCGGTGCGCGCCTGCTTGCCGACCAGGGATGGGAGCTGGCACTCCTCGACCGCAACGCCGAGGCCCTCGGGCAACTCGCGTCGGAGCTACAGGCGGTCGCCTACGTCGTCGACGTGACCGACACAGTCGGCTACCCGCACGCCCTGCGCCGCGCGATCAACGAGTTGGGCGGGCTGGACGCGGCGTGGAGCAACGTGGGCATGCAGACCAACGGGACGGTGGAGCAGGCCTCCCTCGACGAGTTCGACCGCTCGTGGGAGGTCAACGTGCGATCTCACGTGATCTTGGGCCAAGTGGCGATCCCCGAGCTCAGGAGCAACGGCGGCGGTGTCCTCTTGGTCACAGCCTCCAACGCGGGACTCCAGACCGAGAGCCGGATGGCGGCGTACTCGACCACGAAGGCGGCCGCAGTTCAGCTCGTCCGGCTTATGGCTCGCGACCACGCCCGGGACCAGATACGGGTCAACGCCTTGTGCCCCGGGTTCGTCGACACGCCGTTCAATGCGCCTGTGTGGGAGACCTACGGGGGTCGCGAGGCTTTCCTCAGGGAAGTGGGCGAGGTCGTGCCCCTAGGCCGGATGTCCTCGGCCCAGGAGGTGGCTCTGCACGTGCGCTTCCTGCTCTCCGACGACGCATCGTTCCTCACCGGCCAGGCGTTCGCCGCCGACGGCGGGGAGCTCGTAAGCTGAGCCGCCGAGAGCCTAGGACTCGGTAGCGTCCTGGAGCTGCTGCTTCCTACCCCGCAGCAACATCCGTCGGGCCAGATGCATGAGCTCAGCCGTCGCTGGAGACAGTGCGCCGCTCTCGCGCTGTATTAGCGCAACGGTGTCGTAGAGCCTCTCCTCGAATGGCGCGATGTGGATGTTGTCTGGGAAGGCTGGATGGTCAGCGACGGCCTTGCAGATGATCGTGTCTCCCACCCCGTGGCTGACCAGCGCCAGGGCGGACTCCACGTGCTCGACTTCCACCCACGGCTCGAGCTTGAGCCCCCGGAGCTGAGCCCGGTCACTGAGCTGACGACGGGTGGGGTCACTCCACCCCACGTGAGCGTCGTACAGGATCAGCCGAGACTGCGCGAACTGATCCATCGTCACCGGCGTTGCGGCGCGCTCTGGCGTCGCGGTCGCGAAGAAGACCTCGTCTCGCATCAAGGGGGTGACACGAAGCCCGGTGTCGTCGATGGGCAACACCACGAGGCCCGCCTCGAGCTCGCCCGACGCCACCGCCGCGGCGACCCCGACCGAGTTCAGCCCCACCAGACGGACCCGCACCTGCGGGTGGCGCTGTAGGAACGGCTCGATCAGGCCGGAAAGCAAGTAGTAGTTGGCGTTGCGCAGCAGGCCGAAGGTCGCGACCCCCCCGCCCAGGGAGCGGAGAGAGCGCAGTGCCTGAGCGCCGTTGTCTGCTGCCTCCACCGAGTGCTCGGCGTGGGGGAGCAGCTCCTCACCCGCAGCAGTCAGGATGAGTCGCCGCCCGCCTCGTACAAAGAAGTCTAGTCCGTACTCGGCCTCCAGGCGGCGGATCAGTTCGGATACGGAGGCCTGAGCGGTCCCCATCTCGACGGCCGCCGCAGTGAACGTGCCGGTTCGAGCGGACAAGAGGAATGCTCGCAGTTGGTTGAGGGTTGCCATCCTAGGATTTTAAGGCCCAAGTGCTCCATAGGGAAACCCTGTGGCGAACTCGTGACAAGTCGGGGTTGTCCCCGGAGTTTCGGCTTTCTAGGGTGACGGTCATGCGTTTCACACCATCCGTCTTGTCATCCCTTGAGGGCCGCTTCCGCGTCGTGAAGGCTCCCGAACGTGGGGGGGACCCCGCTGCCCAGAGGGACCCCGCGGTTGTCGCCACGGTGTCCGAGATGCTGTCAACAATTGAGAGGCAGGGGATGGACGCCGTTCTCCATTACGCCCGCCAACTGGACCGGTACGACGGGGGCCTGGTTGAACTGGACCGCGCCGCGATCGATGCGAGCGGGGCGCGCCTCGACCGCACCCTGCGCGAGGCCATTGAGCTCGGCGCCGAGCGGACAGCGGCCTTTGCCCGCGCCCAACGCAACTGCCTGCAGGACTTCGAAACCGAGCTAGTCCCCGGCATCGTCACCGGTCACCGCTACATCCCGGTGGGACGTGTCGGCGCCTACCTGCCGGCCGGGCGGTTCCCGCTGACGGCGAGCGCATTTATGACAGTCAACGTAGCTAAGATCGCCGGTGTCCCGTCAGTGACGGCATGCACGCCGCCTCAGTCCGACGGACTCGCCAACGCTGCCGTCCTCTACGCCGCCGCCATCTCCGGGGTGGACCGGGCCTTCTTGCTGGGCGGCGTGCAGGCACTGGCCGCCATGGCCTTCGGCCTGCTCGAAGAGGAGCCAGCTGACATGATCGTCGGTGCCGGCAACGCCTACGTGGCCGAGGCAAAGCGTCAACTCTTCGGCAGGGTCGCGATCGATCTTCTCGCCGGCCCATCGGAGGTCGCCGTGATCGCCGACGGCTCCGCAGACCCCGAGCTCGTCGCGGCCGACCTGCTCGGTCAGGCCGAGCACGGGCCAGACTCGCCCGCCGCCCTCGTTACCACTGACGCCGGCCTTGCCTCGGCGGTGTCCGCAGAGGTCGACCGCCAGCTTGAGACTCTTTCCACCCGCGACATCTGTGGACCGGCGTGGCGCCATTACGGGTCCATCACTGTGGCCCAGGACCGTCAGACCGCGGTAGCGCTGATGGACGACCTCGCGCCCGAGCACCTCGAGGTCCTCACCTCCGAAGACGAGTGGTATCACGACAACCTCCGCAACTACGGCTCCCTCTTCCTCGGCACCTGGAGCACCGTCGCCTACTCCGACAAAGGCATGGCAGGCACCAACCACGTCTTGCCCACCGCCGGGGGAGCCAAGCACTCTGCCGGTCTCTCGGTCTCGCGCTTCCTCAAGCCGCTGACATACCAGCGTGTCGCCAAGGGGGCCACACACCTGCTGGCCGACGCTGTGGACGTCATTTCCGCCTCCGAGGGCATGTCCGCGCACCAGGCTACCGCGACGCTTCGAATTGCGCGCCTCCAGGAGATGCCGTCGACGGACGCGCGAGAGGCTGTCGGCACGGACATGCTTCGCCCTGAAGTGCTGCGCTGATGGGCACCGTGGCCGCCATATGCTGCAGTCGACCAATTCTGCCGCGAGGCACGGGTCAGCGTCCCCCTATGACCGGACGGCAGGACCGTCGAGTGCTCACCGGCTTCGGGACCCGGCGTAAACGTGTGGCGTTGTCCGGCCGCCCAACGCTGCGTTCGGCGTTTGTCAACGTGCAGGGTTTTCCTGTATCAGCTGGCGGATTCAATCATCTGTCCTGGAGCTTGTCATTGTTTTTAGCATGAGCCACATTCCACCAAAGCCGGCCTGTCTGTGGGGCGTGTCGGTGGAACCCACCCTTAAGAGGAGCCATGGCAACAGTCGATGAAGACGCAACGCTCAGCGAGTTCGGATATACCCAAAAGCTCGACCGGTCGGTGGGGCGAGTGGCCTCGTTCTGCCTGGGATTCGCCGTGATTAGTGCAACGACCGCTGTGTATTCGGGGTTCGGCTTCGGGCTGGCGACCGCCGGACCGGCGTTCGTGTGGACCTTCCCCATCGCCGCGCTGATTTTCTTCGTCTGGGCAGTCATTGCCGGCGACCTTGCCTCCAAGATCCCGCTCTCCGGGTACGCCTACCAGTGGACGAGCCGACTCGTTGGGCCCACTCTCGGCTGGTTCACGGGGTACTCCGCCCTTATCGGGTTCATCAGCGGCTTCACCGGCGTCGCCTACATCATGGCCAGCTACCTCGGTAGCCTGCTAGGCCTCACCATGACGACCAGCACGCAGATATGGCTGACAGTAGCGATCGTGCTGGTATGCGTCCTGATCAACGCATACGGAGTGCGACTCGCCACCGCCCTCAACAACGCAGGTGTCGCCCTGGAGATCCTCGTTACAGTAGGGGTCACCCTGTTTATCGCGCTGGTCGCGCTTGTCTTCTCCTCCGACCACCAGGGCGTGGACTTTCTCTTCACCAAGGGGGACGCTGTCGCCTCGCCGTACGCCGTGGCATGGCTGACTTCGAGTTTGGCCTGCATCTTCGGTCTTCTCGGTGTGGAGGCCGCTGCTGACATCGCGGAGGAAACCCGCGATGCCCGCAAGGTGATCCCGCGCACCATGCTCTACGCGCTCGGCGCCGCGGCCACCGTCGAGTTCCTGATGTACGTCGTCTTCCTCCTGGCCATCAAGGACCCGGCTGCGATCAGCGCCTCTGCGGCACCCATCGCTGACATCATGAGCCAGCAGGTCAGCCCCCTGTTCTCCGACGTGGTCGTTGCCTTCGCGCTGACGAACATCTTCGTGTGCGTGCTTGCCAACATGCTTGTCGCCACCCGGCTCCTTTACGCCATGTCGCGAGACAACATGGTTCCGGGCGCCAGATTCCTGAGCCACGTCTCTCCCAGTCGCAAGACCCCATCCGCGGCCGTGTGGACCACAGGTGCGGTGTCGCTGTGTCTGCTGATGTCGGCCTTCGCAAGCGAGCAGGCGTTCGCTTACATCTTGGGCATGTCGGCGCTCGGCTACTTCACCGCTTACGTGCTGACCACCTCAGGCATGCTTTACGCGACGCGTCACGGCCGGTTTCCCGAGCCCACGCCCGGTACGTTCAACCTCGGCACGTGGCGCACGCCCATCCACTTGCTCGGACTGTTCCTGTTCTCCTGCGTGACCGCCGCCCTGCTGTTTCTGCCCGACTTCCGCGCCAACGGGCGTACGTTCGTGTTGGTGATGGTGGTGGCCGCGCTCTGGTGGCTGCTCGCGCTTCGCGGTCGATTGGAGCGCGGGGAGGCAGGGCCGGCGCTGGCCCTTCGCAACGTCGAGCCCGGGCGCAGCGGCTCGGAGCACAGTTCGGCCTGACCCGACCCGTCGTTCGCAACCAGAAAAGGTGGTCGATCACCGTGCGTGCAGCCGTCTTCACAGATCCCTCACGCCCTGTCGAGATCCTGGACGTGCAGCTAGCCCCGCCTGGCCCCACCGAGGTAAAGGTTGCGATCGCAGCCGCTGGTGTGTGCCACTCCGACCTCCATGTGCGTCGGGGGGACTGGGAACTGCCGCTGCCGTTGGTCATGGGTCACGAAGGCAGCGGCGTGGTCACCGAGGTAGGCGCGTCCGTCACGCACCTCGTGCCGGGTGATCACGTCGTGCTGTCCTGGGTTGCTCCCTGCGGTAAGTGCCGTTACTGCCTCAAGGGACTTGACGTGCGGTGCGAAGTAGCTGCCACGACGGTCGCCCTCGGTGGCGGACTCAACGACGGCACCACGCGACTCAGTGTGGACGGCTCCCCGATCCACCACTACCTGGGGACGTCGTCCTTCGCGGAGCAGGCGGTTGTTCCAGCGGCGGGGGCGATCAAGGTCCGCAGCGACGCACCGCTGGAAGCAATCTCGCTTGTCGGGTGTGCTGTCGCGACCGGCGTGGGCGCCGTCCGCCACACCGCCGGTGTCCCGACGGGCGCGACGGTCGCCGTCGTCGGGTGCGGCGGGGTGGGTCTTTCCATCGTGCAGGGCGCCCGTATGGCCGGAGCCGAGCGGATCGTGGCGATCGACGTCCGTTCGGAGAAGTTGTCGCTGGCGCGCACCTTCGGGGCCACCGACGTGGTGGACGCGAGCTCGACCGACGCGGTTGCTGCGGTGCTCGACCTCCTGCATGAGGGAGTCGATTTCGCCTTCGATGCCATCGGCAAGAGTGCGACGACCGGGCAGTGCCTGGCCCTGTTGGGTCTGGGGGGCGCGGCGGTCGTCGTGGGCATCCCTGCGGCGGGGGTGACGGCGACGTTCGAGCCCCAGGTCCTGGTCGATCGGGACCAGCGGATCATGGGGTCCAACTACGGAGGCATCCGGCCGTCGATCGACATCCCCTGGCTCGTGGACCAGTACATGGAGGGCACGCTCATGATCGACGAGCTGATCAGCGCCCGACGACCACTCGCCGACGCCGAACAGGCGCTGCTCGACCTTGAGGGTGGAGCCGTGCTGCGCCAGTTGCTCATCCCCTAGCTTGACCGGACCCCGCCGACCCGCACCAGACATCACCGAGAGAAGGATTCATGTCGCACTACGCAGTCACAAACCCCGCCACCGGCGAAGTCATTCGAACCTATCCCGAGATCACGGACGAGGCCTTGGTGCTAGCGGTCGGAGCCGGCGCTGAGGCTCACCGCACGTGGGGTCGTAGGTCCACCGTCGCGGAGCGGGCGGCGCTCATTCGGCGGGTCGGCGACTTGCACCGCGAGCGGCGCGAGGAGCTGGCTGCCATCATCGTGAGGGAGATGGGCAAGACCCTCGCGGGCTCGCTCGGCGAGGTCGATTTCTGCGCCGATATCTACGACTACTACGCCGAGAACGCGGGCCAGTTCCTAACCGACGAGCCCATCCAGCTCCTCGGCGGCGAAGGGTCCGGCGTGGTGCGCCGCAGCTCACTGGGATTACTCCTTGGGATCATGCCTTGGAACTACCCCTACTACCAAGTCTCGCGCTTCGTGGCTCCGAACCTCGCCATCGGCAACACCATCCTGCTCAAGCACGCACCTCAGTGCCCCGAGTCAGCTGCCGCCCTGGAGAAGATCTTCCACGACGCCGGCTTCCCCGTAGGGGCCTACCAGAACGTCTACGCCAGCAACGATCAGGTGCAGGACATCATCGCCGATCCGCGAGTGCAAGGCGTCTCCCTGACCGGATCCGAGCGGGCTGGCGCCGCCGTGGCAGAGGTTGCCGGCCGGCACCTGAAGAAGGTCGTGTTGGAACTTGGTGGGTCTGACCCCTTTGTGCTGCTCTCGTCTGCCGACCTTGACGCGACTGTGGAAGATGCTGTGGTGGGGAGGCTCGAGAACACAGGCCAGGCCTGCAACGCCGCCAAGCGGTTCATCGTCCTGGACGACCTTTACGACGCCTTCGTGGAGAAGTTCACCAAAGCCCTGCTTAACGCGAAGGTCGGTGACCCGTCCGAGGCAGACACCGTTGTCGGTCCGATGTCATCGGCCGCTGCGGCCGAGCGGCTGCATGAGCAGGTGGAGCGAGCCGTTGCGCAAGGTGCATCGATCGTCCGGGCAGGTGAACCGAATGGCACCTACTACCCGCCTGCGGTGCTGACGGGCGTCACGGTGGATAACGACATCCACCGCGAGGAGCTCTTCGGGCCAGTCGCCGTCATCTACCGCGTCGCCTCGGAGGAAGAGGCGGTCGGCGTAGCAAACGACACACCTTTCGGGCTGGGTTCTTACGTCTACAGCACCGACCCGGACCAGGCCGCGCGCGTGGCCGACGCGCTGGAGGCTGGCATGGTCTATGTCAACATCGTCGGCGCTGACAGCCCGGAGCTGCCCTTCGGCGGGGTCAAGCGGTCCGGGTCGGGACGCGAGCTTGGTCGCTTTGGCGCGGACGAGTTCGTCAACAAGAAACTGATTCGTATCGGAGCGTAGATCGACAACGGACGGTTTTGAGAGTCGTCCACCAGGCTCGCCGGGGTCCACTCGTATCGCGTCAAGCGGAGTTGGGCCGGGTTGGTTGGGTGCCAGCGCACCTGGGGACGGGCTTTCGCCGTAGCGGGTCGCTGGGTCGTGTCATGCCGGACGCTGACGCGTCCGTTGACCGATTGACTACTCCGCCGGATCAGCTGGGCCATCTACGACCCTCACATCGGTCGAATTCTTTCATCGAAGTCGACTGGACAGGAGCCTCAGATGAGTACTTACATCCGGTCCCCGACCGGTCGCGCTCCACGGATATCAGTCAGGAGAGGGCGTTGCCATTGCAATGCCGAGCTCATGCCGTGCGCCGGCTGCGGCGAGCCACGATGCTTGGCTTGCGACCCGTACAAATCAGATGACTGCCGATGGAAAGCCTAAGTCGTGATTGAGCCCAGGGATCTCTCGCTCGAGAGAGCGCTGGCGACGGAGCACCCCATTTCATGGCTGGCGGGGGAGTTGATTACCGGTCCTCTCCTCGTCATTGGTGACACGCCCGTGGCATGCCGCGTGTGTGCGACCCTTGGTGCGCTCGGCGCAGATGTCCAGGTGGCGCACCTAATCGCTCCCAGCGACGCCGATCTCGCCACCGTTCTGCGAGACGAGTACGCGCACGCTTTGGTCCTAATCCGGGACGACGTGGAGGCCCTGCGCTACGCACTCGCCCTGGCGCACCTCAAGCCCACACTGCCCCTCATCGTCACGGTCTTCGACCGCACGATCGCCGAGCAGCTACGCCTTCTTCTACCGCGCGCAGCGGTCGTGTCGTCCGCCGAGGCCGCGATCCCAAGCCTGATCGGCCCGTGCCTAGGCAACGGTGTCGTCGCCGAGTTCACTGACTACGGAGACCGCATTCAAGTGCTTTGGCGACCAGGATCCAACACCTTCGAGGAACGACCGTCCTCGGGCAGGGCCGTGTCCCCATGGCGTAGCCTTTCGAGGCGGTTTTCGGTGAATCCTCGCCACCTTGACCCTGGCAGCCGAATCATGGTTAAGGGACTGCTGGGCTTGGCTGCTATTTTGATGCTTGATTGGATGTGGCTCGCGCTGGTGGCTGGGCATCCCCCAGTAGTTGCCCTCTCCGAGGCGTCGCGGGTGTTGGCAACGGTCGGTCCCGGCCCCCAGCACGCAGAAGGCACGTACGGCATTTTCTCGGCCGCCGCCATGCTCGCGACGATCGTACTGACGGCACTGTTTACAGCGGGCCTGGTCGACCGGTTCCTGGAGCCACGACTAGTGCGGTTCCGTGGCGGCGGTTCGGTTCCTCGGGGAGGACACGTGATCGTGATCGGACTCGGACAAGTCGGTGTCAGGCTCTGCGAAAGGCTGCAGGTTCTCGGCCAACCCATGGTCGCCGTCGAGCGAGACCGTGACGCGTCAGGGATCGCGCTGGCCCGGCAGCTTGGCATCCCCGTCATTGTGGGTGACGGGAAGTCGAGGCGGCTGCTGGAACGACTCCGGCTGAATCGCTGCCTCGCGGTCGCCGCGGTTGGATCCTTGGACCTCGACAACGTCGCGGTCGCAGTCGCAGCTTCGGCGGTGTCATCGTCGACCCGGATCGTCATGCGGGCCGGCGAGCAAGAGGCTGTCGCCGAGACCAAGTCCTTGCTGCCACTGGGCGTGACTCGGGATGTCACAGCGATCGGCGCGGCGTACGTCTTGGCACGGATGATCGGTACCGAACCAGATGTGCAGGTGGTCGCACACCGGGATGAGGTGCACCTGCGATTTGGCGACGGCAGCTACTCACCCTGCGCGCTCGCCCGACGCGATGAGTGTCGCCACACTCAGCGCATGGTCAGTCGAAGTGTCGACGCCGGTGCGTCTGCGGGCGACGTCGCTGCTACGCGCCGCGGGACTTAACGCGGCAGCATCTGTCCGCATCGCCTGGGTGGTCTTGGTCACGTAGATCGAAACCAAGTACTACCGACGCTGCCGCGATTCACACGGCTGGAACGCGAGCATTGCACGCGCCCTATCGCGTGTTTGCGGGAGACAACACGAGAAGGGGGTGTGCAGCACTGGCGGTGCTAACGGGCTGCGCGGCGCGAAATACGGAGGTGCTGCGGGCTGTTGGACGGTGAATGGGCGCGGGCTTCCACCGCAGACACGCCGTCGACAACATGCAGAGCGGACAATGCGCGGGATTCGATGCGCTGTCACAAACTAGTCACTTACAGTCCGATTACCTCCATGCCAGGGCGCTACACTCCGCAGTGAACCGCGAGGTCTATCCGCGTACATCCGAGGAGATCCGCGATCGTCCGAGTCACTCCGTAGCACTCGATCTCTTCCAGAGGTCGCAGGTTCAAATCCTGCCCCCGCTACAAAGTAAAGAAGCAGGTCAGAGGCGGTTTTCGGAGAGATCCGGGAGCCGCCTCTGACGTTCTCGACCGCCGTTTGTCCGCAATTGTAAGCAGCCGACGCGAGGCTCAGGGCCCGCGAGGGCTGTAGATGCGTCGTAAACGAATCTGGATCCGCCGGGACCTTCGGGGACGAACTGAGCCCTGGGTGGACGTCGCTTCGGCGGCTTCTGAGGCAACGACCTCTGGTTCGATGACCCAGAGGTCGACAGCGCCAGCGATCTGCTGCGGGTCGGGATGCCTCGCGGCGTAGTTCCCGCGTCGCCATCCCGCGTCCGGTTTGATTGTTGGGGGCTGACGGACGCTTCGGAAGCAAGCCTCGCCACGGGGTCTTCAGTCGCTGGAAGGTCTCCGGGGAACGTCCCGGTCCCGGCGACGACCACCGGACGGGTGTACCGGGACGTCCGGATGATCGCGCGGCTGATGACCAGCGCCGCTCCCGATCGGCGTTCGGCTCGCGGGACGTGCGGACAAGTTGACGTGAATACTCAGAATGCCCGGTCGCTCGTTTGCACTACGGCGCAACGCGTGACTGAGGACACAGGTCACTCTGTTCGTCTATAGGAACACGGACAGCGCGATGTACATCGCCTTGCGCGGCTCATTAGGGGCAAGGCTGCGACCGCAAGCGCTCCTGCGGAGGCCCGCGAGTGAATCGCCCTGGGTCTGATGGAGTCTCCATCAGACCCAGGGCGATTCACCCCGTGGGAGAACCCGTTCGTGGAGTCCTTCAACAGCCGTGCCCGCGACGAGCTCTTCAACGTCGAGGAATTCGCTACCCTGCACGAAGCCCAGGTCATCGTCGAGGCCTGGAGAATCGAATACAACACCTACCGGCCGCACCCCTCGCTGGGAGATCTCACCCCCGGCGAGTACGCAGCCACCTGGACCAGCAACAACCCAACAGAACCCTCATATTGAGTGGACCAGTTCAAAGGGTCCCACCAGGGGGGCCCCATGATTCCGTTCGACGCGCACGCCGCACAAGGAGGTAGACGATGACGTCTCCTGAGTCAGTCCTCGCGGAGTTGCGCGCATCCCTCGAGTGCCAGGTCATCGGCAGGGACGACACCGACTACGACGGCGCTCGCCGGGTGTGGAACGGTGCGTTTGATCGATCCCCGCTGGCGGTGGTTCGCCCGTCCGTCGTGGAAGATGTCCAACGAACCGTCGCGACAGCCCGCGACTCTGGACTCACGCTGGCGGTGCGCGGAGGCGGACATAGCCTTGCAGGTTTCTCCACTTGCGACGATGGCATCGTGCTCGACCTCGCGGGCTTCGATGAGGTGCAAGTCGACGTGGCCCGGGCTCGCGTGCGCGTGCCCGGTGGTGCCTTGCTTCACGACCTCGATTCGGCCACCGTCCCGGTCAATTCCGTCGTTCCCGCTGGCGTGGTCTCGCACACCGGAGTGGGCGGGCTCACTCTTGGTGGGGGAATGGGGTGGAACAGTCGTCGCTACGGGTTGACGATCGACAACCTTCTCTCCGTGGATCTCGTCACCGCTGACGCAACCTGGCGCAAGGTCGACGCGGAGTCCGACCCGGAGTTGTTCTGGGCCATCCGGGGTGGCGGTGGCAACTTCGGAGTCGTCACGTGGTTCGAATTTGGAATGCGCGAGCTGGGCTCCCCCTGTGTGGTCACGAGCGCCTACCCCACGTCCGCCGCCGACCGGGTCCTGGGAGACCTGGCCGGCATCGCGAGCGATCTCCCCAGGGATCAAACCGTCGGATTGTTGATGTCACGAGATGAGCTCAGGGTGAAATCTGTCTGGTTCGGTGACACGGCCACCGCCGAGACCCGCCTGGGCCCGATGACTAGGTTGGGTGGTCAGCGTGGTGAATCGGCGACCAGCACGTTCACGGAGCTGCAACACGCCTCTGACGAGTCAGTCGCCTGGGGGATCTGCTGCTACTCCAAGGGCGGTTTCGTCTCGAGGCTCGACGATGGCTTCATCTCTCTCATGACCCGACAGATCGCCGCAGCACCAACCGCCGAGTGCGACGTCTACATGATCCAGCTCGGCGGAGCCGTCGCTGACGTCGATGACGACGAGGCCGCGTACTCAGGTAGGTCCAACCCCTACTACTACGTCGTGACAGGGTCCTGGGACGGACCTGAGGATCGAGGAGCCGCCGTGCAATGGGGCCGCGAAACTGCCGCCCTGTTCGGCCAAGCGTCGGGCGTGACCTCGAACTACGTCAACGAACAGTCCGATAGCAGCCAAGACTTCGTGGAGCATGCCTACGGCGAGAAGAAGTACCAGCGCCTCGTCGAGGTCAAACGGCGGACCGATCCCACAAACCTGTTCCGCCTCAACCAGAACATCGCCCCCTGACGAGTCGTTGTCGAGGGTCCAGGTGCAGTCACCGTTGTTCCCGTAGGGGTGGGGGGTCTCGAACGGGATCTGGGCGGTGTCGTCGTCGCCGACGCACGGCGGCGGCGGCGGCAGTGCGGGCTCGCCACCCTGGTGGACGCCTACTGCGCCCCATGCGTTGTTGATGCTCTTTCGCGGGCCCTTGGCCACCGAGACGGTTGCGTTGCGTTGCGGGCATCGCAGAAGTTGGCGTACTCGGTCAGGCTGGTGACTGCCTGGTAGAAGATCTGCTCTGCACGCGCCAGACCGATCGCATTGACAGTGGTCGCGCAGTCAGCGACATCGGTGTGCCCGCCCGAGCCGCCGACGTCACAGCCCGCGTTGCGTCCACCGACGACCGCGAGGCAGTAGGCGTGGTTGGGGATGCCGCTGTTGGTGTGCACCCCACCGTTGTCCGAGCTGCTGGTAGACCGCTCCGAGTAGTGGTCGGGTCGCCGACGGCCTTGGGGTCGCCCATGTTCCGGAAACCGGCTTCGGCACCACCGTACACGCCGGCCGGGATGACGTCCTCACCGATGAGCCAGTCCGGCTCGGCGGCGGGGTCCAGCGCGCGCTGGTCGGCGTAGAACTCGGCAGTGTTGCCCATCATGTCGCTGAACGACTTATTGAGCGCTCCCGACTCGTTCTCGTAGATCAGGCCGGAGGTGAACTCCGTGACGCCGTGGGTCAGCTCATGGCCAGCGACATCGAGCCCACCGGACAGGGCCAGCCAGTTGACGCCGTCGCCGTCGCCGTAGGTCATCTGGGTGCCGTTCCAGAACGCGTTGCAGTAGCCGGCGTCGTAGTGGACGGTCGAGATGATCGGCATCCCGGCGTCGTCGATGCTGTTGCGGCTGTAGGTGTCGGCGTAGAAGTCGTCGACCACGTTGGCGTAGTAGTGCGCGTCCACCCCGGGCCGCCGGCTCGGACTCGGGTCAAGCGGAACCTCGGTGTCCCAGATGTCGTTGTCGTCAGTCATCATCGTGCCCGGCGACGCCTTCATGTTCCCGGCGTCGTAGGTCTTCTGACGTCCGTCAGCCGACTGCAGCTGGAATCGATCACCGGTCGGGGTCGTGTCGATGGTCTTGGTGTCTCCCTTGACCCCGGTGCCTTCACCCTCAGCAATGGCATTGAAGCGGTTCAAGACCGCACCCGTCGCTGCATCCACCCACAGGACCCAGCGCGTGGTTAACCGCGCCGTCTCCACCTCGTAGTACAGGTTCCCGCTACGGGGGTTGATGTGCAGTGACGTGGTGCGGTTCCCCTGCGCGCCGAGGAGTTCCGTGGCGACCTATAGTGCGTCTGAGGGGGCGAGCTGCAGCGAGTTGGCAGGCCGCAGACCCGTGAAGTGGGCGCCGATGACCGTGGTGATCCCGGTAGCGTCCTTCAGCACTGTGACCTGTCCGTCGAGCACATCTGCACCGTCGACAACCTGCTGGTAGCGCGTCTGGGTCGTGCCGTCAGCGAATCGGGACCGCCAGATCTCCTCTACGTCGCCCGGCACTCGGTAGGCGGCAGCTTCGTCGCCTTGGAGGGTGAATGAGCCTTCAGCGGACGAGCTCGCAGTTGACGGCTGCGCGGCGGCGCCGGGTGCTGCGGCGGTGGACGGTAGCGCGACCATGGAGCTCGTGTCCGCACGGGTAGAGGTCGGCTGGGCAGGGGCCGGATCCCGATAGCGGTTGCCGGACCTCTTCGAAGACGACCACAATCGACGGTGTGATGTCTTCTGCGCAGAGCACGGTCGGGCGCGATTCGGAGCTCGCTTTGATCGGGGCGTTCCTGGAACGGGCCGGCGGAGGTTTGACCGCTCTGCTCATCGAGGGAGAGGTCGGCATCGGCAAATCCTGGCTGTGGCGGGAGTCCGTACGTGCGGCCGAAGAGCGTGGGTATCGCGTACTCGCCTGCCAGCCTACGGAGAGCGAGGCCGGGGTGGGCTTCGCGGGCCTGATCGACCTTCTGAGCTCGTGGGTGGACGATGACCCGACCGATCTGCCGGAGCCGCAACGACGGGCGCTCGATGCGGCTCTGATGCGCAGGTCGACGGAGGCACCTGTGGGTCAGGGTGCCGTTGCCGTCGCGCTGTTCAGTGTCCTTCGCCTGCTTGCTCGCGCGGCGCCCACCATAGTCGCTATCGATGATCCTCATTGGCTCGACGTGCCGACCAGGCAGGCACTCGGGTTCGCGCTGCGTCGCCTCGAAGCCGAGCCGATCGCGGTCATCATCACGCGGCGTAAGGACTGGCGGGCTGACGCGCTCCTCGAGCACGTTCCGGTGACTCGGCTCGCGGTTTCGCCGCTGTCGCTGGGCGCGACGTACCAGCTCGTGCACGCTCGGCTCGGCGTCACGCTCGCGCGGCCGGCGCTCGTGCGGGTGCATGAGACGTCGCGGGGCAATCCGTTCTTCAGCCTCGAACTCGCGCGAACGTGGATCGACCGAGGCGGGGTGGCCGACGTCGGGCACCTTCCCGTGCCGGAGCGTCTCGGCGACCTGCTTCCCAGACGCTTGGAGGATCTGCCCGAGCGCACCCGGCGGGTCTTGCTCCTCACGGCTGCGATGGCGGGACCGAGCGTGGGGCAACTACAGGAGGCGATGGGCCGCCCGGTCGAGCATGACGTCGCCCGGGCGGAGACGGCGGGAGTCATCGACTCCAGCGACGGGACTGTGAGGTTCACCCATCCACTGATGGCTGCCACGGTGTATGACGCCGCGACGGCAGCGCAGCGGCGGATGGTGCATCGGGAGCTGGCCGACGTTGTCCAGGATCCCGAAGAACGGGCCCGGCACCTCTCGCTCTCCTCACTCGAACCCGACGAGGCGCTGGCTGCGGCCCTCGACGACGCGTCCGCCCGCGTGGCCCGGCGGGGTGCAACAGACGTGGCGGCAACCTTCGCCGAGCGGGCTCTTGAGTTCACTCCCCTGGGCGAGCACGACGCGACTTTCCGGCGCGCGATGGCGGCGGGCGTGTACGCGCTGGCCGCCGGTGACCGGTCCCGCGCCCGGGCCCTCTTCGAACGTGCCGTCGCCGATGCGCCCCCCGGCCCAGGACGAGCAGGGGCGCTGCGGTGGCTGGCAGAGCTCTCTACCCCGCTTGGCCACGGCCTCGCCCTGTGCGACCGAGCGCTCCTGGATGCCGGCACGGATGCGGCCGTCGCCAGCCGGATCCACCGGACCAAAGGAGCGATCGCCTACTTCCTCGGCGACGTACCGGCGGCCGAGCACCACGCCGGTCTCGGCGTCGAGCTTGCGGAGCGCAGCGGCGACGACCAGGCGCTGGGCATGGCCATCGCCGAACTGGCCCACTGGACCTTCTGCGGCGGTGGAGGTGTACGCCGCGATCTCTTCGAGCGCGCGGTCGCACTCGATGGGTCGGCCGGGGCATCCTCTCCGCGCAGTCACCTGGCCAAGGTCGTGATGGACAACGACGGACACGACGAGGCCCGCGAGTTCCTCACGTTGCTGCTGGACGAGACCATGGAGACCGGCGATCTGTACGCGGCATCGACGCACCTGTTCCATCTGGCCGAGCTCGACGTGTGGGCCGCAGAGTGGCTCGGCGCGATCAGGCACGCTAGGGAGAGCCTTCAGCTACGACAGCACCTCGACCAGTCGGGTGCGCCTCTGTACGCCGAGGCGATGGCGCGGGCGTGCCTCGGTGATGTCGACGAGGCCCGAAGCTTGGCTGAGGCCGGTCTGGTGGAAGCGCGGCGCGCGGAGGACGTGGTCTTCTGCATGCAGAACCTGCATGTGCTCGGGTTTGTCGAGCTGTCGCTCGGCAACCACGAGGCCGCTCGAGCCCTGCTGGGCGAGGCGACCGATCTGATGCGGCCGCGCTGGAATCGGGAGTTCGGCGACTGCCATATGGTCCCTGACGAGATTGAGGCTCTCGTCGCGCTCGGTGAGCTGGCGCGGGCCGAGGACCTTGTGGGGTGGATGGACGAGGTCGCCCGAGCGACCCAGAGGGCTTGGACGGTGGCCACCGGTGCCCGGTCCCGGGCACTGGTCCAGGCGGCCAGGAACGACCTCGACGGGGCAGACGCAAGCCTCGAACGGGCGCTGACGGCGCACGAGCGGCTGCCGATGCCCCTCGAGCTCGGCCGGACGCTCCTGATCCGCGGCATCGTTCAGCGCAGGATGAAACGTCGAGCGGTCGCCCGCGAGACGCTCGGGCGGGCCCTCGCTCTGTTCGAGGGTTGCGGCGCGACCCTGTGGGCCGGGCGGGCGCGCTCGGAGATCGCACGCCTCGGCGTGCGATCAACCGCCCAGGTCGACCTGACTCCGGTCGAGCGGCGGATCGCGGCGCTGGTCGCTCAGGGATGTACCAATGGCGAGATCGGCGCGGCGCTTTCGTTGAGCAGGAAGACGGTCGAGGCAAACCTCTCGCGGTCCTACAGGAAGCTGGGCGTCCGCTCCCGGGCGGAGCTCGTAGCGAGGATGTCGGTCCCGCGTGAGTCGACCTCGACCCCTGGCGCCACGAGAGCCTGAGCTTCGAGGGAGTTCCCCGATTACGGCGCGTGGGCGCCCGCCTACCGTGTTCACATGAAGCTTGCCCTGCAGGAGACGTTCCTGATGGAGCGTTACTGGCCCGGCGTCAGGCGCGCAGACCTGGTGACCACAGAGGAGCACCTCTGTCGCGTCGCGGGCGAGATGACACGCGACGGGATCCCGATCCGGATCTTGAGCTCGACCTGGATCCCAGCCGACGAGGTCGTGCTGACCCTGTTCGAGGCCGGCGAAGAAGACGACGTGCTGGAGGTCGGTCGTCGCAGCAACTACCCGTTCGACCGCATGCAGCGCGTCGAAGTTGTCACAGGAGCGAGCCGGAGGTGGAGTGGTGATGAAGAGCATGTCTGAGACCAAGGGAGTCGACGCGGCGGGGATCTCGGGACTGCGCGAGGTCATGTTGGGCCAGGTGCTGGCGCCGGCCGACACCGGGTACGACGAGGCGCGGCAGGTGTGGAACGGCACCGTCAACCGGAGGCCGGCGCTGATCGCCCGCTGCGAGGACGTAGCCGACGTGCAGCGAGCGCTGGGCTTCGCGGTGGAGCACGACCTCCCCGTCGCGGTGCGGGGAGGCGGGCACAGCGTCGCCGGCTTCTCGACCTGCGACGCCGGCGTACTCATCGATCTCGGCCTGATGCGCACGGTGAGCGTCGATGCCCAGACACGCGTCGCGCGGGCCCAGTCAGGGGCCACTGGCGCCGAGTTCGACCGCGCGACCCAGGAGCACGGTCTCGCGACAACACTCGGGGTCGTCAGCACGACCGGGATCGCCGGGCTGACGCTCGGCGGCGGGATCGGGTGGCTCATGCGCAAGCACGGGCTCGCGTGCGACAACCTGCTTTCGGTCGATCTGGTCACCGCCAACGGCTGCCTGGTCACGGCCAGCGCCGACCAGAACCCGGATCTCTTCTGGGCCCTGAAGGGTGGGGGAGGAAATTTCGGCGTCGTCACGTCGTTCGAGTACCGGCTGCATCCGGTCGGTCCGATGGTGTACGGCGGGGGCGTGGCGTACGCACCTGAGCACCGGCGCGTTGTTTTGGAGTCGTACCGGGAGCTGACCAGGAAGGCCCCGGACGAGCTGACGACCTACGCGGCGATGACCGCGGGTCCGGACGGCTCGCCGGTGGCCGCGATTGCCGCCTGTTACGCGGGCGATCCGGCCGAGGGTGCACGCCTGCTCGATCCCACCAAGGCTGCGGTCGGCGAGCCGCTGCTTGATGGGCTGGGTCTGCTGAGCTACATCGAGCAGCAGAGCCGGGTGGACGAGGGATATCCACGCGGTGAGTATCACTACTGGCGCTCGTGCTTCCTTGATGACCTCACCGACGATGTCATCGACGTCCTGGTCGATCGGGCCAGCGACGTCCAGGCGCCGCCCGCACTCGAGCTGATCGTGGAGCACATGGGCGGCGCGATCGCGGAGGGTGACGGAGCCTTCGCGCACCGCGACGCAAAGTACGACGTACTCATCGCAGCCAACTGGACTGACCCGGTCGATCAGGACCGCTGCGTGTCCTGGGCGCGTGACACTGCTGCGGCACTAGAGCCGCACTCGCGCGGGGGCTACACCAACTACGAGCCCGACGCGGACGGTGCCTACGTGCAGGACGCATACGGCGACCGCTTAGTCCGGCTCCGCGCGCTGAAGGCTCAATACGACCCGCACAACGTGTTCCACCTGAACCAGAACGTCACACCCGCATCGTGAGTCAGGCCCGACAATCTGACCTTGCCGTGTCGTGGTCTGAGAGTGTCCACCCCGGATTCATCGCCGTAACAACGGTCGTGTCGTCAGCGTGTCAAATCATTGCGGTTGGCTTCATCTTTTCCGTTCTTGATGCGTGGCTTGAGAACGGTCCAATTTCGGGCCCGTCGAAGCCTCGTTCGAGTGGTGCGTGCAATTTGTGAGTAGGGCACGCCGCAGGTAGCGATGGCGCCGCCTGCGCTCCGCTCGATAGCCTGCGGCAAGGCGGCCATCGTGGGGTCGAGTCCCCGGTCGAGGTTGTGCCGGCTCACAACCCGGAACCGGACTGTCTCTGGCGACTTGACGGCGTCTCCGACTCCGACACTCGCGGGCAACGGAAGGAGCGCGGGCACCAGGGGCGGGCGGTTGCTTTACCATGAGCGGATGCGTCGTACCATCGGGTTCGTCATCATCAGCTGCATGTCGAGTGTTCTGTCCGTGGTGCTCCCGAGCTTTGCCACGGCCGTGGACCGGACAGCGCCTATGCGTGCCGAGCAGGTGACCGCGGGGGTCGCAGCTTCCAGGGTCTTCCAGCTGCCGGTGCGGGCCGAGTTCGTTGCGCCGTACTGGCGGGGCAACCCCCGCGCGCAGGTCACGCTGGCGTTCTCGCTCGACGGGGTCCACTTCGGTAAGCCAGTGGAGGCCGGCCGGGACGAAATCGGCTTGGCGCGACACGACGGCACCACGTACGGGGCCATCCGCAACGCCGACGGGGCGGTGGCCGTGCGCGTCGTGACCGACCGCCCGCTGGGCTCGCTCACCGTCCTTGGCCTGTCGGACGGCGCGATCACGACCCACCGCACCGTGCGGTTCCAGATTGCGGAGTCGTCTCAGGCCGCCACCACGCAGCCCCTTGTCGAGCCGCGGTCCGCCTGGGGCGCGGACCCGCAGTACATGACGTGGACGCCGGCGTTCTACGCGACCAAGAAGCTGGTCGTCCATCACACCGACACCAGCCACGACTACGCCGATCGGGCCGGCGCCGAGAGCCAGATCAGGGCGATCTACTACTACCACTCGGTCACCCAAGGCTGGGGTGACATCGGCTACAACTTCCTGATCGACAAGTTCGGCAACATCTACGAGGGTCGCTACTCCCGCGACTACGCGGGAGCAAACCCCAGCGGCGACGACCTCGACGGCCGCGGCGTGACGGGGGCCCACACGCAAGGCTGGAACTCCGGGACGGTTGGCATCGCCATGCTAGGGACCTACACCGACGCGGACGTAACCCCGGCCGCCCGCCAGGCCCTGGAGTCGCTGCTGGCGTGGGAGGCGAGCCGCAACGGCATCGACCCGCAGGCCACCCAGGCGTTCGTCAACCCCGTCAGCGGGGCCACGATCACGACAGCCAATATCGCCTCGCACCGCGATTACGCGGCTACCCTGTGTCCCGGCGACGCGTTCTACGCCACGCTTCCCACGATCCGTCGTGACGTGGCCGCCAGGATCGGTGGCACCACCCCGCCTGCGGACACGACAGCGCCGTCGGCCCCGCTGTCCCTGACCGCGACCGGCGGCAAGAACCGGGTGACGCTGACCTGGAAGCCCTCGACCGACGACACCGCTGTGACCGGCTACCAGATCTGGCGCAGCCAGAACGGCTCGACCACCTTCGCACTGGTCGCCGATTCCACCGGCACTTCCTACGTCGACAGCGGGCTGCAGCGGCGCACCAGCTACACCTACAAGGTCCGGGCCTACGACGCGCCGCTCAACCTCAGCGGCTTCAGCAACTCGAGCACCGCAAAGACCAGCTGAGTAAACACCCCAGGTCTAATGCCGCTCCCGTTTGAGTCAAAGAGGACGAGCACCACACCGAAGGAGGGCCGACCGCACAATCTGGTGACAGCTCCGCGCCGCGCTCGTGTCATGCGGGATGGGCGGTTAGGTCGACTCGACGCCCGCCGGTCTGCAGACTCCCCATTGCGTGCTGGCGGGTGATACTTACCCGCTCCGCCAGTGGGTTTACTGTGCGCAGAAGTGCACCCTGCTGATGTTGGTTGGCGTGGGCGAGTCATCGTCGGCAACAGCGCCAGCGGACGGGGGAGTGTCGCCGGTCAGGAAAATTGCTCAGTGCGTGGCGGCTTAGGGTTCTTGACAGTCACATCTCGCTGGCTGGCGACCGAATTGCGACGGCATCGCGCACACCTCGCGGCCGATCCGGTAGAGCCGCAGCGCTCACGCTATCTGCGGCATGGGCGTTCACGCTGTGCCGTACTCATAGCGCCTTGCGCGGATGAGTGACAGCTCAGCCCCTGCGGGAATGCCGCGCTCGTTGCGATAGCCCCGCAAGCCGGTAATGACTCCGTCGACCACCGTGAAGATGTGACACACCATGCTGACGTGGGTGCCGTCGTCATCGACGATCGTCGAGAGCTGCTCGACGTACACGTCGTTGCCGGCCTGCTGCACGTTGGTGTTATCGGTGGTGAGCGAGGTGGCCTTGTTGATCGGCGCCTGCAACCGTGCAATCACGGCGTCCGTCCCGCGTTGCATCACCTGCCACGGCTCATCGGTCCACGGGCTGGCGGACCTTGATGACGTAGTCAGAAGCCAAGAACGTGCGGAGGGCTTCGAAGTCTTCGACGCTTCCCGAAGCCCGAGCACGCTGAGAAGCTTCGATGTAGCTCAGGACAACGTCGATTGCTGAAGTGTCGTCTGTCATGTGAACCGTCCCGCCGCGAGACGATGACACAAGGCGCGCTCGGATCCAGCCTCCTTCGGAGGCGCCGCGCGGTTGCGCATGCAGACTGCGTCCGCACGTCGACCGGGGCTGCGCGCTGACAGCGCCATACGAAGACGTTCTGCTACTCGCCGTTGGCCGTTGGCCGTCGGCGTTGGCCGTTCTTCGATCTAATCGACAGCTTCGTCGGTCAGTCGGGTCTCACCCTCTCGGGAGTCCCCAGCCCAACCAGCGCGGTCTCGCTGGCCCGGAGATGCGCACGGATCCCGGATCCGTTTACTCAGTCGAGGCGATCGTCGCAGTCGTCCTGCGCGTCGCCCTGCTGGTCGTCATCGTCGATGCCGTCGTCGTCTGTGTCGGAGTCCTCGTCATCGGCATCGACGGAGTTGTCGATGCCGTCGCGGTCGGAGTCCTCGTCGCCGTCAGAGGTGCCGTTGTCGTCGCTGTCGGAGTCCTTGAGGCTGCCACCCTGCTCGTTCTCGTCTTCGTCGGCCACGTCGTCCTGGTCCGAGTCGTCATCGTCCGCGATGCAGGGTTCGTCGTTGTCGTCCTCATCCTCGTTGGCAACGCCGTCGTGATCTGCGTCCTCGTCACCGTCGGGCGTGTTGTCGCCATCGGTGTCGGGATCGTTCACATCGGTGCTGTCCACGCCGTCAGCGATTTCGTCCCCGTCATCGTCGCCGTCGCCGTCGGAGTCCTCGACCTGAGGGTCGGTGTCATGACGGTACTCGCCAAGGTCGCGGAGTCCGTCGTGATCGGCATCACGGCGCGCATTGGCACGCTGCGGGTTCAGGTCGTGACGCAGCTCCCACCTGTTTGGCATCCCGTCCCCGTCAGAGTCACGGGCTGCAAGTCCGGATGCGGGCGACGAGAGTAGGCCTGCCGACGCGAGGGCGGCCAGCGCGGCGGTAACAGTGCGAAAGTTGCGTACGAACATGAGCAGGCTCCCCGGATTTTTGTCGTGTGCAGCGCCGGTGCGGTCGCGTCCAGAGAATAGCCTTGCTGGAACACATTCGACGCGCTTCGCACACACTGATTGAACACCTCTCACTCACAGCGAACGGTCAGTCGAGTCTGGGCCCAGGCCTCCCTGGCCGCCGGGGGCCAACCCGGTGTTGGGAGCTGATGAACAATCGTTCCCTCGCGCCTGTCAACATCACCTCGAGCCTCACGCGGTAAGAACAGCATGGGACGGCGCTCGGCTCCATCCAAGGCCGGGCGGAGCCCGCCCGGCACTGCGCCGACGGCCTGGTGGTCCCTTCGAGAGCGTCCGCGTCTGACTAGGCCTCAGCGCAGGGGCGGCCCATGGGCTCTTCGTATATCGTTCCCGCGTGCTCAGGTCCGTCGCTGTCGCCCGCTTGTCGCGGCGCGTTCTATGCGTTGCGGCTGCCTGCGCGCTGACCGTGGCGTGCATAGGTCTCGCGGTCGCGGCATCGATGACTCCCATGACCGACATGATCGACATGATCGACATGACCGACATGGAGGGCCTGGCTGGCACCGTGTCGGCCGGAGCCTCCATTCCCGCACCTGCGGTCGCCTTCGGCCCTTCAGTAGGCGGCCAGACAGGCGACGCGGTAGGGGCTGTCGTCAGCGAAGCGGTTGCGCCGGTCATGTCAGCCATGAGCTCGATGTGCGACAACGTGTGCGTCGCGGACGTGAGCGTGGTGTGCATGATGGCCGGGGGTCTCAGCCTGCTCACGCTGCTGGCGCTGGTCCTGGCCACTCGACGCAACACCTTCTTGGCACTGGTGGCGCGCGCACGTCCTCGTGATGTTCTGCGTCGATGGCGATGTCACCAACCAGCATGGACAGTGCTTTCACCCATCTCCTTGTGCGTCTTGAGGGTGTGACAGGTCGCTCAGAGACTGCCTCTGAGCCGAGCTCGACGCGTGCGCCCCTCGGCGTGCGCACCTGCTGACCTGGCGTGCGCCGGGCACAGCCCCGACCAGTCCCGCCCGAACGGCTCCCGCGCCGTGCGACGGCCCAGGGATCTGGCTGGTCGACCACTCACTTTGATTACAAAGGATTCACAACCTCATGGACATGTCTATGCGTTCCGCCGTCCCCGACTGGCTCACACCGGTCGCTTGGACCTACATCACTGTGTCACTGCTCAGCGTCGCCCTCATCGCACTCGACATTTATGTGCTACGTCGCCGTCATCGCAGCGTCGCTACAGAACTGGTGTGGCTCACCTCTGCGCTCTACCTTGGCCCGTTTGCCGTCGTCGCCTACCTGCGCCGCGGGCGCGCCCACCCCGCAACCAACAAGGTCGCTTTGGGGATGGCTGAGCCAGCCGACGGGAGGGCGGTCGCCGTGCTCCCCGGTGGAGGGGCATCCGCGGTGGCACACTTGATCGCGGTGCCACTGGTCGTTGCGGTCGGCTGGACTGTCGCCGGTCTGGCGATGTGGCCGATGATCCTCGTCATCGCGGTCCTTGCGACCGTCATGCTGGCGATCTACGAGCGTGCAGCCAGTCGTGACCAGCGCGCTGGGCGTGTCCATCGCATCTCGGTTGGAGCTGCGTTCGTGGGTGCCGTAATCACCGTCGCGGCGTTCGACGTCGGCATGGTCGGCTGGATGCTCCTGTTGCACTTCAACGATCTGATGCCCCCGGTCACCGAAGGCACCTTTTGGTTCCTCATGCAGATCGGAGTCGTCGTGGGACTCCTGACCGGCTACCCGGCAGTCATGTGGCTCCTTCGCCGCAACCGGTCCGTCGTCCCCGCCTGAATCGGCCTTGACCCGCAGAACTCATCGGCCTGCTGCCGCCGCGTCCTCGCGGCGGCAGCACGGCCGGCACATGACGGACGCCGGCGTCGGCGCCAGACACGCCTGTCGTATCCGAAGGCGAACAAGTGTCCGTCTCTCCGGGACTGTTTCAGTAACGGTGTTTCCGGCGGTTTCCATTAGTAGGTCTCTGCTGCCGGCCAGCGGTCGGCGAAGGTGATCGCGAACGCGTTGAGCGCTGGCTTCCACCTCATGGTCCATCGTGCCCGTCC
>NZ_SDWV01000017.1 GCF_004137345.1 Nocardioides zhouii
CGGTGGTCCGGTGGGGACCAGGGGTGCATCGGCAGCCCATCTGGAACTACCGACAAGAGGATGGTGCACCAGTGAGCATCAATCCCACGTCAGAGCGCATCGAGGACGAGCTGGTCCGTCGCCTCATGCACCAACGCATCATCGTGCTGGGGGAGGAGCTGCGCGAGGGCAACGGCAACCGGCTGATGCATCAGCTGCTGCTGCTCTCCGCCGAGGACCCCCACTCCGACATCAGCCTCTGGATCAACTCGCCGGGCGGCTCCGTCTCGGCGATGCTCGCGATCCACGACGTCATGCAGCTGATCCCCAACGACGTCAGCACCCTGGCGATGGGGATGGCGGCCAGCGCCGGCCAGTTCCTGCTGTCGGCGGGCACGCCCGGCAAGAGGTACGCCCTGCCGCACTCGCGCGTGCTGCTGCACCAGGGGTCCGCCGGCATCGGCGGCACGGCGGTCGACATCGAGATCCAGGCCGAGGACCTGCGCCTCACGCGCGACACCGTCATCGGCCTGGTGTCGGGGCACACGGGACAGACCAGGGAGACGATCGAGCGGGACTCGCGGCGCGACCGGTGGTTCAGCGCCGAGGACGCGCTGGCGTACGGCTTCGTGGACGAAGTCATCTCCTCGGTCGACCACGTGACGCCGGGCCATCAGCGCCCGGTCGGACTGGCGGGTGTGCGATGAGCGGCTACGCGATTCCGTACGTCGTCCAGCAGACGCCGCGCGGCGAGCGCACCCTCGACCTCTACTCCCGGCTGCTCTCCGAGCGGATCGTCTACCTCGGCACCGAGATCGACGACGGCGTCGCCAACGCCGTCATCGCGCAGCTGCTGCACCTGTCGTCGGAGAACCCCGAGCTCCCGATGAGCCTCTACATCAACTCACCCGGCGGCTCGATCTCGGCGATGCTCGCGATCTACGACGCGATGCAGTTCGTGAAGCCGCGCGTGGAGACGGTCTGCGTCGGACAGGCCGCGTGGACGGCGGCCGTGCTGCTGGCGGGCGGTGCGCCGGGTGGCCGGGCGATCCTGCCGCACGGCCGGGTCGTGCTGCACCAGCCGGCGACACAGGGCCGCGGCACCATCCCCGACCTGATCCTCGAGGCAGACGAGGTCGCGCGGGTCCGCCTCGAGCTCGAGGAGGTGCTGGCGCGGCACACCGGTCGTACGCCCGAGCAGATCCGGCAGGACACCGACCGGACGCTCGTGCTGCCGGGCGCCGCCGCCGTCGACTACGGCATCGTCGACACGGTCCTGGTCGACCAGGCGCCGGCGACACTGTCCTGACCAACGGAGGCAGTTCGCGGCAAGGTCCCAAGCCTGACGCGGCCCACGCCCGATGGCCGTCCCGAACTTCCTACGTTGCTGGGCTGTCAGGCGGCGAGGGCGAGAGCGTCGGGGCGTGCGGTCCGGACGGCGAGCTCGCGGACGCTCAGGTCGAGCGCCCCGGCGATCGCCTGCAGCATCTCCGAGGACGGGTCCTTGAGGCCCCGCTCGATCTCGGAGAGGTACTGCATCGAGACGCCGGCCCGCTCGGCCACGTCGACGAGCCGCTCGCCGCGGCCGGTCCGCTCGCGATGGAGTTCGGCTCCGACCAGCTCGCGCCACAGGGGCTCGGGCGCCGCGGGCGCGTCTGGCTGCCTGACCGGGAACCGCACGACGTCACCCATGTCGTCGAATCTAGCCACGGCTTCCAGTCGCGGCTCGTCGTTCTGCTGACAGCAGAACGTCAGCGCGGCCGATAGGCGAATGTCAGTGACGCGTCGAGGTCGGCGATGAGGTCCTCGGCGGCCTCGAGACCGATGGCGAGCCGGACGAGGCCGTGGTCGCGGAACGGCTGCGCGAACGCCTCCGCCGGACCTTCGGGGTACTCCTCGTATGCCACGAGGGTCTCGTCGTGACCGAGGCTGACGGCAGAGGTGATGACGCGCAGGTTGTTGACGAACGAGAGCCGATCGGTGTGGGTTCCGCCGATGGCGAATGACACGACGCCGCCGAACCCTCCCGACAGCTGGGCGACAGCCGCGTCGTGCTGATCGTGGCTGGGAAGGCCGGGATACGACACGTGGACGACTCGCGGGTCCGCGTCGAGGAACTCCGCGACCGCTCGGGCGTTCTCGCACTGCCGCTGCAGCCGCAACGGCAGGGTGGTGGAGCCGCGCATGATGAGCCAGGCGTTGAACGGGGAGATGGCACCGCCGGCGTGCCACATCGCACCGGTGCGGGTCTCTTCGACGAGGTCACGGTTGCCGATGATGACGCCGCCCATGGCGTCGCCGTGACCGTTGTAGTACTTCGTGAGCGAATGCATGACGAGGTTTGCGCCGTGGTCGAGCGGCCGCATCATCGGCGGTGGCGTGAAGGTCGAGTCGACGGTGAGCATCGCACCGGCGTCGTGGGCGATGCCCGCGAGAGCGGAGACGTCGGCGACGCGCAGGTCAGGGTTGGCGATGACCTCGGTGTGCACGAGCTTCGTGGTCGGGCGTACGGCCGCATGGACCTGCTCGAGGTGGGTGACGTCGACGAAGTCGACCTCGATGCCGAGCTTCTTCGGGAACACGTCGGTGAACAGGCCCGCGACGCGCATGTAGACGACGTTGGACACGATGGCATGGTCGCCGGGGTTGAGGGTGGTGAAGAACGCGGCGTGCAGGGCGGCCATGCCGGTCCCGAACACGGCGGCGGCCTCACCGTGGTCGAGCTTGGCCAGCTTCTCCTCCAGGCCGCGCTGGTTGGCGCCGTGTTCGCGCGTGTACACCAGGCCGCGGTAGCCGGGGTCGTCGATGTCGCTGGGGTCCTCCGGGAGCCGGTAGGAGTTCGCCATCACGATGGGGGTGCGGATGGCGCCGGTCGTCTCGTCGGCGTGGTTGCCTCCGTGGACCGACCAGGTGTTGCCGGTGAGGGTGTCGAAGTCGTGCTTGTCCGGTCGAGCCGTGTGCGTGGCGGTCTTGACACGTCCTCCTGGTCGTCGGCGACGTGGGAGGCCCCAGCCGGAGCGGGGAGGCGGCCGTCGCCGTAGGTGGCACGGACGTCGGAGACAACTATGCGGTAGCCGTCGTACCAGCGGGCGACCTGTCCCTTGGCCTCACGGTGTTGCGGGATCCGGCCGAGCATCGCGACCGACTGCCGGTCGGCGAAGTAGTACATGGCATTGACGACGTCACCCCCGGGAGAGAGCCACTTCTCGACACGGTCGAAGCCGGGCAGGCTGCGGGCGTAGTCGTCGATCTCCGAGTCGAGGCGGTGGAACTCGTCGTCGTAGGTACCGGGCTTGAAGATGAATTGGCAGCAGATCACCGGCGGTCTCCTGGGGTCGGGCTGTGTGATGCACAGGCGATGGGCCGGCGGGCGAGAGACGCGCCGAGGTCAGTCATGGCTGGCCTCGGTGGTCGTGGCTGTGCCGACGCCGGGCTCGAACACCGTCAGGGAGAACCGGGCCACCTCGCTGCCGTCGTTGGCGTACGAGTGGGGTGCGTCGCTGTCGAACGAGATGGCGTCGTCGACCTCGAGCACTTCGGTCTGGTCGCCTACCGTGACGCGCACCGTGCCCTCTCGGACCTGCAGGATCTCCTTCGTTCCGTGCACGTGCGCCTCGCTGTCGTGCCGGTCGCCCGGCGCCAGCGTCCAGTCCCACAGCTCGAGGATGTCCGGAGGCGTCGTACCCGCCAGCAACACGCCACGGCCGCCACCCTTCCCGGTCCAGAGGGCCGGCGCGCTGCCGGCGCGGATCACCTCGAACGGCTCGGCCTGCGGGACCGCGACCAACGCCTGAAGTCCGATGCCGAGTGCGTCGCTGAGCCGCAGGAGGGTGTTGACGCTCGGGTTCGCGGTGCCCTGCTCGACGTTGATGAGCATGCGCCTGCTCACGCCAGACCTGTCCGCGACCTGGTCGAGGGTCCACGTGCGGGCCTGGCGCTCGGAGCGCACCCTGGCGCCGATTGCGGCCGCAAGTGCGGTGGCGGTCTCGTCCATGAGTGCACCATAGTGCATCAGCGGTGCAACAATGACGCGTGGACCGCGACCGACCTACGTGCCGCAGAAGGTCTGGTAGCCCGCGAAGGAGTCGGGAGCCGGGTCGGCGTAGCGCTCGAGGCCGGGGCGTACGTCGAAGGGCGCGGCGAGCACGTCGAGGAGCCGCTCGAACGGAGCGAGGTCGCCTGCGGTCGCCGCAGCCAACGCCTCCTCGACGAGGTGGTTGCGAGGGACGTACGCCGGGTTGACCCGGTCCATCGCGTCGGCGTCGGGGGAGAGGGCGAGCCAGCGCCCGGTCCAGGCGTCGAAGCCGGCCAGGTCGAGGAACATCCCGCGCGCGGGCTCCGCGTCGCCGCGGGCGGCCGAGCCGAGCGCCCGGAAGAACGAGGTGTGGTCGGGGTGGTCGGCCGTCATCAGGACGGCGAGGTCGTTGACGAGGGTCCGCGCCGTGGCATCGTCCACGTCGTTGGCCAGGCCGAGCTTGGCGCGCATGCTGGCCGACCAGGCGGCGGTGTAGTGGTCGCGGAAGGTGCCGAGCGAGGCGCTCGCGAGGGCAACGGCGACGCCCTCGTCGTCGGCCAGCAGCGGGAGCAGCGACTCGGCGAATCGCGCCAGGTTCCACTCCATGACGATCGGCTGGTTGCCGTAGGCGTAGCGGCCCTGCTCGTCGATCGAGCTGAAGACCGTGGTCGGGTCGAAGGCGTCGAGGAAGGCGCACGGGCCGTAGTCGATGGTCTCGCCGGAGATCGTCGTGTTGTCGGTATTCATCACGCCGTGGATGAAGCCGACGAGCATCCACTGGGCCACCAGCGCGGCCTGGGCGCGCATGACGGCCTCGAAGAGAGCGAGGTAGGGCGCGTCCGCGTCGGCGGCCTCCGGGTGATGGCGCGCGATGGCGTGGTCGGCCAGGCGGCGCAGCAGGTCGAGATCGTCGGTGGACCGGGCGTACTGGAAGGTGCCGACCCGCAGGTGGCTGCTCGCCACGCGCGCGAGCACCGCCCCCGGCAGCACGGTCTCGCGCCGCACGTCGCGCCCCGTCGCGACCACGCCGAGCGACCGGGTCGTCGGGATGCCGAGCGCGTGCATCGCCTCGCTCATGACGTACTCGCGGAGCATCGGACCGACCGCCGCGAAGCCGTCGCCGCCGCGCGAGAACGGCGTACGCCCCGAGCCCTTGAGATGCAGGTCGCGGACCCGACCAGAGCCGTCGACCAGCTCGCCCATCAGCAGCGCACGCCCGTCGCCGAGGCGGGGGGAGTAGCCGCCGAACTGGTGGCCGGCGTACGCCTGGGCCACGGGCGTCGCGCCCTCGGGGACCACGGTGCCGGCGAGCAGCCCGATGCCCTCGGGTCCGCGCAGCCAGTCGGCATCGAGGCCGAGGTCGGCGGCCAGCGACTCGTTCAGCACGAGCAGTCGCGGCTCCGGGGTGTCCGCGGCCTGCCACGGCAGGGCCAGGTCGGCCAGCTCGGTGGCGAACTGGGTGCCGAGCGCGGTCGTGGTCGGTGCCTGGGTCACTTCTCGAGCCTACGCGGCGAGCAGTCGGAGGAGGATCGGGGCATGAGTACCCACGACGAGCCGGCCCGAGGGCGCAGTCTGTGCGGAGCAGTGGCGTACGTCGTCCGCGGCGACCTGCGGCCGGTGGTCAACTGCCATTGCGCGCGCTGCCGGCGGTTCACCGGCCACCACGTGGCCGTGACCGCTGCCGCCGTCGACGACCTCGAGGTGGTCGACGCGAGGGGGGACCTGACGTGGTTCGCGGTGTCGGGAGCGGCGTACGCCTTCTGCCGCGCGTGCGGCTCGTCGCTGTTCTGGCGCAGCGAGGACTCGCCCGGGACCTGGTCGATCTGTGCCGGCACGCTCGAGGTGCCGACGCACCTGTCGACCGCGGAGGCGTGGTGGGTGTCCGAGGCGAGCGACTACGCCGCGCGCCCCGACCTGCCCGAGCGCCTCACCGAGTGAGGCTCCCGCGCCGGTCACTCCACGTGGTGAAGCTCGACCACGACCGCAGCGACCAGCTCGACGGGGATGCCGGCGCGGCGAGCAGCGCCGTCGAGGTGGTCGCGCGCCTGCGCGACGGAGGTCTTGCGCCTGGCGGCGAGGATGCCGGTCGCCGTGTCCACCAGGGCGGCCTGCTTGAGCCGCTGGGGGGCCTGCTCCGCGGCCGCCCGCGTCGCGAACGACATGTCGGCGTTGGCCACCGCGCCGGGCGCCCACGCCCCGAAGATCCCGGCGAGGACCTCGTGCCTGTCGACGAAGGTGTCCTCGGCCTGCCCGTAGAGGTTGACGGTGGCCCGGATCCGGTCGTCCTCGATGACCGGAAGGGTCAGGGTGCTGTGCACACCGGCCGCGGCACTAGCCCGGGCGAAGTCCTGCCAGCGCGACTCGCTCAGCAGGCCCTCGGGTGAGGTCGCGATGCCGTGGCCCAGGTCCATCGCGTCGACGCACGGACCGCTGGCGACGTACTGCACCGCGTCGAGCACGGCGATCTCCTCATCGGTCGCGACGAGGGTGAAGGTGATGCCCTCCTCCCGCGAGGCGACGCTGACGCCGACGATGCCGGGCACGACCTCTCGGGCCCGATCGGCGGTGGAACGCAGCTGGTCGAGGAGCGACGTCTCGTCGTGCACGGCGTCGAGCTCGTCCAGTGCCTGCAGGGTCTCGGGGATGGGCTCCATGCCTCTGTTATCCCACGCCCGGAGATGCTCCGGGCCTACCCCGGCGGCTGTGCGGAGGGAGGCTCAGCTGCCGCCGGCGGGCAGCGCCTCGAGCATGATCTCCGGGTTGTCGCGGGCCGTGACCATGGCGCGCCACTGGTCGACGAAGAGCGCCAGGTGGGTGCCGTCGCTGCGCTCGAGCACCTCGACGCCGCGCATCCCGGCCAGGGCCGCGGATCCGGCGGAGTCCGTACGCCGGGCGACCTGGTAGTCGAGGCGGGAGAAGCGGATGGGGGAGTTGAACTCGTTGGTCATCCGGTCCTCGACGACCTCGAACTGCATCGGTCCGACCGCGGCGAGGACGGGGTTCTGGTCGCCGCGGAGGTCGGAGCGCAGCACCTGCACCACGCCCTCCTGGTCGAGCTGCTCGATGCCGCGGCGGAACTGCTTGTAGCGGCTGATGTCGCCCGCGCTGGCGGTGACGAAGTGCTCGGGAGCGAAGCTCGGGACCGGCGGGTACTCGATCGCGTCACCGACGTACACGGTGTCGCCGACCCGCAGCGACTGCGCGTTGACGAAGCCGACGATGTCGCCGGGCTCGGCGGTCTCCACCGACGTCGTCTCGCGACCGAACACGGCCTGCGCGAACTTCGTCGCGAAGGGCCGCCCAGTCGTCGCGTGGGTGACGACCATGCCGCGCTCGAAGGTGCCGGAGACGACGCGGGCGTAGGCGAGCCGGTCGCGGTGCTGGTTGTTCATCCCGGACTGCACCTTGAAGACGAACGCGCTGAAGTCGTCGGCCACCTCGCGCACCGACCCGTCAATGCCCTCGGTCGGGCTGGGGTCGGGGGCGATGTCGAGGAGCAGGTCGAGCAGCTGAGCGACACCGAAGTTCTGCAGCGCCGAGGCGAACATGACCGGCGTCGTCTCGCCCGCGAGGAAGCGCGCCTGGTCGTGGTCGGCCTCGTCGAGGGTCAGCAGCTCGTGCTCCTCGACGGCGTCGGCCCACATGTGGGCGTCGGCCTCCTCGACCTCGTCGGAGGCCATGCGTCGCTCGGGCGCGCGAGTGGCGCCGCCGGCGGTGCGGGTGTACTTCACGAACTCGCCGGTGCGGCGGTCGAGGACGCCGCGGAAGTCGCCGGCCTCGCCGACCGGCCAGGTGAGGGGGGTGGGCCGCAGCCCGATCTTGGCCTGGATGAGGTCCATCAGCTCGAGCGCGGAGAGGCCGGGGCGGTCCCACTTGTTGATGACCGTCATGACGGGGATGCCGCGCAGCGCACAGACCTTGAACAGCTTGAGGGTCTGCGGCTCGAGCCCCTTGCCGGCATCGACCAGCATCACGGCCGAGTCGACCGCGGACAGCACGCGGTAGGTGTCCTCGGAGAAGTCGCTGTGGCCGGGCGTGTCGACGAGGTTGATCACGTGGTCGCGGTAGACGAACTGCAGCGCGGCCGACGTGATCGAGATGCCGCGGGCCTTCTCCATCGCCATCCAGTCCGACACCGTGGCGCGCCGATCGCCCTTGCCGTGGACGGCCCCTGCCTCGGTGATCACCCGCGCGTGGAGGGCCAGCGCCTCGGTCAGCGTCGACTTCCCGGCGTCGGGGTGGCTGATGACGGCGAAGGTACGGCGGGGGCGGGCGTCGGGCATCGCGCGAATTTACCCGTCGCGGAGCCGCTTCCTCTCATCGCGGCAGCCGGACGACGGCTAGGCGCGTGCGGCTCGCACCGCGAGTCGGTGCGCGACCACGAGCACCCAGGCCGTGGCGCTGCAGCGCTCGGGGTCGTACGACGCCGAGCGCCGCCACGCGTCGACGAAGGCCTCGCAGGTGATCGCCTCGGAGGCGGCCGGGTCCGGGACCAGCCTCGTGACCAGCCCGAAGACCCGCGGCGCGAGGTGGTCGTACAGCTCGGTGAACGCGTCGACGTCACCCCGCCCGGAACGGACCAGCAGGTGCTCCAGCTCGTCGTGCCGTCGCTCGTCCCCGGAAACTGCGCGTAAAGCCACAGGTGCCCTCCCAGACGCCATCTGCGGCATTGTGCCTTGCGCACAACCCAATAGTGCACAACGTATCGGTTCTTCGGGCAGAATGTGGCGCTATGGAGTTGATCAAGGCCCCGCTGCTCGCGGAGCAGCTGTGCTTCGACCTGTACGCAGCGTCGCGGGCGGTCACGGCGGCCTACCGGCCGGTGCTGACGGAACTGGGACTCACCTATCCGCAGTACCTCGTGCTGATCGTGCTGTGGGAGCACCAGAGCCGCACGGTGCGCGAGCTCGCCTCCCACCTGCGCCTGGACCACGGCACCCTCACGCCCCTGCTCAAGCGGATGGAGGCACTCAGCCTGGTCGAGCGTCGCCGCGACAACGCCGACGAGCGCTACGTCGTCGTCTCGCTGGCGACCAAGGGGGAGTCGCTGCGTGAGCACGCCGAGCGGATCCACTGCGACATGAAGGACCGGCTCGGCCTCGGCGAGCGGGAGTTCGACGAGCTCCAGTCCACCCTGCGCCTCCTCACCTCGAGGGTCACGCACTAGTCACAACCAATCGGGTCCGGGCGGCGTCCCAGACGCATGCCAGCTCATCGTGCCGCCGCGACCGGCGTCCTCCTGATCGCCCTGGTCGCCGCGCCCTTCGGGTGGTCGTCGCCGACGTCGGCCGCCTCGTCGGACGACTCGTCCGAGCCCGCCGTCGAGCCGGCGAGCGTCTCGGTGCGCGTCACTGCCCGGCAGCGGGTGAGGCTGGAGGCCCTGCCGCAGATCGTGCAGCACGGTGGGTCGGTCGCCGACGCCGACGCCGCGAGGGCCGGGATGACCGCCAGGATGCGGCCGGTGCGCGTCGGGCGTCCGGTCCAGCTGCAGGTGCAGCAGGGGTCGTCCTGGGGCGCTGTGGCGACGGCCCGGCAGGACGCGCGTGGTCGCGCGCAGTTCGCCTCGGCCGCAGCCCTAGCTGGGGAGCCCCTGACGTACCGCGTGAAGCTGCGGGCCTGGGGCGGCCTGGCCGCGCTGGCGAGCGATCCGGTGAGCACCGAGCGCTGGCTGCAGCCGACGTGGACCGACGAGTTCGCCGGGTCCGAGCTGCGTCCGGTGTGGCACCACCGCGGCCGCGACTACGTGCACTCCAACCGCCGCTCCTGCTCGAAGGGCGACCCGCGGGCCGCAATCGTCGAGCGAGGGGCGCTGCGGCTGAGCGTCATCGTGGACCCGGACGCCACGACGAAGTGCCGGATCGGCGGGCGTGATGCGGTCTCGGGTCGCTACGCCTACCGCCTCAACGGGCACGTCGGCACCCAGGGCGAGTTCGGCTTCCGCTACGGCTTCGCGGCGGCGCGGGTGAAGTTCCACCGGCTGCGCGGGCAGCACGGCGCCTTCTGGCTCCAGCCGACGGCCGGGATGTATCCCGGCGCCCTCGGGAGCGAGATCGACGTCGTGGAGTACTTCGGCAACCACCACCCGCAGGGCGGCCTCGCGACGTTCACCCACCGCTACGACGGCCGCCGCCGGGTCTCCTCCGGGGGCTGGATCCCGAGCTCGGCGTCGTACCTCGCAAGCAGGCGCGACGGCTGGTCGAAGAACTACCACGTGTTCTCGGTCGAGTGGACGCCGCGCACGATGGTCTTCCGCATCGACGGCAGGGAGACGACGCGGATGACCGGCAACGTCTCGGCCGAGCGGCAGTTCCCGATCCTGAGCCTGATCGCGGCGGACTACGAGATCCCCAAGATCAAGGGACGGCACCTGCCCCAGCACATGTACGTCGACTGGGTGCGCGTGTGGGAGACCGGGAGCTGACCGCTCGGCGTCTCAGGCCGGCTCGGCCAGCAGGCGGTTGATCCGGTCGAGCTCATCGATCGCGCGAGCCTTCGCCTCGTCGGTGGTGCTCTCGACGCCCTGGCTCACGGTGTGTGGACGACGATGCCGCCCATGTAGGCCTCCCGCATCCGGAACTCGGAGCCGTCGACGAGCACCCTGCCGTCGCGGGTGACCTGGTCGCACTGGTCGTCGCTGCGGTCGCCGTGCCGGGCCGCGAACCCGCCGCCCATCGGCGAGGTGTTGTAGCCGAGCACGCCGCGGTCGTGGGCGACGCAGCGAGCGCGCTTCTCGCACTCGCGGCAGACGTGGTTGCGGTAGCGGTCGGACTGGTGGACGTGGACGGTCCCGCAGACGGGGCAGGCGTACGACGTCTCCACGCCGGACATCCTGCCCCACGTCGCTCTGGCACGCCTCGAGCCGATGACGTCGCGGCAGGTGCCGCCGAAACGTGAACGGCAACGGTGTGCGGATGGCACCCTCGAGAAGTGACTCGACACCTCCTGCGCGCTGTCGGCGCGTGCACGTGCATGCTTCTCGTCGCTCTCTCGGGATGCAGCTCTGACAGCGACGACGCCACCACCGACCGGCCGGTGACGGCCAGCCAGACGTCAGAGCCGGAGCCGGAGCCGGAGCAGGCGACCGACGCCGAGGTGACGCTCGCTGTCGAGGTGCGGCCAGAGGACCTTCCCCGCGGCTTCGGGACCACGAACCAGTTCGGGGAGAAGGGAGACCTGGTCGACGGCTACGTCACCCTGGACGTCTGCGGTGGGACCTTCCCGAGCGAGGCCCTTCGGACGGCGCGGCACCAGGTGGCCTTTGGGGCACGCAACGGCGACTCGATCTCGACCGAGACTGTTGCGTACGAGCCCGGCGGTGCGGATCAGGCGATGGCCGAGCTCCGCAGCGCGATCGCCAACTGCCCCCGGGGCTTCGTCAACTCCAGCGTGGAAGGGCAGCTCGACCTGAAGTTCCGGTACGAGGAGCTGCCGCAGGAGGCGGACTGGCAGGACGGGGCTGTCGCCGTGCGAGTGACCATCACACCCAGCAACAGGAACGGGCGCAGCTTCCCCGGCGCTCTCATCTACCAGACGAGGGGCGACGTGATGACTGCGGCCTACGTGTTCGCCGGTGCCGAGAAGTCAGGGAAGCTGGCGGCTCGGATCGCCTCCCTGCTCAGCAAGCGGCTGGAGACTGCCTCGCCCGGAGCCACCGCGACGTCCTAGACCGTGACGTCATACGGACAGGGCATCCGGTGGCGCCATCCGTACGACGTCCCGACCGGCACCCTCGCCGTTCACGAACCGCTGAGCCGGCGCCAGCCACCCTGCCGGTTGTGCGCGACGATCTCGGTCAGGATGCCGATCACCGCGTCCCGGTTGATCGCGTCGTGCTCGTACACCTGGATGGTCCGACCGGTGGCGTTGCCGTGGCCCTGGTTGATGATGCCGTGCGGATCGCTGACCGTCGGGTCGTACAGGAAGAGGTTGATGTGGTCCTTCGTCGCGAGGAGCGCGCAGACGTTGCCCTGGAGGACGAAGTAGGGCTGGACGGTGCGCTTGATCGTCTCCTCGATGTCGGGATCGGTCGCCCGGATCAGCTCGCGCAGCTGTCGGCAGATCGACTGCTGCCACTCGGGCAGCTGGGCGATGTACGCGTCGACCCCCGGATGTGCCCGTCCCGTCATGACGGCGACGCCAGCAGAGCCAGGTCGCGTCGTACGTAGCGCAGGTGCGCCCACTCCTCCTCGAGGATCACCCGGAGGCAGTCGCCGACGGTGGGGTGCCAGTCGCCGCCGCCCCAGGGGTTGTCACGCTCTTTAGCGAGCAGCTCGGGCGTGGCCGTCGCGAGGAAGTCGGTCACCAGCTCCTGTCGCTGGGCCCGCACCACCAGGATCTCGTCCCACGTCGGCTCGTCGGTGCGGAAGATCGACATGTCGAAGCCCATCTCGGCGGCGCCGGTGAAGATCTGGCCGATCTCGTGGAACGGCTGCTCGATCCCCTGGATCGCGCCGCGCAGCCACGCATCGGTGGCCAGCACGAGGTGGCGCAGGGTCTGGGCGAGCGACCACTCGTCCTCGACGTGGGCGTCCCTCAGCTCGGGCGGCGTACCTGCGACCGTGTCCTGCCACGCCGCCTGCACGGCGACCCACGCCTCACGCAGCCCCTCGGGCGTCTCGGCCTTCTGCAGCTCGCGGCCGGGGAACTGCCGGTTGAGCTCGGCGTCGACGAGGGGCACGACGTCGACCCCGTTGACGAGGAGCGTGCCGAAGAAGAGGTCTTGGCTGTCGATGTCGAGACCGTCGACGTCGACGCTGCGCATCGTCACGCCGCTGACGTCGGAGTAGCGCAGCATGGCGCCCTTGAAGCTCGCCTTGCTGAAGGTCGCACCCTCGAACTCGTCCGTGCCGGAGTAGGTCGTCATGGCTCCATCCTCACCGGGATTGCGGACAATCTGCGGTCATGACCTCGACGCGTTGTCCTCCGCGCGCCGCAGGAGTACCGCCCGCTCGCCCTCGTTGCGGGTGAGTGTCGCCGCGTCACCGAAGGCAGCGGCGGCCTCCGCATGCTCGCCGGCGCGCTCCAGCAGGTCCCCGCGCACGCTCGGCACGAGTGGCGACTCGCCGAGCGAGGCCGGGTCGACCGCGGACAGCACGGCGAGCCCGGCCTCGGAGCCGTACGCCCGACCGTGGGCGACGGCGCGGTTCACCTCGACGACCGGGCCGGGCGCGGCCTGTGCGAGCACGTCGTACAACGCAGCGATGCGCTGCCAGTCGGTGTCCTCCGCGCGAGGAGCGCGGGCGTGCTCGGCGGCGATGGAGGACTGGAGGAAGTACGTCCCGACCGGTGTCCCACGCGCGGCGAGCTCCGACGCGCGCGACAGGGCTGCGAGCCCGCGGCGGATCATCAGCTCGTCCCACAGCGTCCGGTCCTGCTCCTCGAGCAGCACGGGGGAGCCCGACGCGGACACGCGTGCCGCTGTCCGCGAGCCCTGCAGCTCGAGCAGCGCCTGGAGGCCGAGCACCTCCGGCTCCTCGGGCGCGAGCGCGGCGAGCATCCGGGCCAGCCGCGTCGCCTCGGCGGCGAGGTCGGGGCGCATCCAGTCGTCGCCCGCGGTGGCGGTGTAGCCCTCGTTGAAGATCAGGTAGATGACGGCCATCACGTCGTCGAGACGCTCCGTGCGTTCGGCTCCGGTCGGCAGCTCGAACGTCGCGCCGGCGGTGGCGAGCGTCTTCTTGGCCCGGGAGATGCGCTGGCCCATGGTCGACTCGGTCGTCAGGAAGCCGCGCGCGATCTCACCGGTCGTCAGCCCGCCGACCAGTCGCAGTGTCAGGGCAGCCCGCGAGTCGGGCGTCAGCGAGGGGTGACAGGACAGGAAGACCAGGCGCAGGACGTCGTCCTCGATGTGGTCGACCTGGCTCTCGAGATCGGGCACGTCCGCCTCCTCTCCTCTGGCAGAGCCCTCGAGCTCGGCGACCTTGCGGCGCAGGTTGTCGGCGCGGCGGAAGTGATCGATGCCGCGGCGCTTGGCCGCGGTCATCAACCACGCGGTGGGGTTCTCGGGGACTCCCGAGACGGGCCACTGCTCCAGCGCGGCGACCAGGGCGTCCTGTGCGAGGTCGGCGGCCAGCTCCACGTCGCGGGTCATCCGCGTGAGGGCGCCGACGAGGCGGGCCGAGTCGGCCCGCCACGCGGCGTGGACTGCCTCCGTGAACTGGTCAGTGGTGGTCTCTGCCGGCACGCGGCCAGCGTAGATCAGGCCTCGGGCGCGTCCGGGCCACCGGAGATCTGGCGCAGGGTCGCGACGACGGTGACCTCGGGCCAGTGCTCGGCGTGCAGCCGGGCGAACTCCTCCTGGTCGGCGACGGCGTCCTCGAGCGTGGCGTACTCGAGGAGCGACCACCCGCCGACGACCTCCTTGGCCTCGGCGTAGGGCCCGTCGACGCGGGTCACCTCGCCCTTGCGGACGACGAAGTTCACGGCGTCCTCGGTGCCGTAGAGCCCGCCCCCGTCGATGAACACGCCGCTGGCGGCGCGCTCGCCGATGTAGGCGTCCATCGCTCCGAACAGCGACTGCGGGGGCTCCCCGATGTTCTCTTCCATCCTGACGAATCCCATGAAACGCGGCATTGTGATCGCTCCTGCTGGTGGGTGTGGGTTGCTCTTTCGCACGTACGTCGAACGGCGGCGGACGCCTTCGACATCGACCCTAGAAGTTTTTTCCGTAGGGTGACTGCGTGCCTGAGGTGATCCGTCGTGACCGCCTCGTCCCTGTCGTTGCGATCGCGTGCGTCGTCGTCTACGTCGCGCACGGCTTCCACGGTGCGCTGACCCGCGACCTCGGCGTCTACAGCTACGCCGGCCAGCAGGTCGCGGACGGTGTGCCTCCCTATCTCGGCATCCTCAACCGGGCCGGCCCGCTCGCGCACGCGATCCCCGGGATCGGGGCCCTGCTCGCGCGGCTCGGCGGGTTCGACGACCTCCTGACGATGCGGGTCCTCTTCATGCTGATCGCCACCGCCGCGGTGTGCGCGACGTACGCGCTGGGTCGCGACCTCTTCGCCTCCCGGGCCGCCGGCCTCGTCTCGGCGGGCGGGATGCTCGCCTTCCACGGCTTCATCCAGTACGCATCCAACGGTCCGCGCGAGAAGACGCCGATGACGCTCTTCGTGGTCCTCGCACTGTGGGCCGTCACCCGCCGCCGGTGGTTCACCGCCGGGGTCTGCACCAGCCTGGCCACGCTGTGCCTGCAGACCGCGTTCTTCAGCACGTTCGCCGCCGTCGCTGTGGGCGTGCTGCTCGTCGCGGAGACCGGTCGGATCCGCGCCTCTGTCCGCGTCGCGCTGGGCGGCCTCCTCCCGGTGGCGGCCCTCGGCACCTGGTTCGCACTGGTCGGCTCGCTGCGCGCAGCCGTCGACGGCTTCTACGTCATCAACCGCCGCTACACCGTGCCCGACCCGCTGACCGACGACCTCGACCGGGTGTGGCTGGACCTCCAGGAGGCGTACGGCGTCACCGTGTGGCTGATGCTCGCGGGCGTCGTCGCCCTGGTCCTGGTCACCCTCGCCGCGGTCGTGCCGCCCGCCCGCCGGGCGTTCCCGGCGCTGCGCGTGCTGCCGGCGATGACGGCCGGGCTGGCGGCGGGGCTCGCCTGGACGCTGAAGGAGTACGACGCCTGGCCCGACCTGTTCCCGGTTTTGCCCTTCGCGGTGGTCGGCCTCGGCGCCGCCTTCGCGGTGGTCGTACGCCGTCTCGCACCGCGCCCGCAGTGGGTGGTCGCGACCGTGCTGGCCGGGGCCTGTGTCGTGCTCGCGCTCGTCTACGCGGTGTCGACGAGGGACCACACGCTCGACGCGCAACGGGAGGCGACGGCGGCCGTCCTCGCCGAGCTGCCGGAGGGCGCGACGATCACGTCCATCGAGGCGCCGCAGCCGCTCGTGCTGACCGGGCGCACGAACCCGACGCGCCACCAGATGTTCCGCAGCGGCCTGCAGGACTACCTGGACGACACCTGGCCCGGCGGGCGCGTCGGCTTCGAGGCCGATCTCGTCGGAGACGGGCCGGACCTCGTCTCCGTCGGCGAGACCACCTCGCTGCGCTGGCGCAGGGCGCTCATGCCGGAGTACGTCTTCATCGGTCGCGCGCCGCTGTGGGAGTGGTACGCCCGCGCTGACCTCGGCGAGGACACGATCGAGCGGCTGCGCACCGCCGCCGGCTACGACCCGGGCGACCCCTTCGCCCTGCTGGAGGACGACGCCGGATGACCGGTTCGCGCCGGGCTCCCGCCGTGCTCGCGGCCGGCTCCGTCGTCAGCGGGCTGCTGGCCTACGTGCTGTTCGCCCTGTTCACGCGCGGGCTCGGCGCCGAGGCGGCCGCCCCGGTCTCGGTCCTGTGGACGCAGTGGACCTTCGCGGCCGCGGCCCTCACGTTCCCCCTGCAGCACTGGATCACCCGCAGCATCGTCGCCGGTCAGGAGGGCGCCGTGCGCAGCGCAGCCGCGCGCGTCGCCGGGCTCGTGGTCGCCGTCGCGCTCGCGCTGGGCGTGGTCGCCTGGCTGTTGCGCGATCGCCTGTTCCACCGCGACGACGCGTGGTTCCCGGTGCTGGTCGTGCTCGTCACCCTGGCCACGGCAGCCGTGGGCGTGGTCCGCGGCGGGCTCGCCGGCCGCGGGCGCTTCGTCGCCGTGGCTTGCAGCCTGGTCGCCGAGAACGCCCTCCGGTGCGTGCTCGTCGCGGTCCTGCTGCTGGCCGGCATCCACCACCCCGAGGTCCACGGGCTGGCCCTCGTCGCCGGCGGGCTGGTCGCGGTGTGGCCGTCCGCCTGGCGGCTCTCCGAGGGGGGCGGGAGCGACGGTGGAGCGCTGACGTTCCTCGGCGGCGCCGCGACCGGGCAGGTCGTCGCGCAGGCCGTCCTCACGGGCGGACCCGTGCTGCTCGCGCTCCTGGGCGGCTCGCCGGCCGAGGTCACGGCGATGTTCGCCGCGCTCGCGCTGTTCCGCGCGCCGTACATGGTCGTGCTGGGGACGCTGCCCCAGCTGACCGAGCGCGTCACGACGTACGTCGTCGCGGGCGCCGTCGACCGGCTCCGCTCGCTGGCCCGCGGCCTGGCCGTCGTGACCGTCGTCGCCGTGCCGCTGGCGGGCGCGTTCGGCGCCGTGCTCGGCCCGTGGCTGCTGCGGCTGGTCTTCGGCAGCACCGTCGACGTCACCTCGGCCGTCGCCGCGGTGCTCGCCGCAGGCTCCACGCTCGCGGTCGCCAACGTCGTGCTGATGGTCGCCGCGCTCGCCGGCGACCGGCCCCTCCGGGTGGCGTTCGCGTGGGCCGCAGCCGTCGGCGTCGGGGCCATCGCCCTGGTCCTGCTCGCCGGTTCCTCCGCGGTGACCCGTACGTCGGTGACCTTCCTGGCCGCCGAGGTCGCCGCCACCGTCGCGCTGGCGGTCGTCGCGTGGGGCTCGCTCAGGCTCGGTCGGGCCCAGCGGGCTTGACCGCGACCAGGAGCACCGACGAGCCGTAGGGCAGGTCGCGGCGCCGCAGCACGCGGGCGTCGGCGGCACAGAGGCCCATCAGCACCCGGTCGACCCGGGCGGAGACCTGGGGGAGCCGCGTGTCGCCCGGCGGCGGGGGAGCGACGCGCCTCTTCAGCCGCTCAGCGACGAAGAGCGGGAAGACGCCGCTGAAGGCGTACGTCGCGCGCACCACGCGCATCCCGCCGTCCTCGACCAGGCGGGTCAGCGCCGGCCTCGTGTAGCGGCGGTGGTGGCCGGCCTGGACGTCGTGGTCCGACCACGCCCACTGGTAGGCCGGGACGGACAGCAGCATCCGGCCATCAGGAGTGAGCACCCGGGCCAGCTCGGCGATCGCGCGCGCGTCGTCGGCGCAGTGCTCCACGACGTCGAAGGCGGAGACCACGTCGAACGTCTCGTCGGCGAACGGCAGGTCGGTCGCCGACCCGCACACGCCCTGCCCGGGCACCAGCCCCTCGGGCAGCAGGTCGAGGCTGACGTGCTGCTGCTCGCCCGCCATCCAGCCCACGCTGGGGGCGTCCGCGCTGCCGACGTCGAGGGTGCGCCGCGGCGTGCCGAGGTGGGGTCGCATCACCACGCCCAGCAGGTCGGCGCGGGCGCGGTGCCACCAGTAGCCCTGCCGGCGCAGCGAGGACGAGCCCGGCTGGACCGGTGCGCCTGCTCCGCCTCTGCCCACCGGCTGTGTCAACGGTTCTCGAGGGTCGCCGACGAGGCCTCGAGGAACGACGTCGTCACCCGGTCGAGGTCGGGACCGGTCAGGTTGTTCCAGAACGGCAGGCGCAGCAGCCGGCCGCTGATGTCGCGCGAGACCGGGCACTCCGTCTCGCGCACGGCGAAGGAGCGGCCGGCGTCGGAGGCGTCCAGCGGCTGGTAGTGGAAGGTCGCCTGCACGCCGGACTTCCGCATCAGCTCGAGCACGTCGTTGCGGCGGTCGTGCTCGTCCAGCAGCACGTAGAACATGTGGTGCGCGGACCCGCGGTCCGCCGGCATGCGCATCAGATCGAAGCCGAGCTCGTCGGCGTACGGCGCCAGCGCGGCCGTGTAGTGCGTGACGAGGGCGCGACGCTTGCCCTGGATCACCTCGCGCATCTCGAGCTGCGCGAGGAGGTAGGCCGCGAGCACGTCGGAGAGGCCGAACGAGGACCCGGTGTCCTTCCAGGTGTACTTGTCGACCTGGCCGAGCATGAACGCGTGGCGGTTGGTGCCCTTGTCGTAGAGCACCCGCGCGCGGTCGACGTCCTCGGGGTCGTTGAGCAGCAGCGCGCCGCCCTCGCCGCACACGAAGTTCTTGGTCTCGTGGAAGCTGAGCGTCGCGTAGCGGCCCAGGCTGCCGAGCGGCTGGTCGCGCCACGTGCCGAAGAGCCCGTGGGCGTTGTCCTCCACGAGGCGTACGTCGGGCCACTGCTCCAGCACCGCGCGGATCCCCTCGACGTCGCAGGCGATGCCGGCGTAGTGCACGATCACGACCGCACGGACGTGCTCGTCGAGGAGCGTCGCGAGGTGCGCCGGGTCGAGGCCGAGGGTCACCGGCTCGATGTCGCAGAAGACGAGGCCGGCGCCCTGGCGCGCGTACGCGAGTCCCGTGCTGGTGAAGGTGAAGGACGGCACGATCACCGTGTCACCGTCCTGCAGCTCGAGCAGCATCGCCGAGAGCTCGAGCGCGGCCGTGCAGGAGGTGGTCATCAGCACCTCGGCCGCCCCCGTCTCGGCCGCGAGCAGCTCGGCGGTCCGCCGGGTGAAGTCCCCGCCCGAGGCCAGGTGCCCGCCACGGACGGCGTCCTGGACGTAGTCGAGCTCGCGCCCCTCCACGGAGGGGAGGTTGAACGGGACGTCGGGGAGCTCGGTCACCAGGGCAGCTTCCTTCCAAGGAGGTCGGCCAGCGCGGCGTTGCCTGGCTCGAAGTACTCCTCCAGAGTGCCCCGCAACGCCTCTCCTAATACAGGTCGGCTGCCTGAACTCTCGTTGACGGGTTCGTGCGCGGACTCGGGGGTGAGGGCGGGATCGACGCCGAGCGCGCCGACGAGCCCGGTGAGGACCGCCGGGTCGGCCAGCAGCTCCTCCAGGAACAGCACGTGCGTCGTGTCCGGGAAGGTCGACATCCACGAGGGGAGGTGGTCGACGTACCTCCCGCGCCGGACGTAGGCGAACGGCGAGACCGAGGTCGTGCCCGGGTCCCAGGGCTGCCTGGGCCCGCGCTCGAGGTCGGCGCGCAGGGCCTCCTCGACGTCGCGGGTCTCGAGCCCGTGGTCGGTGCTGAACCGCCAATTGCTCAGCGCGCGCTGCACCGGGTCGCGCAGCACCACGACGACGTGGGGCGTGCCCAACGCGGCCGCGGCGCGGGCGGGTGCCTCGGGGTCCTCGAGATAGCTGGTGCTCTTGTCGAGGAGCAGCCGCGCGTCCCCGGCGTGCGCGAACCACGTCGCGTCGTACGACGAGTGCCCGCGCGCGGCGAGATCCGCGTTGCAGAACACCTTGGGCTCGGGCCGCGAGGGCCGGGCCAGGGTGATGTCCGGGTGGGCGTCGAGGGCGGCACCGACATAGGTCGTGCCGCACCTCTGTGCGCCCACGAGCAGCACGTGCCGCGCGGGGTGCTCGGTCACTGCGAGACCCGTTCGGACACGTGGTACGTGGTGACGGCGCTGACCGCGTTGAGGGTGCGGACGACGTACTCGCCCAGCATGGACAGCAGCATGATGACGACACCGTTGAGCACCGCGAGCAGCACCGCGATGGTTGTCCAACCGGGGACGGCGGTGTCCACGAAGAACGACCGGACGAGGTAGAAGAGGCCCAGCAGGAAGCTGAACCCGGCGACGGCGAAACCGAGCGCCGCAGCCGCGCGCAGCGGGAACACCGAGTAGCTGAACAGGATCGTCAGGACCAGCGAGGCGATCCGGCGCAGGCCGTAGTTGCTCGTGCCGCTGGCCCGCGGGTCGTGGCGGACCAGCACGTCGGCGGGGCTGCTGGAGAACATCAGCGCCTGGCCGGTGATGTAGGGGTGCGCCGTACGGGATCCGCAGATCCGCTCCACGACGTCACGGCGCAGGATCCGGAAGTTTGAGACGGCGAGGCCCGGCGGCTGCTCGAAGACCCGGCGGTTGACGACGTTGATCATCCTGCTGCCGAGGCGGCGATAGCCACGGGCCTGCTTGCGCTCGAAGCGGCCGAAGACGACGTCGTGGCCCTCGAGCGCCTTGTCGATCAGGAGCAGCACCTGGTCGGGCGGGTTCTGGAGGTCGTCGTCCATGGTGATCACGAAGTCGCCGGTGGACTCGCGCAGGCCCGCCAGGTTGGCGTGGTGCTGACCGTAGTTGCGCAGCAGGTCGAGGGCGACGACGTGCGGGGACCGGCGGGCGCGCTCGGCGATCACGTCCCAGCTCCCGTCGCCGCTGCCGTCGTTGACGAGCACGACCTGGTAGCGCAGGCCGGCGGCCTCGAAGACCTCGACCACGCGGTCGATCGTGGATCCGACGACGTCCTGGCTGTTGTAGACCGGGATGACGACGGAGTACGAGAAGGCTGATCGATCGGGGGCTGACGGGACGGGAGCGCTCATGTCGTCGCCCACCGTGCCTCCCGATCGTCGTCCGGCCGCCGCCCGAGGGTGGCTCGCGTCGAGCATATGGCCCTGCGACCTGCCGGGGGGAAGGCCGGTCCTCTCGTCCCACCCGCACGGGCGAACGCCCGTTATCCTCACCGGACCGCACGACGACAGGATGTGGCCATGAGGGGCTGGGGATCCCCACGCGCGCACGCCTGGTCGCCCGCACGCCACGCGTGGCGGGCTGCGTGGGGCCACCGTCGCGGCCAGGCGCTCGCGCTGCTCGCGATCTCCACCCTCATCACCGCCTGCACAGCGTTCGCGCCGGTGTACGACCGCGCGATGCAGCAGGCGCTGGTCGACACCCTGCTGGCGCAGGCGACACCTGCCGAGGCGAGCGTCACCGTCGTGTCGGAGAGCAGCGACTTCGCGGGCGGGGCGATCGACTCGCGCGACCCGCGCGAGGTCGCCTCACTGATCCCCGACGACGTGGCGGCCCAGCTCGGTCCGGTCGTGCTCGGCCGCACCGCCATCGTCACGCCGACGACCGGCGAGGTCCCGCCGTCGGGACTGCTGCTGTGGCGCGACGGCGCCTGCGAGCACGTACGCCTGCTGAGCGGCACTTGCCCGGAGGCGAGCGGCGAGATCCTGGTCAGCGAGGCCGACGTCGACAACTTCGACCTCGTCGCGGGCACCGCGCTGGAGGTCAGCAACGCGATCGACGAGGACCTGGACGTGCCGCTGGAGGTGGTCGGCACCTACGCCCCGCTCGACGAGGCCTGGTGGCAGGGCCAGCGCACGGTCGGCATCTCGAGCATCACGCGGGGACTCGAGCCCTCGGCGAACCACGACGCGTGGCTGACGGTCGAGCAGACCTTCGTCGACGCCCTCTCCCTGACCGGCGAGACCTCACAGGCCGGCGCCCCCGTGGGCACCGCGGACGCCGACGTCGACTCCCTGGTGGCGCTGGGGGAGGGGGTCCAGGAGATCGCCCGCACGATGGGGCTGCGTGGTGCGGACCTCGAGCTCCGCACCGGGGTCGACGAGCTGACCGACGCCCTGGGGGCGCAGGTCGCCCAGGCCCACCGGACTGTGCCGCTGCTGCTGGCGCCGATGGCGGTGCTGTCCGTCTTCGTGCTGTGGCTCGTGCTCACGGCGGCGACCTCGGCGCGCCGCGGGGAGGTCGCCGTGGCGCGACTGCGCGGTCGCGGGCCGGCCGGGGCAGCCGCCCTGCTGCTCCTCGAGCTCCTTCCCGCCCTCCTCGTCGGCGTGGTCCCGGGGGCGCTGGTGGCACTGGCCGGCGGGGAGGTCGTGCGCCGCCTCCTGCCGGGCCAGTCGACCTTCGAGGCCGGTCCGGGCTTCGCGGGCGCGTTGCTGCTCGCGCTGCTCGCCGTGGTGCTGACCACCCTTGCCGCCGCGGTCCGTACGGCGCGCGAGCCCCTGCAGGACGTGGTCCGCAGTGGACCTGTCGCCTCCGGGCGGTGGGCGTTCGGGGCGGTCGAGGCCTTCGTGGTCGCCTGCGTGGGCACCGGCGTCGTGGCGTTCGCCAGCGGCAGCCTCCAGGGTCCCCTCGCGCTGGCCGGACCGGCGCTCACGGCGCTGCTCACCGGCCTCCTGCTCGCCCATCTGGCCGGTCCTGTCGGGCGTGCGCTCGGGCGCCGACTGCTGGGCCGGGGGCGGCTCGTGTCGGGCACCAGCCTGCTCGAGACCGGCCGCCGCTCCGAGGGACGCACGGTCATCGTGGTCGTCACTGTCGCGTGCGCGCTGGCGGCGTTCTCGATGGACGCCCTCGCCATCGGCGAGCGCAACCGGTCGACCGCCGGCCGGCACGAGTCCGGCGCCCCCGTCGTCGCCCGGGTGCCCGGCGGCGACCTCGACGCCGTCCGGGCCGCGCTCGGCGAGGCAGACCCGACCGGCAGCCGTGCGACGCCCGTGCTGGTGGGTCGCGACACGCTGGCCGTCGACCCGGCCGGGTTCCGCCGGATCGCGTTCTTCCCCAGGGAGGCACCCACGTCCGAGGAGTGGCGGGCGATCGCACCCCCGGAGGAGCAGCCTGTGGAGATCGCCGGGAGCCGCGTGTCGCTCGACGTGCGGAGCGACGGGCTCAACGCAGACGACATCTTCGGCAGTGAGGTCGACGTACGACTCAGCCTCGTCGTGACCTCCGCCACCGGCGTACGCCGTGCAGCGACCCTCGGCTTCCTGCCGTCCGACGGCTCGCGCCGACGCTTGTCGGGCACGGTCGACGCCTGCGCGGACGGCTGTCGACTGGCCGCCCTGCAGCTCGCGACGGCGCAGGGTGCGACGATCGACGGCGAGCTCGAGCTCTCCGACCTGCGCGTCGACGGGCGCTCGGTCGACTGGGTGTCGTCGGCCTCGGACTGGAACACGACGCAGGACGAGGACACCCTCATCGAGCCCGTGGCCGGTTCGGAGGGATCCGTCCGGTTCGCGATCGACGCCGGTGGGTTCTACCCGATCGAGGTGTCCCCGGCCTGGGTCCCGGCCACAGTCCCGGCCCTGCTGACCGACTACCACCCCGATCCGGTCGAGGAGTCGCTGACCGTGGAGGGATCCGACGGCATCGACCGGCCGGCCACTGAGGCCGGCAGGCTCGTCCTCCTGCCCGCTATGCCCGACGACTCCGCCCTCGTCGACCTCGACGCCGTCACCCGCGGGGCCTCGATCACCCGCGACAGCCGCCTCGAGATCTGGATGGAGGACGACCCCGACCTCGAGGCGGCCGTGCGCTCGGCACTGGAGGAGCGCGACCTCGCCCTGGCCGACGTACGCCGCTATGCCGACGTACGCCGGACCTACGACGACACCGTCGCCAGCTGGAGCCTCGCGCTGGGTGCCGCGGTCGCCCCCGCGGTCATGCTCCTGGCGCTTCTCGTCCTGCTGGTCCTCGCCGCCATCGGCTGGCGCACGCGCGCCCGGGACCTGGCCGTGCTACGGCTCAACGGCGTGGACCGGCGCACGACCCGTCGGCTCGGCGTCTGGGCCCGGCTGCCTGCGGTCCTGGTCGGCGTCGTCGGTGGCGTCCTCGCCGGGATCGGCGGGGCCGTTCTGGCCATGCCGGACGTGGCGTTCCTCCCCGAGGTCCCCGAGGTGCCGGTGCTCGACGTCAGCACGTCCTGGCCCGCGGTCGTCGCCGTCGCAGTGGTCTGCCTCGTCCTGCTGCCCGCGGCCGCGGCGCTGACCGGACTGGTGGTCGCCCGCCGTGCCCACGTCGAGCGAGTCAGGGAGGGCGCCTGATGGCCGGACTCGCGATCCGCACCCGCGGCCTGGTGCACATCTACCACGCCGAGGGGCACGACGTCGCCGCGCTGTCGGGCATCGACCTCGACGTCGGCGCCGGCGAGATGGTGGGCCTCCTGGGGCCGTCCGGCTCGGGCAAGTCGACCCTGATGAGCCTGCTCGCGGGGATCTTCCGCCCCAGCGCCGGGAAGGTCTTCGTGGGCGACGCCGAGCTCTCGACCTCGCCGCCGCGCGACCTCGACCGGCTGCGGGGGACCGAGGTCGGCCTGATGCTGCAGGGGGCCGACCGCAACCTGCTGCCCCACGCCACTCCCGCCGACAACGTGCGCTTCGCCCAGCGGCAGGCCCGCCGCGCCGGTCGTACGGTGCCCGACCCGGCCGAGGTGCTCGACGGACTCGGCCTCGCCGAGCACGCCGACCAGCCGCTGGGTCGCCTGACGCCCGGGTTGCTCCAGCTGGCCGCGGTCGCCGTAGCGGTGTCGACCCGACCCGGCCTGCTGCTGTGCGACGAGCCGACCAGCCAGCTCGACCACGCGGCCCGCGACCGCGTGCTGGCCGCCCTCGCCCACGTCAACCGCACCTACGGCACCACCGTCGTCCTGGTCACCCACGACCCGGAGGTCGCTCGCGTGCTGCCCCGCACCGTGACGATCCGCGACGGCCGGATCGGGGGAGAGGGGCGCAGTGGCGAGGAGTACGCCGTGGTGACCGCCGACGGCTTCCTGCCTCTGCTCGGCCACGCGCGCGACAGGCTGCCCCCGGGCACGCTGGTGCGCCTCCACGAGGTCGGCGACCACTTCGAGCTGCGTGCCGAGCCCCACGAGGAGGACCCCGCATGAGCGACCTGGACTGCGCGGACCTGTCGGTCGGCTACGGCGGGACCCTCGCCGTACGCCCTCTCGACCTGCACGTGGCGGGCGGGCACCTGCTGGCGGTCACCGGCCCGTCGGGCGCCGGCAAGTCGTCGCTGCTGTGGGCGCTCGCCCGCGCACTGCGGCCGGCCGCGGCGACCGTGACCGGAACGGTCCGGGTCGACGGCCGGGAGCTGGGCGACCGGGAGGACGCGGCCCGCGCGGGCGTCGTGCTCGTGCCGCAGCGCAACGGGTTGAGCGCCACCCTGTCGGCGGAGGAGAGCATCCTGGTGCCGCTGCTCGCGCTCGGCGTGCCGGCGCGCGAGGCGACGCAGCGGGTGGACGACCAGCTGGCCCGGGTCGGCCTGGCCGAGTTCCGCCGGCACCTCGTCGACCAGCTCTCGGGCGGCCAGCAGCAGCGCGTGGCGCTGGCGCGCGCCTTCGCCCTGCAGCCCCGGGTGCTCCTCGCCGACGAGTCGACCAGCGACCTCGACGCGGGCAACCGCGAGCTGATGATCGCGGCGCTGCGGGAGGAGGCGGCGCGGGGTGCCGCGGTCGTGCTCGCCACCCACGACCCGGAGGCCGCCGCGCAGACCGATGCGGCCCTCGCCCTCGACGAGGGCGTGGCCACCTGGGTCCGCAGACCCTGACGATCAGCAGACGTGCGGATCGAAGCCGAACGGCAGCTCGAGGCGGTGCGCCTTCATCAGCGCGTCGTCGGTGAGGATGTCGAAGGTGCTGCCCTCGGCGGCGACGATCCCGTCGGACAGCACGATCGCCCGCGGACACAGCTGGAGCGCGTACGGCAGGTCGTGGGTGACCATCATCAGCGTCACGTCGAGCCCGGTGAGGATGTCGGCGAGCTCGCGGCGCGAGGCCGGGTCGAGGTTGGAGCTCGGCTCGTCGAGCACGATGATCTCCGGCTCCATCACCAGCACGGTCGCGACGGCCACGCGACGTCGCTGCCCGAAGGACAGGTGGTGCGGCGGCCGGTCGACGAAGTCGGCCATCCCGACCAGGTCGAGAGCCGCCATCACCTGCCGGTCGAGCTCCGCGCCACGGACCCCGAGGTTGCGGGGGCCGAATGCGACGTCCTCGCGCACGGTGCCCATGAAGAGCTGGTCGTCGGGGTCCTGGAAGACGATGCCGACGCGACGGCGGATCTCCGCCAGGTTCTCGCGGACCACCGGCAGGCCGGACACGCTGACCGTGCCAGCGCCGGGCCGCAGGATGCCGTTGAGGTGCAGCACGAGCGTGGTCTTGCCGGCGCCGTTGGGACCGAGCACCGCGACCCGCTCGCCGCGTTGCACTTGCAGGTCGACGCCGAAGAGGGCCTGGTGTCCGTCGGGGTAGGCGAACGCCACCGACTTCAGGTCGAGCACCGGGGTGGTCATCGTCGTGCCCCCTGATGTGCACTGCCGTCGTAGCCGCGCGAGATCATCGCGAGGTGCACCCGCTCGCCCCGCTCGAAGGATCGGATGAAGAGGGCGCCTGCCGACTTCGCCACGACGGGCCAGTGGCGCGGGTCGCGGGCGGTGAACCCGCGCGACTCGCGGGCCGTCTTCATCCGGCGGAGCTCGTCGGTCACGACGTCGAGGTAGCGGACCATGAATCCCATGATCTGCACCAGCTGGGTCGGCACCCGCAGCCGCTCGAGCCCGGCGAGCAGGTCGCGCGGATCGGTCGTCGCGGCGAGGAGCAGGCTGGCGAGCACGCCGAGGGTCGCCTTGGTGACGAGCGCACCGGCGGCGACCAGGCCGGGCTTGCTCAGGCCGAGGCCGAGCACGTCGACCTCGGGACCGGTGGCGACGAACGGCAGCAGCGCCGCGAACATCAACACAGGCGTCTCGACGACCATCCGGCGGGCGAGGTAGCCCACAGGGACGCCGGAGACCGCGACCAGCACGCCCAGCGCGACGGCGTACGCCGCGAACGCCGGGACCCACGACCCGGGCGTGGCGACGACGACGAGCATGAAGGTGACGAGGCCGGCGACCTTGAGGTGCGCGGGAGCCCGGTGGAGCGGGGAGTGCCCGTGGAAGTGCAGCCGGTGTCCGTGCGGCGCGCCCACCGTCACTCGCCTCCGTCGGTGCGCGGTGCTGACCGCTTGCGCAGGAGCATCAGCGCCGAGGTGCACGCCAGCACGACCAGGCATCCGATGACCCCGGCGAGACCGCCGGACCAGCGGGAGTCGACCCCCGCGACCTCGTAGCCGGCCAGCGGGCCGTCCTGGGCACCGGAGGCCTGCTCGGCACCGGAGAAGCCGAGGTCACCGGCGACGCGGTTGAGACCGTCGGGGCTGGCCGAGGCCCACAGGCTGACCACGCCGGCGAGCACCAGTGCGACGAGCAGGCCGGCGACGAGGACGGTGCGGGTGGAGACCCTGCGGGTGGTAGTGGCGTTCATGCGGCGACCCGGGTCTCGAGGGTGCGTACGGCGAGCACGCGGCGGGCGCCGTGGACCAGGTCCGGGCGTACGGCGACGATGCTGGCGACCACGAGGAAGGTGATGACCGCCTCGCCGATGCCGATGAGCACGTGTACCCCGACCATCGCAGTGAGGAGGGTGTCGAGCGGGATCGGCACGGCGCCGCCGACGGCGTACAGCCCCACGAACGTCGCCGCGCTCAGCACGACCGACACGAGTGCGCCGATGGCGGCGGCCGGCGCGACCATCGAGAGCCGCTTCGGGAGCACGAGCTGGACGCCGCGGAAGGCGAGGTAGCCGGCGACGACGGTGACGACCCCCATCAGGACGACGTTGGTGCCGAGCGCCGTGATCCCTCCGTCCGCGAACAGCAGCGACTGGACGGCGAGGACCACGGTCAGGCAGAGCAACCCGGTGTACGGGCCGACGAGGACGGCAGCGAGGGCACCCCCCATGAGGTGCCCGCTGGTCCCTCCCGCCACCGGGAAGTTGAGCATCTGGGTGGCGAACACGAAGGTCGCGACGAGTCCGGCCAGCGGCGCGATCCGGTCGTCGACCTCGCGGCGGGCGCCCCGCAGGGCGATCGCGATGCCCGCGGCGGCCACACCCGCGGTCGCGAGCGACGTGGGCGCGTCCAGGAATCCGTCAGGAACGTGCATCGCAAGGCCTCCCAGGTCCTTGTTGCACACGATGTGCAACAACCTGTGTTCGGCACCGGGGTTCTGTCGGATGGGGGAGTCGGCGAACTTTCTGTGGCGCGGATCTCACGCGGTCGGCATGAGCGGACGTTCAGCGTTCCTCGGCATGAGTCGCGCTTGTGAGTAACACTGCGTCCCGTGAACGCAAGGCGGATGTCGGGCGCTGTGGCCTTTGCATGTGTCGCAGCGTCGCTCAACGCGTGCGGCGCCCAGGCCATCGACGGCGGTGACGCGACGGTACTGATCGCCGAGCGAGCCGACGGAGGCATGGACGCACTCCTCGAAGGAACCCTCAGGGTCGTCGACGGGTGCTTGGGCATCACTGAAGCCACCACCCATCGCGACACAGTCGTCGTGTGGCCGCACGGAACCGAGGTGACGAACGACGACCCCACAACCATCGCCCTCCATGGTGTCGGCGAGATCGCCGTCGGCGATGATGTGTCCGTGGCAGGAGGCGTCGACAGGAGCAACACCGGTCAAGTCGGCGGCTTGACCGTGCCTGTCTACTGCGACAGCGGAGAGATTTGGTTGGCGCGCTGACGACCTGTCATCGGCAGATCCGGTAGAGCTCATTGCGGCATGAGCGGACGCTCGCCCTCCAAGGGGCTTACGCCCGGGCCCGGGGCGCGGTTCCCGAGCCAAACGTTGGGTTCGGGTTGACGCAGATACCGGGGCCTACGGTCAGCCGGACCCCCCAAAGCCGCCCAGGTCCCGTTTGTGCCGGTCTTCCTCCGGGCGGTGCGAGCTACTCCGCTTGTTAAGCACCCAGCCCGCCCACACAAAGAACGCGATGAAAAGTAGGACAACGACCAGCCAACCCGGCATGGGAACCACCTCTCTCTGAGGCTAGGGCCACTGATACCAAAAGGCGCAATGGTCCAGACCGCCCCGATGGCACCGTAAGGCGGTCCGTCCAGCACCTCCGATCATCGGCAGATCCGGTAACTGGCGTCGCCAGCAGCGACATATCCGGTCAGAACTGCAGGAGCGTACGCACGATGACGCCCCCGCCGACGGCGCAGATGCCCACGGCAGCGCCGTAGCGCAGGTAGGTGCGCACGTTGCCGCCTATGAACCCGCGTCGTGTCGCCAACCCCTCGAGGCGCAGGACGAGGTCGCGCGCCAGCAGCCCGACGGCGGCCAGCGAAACGGCCATGCCGATGCCGAACGCCAGCACCAGGACGAAGCCGAACCAGGCCCGGCCCAGGGCGGTGGCCGCGAGCAGCAGGAGCAGCGCGGAGGGGCTGGGGACCAGCCCGCCGACGAGCCCCATCACCCAGACGCCCCACCGTCCGGGTGCGGTCTCCGGCTCGGCGGGAGCCTCGGTCTCGACCGCCGTGACGACGGTCCCGGGCTCCTCGGCGGCGTGGACGTGCGGGTGCTCGTGGTCGTGGTCGTGCTCGCCGTCGTGGGCGTGGTCGTGCGCCGGCTCGGGCGCGACCTCGTGGCCGTGCCCGTGCCCGTGCCCGTGCCCGTGGCCATGACCGTGCCCATGTCCGTGGCCGTGTCCACCGCCGTCGGTGCGGAGCCGGGCGAGGAGGTAGAGACCGAGGCCGACGATCAGCAGGCCGGTCGCGAGGGTGAGCCACGGATAGATCCGGGCTGGCACGAACGCGCTGCTGAGCGAGACGAGCAGTCCGAGCAGGAGGACCGAGCCGGTGTGCGCGATGGTGACGGCGCTGCCGACCGCGAAGGCCGAGCGCACCGACGAGTCGCCGCGCTGGGAGAGGTAGAACGCCATCACCGTCTTGCCGTGACCGGGGGAGAGGGCGTGGGTGGCGCCGAGGGCGAGTGCGGCGAGGACGGCCAGGCCGGCGGCCAGCCAGCCGCTGTCCCCGAGCAGCGCGGTGGCGCGGGTGGAGAGCCAGGAGCCGTCGGTGGCCGTGGGCCCCTCGTCCTGGCTGCCGGGCAGCACGCCCGCGGGGCCGCCGACCGAGACGACCAGGCTGGCGGTCGTCACGTCGAGCGGCGACTGGAGCAGGTCCTGGGGGTACGACGTGAGCCGGTCGCTCGTGCTCTCGGCGGGGACGTCGGAGCTGGTGAGCGTCATCCGGTCGCCGACGGCGGTGATCTCGCGCCACCCGACCGATCCGGGCGCGGTGGTGTCCTCGAAGGTGAGCTCGCCGGCCGCGATGTCGCCGTCGCTGGCGTACTCGCAGGTGATCCGGGTGATGGGCAGACCGCCCTCGCCGTCGCCGAGCGATGCGGAGGAGCTCTCGAGGGTGAGGTCGATGCGGCTGCCACCGGCCTGGAAGTCCAGGCCGCGGCCGGTCGTGGCGCACTCGCGCTGCGCGAGCGCGGGCAGGTCGTCGATCGCCTTGCCGAGCTGGGCGGTCGGGATCTCCGCGAGGTCGACGACGTGGTCGACCTGGACCCCGTCCGGGGAGACCAGGATCCCGGTGTAGCGGTTGACCGTGAAGTTGCCGAGCGGGTGCGCCGAGGCCGGAGCCGCGCCCAGGAGGACCGTGGTGGCGATGGCCGCCAGGGCGAGCAGCAGGCGGGCGAGCAGCCTCATCAGGTTCACTCGAGCTCCGTGAGGGTGGCGCGGGCCGCGTCGCGCTGCCACGGCGACAGCCCGGGGTCGGTCGCGAGTCCGCGCCGCAGGTGGGTGCGCGCCTCGTCGGTCATGCCCAGGGCCGCCTCGATGGTGCCGCGGTGGATCCAGAACCGAGCCTCGGGGGAGTCGAGGCTGGTGGCCCGGCGCGCGATCGTCAGCGCCTCGCGGTCGCGGCCGTTGCGGTGCAGCGCCCAGGCGAGCGCGTCGGCGACGTGGACGCTCGTACGCTGGGCCCACTCGGCCCGCGCCTGCTCCAGCGCGCGCTCCGGCGACCCGTGGTCGGCCTCGAAGAGCGCGGTCTCGAGGTCGGTGCGGACGCCGCTGGCCTCAAGCAGCTGGATCGTGGTGCGGACCACCGCGAACTGGGCGTCGGCCTCGTCGGATCGACCGAGGTGCTGGAGCAACTCGCCGAGCTCGGTGACGTACTCGGGGAGCGGCTGGCGCGTCACGACGTCCTGCCAGGTGGCGACGGCCTGCTCGAGGTCTCCCTCGGCCACCTGCAGGCGGGCCGACGAGACGATCGCGGGGAGGTAGTCGGGCACGGCCCGCTGGGCGACGGCGAGCTGCCGGGCGGCTGCTCCGAACCGGCCCTGCTTGCGCTGGATGTCGGCGAGCAGGGTCAGGGTGTACGCCTTGTCGTTCTGGGAGCCGTTGGCGGCCGCGCGGCGGAGGATGTCGGCCGCCCGGTCGAGGTCGCCGCGGAGCTCGTAGGCGTAGGAGTAGCGGGCGGCGATCGCGGTGCTCGGCTGGCGACGGTCGGCGACCGCCAGCGCCTTCAGCTGCTCGTCGTACCTGCCGAGCTCGTTGAGGGCATCGACGCGGATGGCGAGGGCGCCGAGGTCGCGCGGGTTGATCGCGAGCGCCTCGTCGGCGCTCGCCAGGGCGTCGGAGAAGTCGTGGCGGGCGGCGGAGATCGCGGCGCGCGCGGTGAGGGCGGGGAAGTTGTCGTCGGGCTCGACGTCGAACGACCGGGCCGCGGCCTCGTCTGCCTTCTCGTAGTAGGTGGCGTTGCCGGTCAGGCGGGCCTGCTCGACGTACGCGACGGAGAGGTTGGCCCATGACACGTAGTCGCCGGGGAGTCGGCGCAGGGTGTTCTGCAGTGCGGCGATGCTCGCCTCGAGGTCCTGGCCGGAGTCCGGCACGACACGGGGCACTGCGGCTGACGGCGTCGGTGAAGAGGGGTCAGAGGAGGTGGCGAATCCAATGCCACCCGAGACGGCGAGGACGAGGCCGACACCTATGACGATGAGGGTCCTGCGCATGCGTTGGCGTCCTTCCCTGAGGGTGGTGCAGCCCGGTCGCGTGACGAGTTCGCCACGCGACCGGGCTGATGTTAGGTCAGGCCTTGCGGCGACGCGTGGCGCCACCGATGCCGCCGAGCAGGGCGAGGAGCCCCACACCGACGAAGGCCATCGAGTTGGAACGACTCGGCACGATGCCCTGGAGCAGACCGTCCGAGCTGGCAGGCTTCGCCTGGCCAGCCTTGGTCGGGTGCGGGTTGGGGTTGCTGCCGCTGGCCGGGAGGGCCAGGTAGGGGAACGTGTTGCTGAACGCGGCGTCGTTGGCGTCGACACCGTCACCCAGGTCGTTCGCCGAACCGACGAGCTCACCCTCGACCACCTGGAGCGCGATGTCGATGACATCGTCACCAAGACGGCGGCCGTTGGGGTAACCCTGCACGTCGCCACCGATCACGCCGAGCCGGTTGGGCGTGGCCGTCACCGGGGTCGACATGTTGAGGCGGAGCTGCTCGCTGGGCGTGATCTTGCCCTTGGGCATGTTGAGGCCCTTGACACCCGTGAGGTATACCGACACGAGGTCGTTGCGCGGGGTCTTGGGAGCGTCGATGCCGTAGACACCCTCGATCAGCTTGGGCAGCTCGGGGTTGGTCACGTACTTGAGTGCCGCTGCGTCACCCGTGGGCTTGAGGCCGTTGAAAGCGTCCTTGAGCTTGAGCGGGATGACGACCTCGTTCACCAGCGGGTGACCCAGGCGGGACACCTGCACGTACTTGCCGTTGGTCGACTTCTTCTGGGTCGTCGACCAGACACCGATGATCGGGTTCTTGCTGACGTTGCCCTTCTTGGCCACCAGCTTCCGAGGAATCTGGAGAGCGACCGAGTTGACGTTGAAGCCGGCCAGCGTGTCGTCGCCGGCCTCGGAGAGGTCACCGCCGTAGAGCAGGTCGAAGACGCGCAGGTCGAGGAAGAACGAGTCCTCGGCCTGACCCACGAAGGACTTGATGTTCTTCTTGGGGCTGATGGTCGCCTGGTTGCGCAGCGCGGCGTAGTTGGGCATCGACGCCTTGCCGATGTTGGAGGGCGCGACGCGGGCCTTCTTGACGATGGTCTTGGTCTTGCCCTTCTTGATCTGCACCAGCTTGTAGGTCTGGTAGGCGTTCAGGTTCTTGTCCGCAAGGGAGGTGACCGGGCCGGTAGCGGCCAGGAACGTGTCCTTGGAGACGTAGTGGTCCTTGAACGTCCACCGGAACGTCACGTCGGGCTTGGCATCCGCGTTGTTGTCCACGTGGATGTCGTACTGGGCGTCAGTGGCCCACGGGTAGAAGTTCGGGCCACCCGCCGGCTCCTCGAAGGGGATCCAGTTGGCGACCAAGGTGACCGTCTTCTGGTTCTCCGGGCTGCGGAACGCGTAGGTGTCCGTGTTGTCGTACTGCGGGAGCCCCGCAATGAGTGGTGCCTCGCGGTGGCTGGAGGCCGTGGCCGCGAGCGGGCCGAGCCCGGCGAAGCCGACTGCCGTCAGCAGGCCTCCGGTGCAGGCCAGGGCGATTGCCCCTTGCCGCTTGGTGGGTCGTGAGCGCTTCATCAGCAAACTACTCCTTGTGTTGGCCCGGGGGTCGCGATCGTGCGTACGCCTGTACCGAGCAGCCCGAGACTCCTTGGGTGAGTCGGGTTGTCTGGTGTTCGGAGTCACAACCTAGGCGGATTGATCCGGTTTGGGCTCACCCTCGCGTGCCCTTCCCTCGTGTTTGGACAAACTTTCACCTGAAGTCGCGGGACGAGGCCCGTGCCTGGAGCACTGCACCGGCTCCCGGGACGACCACGTCTATGGCCTCGACCCGGTCGGCCAGCAGGTTCGTGACGCCCTCGTTGCGCTCGAGGCGTCCGCGGATCACCACGGCGACCCGGTGGCGGGCTGCCTGGCGGTGCGCCTTCATCACGCCGATCGAGCACACCACGTTGAGCATGCCGGTCTCGTCCTCGAGGTTGAGGAAGGTGACGCCCATGGCGGTGCCGGGACGCTGCCGGTGGGTGATGAGACCTCCCACGTGGACGCGCCGACCGTGCTCTGTGGTGGCGAGGTCGGCGATTGAGCGGACGCCGGCGCGGCGCAGCTCGTCGCGCAGGTGCTCGACCGGGTGCCGCTCGGGTGAGATGCCTGTCGCCCAGAGGTCGGCGAGGGTGATCTCGGGCTCGCTCATGCCGGGAAGGGTGGGTGCGTCGGGCGCGGGCGTGCTGCCCGGCAGGTGCTCAGCCCCCTCGGCGAAGCCGGCCGCCCACAGCGCCTCGCGGCGGTCGAGCCCCCACGCGTCGAACGCGCCTGCCGTGGCCAGCGCCTCGAGCTGCGCGGGTGTCAGGCCGGCGCGGCGCGACAGGTCGGGGATGCCGGTGAAGGGCGCATCGTCGCGGGCGGCGACGATCCGGCGCGCGACGTCCAGGCCGATGCCGCGCACCGAGTCGAGCCCGAGGCGTACGGCCAGCGCGGAGTCGCGCCGGTGCGCGGGCACCGGGTCGGGCGTGCCCGGCACCCACTCGACGCGGTCGAAGCGTGGGCGGCAGCACGCGCCGGGCCCGGTGGCGGCGACCGGGCCGATCACGACCGCCTCCAGGTCGGCCTGCGCCGCAGACCGCGTCACGTCGGGACGGCGTACGTCGACCCCGTGGCGGCGGGCGTCGCCGACCAGGGACTGCGGCGAGTAGAAGCCCATCGGCTGGTTGCGCAGCAGTCCGGCCAGGAACGCCGCGGGGTAGTGCAGCTTGAACCACGAGGAGGCGTACACCAGGAGGGCGAACGACAGGGCGTGCGACTCGGCGAAGCCGAAGTTGGCGAAGGAGAGGATCTTGACGTAGATCGAGTCCGCCAGGTCACCGGTGATCCCGCGCTTCGCCATGCCTTCGTAGAGCTTCTGCTTGACCGACTCGATGCGCTCGACCCCACGCTTGGAGCCCATGGCACGCCGCAGCAGGTCGGCGTCGTCGCGGCTGCAGTCGCCGAGGGTGACCGCCATCGCCATCAGCTGTTCCTGGAAGAGCGGCACGCCCTTGGTGCGCTCGAGCACGGGGACGAGCTCGGGGTGGTCGTAGGTCACCTCCTCCTTGCCGGTAGCGCGGCGGACGTAGGGGTGGACCGCACCACCCTGGATGGGGCCGGGACGGATCAGGGCGATCTCGATGGCGAGGTCGTAGAACTCACGCGGGCGCAGCCGCGGCAACGTGCCGATCTGGGCCCGGCTCTCGACCTGGAAGACCCCGATCGAGTCGGCCCGGCACAGCATGTCGTAGACCGCGGGCTCCTCCTTGGGCATCGTCGCGAGGTCCCACTGCTCACCGAGGTGGTCGGCGACCAGTCGCATCATGTGGTCGAGGGCGCCGAGCATCCCGAGCCCGAGCAGGTCGAACTTCACCAGCCCCATCGACTCGCAGGCGTCCTTGTCCCACTGCAGCACGGTCCGCTTGTCCATCCGGCCGCGCTCGATCGGGCACACCTCGCCGATCGGCCGCTCGGTGAGCACCATCCCGCCGGAGTGGATGCCGAGGTGGCGGGGCGCACCCATCAGCTCCTCGGCCAGCGCCAGCACCGGGGCGGGTACGTCGTGGGCGGCCGGGTCGTCGGCCACCACCGACGACCAGCCGTCGATCTGCTTGGACCAGGCGTCCTGCTGACCGCTGGAGAAGCCGAGCGCCTTGGCCGCGTCGCGCACGGCCATCCGCGGCCGGTAGGAGATCACGTTGGCGACCTGGGCGGCGTTGCGGCGGCCGTAGGTGTCGTAGACCCACTGGATCACCTCCTCGCGCCGGTCGGAGTCGAAGTCGACGTCGATGTCGGGCTCCTCGTCGCGGTGGGCGGAGATGAAGCGCTCGAACGGCAGCTTGTAGAAGACGGCGTCGACCGCGGTGATGCCGAGGGCGTAGCAGACCGCGGAGCTCGCCGCGGAGCCGCGGCCCTGGCAGAGGATGCCGCGCCCGCGGGCGAACGCGACGATGTCGTGGACGATGACGAAGTAGCCGGCGAAGTCCTTCTCGGCGACGACGCGCAGCTCGTGCTCCAGCCGCTCGCGCGCCTCGCGCTCGTGGGGCACACCGGCGTACCTCTCGGCGAAGCCGCGCTCGGCGAGCTCCCGCAGCCACGAGTCGGCGCAGTGGCCGTCGGGGATCTGCCGCTTGGGCAGGGCGGGGGAGGCCTTGCGCAGGTCGAAGGCCAGCTCGTCGGCAAGAGAGACGCTGCGCGCCACGGCGCCGTCGTACGCCCTGAGGGCGGCGGCGGTCTCCGTGCCGCTGCGCAGATGCGCCGAGCCCGACAGGTCGAGCCAGCCGTCGAGATCGGCCAGGCTGCGGCGGGAGCGTACGGCCGCCATCGCCGAGGCCAGGCGGGCGCCGGCAGGAGCGGCGTGGTGGACGTTGCCGGCCGCAACGACGTCGAGTCCGTGCACCGCGGCGAGGCGTGCGAGCGAGGCGTTGGTCGCGTCGGACCCGGGACGTGGCGAGAGCTCGACGAGGACGTGCTGGAGACCGAAGAGCCCGGTCAGCCGGTCGAGGGCCTCGGCCGCAGCGTCCTCGCCTCCTGCCGCGAGCGCCTGTTGGACGGCGCCCTTGCGGCAGCCGGTGAGCACGACCCAGTGGTCGCGCCCGCGCTCGCCCAGCTCGTCGAGGTCGTAGACGGGGCGGCCCTTCTCATCACCGCGCAGGTGGGCATCGGTCATCGCCGCGGCCAACCGGTGATAGCCCTCGACTCCGCGCGCCAGCACCAGCAGGTGGCTGCCCTCGGGGTCGGGTACGCCGTTCTGCGGACCGCTCAGCTCGAGCGACAGCTCGGAGCCGAAGATCGTGGGCAGGTCGTAGGCCGCCGCGGCCTCGGCCAGCATCGGCGCGCCGTAGAAGCCGTCGTGGTCGGTGATCGCCAGTGCGTGCAGGCCCAGGCGTACGGCCTCCTCGACGAGCTCGGCGGGCGAGCTCGCGCCGTCGAGGAAGCTGAAGTGGCTGTGGCAGTGCAGCTCCGCGTAGGGCGTGACCGACGCCGGCCGCTCGATCGCCCGGGTCTCGCTGGCGGGGCGCTTGCGCCGCGACACCGGGGCGTCGTCGGCACCCGGCAGGCCGCTGAGCCGGCGCTCGAGCTCCTTCCAGTGCATGGCGGGGTTGTTCCAGCCCATCAGTCCCTCCGTCGATCAGTCATAGCCCGCTTCGAGCGACCAGCCCTCGGGGGCGCGCAGCAGGAGCCAGGCGCGCCCGTCGGCTCCGACGACCTGGAAGCGGGCGGCCGGACCGGTCCCGCCCGACCACCAGCCCTCGTCGGTGGGCCAGGGTCCGGCCCACGCCAGCACCGGCTGCCACGGCATGCTCTGCCGGCCGGGGGTGTCCCCGACCCGGAACCGCCGCGGCTCGCCGGTGACGACACCGCGGTCGGTGACCCGTACGTCCCGGCCCGCGTCGTCCACCACCTCGGCCACCGGCGGGGTCGCGAACACCCGGACCGGCGCGGGACCCGGGACGCGCCCCGGCCACGGTCGTTCGACGGGGCGCAGGTCGACGGCGCGCTCGCCCCACGGCACCAGCGACTGCCGCGCGGCGGGACTGCGGCCGCCCTGCAGCACCGGGCGGCGTACGGAGTCGAAGCCGACCATGCCCTGCACCCGGGTTACGCCTCGCTCCACGAGGTCGTCCGACGCCGTGCCCCACAGGGCCTCGCCGTGGGCGGCGGCCGGCTCGACCACCTCGGGCACGAACCGGATCTTCTCGATGGGGGCGCGCACCTCGCCGGACTTCTTGCGACCACGCAGGGCTCCGCCGACAGACGCCCCCTGCAGCTGCCATTGCACCCGGTCCACGAGGTCGCGGGCGTTGAAGTGGCGCGGGTGCAGCCAGGCGCGCGACGAGCACACGACGCCGTCGGACTCGGCCTCCACGCGCACTCCGGTCGCGACGAGCTGGTGGTGCGCCAGCTGGGTGATGAACCGTTCGGCGGTGGTGCGCACGCTGAAGGTGATCGCCTCCACGGAGTCGAGCGGCGGCTCGAAGGACACCTCTGCCTCGAGCTCGGGCGGGGGAGTGCGCGCCGCGAAGTGCGCCCGGTCCTCGCCCCGCGCCCGTCGCCGTACGTCTGCTCCGTAGGTGCCGAGCCGGTGCTCCACGGCGTCACCCGGCAGGTCGGCCAGGTCGCCCAGCGTGCGGAGTCCGAGCCGCTGGAGCAGCCCGACCACCTCCCTGCCGCGCGGTCCGTCGTCCTGCAGCACGTGCACCGGAAGGCAGCGGAGGAACGTCGCGGAGCCCCCGGCCTCGACGACCACCCACGACTGGACGTCGGCGGTGCGCGCGGCCTGCTCGGCGGTGAAGAGGTCGTCGGCGATCCCGACGCGTACGTCCCAGACACCGCCCTCGACGAGGGCCTGGCAGGCCGTCGCGGCGGCGAGGGTCTCGGTGCCGTACCAGCTGCCGGGAGCCTGGACGGCGAGCAGTCCCGGCCGCAGCGCCGCCACCCCGGGCCGGAGGTCCTCGACGATCGCCAGCACGGGCTCGAAGGCGCGGGCGTCGCGATCGGGGTTGGCGGGGAGGAGCACGAGCTCGGGGCACCGGGCCTGGGCGTCGCGCCGGCGCTGTCCGCGGCGTACGCCCTCGGCGCGCGCGGGACCGTTGCACACCTCCACGACGTTGGCGGAGAGGACGGCGGCGGGGGAGCGCAGCGAGCGATCCGCCTCCTCGAGCGCGGCGACCACCGACCAGTCGGGGCACCACACGACCATCACCCTCACCCGGCTCGGCCATCCACTGGCCGCCGGATCTCGCGCACCTGCCGGTCGGGGCCAGGCTCTACCCGGTGCACGCCGGGCCAGGCCAGGTCCGCGCGCTGCGGCGGCCGGGCCCCCCGGCGTACGACGAGGCGCCCGCGCCGGTCCAGCAGGTGACCGGTGCCCGAGGCGGGACCGCTCCACGCGGAGTCCTCGACACTGAGCCGGGCCTCGACCCGGGGCCACTCGCCGTGGACGACGAGCACGGCGGCCCTCGTGCGCAGGCGCGAGTCGAGGATGCCGGCGGTGCGCTCGTCGACCGAGGTGGGCGGTCGCAGCACCACCACCCGGAGCACGTCGACCAGCGCTGCCGTCACCTCCAGCCAGTGCTCGCCGGGATCGGGCACCAGCACCGTGCGCGAGAGCTCGATGCCCAGCTCGGCCGCGGCCTCGGCCCCGAAGTCGGCGCAGCCCGCGAAGCCCACCCACTCCCCGGCCCGCGAGGCACCGGCGGCCAGGGCGAGGGCCAGCGACGCGGAGTCGACGGCGTACGTCGCCCCCGCGTGGAGGGGCACGATGTCGGTGAGCCCGGGCAGGGTGGGGACCGGCTCACCGGCCGGCTTGTGCTCCATCGCGGCCACCCGCGCCCGGAGCTGCTCGACCACCGACTGCCGCTGGTCGAGCGCGGCGACTGAGCGGGCGGACGACATCTCCCCATCATCGAACAGGTGTTCGAACGAGTCAAGCGGCAGGGAAGTGTTGCGCGCGCTGTCCGAAATCGGACAGTGCGGCCCGGTTCGTTGACGTGGCGGTCGTCACACATCTACCGTCGGACACTCCTCGTCATGAAACGTTTCAAGAGCGGAGCAAGCCGTGCGCAAGTTGGTCACGTCGTCCCTGGCCCTCGTCCTCACGGCGACCGCAGGACTCCTGGGCGCGGTCGCGCTGCCCGCAGTCGTCCCCACACCGGCGACCGCAGCCCCGGCCTCACCCGGAGCGCCGAGCGAACTCACCGTCGCGCAGCTCCCCTCGCCGCGCGACGTGGGCAACCTGACGTCCCCCCTGCTGGGCTGGCAGGTCGGCCACGCGCGCCAGGAGGCCTACCAGGTCCAGGTCGCGGAGAGCGAAGATCGGTTCGGCGGCGGGGACACCTGGGACTCCGGGCGGGTCGTGTCCTCGCTGAGCACCAACGTGTCGTACGCCGGTCCCGCACTGGCGCCGGCGGAGTCCTACGTGTGGCGCGTCCGCACGTGGAGCGGTGAGACGGCGTCCGAGTGGTCGGCCGTCTCGCGATTCGGCACCGCAGCAGGCGGCACGTGGGGCGACTCGCGTCCTATCTGGGTCGGCGAGGAGTCCACGAGCTCGTGGACCGACTACACGTTCGAGGGCAACTTCCGCATCACCGCCCAGAACGCGACGATCGTGTTCCGCGCCAGGGACGCCAGCAACTACCTGATGTGGCAGTTCCGCGGCAACGGCCTGAACACCCTCGCCCCGCACACGCGGGTCGGGAGCACCTTCACCCAGCTGAAGTCCGTGCCTCTCGGCAAGACGCTCGCCAACAACACGACGTACGCCTTCCGCATCGTCGCCTCGGGCACCACCATCACGACCTACCTCGACGGCGTCCAGGTCGACGTCACCACCGTGACGTCCGCCTTCTCCACCGGGCGCATCGGGTTCCGCACCGGCGGCACCGAGACCAACTCGTGGGACGACCTCAAGGTCACCGCCGCGTCCGGCACGGTGCTGTACCAGAACGCCTTCGACGCCCCGTCGACCGACTTCAGCTGCGGCACGGTCTCCGGCGGCCGGCTCGCCGTCGGGACGGGGCAGAACTGCGTCTACGGCGTCGCGTCCACCGACTGGGCGTTCCTGCGCGGAGAGGTGGAACTCGCCGACAAGGACGTCGCGTGGGCGACGCTCTACGCGACCGGCGCCTCGACCGCGCCGACGCGCCAGTTCGTCTACAAGGCGTGGCTCAACGGCACGTTCGTCGGGCTCGGCCCGACGCAGCCGATCGCGGGGGAGACCCGCTACGACGGCTACGACGTCACCTCCCTGGTCCGCTCCGGCGAGTCGAACGCCCTCGGCGCCATCGCGTACACCACGTCCGACAAGCGGTTCCAGGCGCACCTCGTGGTCGAGTACGTCGACGGGTCGCGGCAGACGTTCGGCACCGGCGCCGGGTGGACGGCGTACAACGGCAGCACGGTCTACCCGGCGGCCGGCAGCATCGGGACCTCGTACTTCACCGCGCCGAAGGAGAACATCCAGTCGGCCGCGTTCCCGACCGGGTTCGACCAGCCCGACTACCACGACGCGACCTGGCAGCCTGCCGCGGTCAAGGCGACCTTCACCAACCTCCAGCCCACGCCGACCGCCAAGGTCGAGCACCAGCTGAAGAACCCCGAGGTCGTGGTGGAGAAGTCCCCGGGCAACTACTTCATCGACTACGGCCGCACCTGGATCGGCGGGCTCAACCTCGACGTCGACGGGACGGCCGGGCAGGTGCTCGACGTCCGCTTCGGGGAGGCGCTCTTGTCCGCGCAGACCGTCCGTTTCAACATGAGCACGGGCAACAGCTACCAGGACCGCTGGACCCTCAAGGCCGGTGCGCAGCACCTGGAGACCTGGGGCATGCGCGTCTTCCGCTACGCCGAGGTGCTGGGTGCGCCGACCGGGCTCGGGAAGGACGACTTCCCCGCGCTCGCGCAGGTCTACCCCTACGACCCCGAGGGCGCGCAGTTCGACTCCTCCGACGACAACCTGAACCAGGTGTGGGAGCTGTCGCGCCACACCGTCGACGCCACCAACCACAACCTCTACGTCGACTCGTGGAGCCGCGAGCGGGGTGCGTACGAGGCGGACTCCTACCTCCAGATGATGGCCAACTTCTTCGTCTCCGACGACCCGACGCTGGGCAACTACTCTCTGGACTACCTCCTCACCGGCCGCACCTGGCCGACCGAGTGGCCGATGTACACGATCCTGGCCTTCCACGACAGCTACCAGCAGACCGGTGACATCGAGGCGTTGGCCCACAACTACGACAGGCTCGTGCCCAAGCTGCCCGACGAGTGGTTCGAGGCCTCGAGCGGCCTGGTGCGCAAGAACTCCGGCTCGAACGGCGCCGGCAGCTGCAACGACTGCGACATCGTCGACTGGCCGACAGGGGAGCGCGACGGCTACGTCTTCCGCCCCTACAACACCGTCATCAACGCGATCAGCCACCAGAGCTACCGCGACATGGCCGAGATCGCCCGCGCCCTCGGCAAGACGGCGGACGCGACGGCCTTCGACGCCAAGGCCGACGCGATCAAGGCGGCCGCAACGGCGCGGTTGTTCGACCCCGCCACCGGCGCCTACCGCGACGGCCTCAACGCCGACGGGACGCCGATCAACCACTACGCGATCCAGGCAAGCGTCTTCGCCACCGCGTTCGGCCTCGCCGACGACGACCAGGCGACGCAGACGGCGGAGTACATCCGCACGCGCGGCATGGCGTGCAGCGTCTACTGCGCCGCCTTCGTGCTCGAGTCGCTCTACAACGGCGACCGCGCCGACGTCGCCCACGCGATGCTCACCAGCACCGGGCTCCGCAGCTGGATGAACATGATCAACAAGGGTGCCGGCGCGACCATGGAGGCGTGGGACCTGAGCCTGAAGTCCAACACCACGTACTCCCACCCCTGGGCGGCCTCCCCGGCCTACAACGTGCCCCAGGGCATGTTCGGCATCAGGCCGACCACGCCGGGCTACGCCACGTTCGACGTGCGTCCCCAGCCCGATGCCGTCGAGTGGGCCGGCGTACGGCTGCCGACGCTGAAGGGCAGCATCGGGGCCGCGCACCACACGGTGGGTGACCGCACCGACGTCGGGGTCAACATCCCGGGCAACACCACGGCCCGCGTCTTCGTCCCCGGCGCGACCGAGGGCGGGGAGCCGGTCGTGTACGTCGACGGCCGCGCCACCGCGGCGACGTACGAGCGCGGCTACCTCCGCGTCGACGACGTGACCGCCGGCTGCCACGTGCTGAGCCTCGCGCCGGGTGAGGCCCCCGGGCTGGACGCGCACCTCACCGACGTCTGCCCCGCCGGCTACACGGCGCCCGACCTGACGGCACCGGTCGTCACCGTGCAGACCGACCCGGCAGCGCCGACCGGCGACAACGGCTGGTTCACCGGTGCAGTGTCCGTGAGTGCGAGCGCCTCAGACGACCGCACCGGTGACGTCGCGATCGAGTACGGCGTCGAGGAGGGTCAGTGGACCCCGTACGCCGGTCCGGTCGAGGCGCCCGAGGGCGAGACGACCTTCCTGTTCCGCGCGACCGACGAGGCGGGCAACGTCTCGGGCACGTCGTCGGTCCTCGTACGACGCGACGTCACCGCACCGGGCCTCACCTGGTCCGGTTCCGTCGACGACGGGGGGACGTACGACTTCGGCTCGGTCCCCGACGCTCCCACCTGCCAGGCCAGCGACGCACTGTCCGGCGAGGCCGGCTGCGAGGTCACCGGCTGGAGCGACGAGGTCGGCAGCCACACGCTCGTCGCCACCGCACGCGACCTCGCCGGCAACACCACCACCGAGCGCCGGACCTACGTCGTCGCCCCGTGGCGGCTGACCGGGTTCTACAAGCCGGTCGACATGGGCGGCGTGGTCAACGTGGTCAAGGCGGGCTCGACGGTGCCGCTGAAGTTCGAGGTGTTCGCCGGCGACACGGAGCTGGCGTCGACCGACGCGATCCTCGGCCTGCGGACGGTCCAGACGAGCTGCACCTCCTCGTCGCAGGACGAGGTGGAGACGACGGTGACCGGGGCGACCGAGCTCTGGTACGACGCGGTCGAGGGGGTGTTCCGGTACAACTGGAAGACGCCGAAGGCCGGCACCGGCTGCCTCAGGCTCGTCGTCATCACCGCCGACTCCTCGGAGCTGACCGCGCTGTTCCGCTTGCGCTGAGCCTCGGCGCCCGGTCCGGTCGGGGTCTTCGGGCACTGAGCAGGTCAGGCTCGGAGCACCTCGCCCAGGGGGCGACGCAGGACGCTGCGCAGCTCGAGCGCCGCGACGACCACGACCGCTGCCAGCAGCACCAGCACCGCGAGCCCGCTCCACCAGGGGACGACGAGCGACGGCGTGCCGGGTTGCCCCGTGACCAGCTCCAGGGACAGTGAACCGAGGACGGCGTGGGCGCCCGCGGCTCCGACGGCCGAGCCGGCGATCGCCGCGACTGCGACCGGGAGGGCCAGCTCGACGACGAGGAGTCGCCACACGTCACGCGTGGGAAGGCCGAGCGCGCGCAGTCGTCCGAGGGCCGCAGCACGAGCCGGCGCCCCGACGACCGCCGCCAGCACGGCCGCGAGGATCGCGAGCGCCAGCAGGACGGCCGACGACACGAGCGCGAGGGCGACGAGGACCGAGGGCAAGGGTGCGTCGCGGCGCGTACGCAGCTCGTCGGCGTAGGTCGCCACGGAGCTCTCCGGCACCTCAGGCGCTGCGGCTGCGACCGCGGCCGAGGAGCCCGGCCCGACGGCCCAGACGGTGTTCGGCGGCGCCACTCCGCCGGCAACGGCGAACGCCTCGGCGTCCACCACGACGACCGCCCTGGCCGGGGCGCCGACGTCCGGGGCAGTACCCACGACGGTGAGGGGGACGTCGGCCTCCTCCCACGTCACGTCCAGGTCGCCGACCAGGCGCGCGTCACCGCCCCTGACGAGCGCCGGTGCCGGTCCGGCCGCCGGGCTCCGGAGCCGGCCGAGCCCGGGAGCCTCGGCGAGGTCGCTCGCCAGCAGCAGGCGCTCGTAGGCGGCCGAGTCGACCACCACGAGCCGGACGACCTCGACCCCGCGTGCGGACGAGACGCGGACCCCCTCCTCGACCCGACCGGCGGCCGCGGCGCGTACGCCGGTCGCATCCTCGAGGTCGTGCGCGAGGTCCAGCAGGCCGTCGTCGGGCTCCGCGTCGATCCGGGCGTCCCCGCCGACCGCGGAGAGCGCGCCGTCGGCCTGCCCCTGTCGCACGGTGCCCGTCAGCGCCAGGCCGAGCGTTATCCCGGCCATCGCGACGACGGTGACCACCACCGGCAGCACCCGGGTCGCCGTCTGCAGCAGGCGGGCGGTGGCGACGAACGCGACGCTGCCCGTCGACCGACGGGCCAGTCCTAGCGCCCACGTCAGCAGCGGCGGCAGCAGGCGGAGGAGCACCACGGCACCGACGACCGCCCACCAGACCGGTGCGCTGGAGGCCGTCACGTCACCGCCCGGACTGTCGGGCTCGACGACGCCCCGCTGCTGCAGCGCGGTGTACGACAGGACCGCCGCTGCCAGCACGGCTCCCTCCAGCGCCAGCCGGCGAAGCCGCCGGGAGCGCGCTGCCGCACGACGAGCGATGCGGTTCGCGGGCGCCCGACGTGCGTCGCCGACGCGGGCAGCCGCGGCAGCGCCGAGGAGGGCAGGAGCGGTCGACGCCACGAGCAGGACGGCGACCGACCACCCCCATCCGCCGGACCCGCCGAGCACGCGCGCGGCACCCAGGCCGAGCAGCGTCGCGACCCCGGCCACTGGCAGCGCCTCCACCACGAGCTCGAGGGCGATCCCCGGCAGCGAGGCGCCCCGCTGGCGCACCATCGACAACGTCGACTCGCGCCTGACCACCAGGAGCTGGGCGCCGAGGACGAGCACCAGCAGTGCGCAGGAGACGAGTCCGACGACCAGCACCTGGGCCTGCCCGCGGGCGGAGGCCACCTGCGCCCGCCCCTGCTGCAGCACGGATCCGAGCTGGCTGTCCCAGGAGATCTCACCGCTCGCCAGGGCGGCCGACGACTGGAGGGACACGATCGAGCGCTCCAGGACCTCGGCCTGGCGCCACCTCACGCGTGAGGGCTCGGGCGTGAAGACGACGTGTCGGGTGAGGTCGTCGCCCGGCAGGGCGAACCGGAGGTCCGGCAGCGACTCCGCGGAGACGAGCGCTGCTCCCGAGCTGAAGGGCAGTCCGTCGGCAGTGCCGACGACGGGCTGCAGCATCCGGGGAGACACCTGCCAGGCAGCGTCGCCCTCGTCGACCGGGACGAACGTCCCGCTGACCTCGATCGTGAGCGTCCGACCGAACTCGTCCTTGGCCGGCAGCCGGTCGCCGACGCGGACGCCGAGCGCGTCGGCGACCTCCTGCGACACCGCGACCTGCACCGGCCACGGCTCGTCCCCGCTCGTCCCGTCGCCCACGTCGGTGCTCGCCCGCGGTGCTCCGCCCTCGGCCCAGGTGACGGCCGGCGGGGCGCCGGCGGTGTCGACGTACGCTAGCTGGAGGAAGCGTCCGGTGCCCGCGTCCAGCAGCTGCAGGGCGGGGGTGGTGACCGACGTGACCCCGGGCCGCAGCACGCGGGCAAGTTCCGGTGGCATTGCGCTGAACGCGTAGTCGGTGTCCTGGCGGACCTGTACGGCCGTGCTCGGGTCCCGCGTCTTGCCGCGCGGGTCGTCGTACCACTCGGGCAGGGTCGCGACCACGGCACCGCGCGGTCCGGCGTCGGCCACCGCAGCGGCGATCGCCCGGTCGGCCGCGCGCTCGGTCGCCGGAGCGACGGCCGCTGTCAGCGCGACCGTCAGCATTGCGACCAGACCCATCAGGAGCAGGACGGCCCAGTCGCTGCGGGCGCGCCCGGTGAGGGTGGGCAGGTGGATCCCCTGAGGTCGACGCATCACTGCCCCCTGGTCCGTACGCGCGCGGGCTCGGAGCTGCGTACGTGACGGTCGGAGAGGACCGCCGTGACGGCGACCGTGCCCAGCAGCAGCCCGCCGACGAGCACACCCTCGAGCAGCCAGGGCCACGTGACGATCGGGGAAGGAACGGGGGTGGCGCCGAGGTCGGACCGGACGAGGTGCGGACCGAGCAGCGCCGCGGCCGCCAGCCCCACGACGACGCCCACGAGCAGGACCGGGACGAAGAACGCCAGGTGCTCGACCACCAGCAACCGTCGCGAGTCCCGGCGGGACAGGCCCAGGGCACGCAGGCGTACGACCTCTGCCGCGCGCCGCTGCCTTTCAGCGCCCAGGACGAGCCCGACCGCCGCGAGCAGCAGGGCCACGGCGAGGGCGACGAGCGTCAGGAGCGTGGTCGGCACGGCGACCCGCAGCGGTCCCCGGGACAGCTGCTCGGCGACGTCCTGACGGACGGTGACGTCGCCCAGCTCGAGCTCCCGCAGGGCCTGCACCGTGCCGGCGGTCGGACGACCCACCCACCAGGCGTCGACGACCGGGTCGAGCCGGCCGGCGTCGATGAGGGCACGCGAGAGCGCGTCCACGTCGGCGAGGACGGCGACCTGGCCGGGGGCCGACGGAACGCTCGGCACCACTCGCGCGACCTCGAGGACGAGGACGGCGTCTCCGACGATCGCCGACAGCTGGTCGCCGACCTTCGCCCCGACGGCGTCGACCAGGTCCCGGGACGCGACGACGGGAACCTCCCCGGACACGGGGAACGCCGTCGCGAGCAGGTCGGCTCCGGTGTAGGAGAAGTAGTCGAGGTTGAGGCCGAGCTCGGCGCGCAGCTCGGTGCCACTGCCCGTCGTACGCAGCCCTGCCGTGGCGCCGGCCACCGGGCTGTCCTTCTGCAGCGGCTCCAGCCGCCAGGCGGGGCCATCCGCGGGCCCGTCCCCGGTCGACGGGACATCCACCACCATCCGGACCATGACGCGCGTGCTCAGGGTGCCGGGCTCGCCGTCGACGGAGCCGTCCAGCTCGAGCCGGACGGCCACCAGCTGCAGGTCGGCGCCCATCGGAGCCAGCCACTGCACCTCGTGGGAAGCACCGTCCAGGGGCAGGACCGCGGCGGACACGGAGCTGCGGAACCCGGACCGGTCCTCGACCACAGCCGTCGGGACCACGGTGATCGTCGCGCCGCGCGGGCTCTGTCCGCGGAACGTGATCCCCGCGCCTCCGGTGGGCAGGGGGACGCCCGCCACGGAGTCGTCCGGCGCCAGGCGCGCGCCGATGGCGGCCCAGGTGGTGCCGGGAGCCGTACGCCCGCGCAGGAGCACGCCCGCCTCACGGGTGTCGACGGCGACCAGCACGGGGCGGGAGCCGGCCTCACCGACGAACCGGCCCAGCGCCAGCGGACGGTGGATCACGGCCGAGAGGACGGACCGGTCCCGGACAGCCGCCTCGACCTGCTCCGCCTCGGCCGGGCCCGCGGGCGCCGGCAGGGTGAGGGCAGCGTCGGTCCCGACGCGCAGCGCGGCCTGGTCGACCTGCGAGCGCTCCCAGGTCGTACGCAACGACAACCCCAGGACGGCCGCCGCGACCGAGGCCGCGATGAGCACCATCGCGGTGCCCGCATCCGGTCGACGGGCGGCCTGCTGGGTGGCCAGCGGCCAGATGAGGGACCGTGACCGGGCGCCCGCCCTGGCTGCGCGGGAGAGGACCACGGGCACCGTGCGCACGCCGAGCACCGTGAGCGCAGCGACGCAGAGCACCGGCGCCAGCGTCAGGGTGAGGTCGCCCGAGTCGGCCGCCGTCGCGGGCTGCGTCCGCACCTGCCACCACGCCGCGGCCGCCGCAGCGAGCAGCACCGGTCCGATCCCGAGCCTGGCCAGGGCCCCCCGACGAGACCTCGGGCCGGGTACGGGCGCGGGAGCCAGGGTGGTCGCGACGAGTGCCGCGGTGAGGACCACGGCGGAGGCGAGCACGGCCAGCACCAGGCTCCACGGGGTCGACGGGTCCTGCTGGAGTCCCGCTGCCGCGAGGTCGGGGAGGTGCGTGAGCCGCGAGTGGACGAGCGCGCTGGCCGGGACCGCGACTGTCGCGGCGACGAGGGAGAGCAGGAGTGCCTCGGTCCCGGCCGCCAGCACCTGCTGTCGGCGAGCCAGGCCCATCGCGCGCAGGAGGTCGCGCTCGTCCTGGCGGACCGTCGCCACGAGCCGGCCGGCGAGCAGCGCGGCGGCGAGGGCCAGCGCACTGCCGAGGAGCAGCACCACCAGGACGGTCGCGCGGGTGCTGGCCTGCTGCGCGTGGAGGCGGGTCAGCGTGAGGGGGAGGTCGGAGGCCAGCCGGGTGATGCGCGCGCGATCCCCGACCCCGGCCGACAGCAGGCCCGACGCCTCGCCGAGCGAGTCCGCGGCATCGCGGAGCGTCGCGTCGCTGGCCCGCTCCCTCGTCGGGTGGGCGGTCACCCGCAGGCCCCGTACGGACGAGCCCGAGGCCAGGAACGACGACTCGCCCACCACGAACGGCCCATAGGTGGGCGCTGCCTCCAGGCCGTCGCTGTACGCCGCGGAGAAGCCGGATCCCCCCAACGGGTCCCGCTCCCACTCGACCCCGGAGCGCGGCCGGAAGGTGCCCACGACGACCACCGTGACCGGTGCGTCGACACCGCCGAGACCGGACTCCCTGCCGAGCGTCACCTCGTCGCCGAGACCGAGGTCCAGCAGGCGCGCGGTCGTGGCCGGCACGACGGCCTCGGCCGGTGCCGCCTCGCCGGAGGGCCACCGACCCGACGTCAGGTCCGCCCGGTCGGCGAGGCCGTCAGCCATCATGAGGTAGGCCTGTCGGTCACCGTCGTCCAGCAACCGCAGCCGTGACGTGGCGGTGGTCTCGAGGTGGGGCCGCATCGGCGCCAGGACGTCCTCCACCACCCGCCCCGCCTCCGCGGCTGCCCCCTCCACGTCACTGCTGTCGAGCTCGACCAGGAACGCCGTCACACTCAGGTCGGACGCGGGCTGGTGCTCGATGGTCGCCCGGAAGGCACGGTCCGCGGTGGCGCCGAGCAGCAGCGTGCAGACGCCGACGAGCGTGGCGGCCGTGGCCACGAGCACGATGACCGCGGTGAGCAGCCGACGCTGCTCGCGCGCACGTCGCAGCACCAGCCCGAGCACGGTTCGCCCCCTCAGCCGGTGACCCGACCGTCCGAGATCGCGAGGACCCGGTCGGCGAGTGACATCAGCAGAGCATCGTGCGTGGCCACCACCGCGGTGACCCCCTCGGACTCGACCACGGCGCGGAGGAGGGACATGACCGAGAGGCCGGTCTCGGTGTCGAGCTGGCCGGTCGGCTCGTCGGCCAGCAGCAGCCGGGGCGAGCCCGCGAGGGCGCGCGCGATGGCCACCCGCTGCTGCTGGCCTCCCGACAGCTCACCCGGTCGCTGGTGCGCGTGGTCGCGCAGCCCGACGAGGTCGAGCAGCAGCTCGACGCGCCGGTCGCGCTCGGCGACCGGCGTACGACGCAGGCGCAGGGGCACGCCGACGTTCTCGGCCGCGGTCAGCGCGGGGATCAGCCCGAAGGTCTGGAACATGTACGCGACCGAGTCGCGGCGCAGCCTGCTCAGGCCCTCGTCGTCCAGGGTCGTGACCTCGTGGCCGGCGATCCGGACCGATCCCGTGTCGGGTCGGTCGAGCCCGCCCAGCAGGTTGAGGAGGGTCGTCTTCCCGGATCCGGAACGGCCCACTACCGCGACCATCTCGCCGGGGGCGACGTCGAACGAGACGTCGTGCAGGGCGGTCACTGCCGCCGCGCCGGAGCCGTACGTGCGGGTGAGCCCCTGCACCGCGACCATCGGCTCGACCGGGTCGGTCACGCTCCCTCGCCGCGGTCCGAGCGGATCTCGACGTGGTCCTCGGCGAGCGCCAGGCGTACCCGGCGGGTGAGGGCCAGGGCCTCGCGGTAGTCGCGGGGGAGCTGGACGCGGCCCGCGCGGTCCATCACGGCGTACTCCTCGGCGGAGGCCGGCGCACCCTCGGACTCCTGGCTGCGCACCACCTCGCTGCTGGTGCGGCCGTCGCGGATGGCGACCGTACGGGCGACCTGCCCGCTGACCTCGGCGTCGTGCGTGACGACCACCACCGTGGCCCCGAGCTCCCGGTTGACCGTGCGGAGCGCGGCGAACACCTCCGCCGCGGTCTCGCTGTCCAGCTCGCCGGTGGGTTCGTCGGCGAGCAGGAGGCGTGGACCGTTGGCGAGGGCGACGGCGATGGACACCCGTTGCTGCTCGCCGCCGGACATCTCGACCGGACGTCGGTCGGCGCAGTGCGAGACGCCCAGGAGCTCGAGCAGCTCGGCGGTCCGCTGCCGGCGCTCCCTGCGGGCGACTCCGGCGATCGTGAGGGGGAGGTCGACGACCTGGCTCGCGGTGAGGTACGGCACGAGGTTGAGCGACGCCTGCTGGCGTACGAAGCCGACCACGTGACGGCGGTAGTGCACCTGCTCGCTGCGCGACATGCCGACCAGGTCGTGTCCGGCGACCTCGGCGCGGCCGGCCGTCGGCGCGTCCACGCCGGCCAGCACGTTGAGGAGGGTCGACTTGCCCGATCCGGAGGCACCGACCAGCGCGATCAGCTCGCCCTCGTGCACCAGCAGGTCCAGGCCCTGCAGGGCCTGCACCTCGATCGTGTCCGTCTGGTAGATCCGCACGACGTTGTCGCAGACGACGAGGGCGTCGTGACCGAAGGCGAGGTCGTGGTGCGGTGCGGCGGGGAGCGTCAGCACGAACAGGGCTCCTTCACCTCCGCAGTATGGGCGCGCCCACCGCGGGGGTCCAGAACCGTGCCCGGGGAGTCGGGGTGCCGGGCCTCAGACGTGGCGCACCACGACGCGGCCGCCGTCGACCTCCCACCGCTGGTCGAGCCGGACGTTCTCCAGCAGCCGGCGGTCGTGGGAGACCAGGAGGAGCGCGCCGGCGTACGACGCCAGGGCCTCCTCGAGCTGCTGGATGGCCGGCAGGTCGAGGTGGTTGGTGGGCTCGTCCAGGACCAGCAGGTTGATGCCGCGGGCCTGCAGCAGCGCCATGGCGGCGCGGGTGCGCTCGCCGGCGGAGAGGCGGCCCACCAGGCTGGTGACCTGGTCGGCCTTGAGCCCGAACTTGGCGAGCAGGGTGCGCACCTCCGCCTGCGTCAGTTCCGGAACGAGCAGCTCGACGGCGTCGCCCAGCGGCAGGGCGTCGTCGAGGCCGGTGCGGGCCTGGTCGATGACGCCGACGGCCACGGACGCACCGAGCGACGCCGACCCGGTGTCGGGCGCGGCCTGGCCGAGGAGCAGCCGGAGGAGCGTGGTCTTGCCGGCGCCGTTGGGACCGGTGATGCCGATCCGGTCGCCCGCGTCGACCTGCGCGGAGACCGGGCCGAGCCGGAAGTCGCCGAGGCGGCAGGTGGCCTCGTTGAGGGTCGCGACGACCCCGCTCGACCGGGGGGCGGCGGCGATGTCGAACTGCAGCACCCACTCCTTGCGCGGCTCCTCGACCTCGTCCAGCCGGGCGATGCGGGACTCCATCTGGCGGACCTTCTGGGCCTGCTTCTCCGAGGACTCGGTGGCCGCCTTGCGCCGGATCTTGTCGTTGTCGGGGTTCTTCTTCATCGCGTTGCGCACGCCCTGCGAGCTCCACTCGCGCTGCGTACGGGCCCGCGCCACCAGGTCGGCGCGGGTGCCGGCGTACTGCTCGTACGCCTCCCGCGCGTGGCGCCGCGAGATCTCGCGCTCCTCGAGGAAGGAGTCGTAGCCGCCGTCGTAGACGGTCACCTGGCCCTGCGCCAGGTCGAGCTCCACGATGCGAGTGACGCAGCGTGCCAGGAACTCGCGGTCGTGGGAGACGAGGACGACGCCGCCGCGCAATCCCTGCACGAACGCCTCGAGCCGCTCGAGGCCGTCGAGGTCGAGGTCGTTGGTGGGCTCGTCGAGCAGGACGATGTCGAAGCGGCTGAGCAGCAGCGCGGCCAGGGCGACCCGCGCGGCCTGCCCGCCGGACAGGGCCGTCATCAGCGCGTCGGGGCCGACGTCGAGCCCGAGGTCGGCCACCACCGGTGCGATCCGGTCGTCGAGGTCGGCGGCCCCGCTCGCCATCCAGCGGTCGAACGCGACCGCGTACGCGTCGTCGGCACCGGGCTCGCCGGACCCCAAACCGGCGGCGGCGGACTCCATCGCCGCAGTCGCCTCGGTCGCACCCGTACGCCGGGCGACGTAGTGCGCCACCGTCTCGCCCGGCACGCGCTCGTGCTCCTGGGGGAGCAGTCCCACGAAGGCGTCCGTCGGTGCGCAGCCGACGGAGCCGGCCATCGGCGGGACCGCGCCACCGAGCAGGGACAGCAGTGTCGACTTGCCCGCCCCGTTGGCACCCACGACGCCGATCACGTCGCCCGGGGCGACCGTGAGGTCGAGTCCCTCGAACAGGATGCGGTGACCGTGCCCACCGGACAGGTCCTTCGCGACGAGCGTGGCGGTCACGCGCGGGAGCCTATCCGGCACTCACTCCGGCGGGGGCGGGCAGGTACGCCGGCAGGTCGAAGGTGAACGTCGTCCCCACGCCGCCCTGTCCCACGCTGCTGCGGATGGTCCCGCCGTGCCTCTCGACGACCAGGCGACAGATCGACAACCCGATGCCCGTGCCGACCGTCGACCCGGCGGAGTCGGCGCGACTGAACCGGTCGAAGACCGACTCGTGCTCGCCCTCCGGGATCCCTCGGCCGTTGTCCGTGACACCGACCAGCACGCGTCGTCCGCGCACCTCGAGGTCGACGTCCACCCGCAGCGGCCGGTCCGGTGAGACGTACTTGACCGAGTTGCCCAGCAGGTTGGCGAAGAGCTGCCGCACGGACCACTCGTCACCCAGCACGATCGCCCCCTCGGGGCCCCGCACGGTGATGTCCGGCACCGCGAGCAGCTCGCCGAGGTCGGCAATCAGTCCGGCGGGACCGGCCATCTCGAGGGGCTCGAGATCGAGCTCCCCGCCCTCGGCGAGGGCCTGGTCGAGCATGCCGTCGAGGAGGTCACCGAGCCGGACGACCCCCGTCAGCGCCTTGCCCAGCAGGTCGCGTGCCTGCGCGACGGACGGCACGTCGCCGGACAGCTCCTGCGAGGCGAGGGACACCCATCCGCGCACGGTCGTGAGGGGGCTGCGCAGCTCGTGGGCCGTGACCTCGGCGAACTCCGCCAGCCGACGCGCCTCCGCGCGCTCGCTCGTGACGTCGCGGTAGACGACGAGCGCGGCTCGTCCGTCTGCGGACTCGGTGCCTTCGGGCAGAGACGTGGCGCGCACCGAGACCACGCGTTGCCTGCCGTTCTCGAGCGGCACCACCACGTCGTGGGGTGCCACGTCGCCCTCCGCCAGTGCGCGTCGGGAGGGGTGCTCGTCGCGAGGAAGCGGTGAGCCGTCGGCTCGCAGCAGCTGGTAGGCGGCGGTGTTGCCCGAGCCGTGCATGGACGTGCGCTCGAGCAGCCGGCGAGCCGCACCGTTGATGGTCACCACCTGCCCGGTGGCGTCGACCACGACCAGGCCCTCGGTCATCGCCTCGGTCATCGCCGCCAGGAGCCGGGCACGAGCGGCGGCCGTGGCCTCCGAGCTCGTCAGGCGGGCCAGGACGTCCTCGCGCTGGTCGCACACCGTGCCCACCACGAGCGCAGTGAAGAGGGCGACCAGCACGAAGGCCTGGGTCAGCAGCGCAGCGGTGGCAGGGTCCTGGATGAGGGAGAACGGCCCGCGGCCCGCCAGCGTGAGTGCCAGCGCGACCCCACCGAACGTGCCTGCGTGCACGGCAGCCGCGTAGGTGGAGAAACGGACGCCGCACCAGATCGAGAGCGGGATGGCCGCGTACGCGAGGGGCAGGGGCAGGAGGAACACCACTCCGTAGACCAGCCCCGACGCGAGCCAGAGGAGTGCGAGCTCGCTGCGGGAGGAAGCGGGTCGTCGAGCCGCGTGCGGCTGCACCAGTCGCTCCCAGGTCAGGTGCCCCACGCTGCCGACCAGCATGATGCTGCCGAACTGCTGCCCGAACCACAGGAGACCGTCGCGCCACGTGACGGCCCCGGTCTCGAGCCAGAGGCCGGTGGTCCCGATCGCGGCTCCGACGAGGCAACCGATGGCGACGGTCATCGTGCCGCGGGCAAGGACAGGGAGGGAGTGGATGCTCTGCGTGCCACCCGCGCCGAGCGCCTCCGGGATCCAGCGCCTGATGAGGATCACGACGAGTGCGGACTGGATCGTCATCGCCAGCGTTCCCGACACCGCGAGGAGGGGAGTCGCGCCTGTCGCCAGCAGCACCAGTGCCAGCTCGACGGCCTGCACGGTGAGCGCCGCTCCCCACTGGGCGCTGTACATCAGCCACAGCACGCCGATCCCGGCAGCGGGCCAGGCGAGACTGACGTGCTCGCCGGGAAGGACCGTGGCTCTGCCCAGGATCGTCGCGAGGGCGTACGCGAGGGCGACGGCGGCGAACGTGTGCCGTTCCGTCCAGCGGGCGCGGATCACGGGGCGCCCCGGTCGTCTTCCGTGTCGTCTTCCGTGTCGTCGACCGGGTCGGCGAGCCGGTCGGAGGCGGCGTCGAGCAGGTCCATCAGGCCCGCGACCTCGACTGCTGGACGGTCCTGCGCGTCCTGCCCGAACCACCGGCGTACGTCGTCGCGCAGCTGGTCGACCCGCTGCCGGAGCTCGTGGCGGGTGGTCCCTGCCTCGGTGTCGGGAGCGCACACCCAGCGATAGCCGAGCCCGGTCTCGGTGCGGATGAACTGCGGGTCCCTGGCGTCGTCGCCGAGCTTGGCCCGCAGGGACTTCACGTGCGCGCGCATCGTCTGGTGCGTCTCGGCGCCCGCGTGCGCGCCCCACACGTGGGTCGACAACCAGCGGTGCGTGACGACGCGACCGGGCTCGCGGCTCAGCCCGTCGAGGATCAACCACTCCGTCTCGGTCAGACGGACCTCCTCGGTGCCGCTATGGACCCGTCGATCGGTGTAGTCCACGTCGAGCCCGGCGAAGCCTCGCCGGGTCGGCCGCTCCTTCGTGACCGCCAGTCGGCGTTCGGCGACGCTGAGCCGCGCCCGCAGCTCGCTGACGTCGAAGGGCTTGTCGATGAAGTCGTCCGCACCAGCATCGAGGGCGTCCGCCTTGCGGCGCACCTGCCGGCTGCCGGAGACCACGAGGATGGGCGTGTCGGTCCACTCCCGGAGACGGGCGATCACCGTGCTGCCCGGCACGTCGGGCAGGCCGAGGTCCAGGAGGATGACGTCCGGCCGGCCGCTGGCGGCCAGCTCGAGGCCCTCCCGCCCGGTCGCGGCCAGCAGGACCGTGTGGCCCAGGCTCGGGAGGAGGTCGGCGAGCATCTGGCGCGTCAGCGGGTCGTCCTCGACCACCAGCGCCAGCGCCATGCAATGGACGATACGTCCGCTGGCACCCGGGCGGGCGCCTTCACGCCACCTTCACGCCGAAGGGCAGACGTCCCTCGTCCTTTAGTCGCGTGTCGGGCAGCGTGAAACCCATGGTGAACACCTTGGTGGTCGACGACGACGTGGACGTCCTGGAGTTCGTGGCCGCGCTCCTGGGCCGGGCCGGCCACGAGGTGACGACGTCGGTCAACGGCCTCGAGGCGTTCGACCTGCTCCTCGCCGAGGACTTCGACCTGTGCGTCCTCGACCACGAGCTGCCCGGGCTGACCGGCCTGGAGATCGCGGGCGCCTTCCGCGAGAGCGGGAAGACCACCCGGTTCGTTCTTGTGTCGGGGCTGACGCGGCTCAAGCTGGAGGGCGCCGAGCCCATCCACGAGTTCGTCCGCAAGCCGTTCGACCCCGACCAGTTCCTCAAGATCGTGAAGGAGCTGCTCGCGACCTGACTGACCCAGCCGCGGCCCCCGACGCGGCTGCCCGAGCCGCCTGCGAGCGCCCCCGACTCGCGGCGGCCACCTCCATCCCCCATGGAGGAGGCAGATGAAAGGACGGGGCCGGGAAGCGTGACCCCCTGTTGGCCACCCGGCCCCGTCCCATCACGCAGGGTGGCCGTCGTACGGGTGCGCCGTCCCGGCCCCGTGGTGACCTTTGGCACTGCACTCGACGAGGCAGCCGCGACACGCTGAGCACGACCGTCACGGAGGCGACCCGATGAGCACCTCGACCTGGGGACGTTGGGGTGAGGGCGTTCGCCACCGACCCGTGACCGCCTTCGTCGCGCTGGCGTTCGTCTTCAGCTGGGCGGCGTGGCTGCCCCTGCTCGCGGCGGTGCACGGGTGGGTGCCACTGCCTGCCTGGCCTGCGCTGCACCTCGTGGGAGGGCTCGGGCCCGCGGCCGCGGCAGTGGTCGTCATCCACTACACCGAAGGACTGCCCGGCCTGCGCCGGCTGGGCCACGGACTGGTGGCATGGCGCGGACGACGCCGGGCGTGGATCTTCGCGCTCCTCGTGCCGCCGTTGTTGCTCGTCGTCGCCGCCCCGCTGTCGGTCTGGGTCTCGGGTGGCGCGTGGGCCGACCTGGACTGGTCGGCGTTCGGTGCCTCGGCCGAGTTCGCCCCACTGCCTCTGGCCCTCTGGTGGGTCGTCAACCTGCTGTTCTACGGCGTGGGGGAGGAGCTGGGGTGGCGCGGCTTCCTCCAGCCCCGGCTCGAGGAGGGTCGGTCCTTGGTCGGGGCCGCCGGGTGGGTGAGCCTCCCGTGGGCGGCGTGGCACCTGCCACTGTTCGGAATCACGCCGAGCTATCGGGCGATGCCGCTCATCGGTTTCGTCGGGTTCGCCCTCAGCATCTGGGTCGCCTCGTGGATCTTCGCCTGGTTGCTGCACCTGGGTCGCGGCAGCCTGGTGGTCGTCGCCGTCTTCCACGCCTGGTTCGACATCGTTACCACCTCGCCGCTGGGACCCGAGGCATTGCCGACGTTCATGGGGGTGGCGGTCACGATCGTCGGACTGGCGGTCCTCCGCCTGCTGCTTCGCGACGCCGCTGCTCAGTCGGCGCTCGCGTCCGGTTGATCGAGCCTGAACCTCGACCTGTCGGTGCTCGCGAGCGCGGAGAGTCCTTGTTCGATCTGATCGAGGTGGAGGACATCCTGCGCAGGCTCGGCCGCGCGCAGGGGCATGACCGGGGCCACCAGCAGGCCGAGACTCTTCAGTCCTTCCCGGTCGTCGAGAGCGGTGGCGGCGAACAGCTCGCGTCGCACCCGGTCCGCCACCCCGGCCGGCCACTCGTCCCAGCCCTTCGCCGTCATCGCGGATGCGAGCCGGCGCCGCCCGGGGCGGGCCACGAGGCGATGACCTGACGTGGTGTGGTTCGACCACTTGCGGACGAACTCCTCGAGGGTGTGGGACTCGTAGTGCAGGACCTGCAGCCAGGACGCACGGTGCGCGGCGATCGGAGTCCTGCTGTCGTCGACCACCCGGTGGATCTCCAACCAGCCGTCGGCCGAGACGCGCAGACCCGCTTTCCCAGCGGTGTGGCCCCGGAAGTAGGCATTGTTCTCCGGACGGTCGAGCCTGCCCAGGAGGTGGAGCAGGTTCAGCTCGGCGTCGGTGAGCAGGCGCTTGAACAGCGTCACCTCGTCGTCCGGCCACTCCCACTGGGACAGCGCTTCCAACGGGGACAGCTGCACCGCCTCGACGTCGTCCGCCAGGCCCAGCAGGCGCTCCTTGTCGAGGTGGAGGACCTCGTCCCCGTCGATGTGGAACATCCACCCCCGCGGGTCGATCTGCCGCACCACGGACAGCGCGGCGTTGGCGTTGATGCGCTGACGAGCATTCAGCTTCGACGGGAAGTCGTCGCCCCACCACGTCCCGGCGTCGACGGCGACCACGCCCGCTCGCGCATTCAGCAGCGCAGCCGTCTGCGCGTCGTCCCGGTCGTCGACGAAGACCAGCATGCGATCGACACCCGCAGCGAAGTTGCGGTCGATCCAGCGTTGGAGGCGCGCGTTGTCGTCCTTCACCGTGCTCACCGTCGTGATCACCGGCGCCCCTCTCGTTGGCTGCAGCCAGCCATGCTAAGCCGCTCAGTGCTTCTCGCATTTGACGTACATGCGTATTGACTCCAAAGCAAGTTGGTGTCAACGTCGAGTAACATGAAAAAGACTCGCTCCTACACCATGGGTGCCCGTGCTGAGGCCGTTGCCGAGACTCGGCAGCGGATCATCGAGGCGCTCTTCTACCTCGGGCGTGAGCGGATGTTCCCTGACATCTCACTCGACGACGTCGCGGTCGCCGCGGACGTCAGCGTCCAGACCATCCTGCGCCACTTCAAGACCCGCGCCGGCCTGACCGAGGCCACCATGGACCATGCGATCGCCACCGTGACCCAGGAGCGCCGCGCCCCTGTCGGGGACGTCGACGCGGCCGTTGGCGTGATCATCGACCACTACGAGGACCGTGGTCAGACGGCGCTCCTGATGCTCGCCCAGGAGTCGTCCGATCCCCAGGTCGCCGAGCTGGTCCGTCGCGGCCGGGCCATGCACCGAACGTGGGTGAGAGACGTGTTCGCGCCGTTCGCCGGACCGCGCGATCCCCTCATCGACCTGCTGGTCGTGGCGACGGATGTCTACACGTGGAAGCTGTTGCGCATCGACCGCCGCTACTCGCGGGCACGCACGGAGCAGCTCATGCACCGGATGGCGACCTCGCTCCTCGAAGACGTCCGGCACTAAGGAGATGCGTCATGAGCAACATCGTGTTCGTCACGTGGGACGGAGGGGGCAACGTTCCCCCCGCGCTCGGGATCGCCGCCGAGCTGCAGCAGCGGGGCCACCGGGTCCGCGTGTTGGGCCATCCTGTCCAGGACGTGCACGTGAGGGCCGACGGCCTCGACTTCACGGCGTTCGACACCGCGCGGGTCTTCCGGGCGACCGACAACAGCACACCCCTCGACTACGTCGGTGTGTTCGGCGATCGGGCCATGGGTCGCGACGTCGTCGAGGAGCTGAGGCGGGAGCCCGCCGACGTCGTCGTCATCGACTGCATCCTGTTCGGGGCGATGCACGCAGTTGCAGCAGCAGGAGTGCCGTACGTCGTGCTGGAGCACATGTACGACGCCTACCTGGTCCGCCGGTGGTTGCGCGGGCCGATGGGCATCGGCATGGCGATCAAGCGCATCCCGGCGCGACGGCTTCTCGTCGGCGCAGCCGCCCGGTTGGTTGCCTGCGTCGAGGAGCTCGACCCCGCCGGCAGCGGGCCGCGACCGGGAAATCTTCACTACACGGGACCGGTCGTGACGGGTGTCCCTGCTGCCCCCACAGAGCCGACCGTCCTGGTGAGCCTGAGCACGGTCAACTTCCCCGGCCAGGCTCGCGCGATGCAGCACATCCTCGACGCACTGGGCACGCTCGACGTGCGGGGGATCGCCACGGTGGGGGCCTCGATCGGCGTGGAGAACCTGTCCGCTCCGCCGAACGTCGAGATCCGTGGCTTCGTCCCTCACGCCGAGCTGCTGCCCACCGTGTCGATGGTGGTCGGGCACGGCGGCCACGCGACCACGATGGTGGCGCTGGCGCACGACCTCCCCGTGCTGGTGCTGCCCATGCACCCGATGCTGGACCAGAAGATGGTCGGGCAGTCGTTGGTCGACGCCGGCGCGGGCCGGCTCGTGCCCAAGTCCGCCAAGCCGTCCGTGATCGCGGCCGCCGTGGACGAGCTGGTGAGCGACGGTGCCCATCGAGCTGCTGCCGCCCGGCTGGGCGCCGCCATCCGTGCGACGTCCGGGGCTCGCGCCGGTGCCGAGCTGGTCGAATCAGTCGCGACGAGACGCGCCGCTGCCTGAGCAGGCGGACGGCCCCGGACAGGAGTCCGGGGCCGACGAAGTGCCGTCGGGCGGAAGCTCTCACGAGACACCAGCCGATCGCTCTCAGCGCGACGCTCGGCCGGCTCTCAGCTGTGCGTGGTGACGACCGTCTTCACAGCGTCGGCGCCGGTGCCACTGCTCGGCCTGGTCGTGATCAGGAAGCTGGTGCCGGGGCCGGCGTTGTTGTCGACGTAGATGCCGACGCTGAGCGTGACGGCATCGCCGGGCGCGATGAGCCCCGTCTGGTGGGTGCCTGCCTTGACCCCGGGCGTGACGTCGTACGGCGAGTTGAGGCCGACCTGGTGGAAGTGGGCATGGATGGCACTCGTGCCGCCGGTGACCTTCACCTTGAAGGACGCCGCGGTGAGGCCGGCATTCTGGATCCTGACGTAGACGTGCTCGAGCCCGCCCTTGAGGACCGACACACTGCGGACCTGCCCCTTCGCGGTCTTGTTGTAGACGCCGGTGCCGGCGTACGCGCTCGTGAACACCTTGCTGATCGACGCGTCCTGACGCCGCAGTGCGTACGACGCGAGGTCCTGTGCCAAGGAGTCACCACCGGCGGAGGTGAAGTTGCCACCGGCGTACAGGCCCTTGCCGAACACGGTCAGCGCGTGCACCTCGGCCGAGAGCGGGCCGCCCTTCGATCCGTCGGACCCGATCGGTCGCCAGGCCGTGCCGTCGAAGAAGGCAACCATGTCGGCCGTCTTCGTGCCGTTCGCGTCCTGGAAGGACCCGCCCGCGAACACGAGGGAGCCGGAGGCGCCCAGCGCATAGATGTACGCCGTCGTCGGCAGCCAGCCGTTGGTGCCGGCGGTGTTCGCCCCCAGGGCGCTCCAGGCACCGGTGAAGGAGTCCCACCGGGCGACGTGGTCCGCCTGCGCAATGCCGGCGACGTCGAGGGCGTCGGTGCCGACGTACACGCTCGAGCCCGAGACGGCCAGGCTGCGCACCATGCCGGTGACCGCGCCGCCGCTCGGCCCGGCGCCCACGCCGAGGGCCTGCCAGGCACCGGACCGGTAGGCCGCGACGTAGTCGGCCGCGGGGAGCTTCGCCAGGTTCCCGAAGTTGCCGCCGGCGTAGAGCGTGCCGACGCTGTCGGCCGCGAGCGCGTAGACCGGCCCGGTGAACGCACCGTCGACCGGCAGGATCGAGCGGGACGCGCCCGTGGTCAGGTCGCAGGCCAGCAGGTAGTCGGCCGTGGCGATCTCGGCACCGTCCTGGAACTCGCCGCCGACGTAGAGCGTGGTGCCGATGATCTGGAGCGCGTCGACGTTGCCCGTGAAGGCCGGGCGGCTGGGGGAGGAGCAGGCCGGCTGCCAGGTCGCGCCGTTCCACACCGCCAGGAAGTCGGCGCTCGTGTTGCCGCCTGCGTCCTGGAAGGTCCCTCCGGCGTAGACCTTGCCGGTCGCCGGGTCGTAGGCGATCGCCCTGACCTCAGCGGCCGGCGAGCTGGTGATCGGCGTGCTGCCGATGGCGCTCCACTGCGAGCCGGTCCACCGCGCGATGAGGTCCGCACCAGCATCGCCACCGGCGTTGGTGAAGGCGCCCGCGACGTAGAGCGATCCGGCTCGCTGGGTGTTGAGCGCCAGGACCTTGCCGTTCAGGGACGGCTTGCTGGCCTTGGTGCCGTGGCCCACCCGGTCCCAGCCACCCGGGCCGGCGGCCCACGCCGGGGAGACGGCCACCACGAGGGCGACGACGCACGATGTGGCGAACACAAGCCTTGACCGCCGCATGGCGTCTCCTGAGCCTCGGCTCTGCACACTACGCCTCGCTGTCCATGGCTAGGCTGCGAGCCGTGGACCTCTACGACGTGATGCGGACGACGGCGGCGGTGCGGGAGTTCACCGACGATCCGCTGCCGGACGACGTGCTGCACACGATCCTCGAGAACGCGCGCTTCGCGCCGAGCGGCGGCAACCGCCAGGGCAGCCAGCTGGTCGTGGTCCGCGATGCGGCGACGCGGGAGCGGTTGGTCGAGATCACCGGTCCGGGCGCCCGGCGCTACCAGGCCCAGAAGGACGCCGGGGAGACGCCGTGGAGCGGCTACGTCCCGAGCCAGGTCACCGAGGAGCAGGTGGCGCAGACGGAGGTCCCGGACTACGTCGCGGAGCCCCTCCGTCGCGCCCCGGTCGTCCTGGTGGTCTGCGTGGACCTGCGGGCAGTGGCGGCCCTCGACAAGGACCTCGACCGAGTAGGTGTCGTCGCCGGCGCATCCGTCTATCCACTGGTGTGGAACATCCTCCTGGCCGCTCGCAACGAGGGTTTCGGCGGCACCATCACGACGATGGCCATCGCCGAGGAGCCGGCGCTCAAGGAGCTGCTGGGCATCCCGGAGCCGTACGCCGTCGCCGCAGTCGTACCTCTGGGCAAACCGGTCAAGCAGCTCACCCGGCTGACCCGCGCCGGGGTGGACCAGCTGACCCGTCTGGAGCACTGGCAGGGCGGTCCGCTGCAGGAGTAGCGTCCGGGCTCCGGAACGTCGTGCGTCAGGAAGCATGCCCATGACCGAGATCGACCTCGCCGCCATCGACGCCGAGCGCGATCGTCTCCGCGCCGCGTACCTCCAGCCTGACGGCACCCGCCCACCTTCGAGCGCCCGCGGCCTCCACCACTTCGCCGTGGTCGCGCGCGACGTCGAGGAGACCATCAACTTCTACCAGGGTCTGCTCGAGTTCCCGTTGACCGACATCTTCGAGAACCGCGACTACCCGGGCTCCAACCACTTCTTCTTCGACATCGGCCACGAGAACCTGCTCGCCTTCTTCGACTTCCCGGGCCTCGGCGTCGGTCCGTACGCCGAGGTGCTGGGCGGTCTGCACCACATCGCCATCTCGGTCGAACCCGCGACCTGGGAGCGCCTCAAGGGCAAGCTCGACGCGGCCGGGATCGCGTACCTCGAGGAGAGCGGCACGTCGATCTACTTCCCCGACCCCAACGGCGCGCGGCTCGAGCTGATCGCGGATCCCCTCGGCGAGATGTACGGCACCAAGGTCCTGTAGATCGGTGGAGTCGTCGTTCGACTTGGTCTGTTTCGAGTGCGGCTGAACAGATCTGTGACCGTGTGCGGACTAGACCTCCGCGACGGAGGCGTGACCGGAGTGCAGTCCGGCGGTTGAAGGGTCAGCGCACGGCTTTGCCAGGGAGTTGGGCCGCGCGCAGGCCTCGTTGGCTGACCTCCCTCAGCCGGCGGGGCCGCTCCTGCATGTGATCCGCGTCTCGATCGCGGACGACATCCCGACGACACACGATCGTCATGACGGCGCACTACGTTCGCCCGCAGTGCCGCGGTGTGCGGCGTACGTCTGAGGAGCACTGTGAGCGCGAACCCGGTCCGTCTGTCTGCCATCACCGCTGTCGAGGCCTTCGTGCCGCCGCCGATCACCTTCGACCCCGGCGAGGAGCCGGGACAGGTCTTCGGCGCGAACGTCTTCAGCCTGACCGTGATGCAGAAGCGGTTGCCCAAGGCGGTCTACAAGTCGGTCCTGTCGACGATCGAGAAGTCCACGCCGCTCGACCCCGACGTCGCGGACGCCATTGCGTCGGCCATGAAGGACTGGGCGCTGGAGAAGGGCGCGACCCACTACGCGCACGTGTTCTACCCGCTCACAGGCCTCACCGCGGAGAAGCACGACAGCTTCCTCGACCCGGTCGGCGACGGCACCGCGTTCGCCTCCTTCTCCGGCAAGACCCTCGTCCAGGGCGAGCCCGACGCGTCGTCGTTCCCCAACGGCGGACTGCGCAACACCTTCGAGGCGCGCGGCTACACCGGGTGGGACGTGATGAGCCCGGCGTACATCCTCGAGAACCCCAACGGGAACACGCTCTGCATCCCCACCATCTTCATCTCGATGACGGGGGAGGCCCTCGACCACAAGACGCCGGTGCTGCGCTCGCAGCAGGCGATGTCGGTGCACGCCAAGCGCGTCCTCGAGCTGTTCGGCCACGACGAGCCCGACAACGTGGTGGCCTACTGCGGGCCCGAGCAGGAGTACTTCCTGGTCGACAGCCACTTCTTCCTGTCGCGGCCCGACCTGCTCAACGCCGGTCGTACGCTCTTCGGCGCCAAGCCGCCGAAGGGCCAGGAGTTCGACGACCACTACTTCGGGGCGATCCCCTCACGCGTCCTCGGCTTCATGATGGACACCGAGCGGGAGCTCTTCAAGCTCGGCATCCCGGCCAAGACCCGCCACAACGAGGTCGCGCCCGGCCAGTTCGAGGTCGCGCCCATGTTCGAGCGGGCCAACGAGGCCTCCGACCACCAGCAGCTGCTCATGACGACCTTCAAGGCCGTGGCGAAGAAGCACGGCATGGAGTGCCTGTTCCACGAGAAGCCGTTCGAGGGTGTCAACGGCTCCGGCAAGCACGTGAACTTCTCGCTCGGCAACTCCGAGCTCGGCAGCCTGCTCGTGCCCGGCGACACCCCGCACGACAACGCCCAGTTCCTCGTCTTCTGCGCCGCGGTCATCCGCGCGGTCCACAAGTACGGCGGTCTGCTGCGCGTCTCGGTCGCCTCGGCGTCCAACGACCACCGGCTCGGGGCCAACGAGGCGCCGCCGGCGATCATCTCGATCTTCCTCGGCGACCAGCTGGCCGACGTGTTCGACCAGATCGCCAAGGGTGGAGCGACCCGCTCCAAGGAGAAGGGCACGCTCACCATCGGCGTGGACACGCTGCCCAACCTCACCAAGGACCCGGGCGACCGCAACCGCACGTCGCCGTTCGCCTTCACCGGCAACCGGTTCGAGTTCCGCGCGCCCGGCTCCGGCCAGACCGTGGCCGTACCGATGGTCATGATCAACACGATCATGGCCGAGGCGCTGGACCACTGCGCCACCACGCTCGAGGACGCGGTCGCCGCCGGCACCGACTTCAACGAGGCCGTCCAGACGCTCCTCGCCGAGATCGTCGCCGACCACGGTGCCGTGATCTTCAACGGCAACGGCTACTCCGACGAGTGGCCGATCGAGGCCGAGCAGCGCGGGCTGAAGAACCTGCGTACGACGGTCGACGCCCTGCCCGAGCTGATCTCGCCGGAGGCGATCGCGCTCTTCGCCAAGTACGGCGTGTTCTCCGAGCACGAGGCGCACAGCCGTTTCGAGGTCGGCGCCGAGCAGTACGTCCTGGCCGTCGCCGTCGAGGCCAACCTGACGCTGGAGATCGGGACGACGACGATCCTCCCGGCGGCCACGCGCTACCAGACCGAGCTGGCCCAGAACGTCGTCGCCCTGAAGGGCGCCGGCATCGACGCCGACTCCTCCGCGCTCGAGACCATCAGCAGCCATGTCGCCGCGCTCCGGGTCGGCCTCGCCGACCTGTCCGCCGCGATCGACCACGAGCACCCCGCCGACCCGCTCGAGTCGGCGACCTACATGCGCGACACCGTCATCCCGGCGATGGCCTCGGTCCGCGCCGCGGCCGACACGCTCGAGACCCTGGTCGCCGACGACCTCTGGCCGCTCCCGACCTACCAGGAGATGCTCTACATCCTCTGAGGGCTGGGTCGACCTTCCGTCGCGCTCACTCAGCCATGGCGCTGGGGCTCGAGGAACCGCTCCAGCGCCGCCAGCACGTGGCTGCTGTGGCTCTAGACCGTCGCCGCGGGCGACGCCACTGCCGGTGCAGGTTCCGTGGCGCGGTCCTGACCCGTGGAGCGGGTCGCTGCGCCGGCCACGACCGTCGCGGCCACGACGACCGTGCCGAGCGCCTGTCCGGCGGTACGACGGTGTGCGCCGCCACCCGGACAGTGCGGTTGCTGCGGTGCGGATGCTGCATCACGGACACCGCACAACGACCGGAGCGCGCGTCCTCCACCAGGGGGCCGTCTGCCGGAGGCAGTTCTGACGAACCGCCGACCAGACAACAGCGAACACCCCTGGTCGACCGGGGTCGACCAGGGGTGTTGGTGCCGTTCAGGGGCTGTGTGCGAGCCGCTGCCAGCCTGCTAGAGCCGCGCGTGGCTCAGATGTCGTAGTAGAGCTCGAACTCGTGCGGGTGGGGGCGGAGCTGGACGGGCGCGATCTCCTGCGTCCGCTTGAAGTGGCACCACGTCTCGATCAGGTCGTCGGTGAAGACGCCGCCGACCGTCAGGTAGTCGTGGTCGTCCTCGAGCGCGTCAAGGACGGCACCGAGCGAGGTCGGCACCTGGGCGATCTCGGCCATCTCGTCCGGCGGCAGCTCGTAGATGTCCTTGTCGATCGGGGCCGCGGGCTCCGTCTTGTTCTGGACACCGTCGAGGCCGGCGAGCATCAGCGCCGCGAAGGCGAGGTAGGGGTTCGCCGACGGGTCGGGGAAGCGGGTCTCGACGCGCTTGGCCTTCGGGTTGGATCCCGTGATCGGGATGCGGACCGATGCGGACCGGTTGCGCGAGGAGTACACGAGCGAGATCGGCGCCTCGAAGCCCGGCACCAGGCGGTGGTAGGAGTTCACCGTCGGGTTGGTGAAGGCCAGCAGCGACGGGGCGTGCTTGAGGATTCCGCCGATGTACCAGCGGGCCATGTCGGACAGGCCGGCGTACCCGGTCTCGTCGAAGAACAGCGGCTCGCCGTCCTTCCACAGCGACTGGTGCACGTGCATGCCCGAGCCGTTGTCACCGAAGATCGGCTTAGGCATGAAGGTGACCGACTTGCCCTGCTGCCAGGCGGTGTTCTTGATGAGGTACTTGAACTTCATCACGTCGTCGGCGGCCTTGAGCAGCGTGTCGAAGCGGTAGTTGATCTCCGCCTGGCCGGCGGTGCCGACCTCGTGGTGCGCGCGCTCGACGAGCAGGCCGCTGGCCTCGAGGTTCTTGACCATGTCGGCGCGCAGGTCGCTGTAGTGGTCGTACGGCTCGACGGGGAAGTAGCCACCCTTGAGGCGGGTCTTGTAGCCGAGGTTGTCCTCGCCCTCCTTGCCGGAGTTCCACCAGCCCTCGACCGAGTCGATGTGGTAGTAGCCCTCGTTGACGCCGGTGCTGTACCGCACGCTGTCGAAGATGTAGAACTCGGCCTCGGGGGCGAAGTAGGCGGTGTCGGCGATGCCGGTCGAGTCGAGGTAGGCCAGCGCCTTGCGGGCGATGTTGCGCGGGTCGCGGCTGTAGGCCTCACCCGTGATCGGGTCGTGGATGAAGAAGTTGACGTTGAGGGTCTTCGACTTGCGGAACGGGTCGAGGTACGCCGTCGTCGGGTCGGGGAACAGCGACATGTCGGACTCGTTGATCGCCTGGAACCCGCGGATCGAGGAGCCGTCGAAGCCGAGGCCGTCGTCGAAGACGCTCTGGTCGAACGAGGACACCGGCACGGTGAAGTGCTGCATGATGCCCGGCAGGTCACAGAAGCGGACGTCGACCATCTCGACGCCCTCGTCCTTGATGAACTTGAGCAGCTCATCCGAGTTGTTGAACATTCGGTTCCTCCTTGACGGCGTCGCGCGCACGTCGAGTTGCAGCGTCACGGAACGGAGCGTCGTTGCACCGTGCGGCCACGCTAGGCGGGGGCAGTTTCTTGACCGTATCCCGTTTGTTTCGCGCGTGTTACATGTCGTCCGAGCGGTGGCCGCTGGCCCTGTGGTGTGTTGCGGGCGGATCACGGGGTTCACCCCTGCGGACGATGGTCGAACGGCCGGGTCGGTGCTTAGTGTCAGGCATGACTCGGGTCACGGGGATCCCCACGTACGTCGTCGCGCTCTCGGCCGCAGCCGTACTGGCTGCCTGTGGTGGCGGGGGCGGTGAGGACGACGCCCCGGCCAGTCAGTCGTACGGCATCGAGACGCTGATGCCCGCGGTGGCCGAGGCCGTCGGTGGCGAGGACACCGTCCACCTCGGCATCGGCGACCATCGTGGGCGGGCCGAGCTCCAGGTCGACCTGACCTGGGCTGCCAAGGAGACCGAGTTCCGCGCGCTGATGGGTGACACCCCGGGCGACTTCCTCGAGTTCCGCCGGGTCGGGGGAAAGATGTACGTCGGCGGTGAGCGGACGGACAACGAGTGGAGCTACACCGCGGACGACGACCCGCGCGCGCTCGGCGACGACGACAGCTTCGACGCAGGAGCCGCCCCAGTCCTGCTCGCCCTCGACGTCCCGGGCGACTACGAGGCGATGATCGACGCGGTCGACAAGGTGCAGAACCAGGGGCAGGAGGAGATGGAAGGTGTTGCCTCCACCCACTACGTCCTCACCATCGACGCCCAAGCCTGGGTCGATCAGTTCCCGGACGACTCGATGCACCGACAGATCGAGCTGGACGACGCTCTTCAGGTCGACCTCTGGATCGACGAGCAGTCGTTGCCGGTGCGCATGGAGTACACCGGCACCGACACCGGCGACCAGGCGCGCGTGGACTACTCCGGCTGGGGCACGCCGATCGCCGTCGTCGTCCCCGAGGGAGCGACGCCACTGGGCAGCGAGGCGTCCTAGTCAGAGGGCTGGTGGCCCCCGCCTACGCTGGACGCGTGCCGCAGCCCGACCCGACGTACGCGCCGACCGACCTCACGCCCGCGGGCTGGGGCCGGCGGATACTGGCGATCCTGATCGACTGGGGGACCAGCTGGGCAGCGGCCGCCGCGCTCGTCGAGACCGGCGTGGTGGAGCACTCCGGGACGCCGGGCACCGTGATCCTGATCGCCGAGATGGCGTTCTTCACAGCGCTCCTCGGGGGATCGTTCGGCAAGCTGCTCACCCGCGTCCGGGTCGTCCGCCACGACGACCCGTCGCGTCCGGTCGGCCTGCTGAGGGCACTCGTCCGGACCGCGCTCACGTTCCTGCTGATCCCGCCGCTGCTGACCTTCGAGGGCCGCGGGCTGCACGACCTGGCCGCGGGCACGCGGACGGTCACGATCTAGGAGTCAGCGACCTCGCTGCTGCGAGCGCATGCCCTTCATCGACGTCGGCACCGGGCCCTTGGGCACCGGCAGCTTGCCGCGCTGGGCGTCGAGCGCCTTCAGCCGCTGGAGGATGTCGGTCATCTCGCCGGGCTTCACCTCGCGACCCAGCTTCTGCACGTGGCGCACCAGCTTGGGCAGGGGCACCTCGCCCTCGCCGCGGCCACAGATGATCTCGTGGATCGGGGTGCCGTGCGCGACCCGCTCGTGCTTCTTGCGCTCGGTGACGAGCAGCTGGCGGACCCGGGACTGGCTCGAGCCCTCGCCCACCAGGACGATGCCGGGCGGGCCGACGACGCGGTGCACGACGTCCTGCTGCTTGGTGAAGCCGACCACCGGGTCGAGCTTCCAGCCGCGGCGCAGCATCTGCAGGGCGCCGGCCGCTGCGGCGGGCTGGCCCTCCATCTGCTTGTACGCCGCCTGCTGGGCACGGCGGCCGAAGACCAGCAGCGCGAGGAGCAGGCCGACCATCAGCGCGCCGACGATGGAGATGATCAGCGAGATGACGCCGTCGCCGGGCAGCAGCCACATGACGCCGAAGCCGATGGCCGCGCCGACCAGGAACGTGCCGAGGATGATCCAACCCAGCCGCGGGTCGCTCTTCTTCGCCATCTGGTAGGTCTGGACGATCTGCCCTCGGCGCGAGGTGGGCGTGGAGGCGGGGGTCGACATGAGCCTGATGTTACGACCGGCGACCGCACTTGGCCCAACCGCCTCGACCGTTGTCAGGCCGTCGACAGCGACGGGACGGACCCGGAGCGGCTCGACCTCGGACCGTACGCGGTGGAGCTGAGGGCTCAGACGGACGCGGACGCGCGGGCGTCCATCGCCTGCTGGTAGAGCCGCCCGGCGCGGTAGGACGAGCGGACGAGCGGACCCGACAGGGCGCCGGCGAAGCCGATCTCGTCGGCCTCGTCCTTGAGCTCGACGAACTCCTCGGGCTTGACCCAGCGCTCGACGGGGTGGTGCCGCGGCGACGGGCGGAGGTACTGGGTGATCGTGATCAGCTCGCAGCCCGCCTCGTGGAGGTCGCGCAGCGCTTGGCTGACCTCCTCGCGGGTCTCGCCCATCCCGAGGATCAGGTTCGACTTGGTGACCAGGCCGAAGTCGCGCGCCTGCGTGATGACGTCGAGCGAGCGGTCGTAGCGGAAGGCCGGGCGGATTCGCTTGAAGATCCGTGGCACCGTCTCGACGTTGTGGGCCAGCACCTCGGGCCGTGACTCGAAGACCTCGGTGAGCAGGTCGGGCTTGCCGTTGAAGTCGGGGATCAGGTTCTCGACGCCGGTGCCCGGGTTCATCTCGTGGATCGCGCGGACCGTCTCGGCGTAGAGCCACGCGCCGCCGTCGGGGAGGTCGTCGCGGGCGACGCCGGTGATGGTGGCGTACTTGAGCCCCATCTTCTGCACTGACTCGGCGACCCGGCGCGGCTCGTCGCGGTCGAGCGGCTGCGGCTTGCCGGTATCGATCTGGCAGAAGTCGCAGCGACGGGTGCACTGGTCACCGCCGATGAGGAACGTGGCCTCCTTGTCCTCCCAGCACTCGAAGATGTTGGGACAACCGGCCGACTGGCACACCGTGTGGAGACCCTCGGACTTCACCAGGCTCTGCAGGGCGGTGTACTCCGGCCCCATCTTCGCCCGGGTCTTGATCCACTCCGGCTTGCGCTCGATTGGGGTCTCCGCGTTGCGGACCTCCAGTCGGAGAAGCTTGCGTCCTTCGGGGGTGGGAGCCGTCGTCACATCCGTCACTGTACGGCGCGGGGCAGGCGCCCCCAACTCCGGCGCTCAGCCCGCAGACGGGCGAGGTCGCGTGTGCGGCTGCTAGGTCCCGACGGCGACTCAGGGGACGTCGCGGCGGCCGAACGACCAGATGCTCGCGGCCACGACGGCGACCGCCGGCACGAGCACGAAGGCCAGGCCCTGCCACACCGACAGTGATGCCTGCCCCTGGCACATCGTTCGCATGGCGGCGTCCCACGTGGACGGGTCGGCCGACGGGCCGAAGCACTCCGATGGCGGTTCGCGGTAGTACGTCGCTCGCCCCTGCATCACGGCGAGCAGGTTGTTGGCCGGGAACCATCGCTCCTTGCCGGGGCCGAGGGGCAGTGCTGCGACGAGCAGGCTGCCGGCCGCGGAGACCGCGAAGATCGCGCCCAGGGTGAACACCGTGCTGCGCGACAGCATCGTCAGCGCGTAGCCCACGACGGCTCCGAGCGCAGCGAGGAACGTGCACCGCGCCACCTGCCAGGCCGCCTCACCGGTCAGCCCGTCCGGTACGGCGATGTCGCGCACGCCCGCGGCCACGTGCAGGCCGGCCCAGTAGAGCGTCATCACCACCGAGGTCAGCACGGCGGCCAGGAGACCGATCGCGATCGCCTTGGCGAGCCAGACCCGCAGGCGTCGCGGCTCGAAGAGCAGCTGGTTGCTCATCGACCCCGATGCCCAGTCGGCCCCGGCGAAGGTGGTGCCGGCCAGGACCACGAGTGCGAGCACGACGCTGGCGGCGCCGATGCTCGACTCCCGGAGCTCCTCGCGGAGGTCCAGCGGCCGCCGGTAGAGGCCGGAGTACCACTCCGTCACCTGGGACTCGCAGGCCTCGGCGGACGGCACGCCGAAGCGGCGCGGCCGCTTCTCGCAGCGCCTGACCTCCTGCTCGAAGCCCGGCTGGCTGCGTGCCAGCTCGCGGGACTGCGCGACCTCGGCGTCGGAGTAGGCACGGGTCTCCCACACGGTGCCGACGAGGATGAGCAGCGGCACGATGATCGCTGCGGCGACGAGGACGACGACGCTGCGGCGCCACCGCAGCCGGGTCAGCTCCGTGCGCACCAGGCGGATCATGCGGATGCTCCCGTCGCGGGGTCAGTCGTACGGCCCAGGGCCTCGCCCTCGGTGAGCTCGAGGAACACCGTCTCGAGGTCGGCGCGCAGTGGCGTCAGCTCGCGCAGCCAGATCCCCGCCGTCCCGAGCGCGCGGGTGATGTCCTCGGGACTGCCCTCGGTCTCGACCCGCAGGGCCTCACCGTCGGGGGAGACGACGAGCCCGGCGGCTTCGAGCACGCCGACCGCCCGGGTCGGGTCGGCGACCACGACCCGGTGACCGCCGCTCGTGTGGAGCAGGTCGTCGACCCGTCCGCTGGCCAGCATGCGGCCGTTGCCGATGATCGTGACGCTGTCGCAGATCTGCTGCACCTCGGCGAGGATGTGGGAGCTGAGCAGCACGGTGACCCCCTCCTCGCCCAGGGTCCGGATGGTGTCGCGGATCTCGCGGATGCCCGAGGGGTCGAGGCCGTTGGTCGGCTCGTCGAGGATGAGCAGCCGCGGCTGCTTGAGGAGGGTGGCTGCGATCGCGAGCCGCTGCTTCATGCCGAGGGAGTAGCTCCGGTAGCGGTCCTGGTCCCGTCCGGTCAGGCCGACGGTGGCGAGGGCGGCGTCGATGCGCTCCTCGGGGATGTCGCGGGTGCGGGCCAGCAGCGCCAGGTTCTGTCGCCCGGTGAAGCTCGGCAGGAACTTCGGCATCTCCACCACGGCACCGATGCGGTCGATCACCGACGGCAGGCGCTGCGGCACCTCGGTGTCGAACAGGCGCATGGTCCCCGAGGTGGCGGTCGCCAGGCCGAGCAGCATCCGGATCGTCGTGGTCTTGCCCGAGCCGTTGGGGCCGAGGAAGCCGTGCACGCCGCCCTCCGGCACCGCGAGGTCGAGGCCGGCGACGGCCACCCGGCGTCCCCCGCGGCGTGAGCTGAACTCCTTGCGCAGCGCGTGTGTCTCGATGACGTAGTCGCCCATCGTCCCCCCTCGGACACGGGCACGTGCCCGCATGGATCTGCAGGCTCTCAGCCGAGGTGGGCGCTTGTCGCGCCACCGCGCCGATCAGGCTCCGGTGAGGCCGGGTGTCACCAGCTCGATGCGCGGTCCGCGACTGGGCTCGGGTCGCGCTTCGTAGTCGGGGGTCGCGACGTACGGCTGCCAGGCCAGGTACGCCGACAGGTGCCGGCGGACGCTCGGCAGCACGTCGGCGACGGTGACGTGGCGGCCCAGCTCCGAGGAGAGCGAGGTGACGCCCGCGTCAGCGATGCCGCAGGGGACGAACCGGTCGTACCACCCGAGGTCGACGTCGCAGTTGAGGGCGAAGCCGTGCATGGTCACGCCGCGGCTGACCCGGATCCCGAGGGCGGCGATCTTGCGCTCGGGGCCGCGCTCGTCGGCGCGCAGCCAGACGCCACTGCGACCCGGCACCCGTGCGGTGGTCACGCCGAGGTCGGCGCAGACCGCGATCAGGGCCTCCTCGACCCGGCGTACGTAGTCGACGACCTTCACGTGGTCGGGGAGCGTGACGATCGGGTAGCCGACCAGCTGGCCGGGCCCGTGGAAGGTGATCTTGCCGCCGCGGTCGACGTCGATCACGTCGGCGCCGCCGGGGTCGGCGGGCCGCTCGTGCGGGTCGGTGCGCTTGCCGGCGGTGAAGACCGGTGGGTGCTCGAGCAGCAGGACCGTGTCGGGTCGGGTGGCTGCCACGACCTCCGCGTGCACGCGACGCTGGAGGTCCCAGGCGGCGAGGTAGTCGACGGCGTCGTCACCGAGACCGGCGACCTCGTAGTCCAGCTCCTGGGGCATGGTCGAATCCTACGTCGCGCAGGTCGCCCGCCTGCCTGTGGATGAGCCGACGCACGGACGGCCGGGATCGGCGAGGGTGTCGGAGTGGACCCACGCCGCCTCCTGCCCGCCCTGGCCGCCGTCGCCTCCGCCTGCATCGTGGCGACGCTGGTCGTGACCCTCGTGCCGCGAGCGGACCGGCCCGCCGCCGAGTCGGCGCGTCCGGCCTCCGTGTCGGGGCCGGTCGACTCCGCACCCGTCCGGATCCTGGCCGCCTGGGACGAGGCGCGGGCCGCTGCGTGGGAGGCGGGAGACCCCGCCGCCCTGCGCAGGTTGTACGTCGCCGAGTCCCGCACCGGCGCAGCGGACGTACGGCTCCTCCGCGACTACCGCGGGCGCGGGCTGTCCGTGGCCGGGCTCACGACGCAGATGTTGGCGATCGACGTCGTGGCGGAGTCGCCCACCCGGCTCGTGTTGGTCGTCACCGACCGGGTGGTCGGGGGCCGGGCCGTGGGCGGCGGTGCCCCGGTCGCGCTGCCGGCCGACCGGGCCTCGACGCGACGGGTCGTGCTGCGGCGCGATGACGGGCGCTGGCTGGTGGTCGAGGCGCGTGATCAGGCGAGCGCGGCGGCCAGCACCGTGCGTACGTCCTCGTCCTCGAAGTCGTAGCCCGCGCGCTCGAGCGCCGCTGGGCGGGCGTTGACCGACCCCAGCAGCTCGGGGGCGAGGTCACCGGCGGCGTGCTTGAGGATCGGGGCCGGGACCGCGAAGAACGCCTTGCGGTGGAGCGCCTTGGCGAGGGCGTGGGTGAACTCGGCGTTGGTCGGCGTACGCGGGCAGCACAGGTTGAAGGCGCCCGAGACGTCGCGCGACTCGATGAGATAGCTCACCGCGCCGATCCAGTCGCGCAGCGAGATCATCGGCATGCGCTGCTCGCCGGAGCCGAGCTTCGCCCCGCCACCGGCCTGGAAGAGCAGCCGCAGCTGCTTGAGCGGGGGAGACGTACGGTCCATCACCGGGGACGTGCGCAGCACGCAGACGCGCGCGCCGGCGTCGTGCGCGGCCGCAGCAGCGGCCTCCCACTCGCGGGAGACCCGGGTGAGGAAGGCGGAGCCCCTCGAGTCGGACTCCTCGGTGACCGGGGCCTCGCCGTGGTCGCCGTACCAGGCGATGCCGTTGCCGGCGAGGAACGCGGGCGGCCGCTCGCTCGCCGCGATCGCCTCTGCGAGCACGCGGGTGGTCGACACCCGTGACTCGAGCACCTCGGTCGACCACTTCTTCGAGTGCGGGTTGCCGGCGATGCTCGCGCCGGCGAGGTTCACCACCGCATCGGCCCGGCCGACCAGTGCGGCGTCGACCGCCCCGGTGCTTGGGTCCCAGCGCGACTCGCGCGACGACGTCGGCTCGCGACGGACGAGAGCGGTCACCTCGTGCCCGTGCACCCGGAGGTGGTCGGACAGGTGGGTGCCGAGGAATCCCGAGGCTCCGGCAATGACGACGCGCATGCCTCCACCCAACCATGAGGGCAAAGCGCGTTCGCCCGGTCAACCGGCCAGGTGCGCCCATCGGGCCGACAGCTCGTGCCACGGTCCGGCGTCGACCACGCGCCCCGAGTCGAGCACCACCACCCGGTCGGCCTGCGCCAGTGCGGCGGCCTTGCTCGTGGCGCCGATCACCGTCGCGCCACGCTCGCGCAGCGCCTGCCAGAGCTCGACCTCGGTGGCCGCGTCGAGGGCCGACGAGACGTCGTCGGCGAGCAGCACGTCGGCGTCGGTCGCGAGCGCCCGGGCCAGAGCCAGTCGCTGTACCTGGCCGCCCGAGAGGCGTACGCCGCGGTGGCCGACGAGCGCGTCGGGTCCGCCGGCCTCGGACACGTCGCGGCCCATCCGCGCCGCCTCGAGGGCCGGCACGACCGACCGCTGGGGGTGGTCGAGGCCAACGTTGCCGGTGAACGAGCCCGACAGGACGCGCGGCACCTGCGCGACGTGGGCGACCCGCGCCGGTCGCAGGACGGTCTGCGGGTCGGCGACGACCTCGTCGTTCCAGCGGATCTCGCCGGTGCTGGTGACCAGCCCCGCGAGCGCGCTGAGCAGGCTGGACTTGCCGGAGCCGACCTGGCCGAGCAGCAGCACGAGCTCGCCCGCGCCGACCTCGAGGTCGACGTCCTGGACGCCGAGCGTGCCGTCGTCGTGCACCGCACTCAGGTCGCGGATCGTGAGCGTGCGGAGGGGCTCGCGGGTCGGCGCGCCGGGTGCGGTCGCGGTGCCCGCGGACAGGTCCATCCCGCCCGGCAGCTCCATCAGGTCGCCACCGCCGGCGAGCGCGCTGGTGGCCTCCATCCAGGCGCGAGTGCCCGGTGCCTCGGTGACCACGGCGCCGGCGACCCGGCCGAACCAGTCGAAGCCGCTGACGGCGTTGGCGACGAGCAGTGCGGTGGCGAGCTCCCACTGGCCGGAGAGCAGGCCCGCCCACGCGGCGACCACGCCGCACTGGACCATCACGACCGGCACGCCGTCGAGGAGGGACTGGACGCGGTGCTCGCGCACGGCGGCGTCGACACGGCCGCCGTCGACGGCGCGGAGGTGGCGGTGGAGGTTCGGCGTGGCGGCGGCGAGCTTGACCGTGCGGATCGACTCCAGGGTCGACACGAGGGCCTGGCCGAAGCCGGCGCGCGCGGTCGAGGCGGCGGCCGCCGAGCGCCCGGCGACGGGTCGGCCGAGCGACGACGCCAGGGCCGAGGCGACCATCACGGCCAGCAGGACGGCCCCGGCCAGCCAGGTGCCCGCGATGGCGGCGGTCAGTGCTGCGACCAGCAGTCCGTTGACGAAGTCGACCCAGCGGTCGGTGTAGCGCGCGATCCGGTCGGCGTCCATGGCACGCGCCACGACCTCGCCCGGCGGCGTACGGACGAGGCGGCGCTGGTCGGTCTGGCCCGCCAGCACGGCCGCGCGGACCCGCATCCGCACCTCGACCCACCAGTGGGGGTAGGTCCAGAACGCCTGGGACAGCAGCAGCGGCCCGATCATCAGCGAGGCAACGAGGGCCACGACCAGCAGGCCGGGGGACTCGCCCTCCTGCAGGCCAGTGACGATGTGGCCCCAGACGAAGCCGGTGATCGCGCCGTAGGCCCCCGTGATCGAGGCGATCAGGAACAGCATCGCTCCGAAGAGGCCCCACTCGGGCTTGAGCCGGATGCAGTGCCAGACCTGGCGCGCCAGGCTGAGGGGCGGATCGACGTGGGGCGGCTCCGGCGGCGCGGTGCTGCGGCGGATCGACCCGATCGAGGAGTCGTCGTGGTGGTGCTCCTCGACGGCCACCTCGTGGGCGGCTGCGTCGAGCAGGCGGCGGAAGGGACCGTCGGCGGCCGCGAGCTGGGCGCGGGGACCCTGCTGGACGATGCGACCCGACTCGAGCACCGCGACCTGCTCGGCGCGCTCGGTGGTGGAGAGCCGGTGGGCGACGAGGATGCCGGTGCGGCCGCTGATCAGCCGGTCGGCGGCGCGGACCACGCGCGCCTCGGTGACGGGGTCCATGCGGGCGGTCGCCTCGTCGAGGACGACCACGCTGACGTCGCGTACGAGCAGGCGGGCGAACGCCACCAGCTGCTCCTCGCCGGCCGAGAGGCTGGTGCCGCCCGGGCCGAGCATCGTGTCGAGGCCCTCGGGCAGGCCGGCCACCCAGTCGGTGAGGCCGAGCTCCTCCACCGCGGCGACAACCTGCTCGCGCGGGGCGTCGCCGAAGAGGGTGATGTTGTCGGCGAGGCTGCCGGCCAGGACCTCGGTGCGCTGGGTGACCACGCCGACGGCGGACCGCAGCTGCTGGAGGTCGAGGTCGCGTACGTCGACGCCGCCGAGGAAGACCGTGCCGCGCGGCGGCTCGACCCCGCGGGACAGCAGCGAGGCGAGGGTGGACTTCCCCGACCCGGTCCGGCCGACGAGCGCACACGTGTGGCCGGCCGGCACGGTGAGGTCGACGTCGCGGAGCGCGAAGGTGCCGGTGCCGTAGGAGAAGGCGAGGCCGCGGAGCTCGACGTCGAGCGGGCCGTGGGGGACCGGGAGCCCACCGGTGGGCTCCGCCGGGACGGACATCATCCCGCGCAGCCGCAGCACCGCGCCCATGCCCTCCTGGAGGTCGGGCAGGTGGCGGGCGAGCATGTCGACCTGGCCGACGAACATCGTCGTGACCAGGAACAGCGTCACCAGCCGGGCCGTCGACAGGTCGCCGTGCAGGACCAGGGCGATGCCGATGAGGCCGGTCCCGGCGAGCACGGCGTGGAGCAGCGAGCCGCTGCGGCGGGTGATGCTGACCTCGACCGCGAGGACCCGCCGCAGCCGGCGGTGGATCTCGGCGGCGAGCTCGGCGTTGCGGCGCAGCACGTGGGGCTGGCCGAGCGAGGTGCGGATGTCGTCGCGGGCGGCCACGCCCTCCTCGGTCGAGGCGGCGTGGTCGGTCCAGGCCGCCTCCTCGAGGACCTTGCGCTCGGCGATCTGTGGCAGCAGGCGCCGGATGAAGAGCCAGACGACGACGCCGCACAGGGGGAACAAGAACGCGGCGGGCCACCAGGTCACGCTCGCGACGATCCACAGCGGACCGGCGGACAGGAGGGTGCGCAGGGCCATCCACACGCCCCAGCGCATCAGCTGGCCGACCTCCCAGGTGTCGTCGTCGATGCGGTCGAGGACCTCGCCGACGGCCTGCTCGGACAGCTCGGCGAGCGGCTGGGCCATGGCAGCGTCGATCAGGTCGGCGCGCAGCTGACCCTCGGCCCGGTCGACCACGACACCCCAGATGGTGCGCGCGGCGGTGTCGACGAAGGCGCCGCCGATCACGCACAGGGCGAGGGTCGTCAGGAGCGCCGAGGTCGGCGAGTCGGCCAGGCGTCCGGCGGCGACGCTGCCGAGCGACGAGGCGATGGCGCCCACGAGCGCCAGGGCCAGGCACACGACCGTCAGCGGGCGGCGTACGCGTCGCCAGTCGACAGCGACCCGACCCGGGGGCGGGTCGGGTGTCGGAGCGGGGGGAGCCGCGGAGGTGTGCGCGGTCAGGTCGGTCGCAGTCACGGTGCTTCCACGGTAGACGTCGGGTAGGACACTGCGCGCCTGAATATCGGCCTGCCGCAAGCGCACTAGGACATGGAAGTGGCCGCCTGACGCACGGTATGCCGTGCGTCAGGCGGCCCTACGTCCGCTCGAGTCGCCCCGTGGCCGGGGCGGAGGTCGGCTCAGACCTCGAAGCTCCCGGACTCCAGGCGCTTCTTGACCTCCTGGAGGAACCGCCCGGCGTCGGCGCCGTCGACCAGGCGGTGGTCGTACGTCAGCGACAGGTGGACCATGTGGCGCACCGCGATCGTCTCGCCCAGGTTGGGGTCGTCGATCACGACGGGCCGCTTGACCACGGCACCGGGGCCGAGGATCGCGACCTGCGGCTTGTTGATGATCGGGGTGTCGAAGAGCGCCCCGAAGCTGCCGAGGTTGGTGATCGTGAACGTGCCGCCCGACAGCTCGTCGGGGATGATCTTGTTGGTGCGCGTGCGCTCCGCGACATCGGCGATCTTCTTGGCCAGGCCGGCGATCGAGAGGTCACCGGCGTCCTTGACGACGGGCGTCAGCAGGCCCTTCTCGGTGTCCACCGCGAACGCGATGTTCTCGCGGTCGTAGTAGGTGACCTCACCCTTCTCCGAGTCGATGGCCGCGTTGAGCTTGGGGTGCAGCTTGAGCGAGTCGATCGCCGCCTTGGCGAAGAACGGCAGGTAGGTCAGCTTGACCCCCTCGCGCGCCAGAAAGTCGGCCTTTGCGGACTCGCGCAGGCGGGCGATCGCGGTGACGTCGACCTCCATGACCTGCGTCAGCTGGGCGGCCTCCTGCAGCGACTCGACCATGCGCTTGGCGATGACCTTGCGCAGTCGCGAGAGCGGCTCGGTGGTGCCCCGCAGCGGCGACGGCGCCGACGACGTCGGAGCCGCGGCTGCCGGAGGAGCACCCGCGGCAGCGGCGGGGGCCGGAGCAGCGGCTTCCTTCGCCGCAGCAGCGGCGTCGAGGACGTCCTGCTTGCGGATCCGGCCACCGACACCCGTGCCCGTCAGGGCGCTGAGGTCGACACCCTGCTGGTCGGCCATCTTGCGCACCAGCGGAGTGACGTACGCCGTCTGGTCGCGACCGCCCTCGCTGGCGGCGGGCGCGGCAGGTGCCGGCTCGGACTTGGGCTCCTCCTTGGCCTCTGCCTTCGGCTCGGGCGTGGCCTCGGGCGTGGGCTCCGGCTCGGGCTGCTTCTCGGACTCGGGGGTCTCGTCGCCGGGGGGCAGGTCGCCGGTCTGCTCGACGACCTCCTGCTCCTGCTCGGCCTTCTTCTCGGCCTGCTCCTCGTCCTTCGGCTGGGCCTCGGGCTCCGCCTGGGCGGGGGCGGCGTCGCCCGACCCGATGATCGCGAGCTCGGCACCGACCTCGACGGTCTCGTCCTCCTCCGCCTTGATCTCGAGCAGCGTGCCCGCGACGGGCGAGGGGATCTCGGTGTCGACCTTGTCGGTGGAGACCTCGAGGAGCGGCTCGTCGACCGCGACCTCGTCGCCGACCTTCTTGAGCCAGCGCGTGACGGTGCCCTCGGTGACGGACTCACCCAGCGCGGGCAGGGTCACCGACGTGCCGGACCCACCGGACGGCTTCGTCTCGGCGGCGGGCGTCTCCTCGGCAGCAGGCTCCTCCGCGGGGGCCTCTTCCTCGGCGGCGGGGTCCTCGGCGGGCGCCTCCTCGGCAGCGGGCTCCTCCGCGGCAGCGGGCTCCTCCGCGGCAGCGGGCTCCTCCGCGGCAGCGGGCTCCTCCGCGGGGGCTTCCTCGGCAGCGGACTCGTCGCCGCCGGAGTCGCCTGCGGACTCGCCCGCCTCGCCGATCACGCCGAGGACCGCGCCCACCTCGACGGTGTCGTCCTCGTTGGCCTTGATCTCGAGCAGGGTGCCGGCGACAGGGGACGGAATCTCGGTGTCGACCTTGTCGGTGGAGACCTCCAGCAGCGGCTCGTCGACGGCAACCGTGTCACCGACCTGCTTGAGCCAGCGGGTGACGGTGCCCTCGGTGACGGACTCGCCGAGTGCGGGGAGGGTGACTTCGGAGGCCATGTGGTTCCTTCGCTCGCGTGTTGTGGTGGGGGAGACTGGGAAATCAGGAGTGGGCGTGGAGCGGCTTGCCGGCGAGGGCCAGGTGGGCCTCGCCGAGGGCCTCGTTCTGTGTGGGGTGCGCGTGCACGAGCGGCGCGACGTCGTCGGCGTGCGCCTCCCAGTTGTAGATCAGCTGCGCTTCGCCGATGAGCTCGCCGACCCGGTCTCCCACCATGTGGACGCCGAGCACCGGGCCGTCGACCAGCCCGACGAGCTTGACGAAGCCCTGCGTCTGCAGGATCTGGCTCTTGCCGTTGCCGCCGAGGTCGTACGTCACCGTGGTGACCGCGTCGCCGTGCAGCTCGCGCGCCCGGGCCTCGTCGAGGCCGACCGAGGCCACCTCGGGGTGGGAGTACGTCACCCGCGGGATGCCGGCCTCGTCGACCGGACGCGGGTCGAGGCCGGCGATGTCCTCGGCCACGAAGATGCCCTGCTGGAAGCCGCGGTGGGCCAGCTGCAGGCCCGGCACGATGTCGCCGACGGCGTAGACGCCCTCGACGTTGGTGCGGCACCGCTCGTCCGTGAGCACGAAGCCGCGCTCCATCGCGACGCCCTGCTCGGCATAGCCGAGGCCGTCGGTGGAGGGGCCGCGCCCGACCGCGACGAGCAGCAGCTCGGCCTCGATCACGTCGCCGCCCTCGACCGTCACGGCGACACCGGTGTCGGTCGTCTTGACGCTCTGGAAGGGGGTGCCGGTGAGGAAGTTGATCTTCCGCTTGCGGAACGCCCGCTCGAGCGCCTTGGACGACGCCTCGTCCTCGGCGGCGACGAGCCGCGGGAGGGCCTCGATGATCGTGACGTCGGCGCCGAAGGACTTCCAGACGCTGGCGAACTCGCAGCCGATGACGCCGCCGCCCAGCACGATCGCGGAGGCCGGGACGCGGTCGAGGCGCAGCGCGTGGTCGGACGTGATGACCCGCGTGCCGTCGACCTCGAGGCCGGGCAGCGTACGGCTGTAGGAGCCGGAGGCGAGCACGACGTGGGTGCCGGTGTGCTCGGTGCCGTCGACGGTGACCGTCCGCGGGCCGGTGAGCGTGCCGGTGCCCTGGATGACGGTGATGCCGCGCGACTTGATCAGGCCGGTGAGGCCCTTGAAGAGCCGGTCGACGACCTTGTCCTTGTAGGCGTTGACGCCCGGCATGTCGATGCCGTCGAAGGTCGCGGAGACGCCGAACTGCGCGGCCTCGCGGGCCGAGTCGGCGACCTCGGCGGCGTGGAGCAGCGCCTTGGTCGGGATGCATCCCACGTGGAGGCAGGTGCCGCCCAGGTTGCCCTTCTCGACTAGCCCGACCTTCAGGCCCAGCTGGGCCGCGCGCAGGGCGCAGGCATAACCGCCCGACCCTGCCCCGAGGACGAGGACGTCGAACTCAGCGTCCGCCACAGACTTTCCTCCACACGCTCGATCGTTGAGCACTCTTCTGCTCATCCTTGCACTTCTTGCGAGGCTGTCCACACCGGGTCGCGGTCGACTCGTCGGGCGCGTTCGGTGGTCGCGGTGAGGGTCGTCCCGGCACAATGTGCGCCATGGGCATGTTCGACCGATTCCGGCGCAAGGGCCGCACCAGCCGTCCGGCGCGGGACGCCGCACGCACCGGCTCCACGACCGTCCGCGCGTCCGACGGTGAGGACGTACGGCACCTCGAGAAGTTCGTGACGACCCGCCAGGGGGTCGAGGGATTCGTCGAGCCGCGCACCGCGGTCAGCGACGTCACCCTCCTGCTCGTCGCCCACGACGGGGAGTGGACGCGGCGGCGCGTGCCGAGCGTCAAGTGGGCGCACGACTTCGCCAACCGCCACCGCGTGCCGTCGTACGACGCCGCCGTGGTCGGTGTGCCGCAGCGGATGCGCGACTTCAACGCGCGCAAGAAGGCGCAAGGGATCTAGCGCAGGCCGGGGTCAGCCCTCGGCGAGCGCCCGGGCGAACGCCACCAGCGTGGTGACGCCGAAGCCGGTGGCACCGCTCGGTACGTGGCCGTACGGGCCGCCGAGGTTCATCTCCTTGCCGGCGATGTCGAGGTGCGCCCAGGGCAGGCCGCCGGTGAACTCGCGCAGGAACGCCGACGCGTAGAGCCCGCCGCCCCACCGCACCCAGTCGTGCTGGAGCAGGTCGGCGACCTTGGAGCCGGCGATCCGCTCCGACATCTCCTCGGGGATCGGCATCCGCCAGTGCTGCTCGCCGGCGGCGACGCCAGCCGCGAGGATCGCGGGCACCTGGTCGTCGGTGCCCATCACGGCACCGACCTTGTCGCCGAGCGCGAGCTGCATGTGGCCCGTGAGGGTGGCGATGTCGATGACGACGTCGGGCTTCTCGTCCACGGCCAGGGACAGTGCGTCGCCGAGGAGCATCCGGCCCTCGGCGTCGGTGTTGGCGATCTCGACGGTGCGGCCGTTGTGCATCGTGATGACGTCGCCGGGACGCGTCGCCGTGGCCGAGACCATGTTCTCCGCCATCGGCGCGAACGTCGTCACCTTGATCGGCAGGCCGAGGCGCGCGATGGCGAGCGTGGCAGCGACGACGCTGGCCGCGCCGGCCATGTCGCCCTTCATGTTGACCATGCTCGACGACGGCTTGATGGTGAGGCCGCCGGAGTCGAATGTGACGCCCTTGCCGACCAGTGCGAGGTGCGCGACGGCGCCCTTCGGCGCCCAGGTCAGCTTCGCCAGCCGCGACGGCGACTCGGAGGAGTTGCCGACGCTGAGGATGCCGCCGCAACCCATCTCGGCGAGCTGCTCGTGGTCGAAGACCTCGAGCTTGACCTTGGGGGCGCCACGGCCCTTGGTGGTCGCCTTGTGCGCGGCCGTCACGAGGTCGGCGAGCAGCGGGGGAGTGCAGTCGCGCGGCGGCATGTTGACCCAGTCGCGGGTCAGGGCAACGGCGTCGGCGAGGATCTCCGCGCGCTCGAGCGCCTCGACGGCCTCGCTGCGCCGGGCGATGCCGGTGAGCACGACGACGTCACTCGGCTCGGTGGTCTCGCCCTTCTTCGACTTGTACGCGGTGAAGGTGTAGCCGCCGAGCCGGTGGCCCTCGACGACCGCGGCGATGAGCTCGGGCGTCTCGCTCGGCAGGGCCAGGGCGACCGAGGCCGCGTTGGGCACGCTGCGAGCGGCGACGCCCGCGGCACGGCGTACGGCGATGGGGTCGGTGGGGTCCTCGCCGAGGCCCACGAAGACCAGGAGCGGGGCGTTGACCTCGTCGCGGGTGGGCGCCTTGACCGACTCGCCCGCCTTGCCGGTGACGCCCATCGTCGAGAGGAAGGGGCGCAGGCGGCGGCCGTACGCCTTGCTGACGTCCTCGGCCGCGTCGCAGAGGCGGGGGCCCTTCTCGCCCGCGACGACGCCCACGACGACGGCGTCGGCTCGGGTCTTGGCGGGGCTGGCGCTGCGGAGCGAGTACGTGGTCACCCGCGCATGTTAGGGGAGGGAGCAGGCACGACGGGTCGTCGGAGCGCTGCGGTAGGTTGCGCGACATGGCCGGAACGCTCAAGCAGTCGCCCCTCCACGACCGCCACGAGGCCCTCGGCGCGAAGTTCGCCGAGTTCGGTGGCTGGTCGATGCCGCTCGAGTACGCGACCGGTGTCGTCAAGGAGCACACCGCGGTCCGCGAGGCCGTCGGCATCTTCGACGTGAGCCACCTCGGCAAGGCGATGGTGTCGGGTCCCGGGGCCGTCGACTTCGTCAACGCGACGCTCTCCAACGACCTCGCCAAGATCCAGCCCGGCAAGGCTCAGTACACCCTCTGCCTCGACGAGTCGGGCGGCATCGTCGACGACCTCATCGCCTACTGGCACGACGACCAGCACGTGCTGCTCATCCCCAACGCGGCCAACACGGCCGAGGTGGTCCGCCGCCTGCAGGCCGAGGCGCCGGACGGCGTCAAGGTCGTCGACCACCACGACGACTACGCCGTGCTCGCGGTCCAGGGCACCCGCTCCGACGAGGTGCTCGACGCCGTCGGCCTGCCGACCGGCCACGACTACATGTCGTTCGTCGAGGCCGAGCTGCACGACACCGGTGTCGGGGTCGTGGTGTGCCGCACCGGCTACACCGGCGAGCGCGGCTACGAGCTGGTCGTCGTCAACGACGCGGCCGGCGACCTCTGGGACGCGCTCATGGCGGCCGGAGCCGAGCACGGCATCACCGCCTGCGGCCTGGGCGCGCGCGACACGCTCCGCACCGAGATGGGCTACCCGCTCCACGGCCAGGACATCAGCCTCGACACCAACCCGGTCGAGGCCGGGCTGTCCTGGGCCGTCGGCTGGAAGAAGGACGCCTTCTGGGGTCGCGACGCGGTCCTCCGGGTCAAGGAAGAGGGGCCGACGCGGCGCCTGCGCGGCCTCGTTGCCGTCGGCCGCGGCATCCCGCGTCCCGGCATGGGCGTGACGCTCACCCACGACGTACGCCTCGCCGACATCACGTCCGGGACGTTCTCCCCGACCCTCAAGAAGGGCATCGGCCTCGCGCTGATCCCGACGATGGTCGCGGAGTACGCGCAGGTCGGCGTCGACGTCCGTGGTCGCCGCGAGATCTTCCAGCTCGTCAAGCCGCCCTTCGTCGACCCGTCGGTCCGGGAGGCCTGACGTGCTCCCCGGGCAGCCGCCGACCTTCCGACAGCCCTCCGCCTCGGACCGGCCGTGGTGGTGGCGGATGGAGGACGCCTCGGGTGAGGTGGTCGAGGTGCCTGACCACGACGACCAGCGGTTCACCAACCAGGGCGACGCCGAGTCGTGGGTCGGCGAGATCTGGGCCGAGCTCGCCGAGCACGGCGTGGCGGCGGTGACCCTGTTCGAGCACGAGCGGCAGGTCTACGGACCGATGTCGCTCAGCGCCTGAGCCCCGGTCCCGGGCCGAGGCCATCCGGCGGCCGCCGCCGCTCCGAAGGACTGGTCGAGAGGCGGCGCTGAGGAGGGTGGGCATGACGGACGGGTCGGACTTCGCGCGCTACGTCGACGCCCGCTGGCCCGACCTGGTCGGCGGCCTCGAGGACGACGGCGTGCCACCCGACGACGCCCGGCTGGCCGTGGCGACGACCCTGCTCGCGAGTCGCCGGTCGTGGAGTCGACGGCTGCGCGAGGAGAACGTCGACGTCGCCCTCTGGGCCGAGGTGCGGGAGCGCGCCGGGCTGCCGCACCTGCCCGGCGACATGCCACCGCACGGCGTACGTCCCTTCGATCCGCAGGACCCGCCGGACGCCTGGTTCGCCCGTGCGGAGGCGCTGCGAGGTGCGCGTCGGCGTCGGGGCCTGGTGCGTGGCGCGGCTGCGACGCTGGTGGTCGCGGTGCTCGCGACCGGTTGGCAGTGGTGGGCCTCCCGGCCGCCTGAGGCCGAGGTGCGCGTGGAGGCCAACACGCTGCCCGTCGTCTGGTACGCCAAGGGCGAGCTCCACCTCGAGGACGTGGTCGTGGCGCTCCCGGGGATCGAGGAGTTCGTCGCCTCAGGGTCCGGGGTCGTCGCCCGGCTGCGCTCGGGCGCGGTCGTGCAGGTGGCCGCCGACGGCGAGGTGACGGATGGCGCGTCCGGAGACGCGCTCGACGACCTGCCGGAGGCGCCGGAGTTCATCGCCTTCACCCAGTACGACGTCGTGGTCCAGGCCGTCCGCGTCCCGGGTGGCGGCTGGGCCTACCTGCTCGACTCGTCGCGTCGCGACAGCGCGCAGGACGCCATCCGCCAGTCCGAGTCGGGCCGCCGGGCCCTGGTGATCTGTGCCGGCGAGCGGACCTGCAGCGACCCCCGGACGATCACCGAGTCCGACGGGTCGATCCGGCTCGGCTGACGCCGCGTCGTAGGGTCGCGCCTCGTGGCTGAGGCTTTGTGGACGGGTGTGGCTCGGGCGTACGCGCAGAGCTTCGCGGGCCTGTGTGCCGGAGCGGCCCCGGCGCTGATGGACGGGCTGCCGCGGCACGGACGCCTGCTCGACGTCGGGTGCGGCACCGGGAACCTGGTCCGGCTCGCGCGGAGCGCGGGCATCGACGCGATCGGGGTCGAGCCCGACCCCGAGATGGCCGCACTGGCCGGCGCGGTGCTCGGATCGAGCGAGGACGTCGTGGTCGCCGGCCTGCCGGACCTGCCGTGGGCCGACGACGGCTTCGCGGTGGTGATCGCCGCCTTCGTGCTCAACCACGTCGACCACCCACGCGACGCGGCGCGCGAGCTGGCCCGGGTCGCTGCGCCCGGCGGTCACGTACGAGCGACGATCTGGGGACGTACGCCGCCCCCGCAGGCGGTCATGTGGAGCGGCCTGCTCGACGAGGTCGACGCGGTCCGTCCGCCGGTGCCGCGGCTGCCGGCCGACCGTGACTTCGACCGGTCGCCCGACGGGCTGGCCGACCTCCTCAGCGAGGCCGGGCTCGCCGTGACCGCGGCCGACACCCTCGCGTGGCAGTGGCGGGTCGCGCCCGACGACCTGTGGGCGGGGCTCACCTCGATCGGCAACTTCGCCGTCCTGTGGCGGGCCCAGTCCCGGGACGTGCAGATCCGCCTGCGGGAGGCGTACGACGCGGTGCGGGGGCCGTGGCGCGACGGGGAGGACTTCGTCTTCGACGTGGAGTGCGTGTCGGTCGAGGCACGCGTGCCTCGGTCCTAGGACAGGTCGTAGAGTCGCCCTGTGCGCGCCTACCTCGACCTGCTCCAGCGGATCCTCGACGAGGGCGTCGAGAAGACGGACCGCACCGGCACCGGCACGCTGAGCGTCTTCGGCCACCAGATGCGCTTCGACCTCGCCGAGGGCTTCCCCCTCGTCACCACGAAGAAGGTCCACACGCGGTCGGTCTTCGGCGAGCTCCTGTGGTTCCTGCGCGGCGACACCAACGTGAAGTGGCTGCAGGACCGGGGCATCTCGATCTGGGACGAGTGGGCCGACGAGAACGGCGACCTTGGGCCGGTCTACGGCTACCAGTGGCGCTCGTGGCCGACGCCCGACGGCCGCCACGTCGACCAGGTCGCGCGCCTGGTCGAGGGCATCCGTTCCAACCCCGACTCGCGCCGCCACATCGTCTCGGCGTGGAACGTCGCCGACGTCGACGACATGGCGCTGCCGCCATGCCACACGCTCTTCCAGTTCTACGTCGCCGACGGCCGGCTCTCGTGCCAGCTCTACCAGCGCTCGGCCGACACCTTCCTCGGCGTGCCGTTCAACATCGCGTCGTACGCCCTGCTGACCCACATGGTCGCGCAGGTGACCGGCCTCGAGGTCGGCGAGTTCGTGCACACGATGGGGGACGCCCACCTCTACCTCAACCACGTCGACCAGGCCAGGCTCCAGCTCTCGCGGGACCCGCGACCGCTGCCCCGGCTCGTGCTCAACACCGCCATCACCGAGCTCGACGGCTTCGACCTCGAGGACATAGCGGTCGAGGGCTACGACCCGCACCCGGGCATCAAGGCGCCCATTGCTGTCTGAGGTGACCGGATGACGGACCTGCGTCCCGACCAGAGGGTGGTCCTCGTCGCCGCCCATGCCCGCAACCGGGTGATCGGCAACGGGCCCGACATCCCGTGGCGGCTCCCCGGCGAGCAGGCGCAGTTCAAGGAGCTGACCTGGGGGCACACGTTGCTCATGGGTCGCACCACGTTCGAGTCGATCGGTCGGCCCCTGCCCGGACGGACGACGATCGTGCTCACCCGGCACACGGGGTGGACCCACGACGGCGTGCTCGTGGCGCACACCGTCGACGAGGCGCTCGACCTCGCCGCGGACCAGCCCGGCGACGTGATGGTGGCCGGCGGTGGCGAGGTGTACGCCGCGCTGCTGCCGTACGCGACCCACCAGGTGCTGACCGAGGTCGACCTCGAGCCCGAGGGCGACGTGCACTACCCGCAGTTCCCCGCCGAGGACTGGGTGGAGACCGCTCGCGAGACCTTCGACGGCTACGACCGGGTCTGGCTCGAGCGGATGGACCCGGCCGCGTGAACCTCACCCTCGACCCCGCGTCGGGCGTGCCGCCCTACGAGCAGGTGCGCGAGTCGATCCGCGCGCAGGTCGGGTCCGGCGCGCTGGCGCCGGGGTTCCGGCTGCCGCCCGTGCGCTCCCTCGCTGCCGATCTCGACCTCGCGCCCAACACCGTTGCGCGGGCCTACAAGGAGCTCGAGGCGCTCGGCGTCGTCGAGACCCGTGGCCGCGCCGGGACGTTCGTCGCCGGCCGGGGCGTCGGTCAGTCGCTGCGCGCGGCCGCGTCGGCGTACGCCACCACGGCGCGCTCCCTCGGTGTCCCTGACGACGAGGCGCTCGAGGCCGTACGCCGCGCGCTGGGGTAGGCGTTTCCGCGCGTCTCCGTAATCCCGTTGATCGTCGGCGGTCGAGACTGCAGGCTGCTCGGCGTGGATGACACGACGTGGGACGCGGTCGACCGGGCCGTGGCGGCCAACGAGCTGCACCGTCCCGTCGTGGTGGGACCCGAGGTCGTGACGCGGCCGGCGGGGGAGCACACGGCGACGGTGCACGACTACCTCCGCCACCTCCGGGCGAAGGGCCTGGACTGTGTGCCCGAGCCGCTGGGAGTCGTGGACGGCGTCGAGCACCTGGGCTTCATCGACGGGGAGGACGGCGGCCAGGGCTGGTACCACCAGCACACCGACCAGGGGCTCGAGTCCGCCGCGCGGCTGCTGAGGCGCATCCACGACGCGGGATCCGACTGGGACCCGCCCGCCGACGCCGTCTGGGGCGCACCCGCCGAGTGGGGCGGCGACGTCGTGTTCTGCCACGGCGACCCCGGTCCCTGGAACTTCATCTGGCACGACAACGAGGCCGTCGCGCTCATCGACTGGGACTACCTCCACCCCGCACCGCGCCTGAGCGACGTGGCGTACGCCCTGCGCTGGTTCGCGCCGCTGCGCTCCGACGAGCACGCCCTCGAGTGGCACCACTTCCCGGTCGTGCCGGACCGTGCCGCGCGGGTCCGCACGTTCGTCGCGGCGTACGGAGACCTGCCGCCCTTCGACGTCGCAGACACGGTCATCGAGCGGATCCGGACGGTGATCGCGCTCGTCGCCGATCTCGCCGAGCGCGGGGTCGAGCCGCAACGGACCTGGGTGGCGGACGGGGCGAACGAGCGCGAGCTCGAGGAGATCGCGTGGATCGAGGCGCACCGCTCGGTGCTGTGAGCCGGCGGAGGCGAGCGAGTACCCTCGAGCTGTCTCGGGCGCTCGCCCCGACTGATGTCAGGAGCGGTGGTGGCGACGGCTGACCGGCACATCGTCGTCGCGGCGGTCGCCCTGGTGCGCGACGGGTGCGTACTGACGGTGCGCAAGCGCGGCACGGAGCGGTTCATGCTGGTGGGCGGCAAGATCGAGCCGGGGGAATCGCCGCTCGAGGCCGCGCTGCGCGAGACGTACGAAGAGGTCGGTCTCCGGATCGAGACCGCCACGCTGCTCGGGGACTTCCACTCGGAGGCCGCCAACGAGCCGGGCCACACGCTCCACTCGACGGTCTTCACCATCGAGTCCGATGCGGTGCCGGTCGCGGCTGCGGAGATCGCGGAGGTCCGCTGGACGCCTCTGCGCGGACACCCCGACGACCTCGCTCCGATGCTCGAGCACCACGTGCTTCTCGTTCTGGTTGAAGCCTTTACCAACCGCTGACTTCGCGGTTACCGGGCGTGTCCATGATGTGGACAAACCCTCGGTATCAATGGTCCTGTCCGCTCGGGACCACTGATACCAACGCAAAGGTCGCACCCTCGTGCCCGTCCGGTCGTCCCACCTCGCCCTTGTCGCGCGCGCAGCCGCCACCGCGGTCATCGCCGCCGCGCTGACCACGACTGCGCCCGCCGCTACCGCGACGGCCGGCACGTCTGGGCTGCTCGACCTCGTGTGCGCACAGCAGCTCCTCCCGGAGCCGACCCGCCTGGCCAGCGCACTCGAGCACGGGGTCAGTGCACTGCTCGTACGCCTCCGGAACGACCTCACCGTCGACGAGCTCGCCCACCTCGCCGCCGATGACACCACCTGGCTCGACGAGTGCGGCTCGGTCTTCGTCACCGACCATGCCACCCCGCAGGACCAGCAGGTGACCGCCGAGGCGCTCCCGGCCGAGAGCGTGCCCTCCGACGTCTTCGCCCTCGCGTCGCGCCCGGGCTCGACACGGACGATCTACCTCGACTTCGACGGTGCCACCTACTCCGGCACGCGCTGGAAGGACGGCGCCGAGATCGTGTCGCCGGCGTACTCCATCGACGCCGACCGCACCACGTTCAGTGCGACGGAGCGGGCCCAGATCTACCTGGCCTGGCGCACCGTCGCCGAGGACTACGCCCCCTTCGACGTCAACGTCACCACGCAGCGCCCCGACCCCTCGGCCCTGTCGCGCACCGCCAGCACCGACCAGACGTACGGCATCCCGGTGGTCGTCACGCCCACCAACTCCGTCGGCTCGGGCTGCGGGTGCGGTGGCATCTCCTACCTCGGCATCTTCGGCACGGTGAACGCCACCGACTACCAGCCGGCCTGGATCTTCACCGCGGGGTCGGGCACCGGCGGCTACGACGTCGGCCAGATCATCAGCCACGAGGTCGGCCACACGTTCGGCCTGAGCCACGACGGCACGAACCAGGCCTCCTACTACGCCGGCGCCAAGGGCTGGGCGCCGATCATGGGCTCGTCCTACGGCAAGCGAGCCTCGCACTGGTCGAGCGGGGAGTACGCCGCCGCCAACAACACCGAGGACGACACGGCCGTCATCGCCCGCACGGCCCCCGTCCTCGTCGACGACCACGGCAACGGCGCAGTCGGCGCCACCCGCCTCACCGCCGGCACGACGGCGACCGGCACCATCACGACCCGGACCGACGCCGACGCGTTCACCTTCAGTGCGAACGGCCGCACCGCCCTCTCCGTCGCGGGTCCCGCCGGTCTGTCGAACCTCGACGTCCGGCTGACGATCCTCAACCAGGTCGGCGCGACTGTCGCCACGATCGACCCGACGGCCGACGTCGCCGACGACGCGGCCATGTCGGCGACCTGGTCGGTCGACCTGCCGACCACCGCAGCGACGTACGTCGCGGTGGTCGACGGCACCGGGTTCGGCGCGCCGACCGAGGCCGGCCGCTACAGCGACTACGGGTCCCTCGGCGCGTACGCCGTGACCCTGGCGACCGGCGGCAGCACTGCCACCCCTCCGCCGTTCACGACGCCGACCACCACGACCACGACGACCAGCACGACCACCACCCCGACGCACACGACGTCGGCACCGTCGATCGCCTTCGTCACCACCCGGCTACCGGCAGCGCGCGCCGGATCGAGGTACCGCGCCACCATCCGCTTCAGCGGCCCCGTGTCCGAGGCGCGCGTCGACTGGCGACTGCCGCGAGGCCTGCGGTGGGCCGTCGTCGGCGACCGCGTGGTGATCCGCGGCCGGGTCCGGAGGTCGTCGGCCGGCCGTTTTGCGACGGTGCTGTCGGGCGACGGCGACTCGGTCCGCCGGGTGTTCCGCCTCGTCGTCCGCTAGCCGCCCCCGGGCGACGCGAACAGGTCGAGCTCGTCACCCCAGCCGGCGATCATGTCGGTGGTGCGGGTGTGCCCGCGCTGCTCGTCGTACGCCGCGCAGGCGGAGCGCACTCGCAGGAAGGTGTCGCGCACTGCGGTGATGTCGCCGTCGAGGGAACGCTGGACCAGACCGAGCAGCTCGTCGGTCGGCCAGCCGTCGACGGGGTGCGTGCGGAGCTCCCAGGGCAGGTACTTGTTGTAGGGCCGGACCCGGCCGACGATCGCGAAGACCACGTCGAGCAGCCACGGCACTGACTCCGCCGCGTCGAGCCTGGCCTCCAGAGCACGGCCGTCGCGGTCGTTCGTGAGCGCGCGGTAGGCGAAGTTGATCCAGCCGTCGAGCCGGTCGCGGTCGATCAGCACGGCGTCGGCCTCCTCAGGCGACAGCTCGGCCTGGCGTCGCACGGCGGCCGCGAGCTCACCGCCGGTGCGGTCGAGCAGCACCGGAGCCCAGGCGTAGGACCAGCGGTACCACCAGTGCTCAGACCCGAAGGGCGCGAGGGTGAGCAGGTCGGTCCACGAGTCGACGATCTCGTCGACCTCGGGGGAGTGGACCGTCGATCGGAGCGCCGCGGCCGCGTCGGTCAGCACCACCATCACGTCGAGGTCGGAGTGCTCCGTGGCGCAGTTCCGCCCCGCGGACCCGCTCAGCACGAGGCCCAGGAGGTCATCGCCGTGATCGGCCAGGTTGCGGTCGGCGAGCGCGACCAGGGCGGCACGCTGCGCGGGCGTCAGCCACGCAGGGAGCACGAGGTCCGGCGTCACTTCGGTGGAAGGGTGCGTACGAAGGTCGCGCCGCGGTCCACCCATACCTGAAGCTGCTGGTCCCCGGCGAGCGCGTCCTGGGAGACGAGGAGCCACCCGGCCATCGGGCGCCCACGCATCTCCATCGGCTGCACCGACTCGCCGTCGACCCACTCATCGCCGTCGGCCGGGTCGGCACGGACCATCAACGCCCCGGAGCTGCCGGCGGCGACGGCCATGTGGCCGTCGAGCATGAAGCCGAGGCCGCCGAACATCTTCTTCGACGTCCAGCCCGCCTCCCCGTCGACCAGGTCGTGGATCCGCTGCGCCAGCACTTCGTCGTACGCCATGGCGCGACGGTAGACCAGCGCTCCGACATCGGCCTGCGGCTCGTCGCTGACGGCTCCGCGCGCGAGGGGCGTTAACCTTCCTTCATGAGCTCCGACGCACCGTTCGGCCGCCTCCTCACGGCGATGGCCACCGCGTTCCACGAGGACGGCAGTGTCGACCTCGACGCCACCGCGGCCATCGCGGTCCACCTCGTCGACCACGGCAACGACGGCGTCGTCGTCAGCGGCACGACGGGGGAGAGCCCCACGACGTCCGTCGCCGAGGACGGCGAGATCCTGCGCGCGGTCCAGGACGCGGTCGGCGACCGCGCGAGCGTCATCGCGGGCGTCGGCACCAACGCCACGGCCCACTCGGTCGAGCTGGCCCGGCAGGCGGAGAAGGTCGGCGTGGACGGAGTCCTGCTCGTCACGCCCTACTACAACAAGCCCGGCCAGGTCGGCCTGCGCCACCACTTCGCCACCGTGGCCGAGGCCACGGACCTGCCCGTGATGCTGTACGACGTGCCGGCGCGCAGCGCCAGCCTCATCGAGCTCGAGACCTACGAGGCGATGCGCCGCTACGACCACGTCGTCTCGGTCAAGGAGGCCTCCGGCCTCCTGGCCCGCACCGCACAGCTCGTCGACCTGGGGTACTCCGTCTACTCCGGCGACGACGTCAACACGCTCGGCTACCTCGCATACGGCGGCGTCGGGCTCGTCTCGGTCGTCGCCCACGCCGCCGGCCCGCAGCTGGCGTCGATGGTCGCCGCGTGGGTCAGGGGCGACCACGCCGAGGCGCTGCGGATCCACACCTCGCTGATCCCGGCCTTCGACGCCGTCATGGGCGTCCCCAACTACGGAGCCACCACCGCCAAGGCAGCCCTCGAGCTGCTCGGCGTGCTCGACAACCGCCGCGTCCGCGGCCCACTGGTCGCCCTCGACGACGACGAGGTCTCGGCGCTGCGCGCCGGGCTCGCCGCCGCCGGCCTCCTGTGACCTCCCAGACACCTCATCACTGACAACTGAAGGATTCCCTTGAGCCACCCGCACCCTGACCTGAGCCCGCCCGCCCCTCTCCCGGCCGGAGGCCTCCGGGTCATCCCGCTCGGCGGGCTGGGCGAGGTCGGTCGCAACATGACCGTCTTCGAGTACGACGGCCGCCTGCTGATCGTCGACTGCGGCGTCCTGTTCCCCGAGGACCACCACCCCGGCGTCGACCTGATCCTCCCCGACTTCGACCCGATCCGCGGCCGCCTCGACGCCGTCGAGGCGCTCGTGCTGACCCACGGTCACGAGGACCACATCGGCGCGACGCCGTACCTCCTCCGCGAGCGCGGCGACATCCCGCTCGTCGGGTCCAAGCTGACCCTGGCGCTGCTCGGCTCCAAGCTGCGCGAGCACCGGCTCAAGGAGACCGCGCAGTACGAGGTCGCCGAGGGCCAGACGATCACCTTCGGGCCGTTCGTGCTCGAGTTCGTCGCGGTCAACCACTCGATCCCCGACGCGCTCGCGGTGGTCATCCGCACCGGCGCCGGCGTCGTGCTCCACACCGGCGACTTCAAGATGGACCAGCTCCCGCTCGACGGCCGGATCACCGACCTCAACGAGTTCGCGCGCCTCGGCGACGAGGGTGTCGACCTGTTCCTCACCGACTCCACCAACGCCGAGGTCCCCGGCTTCACGACGTCCGAGAAGGACATCGCGCCGGTGCTCGACCGCGTGTTCGCCAAGAGCGAGCAGCGGATCATCGTGGCCTGCTTCGCCTCCCACGTGCACCGCGTCCAGCAGGTGCTCGACGCCGCGGTCGCGCACGGCCGCAAGGTCGGCTACGTCGGCCGGTCGATGGTGCGCAACATGGCGATCGCCCAGGACCTCGGCTACCTGACCGTCCCGCCGGGCGTCATGGTCGAGGCCAAGGAGCTCGCCGACCTCCCGCCCCACAAGCAGGTCCTGATCTCGACCGGCTCGCAGGGTGAGCCGCTGGCGGCGCTGAGCCGGATGTCGCAGAGCAACCACCACTTCGTGAGCCTCGAGCCGGGCGACACCGTCGTCCTCGCCAGCTCGCTGATCCCGGGCAACGAGAACGCGGTCTACCGCGTGATCAACGGCCTCTCGCGCCTGGGCGCCAACGTCGTGCACAAGGGCAACTCGCTCGTCCACGTCTCCGGCCACGCCAGCGCCGGTGAGCTCCTCTACTGCTACAACATCGTCAAGCCGCGCAACGTGATGCCGGTGCACGGCGAGATCCGCCACATGCGCGCCAACGCCGACCTGGCCCGCGCGACCGGCGTCGAGAACGTGGTCCTGGCCGAGGACGGCGTGGTGGTCGACCTGATCGACGGTGTCGCCCGGATCGTCGGCAAGGTGGACGTCGGCTACGTGTTCGTCGACGGCACCACGATCGGCGACATCAGCGAGGCCTCGATGAAGGACCGCCGGATCCTCGGCGAGGAGGGCTTCCTCTCCGTGATCGTGGTCGTCGACTCGGTGACCGGCAAGGTCGTGTCCGGTCCGGAGATCCACGCGCGCGGCTTCGCGGAGGACGAGACGACCTTCGACGAGATCAAGCAGCCGATCATCGACGCGATCGCCGCGGCCGTGCAGGAGGGCACCACCGACTCGCTGCAGCTCCAGCAGACCGTACGCCGCGTGGTGGGCCGCTGGGTCAACCGCGCGCACCGTCGCCGTCCGATGATCATTCCTGTGGTGATCGAGGCCTGAGCCGGGGCCGCTGGTCCTAGAATCCAGCGGGGACCGGGAGCAGACGCTCTCGGTGGGCAGATGTGGTGGGGAGGTGGAGATGCCGCGCAATCACGGCGCGCTGAGCCGGCTGGCTGAGCTGATGCGACGCGTCAACTCCTCCACCGACACCGAGGTGATCCTCGAGGAGATCGCGCACGGTGTCGTCGACGTCCTCGGCTACGGCGTGGCGGCGATCGCCCGACTCGAGGGCGACACCCTGGTGATGACCAACGTCGCCGGCCCCCCCGAGGTGGTCGCCCAGATCCTGCACCGCCGTACGCCCGCCGAGCAGATCCTCGACGAGTTCCGCGAGGCCGACAGGTGGGGCATCCTCCGCTTCGTCCCGGCCGGCCGGATGTCGGAGGAGCGGCTGCGAGCGGCGTGGATCCCCGAGGTGCCGCTGAGTGACGACCCCGAGGCCTGGCACCCCGAGCACGCGCTCTACGCACCGCTCTACTCCGCCGGCGGCGAGCTCCTCGGCAACATGGCGGTGGACCTGCCGCCCGACTCCCGCGTGCCCAATCTGGAGGACCGCGAGCTGCTCGAGATGTTCGCCGTGCAGGCGGGGGTGGCGCTGTCCAACGCGCGCGAGCGCGAGCGGTTGACCGACCGGCTGCGCCTCGACCGGATGCTCACCGCCGTCGCGGGCGCCGGCACGCAGCACGGCCTCACCAAGGCACTCACCAAGGCGGTCGCCGCCGTGGCGGAGGCGTTCGGCACCGTCCAGACGGTCGTCCGTACGTTCCCCTCCGACGCCCAGGGCAACCAGGTCGGCATCGCGACGCCACTGGCGTTCACCCCGGCCGACGACGTGCCCGAGATCCGCACCGACCTCAGCGAGCTCGACGACCTGCCCATGCTGATCGAGCTCGGCGTCGCCGACCCCGAGTCGGCCAGGCTGCCGCGCAGCGCCCCGCGGATGCAGAGGCTGATGCGGGGGATGCGCGTCGAGCGCGCCCTCGTGTGCCCGCTCATCTCGCAGGACGAGCTCGTCGGCTACCTCGTGCTCGGCTTCGCCCGCAACGCCCGGCCGCTCACGACGGCCGAGGCGGACGCGGTGCTCGAGGTGGGCCGCCTGCTCGCGCAGACCGTCCGCGCCTCCCGCGTCCTGGAGACCGAACAGCGCCTGGTGCAGGAGCTCCGCGAGCTGGCCCGCTACCGCAGCGAGCTGATCGCCACGATCTCCCACGAGCTCAAGACGCCGCTGACCGCGATCCTCGGCCACGCCGAGCTCATCGCCGACCGGCACCCCGACCTCACCTCGATCGACGCGATCATCCGCAACGCCCAGCGGCTCAACAACCTCGTCGCCAACCTGCTCCACTACTCCCGGATCCAAGGCCGTCGCGAGACCGTACGTCGTGCCGTCGACCTGGCCGAGCTGTGCGAGGCCAGCGTCGACCTGCTCGGCATCCGCGCCAAGCAGGCCGGTGTCGGGCTGCGGTTCACCTCCGTCGGCATCGCGCCGGTCGTCGTCTGCGGTGACCCCGAGGAGCTCGCGCGGGTGATCGACAACATGGTCGACAACGCCGTGAAGTACACCCCCGAGGACGGCTCGGTCGAGGTCGCGATGACGGTGAGCGACGACGAGGTCAGCGTCGACGTGACCGACACCGGTCTCGGCATCTCCGCCACCGACCAGGCGCACGTCTTCTCCGCCTTCCACCGCTCCACCAACCCCAACGCGCTGTCCGTGCCCGGCACCGGCCTGGGCCTGCCGATCGCCCAGCGGATCGCCGAGTCGCACGGCGGCACGCTGTCGGTCACCTCGGAGCTGGGCCGGGGGAGCACCTTCCGGTTCACCCTGCCGCTCCGCTCCGCGCGCGACGCGTCCGCCTGACCCAAGGCGAAGGCCCCGGCGGATCACTCCGCCGGGGCCTTCGCTGTTGCTGGTGGTGCTGGGTTCAGCCGATCACTCGGGTCAGCGTACGACCCGGAAGGTCAGCCGGTCCCGACTGCGCACCACGGTGCTCGAGCCCTGGTAGCGAGCGACGAGCTTGTGCTTGCCGACGGCCAGGTCCTTCTTCACCTTGATGACGATCCGGCCGCCGGACAGGGCCTTGGCCCCGACCTTCTTGCCGTCGATGCGGACCACGACGCGACCCGTCGGGGTCGTGCCCGTGGCCGTCACCTTGACGACCACCTTGAAGTTCTCGCGGAAGGCGGGCTTCCGCGGCTTCACCTTGCCGGCCGTCACCGAGGCCACCGCGGGCGCCGGGGTCGGCGTCGGGGTGGGGGTCGCGATCGGGCTCGGCGTGGTCGTCGGCGTGGTCGTCGGCGTGGTCGTCGGCGTCTCCGTCGGCGTCTCCGTCGGCGGGGTCGTCGGCGGGGCCGGCGTGTCCTTCAGCGTGACGACCTGCGCCTTCTGGCCCACCTCGTTGTGCAGGTGGACCATCATCAGGCCCTGACCACCGTCGGCCGCATAGCTGGCTGCGTTGCGGCTCACGGTGAGCTCGGCGCCGTCCTGGTCGAGGACCAGCGGACCGTCACCATCGGCGTCGGTGACGCTGATGCCGGGGGCGAAGAGGTCCGCGGACAGCGACACGACACCCGTGGCGGGGTCGATGCCGACGGCGTCGACGTAGTCCGCGCTGTAGGCCGTGTAGCTGACGATGCCGTAGTTGACGCGCGGGTTCGACGGGTCGATGCCGAAGTCACCCAGGACGTCGAGCCACACCGGCATGATGAGGGTGTCGCTGTCGAAGGCCGCAGTGTCGAGGCTTCCGGACCGGCCGTTCAGCAGCTCGGTGTCGATCGGCTCGCTCGTGTCGGCGAGGTCGTACAGGTCCACCACGAGCACGTCCTCGTCCGGGAGCCGCGAGTTGACGGCCACCAGGTCGGGCGCCTTGTCACCGTTGACGTCGATGTAGAGGTCGAACTCGATCTTCGACGCCGGCGTGCTCCACGGGCCGTGGGCGTTGACGGCGAAGTACGCCATCGAGTCCTCGACGTCCTCGTAGATCGGGTAGTCCGACGTGACGCCCACGTGGGCGATGTCGGCGTTCCGCTCCTCGGCGAGGTGGAGGCACCCCGACGTCACGGTCAGGGAGCACATCGGCTCCTGCCCGTCGACCGCGGTCAGCTCCAAGCCGGCAGCGATGGAGAGAATGTCGTTCGCCGGGTCGGAGTCGGCCGTGCCGTTGGCGAGGTCGTCGCCGGTCAGCGTGAGCTCGGCGGACTGCTCGTCACCGAACGGCATGGTGAGCTCCGAGGCCTGCGACATCTCCGAGGCGGGCCGGGGAGCGGCGTACACCGGGACGCGCAGCGCGACGCCGGAGTCCGGGGTCAGCACGACCCGACCGCTGGCCGAGGAGAGCACCTCGCGCGGGATGTTGTAGGCGACCGCCATGCGACCCGAGGTCGGGTCGGCGGTCTTGGTCAGGTCGTCACGACCGGTGACGGTGAACGTCACCTCCACCTCGGCGGACTCCCCGGCGGGGACCGTCACCGAAGCAGGCGTCACGGTGTACGACGCACCCGGGATGCTGGTGGCGGCGTCGTACGACGTGGCGTAGGTCGCCGCGCTGCTGCCGGTGTTCTGGACCTTGATGGTCTTGGTGAGCGACACGGGGCCGGTCACCTCGATGGCACCGAACGAGACGCTCACGGCGCCGGGGTCGTCGGTGACGTAGGCGAGCACCTGGTTGACGAGTGCTGCGTCGGCCTGGATGCGACCGGCGCCCACGCGGTTCGGGGCGTACTTCGCACCGGTGTGGTTGTCGCCCACGAACAGGTCCTGGCCGGCGGTGTTCATGATGTCGGCCTTGACCATCTCAGCCGTCCAGGTCGGACGCAGGCCCTTCACGAGGGCAGCCAGGCCGGCGACCATCGGGGCAGCCATGGAGGTGCCGCTGAGGTCCTCACCGCGGGTGCCGGTGCCGACGCCCGTGGAGTAGACGCTGGTGCCCACTGCGGACACGTCCGGCTTGAGGGTGCCGGCTCCGTGGCCGCCGCGCGACGACGAGGAGTTCACCTTGTCGACGTTCTCCGGGAAGTTCTGCACCACGGTGTCCTCGGACGTGCCGTTGACGGTGACGGTGCCGCCGCCCTGCAGGGCCGCGCGGATCGCGTCGCCCCCGCTCTTCACGATGAGCACGCCGGGGATGTCGGTGTCGCCGTTGATGCCGGCGTCGAACGACTCGTCGCTGTTGTGGAAGATGAAGCCCGTGGCCAGTGCGTCACGGAGGTTCTTGCCCCGCGCGATCGAGCCGCACTCGAGGGCCGACTGCGTCCACTTGACGATCGCGACCTTGCCGCTGACGATCGCCGCCTGGGCGGGGGTCAGCGGGTCGCACGCGGTGAACGTGTCGTCGACCTCGACGACGGTGCCCGTCAGGTCGGGCTTGGTCGCCCAGTCGTAGAGCACGGAGCGGGTCTGGCCGAAGGTCTGGGGAGCACCACCGTTGATGGTCACCGAGACGCCGTCGATGATCGCCCGGGCGTCGACGGTGTTGGCGACCGTGATGGCGCGGACCGACGAGCCGGGGGAGCCGCTGACGTCCTGGACGTCACCGGAGTTGCCGGCGGAGATGGCCATCACGACGCCGGCCTCGGAGGCGGCGTCGGACATGATCGCGTCGCCGTCGAAGGGCGAGCCGAAGTCCGAGCCCAGCGACATGTTGACGACGTCGACGTGGTCGGACGGGTCACCGTCGCCGTTGGGGTCGACCGCGCGGTCGATGGCCTCGGCGACGACGTTGGTCGAGCCCTCGCAGCCGAAGACCTTGAGTCCGATGAGCGTGGCCTCCGGCGCCATGCCGGGACCGATCTTCATCGTGTCGAACGGCGTGGACGCGTTGTACGCCCCGGTGTACGTGGTGCCGTCGGCGTTCTCGCCGTACCCGGCGGCCGAGCCGCCGACGTGGGAGCCGTGACCCTCGCAGTCGAGCGGGTTCGGGTCCGGGTTCGGGGTGTCGAGCGCGGCGTCGTCGGCGTTGTAGTCGTTACCGACGAAGTCGAAGCCGCCGGCTACCTTCGTGGTCGGGAAGTAGTCCGACTTGAGCTTGTTGTGGTCCGCGAACTTCAGCTCCTTGTTGTACGCCGCGACCGTGCCCGGACCACCGAAGTTGGCGTGCGTGTAGTCGAGGCCGGTGTCGATGATGGCGATCGTCGTGCCCTCGCCGGTCTCGCTGTTCGCGGACCAGGCAGCCGGAACGCCCTGGAGCTGGACGGCCGACGCGTTCGCGCGGGTCTTGTTGGAGACCGGGTAGACGGCGGCGACGCCGCTGAGCTCCTCGAGCGCTGCCTGCGGCGCGGACGTCACGACGCCCACGGCCGGAAGGGCGGCGTGCGTGCGGTAGAGCACCTTCGCGTCCGACGGGAGCTGGCCGATGACCCGCTCCTGCGAGGCCCGCACCCTGCCGAGCTGCTCACGCGCGGCAGCCTTGGCGGCCGTGCCCTTGCCGCCTGCGCGGGTGAACGCCGCGGTGGTGCCGCGGGCGGTCAGGGTGACCAGGTAGGCCTGGCGGCCGGACGCTGCGCGCTCGGCGAGGCGCTGCGTGGTCGCGTCACCGGACGTACGCGCGAGGGTCTGCGGCCCTGCGTTGAGGCCGGCGGGTCGCGGTGCTGCGGTCGACGGCGAGGCGCCGAGAGTGGCCGAGGCGGCCAGCGCCGCGGCAGTGACGGCGACGGCCGCCGCCCGCCACGGGCTTCGAGGGTGCTCTGACAAGATTTCCTCCATCAAGGAACGGATGAGTCGAGCAACAATAAGGAGATCCAGGTCACTCGCAGGGCATCTTCCGTCTTTCTTGTCCCGTGTTGTTCCGGGCGTGGGAGCCGGGTTCGTCGGAGACACGCACCCGTGTGATCCCTGTGGCTGGTGTGACTTGGCCGTAGGGTCACAGCATGGCGACCCGTACGTCTTCCCCGCCGGGGTCGCGGAGCTCGAGCACGTCCAAGCGCACCACCAAGGGTTCGAGCACCCGATCACGGAGTACCAGCAAGCCCCCCGCCCCTCGTGCGAGCTCGACGAGGGCCCGGAGCGGCTCCAGCGCGTCCAAGCGACGTCCCGCGGCCCGACCGGCTCCCCGAGCCGTGCGCAACGGCCCGGGTCCGGTCGCGCGGACCTTCGGCGCCCTCGGACGGGGGATCGCCGCCGTCTGGCTGGGCATCGCCCACGCCGTCGGTGCGGTCGCGCGGTCGATCGGGCAGTCGGCGCGGGACCTCGACCCCGAGCACCGTCGCGACGGTGCGGGCCTCTTCCTCCTCGGGCTCGCGACGGTCGCCGCCGCGGCCGTGTGGTGGCAGCTGCCCGGTGGCGTCATGGACGTCGCCCGCTCGATCACCTCCGGCGCCGTCGGCAAGGTCGGCTGGTTCGTTCCGCTGTTCCTCGTCTACGCCGGGTGGCGCACGATGCGCGACCCCGAGCGCAACGGGCCTGCCGGCCGCCAGGTCATCGGCTGGGTCGCCTTCGCGCTGGGCCTGCTCGGCATCGTGCACATCGCCAACGGCAACCCGCAGCCCGTCCTCGGTGACGCCACCAACCTCCAGGAGGCCGGGGGAGCGGTCGGCTACGTCACGTCGAGCCTGCTCCTCGACCTCATGCAGACGTCGTACGTCGTCGTGCCGCTGCTGGCCCTGCTGGCGACCTTCGGCGTCCTCATCATCACCGCGACGCCCGTCTACCAGATCCCGGTCAAGCTGGCCGCGCTCCGCGACAAGGCCCTCGGCCGGACGGCGCCGGACCCCGACGCCGAGGCCGCGGCCGACGACACCACGCGCCCGGTGCGTACGCGCCGCCGCTCGATGCTGGACGACGAGATCGATCCCGACCTCGGCGACCCGGCGTACGACAGCCCGGTGCTGTCCGACCGCGAGCTCAAGAAGCGCCGCAAGAAGGGCGACGCGGAGCCCGGCCAGGACTACGGCATCGACCTGTTCGCCGACGCACCGACCGAGGTCGCCCCGGCCGTCCCCCTGGACGCCGTGGCCGACACCGGCCCGGTCGAGCCGCCGCCGCACACGCCGCTCCCGCAGCGCGTGGAGCAGCTCGCCCTGTCCGGCGACATCACCTACTCCCTGCCCGACAACTCCTCGCTCAAGCCCGGTTCGGTGCACAAGGCCCGGTCCAAGGCGAGCGACGCGGTCGTCGAGCGGCTGATGCAGGTGATGGAGGAGTTCAGCATCGACGCAGCCGTCACCGGCTACACCCGCGGCCCGACCGTCACCCGCTACGAGGTCGAGCTCGGGCCGGCGGTGAAGGTGGAGAAGGTCACGGCGCTGTCGAAGAACATCGCGTACGCCGTGGCGTCCGCCGACGTCCGCATCCTCAGCCCGATCCCCGGCAAGTCCGCGATCGGCATCGAGATCCCCAACATCGACAAGGAGATCGTCTCCCTCGGGGACGTCCTGCGGTCCAACATGGCCCGCTCGGACCACCACCCGATGGTGGCCGGGCTCGGCAAGGACGTCGAGGGCGGCTTCGTCGTCGCCAACCTGGCGAAGATGCCCCACCTGCTCGTCGCCGGTGCCACGGGATCCGGAAAGTCGTCGTTCATCAACTCGATGATCACCTCGATCCTGATGCGCTCGACGCCCGACGAGGTCCGGATGATCATGATCGACCCCAAGCGGGTCGAGCTGAACGCCTACGAGGGCGTGCCGCACCTGATCACGCCGATCATCACGAACCCCAAGAAGGCCGCCGAGGCCCTGGCATGGGTCGTGCGCGAGATGGACATGCGCTACGACGACCTGGCCAACTTCGGCTTCCGTCACCTCGACGACTTCAACAAGGCGGTGCGGGCCGGCAAGGTCGAGGTCCCGCCCGGCAGCGAGCGGGTGCTCACGCCGTACCCCTACCTGCTCGTCATCGTCGACGAGCTCGCCGACCTGATGATGGTCGCCCCGCGCGACGTCGAGGACGCGATCGTCCGCATCACCCAGCTCGCGCGTGCAGCCGGCATCCACCTGGTCCTCGCGACGCAGCGGCCGTCGGTCGACGTGGTGACGGGCCTGATCAAGGCCAACGTGCCGTCGCGACTGGCGTTCGCCACCTCGAGCGTCACCGACAGCCGCGTCATCCTCGACCAGCCCGGCGCGGAGAAGCTGGTCGGCCAGGGTGACGGCCTGTTCCTGCCGATGGGTTCCAGCAAGCCCGCCCGTATCCAGGGAGCGTGGGTCACCGAGGCCGAGATCGCCACGGTGGTCAAGCACTGCAAGGACCAGCTCGAGCCGACGTACATCGACGACGTCACGGCCCCGCAGGCGGCCAAGCGCGACATCGACGACGACATCGGCGACGACATGGACCTCGTGGTCCAGGCCATCGAGCTCGTGGTCTCCACCCAGTTCGGCTCGACCTCGATGCTGCAGCGCAAGCTGCGCGTCGGCTTCGCGAAGGCCGGACGCCTGATGGACATCATGGAGAGCCGCGGAGTGGTCGGCCCCAGCGAAGGATCCAAGGCTCGCGACGTGCTCGTGAAGCCCGATGAGCTTGATTCCGTGATCGCCACGTTGGAGGGGGGAGCCTGATGGGCGCCATGCTGAACGAGACCGAGGGCCAGATCGGGTCCGACAGCCCGCACGAGAGCGACGACGTCCTGTCGGTCGCTCCCGACGGCATCGAGGTACGCCGTCATGCCGGCGTCGCCGCAGGGGTCGGGCTGACCGCCTCGGCGGTCGCCATCGCCTACCTCGGCCGCGCCACGCAGAGCGGCTCGGCCCTCGACTGGGTGTTCGTGGTCGCGATGGGCCTGCTCGGTGCCTACTGGCTCGCCAGCCTCGTCGACGCGCGTACGCCGCTGCTGGTCGCCGACTCCCAGGGCATCCGGATCCGCCTCGGTCGCGCCTGGCGCGGGCTGCCGTGGACGGCCGTCCACCACGTCGAGCACACGCCCCGCCGCGGCCCGCTCCGCGACGGACGCCTCGTCGTGGTGCCCCACAACCTCGAGCTGATCGAGGCCGAGCTCACCGGCGCCGGCAAGCGCCACACCACGATCTCCCGGATGCTGCACGGCGCGCCGTTCGCGGTGCCGCTCGGCCTGTCGACCCGCGTCGTCGGCGCGGGGGAGGACCTCACGCTCGCCCTGGGCCGGGTGGCGCGCGACGCCAGCCAGGTCGTGCTGATCGAGCCGGACGACCTCATCGAGGCGGGCGAGGTCGATGTCGACACGTCCGAGCCCGTGGTCGAGGACACTCTCATTGCCAGCCCGACGCCCGCGGCCCTGCGCGAGACCGGAGCGGGTCGTCGCTCGGAGGTCCGGCGCGACTTCGTCGAGACCTCGCAGCCGGTCGAGCCCGCACCCGAGGGTCGGGAGATGCACCGTCCCGGCCGCGTCAGCATGGTCGAGGAGACCCAGTCGTGGGGCGACCGCGTCCGCGCCATTGCCCGACCCGGTGAGCCGGTCGAGCCGCTCGTGCTCGACGACTTCGAGGTGGAGCCCGCCGAGGACCCGGTCATCGGACCCGAGCTCGCCGCGGCCCGCACCCGCCTCGGCCTGACCGTCGACCAACTCGCCGACCGCACCCGCATCCGTCCGCACGTCATCGAGGCCGTCGAGGTCGACGACTTCGAGCCCTGCGGCGGCGACTTCTACGCCCGCGGCCACCTGCGCACCCTCGCCCGGGTGCTCGGCGTCGATGTCGCGCCACTGCTGTCGTCGTACGACGAGCGCTACGCCCACGCCCCGATCAACCCGCGTCGGGTTTTCGAGGCCGAGCTGGCCACCGGTTCCCACGGCTCGATCCGCGGCACCCGCGGCGGTCCCAACTGGTCCGTGCTGGTCGCCGTGGTCATGGCGCTCGTGCTGTGCTGGTCGATCGCCCGCCTGGTGATGGACACCCCGCCCGAGCTCCGCGGCTCGAACCCGGTGCTCAATGGCTCCGGTGGGCCGCAGGGAGCGGGCAACGCTCCGGTCGCCGACCCGGTGTCCGTCGTGATCACCGCTGCGGCCACGGGTGGCGCACGGGTCGTCGTCCGCGACGCCTCGGGCGAGGAGGTCTTCAAGGGGGACCTGGCCGTGGGCCAGTCCCGCGAGCTGAAGGCGTCGCCGCCGATCCGCGTCATGTCGACCGACGGTGCCGTCACCGCCTCCCTCGCGGGTGGCGAGCCGCGCACCGTCGGCGAGGCCGGCGTTGCTGGCCAAGGCACCTTCGTCGTCGACTGACACCGGCGTGATCGACCCGGCGGAGGAGCGGCTCGCCGTGCCGTTCTACCGGACGATGATGTGGCCGAACCCGGTCCCGCGGAGCAGTCATCCGGTTCGCGCTGTCGCTACCAGCCGCCGCCGCGCGCGCCTCTGTTGAACCGGCGCTGAGCGTCACGCTGTTCGTGTGCCTCCAGGCTGCGCTGTCCGTCGGTGCCCGGAGGTTCGCCGATGGTCGTGCGGACGTCACTGACCACCAGGACGAGATAGGCGACGGCGACGGCACCCACGACGAGAACGGCCGTGACGGTCAGGATGATGTCCAGCATGATGGGGCTCCCCTCTCATCACCTGCGCCCAGGCGGTGTCTGGTCGAGCGTAGTGCGACAGAGCCGACTTCGGCAGACCTGCGCGTTCAGCCGAGGTCAGCGCGTCAGAGCTGCTTGCGCAGGTGCACGTCGTCGCGGCCCGGGGTCGGGACGGACTCCCAGCGGAAGATCTCCTCGTAGCCCAGGCGCTCGTAGAACTCCGGCGCCTGGAACGTGAAGGACGTGACGAACACGTGCGTACAGCCTCGAGCCACCGCTTCGCGCTCGAACGCTGTCAGCAGGCTCGCGCCGACGCCCGTGCCGCGCTGGTCCTCGCGCACCCACGTCAACCCGATGCCGGCCGCCTGACCCCAGGTCCAGCCGGAGACGCCCGCGATCAGATCGTCGTCCTGCTCGATCCGGACCGTGAGCTCTTCGGCGGCTGCGACGTCGGGCGTCGCGGCCGCATTGAACCGGTTCAGCTCTTCGGTCAGGCGCTGGTCGAGAGCCGCGTCTGCCTTGCCAAGGGTTGTCCGTGCGTCGCCCACGGGACGAGCGTATCGGCGCACCCGGACGTGCCTGTGACCCCGCCGATCGTGGTTGTGGCGGGGTGTGGAGCCGGTTCAATGTCGTTCGGGTGGCTCGGGTTCGTCGATCCGGGTGGTGCCGGTCCGGTCGCGTCGGTAGCGGTGGCCGTGGGGGCTC
>NZ_SDWV01000018.1 GCF_004137345.1 Nocardioides zhouii
GGTGGTCCGGTGGGGACCAGGGGTGCATCGGCAGCCCATCTGGAACTACCGACAAGAGGATGGTGCACCAGTGAGCGCCCCCCTGAACTCCCCGGACGGGACCGGCGACCAACCGACACCGGCCGAGCGCTACGCCGCCTTCCAGCGCGACAAGCCCTACCCGATGCTCAAGGAGTTCTCCGGCCTCTACGGCTTCGAGCTCGACGACTTCCAGATCCGGGCCTGCCAGGAGATCGAGGGCGGTCGCGGCGTGCTGGTCGCGGCGCCCACCGGTTCGGGCAAGACCATCGTCGGCGAGTTCGCGATCCACCTGGCCCTGCAGACCGGCCGCAAGGCGTTCTACACAACACCGATCAAGGCGCTGTCCAACCAGAAGTACCACGACCTGGTGAAGCGCTACGGCGCCGAGAACGTCGGCCTGCTGACCGGCGACAACGTCGTCAACGGCGAGGCGCCGGTGGTCGTGATGACCACCGAGGTGCTGCGCAACATGCTCTACGCGAGCTCGCGCACCCTGCTGGGTCTCGGCTACGTCGTGATGGACGAGGTGCACTACCTCGCCGACCGGATGCGCGGCGCGGTCTGGGAGGAGGTCATCATCCACCTCCCCGAGTCGGTCACGCTGGTCTCGCTGTCGGCCACCGTCTCCAACGCCGAGGAGTTCGGCGAGTGGCTGGCGACCGTCCGCGGTGAGACCACGACGATCCTGGAGGAGAAGCGGCCGGTGCCGCTCTTCCAGCACGTGATGGTGGGTCGGCGCCTGCTCGACCTGTTCGCGTCCTCGGACGTCGACGCGAGCGCCGGCTTCGTGAAGGAGGGGGCGCCGGTCAACGACGAGCTAACCCGGATCGCCCGCGACGACTGGGCCAGCACGCGGTTGATGCGGGACCGCAAGTCACCCCGCAAGGGCAAGCCGGGGTCGTCGAAGAATCCCCGCTCCGAGGGCAGCGGCCGCCGGGTGTGGATCCCGAGCCGCGTCGAGGTCGTCGAGCGGCTCGACCGCGAGGGCCTGCTGCCGGCGATCATGTTCATCTTCAGCCGCGCCGGCTGCGACGCGGCGGTCAGCCAGCTCGTCGGGGCCAACGTCCGGCTCACCACGGCCGCCGAGCGCGACCACATCTTCATGCGGGTGGAGGAGGCGTCGCGCGCGCTGCCCGAGGAGGACCTCCACGTCCTCGGCTACCACGAGTTCCTCGACGGGCTGACCCGCGGCATCGCCGCCCACCACGCCGGCCTCCTGCCCGCCTTCAAGCAGGTGGTGGAGGAGCTCTTCCAGGCAGGGATGGTCAAGATCGTCTTCGCCACCGAGACCCTCGCGCTCGGCATCAACATGCCGGCCCGCACGGTGGTCATCGAGAAGCTGTCGAAGTGGAACGGCGAGACGCACGCCGACCTGACGCCGGGGGAGTACACGCAGCTCACCGGGCGAGCCGGTCGACGTGGCCTCGACATCGAGGGCCACGGCGTCGTGCTCTATCAGCCCGGGATGAACCCGCGCGAGGTCGCCGGCCTCGCCTCGACGCGTACGTATCCGCTCCGCTCGTCGTTCCGGCCGTCCTACAACATGGCCGTCAACCTCGTGCACCAGTTCGGCCGGGCGCGCTCGCGCGAGCTGCTGGAGCAGTCGTTCGCGCAGTACCAGGCCGACAAGGCGGTCGTCGGGCTCGCGCGCCAGGTGCACAAGGCCGAGGAGGCGCTCGACGGCTATCGCGACGCGGCGACGTGCCACGTCGGCGACTTCATGGAGTACGCCGGCCTCCGCCGGAAGATCTCCGACCTCGAGAAGGGCGCGGCCCGTGAGCGTCGGCAGGACCGACGGGCCGAGGCGCTCGACTCCCTGGGCCGGCTGAAGCCGGGCGACGTCATCAACGTGCCGGCCGGCAAGTTCAGCGGACTGGCAGTCGTGATCGACCCAGGGCACGCCGGCGACGAGCCGCGGCCGTACGTCGTGACGGCCGACCGGCAGGCGCGGCGCCTTGCCGCGATGGACTTCCCGGTGCCGGTCGAGGCGATTGGCCGGCTGCGGATCCCGAAGTCCTTCAACGGCCGCAACCCGGCGATGCGGCGCGACCTCGCGACGGCGCTGCGTGCGAAGCCGCGCGACAACGACGGGCCGTCGCGGCGTACGAAGCAGGACTCATTCGGCGACTCGCCCGCCGACCGCGAGATCGGGCGGCTGCGCGCGGACCTCAAGGCGCACCCGTGCCACCAGTGCCCTGAGCGCGAGGACCACGCGCGCTGGGCAGAGCGCTACTACAAGCTCGAGCGCGACACCGAGACCCTCAAGCGCCGCGTCGAGACGCGCACCAACACCGTCGCGCGCACCTTCGACCGCGTCTGCGACGTGCTGACGGCGCTGGGCTACCTCGACGGCGACAAGGTGACCGAGCAGGGCTCCCACCTGCGGCGCATCTACACCGACATGGACCTCGTCGCCGCCGAGGCGATCCGGGCGGGGCTCTTCGACGAGCTGGCTCCGTCCGAGCTCGCCGCGGTGCTGTCCGCGCTGGTCTTCGAGGCGCGCCGAGCGGACGACGCGTCGTCGCCGAAGATGCCCGGCGGGCAGGTGCGGCCGGCGCTCGCCGAGCTCGTACGCGTATGGGGTCAGCTCGACGCCCTCGAGCGCGACCACAAGCTCGACTTCCTCCGCGAGCCCGACATGGGGTTCGCCTGGGCGGCCTGGCGCTGGGCCGAGGGCGACGACCTCGACGACGTGCTTCGGGTGACCGGACTCTCGGCGGGCGACTTCGTCCGCTGGATGAAGCAGCTGCTCGACCTCTGCGGGCAGGTGGCCGACGCGGCCGGCGACAGCCCGCTCCGCTCCACCGCGCGAGCCGCGGCGAAGTCGCTCAAGCGGGGCGTGATCGCCTACAGCGTGCTGGCCGAGTGAGAGGGTGCCTGACATGACCGCTTCCTCCGACCAGCGCCTCCTGCTGCTCGACACCGCGTCGCTCTACTTCCGCGCGTTCTTCGGCGTCCCCGATTCGCTGCGCGCACCCGACGGCACCCCGGTCAACGCGGTGCGCGGGCTCATGGACTTCATCAGCCGGCTCCTGGGGGAGTATGACCCGACGCACCTGGCGTGCTGCTGGGACGACGACTGGCGCCCGCAGTGGCGCGTCGACCTGATCCCGTCGTACAAGTCGCACCGCGTCGTCAGGGCGATCCCCGGCCCGCGACCGGACGTCGAGGAGGTGCCCGACCCCCTCGAGACGCAGATCCCGATCATCGAGTCCGTGCTCGAGGCCTACGGCATCGCGAAGGTCGGGCACGCCGAGATGGAGGCCGACGACGTCATCGGCACCCTGGCGACCGGTGCCGGCATGCCGGTCGACATCGTCACCGGCGACCGCGACCTCTTCCAGCTCGTCGACGACGAGGCGGCGGTGCGGGTGCTCTACGTCGCCCGCGGGGTCAGCAAGCACGAGCGTGTCGACAACGCGTGGGTGCGCGCGAAGTACGGCGTCGACGCCGACCAGTACGCCGACCTCGCGACGCTGCGGGGCGATGCGTCCGACGGGCTGCCGGGCGTGGCCGGCGTGGGCGACAAGACCGCCGCGACGCTGCTCAACCGGTTCGGCACGGTCGGGGGCGTGGTCGAAGCGGCCGCCGATCCCGACTCCGACATGGGCCCCGGTCCGCGCGGGAAGATCAAGGCCGCTGCCGACTACCTCGCCGTCGCGCCCCGGGTGGTCGCCGTACGCCGCGACCTCGACCTCGGGTCGCCCGACCTGACCCGCCCGCGTACGCCCGCCGACCACGACGCCGTCGTCGCGCTCGACCAGCGCTGGGACCTCGGTCAGTCGGCCGTACGTCTCGTGCAGGCGCTGTCCGGCTCCGACTAGTCTGACCCGCGTGAGCACCTCCGACGTCGAGTCCAAGGACCGCCAGATCCTGTCCCTGCTGGCGGCTGACGGCCGGATGTCCTACACCGACCTCGGCAAGGCGACCGACCTGTCCACCTCGGCGGTGCACCAGCGCGTCAAGCGGCTCGAGCAGCGCGGCCTGATCCTCGGCTACGGCGCGACCGTCGACCACGACCAGCTCGGCCGCCCGCTGACGGCGTTCATCTCGATCACGCCGATCGACCCGTCCCAGCCCGACGACTACCCCGAGCGCCTCGAGGGCATCCCTGAGATCGAGTCGTGCTGGTCGGTCGCCGGCGACGAGTCCTACATCCTCAAGATCCGGGTCGCCACCCCTCGCGACCTCGAGGACCTGCTCGCCCGTATCCGTGGTGCCGCCGGCGTCTCGACCCGGACCACCATCGTCCTCTCCACGCCGTACGAGAACCGCCCGGTGGAGTAGCCGTTCTTTTGTCGGAGTCACCGCTTAGGCGGTGACTCCCGCGCGGGTAGGCCTTCGCAACAGCCCAACAGCGCAAGAGTCAGCCGAGGTGTGTGACCAGTGGGATCCTCGAGGCCTTCCTCGGTCGTCAGCCGAGAGGTACGTTCACGGGGCCCGTACAGGTGCGCTGCACCCGAACCCGTTCGTCGACACCCGTGACGAGGAGCCCGCCGATGACGACCCCGTTGACCGACCTGGTGCGGCGAGAACGCCGGGGCTTCCTGGACACGCTGGGGTCCCTGTCGACCGAGCAGTGGGACGAGCAGTCGCTGTGCAGCGGGTGGAGAGTCATCGACGTCGCCGCGCACCTGGCGTGGGCGCCGGTCCTGGGGCCGGCAGCCGGAGCTGTCGCGATGCTTCGCAACAGGCTGTCCGTGAACCGGATGATCGCCGCCACGGCAGTGGGCTGGAGCGAGCGCGGACGTACCCGGATCATGGATCAGCTCGAGCGCAACCTGGAGTCCGGCGCGAAGCCGATCGGCATGCCCACTGTGGCCGCCCTCGCTGACGCCGTCGTACACGGGATCGACGTACGACGTCCGCTCGGGCTCACACACCCGATCCCTGCAGACGCCCTCGGCCCAGTGGGCGAGTTCGTGCTGCAGACCCCGTGGCCCTTGAACGGTGTCGTCGGAGGCAACGCCGCTCGTCGGATCGAGGGCGTACGCCTGGTGGCGCGCGACGTCGAGTGGTCTCGTGGAGAAGGGCCAGAGGTGACTGCCTCAGCCGAGGCGATCGCACGTCTTCTCTATGGTCGCCCGGTGACGCCCGATGAGCTTGCGGGTCCGGGCGCGAAGGTCCTTGGCTTCCGCCTCTGACACTCAGGCGGCCGCCGGTGACCGCTTGGCCAGGATTGCCCGGATGCGCTGCGCGGTCGCCTTGAAGTTCTCGAGATCAGCCCATCCGATCCGGATGCAGATCCACCCAGTCTCCTGACAGATGCGCTCCTCCCGCTGCTTCTCACGCATGACGTAGTCCGCGAGGGACTCGCCCTTGCGGCGGTGCAGCAGGTACTTGAGCCGACCGTCGAACTCGAGGAACACGCCGTGCCGTCGCCAGACGAAGTCCACCCGACCCAGCAGCCTGCCGTGGGCGTCGAAGACGTCCACCTGGGGCTCGGGAAGGAGGATGTTCTCCCGATAGAGCAGGTGGAAGGTCCTGCTCTCCGCGATGCTCGACAGCTTGGGGTTGGCGAGACCGAGAGCGATGCGTACGCCGAGGGTGTTGGGCCAGTGCTCGGTGCGCGCGGCCACCTCGCGGACCTCGGCCAAGGTCGTACGCCGAGCGTGAAGCAGGGCGTTGAGCATGCAGAATCCGAGCTCGGAGTCGCTCGTGGTCAAGATTTCGATCGCGGTTCTGGCCGCGCTGGAGACGGGCACGCCGTGACGAAAGGTGATGTCGGGCAGGTGCAAGCTGCCGGAGTGGTGGACGATCCCTGCCTCGTGTCGCCCGGCCACGCCGTCGGTCCGGGTCAGGGCGACGTCGTCGAGGCAGAGGCGCCACAGGGAGTCGAGGTGCTCCGCCATGGCCGACTGGTGCGTGAGGACGCTGGCCGGGTGCGCCGTCCTGAGCACCGCTCGTGCCCGTGCGCGGTGTCGGTCCCGGTCAGAGTCGAGCAACGCCCAGAGCTGGTGATCGACGTAGGCCCCGTAGCGCAGGCGATCGATGAGTCCGCACGCGAGGGACCGCGCGATGTCGCGGTCGCTTCATCCCGCGTCGATGAGCTCGCGCCGGAGCCAGACGTCGTGCAGGCCGATCGGGAAGTTCTCACCGTTGTCCATGGGACGAACATGAACGAGCGCGCGGACACCGCGGGCGTGACGCCTGCTTGCCCTGTGGACGAGGCACGCGCGGGCCGTCTTGTGGACAGAAGCCGGCCCACGCCCGGGCCGGGGCGCCGGTGGAGGTGCGCGAACTCCGACGCGGTTGGGCCGTTGCAACGGCCGACCTGTGCAGGAGTCACCGCTTAGGCGGGGACTCCTGCAGAAGGAGGCGTCAGTAGGCCTGGAGCGCGGCCGTACGGCGCGACGCCTCGGCCATCTCGGCGGCCTTGAGCGAGGCCTCGTCGAGGCGGCCGTGCTGCTCCCACCACTGCTGGCCGGCGGCGGGGAGGGTGTGGATCGGGTCGTAATACTCGTAGTGGCGCGACAGGGCGTCGGCGTCGTCGGACTCGATGGACGTGCGGTAGTTCTTCGTCCAGTAGGAGATGCCGCGCTCGGTGTCGTAGTCGGCGAGCTGGTGCACCCACCGCTTGCCGACGAACGGCACGTCGCACACGATGCGCGGGGTCGCGAAGCCCGGGAGGTAGCCCATGATGTGGTGCTGCAACCGCTGGGCGTCGGCGACCGAGACCCGCCAGTGCTCCGAGAACGGGATCATGTCGCACATGTAGAAGTAGTAGGGCATGATCTGCGCGCCGTCGAGGAGGCGGAAGCACAGGTCGAGGAGCGCGTGCGGGTCGGCGTTGACGCCGTTGAGCAGCACCCCTTGGTTGCGTACGTCGCGCAGGCCGGCGTCGAGCATCGCGCGGGTCGCCTCGGCGACGATCGGCGTGACGGAGTTCGCGTGGTTGGTGTGGGTGTGCATCGCCAGCGAGACGCCGCGCGAGCGGGCGATCGTGGCGACCCGGTTGACGCCCTCGACGACGTCGGGCTGCAGCCAGTGCTGCGGGAGGCCGATGAGGGCCTTCGTCGCGAGCCGGATGTCGCGGATGTTCTCGATCTCCATCACCTGGGTGAGGAACGCCTCGAGACGGGGCCACGGCATGTTGGCCACGTCGCCGCCGGACACCACGACGTCGCGCACGGACGGCGTACGACGCAGGTAGTCGAGCATGTCGCCGATGCGGTCGTTGGGCTTGCCGCCGAACTTCAGCTTCTCGATGACCGGCGTCGAGTTGCCGACCAGGTCCATGCGCGTGCAGTGGCCGCAGTACTGGGGGCACGTCGGGAGCAGCTCGGCGAGCACCTTCGTCGGGTAGCGGTGGGTCAGCCCCTCGGTCGCCCACATGTCGTGCTCGTGGAGCGAGTCGCGCGCGGCGTGCGGGTGGGAGGACCAGTCGGTGCGACGGTCCGAGAACACCGGGATCATGTAGTGACGGATCGGGTCGGCGTAGAACGCGTCGGTGAGCGACCCGGCCCCGTGCGGCTCGACGTCCGGCGCCATCGTGTTCATCATCTGCGGCGGCACGAGCATCGACATCGTGGCCCGCTCGGCCTGGTCGCGCTCGAGGTCGGCGTAGAACCGCTCGTCGACGAGGTCGCCCATCAGCTCGCGGAACTGCTTGACGTTCTTGATGCAGTGGGCGCGCTGCCACTGGACCGACGCCCACTCCTCGGCGGTGACATCCTTCCACCCCGGGAACCGGGTCCAGTCCGGCTCGACGAGCTCGACGCGCTGGTAGGGGTAGGGCTGGCCGGTGGCGAGGGCCATGCCCGGTCGGCTGGCGGTCTCGATGCTCATGGTTCTCCTCGGGGGTTCTGCGTCGGTGAGGCAGTGTCGCGGCGCGCCGGTTGTGTGTGCGGCGACACATCTGAAAGAGTACGTGGAGAACGTGCGGCCAGTCCAATGCCACGCCGCAAGATTTGCTGCTGTTGTGGGGATAGACGAGAAGGATCACCTGTTATGAATCCGTCGACGGAGCTCCGCACCGGAGATCCCACCGGCCTGCACCGTGTGCTGGACGACCGAGTCGTGCTGCCGCAGGCCGCACAGCGCCTCGACACCCGCGCCGACCTCTGGCCCGACGAGGTCAGGGTCCGCGTGGAGAGGCTCAACCTCGACGCGGCGTCGTTCCGCCAGCTCGAGCGCACGCACACGAAGTACGGCGAGACCGACGGGGCCGCCGTACGCGCCGAGGTGCTCGACATCGTCGCCTCGCGCGGCAAGATGCAGAACCCCGTGACGGGCTCGGGCGGCATGCTCGTCGGCACCGTCGAGGAGGTCGGTCCCGACTCCCCGCTCGGCCTCGCGGTCGGCGACCGGGTGGCCACGCTCGTCAGCCTCACGCTGACCCCGCTGGTCATCGAGGACGAGCTCGCGAGCTGGGACGGCCACAGCGAGCAGGTGCCGTGCGACGGCTACGCCGTGCTCTTCGGCCGCTCCATCGCTGCGGTCATCCCTGACGACCTCGACCCCGCGCTGTCGCTCAGCGTGATGGACGTGTGCGGCGCACCGGCCCTGACCGCGCGCGTGGTGGGGGAGTACGTCGACCGCGCCACCCTTAATGGGACCAGCGCGCCGACCGTCACCGTCATCGGTGGTGCGGGCAAGTCCGGCTCGCTGAGCCTGGCCGCCGCCCGTGCCGCGGGCGCGGCGCGCACCATCGGCGTCGTGCCGCACGAGGCCGAGCACGACCTGCTCGCCGGAGCCGGCCTCGCCGACGCGGTGACGATCGCCGACGCCCGCGACCCGATCGCGCTGCGCGACGCGGTCAGCGCGGCGGGTGGACCTGCGGACGTGACCGTCGTCTGCGTCGACGTCCCCGGCTGCGAGGGCGGGGCGATCCTCGCCACCGCGGAGGGCGGCACCGTCATCTTCTTCTCCATGGCCACCAGCTTCAGCGCCGCCGCGCTCGGCGCCGAGGGCCTCGCCGCCGACGTCCGGATGCTCGTCGGCAACGGCTACGTCCCCGGTCACGCGGCGTACGCGATGGAGCTGCTCCGCGCCGACGCCGGCGTCCGCGGACTCTTCGAGCGGAGGCTCTGATGGCGAAGCGGACCAGCCAGCTCGGCATCGACACCGCCGACGTACGCCGGGCGCGCACCCTCGCCCGTCAGGTCGGCAAGCCGATCGTCGACCTGGCCACCCAGCACACGACCGTCTCGGTCGAGCGGGCCACGCTGCGCCTGGCGGGACTCGGCGGCGCCGACCCCGACGGCACGCCGTGGGTCAACCGCCTTGCCGACGCCGTACGCGCCGACGTCGGGCTCGAGCACGGCGTCAGCCTGCCCGTCTGGGACGCGCTGCTCCGCGGCGAGGCCGACGACCTGCTCACCCTCGCGCAGAAGGCGGCCGCCGGGTCGGTGACGTTCCGGATCCCCGAGGGCCGGGACGCGACCCGCGCGACGTCAGCGTCGCGCAAGGCGGTCGGCGCCGGCATCAAGCAGATCGACCGGCAGCGCGCCTCGCGCGAGAAGATGATCGCCAAGATCGGCGACGCGCCGAGCAAGCCGTGGATCTACCTCATCGTCGCGACCGGCGACATCATGGAGGACATCCCGCAGGCCCAGGCGGCCGCCCGCGAGGGCGCCGACGTGATCGCGGTGATCCGCTCCACCGGCCAGTCGCTGCTGGACTTCGTGCCCGAGGGCGCCACCCGTGAGGGGTTCGCCGGCACGTACGCCACCCAGGAGAACTTCCGCCTGATGCGCGCCGCACTCGACGAGACGTCGCGGGAGCTCGGCCGCTACGTCCGGCTCACCAACTACGCCTCCGGCCTCTGCATGCCGGAGATCGCGGCGCTGGCCGGCCTCGAGCGGCTCGACATGATGCTCAACGACTCGATGTACGGGATCCTCTTCCGCGACATCAACCCGATCCGTACGTTCGTCGACCAGCGCTTCAGCCGTCAGGTCCACGCCCGCGCCGGAATCATCATCAACACCGGCGAGGACAACTACCTCACCACGGCCGACGCCATCGAGGCCGCGCACACGGTGACGACGAGCCAGCTGCTCAACGAGTACTTCGCCAAGGAGGCCGGGCTCGAGGACTGGCAGCTCGGTCTCGGCCACGCCTTCGAGATCGACCCCGAGGTGCCCGACTCGTTCCGCCTCGAGCTCGCCCACGCGATGCTCGCCCGCGAGCTGTTCCCCGACGCGCCCCTCAAGTGGATGCCTCCGACGCGCCACATGACCGGCGACATCTTCAAGGGCTACCTGCTCGACGGCTTCTTCAACCTCGTCGGTGCCCTCACCGGCCAGGGGATCCTGCTCGTCGGGATGATGACCGAGGCGGTCGTGACGCCGTGGATCTCCGACCGCGACCTCGCCCTGCAGAACGTCCGGTACGTCATGAACGCCGCGGGCAAGCTGCACGAGGACTTCCGGCCCGCGCCCGACGGCTTCATCGCCAACCGGGCCCGCGAGGTGCTCGGCGAGGCCGTCGCCCTCCTCGAGGAGATCAAGGACGACCGTACGGTCAAGGGCCAGCCGCCGCTGCTCTCCGCGATCGCGGACGGCACCTTCGGCCTGATGAAGCGGCCGCCCCACAAGGGCCGCGGCCTCGACGGCGTGGCGCGCAAGGCGTCGGACTACTACAACCCGGCGACCGAGATCCTGGAGGCGAAGTGAACCTCATCCGCCCGTACGGCGACACCACCGGCGACGGCATGGTGCAGCTGTCCTTCACCCTCCCCATCGAGCACTCCAAGGTCGCCGAGGGCGCCGCGGTCCAGCTCGCCAACAAGATGGGCATGGACCCCGCGCTCGTCGTGCACGCCAAGCCGATGGGGGAGGGCTTCACGTTCTTCGTCGTCTACGGCCGGGTCAACCACCTCGTCGACCCGAGCACGGTCGAGGTCGTCGAGCGCGACTACCCGCTGCTGACGCCCAAGGAGGCCAACGCCGCGATCAAGCGATCGATGCGCCGCCGCCTGGTCGTGGTGGGCGGATGCATCGGCACCGACGCCCACACCGTCGGCATCGACGCGATCCTCAACATCAAGGGCTTCGCGGGCGAGAAGGGCCTCGAGTACTACCGCGAGCTCAAGGTCGTGAACCTCGGCGCGCAGGTCTCGGTGCCGCAGCTCGTCGAGGCGGCCCGCGAGGAGAAGGCCGACGCCGTCCTCGTCTCCCAGGTCGTCACCCAGCGCGACGCCCACCTGCTCAACACCCGCGAGATGTCGGCGGCCTTCCGCGAGGCCTACCCGCCCGCCAAGCGCCCGCTCCTCGTCGTCGGCGGTCCACGCTTCGACGAGACCATGGCCGGCGAGCTCGGTGTCGACCGCGTCTTCACACGGGGTACGACGCCGGGCGAGGTCGCCTCGTTCATCGTGCACCGCCTCACGTCCACCCCGACCACGAAGGAAGCGTCATGAGCACCAGCCGCGTCGGCACCGTCGTGACCCACCGTCGCTACGTGCCGTACTCCCACGCCCACTACGCCGGCAACCTGGTCGACGGCGCCTACAGCCTCGCCCTGTTCGGCGACGTCGCGACCGAGATGTGCATCGTCCTCGACGGCGACGAGGGACTCTTCGCGTCCTACTCCGACGTCCAGTTCAAGGCCCCGGTCCGGGCCGGCGACGTCCTCGAGATCACGGCCACCCTGGTCAAGGAGGGCACCCGCAGCCGGGTGATGGAGTTCGCCGTCCACGTCATCGGCCGCGGTGCCCCGACGGACGACGCGCCCGGTGCCGCGGAGGTCCTCGACCCGCCGGTCGTCGCCACCACCGCGACCGGCACCGTGGTCGTACCCCCCGCCCCGGACCGCACCGCGAGCTGACCCTCGGCGTGTCATCCAGCGACACGCCGAGCGGCGCAGTTTTAACGATCCGAGTTTCGGCGTGAACACCCCTCCTTGACCTGCGGTTTCGCGCATTCGTGCAGGTCACGCACGTGTTGACACTCCCACTCCCGCGGGGCAGGGTGCGGTCGTCCGCCTGTGCAGCTCGTGGGTGGCGCCTTCGGCAGCGGGAGGTCCGACGTGGGGTACGCGAAGCCAGCGATGCCCACCGTCCGGCGTCTTGTCGAGCGCGCCCTGCGAGGGCCGGATGCGGGAGGAACCACGGAGCCGTAGACAACTTCGCGCGATCGACAGCCAGTCGGTCGCGTGTTGGTCCGAAGCCCCGGCGTTCCTCCCGCACCCTGCAGGCGCTCGTACGTCGGCTACGGTCTGGGACGTGCCGCTCCGCTGCCTCGTCGCCCTGGTCGGCGGACTCGTGCTCGCGGCCGCCTTCGAGCCGGTCGGGTTCTCGTGGTTGATGCCTCCCGCGATCGCGGCGCTCGTGCTGTCCGTCCGCGGCCTGCGCCCGCGCTCCGCCTGGCTGCCGAGCCTGCTCTTCGGCATCACCTTCGCCTACGCCGTGATGGTGTGGATGCGCTCGGTCGGCACCGACGCGTGGATCGCCATGTGCGCCCTCGAGGCGTCCTTCTTCGTGCCGCTGGGCGTCGGGCTGGCCTGGAGCATGCGACACCGCGCGTGGCCCCTCTGGACGGCCCTGTGGTGGGTCGGCGTCGAGACCTGGCGCAGCGGCTTCCCCTTCAGCGGGATGCCATTCGGTCGGCTCGTCTACGCCACCGCGGACACCCCCTGGGCGGAGTCGCTCCCGTGGATCGGGATGACCGGCGTCAGCCTCCTCGTCGCCCTCACCGGGACGAGCCTCGCCTGGGTGCTGCTGCAGCTGCGCGACAGCACCGTCGACCGCACGACGTACGCCGTCGTCGCCGGGCTCGCGGTCGTCACGGTCGCACCCGTCCTCGTGCCGTTCCAGGTCGTCGAGTCCGGCACCACCACCGTGGCCGCCGTCCAGGGCAACGTGCCCGGCACGGGCCTCGACGTCGTGGCGCACCACCGCGAGGTGACGGCCAACCACGTCCGGCTCACCGAGGAGCTCGCGGGAGCGGTGGCGCTGGGGGAGCAGCCCCAGCCCGACTTCGTGGTGTGGCCGGAGAACTCGACGGCCGTCGACCCCTTTACGGACGAGGGCGTCCACGCCGGCATCATCGCGGCCTCCGACGCGATCGGCGTCCCGGTGCTCGTCGGCGGTGTCTCGGGCGACCCGCTCGACGAGACGCACGTGCTCAACCAGGGCATCGTCTACCGCCCCGGGCTGGGCAGCGGCGACCGCTACACCAAGCTCCACCCGGTGCCGTACGGCGAGTACATCCCGTTCCGCGGCAGCCTGATCCCCGCGACGTACGGCAAGCTGACGATGGTCCCGCGCGACATGGTGCGCGGCACCAGCCTCGAGCCGATCCGCATCGGGGACGTCCGCGTGGCCGACGCGATCTGCTTCGACGTGGCGTACGACGACGGCATCGGTGGCCAGGTGGCGCGCGGCGCCGAGCTGGTGACGGTGCAGACCAGCAACGCGATGTTCAGCCGGACCGGTCAGCTCGCCCAGCAGTTCGAGATCAGCCGGCTGCGCGCCCAGGAGACCGGGCGCTGGGTGGTCGTCGCGGCCGTCAACGGCATCTCCGGCGTCGTCAGCCCCGACGGCGAGGTTGTCGCGTCCGTCCCGGCCCGCGGCCAGGAGGTCCTCGTCGAGACCGTCGGGCTGAGCACCACGATCACACCCGCCGTGCGGCTCGGGGTCTGGCCGGGGCGGCTGGCGCTCGGATTCCTGGTCCTGCACACGGCACTCGTCGCGATCACCTATCGTCGTCGCCGTCACGGCGACCACGCCGTCGACCCGATCGTGGAGCGGAGTGACCCAGCGTGAGCGTCGAAGGCCTCGGGCGGTGCGTGATGGTGATCCCGACCTACAACGAGGTCGAGAACCTCGAGTGGATCGTGGGGCGGCTGCGCGCCGCGCAACCGGGCGTCGACGTGATGGTCGTGGACGACAACAGCCCGGACGGCACGGGGAAGCTGGCCGACCGGATGGCGGACGCGGACGCGGCGATCTCTGTCGTGCACCGCACCGAGAAGGCCGGGCTGGGTGCGGCCTACCTCAACGGCTTCGACGTGGCGCTGAAGGCCGGCTACGACGTGATCGGCGAGATGGACGCCGACGGCTCCCACCAGCCCGAGCAGCTCCACCTCCTGCTCGACGCGCTGCGCACCGCGGACCTGGTCATCGGCTCGCGCTACGTGCCCGGCGGGTCGGTGGTCAACTGGCCGCTCCAGCGGCTCGCGCTCTCGCGCGGCGGCAACCTCTACGTGCGCCTGCTCCTCGGCATCAAGGTCAAGGACGCCACTGCCGGCTTCCGGCTCTTCCGCCGCTCCACGCTGGAGACGATCGACCTTGGATCGGTGCTGTCTACTGGATACGTGTTCCAGACCGACCTCGCCTACCGCACGGTGACCCGCGGGCTCACCGTCGCGGAGGTGCCGATCGAGTTCATCGAGCGCGAGCGCGGCGACTCCAAGATGAGCGGCCAGGTCGCGAGCGAGTCGCTCAAGCTGATCACCCGCTGGGGCCTGTCCGAGCGCCGCGCCCGGTTGCGCCGGGGGCGGAACCGGCCATGAGCCACCCGGCCGCACCACGGCGTACGCCGACCCGCCGTCGCGGGTGGCTACGCCCCGTGCTGGTCGCCGCCTTCGTCCTCATCCCGCTCGCGGAGATCTGGGCGATCCTGCAGGTCGGCCAGCTCGTCGGTCCGTGGTGGACCATCGCCCTGCTGGTGCTCGACTCGATGATCGGCGCGTGGCTGATCAAGCGCGAGGGCGGCCGCGCGTGGGCCGCGCTGCGCCAGGCCCTGCAGCAGGGGCGGATGCCGGCGCGCGAGCTCGCCGACGGCGCTCTCATCCTCATCGGTGGCACGCTCATGCTGAGCCCGGGCTTCGTGCTCGACCTGGCCGGCATCCTGCTGATCCTGCCCTTCACGCGACCCGTCGCCCGGCGGCTGCTCACCTCGGTGGTCGAGCGCCGGCTGGTCGTCGTGCCCACCTTCGGTGCCGGGTTCGGACCCGGCTTCGACTCGGGCAGCGCTGGCCCGGGAAATGGCAGACGCCCCGGACCTGGGCCCGAGGGCCCGGTGGTCCGGGGCGACGTGGTCGAGTGAGCTGAGCCGGAAGGCTCAGGAGACCCGCTTCTTGCGGTTGGCCCGGTGCAGGTGCGCGGGGCCGATCGCTCCGCCGCGCAGCAGCTCGAGGCGCTCCTTGAGGATGTCCTCGAGCTCCTTCTCCGAGCGACGCTCCAGGAGCATGTCCCAGTGCGTACGAGCCGGCTTCTCCACCTTGGCCTCCGGCAGGATGCCGGCGGTGCTGAGTGCCTCCGCCCCACAACGGGGACACTCCCAGTTGGCCGGGATGTCGGCCTCGACCGACATCGTGACCTCGAACTCATGGCCCTGCTTGCACAGGTAGCCGACCTGCTGACGAGCAGCGAACTCGATGCCTCGCTCGTCCTCAAAGCTCTGGCCGCCGAGCCTCGCGCCACGCAGTGTGCGCTCCGCCACCGTGCCCACCTCCGTTTGGGTTGCTGACACCCGTTGTTGTGTTTCGGGTAAAGGTGAGACGGACCAAACGGTGATCCGTGACGCCGCTCGTGACGGCGCGGCCCGCCTCTATGATCTTTCAACCGTAGCGGGGCAGCCCACATTCCACGGATTCGCTGAGCGTGGACAGGCCGCTCAGGCGGGGTGAACTTCACCCTCAAGGGTGCAGTGCGCCGCGGTTACGCCGCAGAAAACGTGTGGGTCAGATCACCCGCGGTACGTCGTTGCCGGCCTCGCGGATCCCGCGCTCGGTGTCGACCCGGGTCAGCAGCAGGCCACCGACGACGAAGAACACGATCAGCGCGAAGATCGCCGGTCGGTAGGAGTCCGTCACCGCCAGGACGATGCCGAAGGTGGCGGTGCCGAACCAGGACGTTCCTCTGTCCATCGCGTGGTAGAAGCTGAAGTACTCCGCCTCCTTGCCACGCGGGATCAGGAGGGAGAAGTACGACCGCGCCAGGGCCTGGGTGCCGCCGAGGACGACGCCGATCGCAGCTCCGAGGATGAGGAAGAACGGCACGTTGCCCGCGGGCAGGAACAGGGCGACCGTCACGATGACGCACCAGATGCCGAGCCCGAACAGGATCGACTGCTTCGCGCCCCAGCGGGCGGCCAGCCGGCCGAAGAGCAGGGCACCGCCGAAGGCGACGAACTGCACCATCAGGATCGTGGCGATCAGGATCGTCTGGGAGTGGCCGAGCTCCTCGGAGCCGAAGACCGAGGCCGAGGCGATGACGGTCTGGATGCCGTCGTTGAAGAACAGGTACGCGAACAGGAACGTGAGCGCCATCGGATAGTTGCGCATGTCGCGCAGCGTCGCCGCCAGCTGGCCGAAGCTGCGCCGCAGGGCGGTGCCCTCGACCTGCTCGACGTCGACCGGGGGGTGGTCCTTGAGGCGCAGGTACGGGATGAACGTGAAGCCGGCCCACCACGCGGCGGCCGAGAGCATGCACAGGCGCGCGGCCAGGCCCTCGTCGAGGCCGATCGCGTCGCGGCCGAGGTAGACGCCGAGGTTGATCACGAGCAGGAGGCCGCCACCGAGGTAGCCGAAGGCCCACCCGCGCGAGGAGACCCGGTCGCGGTCGTTCTCGTCCGAGATCAGCGGCAGGATCGAGTCGTTGACGACGCCAGCGGCGCCGAAGAACAGGTTGCCGAACACGATGCCCACGGCGGCGAGCAGCCAGTTGTCGCCGGTCGCGAAGAAGATCAGCGCGGCGAAGAACGAGCCGGTCCACGCCAGCGTCGCGAGCAGGCGCTTCTTGTTGGCGACCCGGTCGGCGTACGCGCCCAGGGGCGGCAGGATCACCGCGGACAGGATCGTGGACACGGTGATGAGCCAGAAGAACAGCGAGTCCGGCGGCAGCGTGAACGGGCCGACGTCGAAGCGCCCCTCCTCGCCGCCCACGGCGTTCTCGGCCAAGCTGATGAAGTAGGGCCCGAAGAAGACCGTGCCGATGGTGGTCGTGTACGCGCTGTTGGCCCAGTCGTACCAGTACCAGGCCTTTTGCTCCTCGGCCTGGGCGAGTGGTCTGAGGTTGGCGATCCCGCCGTCGATGTCGGTCATCAGTCACCTTCCGGAGCCGGCTCGGAGCCGTGCCACTGTCCGCGATCGCGGAGCACGTCCCTGAGTATGTCCGTGCGATCGGTCATGATGCCGTCGACACCACGGTCCAGGAGGGTGTTCATCTCAATTGGGTCGTCGATGGTCCAGACGTGCACCTGCACGCCGGCCGCATGCGCACGGCGTACGAGCCCGGGCGACACCACCACGAAGCGACCCCGACGATGCGGCACCTGGAGCGCGAGCGGCCGGCCCCGCGTCAGCAACCGGGCCAGTCGGGCGCTCGGCGACAGGACGAAGGCCACCACCTCGAGGGGGTGGGCCGAGGTGGCGACCCGGCCGGCCGTACGTCTCCGGAAGGCGCCCATCCGCCGGCCTGAGAACGACCCGACCAGCACCCGGTGCCACGCCTGGCGCTCCTCGATGAAGGCGGCCAGCGCCTCCACCGAGCCCTCGGACTTCAGGTCGATGTTGAAGCGGGCACCGGGGAAGGCGTCGAAGAGCTCGGCGAGCGTCGGCACCGGCTCGCGGCCGCCGATGAGCGCCTGCTGCACCTCGTCGTAGGTGGTGTCGGCGATGCTGCCGGTCCGGTCGGTGACCCGGTCCAGCACCGTGTCGTGGAACGCGAGCAGCACGCCGTCGCTCGTGACGTGGACGTCGGTCTCGAGGTAGGTGTAGCCGAGGTCCACGGCGTGCGTGAAGGCCGCCATCGTGTTCTCCAGGCCCTCGATCTCGGGGTGGTAGGCGCCACCACGGTGGGCAAAAGCCAGCGGGCGGGGCGAGTCGAGGTAGTGCGGTGAGTTCACGGCAGAAGTATGGGGCTGAGGAGTACCTTCGGGGGATGGAGAGCATCACCTGTCCCCAGTGCAGCGCAGAGATGGACGAGCGCAGGCTCGGTGAGGCCACCGTCAACCAGTGCCCCGAGGGGCACGGCGTGTTCCTCGCCCGCGTCGACCTCGGCGTCCTGATCGAGGCCGAGACCGACTGGCACCGCAACGCCGGTCAGCACACCGCGCCCATGCCCCGCATCACCGCCGACATGACCGCCCCGCCCTCCACCGGCCGGGTGTCCCGCGCCTGGGTGGAGACACTCTTCAACTGACCCTCGCCCCCTCGCTGGTCGAGTAGCCGAGTGAGGAACGAGCGAGGCGTATCGAGACCCACCTCGAAGGTGAGATCTCGATACGGCCCATGCGCGGCTTCGCACCTCAGCCGCGGGGCCCACTCGATCTGGCCACGCAACGCAGTGCGCGCAAGCGCGCCCTGCTGCGTGTCTCAGATGTCCCGGAACGTCTCGATGTTGGCGCCGAGCTCGTTGAGCCGCTCGGCGAGGTCCTCGTAGCCGCGGTGGATGACGTACGTCGAGCGCAGCACGCTGCGGCCCTTGGACGCGAGCATCGCGATCAGCAGAACGACTGCCGGGCGCAGCGCAGGCGGGCAGACGATCTCCGCGCCGGAGAAGTGGGTCGGGCCGTCGACGAGCACCCGGTGCGGGTCGAGCAGCTTGACCTGGGCACCGAGCTTGTTGAGCTCGGTGAGGTAGATCGCGCGGTTCTCGTACACCCAGTCGTGCAGCAGGGTCTGGCCCTCCGCGACCGCCGCGATGACGGCGAAGAAGGGCAGGTTGTCGATGTTGAGGCCGGGGAACGGCATCGGGTGGATCTTGTCGAGCGGCGCCCGCAGCTCGGAGGGGTACGTGGTGAGGTCGACCAGGCGGGTCTCGCCGTTGTTGGCGACGTACTCGTCCGACCGGTCGTAGCGGAAGCCCATCTCCTCCAGCGTGGCGAGCTCGATCTCGAGGAACTCGATGGGCACCCGGCGGATGGTGATCTCGGACTTCGTCACGATGGCCGCCGCGAGCAGCGACATCGCCTCGATCGGGTCCTCGGAGGGGGAGTAGTCGACGTCGACGTCGATCGACGCCTTGCCGGTGACCCGCAGGGTGGTGGTGCCGATGCCCTCGACCTCGACACCGAGTCGCTGCAGGTAGAAGCAGAGGTCCTGGACCATGTAGTTGGACGACGCGTTGCGGATCACGGTGGTGCCCGGGTGGAGCGCGGCAGCCATCAGCGCGTTCTCGGTGACCGTGTCGCCGCGCTCGGTCAGCACGATCGGACGAGTCGGCTCGATGGCCCGGTTGACGCTCGCGTGGTAGCTGCCGTCGGTGGCCTTGACGTCGAGCCCGAACGGGCGCAGCGCCGACATGTGCGGCTCGACCGTGCGCTCGCCGAGGTTGCAGCCACCGGCGTAGGGGAGGTCGAACTGCTCGTAGCGGTGCAGCAGCGGGCCGAGGAACATGATCACCGAGCGGGTGCGTCGCGCCGCTGCCTCGTCGATGGCCGTGAGGTTGAGCTCGGCGGGCGGGATGATCTCGAGGTCGTTCTCGTCGCCGATCCAGCGGGTCGCGACGCCGAGGGAGTTCAGCACCTCGAGCAGCCGGTTGACCTCCTCGATCCGGGCGACCTTGCGCAGCGTCGTACGTCCCTTGTTGAGCAGCGAGGCGCACAGCAGCGCGACTCCGGCGTTCTTGGAGGTCTTGACGTCGATCGAGCCGGACAGCGTGGTGGGGCCGTCGACGCGCAGGTGGGTGGGGCCGGCGCCGAGGGCGACGATCTCGGAGTCGAGGGCCGCGCCGATGCGCGCGAGCATCTCGAGGGAGAGGTTCTGGTGGCCCTTCTCGATCCGGTTGATCGCACTCTGGCTGGTGCCGAGCAGCTCGGCGAGCTGGTGCTGCGTGAGGCCCCGGTGCTTGCGTGCGTCGCGGATCAGGTTGCCGATCCGTCCCTTGTAGTCAGCCATGCGAATCACGGTATCTCAAATATGAGATAAAGCCATCCACCCGATCGGGGGTCCCGGGATCAGCGAGCGTCGCGCGTGAGGAGCCTCACCCGGACGCGGTCGCGGACGCGGGGAGCGGTCCGGTCGCGGTAGGTGACGACCAGCACGTGGCGCCCCGCACCGAGTCCGTCGACGCGCACCCGGAGGCGTCCGTCGCGGGCGACGGTCAGCCGCCGCCGCTCGAGCACCTTGCGGTGGTGCGCGCGGCGTACGACGACCCGACCGGCGGGCCTGGTGCCGTCGGAGAGGCGTACGGCGACCTTGAGGCGCACGGGTCGGCCGGCATCGAAGGCGCGCCGGGTGGGACGTACGCGGAGGGTGGCCGTCGGTGCCGGGGGAGTCGCGGTGGTCCCGCCCGCCCCGAACGTCCCCCGCGCGAGGAGGAGCTCCGAGTACGCGGCCTGGCCGGCGTCGTTGGGGTGGTACCAGACGTTGGTGTCGGGGCCGCTCAGCGCTTCCTTGATCCAGGTCTGCGGGTTCGTCGTCTGGGCATCCGGCTCGTGGCCGGCGAACTTCGCCGTCACCCCGTCGACGAAGGTCATCAGGCCGGGGTTGCTGGCGTTCACCACGGCCGGCACGGTCGCGAGCTGCGCCGTGGCGTCCGTGATGAGGCGACGCACCTCGTCACCAGCCGGGTAGGGCGTGGGGAGATCGAGCAGCGAGAACCCGTTGTCGACCTGGAGGAACGGGTAGCCGAGCTGGACAATCTTCGCGTCCGAGCGCAGGCCGTGGGCGCGCAGGGCAGCGACGTCGTCGATGAGCCGCTGCTTGATGGCGGGGATCAGGGCCCGGGCGGCGTCGACCGAGGTGCGGCACGCATCGGCGGTGCGGGTGGCGACCACGAAGCAGCCCTGCACGATCGTGCTGAAGCCTGCGTCGTTGCCGCCCATCGTGAAGACCACGAGGTCGGTCTCGGGGGTGACGAAGTCGGCCTGCGGACGAAGGGTGCGCGTGCAGTCGTAGACGATCGTGCCGGCGAGGACCGACGTGGCGCGGTAGGTCCAGAACTCCTCGGCGGGGAACGTGCCGGCGTTGCACGGGTCGGTGGCAGCGAGGTGGGCGTCGGCCTGGGCCGTGGTCGTCACGCCGGCGGGCGCAGGAGTCGTGCGGTTGGACTGGGTGTCCATCGGCCGCGGCGTGTGCACGTCAGGCGTACGACCGCCGCTGCAGGCGTGGTTCGTCAGGGTGACCGCGTAGCCCTTGTCGCGCAGCCCGGCGGCGTACCTCTCGCCCCAGTGGGTGCTGTTGCGGTAGCACCCCGCCGGACCGTACGTCGTGCCGCTGGCGCCGTTGCCTGCCGAGTAGGAGTCGCCGATCACCAACACGTCGATGGGCTGCCCCGCAGCGGCGGGTGCCGCCTGGGCCGCGGGCACGGACGCTGCGACGAGGACGAGGGCGAGCGAAGTCAGGGAGCGGATCACATCGACAGTCAACGACGGCCGGATGCCGTACGTCACGGCCCCGCAGGGGTGAGTTGGCTGCCGATCGCCGTGGCAGCCGGGTCAGGGACGCTCGCAGCCGCGGGTCACCTCGGCCGTGCAATAGTCACGTCGGCCCTTCCCGCCGTCTGCCCGGTCCCTGCCCGCGCCGCCGACCAGCCGGTCGGCGAACCGGTCCGCCGCGCCGGTGAGCCGATCAGCGCCCGGGCCGCCCAGGGCCACTCGCTGGCGGTGCCCCACGCCGCTCTCGAGAGCACCTCGGTCCGCCACCAGCTCGACGCGGTCGGGGCCGGCCTGACCTCGCACCACGACGTCGAGGCCGCGGGCGATGACGCGGTCGGCGCCGCCGCCCGCACGTACGCGGACGACTGGGGCACCCCCGAAGATCTGGTCCGAGCCGCCGCCGCCCACCACGACCACGGCCTTGTTCCCGTACGCGCGCAGATCGTCGCTCCGGGCGGTCCCGACGAGGGTGGTGGCGACGTCCGGCCCGTCGTTCCCGGCGCCCACCACCTCGAAGCCCGTGAACGTTCCGGACCTGCCGTCGCATGACGCCATGTCATCGAGACGGACCACCAGGCGCTCCTGGCACGGCACCTCGAGGTACGCGGTGTCGCGCCCCGGTCCGCCGACCGAGGAGTCCGGCAGCTCGGCGAGGCTGAGTCCCTGCACGGAGAGGTAGTCGTCGCCTCCGCCGAGGGCAACGTCCCCGACGTTGGTGTCCTTGAAGTACACGAAATCGGCCGCGTCACTGCCGAGGAACGAGACCGCGGCGCCCAGCACGCGGGTGGGGGAGCCGATCTCGAAGCTCTGGAAGTCACCCACCCACGTCAGCGTCGGGAAGCCGGCGACGACCTGACGTGCCTGGTTGTCCACGAGCACCCCGCCGTAGGTGACCGGGCGCAGGCGGTCGGGGCTGGGCAGCACGAGGGTCGCCTCCGGCGCTGCCGAGACGTCGAGGAGCCCGTCGCCGGACATGCGGCCGTCGATGACGGCGCGGGCCGCGTGGCTGCCGAACGTGATGCGGTCGGTGTTGGGGCCGTCGACCGGCGCGGTGCTCCAGACCTCGGCCACGCCGGTGACCACGTCGCGCTGCGGTCCGGTCATCGCCGGGTCCGCGGCCGGCAGCCCGCCGTAGCCCAGCGCCTCGGCATGGACCACCTCGCCCACGTCTGCGCCCTTGAAGGTGTCGCTGCCGAGGCCCAGAACCACCGTGGTGCGAGACACCGACGCGCTCACCGGCATCAGGTTGACCACGGTGTCGTCCCCTGCGCCTGCGTCGACACTCGCGATCCGATCACGACCGCCGTAGTGGTCGGTGGTGATCTCGGCCGGGAGCGCCAGGCACACGGTGTCGTTGCCGCCCAGCGCATCGAAGCGGGTCCAGCCACCGGGTTCCATCGCGACGACGTCGTCACCCTCGGTGCCGACCGTGACGGTCCTGGTGGCCACGATCGTCACCGGCTTGCCCTGGCACGTCGTGGGAGCCGCGGCCTGGACGGGCGCGGCGACCAGCCACGTCGTACCGGCGGTGAGGACGAGACCCGCGAGGGCGGCCAGCGAGCGGTGCGGCATGTGGTGCTCCCCTGCGGACTCGGCGCTGTCGCGGAGGAGACGCACCTCCGGGCGAAAAGGTTGCCACACGTCCGTGGCAGGATCGCTGACATGCGAGCAACCACCATCCACGCGCCCGGCGACATCCGCTTCGAGGAGGTCCCGGACCCGGTGATCGAGGAGGCCACCGACGCGATCGTCAAGGTGGTCGCCGGTTGCATCTGCGGGTCCGACCTCTGGCCCTACCGCGGCGCCAACGACATCGACAGCGGCGCGACGATCGGCCACGAGTGCGTCGGCGTGGTCGAAGAGGTCGGCAGCGCGGTCAAGGACTTCAAGCCCGGCGACTTCGTCATCGTGCCCTTCTGCCACTGCGACAACACGTGCGCCCACTGCACCGCGGGCGTGCAGTCGGTCTGCGACAACCTCGGCTTCACCGCGAGCGGCCAGGGCGAGTACTCCCGGGTCACCCAGGCCGACGGCAGCCTGGTGAAGACCGACGGCAGGCCCGACGACGCACTGATCCCGTCGCTGCTCACGCTGTCCGACGTCATGGCCACCGGCTGGCACGCTGCCGTGGCGGCTGGCGTGAAGCCCGGCGGGACCGCCGTCGTGATCGGCGACGGCGCGGTCGGGCTGTGCGGTGTGCTGGCCGCGGCCCAGCTCGGCGCCGAGCGGGTGATCGCGATGTCGCGCCACGAGCCCCGGCAGGAGATCGCCCGCGCGTTCGGCGCGACCGACATCGTCGCCGAGCGCGGCAAGGAGGGTGGCGCCCGGATCGCCGACCTCACCAGCGGCGTGGGCGCGGACGCGGTCCTCGAGTGCGTCGGCACCGACGAGTCGATGAAGACCGCCTTCGCCATCGCCCGCCCCGGCTCGACGGTCGGGTTCGTCGGCGTGCCCCACGGCGTCGAGCTGCCCGTACGCCGGATGTTCCAGAAGAACGTCGGCCTGGCGGGCGGCATGGCGCCCGTACGCCGCTACCTCCCCGACCTGCTCGAGCGGGTGCTCTCCGGTGCGATCGACCCCGGCAAGGTGTTCGACCTGACCCTGCCGATGTCGGAGTCCGCCGAGGGCTACCGCGCGATGGACGAGCGCCGCGCGATCAAGGTCCTGCTGCAGCCGTGAGCGCCGAGAACGACCGCCTGGTCCTGGGCCCGCTGCTGCGCTACGTCGACGACACCTCAGCCTCCGTGTGGGTGGAGACCCGCGAGCCGGGTCTGGTCACCGTGGACCGGGGCGGCGACTCCGCGAGCGCCCGTACGTTCGTCGTCCACGGTCACCACTACGCGCTCGTCGAGCTCGACGGCCTGGAGCCCGGCAGCACGCAGTCCTACACCGTGGCCGTCGACGGCGAGCAGGTGTGGCCGGAGCTGGACTCACCGTTCCCGGCATCGGTGATCGCCACCCTCGAGGACGGCCGTCCGCTGAGCATGGCCTTCGGCTCGTGCCGGACGTCGGTGTCCCACGACGCCGCGGGCAACGGCACCCATGGCGTGGACGCGCTCCGCGCCTGGGCGCTGCGGTCGGCCGACCTGGTGCCGGCCGCCGACGAGGACGATCCCGACCTGTCCCCGGAGCGGCTGCCCGACCTCGTGCTCTTCCTCGGCGACCAGGTCTACGCCGACGAGACCACCGACGAGATGCGCGCCTTCATCGAGTCGCGCCGCGACATCGAGGCGCCGCCGTGGACGGAGCTGCAGGACTACGAGGAGTACGCGCACCTCTACGCCTTGGCATGGTCCGACCCCGCCAACCGCTGGCTGTTGTCGACGGTGCCGAGCGCGATGATCTTCGACGACCACGACATCCGCGACGACTGGAACACCTCGCAGGAGTGGCGCCGCGAGATGGAGTCGACCTCGTGGTGGCACGGCCGCATCGTCGCGGGGCTCGGGTCCTACTGGGTCTACCAGCACCTCGGCAACATGTCGCCCGCCGAGCGCCGGCAGGACGAGCTGTACGCCCAGGTGCTGGCGCACGCGGGCGACGACGGATACGACTTCGGCCCGATCATCGACGCCTTCGCCGAACGGGTCGACGAGGAGCCGCAGACCTACCGGTGGAGCTACACGCGAGAGTTCGACACCCAGGTCCGACTGGTCGTCGTCGACTCGCGTGCGGCCCGACAGCTCGATCCGGACGACCGGGCGCTGCTCGACGCCGACGAGGCGGCCTGGCTGGACGAGCAGCTGCGCGGCGACGTGGACCACCTGCTCATCGGCACCTCGCTGCCCTTCCTGCTCGCTCGCGGCCTCCACCACCTCGAGGCCTTCAGCGAGGCGCTGGCGGGGGGAGCGTGGGGCGACCGTGGGGGCCGGCTGGGCGAGAAGCTGCGGCAGGTGGTGGACCTCGAGCACTGGGGTGCCTTCCAGAACAGCTTCCAGGCGGTGGCGCACCAGGCGATGGAGGTCGCCGCGGGGGAGCGGGGTCGCGCGCCCTCGACGGTCACCTTCCTGTCCGGCGACGTGCACCACAGCTACGTCAGCGAGGCCGAGCCGGCCGACGGTGGCCGGCCGATGCGGTCGACCATCCTGCAGGCCGTCTGCTCACCGATCCGCAACCCGTTGTCGCGCAACATGCGGTTCGCGACCGCCGTGCTGTCGTACGGCGTCGCCGGGCCGATCGGGCGTCTGGCGTCGAAGTCGACCCACGTGGCGGACGCGCCGCTCACGTGGCGCTACGCCGAGGGCCCGTGGTTCGACAACAACCTGGCCTGCCTGACGGTGACCGGGCCGAGCCTGAAGATGTGGTGGGTCACCGGCGAGGTGATCGACGACCACGAGCGGCCGCGGCTGGCCAAGGTGGCCAGCTACGAGCTGGACGAGCACGGCCGGCCTCCGGCGCACGAGAAGGTGCGCCAGCGGTTCGGTCGCGGGATCAAGCGCCGCTACCGCGACAAGGTCGTGGACCGGGTCAGACAGCGCTGAGCAGCCGGTCGCGACCGCTCGCGCAGTCGCAGGTGTCCGAGCAGGGCAGGTAGGTGTGGACGGCGTGCCCGCAGCCTGTGCACGGAAGATCGTGCGACAGGTGCACCGAGTTCGTCTCGACGGTGTCCCACATGGCCGTGCTCCCCACTTGCTGTTGCCGTGTTGCGATCCGGGCGGTGCCCGCTTGTTGCTGCTGAGACGTCGAGCGTGGCACCGCATGACGGAGCATCTGGGCCGATTGACGAGATCTGACCGATTTCGTGAGGGAATGATCCGTTCGGGTCAGGCGCTGATGGCCCTCCTGCCGTCCTGGGCCGTGGTGGTCCAGCCCGGTCGGCGCTCGACCTAGGATCGGCGCATGGCACAGGCGTTGGGTCACGAGCTGTCGCGGCAGCAGGCCCGCCGGATCGCCGTACGGGCCCAGCTGCTGGACGCCGACCCGCCCACGGACGCGCTGGACGTCGTGCGACACCTCGGGTTCCTGCAGGTCGACCTGACGCGGGTCGTCGCGCACCACGCGGACCTCGCCCTCTGGACGCGCCTCGGAACCGCCTACGACACCGACGACCTCGACGAGCTGCTCGGCAACGGCGCGCTGGTCGAGCACCACGCGATGCTGCGTCCCAGCGAGGACATCGCCCTCCTGCGGGCCGACATGGACGCCTGGCCCGGCGTGCCGCCGCTGCGGGAGTGGCAGGAGGACCTCGCCGACTGGGTCGCCGCCAACGACGGGTGTCGCCGCGAGATTCTCGCGATGCTACGCGCCGACGGACCCACCGCCGCACGCGACGTCCCCGACACCTGCGAGGTGCCGTGGCGCTCGAGCGGCTGGACCAACGACAAGAACGTGATGAAGCTGCTCGAGTGCATGGAGCAGCGAGGCGAGGTCGCCGTCGCCTCCCGCGAGGGTCGTGAGCGCCGGTGGGACCTGGCCGAGCGGATCCACCCCGGCGACCCGACCGTGCCGGGCGAGGAGGCGCACCGGGCGATGGCGGCGCGACGCCTCCGCGCGCTGGGACTCGCCCGCCCTCGCGCCCTCGAGGCGTGGCACGAGCCCTACGACGTACGCGACGTCGGCGAGCCCGCCCGGGTCGAGGGCGTACGCGGTGCGTGGCGGGTGGACCCGCCGCTACTGGACGACGCGTTCGAGGGGCGTACGGCGATCCTCTCGCCCGTCGACCGGCTGGTCTTCGACCGCAAGCGGATGGAGGACCTCTTCGCGTTCGACTACCAGCTGGAGATGTACAAGCCCGCGGCCGCGCGCCAGTGGGGCTACTGGGCGATGCCGGTCCTCGACGGCGACGAGCTGGTCGGCAAGGTCGACGCCACCGCCGACCGGGAGGCGGGAGTGCTGGTCGTCGACGCCGTGCACGAGGACGGCGACTGGTCGGCCCGACGTCGCGCGCGGGTCGACCGTGAGCTCGAGTCGCTGGGGGAGTGGCTGGGCCTGCAGGTCGCGCGGGCCTGACGGCGTCAGGTCAGCCGGAGGACAGCGAGCACGGTGCTCGCACCGTCGCCGACCGTTCCGCTGAGGTGAGCACCTTCGCCCAGAGGGGCGCCGACGACGCGGGCCAGGACGAGCTCGACGCCGGGGGCACGCACGGTCGTGACGTCGCCGTCGTCGTTCGTCGCGTCGATGGTCGTCACTGCAGGTCCGGACGACTCGCCGTCGCTCCCGCGCACCTGCATCCGCGCCGGGATGTCGACGCGCCGGCCCTCGTCCTCGACGTACATCTGCGACTGCCGCCCGCCGGTGGCGATCGCGGCCGCGAGCGTCGTGGCCCATACCGGGTCGCCGCACCCGTCGTACACCCATCGCTCGCCGAGCACCGAGTGCTGCGTGGTGGTGATCAGGTGCGCCTCGGCGCCGGCCAGCGGCTCGGCCCGGTAGGTGAGCGGTGTCTGGAGCACCGCTCCGTCGTCGGTGCGCCACAGGATGGTCTCGACGCCCACCTCGCCGTCGGGGTCGTCGAGGCGGTACTCCGCGACCTTCTCGACGATCGTGCGACCTGCGGCCCATGACCGGCTGGGCAGCCAGCCCTCCACGATCTCCTGCTTGGACGGCGACAGCGTGGCCCGGTGGACGATTCCCATGGCGCGAGCCTAGGGCGCGGATCCGGGATCGAGTCGTAGTGTCGCCGCATGCCGGAGTTCACCTGGGTCCCTGCCAACCAGGCGACGGCGGAGGACGTCGAGGCGGTCTTCGCCACGAGCGGAGCCGCCAAGTGCCGGTGCCAGGCGATGAAGGTGCCCGGCTGGATCTGGCGCGACACCACCCAGGAGCAGCGTGACGTCGCGCTGGTCGAGCAGACCGCGTGCGGCACCGCGGGCCCGACGTCCGGACTGATCGGGTACGTCGACGGCGAGGCGGCCGGCTGGGTCGCGGTCGAGCCGCGCGAGAACTACCCCCGGCTGTGGGCCCGGAAGCAGCCCTGGATGCGGATGGACCCGGAGCTCGAGGGCGTCTGGTCGGTCACGTGCTTCGTGGTGCGCAAGGGCTGGCGCCAGGCCGGCCTGACGTACGAGCTCGCCGCCGCCACCGTCGAGTACGGCGCGCAGGTCGGCGCCAGGGTGCTCGAGGGCTACCCGATCGAGCCACCGCCGGGGAAGACCGTCATCTGGGACGAGGCCTCTGTGGGACTCCTGCAGGTCTTCCTCGATGCGGGGTACGACGTGGTGTCCTCGCCCACGCTGCGGCGGCGCGTGGTGCGACACCAGCTGGTCGCACCGGCCTGACTAGACGCCGTACGGGATGGCGAGGGTCGCGGCGAGCGCCTCGGGGTCGGCCACCGACAACGTCGCGCCCGGGTGGGTGATCGTCGCGGTCGGGTCGATCGCGGGCACCGGCTCGTGGAACCTCAGGCAAAGCGCGCGGTCGCCGTTGCTGGTGAACGAGACGCCGCGGTCGCTGAACGACAGGTGCGGCGGGCCGGCAGTCTTCACGAAGGAGAAGCCACCGCTCACCTCGGCCGAGGCGATGTTGCTGCGCGGCGTCAGCAGGCGCCACGGCCCGTACCGCACGTAGAGCCAGTGCGGTCCGACCTCGGCGCCGGTCGTCTTCGTGGTGATGCCGAAGGGGCGCCCGGCGAGGGCGTACGACCGGGTGAAGGCGAAGTCGAAGGACTCGACCGGCTCCTCAGCGGCGCCCAGCCCGCTGCGGTCCCGCACCAGGCCGCGCAGGGCGGCGAGCGCCGGCACGCGGTAGGGCTGGAGCAGCGACGCCGAGCGGCCCGGCACGCGGAGGAAGGCGCGGCTGCCGCCACCGGCAGCAGGGACGACGTGGTGGTCCATGTGGACCTCGGCCGGGCCGCGGCCCGTGCGCCACGACCAGGTGCGCTGCTCCGGGTCGAGGTGGGTCACCTCGAAGTCGACGGAGACGCCAGCCGGTCCGTTCACACGTCCGGTGGTGCCGACTCGCAGCTCGGCGTCGGACGCCTCGACACTGCGGATCAGCGGCGCCCAGACCGACCAGGTCGCCGGGGTGGTGAAGCGGAGCCAGGCGTCATCGGCGGACGCGAGCCCACGGGCTTCTACGAGCATGGGCCCGAGCCTGTCAGAGGTTCACGGTGTCGTTGTCACCGAGGTCGGGCTCACTGTCGGTGACCAGGCCCTTGGCCATCTGGAACGCCACCCCGATCGCGCCCGGGGACTCCCAGTACTCGGCCGTGTTGCCGTCGATGCGCAGCAGCACGTTGTCGGGGTCCTCCGGACCGCCGGACATGAAGGCGCTGGCGGAGGGGTCCCACAGCTCCTCGAGCTTGGCACGGTCGTCGCTGACGTGGGCGGTGCCTGACAGCGACACCCACCCGGCCTTGCTCGAGTACGACACGTTGACCCGCGGGTCGGCCTCGAGCGCGCCGACCTTGTCGCTGCTGCGCTGCGTGAGGAACCAGGTGGTCCCCGGGTCCTGGAAGTCCTGCATGCCCATGGGCGTGGAGACGAGCGCGCCGTCGAGCGACACGTAGGTCAGCACCGCGATGCGGGTCTCCTTCACGATCTCGGCAACGGTCCCGGTCTTGTCGTCGTGGTTCATGCCTCGACCCTCGCACGGGGGACCTCCGCCGGGCCCCATCCCGAGGGGCGGGAGGGAGGCCGTCACACTCGCGCGCGCCCGGTCGTCGTACTGGCAGGATTGCCACCGGCACGCACACGGGACAGTCGCCGCAGGACACGGGGAGACGCACACGATGACGACCACACACCCAGCCGACGACCACGCGCTCATCCGGGTCGAGGGAGCCCGGGAGAACAACCTCAAGGACGTGTCCGTCGACCTGCCCAAGCGGCGGCTGACCGTCTTCACGGGAGTCTCCGGATCGGGCAAGAGCTCGCTGGTCTTCGCGACCATCGCGGCCGAGTCGCAGCGGATGATCAACGAGACCTACAGCGCCTTCGTGCAGGGGTTCATGCCGTCGCTGGCCCGGCCCGATGTCGACCACCTCGAGGGCCTGACGACGGCGATCATCGTCGACCAGGAGCGGATGGGCGCCAACCCGCGGTCGACAGTCGGCACCGCGACCGATGCCAACGCGATGCTGCGGATCCTGTTCAGCCGGCTCGGCGACCCGTTCGTCGGCCCGCCGACGGCGTACTCCTTCAACGTCCCGACCCGCAAGGCGAGCGGGATGATGACAACCGAGAAGGCCGGCCACACCGAGCGGAAGACGGTCAAGCAGGAGGTCTACCTCGGTGGCATGTGCCCGCGCTGCGAGGGCATGGGCAAGGTCAACGACATCGACCTGACCGCCTTGTACGACGACGAGAAGTCGCTGAACGACGGCGCGCTGACCGTCCCCGGCTACTCGATGGACGGGTGGTACGGCCGGCTGTTCGAGGGCATGGGCCTGCCGATGGACAAGCCCATCAAGAGCTTCACCAAGAAGCAGCGCGAGACGATGCTGTGGTCCGAGCCGACCAAGCTCAAGGTCGAGGGCATCAACCTCACCTTCACCGGGATGATCCCGCAGATCCAGAAGTCCATCCTGTCCAAGGACCCCGAGGCGATGCAGCCGCACATCCGGCGCTTCGTGGACCGGGCGGTGACCTTCCAGACCTGTCCCGACTGTGACGGCACCCGGCTCACGCCCGAGGCGCGGAAGTCCAAGATCGGCGGCAAGTCGATCGCCGACCTGTGCGAGATGCAGATCAGCGACCTCGCCGACTGGGTGCGCAAGCTGAAGGAACCGTCGGTGGCGCCGCTGCTGAAGGGACTGCAGCACCTGCTCGACTCGTTCTCCGAGATCGGCCTGGGCTACCTCTCGCTCGACCGCCCCGCGGGCACGCTCTCGGGCGGGGAGGCCCAGCGGACCAAGATGATCCGGCACCTCGGGTCGTCGCTGACCGACGTCACCTACGTCTTCGACGAGCCCACCATCGGGCTGCACCCGCACGACATCGAGCGGATGAACAACCTGCTCCTCCAGCTGCGCGACAAGGGCAACACGGTCCTCGTCGTCGAGCACAAGCCGGAGACCATCGCCATCGCCGACCACGTCGTCGACATCGGTCCGGGTGCCGGCGCCGGTGGTGGCACGATCTGCTTCGAGGGCGACATCGAGGGCCTGCGCGCGAGCGGGACGATCACCGGCAAGCACCTCGACGACCGGGCGCGGCTCAAGGAGGCCGTACGGGAGTCCACCGGTGCGATGGAGGTCCGGGGGGCGTCGACACACAACCTCAAGGACGTCGACGTCGACGTGCCGCTCGGCCTGCTGACCGTCGTCACCGGGGTGGCCGGTTCGGGCAAGAGCTCGCTGATCCACGGCTCGCTGGCCGGTCGCGACGAGGTCATCGTGATCGACCAGGGCGCGATCAAAGGCTCGCGGCGCAGCAACCCGGCGACGTACACCGGACTGCTCGAGCCGATCCGCAAGGCGTTCGCCAAGGCCAACGGCGTCAAGCCAGCACTCTTCAGCGCCAACTCAGAAGGTGCCTGCTCGACCTGCAACGGCGCCGGCGTGATCTTCACCGAGCTGGGCCCGATGGCCACCGTCGAGTCGCCGTGCGAGGAGTGCGAGGGCCGTCGCTTCAAGGCCGAGGTGCTGGACTACACGCTCGGCGGCAAGGACATCGCCGAGGTGCACGAGATGTCGGTCGTCGGCGCACTGGAGCACTTCGGCAACGGCGACGGCGAGGCGAAGATCCCGGCCGCGGCGAAGATCCTCGAGCGGCTCGTCGACGTCGGCCTGGGTTACCTGTCGATCGGCCAGCCCCTCACGACGCTGTCCGGCGGCGAGCGCCAGCGGCTCAAGCTCGCGACGCAGATGGGGGACAAGGGCGACATCTACATCCTCGACGAGCCCACGACCGGCCTGCACCTCGCCGACGTGGAGAACCTGCTGGGCCTGCTCGACCGCCTCGTCGACTCCGGCAAGTCCGTCATCGTGATCGAGCACCACCAGGCCGTGATGGCCCATGCGGACTGGATCATCGACATCGGTCCGGGCGCCGGCCACGACGGCGGCACGATCGTCTTCGAGGGTCCACCGGCCGACATGGTGTCGGCGAAGAAGCCGACGCTGACCGGCAAGCACCTGTCGGCGTACGTCGGCGGCTGAGCGCGGTCAGGCCTGGCAGACCGCGCACCAGAACAGCCGCCGCGCGGCGATCTGGGCGTCCAGCACCGGCGAACGACAGACGCGGCACGGCAGGCCCGCGCGGCCGTAGACGTAGTGCGCGTCGACCCTGCGCGGCCGCCCCGCCGGGCGCTCGCGGTCGTCCGGCAGGGTCGTGACGATGCGGCCCGCCCGGACACCGGCCCGCAGCAGGACGACGAGGTCGTCCCACAGGGCATGCAGGACTGCCGCGTCGTGGTCGCGCCCCGGACGGTACGGGTCGAGCCGCTGCCGGAACAGCACCTCGGCCCGGTAGACGTTGCCCACGCCGGCCACGACCGACTGGTCCATCAGGAGGGTGGCGATCGGCGCCCGGCTGCGCAGCACGCGCGCCACGAACGCCTCGACGTCCGGCCTGCGGCGCAGCGGGTCCGGGCCGAGCCGGGCGAGGACGACCGCGCGCTCCGCGGTGGTGAGGACCTCGCACGCCGTAGGCCCGCGCAGCTCCAGCCAGTGGCCGGCGCCGACGAGCCGCAGCCGCAGGGCGCCGACGGCGGGCGGTGCCGGCAGGGTGCCGTCGCGGAACTTCCCGTACAGGCCGAGGTGGACGTGCAGCCAGAGGTCGTCGTAGCGGTGGAAGAGGTGCTTGCCCCACGCGTCGGTCGCCCCGAGGACCCGTCCGTCGAGCAGCCGCGCGCCGTCCTCGAAGCGGCCCTGCGGGCTGTCGGCGGACACGGGCCGGCCCACGAGCAGCCGGGCATGGCGGCGCGCGAGGCGATGGATCGTGTGTCCCTCTGGCACGCGGCGATCGTTGCCGACGAGACCAAGGCGCGGGCACACCCCTCGGGTGCCAGACTCGTCCCGTGACTCCTCACGCCTCCCTCCGCGACACCATCGCCGAGCGTCCCGTCGTCCTCGACGGCGGGCTGGCCACGCTGCTCGAGCGCCACGGCCACGACCTGTCGTCCGACCTCTGGTCCGCGCGGTTGCTGCGCGACGACCCGGCAGCGATCGAGCGGGCGCACCGCGAGTTCTTCGCCGCGGGCGCCGAGGTCGCGACGACGGCGTCCTACCAGGTCTCCTTCGAGGGCTTCGGCGCCACCGGCGTCGACCGCGACGAGGTCGAGCTGCTCCTCCGGCGCAGCGTGGCGCTCGCAGCAGCCGCCCGGGACGAGGCCGCGCCCGGTGCCTGGGTCGCTGCGTCCGTCGGTCCGTACGGCGCCGTGCTGGCCGACGGCTCGGAGTACCGAGGCGACTACGACCTCGACGTCGCCGGCCTGCGCGCCTTCCACCGGCCTCGCCTCGACGTCCTCGCCTCGACGGTGGGGGAGGGCGCCGACGTGCTCGCGATCGAGACCATCCCGTGCCTGGCCGAGGTCGAGGCCGTCCTCGCCGAGCTCGACGGCAGCGGCGTGCCCGCCTGGCTGTCGCTGTCCGCAGCGGCCGGTCGTACGCGAGCCGGCGAGCACCTGGGCGAGGCCTTCGACATGGCGGCCGACGTCGCCGAGGTGATCGCCATCGGCATCAACTGCACGTCACCCGTCGATGCTCGGGACGCCGTGCCGCTGGCCGGCGCGCACGGCGCAGCCGTCGTCTACCCCAACTCCGGCCAGTCCTGGAACGCCGAGACCCGCGCGTGGGAAGGCCCGTCCGCCTTCTCCGCCGAAGACGTGGCGGCGTGGCTCCTCGCCGGCGCCCGTCTGGTCGGCGGCTGCTGCCGCGTCGCGCCGGAGGACATCACCGCGCTGCGAGACGTGCTGGAGGCCGGCCGCGCGCTCTAGCATGGTCGGCAACCTGCCAGGAGCGCCATGGACGTCACGACCTTCTACGCCTTGTTCTCCGCCACCTGCTTCACCCTGCTCGGCCTGTGGTGGTCGGTCGTGCAGCGCCACGAGGCCTGGCTGCGCGACCCGGGCCACCGCGCCGTGGTCGGCGGTGTCTACCTGTCCTTCCTGCTCCCGGCGCTGATGGGGCTGTTCGCCCAGGTCGGCGGCACCGAGACGCCGGCCATCTGGCGGGTCAGCTTCGTCGGGATCGCGGTCATCGGTGGCGTGTCGACGATGCGGCTCCTGCGGCGCTCGAGGGCCCGACCCGGCATCCAGGGGCCGCTGATGCGACACCAGTGGGTCGTCGTCGCCGTCTATGCCCTGGTCGCGGTGGTCGGTGCCGTCCCCGAGATCGTGACGCCCCTGCAGATCAAGCCGATCCAGGCCGAGGCGATCCTGCTGATCTTCCTCGTGCTGATCGCCCACGGACTGGTCTGGGAGTTCATGGTCTCGAGCGCCGACGAGGACGACCCGGACCGATCGTGACGTCATGAGAATGCGAGGTTCGCACCCAAGATTCTCATGACGTCAGCACGACCAGGCGCTGGGTCGCCCGCGTCATCGCGACGTAGCGGTCCACGGCGCCGGTGACGCCGTCACCCCAGCGGTCCGGGTCGACGAGGACGACCAGGTCGAACTCGAGGCCCTTGGCCAGCTCGGGCGCGAGCGAGCGTACGCGCGGCGCGCCGACGTACGTCGGATCGCCGATGACGACCGCCGTGCCGTCAGCGTGCGCTGCCAGCCACTCCTCGATGATCGCGTCGCGGTCGGCCGCGGGGGAGTGGAGCACCGGGATGCCGCTCTCGCGGATCGAGGTCGGCACGTTGGCCTCCGGCAGCACGGCGCGAATCACCGGCTCCGCCTCGGCCATCACCTCGGCCGGCGTGCGGTAGTTGACCGTCAGGGGAGCGACGGTCACACCGGGCAGCCCGATGCGCTCGAGCCGGTCGGTCCACGACTCGGCGAAGCCGTGCCGGGCCTGGGCGCGGTCGCCGACGATGGTGAAGCTGCGTGACGGACAGCGCCGCAGCAGCATCTGCCACTCGGCGTCGGTGAGCTCCTGCGCCTCGTCGACCACCACATGGGCGAACGGACCGGCCAGCAGGTCGGGGTCGGCCGTCGGCAACGCCCCGTCATCGACCAGAGCGGTCCGCAGGTCGTCGTGCACGAGCATCGACACGAGACCGTCGCCGAACTCGTCTGCGCCCGACTCGCGAGCGGTGGTGCGCAGGTCGTCGACCACCTCGCTCATCCGGGCGCGCTCGCGGGCCTCGGCGGCCTCCGTACGCCGTCGGCGCCGCGAGGCCTCCGGGTCGCCCAGCCGCAGCCTGGCGGCATCGAGCAGCGGGAGGTCGGCGTACGTCCATGCCTCCGCGTCGGCGCGGCGCAGCGCCTGCACCTCGTCGGGCTCGAGCCAGGGTGCGCACCGGCGGAGGTAGGCCGGGACGGTCCACAGATCACCCACGACGTCGGTGTGCTCGAGGAGCGGCCAGGCGCGGTCGAAGGTGTCGCGCAGGCCGGCATGCCTGCCCAGGACGGACCGGACGTCATCGGCCGACAGCTCGTCCGAGTCGATCTTGTCCGTGAGGATCGTGAGCACCTCCTCCCACACGTCGTCGCGGGCGAGGTTGTGGGGCGTGCCGGGATCGGCAGCATCGAACGCCTCGGCCCATTCCGCGGCGGTGATCCGGACGTCTGCCCACGGCGTCTCGACGAGCAGCGACTCGGTCGGTGGTTCCTCGTAGAGCGCGACAGCGGGCTCGATCGCGGCGACCATCCGGGCGTCGGCCTTGAGCGCGGCGACGCGGTCGTCGGGCTCGGGGACGGCAGCGGGCGACTCGGGCACCAGGTCCCGGATGGTGCAGGTCTGCACGCCCTCCTCGCCCAGGCTGGGCAGCACGTCGCCGACGTACGCGAGGTAGGGCTGGTGCGGCCCCACGAACAGGACGCCGCCGCGTCGGTGCCCGAGTCGCGGGTCGGCGTAGAGGAGGTACGCCGTGCGGTGCAGCGCGACGACCGTCTTGCCCGTGCCCGGACCGCCGTCGACCACGAGCGCGCCGCGGGAGCCCGCGCGGACGATGGCGTCCTGGTCGGCCTGGATCGTGCCGAGCACGTCGCGCATCCGGGGCGTACGGCTGCCGCCGAGGGTGGCGATGAACGCGGACTGGTCGTCGAGCGCCGCGGTGTGGCGGAGACCCTCCTCGGTGAACGCCTCGTCCCAGTAGTCGACGATCCGGCCGCCGGTCCAGCGGTAGCGGCGGCGGCTCACGAGGCCGTACGGCTGGGCGTGGGTGGCGGCGAAGAACGGCTCGGCCGCGGGCGAGCGCCAGTCGACCAGCAGCCGCCGGCCGTCCGGGTCGGCGAGCCCGAAGCGCCCGACGTACGTCGGTTCTGCGCCATCCTCGTGGACGATCCGGCCCAGGCAGAGGTCGAGGTCGAAGCGGCGGAGCGCACGCAGACGAGCGGTCTGGCGGTGCACCTCCTGGTCGCGCTCGAGGGCCGCCGTGCCGTAGCGGGCGGTGCCCCTGCGGGTCTCGGCGAGGCTCGCCCCGAGCTCGGCGATCGCGTGCTCGAGGCTGGTCGCGATGGCCCGGAAGTGGGCACGGTCCTGGTCGATGAGCGCCGGGTCGAACTTGGCGGCGAGGGTGTCGGGAAGGGCGAAGGGAGCGGTGTCGTGCGGCATCACGCCGTGCAGTGTGAAGGACCACCGGGGCCTTGCGGCAAGCCCCCTGATGGCCTATACGTTGGGAGTGGAGGCAGGCGTGGGGTCCGTGCCGATCCTGGAGGCCATGGGCATCCGCGTCGTGGAGGTCGCTCCCGGCCGTGCGATCGCCGACCTGCCGCCGGAGCCCAACGTCAACCACTTCGGCGTGACGTACGCCGGCTCTCTCTACAGCGTGGCCGAGATGCTCGGCGGTGTCCTGGCCCTCGCGACGTTCGACTTCGACGGCGAGCTCGCGGGCTTCGTGCCGCTCGTCAAGGAGTCGACCATCCGGTTCCGGCGGCCCGCGCTGGGCGTCGTACGCGCCTCGGCGTCGCTGTCCGACGACGAGGTCGCGCGCGTGCGGCGCGACGCCCTGTCGACGGGCAAGGGCGAGTTCGTGCTGGAGGCGACGCTCACCGACGCCGGCGGCGAGGTCGTCGCCACCACGGTCGGGACCTACCAGGTCCGCCGGTTCGGCTGACGCTCAGCGCCAGAGCCAGCGCAGCGCATCGGGCAGCAGCACACCGCCGTGGTTGCCGTCGTGGCCACCGTCGCCGACCACGAGACGTACGTCGTAGCCGCGGCGGAGCAGCGCGGCGCCGACCTCGAGGTTGGCAGCGAGCCAGTTGTCGTTCGGCTCGTCCCAGCCGAGGTCGCGGTGGCCGACCTGCAGGAAGATCCGCAGGTCGCGCACCGGCTCGTCGACGATCCACTGCGGGAACGGCGTGCCGTGCACCTGCGGGAAGCTCGAGGAGAGACCGATGACCTTGCCGAAGGCGTCGGGGCGGTGCCAGACGGCGGTGAAGGACGCGTTCCCGCCGCTGCTGAACCCGCACAGCGCCCGGTCCTGCGGCCGGTCGCTGATCGGCGCGACCTCGCTGACGCGGGGGAGAACCTCGTCGACGAGGAAGCCGGCGTACGTCGCGTCAGCCGCGTCGTACTCGGCGTTGCGGTTGCCGGGGTCGACGAAGACACCAACGGCCGGCGGGATCGCCCCGTCCGCCACGAGGTTGTCGAGCACGACCGCAGCACGCATCTCGTCGCCGGGGTCCAGGAAGTCGGCGCCGTCCTGGAAGACGATGACCGGCAGGGGTCCTGCCGGAGCGCTCGCCGGCACGTGCACCGACATCTCGCGGCTGGTGCCGGGATAGGCGCGCGAATCGGACAGCTTCCACTGCGTGGTACGACCGCGCGCGACGTCCGGTCGTGGCACGGAGTAGGGGCCGTGGTCGTACGCCACCTCGGACTGGTCGATCGGCAACGACGAGAACGGCACGCGGTGTCCCATGCCGACGAACCTAGCGAGCCGCGGATGGGAGACTTCCCGGGTGAGCGACAGCGGGGTGTTCGTCTCGCGATCCTTCTCGCTCTACTGGCGGGCCGACGCGGTGTCGACGCTCGGGACGTACGTCACCCTCTTCGCGCTGCAGGCCCTGGTGCTCCTGACCCTCGACGGGACCGCCTCCGATGTCGGCTGGCTCAACGCGTCGCGGTGGCTGCCCTACCTGGTCTTCGGTCTGGTCGTCGGCGCCCTCGTTGATGGTCGTCGCCGGCTGCCACTGATGATCGGCACCGATCTCGTCCAGGCGGTGCTCCTGCTGATCGTGCCGCTGCTGTGGTGGCTCGACGCGCTGTCGCTGGGCGCGCTGCTGGTGATCGTCTTCGCGTACGGCAGTGCCGCTGTGGTCAACATGGCCGCGACGATGTCGTTCCTGCCGCGCCTGGTCGAGCCGGCCCAGCTGCAGCCCGCGCACGCCCGGGTCGACGGTGCGGACGCCGTCGGGTCGATGGCCGGGCCGGCGCTCGGCGGCCTGCTCGTCAGCACGATCGGGGCTCCTCTTGCGGTGCTGGTGGACTCGCTCACCTACCTCTACTCGGCCATCACCCTGCGCCGGATCAAGGTGGACGAGCCACCCACGCGCACCGGGGTCACGGCGCGCGGGCTCCTGGCCGACATCGTCGAGGGTGTGCGCTGGGCGTACGGCCGATCCGGCCTGCGCACTTTGGCGATCGCCACCCACGGCTGGTTCGTCGGCCACGCGATCGTCGGCGTCGTGCTGGCTCCGTACGCCTTTCTCACCCTCGACCTGACCGCCTTCCAGTTCGGTCTCGTCGGAGCCATCGGGGGAGTCGGGGCAGTCGTCGGGACGACGATCACGACAGCCGTCGGCAGGCGGCTCGGGACCGGTCGCACGATCATCCTGTGCCACTCGATCATCACGTGCGGCGTCGTCGCGATGGTGCTGGCGGGGGAGCCGACGTCACGGGCGGCAGCGATTGCCCTGCTGATGCTCGGGCAGGGCCTCTACGGACTCGCGATGGGCATGAGCAACTCCCACGAGATGAGCTATCGCCAGCTCGTCACACCGGACGAGCTGCAGGCCCGCACCAACACCACCCTGCGCTCCATCAACCGTGCCGTGATCGTCGTCGTCGCGCCGATCGCCGGAGTGCTCGCCGACGCGATCGGCATCCGCCCGATGCTGGTGGTCGCGGCGGTCGTCTTCGCGCTGGTGGCCTCCGGGCTCGCCTCGACGTCGTTCCGGGCTGTCCGAGCCCCGGCGTAGCGTCGTCGACATGCCAGCAGAGCCGCGCTTCGTGCTGCACGACCACCGCAAGCCGAGCCCGCACTTCGACCTGCGACTCGAGGAGCACGGCGTCCTGCGCAGCTGGGCGGTGCCCAAGGGCCTGCCCGACGACCCGGCACACGACCGGCTGGCCATCGGGGTCGACGACCACGAGCTGGACCACATCGACTTCGAGGACGAACACAAGTCGATCGCCGACACCGGCACGTGGCAGGAGCACGACCGGGACGAGCGTCGGCTCGTTTTCTCGCTGCACGGTCGCGACGGTGTGCGTCGGTTCGCGCTGATCCACACCGGAGGCAACCAGTGGCTCCTCCACCTGACGAAGGAACAGGCCGTCAACGTGGGTTGACAGATCCTCGATCGTCAATCAAGATTGACGATGTGAGAACCGCCGTGGACGCCGAGGAGCCGGGGGAGGAGAGTCCCCTGACGGAGCTGATGCGGATCGCGCGCGCCAAGCACGAGCTGGCCGCGGCCGAGGCGGTGGCCGTACGCCGGGCCCGGATCCACGGTTACAGCTGGGCGGAGATCGGCACCATGCTGGGCGTGAGCAAGCAGGCCATGCACAAGAAGTACGGCAAGTTCGCGTGAGCCCGGCGCTCGACCGCAGCTGGCTCGACCTGCTGCGCACGCAGGCCGAGCGGTTCGCTGAGGTCGTCGAGCACGGCGACCCGGCCCGGGAGGTCACGTCGTGCCCGGGATGGACGCTGCGTGACCTGACCGACCACCTCGGCGGCGTGCACCAGTGGGCCGCTCATGCCGTCGTCGAGGGCGACCCGAGCCTCGAGCCCGCGCCAACACCGGCCGGCGACGCCATCGAACTTTCCGCCTGGTACCTCCTGCACGCCTCGGCCCTCATCGACGTCCTCGCGGCTCGACCGGCCGAGGCACCCGCCTGGACCCTGGATCGCGACAACAGGACCGCCGGATTCTGGCGTCGGCGCCAGGTCCACGAGGTCACCATGCACCTCTGGGACGCCGAGCACGCCCTGGGCGTGGCGCGGCCGATCGACCCGGAGCTCGCCTGGGACGGCGTGGCGGAGGTCGTCGACGTCTTGTACCCACGTCAGGTACGACTGGGGCGTACGACGCCTCTGGCAACCGCGGTCCGGCTGACGGCCTCGGACCTCGACGAGAGCGTCGTGATCGGCAACGGCGATCCCGTCGACGTCGTCGCCCCGGCGGAGGTTCTCCTCAGGACGTTGTGGCACCGCGAAGCGGCTCGCGAGATCGACCCGCACGTGGTGGAGCTCCTGTCCGGAGCAGTGACACCGTGAGGAGCAGTGCCAGAAGGGGTCTTCGAGCGTACGAATATCGCCGATAACTGACATTATGTCAGTTAAGGCAGGTCCACTCGCCCAGCACCTCCCCTCGAGCCAACGTGTGACGATGCGGTCGCCTGGACGCCCACATCGCCACACGTCCGACACGCACGGCCGCGACGTGATCGCGCAGCGCCGCTCGGCCGACGTCGACGCCCAGGAGCTCCGGCTCGAACGCTGACGCTTCGCGGACGGCCTACGTTGGAGCCATGGCAGACATCTCGATCCCGACGTACGTCCTCAACGACGGCACCAGCCTCCCGGCGATCGGCTTCGGCACCTATCCGCTCCGGGGCGAGGACGGGACGTCGGCGATGGTCTCCGCCCTCGAGGCCGGCTACCGCATGCTCGACACGGCCGTGAACTACGAGAACGAGGCCGAGGTCGGCGCGGCGCTCCGCCGCTCGGGCCTGCCGCGCGACGAGGTCGTCGTCGCGAGCAAGATCCCCGGCCGCCACCACGCGTACGACGACGCGATCGCCTCGGTGCGCGGGTCGCTCGAGCGCCTCGGGGTGGAGCGCACCGACCTCCACCTCATCCACTGGCCCAACCCGTCGCAGGGCACGTACGTCGAGGCGTGGCGCGCGCTCGTGCAGCTCCAGAAGGACGGGCTGGTCCGCTCGATCGGCGTCTCCAACTTCACCGAGGAGCACCTGGCCCGCATCATCGACGACACCGGCGTCACGCCCGCGGTCAACCAGGTCGAGCTGCACCCGCGCTTCCCGCAGGCCGGGATGCGCGCGGTGCACGAGCGGCTCGGCGTACGCACCGAGGCGTGGAGCCCGATGGGCAAGCGGCGCGCGCCGCTGGACGAGTCGGCCGTCACCGCGGCCGCCGAGGCGTTCGGCGTCACCCCCGGCCAGGTCATCCTGCGCTGGCACGTGCAGCTCGGGTCGCTGCCGATCCCCAAGTCCGGCGACCCGCAGCGCCAGGCGCAGAACCTCGACGTCTTCGAGTTCGAGCTCAGCGAGGCGGAGATGTCGGCGATCACCGGCCTCGGCGAGGACGACGGTCGGCTCTTCGGCGGCGACCCGGACACCCACGAGGAGATGTGACGGGCCGCTGGTTACGATCGTCGACATGCTGAAGCGACTCGCCGCCGTAGCGGCCTGCCTGTCCGTGCTCACCCTTGCCGGTTGCGGCAACGAGAGCGACGGGAAGGCGGACGTCACTGCCGAGGACACCTCGAGCGCATCGCCGTCGGAGTCGACCTCCGCGTCGGCTGATGAGGGAGCGGGCGGCGAGACCGCCACCTGCGAGTACCCGGCTGACGGCCAGGAGCCGGCGCGCGAGGTCGAGCCGCCCGCGGCCGACGCACCGGCCGGAGGCACCGTCACCGCGACGATCACCACCAACTTCGGCGACATCGGCCTCTCGCTCGACGCCGCGGCGACGCCTTGCACCGTGAACTCGTTCGTCTCGCTCGCCGAGCAGGGCTTCTACGACGACACCCCGTGCCCGCGCATCGGTGACCAGGACGGCTTCGGCATCCTGCAGTGCGGCGACCCGACCGGCACCGGCTCGGGCGGCGCGGGCTACTCGTTCGCCGACGAGCTGACCGGCGACGAGACCTACCCCGCCGGCACGCTCGCGATGGCGAACGCCGGCCCCGACACCAACGGCTCGCAGTTCTTCCTGGTCTTCCGCGACTCGAACTTCCCGCCGAGCTACACCGTCTTCGGCACGATCGACGAGGCCGGTCTCACGACCATCGACGCGATCGCGGCCGTGGGCAACGACGGCGCCAACCCGGCCGGCGGAGGCACCCCCAACGAGGACGTCACCATCGAGAAGGTCACGGTCGGCTGACGTCGTAGGCGACGTCCTCGCCGAGCTGGACGGTCCGCGAGACCGTGCACAGCCGGTCGCGGGACATCTCGATCGCGCCCTGCACCCGGTCGCGGGCGGCGTCGCCGTCGGGCCCGTCGGGGAACGCGATGTCGAACGACACCCGCAGGCCGGCCAGGTGGTTGCCGTGCTCGTCGCGCACCTTCGTGCCCTCGGCGTGGACCTCGAAGGTGGTGCTCGTCGTCCGCTTGTGGGTGATCGCCTCGACATCGAGGGCACCGCACCCGGCGATCGCCGCGAGCAACAGCTCCACGGGCGTGAAGTCGGGGTCCTCTCCCCCGGTCCCGAAAAAGGTCTCGCCGCCACGGAAGTTGGTGGCCTTGAAGCGGGCCGGTCCGATGCGGGTGAGCTCGACGCTGCGCAGGTCGTCCATCATGCGGGGTCCCTGCGGCGTTGTTCGGAGGAGCGGAGCGGAGGAGAAGAACGTCGTGGGGTGCTCATGCAGAACACCCTGCCAGAGCGTGCCCTGGCAGGGTGTCGGGTGCTGCGGCAGCGCCGCAACGCGTCCGAGTGGGGGTCGGACGCAGCTCGGGTGGTGTCAGCGGGAGCGGCGGGCGGCGCGGCGCGCGCGGCGCTCCTCGCTGCGGGCGATCTCCACGTTGCGCAGGAGGGCGCGGTCCTCGGCCGAGTACGCCCGCGCGTGGACGAGGCTGTTGGCGAGGTGGAGCTGCGTGGTCATGGAGATCTGTCCTTCCGAGGACTCCCGGTCCTCAGTGATGAGCGTGCAATGTGTAAGACGTAACCGCTCCGATGCGGCTCTTACATTCTAGGGAGCCTCGTACGCCGACCACGCATCGAGGGCGACGTGATCTCGGCCACCGGCGGGCTAGGGTCGAGGGGTGACGATCGAGCGCGCGAGACGGCCCGGACCCTCGGTGAGGACGCGCGTCGTCGAGCACGCGGGCGACTCCGAGATCGAGCGCGAGGACCGTCTGGTGACCGAGGAGCCGCTCGAGATCCGCGTCCGCGTCGGCGGTCTCGAGCCGCGGCGCGCCTGGGTCACCATGCGCACCCCCGGCCACGACTTCGAGCTGGCCGCCGGCTGGCTGGTCAACGAGGGCCTCGCGTCGCCGAGCACCCTCGGCCAGGTCGCCTACTGCACCGACGACGACCTCGACCCCGAGCAGGAGTTCAACGTCGTCACGGTGACGCTCACCGGCGCCGCCGACCTGCCACACCGCCACGTTGCCGCGTCCGCAGGCTCGTCGGCCTGCGGGGTCTGCGGCAAGGACAGCGTGGCGGAGGCCCTGCAGATCGTCTCGGCGACACCCTGGTCCGGCGTACGCCCCGGCGCGGACGTCGTACGCCGGCTGCCGGACGCGCTGCGCGAGCGGCAGGTGGTGTTCGAGCGGACCGGCGGCGTCCACGCGGCCGCGCTGGCCGACGCCGACGGCACGATGCTGGTCGTGCGGGAGGACGTCGGGCGGCACAACGCCGTGGATAAGGTGGTGGGCGCACGCGTGCTCGGCGGCGACCCGCCGGCGGCCGCGTGCCTGGTCCTCAGCGGCCGGGTCGGCTTCGAGCTGGTGCAGAAGGCCGCGGCGAGCGGCATCGGCTCCATCGTCGCGGTCGGCGCACCGACCAGCCTCGCCGCGCGGCTGGCCCGTGAGGCAGGAATCGAGCTCTGGGGCTTCACCTCACCCGGTCGTACGGTGAACTACTGCTGAGCCTTGATCTGCGCTGGCGGCGTGGTGGCCCACGACTGTCGGTGCCGCGTTCTACGGTCACCTCGTGCGCATCCTCCACACCTCCGACTGGCACCTGGGGAGGTCCTTCCACCGCGAAGACCTCCTGGGCCACCAGGGTGCGTTCATCGACCACCTGCTCGCGGTCGTGGAGTCGGAGAAGGTCGACGTCGTGGTCGTCTCCGGCGACGTCTACGACCGCGCGCTCCCCCACGTCGACGCGGTGGCGCTCGCCGACGAGACCTTCGCCCGGCTGGCTGCCTCACGCGCCAAGGTGGTGGTCAGCAGCGGCAACCACGACAGCGCCCAGCGGCTCGGGTTCGGCTCGCGGCTGATGGACTTCGCCGGCGTCCACGTCCGCACCGACGCGTCCTCGGTCGGCACGCCGGTCGTGCTCAAGGACCGCTTCGGCGACGTGGCCATCCACGCGATCCCCTACCTCGACCCGTCGGCGCTCCTGGAGCCCTGGGGGCTCAGCCACCGCAGCCACGAGGCCGCCCTCACGCAGGCGATGACCCGCGTACGCGCCGACCTGGCCGCGCGCACCAAGACCCGCTCGGTCGTGCTGGCCCACGCGTTCGTGGCCGGCGCCGAGCCGTCGGAGTCCGAGCGCGACATCAGCGTGGGCGGGGTCTCGCGCGTCGCGACCAGCGTCTTCGACGGCATCGACTACACCGCGCTCGGTCACCTGCACGGGTCCCACGTCCTGGCCCCCGGCCTGCGCTACTCCGGGTCGCCGCTGGCCTACTCGTTCTCCGAGGCCGACCAGGTGAAGGGCTCGTGGCTCGTCGATCTCAGCGCCAAGGGGCTGGCGAGCGCCAGCTGGATCGACGCTCCGGTCCCCCGCCGGCTCTCGCGGATCTCGGGCAAGCTCAGCGAGCTGCTCAAGGACCCGTCCCTGACCGACCGCGAGGGCGACTGGGTGCAGGTGACGCTGTCCGACGTGCCTCGACCCGCCCGGGCGATGGAGCAGCTGCGCCGTCGGTTCCCGCACACCCTGGTGCTGCAGTTCCCCGCGTCGACGGTCGACCCGAAGGCACCGGCCCGGCCCGCGTCCGGCACCAGCGACCACGACATCGCGCTCGACTTCGTACGCCACGTGCGCGGCACCAAGGCCAACAAGGTCGAGACCACGCTCCTCCAGGAGGCGGTCGACGGGTGCTGCCACGACCCCGACCAGGACGTGCTGGTCGGTGCTGCGACCAACACCGCCGACACGGGTGGAGCCGGATGAGGCTCCACCAGCTCGAGATCACGGCGTTCGGCCCGTTCGCCGAGGCCACGACCGTCGACTTCGACGCGCTCTCCGACGCGGGGCTGTTCCTGCTGAGCGGGCCGACCGGCGCCGGCAAGTCCAGCGTCCTCGACGCGGTCTGCTTCGCGCTCTACGGCGACGTCCCCGGTGACCGCGCGGTCGCCAAGCGACTGCGCTCGGACCACGCCGACGACGACGTCGTGCCGCGCGTCGTCCTCGAGGCGACCCTGTCCGGCCGCCGGTTCCGCATCGACCGCTCGCCTGCCTGGACCCGGGCCAAGAAGCGGGGCGCCGGCACCACGACCGAGCAGGCCCGGGTGGTCATCTCCGAGCGCCGCGCGGGCGAGGACGGCGCCGACGAGTGGCAGCCGCTCAGCACGCGGCTCGACGAGACCGGGCACCTCGTGACCCGCCTGGTCGGGATGACGCTCACCCAGTTCTGCCAGGTCGCGATGCTGCCTCAGGGCAGGTTCCAGGCGTTCCTCCGGGCCCGCTCAGACGAACGGCAGGCGCTCCTCCAGCAGGTCTTCCAGACCGGTCGCTTCGACAGCATCGAGGGCTGGCTGCGCGATCGACGGGTGCAGCTCCGTCGCACCACGCAGGACCACCAGGGTGGCGTCGCCGACCTGGTCAGCCGGGTCAGCGAGGTCGCCGGCGACTCGGCGCCCGACGACTGGGCTGCCGACCCCGAAGGCCTGCGCGGGTGGATCGGCGAGCTGACCACCTCCGCTGTCACCGCGTCGGTCGAGCAGACGCTCCGGGTGGATGCCGCCGCCATGGCCGAGGTGGCCGCATCCGAGGCCTCCGCCGCCGGCATCGAGCTGGCCGGACGTCGCGCGACCTATGCCGCCGCACGTCGCGCCCGCGCCGCCGTGGAGGCGGCCACGCCCCAGCACGACGACCGCCTGCACCAGGTCGCGCAGGCGCAGCGCGCGGCAGGCGTACGTCCCCTCCACGAGCTCGCGGTCAGCGCGCGGGCGGAGGTGCGCGAGCTCGACCAGCAGAGCAGGGCGGCCCGCGACGAGCTCGCGACGATGCTCGGGGTGCCGTCGCTCGACGACCAGGAGATCGCCGAGCACCAGCGCACGGCGACCAGCACGCTGACCGAGATCGCCCGCGTACGCCCCTTCGAGCGGCAGGCCACCGACCTCGAGCGGCACCTCGGGCGACTGACCCGTTCCCGCGACGAGGCCACCACCGAGCTCGTCCGCATCCAGGCCCGGTCCGAGGACATCCCCCAGGTGCTCGGGGCACTCGAGCCGCGCCTCCAGGCGGCCCGCGAGTCCCAGGCGCTGGCCGAGGCGCTCACCGCCGACCTCGAGGTGCTCCGCTCCCGCACCCGGGCGGCCCGGACCGCAGAGTCGCTGACGACGCAGCTCAAGATGGCCGAGCAGGCGCTGGCCGCGACCACCCAGTCGCGGCTCCTCGCCCGCGAGACCCTGGTCGAGATTCGTGAGCAGCGCCTCGACGGGATGGCCGCCGAGATCGCGGGCAAGCTAGCCGTCGGCGCCGACTGCCCGGTGTGCGGCTCGGTCGACCACCCCTCCCCCGCCTCCCCCGCTCCCGGTGCCCCCGACGAGAGCACCGAACGCGAAGCGCGGCGCGAGGTCGACGACCTCGAGGTCGTCGTCGAGGCCCATGCCCAGAAGGTGCGCGGCCTGGAGACCCAGCGGGCCGCCGCGCTCGCCGAGTCCGGTGACTCGGTCGAGCATCTCCTGGTCGAGGAGGAGGCCGCCCTCGGCAACCTCGAGCGAGCCCGCGGCGAGGCCTCGACGGTCGACGCGTGGGCGACGCGTGTCGAGGCCCTGACCGCCGAGCAGTCCGACCTGGCCCGGGAGCACGACGAGCTGGCCGCGACGACCGGGCGGCTCGACACCGAGATCGCCGTCCTCGACTCGAAGGTCCAGGGGCTGCGCGACCAGATCGGTGCCGTCGGCGCCGAGGGCGTCGACCTCGACACGCTGACCACTCGCCACCAGCAGGCCGAGCAGCTCGCCCGCGACTGCCTGGCCCAGACCGCCGAGCTCACCCGCGCCCGGGCCACCGCCGCCAGCACCCAGGAGGCCGCCGACGCCCTCGCGGCATCGGCCGGGTTCGACTCCTCCGCGTGGGCCGCGGCCGCCTGGCTGTCCGACGCCGACCTGGCTGTGCTGCAGCAGCAGATCGACCGCCACCACCGTGAGGCGGCCCGGGTCGCGGACCTGCTCGCCGACGAGGCGCTGGTCCTGTCGGCCGCCGCCGACCCGCCGGACCTCGAGGCCCTGGCCCAGCAGCACCACCGCGCCAAGGAGGACGCCGCGCTCGCGCGCGAGACCGACATGCGGCTCCGCGACCGCGGCCGGCGCCTGCGGGGGCTGGCCGAACAGGTCGACGCGGCGCTCACTGCGTGGGCACCCGTCCGCGCCGACTACGACCTCACGGCCGACATGGCCGCACTCGTCGAGGGCAAGCACCCCGACAACCGGCTCCAGATGCGGCTGTCGGCCTACGTCCTCGCCCACCGCCTCGGCCAGGTCGTCGACGCGGCCAACCTCCGCCTGGCCACGATGAGCGGCCAGCGCTACTCGCTGGTCCACTCCGGTGAGCGCGGCGCCGGCGAGACCCGCGGCGGCCTCAGCCTGCTCGTACGCGACGACTGGACGGGCGACAGCCGCGACCCCGCGACGCTGTCGGGCGGCGAGACGTTCGTGGTCTCCCTTGCTCTCGCCCTCGGCCTGGCCGACGTGATCACCGACGAGGCCGGCGGCACCGACCTCGACACGCTCTTCGTCGACGAGGGCTTCGGCTCCCTCGACTCCGAGACCCTCGAGGACGTGATGGACACCCTCGACACGCTCCGCGACGGCGGCCGGGTCGTGGGCGTCGTCAGCCATGTCCCCGAGCTGCAGACCCGGATCCCCACCCAGCTCCGCGTGCACCGCGGCCGCAACGGCAGCCGTACGTCGCTCACCCTCGGCTGACTGCGCCGCCTCGCCGCCCGGTCGGGCGGACCGCGGGGACGCCGGTCGCGGTCGGCGTACGACCTCCGGATAGGTTCGGAGACATGAGTGCGCCCGGGCTCGACCCGACCTTCAGCGACCTGCCCCACCGTCGCCTCGGCGACGTGGCCCTGGCCCGCGCCCAGGAGCTGGGAGCCAGCCACGCCGACTTCCGGCTCGAGCGGATCCGCTACCAGTACCTCGGTGCCCGCGACGGCATCCTGCAGACCGCGAGCGACGCCGAGGACCTCGGTTTCGCCGTACGCGTCGTCCACGGCGGCGCCTGGGGGTTCGCCTCCGGGGTCGCGCTGACCGACCACGAGGCCCGCCGGGTGGCCGAGACCGCCGTCGCGGTGGCGAAGGTGGCGGCGGCGATGACCACGACGCCGGTCGAGCTCGCACCCGAGCCAGTGCACGACAACGTCACCTGGGTCTCGGGCTACGACATCAACCCGCTGGAGGTCCCGACCCGGGAGAAGGCGGACCTGCTGGTCGGCTGGACCGAGCGGCTGCGCGCCGGCGATGCCGTCGCACACGCGACCGCCTTCCTGCAGCAGGTGCAGGAGAACAAGTACTACGCCGACCTCGCCGGCACCCGGACGACCCAGCAGCGCGTACGACTGCAGCCCGGCTTCGAGGCCAGCGGCGAGGACGCCACGACCGGGATCTTCGACTCGATGGGCTCGATCGCGCCGCCCGCGGGCCGCGGCTGGGAGTACCTCACCGGTGCCCACTGGGACTGGGATGCCGAGCTCGCGGCCACGCCCGACCTGCTCGCCGAGAAGCTGGTCGCGCCGAGCGTCGAGGCGGGCACGTACGACCTCGTCATCGACCCGTCCAACCTCTGGCTCACCATCCACGAGTCCATCGGCCACGCGACCGAGCTGGACCGGGCGCTGGGCTACGAGGCAAACTACGCCGGCACCTCGTTCGCCACGTACGACAAGCTCGGCACGCTGCAGTACGGCTCGCCGGTGATGAACGTCCAGGGCGACCGCACCCAGGAGCATGGCCTGGCCACCGTCGGCTACGACGACGAGGGCGTGCAGACCCAGACCTGGGACATCGTCCGCGACGGCGTGCTGGTGGGCTACCAGCTCGACCGCTCGATGGGCCACCTCAAGCCCGAGCTCAACGACGGCCGCAGCAACGGCTGCGCGTACGCCGACTCGTCGGGCCACATCCCGATCCAGCGGATGGCCAACGTCTCGCTCATGCCGGGCACCGACGACCTCTCCACCGACGACCTGATCTCCCGCGTCGAGCGCGGGATCTACGTCGTCGGCGACAAGTCGTGGTCGATCGACATGCAGCGGTTCAACTTCCAGTTCACCGGCCAGCGGTTCTACAAGATCACCGACGGCAAGCTCGACGGCATGCTCCGCGACGTCGCCTACCAGGCCACCACCACGGACTTCTGGGGCTCGATGGAGGCCGTCGGCGGACCCGACACCTGGGAGCTCCACGGCGCCTTCAACTGCGGCAAGGCCCAACCCGGCCAGGTCGCGGCGGTCAGCCACGGCTGCCCCACGTCGCTCTTCCGCGGCATCAACATCCTCAACACCATCCACGAGGCGGGCCACTGATGACCATCTCCCTGCGCGGCACAACCACGGCCCAGCAGCTGGTCGAGCACGCGCTCGCCACCTCCACGGCCGACGACTGCGTCGCGATCGTCCGCGACATCACCAGCGCCAACCTGCGGTGGGCCAACAACACGCTGACCACCAACGGCGTGATGACCGAGGTCTCGGTGACCGTGGTCAGCTTCGCTGCGGTCGACGGCGGGATCGCCACCGGGTCGGTGTCGGGCAGTGCGTCCACGCCCGACCAGGTCACGGCGCTCGTGCAGGCTGCCGATGCCGCCGCTCGCGCCGGCTCCCCCGCCGAGGACGCGGGTGAGCTGATCGGCGACGTGACCTCGTCCGACTGGGACACCGAGCCGGAGACGACCGACATCGGCGTCTACCGCGCGTTCGCGCCGGCGCTGGGCGAGGCCTTCGTCCAGGCGACGGCGGAGAACCGGTTGCTCTACGGCTTCGTCAACCACGAGGTCGCCACCACCTACCTCGGCTCCAGCCGCGGCCTGCGCCTGCGGCACGTCCAGCCGACCGGGCACTACGCCTGCACGGGCAAGGACACCTCCCTCACCCGCAGCGCCTGGACCGGCGGCGCCACCCGCGACTTCCGCGACGTCGACGCGGCAGCCATGGCCGCGACAGTGAAGCAGCGCCTGGGCTGGGCCGAGCGCCGGATCGACCTGCCGGCCGGTCGCTACGACACGATTCTGCCGCCCTCGTCGGTCGCCGACCTGATGATCGACGCCTACTGGGGCGCGGGTGCCCGCGTCGCCCACGAGGGCGAGTCGGTCTACAGCCGTCGCGGTGGCGGCACCCGGATCGGCGACAAGGTCGCGGCGCCGGGCGTGAGCCTGTTCTCGGACCCGACGTACGCCGGACTCGAGTGCGCGCCGTTCGTGATCACCGGTTCCTCCGACAACACCGACTCCGTCTTCGACAACGGCCTCGCGCTCGAGCGCACCGACTGGGTCCAGGACGGCCTCCTCACCGGGCTGCTCCAGACCCGCCACTCGGCCGGCATGACCGGCCAGCCGGTCACGCCGATGATCGACAACCTCGTCCTCGAGGTCGGTGACGGCGCCGGCACGATCGACGACATGATCGCCGGCACCCAGCGCGGGCTGCTGCTGACCTGCCTCTGGTACATCCGCGAGGTCGACCCGCAGACCATGCTCCTCACCGGCCTCACCCGTGACGGCGTGTACGTCATCGAGGACGGCGAGATCGTCGGCGCGGCCAACAACTTCCGCTGGAACGAGAGCCCGATCGACCTGCTCAACCGCTTCAGCGCCGCCACCGAGTCGGTGCCGAGCTTCAGCCGCGAGTGGGGCGACGACTACTTCTCGCGTACGGCGACCCCCGCCCTGCGGATCCCCGACTTCAACATGTCGAGCGTGTCGCAGGGCGTCTGACCCCGCTCCCGTCCCAGCCCAGCGCACATCCCCGGGCGGTGTCTGAGGGGGCTCCCGGACCATCGGACTCCCCCCTCACGCACCGCCTCCGGGCGCCAAGCGCCGGAACGTACAGAGCGCGAGGTCAGCCGAGCCGCTGGACGCGCGCCCGGTGGTTGCCGGAGTTGTCGCCGTCGATGTCGGAGTCGCGGGTCCGTGAGATGTGGTCGACCTTCTCCTGGTTGCCCTGCACCGGTTGCGCGGCGATGAGGGTGTCGCGCTCGTAGGCGTGCGACTTGTCGGTGTTGCGGTAGTAGCGGTACAGCGCCCAGTACGTCGCTGCCCCACCCGCCGGGCCGGCGGCGAGGATCCACCCAGGGGCGCCGTCGCCCGCCATCACCACCACCTGGGTCATCTCGGCGATCATGCGGACACCACCAGGATCCAGCCCGCGATGCCCTCGAGGACCGTGCCGACCGTCAGCGCCGCGGCGAGCAGCCGCCACTGGGAGACCGGGACGCTGCCCATCGTCTCCCCCGTACGCGCGTTGACCGCGATGTAGTGCAGCATCTTGGTGTTCTCCTGGTAGTAGGAGTAGAGCCACACCGGCAGGTACATGGACACCCAGCGGGAGCCGCCGACGTCCACCTTCTCCGCCTCCCAGCGCACGCCCCGGTCGAACTGCGTCAGCGAGCCCTCCACCTGCGAGCGACCGATCGAGAGCAGCTGGTCCTCCAGCACCGGCTCCAGGTCGCTCACGTCGAGGTCACGCTTCTCGCTGGTGAAGCCGACCAGATAGCTGGAGTTCCACTTCACCGCGTTCTTCGTGTCGAACGGCAGGACAGTGTTGACGATGTTGTTGGTGGTGGAGCCGCCCATCTGGGCGCGGTCCGCGGCGCCCTCGACGGTCAGGTCGTCGACGGTGAAGGCGACCGAGCGATCGAGGCGGTAGACATCGGCGGCGTAGTAGGTCGTCGAGTTGTCGCCGTTCTTCTCGGTCCACCGTCGGGTCTCCACCTCGCCCGTCCCGGCGTACGCCGCCTCGGCGCGGGCGTCGATCACGAGGTAGGGCAGGTAGACGCCGAGCACGTTCTCCGGGATGAACTCCTTCTTGAACCGCGGGTGCGCGAAGAGCCGCCGCTTGGAGGCGAACTCGCGGATCTTCTCGACGGCCTCGGCGTGCGTCAGCCGGAACGGCAGCACCGCGTCGGGGACCGCTCCGTTCGGCGTCTGCTGGTTGACGTTGAGGGTGTGGCGGCACCAGTGGCAGCGGGCATTCATCGCGTGGGCCGTGTCGACCACGACGTCGGCACCGCACCCGCCGCAGGTCATCGTGATGACGTCGTCGTCGGACGAGATCTCCCCCGCTCCGCCGGCGATGACGACGCCCTGGAGCTCGTCGATGCCGACGCCCAGGCCGAACTCCTCCTCGACCCGCGCCTCCTGCCACTCGTGGCGGCAGAACAGGCAGACCAGCATGCCGGTGGTGGCGCGCTGGCGTACGTCGGTCGACCCGCACTTCGGGCACCGGTTGATGCCGTCGTTCAGTGACTCGTTGACGGTGTCGATGTCCGGGCCCGGCTCGGGCTCGGCGCGCGCTGCCGCCAGCTCCTCCTCGAGGGAGAGCGGCGGACCGTCGAAGACGGGGCCGTCCGGGTCGCGCGGCGGGGGCTGGTCAGATGCCAAGAGCCTTGGCCTTCGCGGCGTCGTAGTCCTCCTGCGTGATCAGGCCGGCGTCGAGCATCTCCTTGGCGCGCTTGAGCACCGCGACCGGGTCGTCGGCGGCGGGTGCGGCGGCCGGAGCCGGTGCCGCCGGAGCGGGGGGAGCGGCCGGCGCCTGCTGGGTCGGCTGCTGCAGGCCGCCGAGGCCCATGCCACCGGTGGCCATGCCCATCCCGATCAGCCCGCCCGGTCCGGCGTTCTCGCCGGCGGACTCGATGCCCGCGGCGACGGACGCCTGGAGGTTCGAGTTGCCGCGCGAGCCCGACAGGGCGTCGGCACGCTGGACGTTCTTGAGCAGCTCGCGGGTGTTCTCGTCGTACTCGATCGAGATGATCGCCGTCTTGACGATCTCCAGCCCGCGGTCGGTGCGCCACCGGTAGTTCTCCTCGACCGCGGCCGAGAGCGACTGCGCGAAGCCGACGGAGTCCTGCTGGAGCCGCGCGATCCGGTTCCCCTTGGCGGGGTCGTTGGTGTACATCGAGAAGGCCGGCGCGAGCGATCCGACGACCTCGTTGAAGAGCTGCTCGCCCGCGGGGTTGTCGATGTTGGTGAAGTCGAAGACGCCCTTGCCACTGATGACGCCCGCGGAGACGAAGTTGCGGATGAAGGTCAGCGGGTCGGTGATCTTGAGCGTGTACGTGCCGCGCGTGATGGCGCCGACCTGCGTGTTCAGGAACGCATCGTCCCAGTAGATCTCCGACTGGGTGCCGAACTTGTTGTTGGGGAGCTCCTTGAGCGCGACGAAGATCGCGGTCTGCTGCGAGCCGGGGCGACCACCGAACTTGAAGCGCTCCCAGCTCTGCTTGATCAGCGAGTCGACGAGGCCACCGCCGGAGAAGACCGACTGCGAGGCCGACTCCTCGGAGTCCCAGATGTAGCCGCCGGGCTGGGCGGCGAAGCCGGTGAAGGCACCGTCCTGGATCAACACCAGGCCGTAGCCCTCCGGCACGACGATCTTCGAGCCGTTGGTGATCACGCCGTCGGACGCGCCGGCGTTGGCGCCGCGCCCCTGGTTCTCGTCCCGGCGCACGGCCGGGAAGACCGCGGCCGTGGCGGGCAGCCCGTCGGGAACCGTGTAGAAGTCGAGCCACTGGTCGGCCAGCGTGCCGCCGATGGCGCCGCTCACAGCCTGGAAGAGTCCCATTGCCGATTCCCTCCGGAAGGATCCACGCGGGTGCAGCCGCCCCCGACGGCCGCAACAGTAGCGCTCGGAGACCCGCCGCGGCAGGCTCTTCCGGTCAGGCGAGCCGGGTCGGGTGGCCGCCCGGGATGTCGACGTACGGGTCGTAGGGCGTCCGCGTGTAGACGAAGGTCGCGCACTCGAGGTGGCTGATCGACCCGCCCGGACGGCGTACGACGTCGAGGGGCTCGCCGCGGTGGTAGCCCAGGACGCCGCGCAGCACGCCGCCGGACAGCTCGAAGCGCTCCTTGAGCAGCCCGCCGCGCGCCATCAGCCGCAGCTCGAGACCCTCGTTGTGCCAGCGCACGTCGTACGCAGTGTTGCCCCAGAACCACACCCCCGGCACGCCGGCCACGTCGTCGGGCAGGACCGCCGTCGGCCGCCAGGGCGCGGGTCGGTCCTCCGAGGCGTCCGGATCACCCTCGATCAGGGAGACGGCCAGGTCCTGCGGGGCGATGCCGGTCGTGGCGTTGGTCAGCACCACCGCGCCGATGCCGCTGTCGGGATCCACGTGCAGCGACGCCATGAAGCCGGGCATCGAGCCGTCGTGCCCGACGAGCCGGCCGCCCGGGTGCACGCCCAGCATCAGGCCGAGGCCGTAGCCCGGCTGCACCGGGCGGCCCATCTCCTCCAGCGTCTCCGGCGTCAGCAGGTCGGGGCGCGTGCCGCCGAGCACCTGCCCCCACGTCACGAGGTCGGCCAGCGTCGACCAGAGCTGGCCGGCCGGCGCCATCGCACCGGTCTCGGTCAGCGGCTCGTGCACGCGGATGCCGGTGAAGTGGTCGACGCTCCAGCCGGGCTGGGCTCCTGGCCTCGGGAGGTACGACGTCGACCGCATGCCGAGCGGCCGGAGCAGCCGCTCGTTGACCAGCTCGCGCCAGGGCGCGCCGAAGCGCCGCGCGACGACCTCACCGAGGAGTCCGTAGCCGAGGTTCGAGTAGTGGAACCACTCCCCCGGCCCGGCGACCCGGCCGGAGCCGTCGTTGGCGGCGGCGAGCGAGGTGAAGTCGCGGCCCCGCGTGCGTTCCCACCACAGTCCGCGCGGCTCGCTCTGCATGCCGGACGCGTGCGCCAGCGCGTGGCGCACGGTCACCTCGCCGTAGCCGACCTCGCCGAGGTGGGCCGACAGCGGGTCGTCGAGGTCCAGCAGTCCCGCGTCGCGGGCCTGCATCACCAGGACGGCGGTCATCGTCTTGGTGATGGACCCGATCCGGTACTGGCCGTCGAGCCCCGGCGCGTCGCCCGCCCCGCCGGCCCACACCGCGCCGTAGCGGTCGAAGACGGCACCGACCACGGACGTCAGCCGGCCCTCGGCCTGCGCCACGTCCAGCAGTCGCTGGCGCTGGTCACTCATGGAGAGACCCTAGTGGGGGTCCACCATCGGGCGCCCCGATCAGTTCTCGGCGAACGCCTCCGGCGGCGGGCACGCGCAGACCAGGTTCCGGTCGCCGTACGCCTGGTCGATGCGCGCCACCGGGGGCCAGTACTTGTCGGGGTCTATGCCCTGCGGAAAGACCGCGAGCTCGCGGGTGTACGAGCGGTCCCAGTCGCCGACGAGGGCGCGAGCCGTGTGCGGTGCGTGGCGCAGCGGCGAGTCCTCCGGCGTCCACTCCCCCGCCTCGACGCGGGCGATCTCTCCGCGGATCGCGATCATCGCGTCGCAGAAGCGGTCGATCTCGGCCAGGTCCTCCGACTCGGTCGGCTCCACCATGAGGGTGCCGGCGACCGGGAACGACATGGTCGGCGCGTGGAACCCGTAGTCCACGAGCCGCTTGGCGACGTCGTCGACGCTCACGCCGCTCGCCTTGGTGATGCCGCGCAGGTCGAGGATGCACTCGTGGGCGACGAGGTCGCCGTGGCCGCGGTAGAGCACCGGGAAGTGCTCCTCGAGGCGGTGGGCGATGTAGTTGGCCGAGAGCACGGCCACCGCGGTCGCGCGGGTCAGGCCGGGGCCGCCCATCATCCGGATGTAGGCCCAGGTGATCGGCAGGATGCCCGCCGAACCGTACGGCGCCGCGCTGATCGCACCGATGCCCTCGCGCTTCTCGGACTCCGGGTGCGCGGCGTGGGAGGGCAGGTACGGCGCGAGGTGCGCGCGGACGGCGACCGGGCCGACGCCGGGGCCGCCGCCACCGTGCGGGATGCAGAACGTCTTGTGCAGGTTGAGGTGCGAGACGTCGCCGCCGAACTCGCCCGGCCGGGCGAACCCGAGGAGGGCGTTGAGGTTGGCGCCGTCGACGTACACCTGGCCGCCGTGGTCGTGGACGATCTTGCAGAGGTCGGTGATCGAGTCCTCGTACGCCCCGTGGGTCGAGGGGTAGGTGACCATGATCGCCGCGAGTGTCTCGGCGTGCTGGTCGCACTTCGCGAGCAGGTCGTCGAGGTCGATCGAGCCGTCGTCGGAGGCCTTCACGACCACGACCTTCATGCCGGCCATCACCGCGGAGGCCGCGTTGGTGCCGTGTGCCGAGGACGGGATCAGGCAGACGTCGCGCGCCGTGTCCCCGTTCGCCCCGTGGTAGCCGCGGATCGCCAGGAGGCCGGCGAGCTCGCCCTGCGAGCCTGCGTTGGGCTGCACCGACACCTTGTCGTAGCCGGTCACCTCGGCGAGCCACCGCTCCACGTCGTCTACGAGCTCGCGATAGCCGGTGGCGTCCTGGGCGGGCGCGAACGGGTGCAGGTCGGCGAAGCCGGGCAGGCTGACCGGCTCCATCTCCGTCGTGGCGTTGAGCTTCATCGTGCACGAGCCGAGCGGGATCATCCCGCGGTCCAGTGCGTAGTCGCGCGACGACAGCTTGTGCAGGTAGCGCAGCATCTGCGTCTCGCTGTGGTGGGAGTTGAAGACCTCGTGGGTCAGGAACTCCGTGGTGCGACGCAGCGCCTCGGGCAGCCCGGACTCCACGTCGTCGGCGCCGGAGGGCACGCCGAAGGCGCGGAGCACCGCGGCGACCGTCGACGGGCTGGTGCGCTCGGAGGTCGAGAGTCCGACCCGGTCCTCGTCGATCAGGCGCAGGTGGAGTCCGACCGTACGGGCGGCCGCGACGACCTCTCCGGCGCGACCGGGGACCGACACGGTCAGGGTGTCGAACCAGGTGTCGTTGACGACGTCGACTCCCCCGGCCCGCAGCGCGGCGGCGATGCGGCTCGCGTGGTCGTGCGTGCGCTGCGCGATCCGGCGCAGCCCGTCGGGGCCGTGGTAGACGGCGTACATCGAGGCCACGACGGCCAGCAGCACCTGGGCGGTGCAGATGTTGGAGGTCGCCTTGTCGCGGCGGATGTGCTGCTCACGGGTCTGCAGCGCCAGGCGGTACGCCGGGCGGCCCTCGGCGTCGACCGAGACGCCGACCAGGCGGCCGGGCAGGTGCCGCTCGAGACCCTTCGACACCGACATGAAGCCGGCGTGCGGACCGCCGTAGAAGAGGGGTACACCGAAGCGCTGGGACGAGCCGACGACGACGTCGGCCCCGAAGGCGCCGGGCGCCTCGAGCAGGGCCAGGGCCAGGATGTCGGCGGCCACCACGGCCAGCGCGCCGCGCTCGTGGGCTGCGTCGATCACTGCCCGCGGGTCGCGTACGACGCCCGAGGCGCCGGGGTACTGGACCAGGACGCCGGAGAGCTCACCGTCGGGCAGCCCGTCGGTCAGGTCCGCGACCACGACCTCGATGCCCATGCCCTCGGCGCGGGTGCGCACCACGTCGATGGTCTGCGGGAGGGCGTCGGCGTCGACGACGAACGGCCCGGCGGCGTTGCGCTGCGCCCGGCGTACGAGCGTCATCGCCTCCGCCGCGGCGGTGGCCTCGTCGAGGAGGGAGGCGTTGGCCGTCGGGAGGCCGGTGAGGTCGGCGACGACCGTCTGGAAGTTGATCAGCGCCTCGAGCCGGCCCTGGGAGATCTCAGGCTGGTAGGGCGTGTACGCGGTGTACCAGGACGGGTCCTCGAGCACGTTGCGGCGGATCACCGCGGGGGTGATGGTCGCGTGGTAGCCCAGCCCGATCATCGCCTCGGCCGGCCGGTTCTGCGAGGCGAGGGTGCGCAGGGCGCGCGCCGTGGCCTCCTCGTCGAGCGGGTCGGGGAGGTCGAGGGCCGCTGCGGTGCGGATCCCGCCGGGGACGGCTGCGGCCATCAGGCCCTCGAGCGACTCGTGGCCGATCGCCTCGAGCATCCGGGCGACGTCGGCGTCGTCGGGCCCGATGTGGCGGGCGACGAACTCACCCAGCGTGGTCTCGGTCGAGGTGGCGGTCGAGGGCGAGGTGGCGTCCGGCACGGGCACTCCTTGAGGTCACTCGGATGACCTCCCATCTGTCGGCCCGGTGGCCTCCAGAGTGCCAACCCGTGCGGTCCTGGTGCCTGAGAGGTTCCGGGAGGAATTGCCCCTTCGGCGCACTGCGACCTGCCCGAGGACGTGGCCGCAACGACTCTCCCGCACGGGATGTCGGCGTTTCCAGTTTAGCGATACGCAACAGAAATGGACGAAGCCGCCCGGTCGTCGGGCGGCTTCGTCGGAGGGTTCTGGTGCTGATCGAGGTGCTGATCAGCCCGTCTGGCGGGCGGCGCGACGGGCGGCGAGCTCGTCACCGGCGACCGTGCTGGCCGGTTCCTCGGCGGACGTACGCTCGCTGGGCAGCTCGGCGAGCGTGCCCTCGATCTCGCGCCAGACGCCGCCGATGGCGATGCCGAAGACACCCTGGCCGCCCTGGAGCAGGTCGATGACCTCGTCGTTGCTGGTGCACTCGTAGACCGAGGCGCCGTCGCTCATGAGGGTGACGCGGGTCAGGTCGTCGGTGCCGCGCTCACGTAGGTGCGTCGTCGCCGTGCGGATCTGCTGGAGCGAGATGCCCGCGTCGAGCAGTCGCTTGACGACCTTGAGGATCAGGATGTCGCGGAAGGAGTAGAGGCGCTGCGAGCCAGACCCGGCCGCGCCGCGCACGCTCGGCTCGACGAGGCCGGTGCGGGCCCAGTAGTCGAGCTGGCGATAGGTGATGCCGGCGGCGTTGCACGCGGTCGGGCCGCGGTAGCCGGTGTCGCTCGGGAGGGGCGAGACGTCGTCGGCGAAGAGCAGTCCCTGCTCCTCGGCGAGACCGGCGGCGTCGGCAGCGGCCTTGGCCGCAGCGGCGTCGGCGCCCTGTTCGTTCTCGTTGCTACCCACAGCCAAACCCTCCAGGTCGGTTCCTCCGCTGAGCAGCAACTCCTGGGGGAAGGATCCGCACGGTGCCGGTCGAACCGACAACCACAGCGGTGGAGTTACAACGAAGACATCTCAAGGTAAGCCCGAGAGTTCGGGTTGTCCATCCACGGGGCGGCGTGTCGCAACCCTCAACCTCAGGTTGAGGGTAAGTGTTACCAGAGGGATCAGGGAGACTCGAAGTCGTCGGGCGAGACGTGGTCGAGGAACTCGCGGAACCGCTCGACCTCGTCCTCCTGCTCGGCGGGCACCGCGAGGCCGGCCTCGTCCAGCACGGACTCGGCACAGACGATCCGGGTGCCGGTGCGCAGGGCGAGGGCGATGGAGTCGGACGGGCGGGCACCGACCTCGGCGCCACCGGCGAAGACGAGCTGGGCGAAGAACACGTTGTCCTGCATGTCGATGATCCGCACCTCCTCGAGCTGCTGGCCCGTGGCCTCGAGCACGTCCCGCATGAGGTCGTGGGTCAGCGGACGCGGAGGCGTGACGCCCTGCTGGGCGAAGGCGATGGCCGTCGCCTCCACCGCACCGATCCAGATCGGGAGGTAGCGCTCCCCCGTCACCTCTCGCAACAGCACGATCGGCTGGTTCGAGGGCATCTCGACGCGGACTCCGACGACGTCCATTTCGCGCATGGCCCCACCCTACTCAGACGCCCTGATGGGACCGGGCGGTGCGTCGGCCGAGCGATCAGCCGCGGTCGAGGCCGACCTTCACGAGCGTGGCGTGCAGGCGTACGGACAGCGCCGCGATCTCCGAGGTGGCGTCCTCGGCCCGCCCGCGGGCCGCGGCGTCGCGACCACGCGCCAGGGGTGCGACCACCTGCTGGACCAGGCCGACCTCACGGTCGGCGGAGGTCTTGAAGGCGCGCAGGTGGCGGGGCTCGAAGCCGAAGTCGGCGAGCTCGCGAGCCGTCTGGGCGACGACCAGCGCGTCGCTGTCGAAGTGGCCGGTGCCGGTGCGGGCGCTCAGCAGGCCGAACTGCTCGAGCTGCGAGAGCAGCTCCTCGGAGATGTCGGCGACCTTGAGCAGCTCGCGGCGCGAGAGCCGCAGGTCGCTGCTGCGGCGGAACGACTCGGGGCTGGGCAGCCCGTCGGAGCTGAGCGCGACCTGCGGGACGGTCGGCACGACCGACTCGATCGCCGGCGGCTCGAGCCCGCGGTCGATCGCGTCGAGGTGGTCACCGATGACCTTGAGCGGCAGGTAGTGGTCGCGCTGCATCAGCAGGATGTAGCGCAGCCGGGCGACGTCGTCGGCGGAGAACTTGCGGTAGCCCGCAGCCGTGCGCTCCGGCTTGACGAGGCCCTGGTCCTCGAGGAACCGGATCTTGGGGATGGTGACACCGGGGAAGTCGCCGCGGAGCTGGTCGAGGACCTGCCCGATGTTGAACCGGGCGCCGCGACTCGCGCCTGCGGGCGTCGAGGCACTCACGGATCAGCTGGCCGGGTGGGAGGAGAAGAACACCAGGCGGTACTTGCCGATCTGGACCTCGTCGCCGTCGTTGAGCGTCACCGAGTCGATCCGGTCGCGGTTGACGTACGTGCCGTTGAGGCTGCCCACGTCGCCGACGGTGAAGCCCTGGCCCGTACGCCGGAACTCCGCGTGCCGGCGCGACACCGTCACGTCGTCGAGGAAGATCTCGCTGTCGGGGTGGCGTCCGGCGCCGACGACGTCGGTGTCGAGGAGGAAGCGGCTGCCCGCGCTCGGGCCGCGCTGGACGACCAGCAGGGCGTGGCCCTCGGGGAGCGCATCGACCGCCGCGGCGTCGACCGGGCTCAGCTGGCGGTCGGAGGACTCGCGCTGGTCGGGCACCCCGAACGTGATCGTGGCGGTGGACTCCACCTGGCTGGCCCCCGACGGACCGCTCGCAGCCGGGTTGGCGCCGGTGTCGTCCCCGGCGAGCAGCCTGGTGCCGCACTGGGCACAGAAGCGGGCATCGTCAGGGTTCTGCTTGCCACAAGAGGTGCAGAACGGCATGGAAACTCCTCGACGGATCGACGCCCAACCCTCAGCCGAGAGTTGAGGTTGACGGTTGGTTCGAACCTATCAGCCGCGCAAGTCGACGCGGCGGTGAATCAGCCCGCGATGCTTGCCTGGTAGGCAGAAGCATCCATAAGCCCCTCGACCTGGGACGGGTCGGACACGCTGACCTCGAAGAGCCAGCCGGCCTCGTACGGGTCGCTGTTGACCAGCTCGGGGGTCGAGTCGAGCGATCCGTTGGTCGCAACCACCTCGCCGGTGACCGGCGCGTAGATGTCGCTGACCGACTTGGTGGACTCGAGCTCGCCGCACGTGTCGCCCGCGGTGACGCTGTCGCCGACCTGCGGCAGCGAGACGTACACGATGTCGCCGAGCGCATCCTGGGCGAAGTCGGTGATGCCGACCCGGACCGAGCCCTCCGCGTCGCCGGGGCTGCGGACCCACTCGTGCTCGCTGGTGTACTTCAGGTTCTCGGGATACACGATCGGGCTCCTCCTGCAGTCGAGCTGGCGTGGGGGTGGGACTGACCGGCAGGCTACTGGCCCGTGCCGAGCTCCGCATACTCAGGTCGTGACGGGTCGCGCACGCTGGTCACCTCGACCGTCTCGACGTCCTCGATCTTCACCGTGGCGCCGTCCAGGGCGAACGTCTCGACCGGACCGCTGGAGAAGGTGAGCGCCGTGCGCAGCAGGTGCGGGTCGCCGATCACGTCCAGCACGTACGGCGACTCGAGCAGCCGCCCGTCGAGCTCGATCCCGCCGACGGCGTCCTCGAAGGAGCTGTTGGCACCCAGCCGGATCTCGTCGCCGAACTCCATCGCCTCGGCGCCGGCCGTACGCAGCTCCTGCACCGTGTCGAGCAGGGCACCGACGCTGACGCGGCTCGTGGACTCGGTGATGGTCACGCGCAGGCCCTGGCCGGACACGGGCACCAGTCCGGCCACGATGTTGAGCGTACGGACCCGCTGCTCCGCCTCGTCGAGCGCCGCGGCGCGGCGCGTGCTCTCGTCGAGGAGCTCGTCGCGGCGGGCATCGAGCCGGTCGACCTCGCGCCTGGCCCGCTCGGCGGTGCCGGTGAGGCCGTCGAGCACCTGGATCAGCTCGTTCTCGCGCAGCCCGGCATAGGTGTCGTTGGCCGCGGTGTCGCGCACCTGGACGACGAAGCCGAAGCCGAGCACCGCCAGCAGGACCGCCACCACCGCCTGCCGTCGCGACGGCTGGGTGACGGCGCGCCGCATCCGCCCCTCGGGCGGCCCGTCGTCGGTCCCTCGGTGACGGGACGGGGCGTCGGGCGGGGACAGCGGGTCAGGCATGGAACACGTGCCTGCGGATCGCGGCGACGTTGGAGAAGATCCGGATGCCGAGGACGACCACCACTCCGGTGGTCAGCTGAGCACCGACGCCGAGCTGGTCGCCGAGGTAGACGATGGCCGCCGCGATGACGACGTTGCTCACGAAGGAGACGACGAACACCTTGTCGTCGAAGATCCCGTCGAGGTAGGCGCGAAGCCCGCCGAAGACCGCGTCGAGGGCGGCCACTACGGCGATCGGCAGGTAGTTCTGGAGGGCCAGCGGCACGTCGGGGGCGAACACCAGCCCGGCGATGATGCCGATCAGCAGACCCAGCGCAGCGATCACGGCGCGCTTCCCTCCCCTTCTTGCACGCCGGCGGGATCGGCGTTGAGCTCGATCACATCACGCAGCGGTCGCTCGGGAGCAGCCGGCAGGCGGATGTCGTCGACATTCTCCGACGAATACAGGGTGTCGAGGAGGTCGACGAGGCCGAACCAGGTCTGGCCCTCGCTGGTCTGGAGCAGGCGCGCCTCCAGCGTCCGGGGATCGCCGATCGCCGACACCACGTACGGCGCGAGGACGGGCCGGCCGTTGACGTGGACCGCCCGGCCGGTGTTGCGGATGCCACCGAGCACGTTGAGCCGCTGGTCGTTGATGGCGATGGCCTCGGCGCCGGCCGCCCAGAGGCCGTCGACCAGCGTGGCGAGGTCCTCGTCCCGGATCTCGGTGTCGACGTCGATCCCGGGCCGGTTGTCGATGGTGAAGCGGACCCCCGGCCCGTGGACGGGCGCGAAGCCGGTGTTGAGCTCGGCCCGGCGCACCCGGGTCGAGAGGTCCTCGAGCTGCCCCTGGACCACAGTGCTGTTGCTCGCCACGTCCTGGTTGGCCCGTGTCACCTCACCCACGTCGCGCTGGAGGTCCGCGAGCTGGCCGCTCTGCGCCTCGATCCGCTCGATGAGGGCAGCCCGGCTCAGCTCGTCGACGCCGGCCTCGCGGTTGGTCTGGGCGACGACCACCGCGGCCATGACGCCGAGGACGGCCACGGCCACCAGGCTCACCCAGTGCGGCCTGGCCCGCGGGACCACGCTCTCCCCCGCGGCCGCCCGCTTCTGGGCGACGTGGGCGTAGTCCTCGTCCATCGACCGCGCGGTGATGAGCGTCAGCAACGGGGTCGTGACGTGCTCGGGCAGCGCGTGCTCGGGTGGCCGCTCTCGGGTGTCAGCCATGGTCGTTCGCCGGCGACGTACGCCGTGGGGTGTCGCGCAGGAGGGTGCGGACCTGCCAGGCGTACAGCACGCCCGCCCACCAGTAGAGGCCGATCCCCCACCACGCGAAGGCCCAGCCGAACGTACGGGCGAGGGTCGCGACGATGCCGTCGCCCTCGCCGAGGAGCAGCAGCGGGAAGGCGTAGAGGAGGTTGAAGGTGGCGGCCTTGCCGAGGAAGTGGACCGGGAGCGCGGAGAAGCCGCGGGTGCGCAGGATCGGCACCAGCCCCCACAGCAGCAGGTCGCGCAGCGGCAGCGCGAGGGCCACCCACCACGGGATGATGTCGCGCAGGTAGAGGCCGATGACGACCGCGAGGATGTAGAGGCGGTCGGCGACCGGGTCGAGGATCTCGCCGAGCTTGGAGAACTGGTCGAGGCGTCGCGCGAGCCAGCCATCGAGGTAGTCGGTGAAGCCCGCGACCATCAGCACGACCAGGGCGATCGCGTCCGCCTCCGGGCCGAGGACGAGCCACAGGAAAAGGGGTACGCCAGCAAGCCGCACCACACTGATGATGTTGGGCACGGTCCAGATGCGGGACGCTTCCTCGGACACGCCTCAGACCCTATCCAGCACGATGGTGCTCAGCGTGCAGGCTCAGCGGGCGTCGACGCTCGGGACGTCGTGGTGGGCCGCGTCGCGGATCTCCCCGACGAGCTCCTCGAGGACGTCCTCCAGCGTGACGAGACCGACGACCTCGCCGTCACGGCGTACGACCCGGGCCATGTGCGCGCCCTTGACCTGCAGGCTCTCGAGGGCGTCGTGGAGCAGGTCCTCGGGGTGCACGGTGGCGAAGGGCCGGATCCACTTGTCCTCGATGACCCGCGAGCGCTTGTCGTCGTCGGACTCGAGGGCGTCCTTGATGTGGAGGTAGCCCAGGAGCGCGCCGTCGGGCGTCGCCACCGGGAACCGGCTGAAGCCCGTCGCGGCGCACACCGCCTCCACGTCGGCCACGGTGGAGCCGGGCGCGACGGTCGCGAGCGTGTCGGGCGTCATCAGGATCGACTCGACGGACTTCTCGGTGAAGCCGAGCGCGCCGGCCAGCCGGTCGTACTCCTCGGCCTCGATGAGCCCCTCGCCGCGGGACTCCTCGACGAGCGCGGCCACCTCCTCGCGCGTGAAGCTCGAGTGGACCTCGTCCTTCGGCTCGATGCGCAGGAGCCGCAGGACGCCGTTGGCGACCATGTTCATCCCGGCGATCACCGGACGCAGCACGGTGACGACCACCATCATCGGCGGGCTGAGCACCATCGCGGCGCGGTCGGCGCCGGCGAGGGCGATGTTCTTGGGAACCATCTCGCCGAGGACGACGTGGAGGTAGACCACGATCGACATCGCCACCACGAAGGAGACCGGGTGGAGGAAGTTGTCGGGCAGGCGGGCGGCGTGGAAGAGCGGTTCGAGCAGGTGGGCGACCGCGGGCTCGCCGATGGCACCGAGGCCCAGCGAGCAGACGGTGATGCCGAGCTGGGCGCCGGCCATCACGATCGAGATGTTCTCCATCGCGCGCAGCGTGGTGCGGGCGGCACGTGACCCCTGCTGGGCGTACGGCTCGATCTGGCTGCGACGGGCCGCGAGCAGGGCGAACTCGGCGCCCACGAAGAACGCGTTGAGCGCGAGCAGCACGACGGCCAGGACGACGCCGAAGAGGTCACCGTTCATCGTCGGCCTCCTGGCTGGAGGTCAGGTCGTCGCTGGCGACGATCCGCAGGTCGAGGCGATCGATGCGCAGGCCGTCCATCCGCTCGACGGTCAGGGTCACCAGCCGCTCACGTGGCTCGTGGGGGTCGGTGCGGTCGGGCACCGGGACCTCGACGCGATCGCCCGGCTCGGGGATCTTGCCGAGCTCGCGCATCACCAGTCCGGCGACGGTGTCGTAGTCCTCGTGGTCGGGCAGCGCGACGTCGGTGACGTCCTCGACCTCGTCGGGGCGCAGCAGGCCCGAGAGCGTCCAGCTGCCGTCGCGGCGCTGGCGGATCCGCGCACCCAGGCGGTCGTGCTCATCGGAGATGTCGCCGACGATCTCCTCGACCACGTCCTCGAGGGTCACGATGCCCGCGTGGCCGCCGTACTCGTCGAGCACGATGGCCATCTGGAAGCCGTCCTGGCGCAGCAGCGCGAGCAGCGGGTCGAGCCGCAGGCTGTCGGGCACGACGACCGGGCGCACCATGACGTGCTTGATGCGGGTCGTCGAGCGCTCGTGGACCGGCACGGCGACGGCGTGCTTGACGTGCACCGTGCCGACGACAGTGTCCTCGGCGTCGAGCACCGGGAAGCGCGAGTGGCCGGTCTGGCGGGCGAGGTCGATGACCGACGAGACCCGGTCGCCGTCCTCCACCGTGGTGGTGCGCACCCGTGGCGTCATGATCTCGCCGGTGGTGCGGGTGCCGAACTCCACCGAGCGCTCCACGAGCTCGGCGGTGTCGGCGTCGAGCGTGCCCTGGTCGGCTGAGCGCTGCACCAGCGAGGCGAGCTCCTGGGAGCTGCGGGCCGAGCGCAGCTCCTCCTGGGGCTCGATGCCGAGGCGTCGCACGATCGCGTTGGCCGAGCCGTTGAGCGCCCGGATCGGCCCCTTGGAGAGGGCGGTGAAGCCGCGCATGAAGCCCTGGGTCGTACGCGCGGTCTCGAGCGGGCGGGCGATGGCGATGTTCTTGGGCACCATCTCGCCGAAGATCATCGTCACCACGGTGCCGACCGCCAGCCCGATGGCGAGCGACAGCGGGACCACGACGCCGTCCGGCACGCCTGCCGCGCCCAGGGGGCCGTCGATGAGGTCGGAGATCGCCGGCTCCGCGAGGAAGCCGATGGCCAGGTTGGTCACGGTGATGCCGACCTGCGCGCCCGAGAGCTGCGTCGACAGGGAGCGGAGGGCCAGCTGGACGCCGCGGGCGCCCTCGTCGCCCGCGGCTGCGGCGCGCTCGACGCTCGGGCGGTCGACGGTGACGAGGGAGAACTCGGCGGCCACGAACAGGCCGCACGCGGCCACGAGGGCCAGCGAGACGAGCAGCAGGAGGAGGGGGGTCACGACGCGCACCCGACGATCAGTGCGGTCGTGCGGGGACTTTGACTTCCGTCCATGGCGCTGCGGGAGGTTCCTTTGTCTGGGCGGCGGCGAAGCCACAGACTACCGGTCGGTGGCACCTTCGACCCACTCGTCGTGTCGCTTTGGGAAGCCGGCCCTCGGGCACCTAGTCTGGCCCCACATCGGGGGCGCGTCATCCGGACCCTCCTGGTCAGGGGCGAGGAAATAGACCTAGATGCGAGCGTGGGCCCAGTCGATCACGGCCGCTCTCCTGGTCGTTCTCGTCGCCACCCTCGCGACGGTCACCGCCAATGGCGGATCGCAGGCGGCGTCCACGTCGGCGGGCTCGGTGCGGATGGTGCAGACGACGCAGGACCCCACAGGATCCGCTGACGACCGCCCCAACCTGGTCTTCGTCCTCACGGACGACATGCGCGACGACGACCTCGACCACATGCCGATCACGCGCCGCCTGTTGGCCGACCAGGGGATGGAGTTCACCGACGCCATCTCCCCGCACCCGCTGTGCTGCCCCGCGCGCGCCCAGCTCGCGACGGGCCAGTACGCCCAGAACAACGGCGTGCAGCACAACCGCGGCGTCCACGGCGGCTTCCAGGCGCTCGACCCCACCCAGGAGGCGAGCTCGTGGTTCACCGACGCCGGCTACCTCACCGGCTTCGTGGGCAAGTTCCTCAACGGCTACGGCCCCCGCGACGAGCGGCCCGCGGGCTGGTCGCGTTGGGACGCGCTGACCCGCGGCGTCTACGACTACGTCAACTTCTCCATGACCGGCGACGGCGAGCCGCACCGCTACACCGGCAGCTACATCACGTCGGTCATCGAGGACCACACCAACCGTGCGGTGCGCGACTTCGCCGCGGCAGGTGACCCGTTCGTCCTGTACGCCTGGCACCTGGCACCGCACTACCGGATCACGCCGGAGGGCGGGCGCGGCCTTCCGCCCGCCGCCCCGCAGGACAAGGATCTCTTCCTCGACGAGCGGCCGTCGGCCTTCGACGACCCCGCCTTCGACGAGGCCGACGTCAGCGACCAGCCGGCGTACCTGCGCCACCTCTCCCCCGTGTCCCGCGACGAGGTCGCCGCGGAGAACACCGCCCGGCTGCAGGCGCTCCAGGCCGTCGACCGCGCGGTCGGTTCGCTCATCGAAACGCTCGACGAGGAGGGCGTGCTCGACGAGACCTACATCGTCTTCTCCTCCGACAACGGCTACTCGATGGGCGAGCACCGCTTCATCGGCAAGGACGTGCTGACCGACGAGGCGCTGCAGGTCCCGCTGCTGGTGCGCGGCCCGGGCATCGCGCCGGGGTCCACCTCCGACCTGCCGGTCACGCTCGTCGACCTGCCGGTCACCTTCGCAGCGCTGACCGGCACCTCGCCGCAGTGGCAGGTCGACGGGACGTCGCTCGCGCCGACGCTGCGCGGCGAGGACCAGCCCTTCCGCGACACCACCCTGATCCAGACCGGTCGCACCCTCGGCGACGGCTGGTCGCACCGCGGCGTACGCACGGACCGCTACCTCTACGGCACCGACGGCAGCGACGGCTTCCTCTACGACCGCCTCCTCGACCCCGACGAGATGGTCAACCGCATCGACGACCCGGCGTACGCCGCGGTCCAGTCCGCCCTCGAGCTGCGGCGCACCGAGCTCGTCGAATGCGCAGGCTGGACCTGCAACCAGGACTTCGGCCCCCTGCCCGAGCCGCTGCCCGAGCCGCTGCCCGACCCGTCATCCTGATCCACGTGCCTGAGGTCCTCCACCCGCTCGTCGTGCAGGTGCTCCCCGTCGCGGTCTTCCTCCTCGCGATCACCGTCACCGCCGAGATCGCGCAGCTGGCGGGCGTCTTCGACGTCGCGGCCCACGCGATGGCCCGCCGCGCCCGGCACCGCGTCGTGCTGCTGTGGCTCCTCTTCGCGCTGCTCGCCGTGGTGAGCACCATCGTGATGAGCCTCGACACGACCGCCGTCCTGCTGACGCCGGTGGGCCTCGCCATCGCGCGCCAGACCGGCATCGCGCCGATGCCGTTCGCGCTGACCACGCTCTGGGTCGCCAACACCGGGTCGCTGCTGCTGCCGGTCTCCAACCTCACCAACCTGCTGGCGGTGCACCGGTTCGAGGACCTCGGTGCGAGTCACGGCGACTACGTGCGCACCGCGGCGCTCCCGGCGATCACTGCCATCGTCGCCACGCTCGTGCTGATCGCGATCCTCCAGCGGCGGGCGCTGCGCGGGACGTACGCCGTCGACCCGCCGGCCGAGCCCCACGACCGGGTGCTGCTGGTCATCGCCGGCGTGGTGTCGGTGGCGATCGGTCCGCTCTTCGCCGTGGGCGTCGAGCCGGCCGTGGTGTCGGTCGCAGCGGCCGCCGTGCTGCTCATCGCCACCCTGTGGCGGGCCCCGGGACTCCTGCGGGAGGTCCGGCCGCCGTGGCTGATGGCGGGCGCGTTCCTGCTGGTCGCCGGGTTGCTGCGGGCGGCGCAGACCGAGGGTCTCCTCGACTGGCTGGCGCCTGCGGTCGGCACCGGCACCCGCCCCATCGACCTGCTCCACCTCTCCGGTGCCTCCGCGGTCGCGGCCAACCTCGTCAACAACCTCCCGGCCTACCTCGTCGTGGAGCCCGCCGCGTCGGACGACGTACGCCGCCTCGTCGCGACGCTGGTCGGCGTCAACGCCGGGGCACTGGTCACGCCGTGGGCCTCGCTCGCCACGCTCCTCTGGCTGCAACGCTGCCGCTCGGCCGGGCTGCAGGTGCCGCTGCTCAGGCTCGCCGGCTGGGGCGCGGTCTGCGCTGTCGTCTGCGTGACGGCAGCGACACTGACGATCCGCTGACTGTCGCGGATCAGGAGTTGCGCGACCGGCCGGCCAGGACGGCGCGCGCCTCGGCCGACAGCTGTGGGTGATCCACCAACCCTTCGATCACCTGACGGCCCTTGCCCTGCTCGATGCGGTTGCCGATGCGGTTGACCGGACGGATGAACGAGATCCGCGTGCTGCCGAGCGACTCGTCGGACAGGAAGGACAGCAGGTCGTCGTAGTGCTCGCGCACGGCCACGTGGCTCAGCACGTGGGAGAGCATGTCCGGGTAGTCGCGGTCGAGGTGATCGAGCAGCACCGGAACCGCCCGGGCGCGCGCGTCCGGGTCGCGGTAGAGGTTCCACGGCGAATCCACCTCGACGCCGATGGCGGCGAGGTCCGCGACGACGGGCTTCTCGACCTCTCGCAGGACGGCGTGCTCCTCGTCCGCAGCGGCCTCACGTTCTCGCCGACGAGCCTGGTGCTCAGGATCGGCTTCCAGCTCGGCGATCAGCTCACCCGCCGTGATGCCTGCCTGCCGCTTGCCCATGAATGCCCCCTCGTCACCGTGCCGCGATCCTAGGCACGCCGGCGGCGTCGGGATACTGGCGCCATGACGCTCACCCGTGACGACGTGCTCGCTGCCCAGGACCGCATCGCGGGACGAGTACGTCGCACTCCCCTGTTGGGGCCTGCTGGCCGAGACCGGATCTGGCTCAAGTGCGAGCACCTCCAGCACTGTGGCGTGTTCAAGACGCGGGGCGCCTTCAACCGCCAGCTCACCGCCATCGAGCACGGTGAGCTCGGGGACGCCGGCATCGTCGTCGCATCCGGCGGCAACGCAGGCCTCGCCCACGCATTCGTGGCCCGCGAGCTCGGCATCCGCGCGACGGTGTTCGTTCCGGAGGCGGCTCCTGAGGTCAAGGTCCAGCGGATCACCGCCTACGGCGCGGACGTGCGGCGGGCCGGATCGGAGTACGCCGAGGCTCTCGAGGCCGCCCACGCATTCGCCCGGACGGAGGGTGCGGCCTTCGCCCACGCCTACGACCAGCCCGAGATCGCAGCCGGTGCGGGCACCCTGGCCGAGGAGGTCCTGGACGACGAGCCCGCGATCGACACGATCGTGGTCGCTGTGGGCGGCGGCGGGCTGTACGCCGGCGTCGCAGCAGCCGTACGAGGGCGGGCGCGCGTTGTCGCGGTCGAGCCGGAACGGATCCCGACGCTTCACAGCGCGATCGCCGCCGGCCACCCAGTCGCCGTCGAGGTGTCCGGAGTGGCGGCCGACTCCCTCGGCGCGCGCCGGGTCGGCGATCTCGCCTTCGCCGCGCAGGAGGCCGAGAGCCCGATCTCGGTCCTCGTGGGTGAGGAGGACATCGTCGCTGCCCGGGCGCATCTGTGGCGCGAGTACCGCATCGCCTCCGAGCACGGCGCTGCGACGGCGTACGCCGCCCTGCTCAGCGGTGCCTACGAGCCCGCTGACGGCGAGCGGGTCGCTGTCGTGGTCTGCGGAGCCAACACCGACCCCACGACCCTGGGCGACTGACCCTGCCCCTACGCCGACCGACGGACCCAACGCGCCCGGCCGCCCACCCGTCACGCTCGGCGAGCGGCGTGCGCCGGCCGTTCGGTCCGTTGGTCGGCGGGACCGGTCAGGTCTGGTCCGGCCTCCACGCCACGTGGGATCTTCGGGGGAACGCAACAGGGGCCGCTCCCGAGGGAACGGCCCCTGCTCGATTCGGTCGGGCTGACAGGATTTGAACCTGCGACCCCTTGACCCCCAGTCAAGTGCGCTACCAAGCTGCGCCACAGCCCGAATGCTCCCCGGCGCGAGGCCTGCGGAGCGAGGGGAACACTACCGCAGCCCTGTCGGGGCAACGGAATCGGCCCGCCCGCTCGCATCGGTGCGTGCCCTCATGCCGATCGGCCGTACGCACTAGCCCTTGTGAGCCATTTGGCTCAAAACGCCCACAGCGCCTGCCGATGCCCCACAGGATTGAAGCATCAACCTGTGGGGGGTTCTGTTCAGTGTCATCCGTACCTCGTCGTGCCGGCCTGGCGGTCGCAGTCGTCGCTGCCGCCATCGGGCTGAACCTGGCCGCTCCGCGCGCCGACGCCGTCGCGCCCGAGACCGTCGTCCGCGAGAGCGCCCGCCAGGCCGACGCGCTCGACCTCGCCCTCCAGGTGCGCGAGCGCCAGCAGAGCCTCGTGCAGCTCTACCGCCAGGCCGACGCGCGCGACCGCGCGCTCGTGGGTCGCAAGGCCGTGCTGGCGCAGTACGGCTACACGGGCGACCCGGGCGCGGTGACCGCGGTGCTGCCACTGGCGTCGTACCGGGTCTCCGCCGGCTTCGGGCTCACCGGCCCGCTGTGGGAGGCCGAGCACGGCGGGCAGGACTTCGGCACCTACCTCGGCGACCAGATCGTCGCGGTGGCGGCCGGCACGGTCACCGAGGTGGCGTACTCCGGCGCGTACGGACTGCGCACGATCGTCACGCTCGGCGACGGCACCGAAGTCTGGTACTGCCACCAGACGGACGTCTCGGTCTACTCCGGCCAGGTCGTCGACGTGGCCGACCCGATCGGGACGGTCGGCTCGACCGGCAACTCCACCGGCCCGCACCTGCACCTCGAGGTCCGGCCCGGCGGCGGCAGCCCCATCGACCCGATGGACTGGCTGCGCGCCACCGGCCTCACGCCCTGAGACTCAGCGCTTGCGCTTCTCGCGCGGCTTCTGGGTGATCACGATCGGCGTGCCGACGAAGCCGAACTCCTCGCGCAGCCGGCGCTCGATGAAGCGCTCGTACGACGCGTCGAGCTTGCCGCTCGTGAACAGCACGAACGTCGGCGGCGCCACCGACGGCTGCGTCGCGAACAGGATCTTGGCCTGCTTGCCGCTGCGCACCGGGTGCGGGTGCTCGGCCACGAGGCGGCCGAGGAAGGTGTTGAGCGCGCCGGTGCCGATGCGCGTCTCCCAGCCCTCGAGCGCCTTGTCGATGGCCGGCACGAGCCGGTCCACGTGCCAGCCGGTGCGGGCGGTGAAGTTGATCCGCGGCGCCCACTTCAGCTGGACGAGGTCCCGCTCGATCTCGCGCTCGAGGTAGTAGCGACGTTCCTCGTCGACGAGGTCCCACTTGTTGAACGCGATGACCATCGCCCGGCCCGCGTCGCGGATCGTCTGGATGATGCGCATGTCCTGCTCGGAGACCGTCTCGCTGGCGTCGAGCACCAGCACGGCCACCTCGGCCCGGTCGATCGCGGTCGAGGTGCGGAGCGAGGCGTAGTACTCGTGGCCGGACGCCTGGTTGACCCGCCTGCGGATGCCGGCGGTGTCGATGAAGCGCCAGGTGCGGTCGCCCAGCGTGATCAGCTCGTCGACCGGGTCCACCGTGGTGCCGGCGGCGTTGTCGACGACGACCCGGTCCTCCTGGGCGAGCATGTTGAGCAGCGAGGACTTGCCGACGTTGGGCTTGCCGACGATGGCGATGCGGCGCGGACCTCCGACCTCCTCGAAGGACTGCGCGGGGGTCTCGGGCAGCGCGGCCAGGATGGCGTCGAGCATGTCGCCCGAGCCGCGGCCGTGGAGCGCGGAGACGCAGAACGGCTCGCCCAGGCCGAGGTTCCACAGGCCGTACGCCTCGGCCTCGGTGCGCTGGTCGTCGACCTTGTTGGCCGCCAGGACGACGGGCTTGCCCGACGCCCGCAGGATGCGTACGACGGCCTCGTCGGCGTCGGTGATGCCGACCATCGCATCGACCACGAACAGCACGGCGTCGGCGAGCGTGACGGCCACCTCTGCCTGGGCGCGGATGGCCTCGGCCATGCCGCGCGCGTCGGGGTCCCAGCCACCCGTGTCGACCACGGTGAAGGCGCGACCGTTCCAGTTGGCGTCGTAGTAGACCCGGTCGCGCGTGACGCCGGGACGGTCCTCGACCACGGCCTCGCGGCGGCCGATGATGCGGTTGACCAGGGTGGACTTGCCCACGTTGGGCCGGCCCACGACAGCCAGGACAGGGGTCGGACCGGTCGGCTCGTCTGGACCTGGCTCGACGCTGAGGGCGTCGTACTCACTCATGACTTCTACAGTTCTGTGGAGGGCTCGACGAGCCCGGTGTCGGGGTCGTCATCGGATTGTCCCGCACGGAGGGGCTCGGGCAAGGATCGGCGCGTCTGTGCGAGGGCGCTGTCCAGCTCGGAGAGCATGTGCCCCCGTAACAACACCGAGGTGGCGGCCACGTGTTCCCGGGTGCGGGGCCACGGCTGCTGTGTCGTCCGCCACGGTCGGCCAAAGACGATGTCGATGTCGCCGCCGCTGGCCGGCAGCGCCTTCGAACCGTCGCCCACCCGCGTGCCGAAGAAGGTGACCGGCACGACCGGGGCACCCGTCACCAGCGCGAGGTAGGCCGCACCGTGGTGGAAGCGCCACAGGTCGCCGTTGCCGCGGGTGCCCTCGGGGAAGATGCCGAGCACTCCCCCGTCGCGCACGACGCGCAGGCCCGTGCGGATCGCTGCAGGGTCGGCGGCGCGGCGGTCGAGCGGAATCTGTCCCGTGCCGCGCAGGAAGGCGCCGACGAAGCCGTCGAACATCTCCTGCTTGGTCAGGGCGTGCACCGGGCGCGGTGCGTACGTCGCCAGCATCGGGCCGTCGACGAGGCCGATGTGGTTCGCGGCGAGGATCACGCCACCCTCGGCCGGCACCAGCTCGGCACGGTGGACGGTGACCGGCCACCGCAGCCGCATCACCCGCGCGGCGATCGGGCGCATCACGCCCAGCAGGCGGGTCCTGGGGTGCTCGGCGCTGCTGAGCGGGAGGTCGGTCCCCGTCACGGGCGGGCCTGCGCGGCCAGGGCCACGATGGTCTCGATGACCTCGTCGAGGGTGAGGTGCGTGCTGTCCACGTGGACGGCGCCGTCGGCCATCGTCAACGGCGCGGTGGCCCGGCCGGAGTCGATCCGGTCGCGCTCGAGCAGGGACTGCTGGGTGGTGGCCACGTCGGTGCCGCCCTGCTCGGCCGTACGGCGGATCGCCCGGGCGTCGGGGTCGGCGCTCAGGTAGACCTTCACCTCGGCCTGCGGCCACACCACGGAGCCGATGTCACGGCCCTCGACCACGATGCCGCCGGCGCCGATCACCTCGCGCTGCAGGTCGAGCAGGCGCGCGCGCACCTCGGGCACGGCGCTCACCGGGCTCACGGCGGCAGTGACCTCCTCGCCCCGGATCTCCACGGACACGTCGACGCCGTCGATCGTGATGGTGGGTTCCAGCGGGTCGGTGCCGGACGCGAGGCGCGGACGGTCCGCAGCGGCCGCGACCGCCGCCACGTCGCGTACGTCGATGCCCTCACGCAGCAGCCACCACGTGATCGCCCGGAACATCGCTCCGGTGTCGAGGTAGCGCAGGCCCAGCCGGTCGGCCACGCCGCGCGAGGTGCTCGACTTCCCCGAGCCGGAGGTGCCGTCGACCGCGACGACGAGGGACGGCTGGTCCGGGGGGTTCTCGACGCTGCTCACGGGCGAGAAGGTTACCGGTGGGTCGTCCAGCCGCGGGATTCGAGAGCGGCCAGCAGGTGCTCGGCGCGGCCCTTCTCGACGACGAGCTCGGTGAGCCCGACCGGGCGGCCCGGGTCGTGGTCGATGTGGACGTCCTCGATGTTGACGCCGATCTCGCCGGCGTCGCCGAAGAGGCGCGCCAGCTCGCCCGGGTGGTCGGGCACCGAGACGAAGACCGAGCGGGTCGGTCGCGCCGGGCCGCCGTGCTTGCCGGGGATCGCCGCGGTGCCGGCGTTGCCGCGGGCCAGGATGTCGACGAGGTCGGTGCCGGCGCCGGGTCCGGACCCGGCGGCGACCGCGGACATCAGGGCGTCGAGGTCGGCGCGCACCTCTCCCAGCAGGTCGAGGACGGCGTCCGCGTTGGACTCGAGGATCTGCTGCCACAGCGCCGGGTCGCTGGCGGCCACGCGGGTCACGTCGCGGACGCCCTGCCCGGAGAGGGCGAGGTGCTCCGCCGGTGCCGCCGCGAGCCGGCCGGCGACGAGGACGGCGGCGAGGTGGGGCAGGTGCGAGATCCGCGCGACGGCACGGTCGTGCTCCGCGGGGTCCATCAGCAGCGGGGCCGCTCCGCACTCGAGGACGAGCGACTCGACCAGGCCCACCGCGCGCGGGTCCGCCCCTGCGTGGGGCGTCACCGCCCACGGGCGCCCGTCGAAGAGGGCCGCGCTGGCGGCCAGCGGGCCGGAGCGCTCGCTGCCGGCCATCGGGTGGGAGCCGACGTAGCGCGCCAGGTCGCTCGCCCGCACCCGGTCGGCCACCGCGGCAAGGGGTGCGGCCTTGACGCTGCCGACGTCCGTGACGACCGCGTCCGTCCGGGACAGCGCGTCGACGACCGCGCCCGCGATCTCCGCCGGCGGGACGGCCACCACGACCAGCTGCGGCCGGTCGGCCGCCGTCGCGGCGCGTCCGGCGCCGAGACCGGTGGCGGTGCGGATGTGCTTGGCCGAGGTGTCCCGCAGCACGACATCAAGCCCGAGGCGGCGGCACACGAGCGCGATCGACGTGCCGATGAGACCCGCCCCGACGACCTCGACCGGGCCGGTGAGGGGCGGGAGTGCGTCCTCAGTCATGGCTCGTGGTCCGGCTCAGGTCGCGGCGCAGGTTGGCCGCGCCGTGCAGGTAGACGTGGGTGACGGACGCGCGCGGCAGGTCGGTCTCGATGTGCGCCATCAGTCGCACGACGCGCGGCATCGAGCCCTCGATCTCCAGCTCGCGCGCACACACCAGCGGGACGTCGGAGAAGCCGAGCTGTCGGGCGGCGTACGCCGGGAACTCGCTCACGAGGTCGCTGGTCGCGGTGAAGATGATCGAGATGAAGTCGTCGACGACCAGGTCGTTGGCCGCCATCACGTCGGTGACGAGCTCGGCCACCCGGTCGAGCATGTGCTCGCGGGTGTCCTGCTCCAGCTGCGTCGCCCCACGGACTGCCCTCACTGCCACGGGAGAACCCTAGGCCAGCGCTCCCCCGGCACCTCGGGGCGTCTCGACTGCCGAGGCGAGTCGGGGCGTCAGGCCGGCTGGTAGCTGCCGAAGGACCAGTGGTTGCCCTCCGGGTCCGTGACGCTGCCGCCGCGACCGCCGTAGTCGTGGTCGACCATGGGGCGGACGACGGTGGCGCCGGCAGCCACGGCCGACTCGAAGGCCGCGTCCGGTTCCGGGGTGACGAGGTACGCAGCTGCCGGACCCGTGCCGGCGATCGCGCTGTCCGCCCGGTCCGACCCGAACATGATCCCGCCGCCACCGGGCCAGGCCCACTCCGCATGGACCACCACCGACGGATCGTCCTCGTCGCGGTAGGTCTGGTGCTCGGTGAAGCCGATCGCACGGAGCCACGCCATCATCGCGTCGGCGTCACGCACCGAGAACGTGTGCCACAGGGTGGTGCCGGAGACGTCTGCCACGGGTCCTCCTTCGTCGTCGGGCCGGTGGATCCGGCCTCGGTCTCACCCTGCCGCGGCAGCCGTCCCGGTGGCTTGAACGTTGGGGAACTCCCGCCGCACCCACTCCGTGGGGCTGCACCCGGCGAAGCCCGACCACTCCCGGGCGAGGTGGGCCTGGTCGGCGTACCCGGACTCGGCGGCGACCGCGGCGACCGACACCTGCCCGGCCAGCACGGCGTCGCGCATCCGGCGGTGCGCCGAGGAGAACCGCGCCAACCGCTGGTAGGTCTTCGGGGTGACCCCGACCTCGTCGTGGACCAGCACCGAGAGCCGGCGGCGGCTGTAGCCCACCTCGTGGGCCGCGTCGGCGACCCGCGCACCACGGGTCAGCAACGCCATCGCCCGGGCGACCTCCGGGCGCGGGCCCGGCTGGGAGTGCCGGCGCAGCGCGAGCAGCATGGCCTCCTCCAGCACCTGCAGGCGCGCCGGCCAGGTGCGCTGGCCGGCAAGTCGCTCGGGCAGGTCGACGAAGGCGCGGTCGAGGTCCGACAGCTCGAGGAGGTGGCCCGCCAGCGCACTGGCCGGGACGCCCCACAGGGCGCGGGCGCCCGCGGCCGTCACCTCGAGCTGGATCCCTCGCTGGTGGTGGCCGTGGTGCACGGCTGCGGCCCGCGTGTGCAGGCCGGACACCGACGTCCACGTCGTGGTGCGCGTGCCGGGGGCGTCGTCCCACGACACGGCCAGGGGCTCCTCGAGCGGCAGCACCATGGTCAACCCGGTCGACGGCATCCCGATGTGCACGCCCGGCGCCGCAAAGTCGACGTCGTACACCACCGTCGAGCGCACGTACGGCGTCAGCGCGGGGTGCACGGTGGCCATGGCGCCACCGTACGCCGGGGTCAGAGCTGCGCGCTGTCCATCAGCTCGCCGAGCTCGGCCATGGTCAGCTCACGCATGTCGCCGGCCCGGAGGCGGGAGAGCGTCACCGGCCCGATCTGCGTACGCGTGAGCCGGCGCACCGGGTGACCGACGTGCTCGAGCAGCCGACGCACGATGCGGTTGCGGCCCTCGTGGATGGTGAGCTCGACGATCGAACGGTTGCTGCCCTCGCGACGCGGGTCGCCGCCGAGCACCCGTGCCTGGGACACGGTCACCGGGCCGTCGTCGAGGGTGACGCCGGCCAGCAGCTGCCGGACAGTGCGCACGTGCATCTCGCCGTCGACCTCGGCGATGTAGGTCTTGTCGACCTCGTACGACGGGTGGGCGAGGTGCTGGGCGAAGTCGCCGTCGTTGGTGAGGATGATCAGGCCCTCGGTGTCCGTGTCGAGCCGGCCCACATGGAAGAGACGCTCGGGACGGTCGGCGACGAGGTCACCCAAGGTGCGCCGACCCTCGGGGTCGCTCATCGTCGACACCACGCCGCGGGGCTTGTTGAGGACGAGGTAGACCTTGTCGCTGATCGGCGGCAGCCGCTTGCCCTCGACGCGTACGACCGCCGTGCGCGGGTCGACCTTGGTGCCGAGCCGCGTGATGATCTCGCCATCCACCTCGACGAGGCCGTCGAGCATCAGCTCCTCGCACTTGCGGCGACTCGCGACCCCGGACTGCGCGAGCAGCTTCTGGAGCCGGATCAGTCCGTCCTCGTCGACCTCGGGACGCTGGGAGGCGGGCTGCGGGTTGTCGGGCTGGTCGTGCGGCCTCATGCGGTGTCGGTCCCGCCGTGAGGCTCCGTGCCCGCACCGCTGTGGGGTGACGGGTGGTGGCCCTCGGGTGCAGCGTCGGCCGTGGAGTCGGGGTGCGCCTCGACCGGGGCCGGTGCCTCCGCTGGGGCAGCCTCGGGCGCGTCGAGCCCGGCGACGCTGGCGAGCTCGTCCTCGAGGTCGTCCATGTCGGGGAGGTAGGGCGCGAGCTCGGGGAGCTCGTCGATCGACGTGACGCCGATGCGCTCGAGGAAGTACGAGGTCGTGCGGTAGAGGTTGGCGCCGCTCTGCTCGTCGTGGCCGGCCTCCTCGACCAGGCCCCGGGTGAGGAGGGTGCGCATCACGCCGTCGACGTTGACCCCGCGGATGGCCGACACGCGGGCCCGGGAGACGGGCTGCTTGTAGGCCACGACCGACAGGGTCTCCAGCGCTGCCTGCGTCAGGCGGGCCTGCTGGCCGTCGAGGACGAACGACTCGACGACGCCGGCGTACTCCGGGCGCGAGTAGAAGCGCCAGCCACCGGCGACCGACCTCAGGTCGAAGCCGCGGCCCTGCTCGGCGTACTCGGCTGCGAGGGCCTGGAGCGCCTGCTCGACGTCGTCCACCGGGTGGCCGACGACGGACGCGAGCCGCACCTTGTCGAGGGCCTCGTCGGAGACCATCAGGATCGCCTCGAGCGCCGGGCGCAGCTCGGCGACGGCCACCGCGAGGGTGTCGACGTCGGTCTCGGGCTGGTCGTTCACTCGTCCTCCACGGGTGCATCATCGTCGGCCTGTGCCGCGCCGTCGAATTCGTCGGTGATCTCGACGTCGCCGTCCACGGCCCCGGTCCAGCGCACGGTCAGCTCGCCCAGCGGGGTCACCTGGTCGAAGGAGACCGCACCCTCGCGGAAGAGCTCGAGGAGCGACAGGAAGCGGGCGACCGTGGTGAGCCGGTCGGGCGAGTCGCCACAGAGGGCGCGGAACGTCATCGTGCCGCTGCGACGCAGCCGGTCGGCGACGAGCTGGCCCTGCTCACGGACGCTGACCTTCGCCGCGTGGATGTGCTGGAGGGAGACCTCGAGCACGGGCTTGGGCTCCATCGCCCGGGAGGCGAGCTGGGCGAACTGCTCGAGGCCGATCCCGATCAGCACCTCCGGCAGCAGCGTCGCGTAGCGCTCCTCCATCCCGACGGCGCGCGGGTGGCTGAGCGACTCCGCGGCGAGTCGCTCCTGCAGGACCGACGCGACCTGCTTGAAGGCGCGGTACTGCATGAGCCGGGCGAAGAGCAGGTCGCGCGCCTCCAGCAGCGCGAGGTCCTCCTCGTCCTCGACGTCGCCCTGCGGCAGCAGCCGCGCGGCCTTGAGGTCGAGGAGGGTGGCCGCCACGACGAGGAACGACGTGGTCACCTCGAGGTCCCAGGCACCGCCGATGGCCTTCACGTGGGCGATGAACTCGTCGGTCACCTGCGAGAGCGCGACCTCGGTGATGTCGAGCTTGTGCTTGGCGATCAGGCCGAGCAGGAGGTCGAAGGGACCCTCGAAGTTGTCCAGGCGTACGGCGAACGCCGGCGCCTCGCTGCCCGGCTCGAGCGCGCCGGTCGCGAGGTCGGTCGTGGCACTCACTCGTCGAGCAGCCGCTGCACCAGGGGGCTGTCGGCGCCGGTGGCCTCCAGGTCGGCGAGCACGAGCGCGAGCGCCTCGCGGACGAGCCGGCCGCGGTCAACAGCAAGGCCGTGGCGACGCAGGGTCAGCCGGGCGTGCTCGATGTCGAGCAGCTCGTCGGAGGTGACGTACACCGTCATCTTCTCGTCGTGGCGCACCCGGCCGCTCGGCCGCTTCAGGCCGGCGTCGACGGTCTCGGCGTCGTCGGCGACCGCGCGGACCCGCCGCGGCCGCTGCTCCGGAGCGACCTGGTCGGCGTCGACTGTCGGCCGGAACAGGTCGTCCGCGGCCGGCATGCTCACTCGGCGGGCCACCGGGTGAGCACCTCCTTCGCCAGCTGGCGGTAGGCGTCGGCACCCGTGGAGGACGAGGCGTACGACGTGATGGGCTCGCCGGCGACGGTCGCGTCGGAGAACTTCACCGTGCGGCGGATGACCGTGTGGAAGACGGTGTCGCCCCAGGCCGAGACGAGACGCTCCATGACCTCGCGGCTGTGGAGCGTGCGGCCGTCGAACATCGTGCCGAGCACGCCGTCGATCTCGAGCTTGGGGTTGAGCCGCTCGCGGACCTTGTCGATCGTGGTCTTGAGCAGGGCCACGCCGCGGAGCGCGAAGTACTCGCACTCGAGCGGCACGATCACGCTGTGGGAGGCGGTCAGGGCGTTGACGGTCAGCAGGCCGAGCGAGGGCTGGCAGTCGATGAGGATGATGTCGTAGTGCTCGAGCGCCGGGGCGAGCACCCGCTGGAGTGTCTGCTCGCGGGCCACCTCGTGCACCAGCTGCACCTCGGCTGCTGACAGGTCGATGTTGGAGGGCAGCAGGTCCATGCCCTCGACCCCGGACCCGACGATGACGTCGCCGAGCGTCGTCTCGCGGTCCATCAGCAGGTTGTAGATGGTCATGTCCATCTCGTGGGGGTTGAGCCCCAGGCCGACCGACAGCGAGCCCTGCGGGTCGAAGTCGACGAGCAGCACCTTGCGACCGAGCTCGGCAAGCGAGGCACCGAGGTTGATCGTCGACGTGGTCTTGCCGACGCCGCCCTTCTGGTTGCACATCGAGATCACGCGCGCGTTTCCGTGCCGGGTCAGCGGGGTCGGCTCCGGGAAGTGCGGCATCGGCCGGCCGGTCGGGCCCATGGGGGCGTCGAGCGCCGTGGCGCCGGTCGCGGTCACGATGGGCTCTTCGACGGTGCTGCGTTCGAAGGGCAGCGGCTGGGTCACGGATGGCTCGTCTCGGGGGAAGGTCGACGGTGCGGGCGCGTTGCGAGGTCGGTACATCGGCGGCATCTCGGAGGCGCTGCTACCGAACCCGGACCCACTGAACCCTGCACCACTCATGTCCGCTCCTTCTCGCGTCTGCCTGAGCTCCGATTGGAACACGTCGAGACCGTCAATCTTTGTCGACACGTCGACAGTTCGCCGACCGGCCCCGCGCGGACTCTAGGACCGCGCGGACACCCTCACCAACACCGACTGCTGGACCCACAGGCAGACGTCTGGATCTGTGCACAGCCCCCCGGTCCCCTGCACAGGGTCGGGTCCGCCTGTGCAGAAGTCTGTGCACTACCGAGCCGGTCCGGCGGGGTCAGCCCAGGCGCCGCATCGCCGTCGTCGCGAGCACCAGCTCGCCCGCCTCGTCGGTGGCGTCGCAGTCGACGACGGCCTCGATCACCCAGTCGTGGTGGTCCTCGGGGTCGTGGAGCGTCTGGCGTACGTCGCGCAGCCGGGAGGTCGTGCCCTCCTCGGCGCCGACGGGCTCGCCGGAGCGTTCCTCCCCCACCACCAGCAGGTCGGGTCCGCGGGCGTCGCCGTCGGTCAGCACGGTGTCGTGCTCGGCGTAGTAGGCCTCGATGGCTGCGTCCCACACCGAACGACCCATGACGACCTGCCGCGGCGGGTCGGTGCGGTCGGCCGCCGCACGCTCGAGGCGTACGAGCACCTCGAGATTGTCGCGGGAGACGGCGTCGACCCGGGCCCACATCGCGTTGCGCAGCATGACCCGGAAGGGCCGCTCCTGCCGGGACAGCGGTCGCGGCGGGGGCGGCGGCTCGTGGTGGGCCACAGCGCTGGAGGCGTGGTCGGGGTCCGAGAGCGCCTCCCACTCATCGAGGAGCGAGGAGTCGGTCTGGCGCACCGTCTCTCCCAGCCACTCGATGACGTCCTCGACCTCGGGCGCGTGGTGGGCGTCGGGAACGGAGTTGCGCAGCGTGCGGTAGGCGTCGGTGAGGTAGCGCAGCACCAGCCCCTCGGAGCGGGCGAGCTGGTAGCGGCCGACGAAGTCGGTGAAGCCCATCCCGTGCTCCCACATCTCGCGCACGATCGACTTCGGCGAGAACGCGTCGTCGGGGAGCCACGGGTGGGTCTGGCGATAGGTCTCGTAGAGCGCCTCGAGGAGCTCGCGCAGCGGCTGCGGCCAGGTGATCTCCTCCATCAGCGCCATCCGCTCGTCGTACTCCAGGCCGTCGGCCTTCATCTCGCCGATCGCGTCACCGCGCGCGGCGTGCTGCTGTGCCATCAGGATCTGGCGCGGCGCCTCGAGGACGGCCTCGACGATCGAGACGACGTCGAGGGCGTACGTCTCCGACTCGGGGTCGAGCACGTCGAAGGCGGCGAGCGCGAAGTGCGCGAGCGGCTGGTTGAGGGCGAAGTTGTCGGGCAGGTCGACCGTCATCACGAACCGCCGACCGTGCTCGTCGAGCTCGGGCAGCCGGGTCACGATGCCGGTGCGCACGAGCGAGCGCGACAGGCGCAGTGCGCGGCGGGCGAGCCGCAGCTGCCCGCGCCGGTCCTCGTGGTTGTCGGTGACCAGGCGACGCAGCACCCCGAAGGCGTCCTCCTCACGGGAGACGACGTTGACGAGCATCGCGTTGTCGACCTTCATCCGGCTCTGGAGCCGCTCCGGCACGCCGGCGACGAGCTTGTCGAAGGTCTGCTCGGTCCACACCACGGTGCCCTCGGGCGCCTTCTTCAGCTGCACCTTGGACTTCTTCTTGCCTGCGGCCACGCGGGCGGCGATCTTCACCTTCGCCTGCTCGTTCTCGATCACGAAGTCCGGAGCCTGTACGACGACGTAGCCGGCCGTGTCGTAGCCCGCCCGGCCCGCGCGGCCCGCGATCTGCTGGAACTCCCGCGTCCGCAGCACCCGCTGCTTGGTCCCGTCGAACTTGGCCAGGCCCGTGAACAGCACCGTGCGGATCGGCACGTTGATGCCGACGCCGAGGGTGTCGGTGCCGCAGATGACGCGGAGCAGCCCCGCCTGGGCCAGCGTCTCCACGAGCCGGCGGTACTTCGGGAGCATCCCGGCGTGGTGGACGCCGATGCCGCTGCGGACCAGCCGCGACAGCGTCTTGCCGAAGCCGGCGCCGAAGCGGAAGGCGCCGATCTTCTCGGCGATCGCGTCCTTGTCGACCTTCGGCCCGCCACCCGACGAGCCGATCCGGGACTTCAGCAGGTTGGTGGCGTGCTCGACCGCGGCGGCCTGCGTGAAGTGGACGACATACACGGGGTCCTGGCCGGTGGTCACCAGCTCCTCGAGCGTGTCGTCCAGCGGCTCCATCGACCAGCGGAAGCTCAGCGGGACGGGTCGCTCGGCATCGTCAACGACCACGGTGTCCCGCCCGGTGCGGAGCTTGAGGTCCTCGACGAAGAAGGAGACGTCGCCCAGCGTCGCCGACATCAGCAGGAACTGCGCGTCGAGCAGCTCGAGGAGCGGTACCTGCCACGCCCAGCCGCGGTCGTGCTCGGAGTAGAAGTGGAACTCGTCCATCACGACCAGACCGACGTCGGCCGAGCGACCCTCGCGGAGCGCGATGTTGGCCAGCACCTCGGCAGTGCAGCAGATGATCGGGGCGTCGGGGTTCACCGCCGCGTCGCCGGTGAGCATCCCGACGTTGTCCGCGCCGAAGACCTCGATGAGGGCGAAGAACTTCTCGCTCACCAGCGCCTTGATCGGTGCGGTGTAGAAGCTCACCTTGTCCTGGGCCAGCGCGGCCGCGTGCGCGCCGATCGCCACCAGCGACTTCCCGGAGCCCGTCGGGGTGGCCAGGATGACGTGGTTGCCACCGAGCAGCTCGATGACCGCCTCGTCCTGGTGCGGGTAGAGCTCGAGACCCTGGTCGGCGACCCAGCCGGTGAAGGCGTCGTACACCGCGTCGGGGTCGGTGCCGGTCGGGACCCGGGTGTCGAGGCGCAGCGGGGTCTCGGGCATGGGTCGATCCTTCCACCCGGCCGTGGGACACCCGCGGGTGGCGGTCGCGGCGCTGCGAGGATGCGCGGATGACGAGCCCGCGGGTCATCGACCTCAGCCACCCCATCCGCGCCGGGTTGACGACGTACCCGGGACTCCCCGCGCCGACGATCACGGCCCACCTGACGCACGAGGAGTCCCGCGCGCACTACGCCGAGGGCACCGAGTTCACGATGGGAATCATCACGATGATCGGCAACACCGGCACCTACCTGGACTCCCCCTACCACCGCTACGCCGACGGCCCCGACCTCGCCGGCCTCGACCTGGCCACCCTCGTGGGTCTGCGCACGGAGGTGTTCCACCTCCAGGACGCCTGGACCGCCGACCGGCGCGGGATCGACGCCGCTGCGCTGGAGGGGCGGGACCTCGCCGGCGCAGCCGTCCTCGTCGACACCGGCTGGAGCAGCCGCTTCGGGACCGAGGCGTACGGCCGTGGCGCGCCGCACCTCACCCGCGAAGCTGCCGAGCACCTGGTCGCCGCGGGAGCGGCCCTGGTGGGGATCGACTCGGTCAACATCGACGACACCGAGAGCGGCGGCGAGCGGCCGGTGCACAGCCTCCTGCTCGCGTCCGGCATCCATGTCGTCGAGCACCTGACCAACCTGGCCGAGGTCCCGCCGACCGGGGCCTGCTTCACCGCCGCTCCCCCGGCGATCGAAGGCTTCGGCACCTTCCCCGTCCGGGCGTTCGTCACCGTGTGACCGTCGGCGGTTGCGCCGACGTACGTGCGATGCAACCGCGGTGAAACCGGCAGGGCGCACGCTCGTCACATGAACTCACCCAACCAGCAGCCCGCCGTCCGGGCGACCGGGCTCGTCAAGCAGTTCGGGGACCACCGGGCCGTCGACGGGATCGACCTCGAGGTCCAGCGCGGCGAGGTCTTCGGCGTCCTGGGCCCCAACGGCGCCGGCAAGACCACCATGCTCAAGATGCTCGCCACCCTTCTCCCGATCGACGGCGGGACCGGGCAGATCTTCGGCCACGACGTCAGCGCCGAGCCCCACCTCGTACGCCAGCTGATCGGCGTCACCGGGCAGTTCGCGTCGGTCGACGAGAACCTGACCGCCACCGAGAACCTCTGGCTCTTCGCCCGCCTCCAGGGCCTCGGGCGCACCGAGGCGCGCCAGCGCGGGGCGCACCTGCTCGAGCAGTTCGACCTCACCGAGGCGGCCAGCAAGCCGATCTCGGCGTTCTCCGGCGGCATGCGCCGGCGCCTCGACCTGGCTGCGAGCCTGATCACCCGTCCCCCGCTCATCTTCCTCGACGAGCCGACGACCGGGCTCGACCCGCGCACCCGCGGCCAGATGTGGGACACCATCCGCGAGCTGGTCACCGAGGGCAGCACCGTCCTGCTGACCACCCAGTACCTCGACGAGGCCGACCAGCTCGCCGACCGCATCGCGGTGATCGACCACGGCCGCAAGGTGGCCGAGGGCACCGCCGACGAGCTCAAGTCGTCGGTCGGGCGCTCGACCCTCCAGCTGCAGCTCGTCGACGCGGCCGACCTCGCGGCCACCGCCGACCTCACCGAGCAGCTCCTCGGCGAGGCCCCCGCAATCACTCCCGAGACGCGGCGGGTCACCGTCGCCCTCCAGCGCACCGACCAGTCGGTCGACCTGCTCGTCGCGCTGCGTGACCGCGGCGTCGCCATCGAGTCGGTGACCGTGCAGAAGCCCTCGCTGGACGAGGTGTTCCTCGCGCTCACCGGCCACGACACCGGCGAGGACGCCGGCACCGAGGACGCCGGCGACGCCGCCGACCCGACCACCCCGACCCACCAGATGGAGGCATCGCGATGACCACCACCCTCGAGCGCGGCGCGCCGGAGACGTACGACCTCCCCACGCGCGTCAGCCTGGCCGACACGTTCTCCCAGACGATGACCCTCGCGTGGCGGGCGACGGTCAAGATGCGCCGCAGCCTGGAGGTGATGTTCGACGTCACCATCCAGCCGCTCATCTTCACCGCGATGTTCGCCTACATCTTCGGTGGTGCGATCTCCGGCGACGTGGGCAGCTACCTGCCGCTCATCATCCCCGGCCTGATCGGGCAGACGGTCCTCACGGCGTGCGTCGCCACCGGCGTCCAGCTCCGGACCGACCTCGACTCGGGCGTCTTCGACCGGTTCAAGGTGCTCCCGATCGCCCGCATCGCCCCACTGGCCGGCCCGATGGTCGCCGACATGCTGCGCTACTTCATCGCCGCGGTCCTGACGTTCACCGTCGGCATCGCCATCGGCTACCGCCCCGGCGGCGGGTTCGCCGGCGTCGCGGGGGCCGTCCTGCTCGCCGTCATCGCCGGCTGGTCGTTGGCCTGGATCTTCACGTTCTTCGGCCTGGTCGGGCGCAACGCCCAGGGCGTGCAGGGCATCTCGCTGCTCGTGATGTTCCCGCTGACCTTCCTGTCCAACGCGTTCGTCCCGACCGACACGATGCCGCGCCCCCTCGAGGCGTTCGCCGAGGTGAACCCGGTGTCGCTGGTCATCACGGCCCTGCGCGACCTCGCCAACGACGGCCAGGTGACCAGCGCGGTGGGCTGGGCGCTCCTGGGCTGCGCCGTCGTGGTGGGGATCTTCGCCCCGCTGTCGGTGCGTCGCTTCAAGAAGATGTGAGCCAGGCGCGCCGCAGGCGGTCCACGATCTCTGCGGCGCCCGGCTGCAGGTCCGGCCCGGGGCGGTCGGCGAGCTCCTCGACGAGCGTGCCGATCCGCCCCGGCAGCACGGCCTCCGCCAGCTCGACCATCGACTCCCACGACATCACCGGGATGCTGCGGTTGTAGGCCCACCGGTGCGCGATCGCCAGGAGGCGTACGCCGTCCTCGTGCCGCTCCGGCGGGCCGAACCGCAGGATCCAGGCCGACAACGCGACCAGCATGACTCCGTTGAGGGGCAGGTCGGCGAACCACAGCGACCCCGCGGGCAACCCGTTCCCCGTCCCCACGAGGGTGTCGCGCAGCTCCTCGGCCCGTGGGTCCGCAGCATGCGTGGTGTGCCGCGCCCGCGCCACCAGCGCCGCCGAGGCCGACAGCATCAGCCACGGGTTGATCCCGGCCTCGGGGTCGGCCTCGGCCACCATCTCGACGATCGCGTCGTAGCGCCGGATCGCGCCCGCGTGGTCGCCACGCGCGAGTGCGAGCTCGGCCTGCGCGGTCTGCCAGGTCAGCCGGGCGCCCATCTGGGCCGTCTCCCCGTCGGGCTCGCCGAACTCGGCGAGCATCGCCTCGGCACGATCGAGGTCGCCGTCGAGCAACGGCGAGATCGCCGTGGCCATCCGCAAGCTGTAGGCGTCGGTCACCGAGTGCACCCGTTCGAGGAGCGGCCAGGCGATCTCGGCGTGCTGGGCGGCCCGGCGGTGCTCCCCCACGGCCATCGCCAGCTGGCTGAGCTCGGCGTGGAGCGACGCCGTGATGTACGGCGGCAGGTGCCCGAGTGCCAGTGCCTCCTCCGCGCGGGCCCGTGCGGCCTCGACGTCGCCGACGTTCTCCGCGACGATCGAGGCCCACATCAGCAGTGCCCCGGCCTGCGCCGGCCGCGACTGCCGGGCGGCGACCTCGGCGAGGCGGGTCGCAGTGTCGGGCGGCTCGGTGGTGACGTGGACCGTGTGCGCGATGAGGCCCCACGTGCCGACCGGCTGGTCTCCCTGCAGGAGCAGGTCGCGCAGGCCGCCCAGGTCGACGCCCGGCATCCAGCTGAGGTGGATCATCAGCACACCGGCCGCCTCGTCGGCCTGGTCGAACAGCCCGTCGGGCACCTCCCAGCCGCTCAGCAGCTCGGTCGACGGGTCGCAGATCGCGAAGACGCGGGGCTGGTCGCCCGTGATCGTCCAGAGACTGGCGAGCAGGGCGACCAGCCGCGCGACCACCTCGCGATCGCCGACGGTGAGGCCGTGGCGCAGCACGTCGGTGAGGTTGTTCTGCTCCCGCACCAGGACGTCCACCAGCTCGACCTGGTCGTCGGCGATGACGAGGTCGGCGGACCGGTCCGCAAGGTCGACCGCCCAGCGCCGCTGGGCTGCGATGGCCTCGTCGTGCTCGCCCGCCGCGGCCAGCCGTGACGCGGCGTACTCCCGGATCGTCTCCAGCGCCCGGAACCGGGAGCTCCCTCTGTCCTCGCCCATCACCAGCAGGGACTGCTCGACGAGCGCGTCGACCAGGTCGGGCCCACCGGGTCCGAGGACGGCGGTCGCGGTGGACCGGTCGAACCCGTCCTGGAACACCGACAGCCAGGCGAGGGCACGCTGCTCGTCGGTTGCCAGCAGGTCCCACGACCACGCGATCACCGCCTCGAGGGTGCGGTGGCGCTCGGGGGTGCTGCGGTCGCGGCTGCGGAGCGCCGCGAACCGGTCGTCCAGCGCGGCCGCGACCTCACTCACGGTCATCGAGCGCACGCGGGCGGCCGCCAGCTCGACAGCCAGTGGCAGGCCGTCGAGCCGGGCGACGACCTCGCGCACGGCTGCCGGGTCGAGCACCGCGTCCGGACGGGTGGCCGAGGCGCGGCGGACGAACAGCAGCTCCGCATCGGTCGCGGAGAGCTGGCTGAGCGGCATCGCGCGCTCGGCCGCGAGCCGCAGAGGCGCCCGGCTGGTGGCGAGGACCTGGAGGTCGCGGGTGGTCGCGAGCAGGAACGCCACCAGGGCGGCGACCGGCTCGAGGACGTGCTCGCAGTTGTCGAGGACAAGGAGGGTCGGCCCGGCGTCGAGCTCCTGCGCGATGCGACCGCGTACGTCGGCCTGCTGCGCGGGCGTGAGCACCGGCCTCGTCGTCACCGAGCCACGCACGCCGAGACCCGCACCGACAGCCGCCACGACGTCGTCCCCTGCGCCCACGCCCACCAGCTCGACCACGCGTACGTTCGGCAGCGCCGACTCGCGGGCGAGCGCCTGGGCCACGCTGGTCTTGCCGATCCCTCCCGGACCGAGCACGGTCACCAGGCGCGACGACGCGAGGGCTGCGCGGAGCCGGTTCAGGTCCGCCTCGCGCCCCAGCAGTCCGGCGCCGTCGTAGCGCAGCCCCGTACGCACCGGGTCGTCGGCCGCCAGCAGCTCGCGGTGCAGGTGCTGGAGCTCAGGCGCGGGGTCGACCCCGAGGCGGTCGGCCAGGTCCTCGCGGTAGGTCTCGTAGCGGCCCAGCGCGACGGCGGGTCCGCCGATCGCCGCCATGGTGCGCAGCAGGTCGACCAGCACGCCGGAGTCGTCGACCCAGCGCTCGGCAGCCGCCTCGAGGAAGGGCAGGGCGTCGCCGTGGCGGCCCTGGCGCGCCAGTGCCCGGCCCAGCACGTCGTCGGCCGGCAGGAGCGTACGCGCGGCGAGCGCGCGGAGCCGGGCGAGAGGGCCCGTCGTGTCGTCCTGCGCGGGCTCGGGCCACGAGCGGGCGCGCTCGGCCACCTCTGCCGCCCGCACCGCGTCGCCCGACCGGAGCGCCTCACGCGCCTCGGCGACCTGCAGGCCGAGCGCCAGCACGTCGACCTCCTCGGGCTCCAGCCCGAGGCGGTAGCCGCTCTCCGTCAGGTCGACCACCCGCGCCGAGGTCGCGGCACGGAGCCGGGAGACCAGCACCTGCAGGGCCTTGCCCGGCGTCGCCGGCGGCTCGTCGTCCCAGACCTGCTCAACGAGCTGGGCGACGGCCAGGCCCCGTGGTTCCAGGACGAGCGCGGCGAGCAGCGCCTGCGGGCGGGCGCCGACCAGGGGCGCGCCGTCCCAGGTGGGCGGCCCGAGCAACCGCAGGCGGATCGTCATTCTCGTGCCCGAGGGTGGGCCGTGGCGAAGACCTCACGCAGGTTGTCGACCGTGACGAGCGTGTAGACCTGCGTCGTGGTCACCGACGCGTGACCGAGCAGCTCCTGCACGACGCGTACGTCGGCACCACCGTCGAGCAGGTGCGTCGCGAACGAGTGGCGCAGGGTGTGGGGTGACACGGACGCCGTCACCCCGGCCCGCTCCGCCGCCTTCACCAGCACCGCCCAGGCGCTCTGGCGCGAGAGCCGGCCGCCGCGCGAGTTCACGAACATGGCCGGCCCCCCGCGTCCGGTGCCGACCAGCTCCGGACGGGCGCGGGCGACGTAGGCGGCGACCGCCTCACGCGCATAGCCACCCACCGGCACCAGCCGCTCCTTGCCGCCCTTGCCGCGCAGGAGCACCGTGCCGTCGACCGCGTCGAGGTCGTCGACGTCGAGGCCGACCGCCTCCGAGATGCGGGCACCTGTCCCGTAGAGCAGCTCGAGCAGCGCCCGGTCGCGCAGCGCCAGGAGCGTATCGGGGGCGCCGGCCGCCTCGAGGATCGCCTCGACGTCGGACAGCGGGAGCGCCTTCGGCAGCCGCTTGGCAGGCGTGGGTGGCTTCACCGCCGCGGCCGGGTCGGCGACGGCGAGCCCATCGGAGACGGCGAACTTGTGGAAGCCGCGTACGGCGACCACCGTCCGGGCGGCCGAGGTGGCGCTCAGGGGCGGGTGGCCCTCGCTCCCCTCCCGGAGGCTGACCAGGAACGCGGCCACCGTCTGCTCGGTGACCGCGTCCAGGTCGTCGATGCCCTGGGTCGCGAGGAACTCGTCGTAGCGCCCCAGGTCACGCCGGTAGGAGCTGAGCGTGTTGACCGCCAGGCCGCGCTCGACCGTGAGGTGGTCGAGATACGTGCGTACGGCGCGGCCCAGCGTCACCCCGCCAGTCAACTGGATGTCACCCCAGGACGCTGTCGAGTCCCACCGACTCGATACCGACCGCCTCGCCGACGGGTGCGTAGGTCAGCTGGCCGGCGTGGGTGTTGAGGCCGAGCCCGAGGCTGGCGTCGTCACGGCAGGCCTGCGCCCAGCCCTTGTCCGCGAGTGCCACCGCATAGGGCAGCGTCGCGTTGGTGAGCGCGTACGTCGAGGTGTTGGGCACCGCACCCGGCATGTTGGCCACGCAGTAGAAGACCGAGTTGTGGACCTCGTACGTCGGGTCGTCGTGCGTCGTGGCGTGGGAGTCCTCGAAGCAGCCGCCCTGGTCGATGGCGATGTCCACGAGCACCGAGCCCGGCTTCATCCGCGACACGAGGTCGTTGCTGACCAGCTTGGGAGCCGCGGCACCCGGGATCAGGACAGCGCCGATCACCATGTCGGCCTCCATCACCTGCTGCTCGACCGCGAGCTTGGACGAGGCGAGGCCGTGGACGCGGTTGTTGTAGCGCCAGAACGACATCCGGAGCTTGTCGAGGTCCGTGTCGAGCAGGGTCACGTCGGCACCCATGCCGAGCGCGATGTTGGCCGCGTTCTGGCCCGAGACACCGGCACCGATGATGACGACCTTCGCGTTGGCGACGCCGCCGACGCCGCCCATCAGGACACCGCGACCACCCTGTGCCTTCATCAGGGAGTACGCGCCGACCTGGGGTGCCAGGCAGCCGGCAACCTCGGACATCGGGTAGAGCAGCGGCAGCCCGCCGGAGGGCAGCTGCACGGTCTCGTACGCGATGGCGGTGACCTTGCGCGCCATCAGCTCCTCGGTGAGCGGCTTGTCCGCGGCAAGGTGGAGGTAGGTGAAGAGGGTCTGGCCCTCCCGCATCCGGTGGTACTCCTCGGCGACGGGCTCCTTGACCTTCATGATCATGTCCGCCGTGCCCCACACGTCGTCTGCCGTGTCGAGCATCGTGGCGCCGGCCGCGATGTACTCCGCGTCGGGGATGAGCGAACCCTCGCCCGCGGTCTTCTGCACGACCACGTCGTGCCCGTGCTGGACCAGCTCGTGCACGCCGATGGGGGTCAGGGCCACGCGGTACTCGCGGTTCTTGACTTCCTTGGGTACGCCGACCTTCATACCTTGCTCCTACGTGATGAAAGAGGGGCCACGGGTGTGGCTCGCCTCACAGCGGGAGCGAGACTACTCCCGGGAGCGCTCAGCCGCCGTCCAGGGCCCCGCGCTGCCGGAGGACGGCGTAGGCCAGCACTGCCTGGGCCAGCGGACCCTGCCGTACGCGGCCCTCGAGCACTGCCTCCAGCAGGTCGGCCATCGGTGCCCGGAAGCGCTGCATCTCGGCCTCCTCGTGGCGCATCTCGAAGTCGCCGCGCGGTGCGTGGGACAGTCCGCGGGCCAGGAAGATGTCATGCACCTCGTCGCTGATCCCGGCACTCCCGTACGTGCTGAGCAGGAGCCGCCAGTCCGACGCCTCGAGCTCGACCTCCTCGCGCAGCTCGCGCTTGGCCGTCTCGACGGCCGGCTCGTCGCCCGCGTCCTTGAGGCCGGCCGGGAGCTCGACGAACTCGTGACCGCTGGTGTGGCGGTACTGCCGCAGCAGCACGACCTGCTCCTCGTCGTCCACGGCCAGCACGATCACGGCTCCGGGGTGCTCCAGGCTGAGCCGGCTGAACTCCTCGGGGTGCCCGGGACGGGTGATCACGTCCTCGCGCAGCGCGACCACCCAGCCGTCCCGGTGCAGGTCCCGGCTCGACACCACGGGCCAGGACATCGGCCGGTCGGCGAGCGGTTCGACAGGACTTTCTGCGGGCCCGGCTGCGGGCGGGGTCGACATGCCCCGCACGCTAGCGCGGATGGACACAGTAGGTACGGTCAGGCGCATGAGTGAGCGCAGCGAGCGAATCATCCAGTCCAGGGCGACATGTGCCTCATGCGCGCACGGAGCGAAGCGAGTACGTGCATGAGCCTTTTGAGCCTCACCCAGCACGAAGCAGCGACCCGCTCGGCCCTCCTCGAGGTGCAGCGCTACGACATCGCGGTGGACATGACCGGCCTGCTCGAAGGCGAGGTGTTCGCCTCGACAAGCACCATCACCTTCACGTGCAGCGAGCCCGGAGCGACCACCTTCGTGGACGTCGCGATGGACGTCAGCCGGGCGACCCTCAACGGTGCCGACGTCGACGTCTCGCAGGCCGCCGACGGGCGCCTGCCGCTGCCGGCACTGGCTGCCGACAACGTCCTCGTCGTCGAGGCCAGCACCACCAACACCGCGACCGGCGAGGGCATCCTGCGCACGGTCGACCCCACCGACAAGCTCGTCTACGTCTGGACCAGCCTCGAGCCCGACGAGGCCCGGCGTGTCTGGGCCTGCTTCGACCAGCCCGACCTCAAGGCACCGCACCGCTTCGTGGTGACGGCGCCGTCCTCGTGGGTCGTCACCTCCAACGGCGCGCCCGAGTCGATCGAGGACGCCGAGTCCTCGGACGCCAAGGTCTGGACCTACCCCGACACCCCGCGCCTGTCGACGTACGTCGTCGTGGTCAACGCCGGTCCGTTCCACGAGGTACGCCGCGAGCACGACGGCTACGACCTCGGGTTCTACTGCCGCCAGTCGCTCGTGCCCGTCCTGGAGCGCGACCTCGACGAGCTCGTCACCCTCACCCGCCAGGGCCTCGCGTTCTTCGGCGAGCGCTTCGCCTTCCCGTTCCCGCAGGCGCGCTACGACCAGGTCTTCGTGCCCAACCTCGGTGGCGCGATGGAGAACTGGGGCTGCGTGACCTACGGCGACGGCCAGCTCTTCCGCACTCCCCCGACCCACGCCCAGCGCAGTGTCCGCGCCGAGTTCATCTTTCACGAGATGGCGCACATGTGGTTCGGCGACCTGGTCACCATGCAGTGGTGGGACGACCTCTGGCTCAACGAGGCGTTCGCGTCGTGGGCGGCCAACTGGGGCATGGCCGGTGCCTCGGAGTTCACCGATCAGTGGGCCACCTTCCTGGCCGTGTCCAAGCGCACCGCCTACGAGATGGACATGAGCCCGGCCAGCCACCCGATCCGCAGCGAGGTCGCCGACGTCTCGGCCGCGATGGCCAACTTCGACGCGATCACCTACGTGAAGGGCCAGAGCGTCCTGCACCAGCTCGTCGCCTACATCGGCGAGGACGCGTTCGTGGAGGGACTGCGCGACTACTTCAGCCGCTTCGCCTTCTCCAACACTCGCCTCGACGACCTGATGGACTGCTACGCCCGTGCCTCGGGTCGCGACCTCTCGGCCTGGACCAAGGCCTGGCTCGACGAGGCCGGTGCCGACGTGATCTCGCTCGTCGGTGACGAGCTCGTCGTCACGACCACCGACGACCAGGAGCCGCGGCCCCACCACCTCGACATCGCGGTCTTCGACACGTCCGGCGACCAGCTGGTGGCCGTCGGCCGCTCCTCGCACGAGGTCACCGGCTCGCGCACCCCCGTCGAGCTCCCCGCCGGTGACCTGCGGCTGGTCAACGCGGGCGACTTCACGTTCGCGGCCGTCAAGCCCGACGCCACCTCGCTCGAGCAGATGCTCACGCGGATCGACCAGCTCACCGACCCGCTCGACCGCGCCCTCGTCGGCGCGACCGCCGGCCAGCTGCTGCTGCTGGGCGACGTCGCCCCGCGCGACGTCTCGGCGGCCCTGACCCGCGCGCTGGCCTCGGAGACCAGCCCTGCCCTCGTCGAGCCGTTCCTCGGCCAGGCGCTCCTGGTCGCCGACCGATGGGCGCCGGCCGCCGAGTCCCCCGGCCTGCTGCGGAGCCTCGCCGACACGGTCGTCGGGCTCGTCGACCTCCCCGACGCCCGGCAGGCCGCCCTCCGTACGCTCGCCGCCTCCGCGTCCACCGACGCGCACTGGTCCGTCCTCGACGAGGCCGCTGCGAAGGCGACCGACCTCGACCTCGCCTGGCGGATCCTCGTACGCCGCTCCGAGCTCGGCGACCACGACGAGGACCGGGTCGCCCGGCTGCTCGAGTCCGACCCGGACCCCGACGCCGGGATGCGCCGCCTCGCGGTGCTGGCCGCCCGCCCCGACGCGGAGGCCAAGGAGGAGGTCTGGCGCGCGTTCTTCGTCGACTACGCTGTGCCCGCTAGCCGCGAGACCCTGGTCCTCGGCTCGACCTTCTGGCGCCCCGGACAGGCGGAGCTGCTCGCGCCGTACACGCACCGCTACCTCGACGAGCTCCACACGCTGAAGGGCGGGCTGCTCAACCAGGGCCTCACGATCCGGTCGATGTTCCCCCTCGGTGCGGGCGACGCGTCGTTCCTCGCCGCCGCCGAGGCGGCCGCGGACGACACCGGCCTGATGGCGTACGCCCGCAACCAGCTCCGCGCGAACTCGTTCGTGCTGCGCCGGATCCTGCAGGCCCGCCAGCTCTGACCGGGCACTTCCTCGCGCTAGAAAGGGCTGACCGGGCGCTTCGTGCCCGTCCGCGTCAGTCCTCGTCGTCCTTGCGGCGGAGCCCGGTCTCGTCGATCGGGAACCGCTCGGAGCGCTGCCGCTCGATCGCGGCACCGATGAGTCCCGCGAAGAGCGGGTGGGGGCGCGTAGGCCGCGAGCGGAGCTCGGGGTGCGCCTGCGTCGAGACGTAGTAGGGGTGCACGTCGGCCGGCAGCTCGACGAACTCGACCAGCCCGAGCTCGGGGTTGATGCCCGAGAAGACCAGGCCCGCCTCGGCGAGGGTCTCGCGGTAGGCGTCGTTGAACTCGTAGCGGTGGCGGTGGCGTTCCTCGATGACCTCGGCGCCGTACGTCGCCCGCACGACGCTGCCGGCGGCGAGCGTGGCCTTCTGCAGGCCGAGGCGCATGGTGCCGCCGAGGTCGCCGGCGCCGTCGACGAACTTCTTCTGCTCCTCGATCGTCGAGATGACGGGTTCCACGGTGTCGGGGTCGAACTCGGTCGACCCGGCCTTGCCCAGGCCGGCGACGTTGCGGGCGTACTCGATGACCATGCACTGCAGGCCGAGGCAGAGGCCGAGCGTCGGGATCCCGTGGGTGCGGGTGTAGTGCAGCGCGCCGAGCTTGCCCTCGATGCCGCGTACGCCGAAGCCGCCCGGCACGAGCACGGCGTCGACGTCGGCGAGCTGCTTGGCGGCGCCGGCCTCGGTCTCGCACTCGTCGGAGGCGACCCAGCGGATGTTGACCTTGGCCTCGTGGGCGAAACCGCCGGCGCGCAGCGCCTCGCTCACCGAGAGGTAGGCGTCGGGCAGGTCGATGTACTTGCCGACGAGCGCGACCGTGACTTCCTCCGACGGGTGGTGCACCCGGCGCAGCAGGTCGTCCCACGTGGTCCAGTCGACGTCGCGGAACGGGAGGTCGAGGCGTCGTACGACATAGGCGTCGAGGCCCTCGCGGTGCAGCACCTTCGGGATGTCGTAGATCGACGGCGCGTCGGCGGCGGTGACCACGGCGTCGTCGTCGACGTCGCACATGAGCGCGATCTTGCGCTTGATGCTGTCGGGCAGCTCGCGGTCGGCCCGGCACACGATCGCGTCTGGCTGGATGCCGATGGAGCGCAGCGCGGCCACCGAGTGCTGGGTCGGCTTGGTCTTCAGCTCGCCCGACGGGCCGATGTAGGGCACCAGGGACACGTGGATGAAGAAGCAGTTCCCGCGACCGATCTGGTGCCGGGTCTGGCGCGCGGCCTCGAGGAACGGCAGCGACTCGATGTCGCCGACCGTGCCACCGACCTCGGTGATCACGACGTCGATGTCCGGCCCGCCCATGGCGAGGATCCGGTCCTTGATCTCGTTCGTGATGTGCGGGATGACCTGCACGGTGTCACCGAGGTAGTCGCCGCGACGCTCCTTGGCGATGACGGTCGAGTACACCTGGCCGGTCGTCACGTTGGCGATCTGGTTGAGGTCGGTGTCGAGGAACCGCTCGTAGTGCCCGATGTCGAGATCGGTCTCCGCGCCGTCATTGGTCACGAAGACCTCGCCGTGCTGGAACGGGTTCATCGTGCCCGGATCCACGTTGAGATAGGGATCGAGCTTCTGCATCGTGACGCGCAGTCCGCGCGCCTTCAACAGGTTGCCGAGGCTGGAGGCGGTGAGCCCCTTGCCGAGGGAGGAGGCGACGCCTCCGGTCACGAAAACGTGCTTGGTCGGCGTGGGGTTCTTCACGGGCCTCGATCCTACCCGAGAGGGACGGCGCCGTCGGCACCCGACGCACCGAAGGAGCCGCCGGGAGTCGTGAGCGAGCGCTGGAGGACCATGATCGCGGCCACCTGACCGGCCACGGTGTCGACGCCGTCCACGCTTGCGACGCTGGCGGCGGCCGGGTCGGCGCGGAGCCGCCCGAGCTGTCCGGAGCCCCCGTCCGCGAGGGTGCCGGCGACCACGACGCCCGTGGCCTGGGCCGCGAGACCCTCGGCCAGACCCGCCAGGATGGCGTCCGAGCCCTCGTCGCCGGCGTCGTCGCCGAGCACGAGCAGCACGAGCGGGGCGCGCCGCGAGACGTCGTCGGGCTGCGTCATCAGTCCGGCGCCGCTCACCGCGTCGGCGATGGCCCGTGCCTTGCGGGTGCGGTCCTCGCCCTCCGCCACCTTGCTGGCCACTGCGAGCCCGATCAGCTGCCCGATGCGGTCGTACGTCGACGCGTCGGCGGTGACCGCGTCGGCGGCCTGCTGGGTCAGCAGCTGGCTGCCGAGCGTGTCGACGAGGGACTTCTGGGCCGGGTCCACGAGGTCCGCGCCCAGGTCGTAGCGCGCGGTGACCGTGCCGCCGGCGGCCTCCACCTGCCCGGCCAGCGCCGTGACCACCTGCTCGTCGGCGCCCGGCACGGTGACGATCGCCACCGAGCGCTCGGCCAGCCGCGTGCTGAGGATCGGCGGACCGAGGGCCGAGACGAAGGCTTCGGTGTAGTCGGCCCCGGCACTGCCGTCGGCAGGGGTGGCCGCGCGGTCGTTGCTCGAAGCGGTGACGGCGGGGCCGACGTCTGAGAGGGGTCCGCCGCCGAGCACGATCCCGGCCGCAAGGGCCAGGAAGACGGCGACGATGGTCAGGACGTGGTGACGCAGGGTGATCACTGGAGCATTCCTCGGACGTTGTCGATCAGGTCGGTGGTGGTGCGGGAGACGACCGGCGAGACGTCGTCGACCCACTGCTGCCCCACGGGCGTCACGCTGATGGCCGCGCCGACCGCCAGCACCCCGGCGACCAGCGCGCCCAGCAGGTGTCGGGGGCGTACGGCGCCGTCGTAGAGCCGCGGGAGGGCGGTCGCGTCGACCAGGTCGGGGCCGAGCTTGAGCCGGGTCAGGAATGTGCTCGCGAGGCCCACCCGGCGCCGGTCCAGGAACTCGGCGAGGGTCGCGTGCATGCCCACGCCCACGATGAGCGAGGCGTGGTGCCCGGACGCCAGCAGCAGGGCGGCGTCCTCGGTGGTCGCTGTCGTCTCGAAGCGCAGCGGGCGGATGCCCATCCGCTCCAGGTGCTCGGTCGCGCTCCGGGGTGAGCCGCGCTCGACGAGCACCACCACGTCACGTGCCTTGCGCAGCACGGCCGCGCCGGGCTGGTCGTCGCCGTCACCGGTCAGCACGACCACGTCGGGTCGATGGCCCGCCTCCGCGAGCGCGTCTGCGCCGCGGTCGACCCCGATGAGGACAGGACGCTGCTCGCGCACGAACGGTCGGATCCCGCGCAGCTCCTCCTCCCAGCCGTGGGAGCGCACCGCGACGACCACGGGGCGACCGGCCATGTCGGTGGCGGTCCGCGGGATCCCATGGCCGTGCAGCAGCAGGTCCTGCTCGCGACGGAGGAACTCGGTGGTGTTGTGCGTGAAGCTCTCGAGCTGGGCGGTCAGCCCGGAGCGGGCCTTGCCCATCTCGGCGCGCACGACGTCGGCTGTGAGCTCACGGCCGGGCGAGATCAGCGTCTCGCCAGCGTGCACCACGCCTGCATCGATACGGACCGCGGTCCCGTCCTCGAGCCGGTCGAACACCTCGAGCCCGGCGCTGTCGACGACGGTGATGCCCGCCTGGACGAGGAGCTCCGGCCCCAGGTTGGGGTAGCGCCCCGAGATCAACGGGCTCGCGTTCACGACGGCGACGACACCGGCGTCGATCAGCGCCTGGGCGGTGTCGCGGTCCATGTCGAGGTGGTCGAGGAAGGCGACGTCACCGGCCTGGAGCCGAGGCAGCAGGCTGGCCGTACGCCGGTGGAGCCGGGCGGGACCGTGGACACCGGGGAGTGTGGGGGCGGGGCGGGAGCGGACTGCGAACTTCATGACCGAGCCATGGTGTCAGCCGGTTCGGTGCCCTTCGGGGAGGCACGCCCGCTCGGGCGCGGCGGCGGCGAGGAGCTCACGGGCATGGGCGCGGGCGCTGTCGGAGTCCTCGACGCCGGCCAGCATCCGGGACAGCTCCTGCTCCCTGCTCGCCTCGTCGAGGGTCACCAGGCCGGAGGTCGTGACCGACCCGTCGCTGGACTTGTGCACGACCACGTGGCGATCGGCGTACGCCGCCACCTGGGGCAGGTGGGTGACCACCAGGACCTGCGACGTACGGGCCAGCACGGCGAGCCGTCGACCGACCTCGATCGCCGCCTTGCCGCCCACGCCCGCGTCGACCTCGTCGAACACGAACGTCGGCACCGAGCCCGTCTCGGCCAGCGACACCTCGAGCGCCAGCATCACGCGGGACAGCTCACCGCCGGACGCGCCCTTGTGCAGCGGGCGGGCATCGGCGCCGGTGTTGGCGGCCAGGAGGAACTCGACGTCGTCGACGCCGTGCGACGCGGCCCGCAACCAGCGACCGTCCACGCGGAGCACCGGTCCCCCGGGCGTCTCCGGAACGGGTGCCTCCTGCTGGGAGACGGCGATCGTCACGGTCGCATGGGGCATGGCGAGCGACGTGAGCTCGTCGCTGACGGCAACACCCAGCCGGGTCGCGGCCTCCGCCCGCTGCCCGCTGAGCGTCGCGGCCAGCACACCCAGCTCGGCGCGCAGTCGGTCGCGCCGTGCCTCCAGCTCGCCGACCTGGCCGTCCGCGTCCTCGAGGTCGAGGAGGCGCTTGGCGCCGTCCTCGGCCCACGCCAGGACCTCGTCGATCGTCTCGCCGTACTTCCGGGTCAGCGCGGTCAGCGCAGCCCGGCGCTCCGAGACGCCGGCCAGGCGGGCCGGGTCGGTGTCCAGGCTCGAGGCGTACGACGCCACGTCGCCGGCGACGTCGACCAGGAGGTGGCCGAGCTCGGTGATCCGGTCGGCCAGCTCGCCCGCGGTGGCGTCGTGCTCGCGGACGCCGTCCAGGGCGTGGCGGGCCGTGCTGGTGGTGCCGAGCGCGTCGGGGGTGCCCTCCTCGCTCGACAGCGCCTCCCGGGCCGTCTCGGCGGCGGTGCGCAGGGTGTCGGCGAACCCGAGCCTGCTCTCCTCGGCCGCCAGCTCGACGTCCTCCCCCGGCCGGGGGTCGACGGCCTCGACCTCCTCCAGCCCGAACCGGAGCTGGTCGGCCTCCCGGGCACGTTCGCGGGTGGAGCCGAGCACCTCGGCCAGGGTGCGCTCGGTCGCGGCGAGCTCGGCCCAGAGACCGGCGTACGCCTCCGACGTCGTGGCCAGCGCCGCACCACCGAAGCGGTCGAGCGACGCGCGCTGGGCGCCGGCACGCAGCAGCCGGTGCTGGTCGGACTGGCCGTGCACGGCGACGAGCGGCTCGGCGATCTCGGCCAGCGCGGTCACCGGCACCGACGCGCCGCCGACCCAGGCACGCGAGCGGCCCTGTGCTGCGACGTTGCGCGCGAGCACGACCCGGTCGTCCTCGATCTCGCCTCCCGACTCCTCCACGGCTTCGCGGAACCCGGCCAGTGACGTCGTCGACACGACGCCTTCGACGCGCGCCTGCTTGGCCCCGGTGCGGACGGCGCCGGGATCGGCACGACCACCGAGCAGCAGGCCCAGCGCCGTGACGACCATGGTCTTGCCGGCGCCGGTCTCACCGGTGATGACGGTCAGTCCGGGACCGAGCTCGAGGGTCGAGGAGTCGATGACCCCGAGCTGACTTATCCGCAGCTCCTCAAGCATCGTGGTCGCCGCCGTCGCGCCAGCGCCGCTCGGCGGCACCGCGCCAGCCCGCGACGGGCAGGCCAAACTTCGCCACGAGCCGGTCGGTGAACGGCGCCTCGTGCAGGCGCACCAGGCGCACCGGGCGGTCTCCGCGGCGGACCTCGATCCGCGCACCCGGCGGCAGGTCGACCGTGCGCCGACCGTCGCACCACAGCACGCCCGATCTGGTGTTGGACAGCACCTCGATTGCGAGCACCGAGGTCGGCGCCACCACCATCGGGCGCGCGAAGAGGGCGTGCGCGCTCAGGGGCACCATGAGCAACGCCTCGACCTCGGGCCACACCACCGGGCCACCGGCGCTGAAGTTGTAGGCCGTCGATCCGGTGGGGGTGGCACAGACCACGCCGTCGCAGCCCCACCTCGACAGGGGTCGTCCGTCGACCTCGACGACGACCTCCAGCATCCGCTCGCGGGCCGCCTTCTCGACGCTCGCCTCGTTGAGGGCGAAGGTCTCGAAGACGACCTCCTTGCCCACCAGCACCCGTACGCCGAGCGTGAGCCGGTCCTCAGCGGTGTACGTGCGGTTGACGATCGCCGCGATCGTGAACTCGACGTCCTCCGGCTCGGCCTCGGCGAGGAACCCGACATGCCCGAGGTTCACGCCGAGCAGCGGCGTGCTGGTCTCGTGGGTGAGTTCGGCGGCCCGCAGGATCGACCCGTCACCTCCGATGACCAGCACCAGCTCGCAGCCCTCGCCCGGGAGGTCGTCGGGTTGCGTCGTCTCGACCAGGCCGTCGCCGCCGCCCGGTCCGAGGTCGGCGGCCTCGGCCGCCAGGAGGCGTACGGCGATGCCGTGCTCGGTGAGCCGCTGGACGCACGCGCGTGCGACCTCACGCACCTCGGCCCGGCCGGTGTGGGCGAGCACCAGGACCCGTCGACCGGTTGGATCAGGGGTCTCGAGGGTCACGGCTCCACCCTCTCACCCGCCACCCCCAGTGGGGCCGCCCTCTCCACCTCGGCGCGGATGTCGTCGGCATCGACGGCAGCCGGCCCGCGGCGCAGCAGCAGGAAGAACTCGACGTTGCCGGACGGCCCGGGCAGCGGGCTGACGGTCACCGCGACCGCGCCCCATCCGCGCGCGGCGGCGAGGTCGGCGATGGCGGTCACGGCCTCTGCCCGGAGCGCGAGGTCGCGCACCACGCCGCCCTTGCCCACGCGGTCCTTGCCGACCTCGAACTGCGGCTTCACCATCAGCGCCAGCTCGCCGTCCTCGCGCGTCACGGACAGCAGCGGGTCGAGCACGAGGGCGAGCGAGATGAAGGACAGGTCGCCCACCACGAGGTCCACGGGCTCGCCGATGACCTCGAGGGTGAGCTCGCGGATGTTGGTGCGGTCGTGCACGTGCACCCGTTCGTCGCTCTGCAGCGACCAGGCGAGCTGGCCGTAGCCGACGTCGACCGCGACCACCTCGCGGGCACCGGCCCGCAGCAGCACGTCGGTGAAGCCGCCGGTGGAGGCGCCGGCGTCGAGGCACCGCTTGCCCGCGACGGTGAGCCCGTGCGCGGCGAAGGCGTCGAGCGCCCCCGCGAGCTTGTGCCCACCCCGCGACACGTAGTCCACCGACGTCGGGTCCTCGCGTACGACGATCGCCACGTCGGTCGTCACGCCGGTCGCGGGCTTGGTGGCGCGGGCTCCGGACACGGTCACCCGGCCGGCCGCGACGAGCTCGCTCGCATGCTCGCGTGAACGGGCCAGGCCGCGTCGGACGAGCTCCTGGTCCAGTCGAAGTCGTCGAGGGGGCACGGTCGGTTCAGGCGCCCTGCTCGCCGTCGGCAGTGTCGTCGGCCGACGACTGGGCGTCCGGCTGGGCGTCGAGGGCGCGGCGCAGCTGCTCGTGGGCGCGCTCGAAGACGGCAACGTGTCCCGCCACCGGCGTGCCGGCGGCGGCCGCGACGTCGACCAGCACCCGATCGACGGCCGCGACGCCCGTCGAGGCGCCGTCCGCGGTGGATTCCGGTCGCTGCTCCATGGCGGCGAGCCTACTCGGCACCGAGGCGCCGGACAGGCCCGGGCGGCGTCGTGTCGCCGAGGTCCACCGGCGACCCGGACGCGTCGAGGTGCTGCCAGCACACGGTGGCGACCACCCGCCACCAGTCGGCGTCGGCGCCGTCCCCGCTGACCGTCAGGCGACCGTCGACGACGGCCGCGCTCCACCCGTTGAGCTCGGCTCCGCCGCCCTCGACAGCCTGCGGCACCGGGTGCGGCTCGAAGAGCCCCTCCAGCGTCGGAGAGATGTACGTCGGGCGCAGCTCGGGCGTGGCCGCGACGAGGTCGTCGAGCCAGCTGACGCCGGTGAGCACCAGCAGCGACGGTACGTCGATCGCGTGCGCCCCCTCGATGTCGGTGTCGAGCCGGTCGCCGACCATGATCGGCCGGTCGCCACCGACGCGCCGCACCGTCTCCTCCATGAGCGGCTTCTCCGGCTTCCCCGCCACCACCGGGTCCACTCCGGCGAAGCCGGAGATGGTCCGCACCAGGACGCCGTGCCCGGGAGCGAGACCGTACGGCGTCGGGATCGTCATGTCGGCGTTGCTGGCCACGTAGGGCAGACCGTCGCGCACGAGCGTCGAGACCCGCATGATGTCGCGCCACCGCACGTCCGGCCCGTAGCCGCTGACCACCGCGACCGCGCCGTCCGGCTCGTCCACGGGCTCGAGGGCCGCCTCCAGCAGCGCGACCCGCAGCCCCTCGCCGCCCAGCAGCAGGACCTTGGCGCCCGCACCGTGCTCGTCGACCAGCACCCGGGCAGCCGCCTGGGCGGACGTCACGACGTCACCGGCGGTCGCGGCGACACCGACGCCTTCGAGCTTCGCGGCCACCTTGTCCGGCGTACGCGACGCGTTGTTGGTGACGAACGCGACGTGGCACCCGGCCTGCCGGACCCGGTCGATGTGCTCGGCCGCTCCGTCGACGACGGTGTCGCCGACGTAGACCACGCCGTCCAGGTCGAACATCACCAGGTCGTGCGCCTCCACGATCGGAGTCGTCGTCTCCTCGAGCATGCTCCACCCCTCTCCGGACTGGGACGCGTGTCCCCCTACGATGCTCCGATGGACTTCGCCCGGGACGTACCGCCGTACGTCGCGAAGCCCCTCGAGCTCCTCCCGTTCCGTGCCCTCATGCTGGCACCGGCCCGGGTCGGCGATCCTGCGTCTGCACGAGCGCTCGCGCGACCCTATCGCGACGTCGCTGCCCGGCTGCTCGACTGGATCGAACAGGGACGCGCCATCGCCGATTCAGGGCCGGCGCTCTACGTGCACGAGTACACCGCTGGCGGACTCACCGTCCGGGGTCTCGTCGGTGCGCTCGCCATGTCGCGGCGCTCCGCGTCGATGGCCGACCGCGCCGTCTGGCCCCACGAAGCCATCCACCACGAGCAGGCCGGCGAGCTGGCCGACCGGATGCACCAGATGGACCTCAACCCCGCGCCCATCCTCCTCGTGCACCACGGCGTCGCCGAGCTGCGCGAGCTGCTGGCCGGCGTGACGCGCGCCAGGCCGGAGTGGCGCTACCTCGACCGCTCGGGGCAGCGTCAACGCATCTGGGCCATCCGCGACGCCGACCTGCTCGCCCGCATCGGCGAGCTGCTGAGCGAGACCCGCTGCCTCCTGGCCGACGGGCACCACCGCTACGCCGCCTACCTCCGCCTCCAGCAGGAGCACCCCGGCACCGCATGGGACACCGGGCTGGCCATGCTGGTCGACCAGGACGACACTCCTCTGTTCCTCGGCGCCATCCACCGCACGCTTCCCGGCACGACCCTCGACGGGCTCGTGGATGCCGCCAGGGCGGCCGGTGCCAGCGTCGCCGAGCACGGCCGGCGACGGGCGCTGGGTGCCCTGGACAGCACCCACCTGGTCCTGACCGACGGGGCGACGTGGCACACCGTCAGCCCGGGTGACCTCGACCGCGACGCCGCAGTGTCCTGGCTGCACGACCGGGTCCTCCCGGGACTGCCGCGCGAGCCGATGCGCGTCGACCACCACCACAACGTCGACGACGCGCTGGCGGCCACCAGCGCTTCGTCACCGGCCGTGCTGCTGCCGAGCCCGGACTTCGACCAGGTCCGCGCGCTCGTAGAGTCGGGCGGGCTCCTGCCCGAGAAGGCCACGTCTTTCCAGCCGAAGCCGAGCCTCGGCGCGATCATGCGGCCGTTGACCGACGCATGATCCTGGCCGCCGACGCCTCGACCTCGACGCGCGAGCGGGTCGCTCCGCCCGCCTGGTAGAACCGGCACCGGACGGACCCTGAGACCTCCACGAGATCGCCGGGGCGCCAGGCCACGATGCTACGCCGCAGACGCGGGGTCCACGCGGTGCACGGCACTGAGTCGACCCGCTGGCCCGCGGCTCGTCCTGCCACCGCGCTCCCAGGTGCAGCGCCACGCTGCACCGAGACCCGGAACGTCACCAGGGTGTCTCCGCTCGGCAGCTCGACGACCACGGGCTCAGCCGTCAGCCGGCCCACCAGGCGTACGTCGTTCGCGGCGACCTCGTCATCGACCTGGTCCTGCACTTCCTTCTTCTGTGTCTTGGCCACAGTGCACCTCCTGGGACCAAGGCTCGCGGCGCAGACCGACACCCGCGCAGCTCGGCATCACGCGCCTGTGGACGACGTCCGGAAGCGCTTCCCTGTGGACGGCCAGTGGGCACGGAATGCCACAGCAACCGGCGCCGCACCAGGTCAGGAAATGCAGAAGTGGGGCCACCCGAAGGTGACCCCACTTCCACAATGTATGTCCGGCGGCGTCCTACTCTCCCACAACCTCTCGGTTGCAGTACCATCGGCGCTGAAAGGCTTAACTTC